>NZ_JBCNLU010000001.1:0-428360 GCF_039595295.1 Roseateles sp.
TAAATGGCCGAGCATCCGGCCATGCAAGACATCGACCGCATCGAAGCCGTCCGGCGCTTCAATCGCTTTTACACGCGCCGCATCGGCGTGCTGAACGAGGGCTTGCTGGATTCCGAGTTCAGCCTCACCGAGTGCCGCATCCTCTGGGAGCTGGCGCACCTGGAGGCGGGCGAAGGCCTCACCGCGACCGAGCTGGGCCGGCTGCTCGATCTGGACGGCGGCTATCTGAGCCGGCTGCTGCGCGATCTGAAGTCGCGCGGTCTGGTGCGGGCGACGCGCAGCGAGCTCGATGCGCGGCAGTCGCTGCTGACGCTCAGCCCGTCGGGGCGCAAGGCCCTCAAGCCGTTGGAGAAGCGTTCACAGGAGCAGGTCGCCGAGTTGCTGGGGCCCTTGAGCGAGGGCCATCGCGGCGAGCTGATGCAGGCGCTGCGGCGGGTGCATGAGCTGCTGGACGCCACGCCCGATCGCGAAGCGGCGAAGCGCGCGCTGATGCTGCGGCCGCATGGTCCGGGCGACATGGGATGGGTGATCGCGCGGCATGGCGCGCTCTATGCGAAGGAGTACGGCTTCGACCTGCGCTTCGAGGCGCTGGTCGCGCGCATCGCCGCGGACTTCATCGATCGCTTCGATTCACGCCGCGAAGCCTGCTGGATCGCGGAGCGGGACGGCGTGAACGTCGGCAGCGTCTGCCTGGTGCAGGCGCGCGAGGAGCAGAACGAGGCGCCTATCCCCGGCGTCGCGCAGCTGCGGCTGCTGCTGGTGGATCCCGCGGCGCGCGGGCTGGGCTTGGGCGATCGGCTGGTCGCCGAATGCCATCGCTTCGCCCGCGAGGCGGGTTACCGGTGCGTCCGGCTGTGGACCAACAGCCAGCTCGACGCCGCCAAGCACATCTATCGCAAGGCGGGTTATGAGCTCATCGCCAGCGAGCCCTTCCAGGGCTTCGGGCGGGTGGATCTGGTCGGAGAGACCTGGGAGCTGGCGCTCTAGCTCCCTCCGCGCCGATCAGGGCTTCTCGACCACCACGGTCATGAAGACCGCCTTGGTGGGCTCGGCGCTGATCGACAGCTGCAGTCCGCCGAAGGGCAGTTGCACCGACGAGTTGCAGCTGATGAACTTGCCCGGCGCGGCGATGCAGTCCGCCCCGTTGCGGTAGCGCATGCCGGCGAAGGGCGAGTTGAAGGTGATGGTGTCGATGTGGTTGTCCGAGCCGAAGATGCGGGTCACCTTGTTGGTCGTCGCGTCGGCGCTGGTCACCGTGTTGCTGTCCGTCGAGATCGCGAAGACGCCCTGCGAGTTGACGTTGAACTGCCAGTAGTCGGCGATGCGGTTCAGCGTGGGCAGCACCAGCGCTTCCTGCTTGGTCAGGATGGTGACGCTCTTGTCGCTGTTCAGCGCGACCATCATCGGCTTGCCCGCCGCGTTGCGGTAGGCGAAGACGCGGGCCTGCGCGCCGCGCGGATCGTTGGCGTAGTCGAAGCCGCCGGAGGTGTTGGCCACCAGGCCCCCCTTGGGCGTGGCGTCCGTCGCGCAATCGCTGATCGTCGTGCAGTTGTGGGCCAGGCCGTTCTTGCCGTCGACGCCGAAGACGGTGTCGCCGAAGCCGCCCGCCGCCACATTCGAATAGGTGAAGGTGTTGTAGGTGCCGGCCAGCGCGGCGACGTCCAGCTTCTGCTCCGGGAAGGCGACGCCGACGAAGCCGGTCTTGCCGGTGCCCAGCACGAACATGGCCACGCCGGACTTGGACACCAGCACGCGGGTGTTGCTCAGGTTGGTGACGGCGTAGTCGCAGGCGGCGACCTTGGACAGGGTGTAGGTGATCGCGCTGTTGGAGACGGTCAGCTTGGCCGGGTCCACGGTCATGAGCTGCGAGGTGCCGCCGGTCAGGTCGATCAGGCGCAGCGGGCCGGCCTTGAGCGAGGGGCAGTCGGTGGCCGCGCGGGCCAGCACCGTGCCGACGGCGGCGCGGTTGGTGTCGATGCCGATCTTGGCGGAGCCGGAAACGGCCGCGGTCAGGTCCGGCAGGGAGACGCTGGCGGCGGTGAGCATCGCGCCCAGCTTGTCCAGCACGCCGTCGTAGCCGGCGCCGCTGCCGGCGGTCAGCGTGCCGGCAATGATGTCGGCCACGGCGGTGGTGTCCAGGCCGGCGGCGCGCAGCGTGGCCAGCAGGGCGGCCTGCGCCGAGATGACGTCGGCCGCGTTGATCGCGGTGCCGGCGCTGAAGCCGGTGACGAAGTCCTTGGGATCCCTGCCGGCCAGGTGCGCGATCAGCAGCTCCGACAGCGGAGTGATGTTGGCAGTGGTGTTGGCATTGCCGCTGCTGGTGCCGGCGGCGATGGAGTGGAGCTCGGTCTTGCCGTCGGCGCTGGTGGCGGTCAGCACGCAGGGCAGGGCGCCGTCGGTGATGGTGGCGCTGAAGGCGCCGGCGGTCGAGGCGGTCGAGGTGACGCTGGCGCCCTTGGCGCAGCTGACCTTGACGGAGGCGCCGGCCATGGCGGCGCCGGTGGCGGCCGTGCCCTTGACGACCAGCGAGGTGGTCGCCACCGGGGGCGGGATCACCGGCACGGTCTGGACGTTGTTGTTGGCGCCGTCACCGCCGCCGCAGGCCGCGAGCAGGGCGGGCAGCAGGATGGCGGAGGCGAGCGCGCTGGCCCGGAAAGCGTGTGGGCGATATGACATGGGAGTCCCTCGTGGTCGGCGTCGTTGTTTTGTCCGGAACGTTTCCGGCACATTTCCGAAGTTGCGGATTCTGGGCGATATGAGGACAAGCCCGCGTGACGACGTTGGGCGAATCCCACGCGATACCGGGCCCATTCGTGACGTCTGACCGGGTCCCCCCGGAACGAGGGGGGAGGAGGTCTGCTCACTCCACGTCCACCCGCCTCCCGCGATCAAGCCGCCGCCGCTCGAGGCGCCGTCGTCGCCGTGTCATATGTCATGACGTAGTGCTGATGCGCCGGCAGCTGCTTCACCGTCCGCTCGATGCGGTTCCGGATCCCGCCGAGAAAGTCCGCCAGCTCGGCGTCGCCCATCAGGTCAGCGGTCGGATGATGCTGTTCCGGGGTCAGGCCTTGCCCCAGCATCACCTGCACCCACGAGTTCTCCGAGAAGAGCTCGTTGTGCCCCCGGAAGACCCGTCCCGATTCGCGGAACAACGCGATGCGATGACGCAGCGTGGGCGGGATGGACATCTCCCGAAGCTCACGCCACATCGGCGCGTCCGAGCGATCGGTCACGTGGTAGTGCAGCACGATGAAATCGCGGATGTGCTCGAGTTCATCGGCCATCTGCGCGTTGAACTCGGCGACCTCGGACGCGCGGATCCCGTCCTTGGGGAAGAGCTGCATCAGCCGGATCGCGCTGCGCTGGATGAGGTGGATGCTGGTCGACTCCAGCGGCTCCAGGAAGCCGCTCGCCAATCCGACGCCGACGCAGTTGCGCTTCCAGACCACGTCCCGCTGACCGGGCTTGAAGCGGATGGTCCGCGGCGCGGTCAGCAACTCGCCCTCGATGTTGCCGAGCAGCGCCGCGCAGGCGCTGTCGTCGTCGACGTGTCGGCTGCTGAAGACCACGCCGTTGCCGACACGGTGCTGCAGCGGGATCTGCCACTGCCAGCCCCAGGGATGCGCGATCGATCGCGTGTAGGGCACGGCGTCCCGCACCGACGCGGTCTGTACCGCGATCGCGCTGTCGCAGGGCAGCCAGTGCGACCAGTCCTGATAGCCCACGCCCAGCGCCTGCCCGAGCAGCAGCGATCGCATGCCCGTGCAGTCGATGAAGAGATCGCCGTCGATCGCCGCACCGTCGGTCAGCCGCAGCGCGCGGATGTCGCGATCCTGCGGCGCCGCGCCGTCCGCGCCCTCGTGCATCAGCACCTCGGCGATCTTGCCCTCGATGCGCTGCACGCCGTGGCCCTCGCTGAAGCGGCGAAGGAAGCCGCCGTAGAGCGTGGCGTCCAGATGGAAGGCGTAGCTCAGGCCCTCGTCCGGCAGATGCGCGAAGCGGCCCTCGCGCGCGGCGCGGTATTCCAGGCAGTAGTCGCCGTAATTCGAAGCGATCCCGCGCTCCCGCCCCTTGAGCCAGAAGTGCTGGAAGCCGGCGGTCCAGTGATCGACGCCCGTCGTCCCGAACGCATGCATGTAGGACCGGCCATCCGCCCGCCAACCTTCGAACTGGATACCGAGCTTGATCGTGGCCTGAGTCGCCGCCATGAACTCGCGCTCGTCGATGCCCAGCAGCTGATGGAAGGTGAGCATCGTGGGAATCGTCGCCTCGCCCACGCCCACGGTGCCGATCTCGTCGGACTCGATCAGCCGGATGTCCAGCTTCCGGCCGAAGTGGCGCGACAGACAAGCCGCCATCATCCAGCCGGCCGTGCCGCCGCCGGCGATGACGACGCGCCGCACCGGGCGGAGGGAGTCGGGGCCGGCATCGTGGGCGGCGGGCGTCGTGCTCATCGGGGGTGTCTCCTGCTCCTACGCTTCACCGCTGCGCGAGCCGCTGCATCAGATGACCGCGCAGATGCCGCGCGCCGTCCGCGCTCAACGGATCCAGCGCATGGCGCGCGCGCTCGGGGATGTGGGCCGCCGTCGTCGCGTCGGCCTGGAACACGTAATGGTCGAAGATCCCGCGCCAGGCCTGGCGCTGCGGCTCGGGCAGCTCGCGCATCGACAGCAGCGCCATCATCAGCGCCAGCACCGGCGGATCCATGTGGGCCGGCGACTGCCGCCACCAGTAGTTGATCAGCACGTTGAACGCGTCCAGCGCTTCCACCTGATGCCACCACATGCTGGGGATGTAGAGCGCGTCACCGGGACCGAGCTCCGCGACCTGCGCGTGCGCCAGCGCCTGCGCGAAGCGGGGGAAACGCTCCAGATCCGGATGCTTGAGATCCACCAGGCTGACCGGCTGCCCGGCCGGCGTGAAGTCGATGGGACCGACGTAGAGATTGGGCAGCTGCTCCGGCGGGAACAGCGTGAAGCGGCGATGGCCGGCCGCGACGCAGGCGATGTTGTCGGGCAGGTCGTAATGCGGCGCGATGCGGCTGCGGTTGCCCAGCCAGATGCTGGCCAGCGCGTCGGGCGCGACCACCAGCTCGTTCTCCGCGAGCAAGCCCGGCAGGCAGTCCTCCACCGTGGTCGAGCCGACGTAGTAGCAGGGCGGTCGCGGGTCGTCGGCGATCCTCAGCAGCTCGGCCATCAGCGCGGGGAGCGGCGCGTCGGCCCGGCCGAAGTTCATGCCGGTGAAATCGTCGTTGTAGAAGATGCGGCCGTCGATCTCCGGCGGGCCGGTCATGATCGCCACCGGCGCGCCGCGCCAGCAGCCGTGCAGGTAATCGACCGCCGCGCGGTCGGATCGCAAGGCCGCCCGTACCAGCGGCCACTGCGACACGAGGCCGCGCAGCACCACCGGCTGCGCGGCCTCGATCAGGTCGGGAGGAAGCCGACCCGGGACCAGGTCGTGGCACTCGCGGATCGGCTTCATGCGGCGGGACCTCTCGCGAGGTCAGAACTTGTAGCGGAGACCCAGCATATAGCGGCGTCCCGTCTGCGTGACCGAGAACACTTCCTGCTCGGTCCGGCCATGCTGACGCAGGATGGCGTCGCCCAGGTTGATGATCTCGGCCTGCACGCTCAGGCGCTCGCTGACGTTGTAGCCCAAGCTCACGTCGACTTGCGAGTAGGGCTCCGTGTAGACCGGCGCCGAGCGGCCCAGCGTGTTGCCGTCATTGACCGCGGCCAGGAACTTGTCGCGCCAGTTGTAGGCGATCCGGACGCTGAAGCGCGCATCCTCGTAGAAGCCCACCAGATTGGCCGAGTCGCTCAGCCCGATCAGCGCGTACTGCTGGTCGAAGCTCATCGGGTCGTACTTCAGCCCCGACTTCACCTTCGTGTAGTTGGCCGCGACGCCGAAGCCCGAGTTGCCGAAGGCGTGCTGCACGTTCAGCTCGAAGCCCTTGAGCGTGTTGGACTGCGTGTTGGCCGGCACGGTGATCTGGAAGTTGGCCACCGGATCGTCGGGCTGGCCGGTGATCGTGCCCACCGCGTTGCCGTTGTCGTCGAAGCCGGTCCGCACCACGCCGTTCGTCCCGTTGTACTTGTTCAGGATGTAGTTGCGGATGCAGGTCAGGTCGTTGGCGCAGGCGCCGGTGCTGGAGGCCTCGTTGTAGAGCTTGCCCCCGATGGGCGTATGCAGGTTGAAGGGCGTCGAGTTCTCGATCGTCGAGCCGATGTAGTTGGAGATCTTCTTGTAGAAGAGGCCCGCCGACAGATAGCTGGACTTGGCGTAATAGAACTCCATCGACAGATCGAGGTTCTTGGATTTCAGCGGCTTCAGGCCCGGGTTGCCCTGCGCGCCCGTCCCGCCGTTGACGCGCGCCAGGTCGTTCAGCGTCTGGCCGCCCTGGATCGCGTCCCAGCCCGGCCGGCCGATGGTCGTGCCGTAGCTGGCGCGCAGCTTGAGCTTGTCCGTCAGATCCGCGTCCCAGTCGATGCTGGGCAGCCAGTACTTGTAGCTGCCGTCCAGCGTGGTGAAACCCGGATCGCCCTTGCGCACGGTCAGCTCGTTGTTGGAGCCCCAGCTGATGCCCGTGGCGATCGGCACCAGCGCGCTGGAGTTGACCTTGGTCTTCTCGTAGCGCAGGCCCAGCGTCGCGCTCATGGGCACGCCCAGCTCCCATTCGCGGGTGTACTCGGCGTAGGCGCTGGTGGACTTTTCGGTGGTGCGGCGGTCGGTGCTGAAGTTGGGCGAGGCCAGGTACATCGACGGATCGCTCCAGGCCTTGGCGGCCAGGTCGCGCACGGTGCCGAAGTCGAAGGTGTAGAACTGCGTGAACAGCCGCGGATCGCCGACGCCGCCCAGCTTGCCGAAGAAGTTGCGCAAGTCCTGCGGCAGCCAGACGTTGTCCGGATAGTCCGCCGCCTTGGTCGCGCCGCCCCAGGTGTCCAGCTGCACGTTGGAGTAGGCCGAGCGATTCTTCACCTTCGCCAGCCCGACGCCGAAGTCCAGCTTGGATTCGTCGTCGATCTTCCAGCCGCCGCGGATCTGCTGCTGGTCGACCTCGGCCTTCATGTAGCTGTTGCGGAAGGACGAGCCGGTGACCAGCTGCTTGGACGCGTCGCGCTGCGTGGTCGGCATGATCAAGATCGGCATCTCGTTGCTGAAGTCGACCGTGGTCTCGCCGCGGTTGAAGCTGGCGCTGCCGATGACGTTGTTGGTGCCCCAGGGGCTGTCGGCACCGGAGGTGGCCGTCGAGCGATGCGCGTCGAACTCGAAGCGCAGGCGGTCGCTGGCCTTCCAGTCCAGGTTGAAGCCCAGCGACTTGTTGTCGTTCTTGGTGGCGAAGTCGCCGGCGCCCATGGCCAGGTCGGCGTTGCCGGCGGTCTGCAGCTCGGTGTAGCTCAGCGGCGCGGAAACCGGACCGCCGGTCCAGGAGCTGCTCGAGGGGCCGAAGCTGAACCAGGCCGACAGGTCGTTGCGACGCGTGTGGACCTTGTTCTGCGACAGGGTGTAGTCGACCGTCGCGGTGAGCGACTTGACCGGCGCCCATTGGAAAGTCACCTGGCCGTTCGTCCGCTCACGGCTGATGCCGTTCATGTTGTAGTTGACGTTCTGCGGCAGCGAGTAGACGTCGTTGGGACCGGGCCGGTTGGTGATGCGCTCCGCGCCGGGCTGACCCGGCTGCGGCAACGCCGGCAGGTTGGGGCCGGCGACCTCGCTGCCCTTGAACGGAAGCCAGCCGTTGGGAACGCCGGCGCTGTTGTAGCCCAGGTCGCGCTTCTGGAAGCTGCCCGAGACTGCCAGGCCGATGGTGCCGTCGGCGAAGGTGGAGCTGTAGATGCCGGAGAGCTCCGGCGTGACGCTGTCGCCCTTGAGGTTGTCCGGCAGGCGCGAGTTGCCGCCGTCGTGCACCGCCTTCAGGCCGATGCTGGCGATGGTCTTGCCGGTGTCCAGCGGACGCGCGGTCTTGATGTTGATGGTCGCGCCGATGCCGCCGGTGGGCGTGCTGGCGCGGCTGGTCTTGTAGACCTCCAGCGCGGCGATCGATTCGGACGCGAGGTTGGCGAAGTCGAAGGCGCGCGAGTTGGACGGGCCGGTGTCGGCGAGCGTGGACGCCGGCATCTGGCGGCCGTTGAGCAGCACCAGGTTGAAGTCGGGCCCGACGCCGCGCACGGTGACCTTGGAGCCTTCGCCCATGGAGCGGTCGATGGACACGCCCGAGATGCGCTGCATCGACTCGGCCAGGTTGGTGTCGGGGAACTTGCCGATGTCCTCGGCCACGATGCCGTCGACCACGCCGTGCTGCTGGCGCTTGAGGTTCATCGAGGTCGACATCGACTGGCGGATGCCGGTGACGACGACGGTGTCGATCTGCTGCGCCTGTTCCTTGCGCGCGGACTCGCCCTGCGCGGCGGAGGCTGCGGCCTCGGGCGCGGCAGGCGCCTGCTGCGCCTGGGCGGCGACGGACAGGGTCAGCATCGCGGCGGCGCAGGCGGCGGCGACGGGCAGGGGACGCGGCGCGTGAGCGGCGCGCGACCGGGGGGTATGGACGTGCTTCATTTGTCTCCTTCTTATCTCTCAGACTTGGCCGGGGAACCCGTCTTTGGCGGGCCCGATGGGGCAGGGCAAGCTGGATCCGATGCTTCGGCGGATGTGTTTGAAAGCGCTTTCAGAATTTATCCGCTTCGGCTCCGGGTCCTCTACTGACTTTCCCTAGCGAGGGGGTTGGCGCCACACGGGCGCGGGGGACTGCGGTACTGCTGAACTTCGGGAACGGGGATCGCTCGGCCGCGCGGCCGGGCGATCGACCGACGGCGCGATCAGGCGGCCATCGCGGCCTCGCGCGCGGGCAGGGCGCGCGCGTCGGCGTCGAAGCCGAGCGCGTCGGACGCCTCGGCGACCAGGCGCACCGCGTCGCCGTCGCGCAGCATGGAAGCGCCCGCAGGGAGCTTGGCGGTCCACAGCCCCGCAAGGCCGTCGACGCGCAAATGAAGAATGGACACGTCGCCCAGATGCTCGGCCAGCACGACCGTGGCCGGCACGCCCTGACCTTCGCCGGTGAGGCGCAGGTGCTCCGGCCTCAGGCCTAGACGGCGCGCGGCGGGGCGGGCCGGGCCGCCCAGCAGCTCCCACAGCTGGCGCCAGGGACCGGGCGCATCGGCGCCGGGGCGCTCGACGAAGTTGATCTTGGGCGCGCCAAGGAAGCCGGCGACGAACTCGTTGTCCGGGCGCTGGTAGAGGTCCATGGGCGCGCCGAGCTGCTCGATGCGGCCCTGGTTGAACACGGCGATGCGGTCGCCCATGGTCATGGCCTCGACCTGATCGTGGGTGACGTAGATCATGGTCGTGCCGAGCTGCTGATGCAGCCGGGTCAACTCGATGCGCATGTCCACCCGCAGCGCGGCGTCCAGGTTGGACAGCGGCTCGTCGAAGAGGAAGACCCGGGGCTTGCGCACGATGGCGCGGCCGATGGCCACGCGCTGGCGCTGGCCGCCGGACAGCTGCTTGGGCGTGCGCTGCAGCAGGTCGGTGATGCGCAGGATCTCGGCGGTGCGGCGGACCTGCTCGTCGCGCTCGGCGCGGCCCACGCCGGCCATCTTCAGCGCGAATCCCATGTTCTCCGCCACCGTCATGTGCGGGTAGAGCGCGTAGCTCTGGAACACCATGGCCGCGCCGCGATCGGCGGGTCGCAGGTCGTTGGCGCGGGTGCCGTCGATCAGCAGGTCGCCGCCGCTGATGTCCTCCAGGCCCGCGATCATGCGCAAGGTCGTGCTCTTGCCGCAGCCCGAGGGTCCGACGAAGACCATGAACTCGCCGTCGCGCACGTCCAGGTCGATGCCGCGAATGACTTCGTTGTCACCGTAGCGCTTGCGGATGCCGCGCAGCGTCACTTGTCCCATGGGGTGTGGCTCCGATTGCGTTGATCGTGGGGTCGAAAGCGGCTTGCTTCAGCCGCGGCGCTGGCGCAACGCGCGCTGCCGCAGCACGAAGTCGCGATAGGCCAGCGCGCTGTCCTTGGGCGTGCGGCGCTGGGTCGCGTAGTCGACATGCACGATGCCGAAGCGCTTCACGTAACCGGAGGCCCACTCGAAGTTGTCCATCAGGCTCCACACCATGTAGCCGCCCATGGGCACGCCCTGGCGCAGCGCGTCGCCGACCGCCGCGATGTGGGTGTCCAGATAGCGGGTGCGGTCCTCGTCGTGCACGCGGCCGTCGGCGCCGACGGGATCCTTGAAGGCGCCGCCGTTCTCGGTGACGTACAGGCGCGGGACCGGGTACTCGCGATGCAGTCGCACCAGCAGGTCGGTCAGGCCCTGGGGGTAGACCTCCCAGTCCATGTCGGTCAGCTCCAGGCCGCTCTTCTTGGCGTCGAAGCTGCCGTCCGCGCTGACCATCACGCGCGAGTAGTAGTTGATGCCCAGGAAGTCGATGGGCACGCGGATCAGGTCCATGTCGCCGGGCTGGACGCGCGGCGCGGCCTCGCCCAGATCGTCGATCACGTCCTGGGGGTACGAGCCCTTGAACAGCGGATCCATGTACCAGCGGCGCAGCTTGCCGTCTTCGAGGACGGCCTTGGCGCGATCGGCCTCGCTGTCGGTGGCGGGGTACATGGGCGCCAGGTTGAGCACGATGCCCAGCGAAGCCTTGAGCTTCAGCGCGCGCATCGCGCTGATCGCGAGCCCGTGGCTGACCAGCAGGTGATGCGAGACCTGCGCCGCGAGCGCGCGGTCCTTGAGGCCGGGCGCGAAGATGCCGGTCTCATGGCCCAGCTGGGCGACGACCCAGGGCTCGTTGTGCGTGGCGATGGAGACGACGCGGTCCCCGTAGCGCTTGGCGATGCCGATCGCGTACTCGACGAAGCGATCGACGGTGGCGCGGCTGCCCCATCCCCCGATGTCCTGCAGCGCCTGCGGCAGGTCCCAGTGGTTCAGCGTCAGATAGGGCTTGATGCCGCGCGCGATCAGGCCGTCGACGATCTGGTCGTAGAAGGCCAGGCCGGCTTCGTTCCAGTCGCCGTCGCCGGAGGGACGCACGCGCGGCCAGGACACCGAGAAGCGGTAGGCGTCCACGCCCAGGTCGCGGATCATGTCCAGGTCCTGCTCCCAGCGCTGGTAGTGATCGCAGGCGGTGTCGCCATTGCTGCCGTCGGCGATGACACCGGGCTGGCGGCAGAAGCGATCCCAGACGGACGGCCCCTTGCCATCGGCATCGTGGGCGCCTTCGATCTGGAAGGCGCTGGTGGCCACGGCCCAGACGAAGTCGGCGGGGAAGTCCATCGCCGAGGCGGTCGGCAGGGCGGGGGCGGAGGCAGGAGTCGAAGTCATCGAGTCGCGTGAGGGGTGTTCGTTGGAAGGGGCGAAGGCGCGCGGCGGCGGGCCAGGCGCTTCACTTGACGGCGCCGACGGTCAGCCCCGAGATGAGCTGCCGCGAGCACAGGACGAAGAGCACGATCAGCGGCAGCGTCGCGATGGCGGAGCCGGCCATCAGCGCGCCCCACTCGGTGTCCACCGGGCTTTGCAGGCTGCGCAGCGCCAGCGGCAGCGTGTACATCTCGGGCGAGCGCATGACCACCAGCGGCCCGATGAAGTTGTTCCAGGAGGAGATGAAGGTGATCAGGCCCAGCGTACCCAGCGCGGGCTTGAGCAGCGGCAGCACGATGCGGGCGTAGATGCCCAGCTCGCCGCAGCCGTCCATGCGGGCGGCCTCGACGAGCTCGCGCGGGACGGCGGAGCCGATGAACTGGCGCATCAGGAAGATGCCGAAGGCGCTGGCCGCGCCGGGGATGTAGAGCGCGCGCGGCTGATCGATCCAGCCCAGCAGGTCCATGATCATGAAGCTGGGGATCATGTTCATGAAGCTGGGCAGCAGCATGGTGCCCATGACCAGGCCGAATAGCGCCTTCTTGAAGCGGAACTCGTACATCGCGAAGGCGTAGCCGCCCATCGAGCAGAACAGCAGCGTCAGACCGGTGTTGCAGACGCCGACGTACAGGCTCAGGCCCAGGTTGCGCCAGAAGGGCAGGCGCTGGGTGAGGATCTCGACGTTGCGCAGGAAGTCATCGCCGAACCACAGCGGCGGGGGCAGGCTGAAGATCTCGGTGCGCGAGTGGGTCGCGAAGACGAACATGAAATAGAACGGCGCCAGCATGATCAGCGCGCCGGCGCCCACCAGCAGGTAGGCGGCCCAGGCGGTCATGCGCGGCGGCTGCGCGGCGCGCGGCGCGGCGGCGTCGAGGGAGGCGGGCATCGTGGTGCTCATGGGGCGGATCGCTGGAGGCTCAATCGCCCTTGGGGCGGAAGGCGCGGTTGGTCAGCCACGTGAGCGCGGCCACGATGAGGAACAGCAGCCAGGACATCGCGCTGGCGGCGCCGAAGTCGTTGAAGTCGAAGGCGTTGCGGTACAGGTAGACCGCGGCGCTCATGCCGGCCTGGTCGGAGCCGCCCTTGCCGCCGGTGAGGATGAAGGGCTCCTCGAAGAGCTGCAGCCCGCCGATGACGCTGAGCGTCACGCCGAAGAAGATCATCGGCCGCAGGCTGGGCAGCGTGATGTGGAAGAACTGCTGCAGGCGGCCGGCGCCGTCCATGGTGGCGGCCTCATAGAGGTCGGGCGGGATGGTCTGCAGCGCGGCCAGGTAGAGCACCACGTTGAAGCCGACGTAGCGCCAGAACACGATCATCGAGATGGCGGGTTTGAGCGCGTCCGGATCGTTGAGCCAGTCGATGGCGGACTGCGGCATCAGATGGCCCAGCACCGGGAACTCGCGCAGCGTGGCCAGGGCGATGTTGATCAGGCCGTAGTCGGTCGAGAACAGCGAGCTGAAGAGGATCGCGATCGCGACGGAGGAGGTGATGTAGGGCAGGAAGTAGGCCCCGACCATCGGATTGCGCCAGCGCTTGAAGGCGAGGTGCAGGAAGGTCGCGAGCGGGATGGCCACCAGGTGCTGCGGCACGCCGGAGGCGATCGCGAGCCAGCCCGTGTTGCGCAGCGACTTCCAGAACCACTCGTCCTTGAGCGCGAAGGCGAAGTTGTCCAGGCCGACCCAATGCATCGCGCCCAGGCCGCTGGTGGGCTCCCAGCTGTGGAAGGCCAGATAGAGCGAGAACAGCAGCGGAAACAGCCCGAAGACCACGAACAGCACCAGGAAGGGCGCCAGCAGCGCATAGGGCGCATAGCGTGGCGACAGGCGCAGGGCGGGGGGAAGACGCAGGTTCATCGTCGTGGCGTCCGTTCAGCGCCGCGCGCGTTGCAGCAGCAGGCGCTTCGCATCGGCGAGCGCGGTGGCGATGTCCTTGCCGCGGTCCAGCACCTTGTCGAGCTCGGTGTCGATGACTTCGCGGGCGAAGGCGTCCTGCTTGTGCACCGGGAAGGCGCGGATGTGGGCGGCGGCGTCGCGCCAGTCGCGGCGCGCGCTCTGGCCGCCGAGGAAGGGCAGCGGCTGGTCGAAGAAGGGATCGGTCTGCGCGTCGATCAGGGCGGGGAAGGCGTCCTGGACCTTGAAGGCGGCGAGTTGCTGATCGCGGTTCATCGTCATGAAGCGGATGAACTCGAAGGCCAGGGGCTTGCGGGCGGCGTCGCCGTGGCGGGCGATGGCGAAGAAGGTGCCGCCGTAGGCTGCATAGGCGTTCTCGGGCAGCTGCGCGGCGCGCCATTTGCCGCGCGTGCCGGGCGCGAGCCAGCTGTTCAGGTGGCCCGCGAGCCAGGCACCGGCCATCTGCGTCGCGATGCCGCCGCGGCGGAATCCCTCGGTCCAGTCGGAGGACCAGGCGGTGACCTTGGCGTCCAGCTGCTGGCGCCGGACCGAGCGGGCGAGCTCGAAGGCGCGCACGAAGCGGGGCGTGGTCACGAGAGGGCGCGAGTCCTTGTCGTAGTACAGGCCTTCGCCGGGCTGCAGGCCGGTGCGGATGACGATGTCCTTCATGTCGCGCGCATGGGCGAGCAGGAAGGCGCCGGTGGCGGACTTGATGCGCACGCCGGCGGCGACGTAGCCGTCCCAGCTGGCGGTGAGGTCGGCTTCGCGCAAACCGGCGCGGGCGAGGAGGTCGCTGCGGTAGAGCAGGGTGCCGGGGCCGATGTCGGTGGGGACCGCGACGACGGCGCCGGTCGGGCCGGTCGCCTGATCGAAGGCGTAGCCGACGAAGTGGTCGCGGTACTGGCGCAGCGCGTAGGGCGGCTGGGAGAGGTCCTCGAGGCCGGAGCCCTGGGCGAAGCGGCCGAGGTAGCCGATCTCCAGCGCCATCACGTCCGGCAGGCCCTTGGCGGTCGAGAGCGCCGTGGTCATCGCGGTGTGGTGGTCGTTGAGCTCGCGGCTGATGACGCGGATCTCGACGTCGGGGTGCAGGCGATTCCAGGCAGGGATCGCGGCCCGGACGATCTCGTCGACGGCGGGGAAGGCAGCCACGGTGAGCGTGGTGCCGGCGATGGCAAGGCCTGACCCCGCGAGGCTCGCGCCCAGGATCAATGCCGTCGCCAATAGCCGTCGGGCCCACTGCCGCATGCTGGATGTCTCCGTGTCGATGTTGTTATGAAAGCGCTTTCATGATATCGATCACTGGAGGGGAAACGTACCAGGGTTATCGCTAGGGAGGCGGAAGACCCTCTCAGACCGCCCGCGTCGACGACCGAATGATGAGCCGCGGCTCCGGCAACTGCGCCGTCGGCTTTTTATCCGCGAGCAGATCCAGCAGCGCCTGCGCCGCACACCGCCCGAGTTCCAGCCCTGCCTGATGAATCGTCGTCAAAGGCGGGATCGAATGCGCCGCCCCTGCCAGATCGTCGAATCCCACGATCGACACATCCTCCGGCACCTTCAGCCCACGCCGATAAAGCGCCAGCGACGCGCCGAACGCCATCTGATCATTCGCCGCGAAGATCGCGCTGAACGGCTCGCGGCTGTCGATCAGCCGCTCCACCGCCATGAGCCCGCTCTCCTCATGGAACATCCCCGGCAGCACCAGCGCCGGCTTGAACTTGACACCCGCCGCCTCCAGCGCCGCGCGATAACCACGCAGCCGCTCCTGCGCATCCGGATGCACCGGATCCCCGCTGATGAACGCGATCCTGCGATGCCCCTGCGACAGCAAGTGATGCGTCGCCAGCCGCGCGCCCTCGAAGTCATTGAAGTTCAGCGAGTACAACCCGCCCGCCTTCAACGTCCGCCCGGTCACGACCACCGGCAGCTCCTTGCCGAGCTTGCGCAGCGCGTCGTCGCTCAGCCGCCCGGTCAGCACGATCAACCCATCCACACGCCGCGCTCGCAGCGTGTCGATGCAGCGCTGCTCTTCCTTCGCATTCCAATGGCCACTCGCGAACAGCGGCACATACCCGGCCGCGTCGAGGACCTCCTCGATCCCCCGTAGCGCGACCCCGTAATACGGGCTGTCGATCGCCTGCGTCACCACGCCGACGCTGAGCGAGCGTCCACCGGCGAGCACTCGCGCGATGGGATTGGGGACGAAGCCGAGCTCGGCGATGGCGCGGTCGACGGCGTCCTTCTTCTCCTGGCTGACGACGGCGGTGCCGTTGAGGATGCGGGAGACGGTGCTGGGCGAGACGCCGCTGTGCTCCGCGACCATGCCCAGCGTGACCTTGGCGGCGGGGCGAGTCTTGGAGCTCTTCATGGGTGGCGCGCTCGTGGCGGTGGGATGGGGCGCGAGTTTAAGGGACGCTCCCGGCCCGTCCGCAAGCGGGTGCGCCCGCCCCCGCCCTGCAGCCCATCCGAGACTCGCACGCACGCCCTCGCGACCTGAGGCGCGAAAGACGGCGTGAATTGTTCACGCCCTACCCCGAAGCTACCTTCCCCCCATTAACTCCCGATGAATCCCAGTCGCCCAGGCAGGGCGATTCCGGGCATCACCCAAGCTGTAACGAAGCATTGCAAGACTCCTCGGGCACTCCCTTGCACACCCCTGCATTCCTGAACTCCCAAGGTTCTGCCCGATGTCTCTCAAACACCGTCTCGCCCTTGTCGCGCTTCTTTGCGGCGTGGTCTGTCTGCTGCCCACCGCGCAGCTCGGCGTCAACCTGATCTCCGCCCTCCACACCGTGCGCGTCGAGCGCGCCGCGCTCCCCGCCAACCAGGCCTGGCAACGCGTGATCGCCGATCTCGCCGAGCACCGCATCGCTTCCGCCACCGCCGGCTCCCATCCCGAGCAAGCCGCCGCCCGCGACGCCGCCGCCGCCAAGCTCCAGAAAGACTTCGACGCCGTCGGCGCCGAGCTCGCGTCCGTTCATGACAGCGCCTCGCTCATCGAGGGCGCGGACAAGCTCCGCGCGCAGTTCAAGGCGCTGCACGACAAGGGCCCCAATCAGATGCTCAACGTCCAGGCGCCGCAGTACCGCGCGCTCGTCGACGGCATCTTCGACGCCATCGCCCAGCTCAATGCGCAGGGCGGATTGATGCAGCAGACCGACGGCGCGATGGTCCAGAACATCGTTGCCGGTCTGCAGATCGCGCCCCAGCTGACAGACACGCTGGCCGAGCTCGGCGCCATCGCCTCGGCCGCCGCGGTCGACGATGTCGCCGCCGTCGGCAACGCCGCAGGCCGCTATCGCGCGGACCTGCGCCAGCTCAGCGGCGCGCTGCGCCAGGCCGCGGCCGTCGACACCGAGCGCGCCGCCGATTACGCCGAGACCCTGCAGCGCGTCGATCAGCAGCGCCAGGTCGTGCTGGAGGCGCTCGAGGCGTCAGCCAGGGACGTGAACTATCCGCTGGACCAGCTCGTCGCCACGCTGAAGAAGGGCGCGGTCCTGCAGTCGCAGCTCTCGACGCGCGTGATGGACGGCGTCGCCCAGCGGCTCGACGAGCGCGAGGTCGGCACGCAGCGCCGTCTGATGCTCACGGCCGTCGTCGTCATCGGCGGTCTGATCGCGCTGGGCCTGTTGCTGTGGCGCACGCTGGTCGGCGTGTGGCGTCCGATCCGCGAGGCTGAGATGCTCACCGACCGCATCGCCCATGGCGACCTGACCGCCGACACGCCGTGGCGATCCAACGACGAGGCCGGCCGCATGATTGACGCGATCCGCTCGATGCGGGACCGGCTGCGCGCGCTGGTGACGCAGATGCAGGTCGCGTCCGGCGAGATCCACGGCGCGGCCGATGAGATCGCGTCCGGCAACCAAGACCTGAGCGTGCGCAGCGAAACCACCGCCGCGCGCGTCGAGGAAGCCTCCAACAACATCCAGCGCCTGTCCGACACCCTGGACGGCACCGCGCAGTCCTCGGCCCGCGCGCGCGGTCTGGCCGACCAGGCCAGCGCCAGCGCGGTCAACGGCGGCAAGCTGGTGCAGGGCTTCGTCGACACCATGGGCGCCATCGGCGCGAGTTCGCATCGGATGTCGGAGATCGTCTCCGTCATCGACGCGATCGCCTTCCAGACCAACATCCTGGCGCTCAACGCCGCCGTCGAAGCGGCCCGAGCGGGGGAGCAGGGACGCGGCTTCGCCGTCGTCGCTTCCGAGGTCCGCAACCTGGCCAAGCGCAGCGCCGCGGCGGCCGGTGAAGTGAAGGTGCTGATCGGCGATTCGGTGAGCCGTGTCGAGCGCGGTCAGCACGAGGTGCAGACGGCCGGTGCTGCGATCGTCGGCATCGAACGCGGCATCGCCGCCGTCAGCGCCGAGATCGAGCGCATCTCCCATGAGATCGCCGAGGAAGCCACCAGCCTGCAGCAGCTGCGCGGCACCTTCGGCGACATCGAGCGCACGGTGCAGCAGAACGCCGCGCTCGTCGAGGAAGCGGCCGCCTCCGCCGCCTCGCTCAACGATCAGGCGGAGCGGATGAACGAGCTGGCGTCGGCATTCCGGTTGGCGTGATCAGGCGCACGCGCGCCTCGTCCAGCAGCTCGACAAGCTCGGACGAGGCGACGAAGCTGGCGAAGGACGCAGGCGTGTCCTTGTCCGCATCCGTCCTTCCGCTGTCGCGCAGCCAGAGGGCGAGTCGATAGCTGCGCTCCAGCAGCGCGGCCAGCGTAGACCGCTCATCGAGCTCAGCGCGCACCCGCGTGGGGCCCGCGTCGGAGCCGCCCCGCGCCACGCGAGGGTTGTCATCGCTCACAGCGCCCGCCACAGGTTGGCCGCGCCGAGCGCGATGAACACCAGGAACAGCGCGCGCTGGAAGGTCGTGGCGCTGATGCGCGCCCGCACCAAGGCGCCGACGGCCAGTCCCGCCACCGCCGCGCCCAGCGCCACGAAGGACGGCGTCGAGAGCAGCGTGCCGCCTTCGAAGGCATGCAGGCGCGCGGCCAGCGCGAGCGTCGCGACGGTGAAGGACAGGCCGAGCGCTTGAATCATCGTGTCCTTGTCCAGCTTCAGCGCTTGAAGATAAGGCACCAGCGGCAGCACGAAGACCGCCGTCGACGCGGTGACGAAGCCGGTGGCGAGTCCCGCCGCGAGCCCGATCCACCAGGCGCTTGGCGAGACCTGCGGCACGACCGGCTTCCACAGGCCCCACACGCCGTAGACGACGAGGATCACGCCCAGCGCCAGTCGCGCATCGATCGGCGCGAGGGCGCTCAGGTCCGGCGAGCACACGGTCGTCACGACCATGCCCAGCCACACCGGCCAGAGCATCGCGACCAGCCGTCGCCACGCCGGTCCCAGGCACTGCGCGATGTTGGTCACCAGCGAGGGCATCACCAGCAGCGTCGCCGCATGGGCCGGCGCCATCCACAGGCCGAGCAGGCTCATCGCCACCGTGGGCAGGCCCATGCCCGTGATGCCCTTGACGCCGCCCGCCAGCACGAAGACCGCCGCGATGGCGATCCAGGGGGCGAGCATCGCCAGGCTCATGTCGAATCCGGTCGTGTTCATGGGCGGCATCTTGCGGGGGAGGGCGCGCGCTGTCGATCTCGAAGTGCGGCGGATATCCTTCGGCGCAGCAAGAGGATGACGAGGATCCGCATCATGACGAATCTAACCACCGCCCGCGCTACCGCCCGCTCTACTGCCCGCCCCATCGCCCGAACCATCGACTACCGCGTCGATCCCTTCGACCTGCAGCTCTTCGAGGCGGTGGTCGCGCAGGGCTCGATCACCGCGGGCGCTCAGGTGATGAGCCTGTCGCTGGCGGCGGCGAGCGCGCGCATCCAGGCACTGGAGCACCGCGTCGGCGTTCGACTGCTGGAGCGCTCCAAGTCAGGCGCCGTTGCGACCGACGCCGGGCGCGCGCTGTCGAGGCAAGCGAATCGCGTGCTCGCGGAGCTGGATTCGCTTCATGTGGCGATGTCGGCCTTCGGGCACGGGCTACGCGGGACGGTGCGTCTGCTGGGCAACACCGCGGCCATCGTGGAGGCGCTGCCGCCGCGCATCGGGCGCTTCCTCGCCGAGCATCCCGACATCGACGTCGAGCTTCAGGAGATGGCCAGCGACGCCGCGCTTCAGGCCCTGCGCGACGGCGTCGCCGATGTGGCGATCGTCGCGGACCATGTCGACACGAGCGGTCTGGACGCGCGGCCGTGGCTGGAGGACGAGTTGGTCGCGCTCGTGCCGGCGACGGGCCGCAAGCGCGCGGCGATGCGCTTCGTCGAGTTGCTGGAGCAGCCCTTCGTCGGGCTCGCGGCGGACAGCGGGTTGAGCCGCTTCCTGGCGATGCAGGCCGCCCGCTGCGGCCGGGTGCCGCATCACCGCGTGCGGGTCAGCGGCTTCGATGTGGTCGCGCAATTGGTCGAGTCCGGTGCGGGCGTGGCCGTGATGCCGCGCGGCGCTGCGGAGCGGCGACCCTCGCCGGCGCTACGCGTTGTGCGGTTGAATGAACCTTGGGCGCGTCGCACGCTGCTCATCTGCCACTCCGCGCAGGCGCCTTCGCTGCCCGGCGTGCGGGCTCTGATCGAGTCGTTGACGTCGCCTTCCGAGCACGCGGTCTCGACGAAACGGCGGTGGGCGCGGCGCGCGGCTTCGACACAGGCTTCGGCTCCGACTCCGGTCCCCAGCCGGCGAGCACGGCGTCGATGAAGGCGCCGAGCTTGGGCAGGCGCTGCCGATCGGGCGGATAGATCAGGTGCACCTCGCGCGCGGGCGGGGCGAAGTCCTCGAGCACCGCGCGCAGCCGCCCGGCGGCGAGGTCCTCCGCGAGCACCACCTCGGCCTGCATCACCAATCCCAGTCCCTGCACCGCCGCGCGCCGCAGGCATTCCGCCTGATTCGCGGTGAAGCGGGACGACTGCGGCCATTGCATCCGCGTGCGGCCGTCGGCGAACGCCCATTCGCTGCGGCGCTGCCAGACGGAATGGCTCAGGCACTCATGCCGGGTGAGATCGGCGACGGTGAGCGGTTCGCCATGGCGCTCGAAGTAGGACGGGGCGCCGGCCACCACCATGCGGTAGGGGCGCAGTGGGCGCGCGACCATCCCGTCCGCATGCAGCCTGCCGACGCGGATCGCCGCGTCGAAGCCCTCGCCGAGCAGGTCGGTGAGGCTGTCGCTGAGATGGAGCTCGACGCTCACCTGCGGATGCCGGGCGAGGAAGTCCGCCACCAGCGGCGCGATCGCGAATTGCCCCAGCGCGATCGGGACCGAGATGCGCAGTTGGCCTTGCGGCTCGCTGCGGTTGCGCTCGACGGCGGTCTCGGCCCAGCGGACCTGCTCCAGCACGCGACGGCAGTCCTGGGTGAAGGCTTCGCCGATCTCGGTGAAGCGGTGCTGGCGGGTGGTGCGCTGGATCAGCACGCCGCCGAGGTGGCGCTCCAGCGCCTGCACGTGGCGGCCCACCATCGCCGGGGTCAGGTCCAGCGCCCGCGCGGCCGCCGCGAAGCTACCCGCGTCGGCGACGGCCACCAGCACTTCCATGCTCCGAAGCTTGTCGAACATGATTCGATCCAATCGCTATGGAATGAAGAAACGAAGGTGGACTTTATCGAATCGATGGTGATGGAAAGAATGAGGGCCTTGAATCCCCCATCGATCCCTTTGGATCCCTTTGATTCCCTTTGAATCCCCCTGAAGGAGTTCCCATGAAAGTCCTCATCGTCGGCGCCAGCGGCGTCATCGGCAGCGCGGTCCACGCTCATCTCGGCAAGCGCCACGAGGTGCTGACGGCGGGCCGCAACAGCGGTCAGTTCCGCGTCGACATCACCGATGACGAGAGCGTTCGCCGTCTCTTCGCCGAAGCGTCGGCGAACGGCCCGTTGGATGCGATCGTCAGCACGGTCGGCAATCTGCATTTCGGCCCGATCACGGACATGACGGCGGCGCAGTTCGACATCGGTCTGCAGAACAAGCTGTTGGGGCAGGTCCGGCTGGCGCTGCACGGGCAGCACGTGCTGAAGGACGGCGGCTCCATCACGCTGACGGCGGGGATCCTGTCGCGCGAGCCCATCCGAGCCGGCGCAAACGCTTCGGCGGTGAACGCGGCGCTGGAAGGCTTCGCGCGCGGCGCGGCCATCGATCTGCCCCGCGGGCTGCGCATCAACGTCATCAGCCCCACCGTGCTGACCGAGTCGCTCGCGGACTACGGCGACTTCATGCCGGGCATGGAAGGCGTTCCCGCGGCCCGGGTGGCGCTCGCCTACCAGCGCAGCGTGGAGGGCGGGCAGACGGGGCGGACGTATTTCGTTGAGTGAGGCGCGCGGAGATTGCCTCGATCAACGACTTGGATCGGTGAAGACGATGCAGCTTGTCGTGACGCCACCGGCTGCATTCACGGTTTTCAGTCATTGATGATTCGGACATAATTGACCGACAGTTCGTTGCATGACTGGCAACGAATTCATCAAGCGGATCAGGGCTCTTGGCCGAGAGCGCGGTGTGACGGTCTTGCTGGATACGAAGCGAGGCAAGGGCAGTCATCAAGTGCTGTTCATGGGCGCGGCGAGAACGGTAGTCCGGAATCCGAAGGACGAGCTGAGGACGGGGACGCTACACGCCATGTGCGCTCAGCTCGGTCTTCGGATCACTGATCTTTGAAGGAGTTGGTCATGGAACGATTCGAGTACGCGGTGCATCTTGATCCGGAGGCCGACGGTGGGTTTGTCGTGACCTGTCGGGATCTTCCGGAGCTGATCACGCAAGGCGACAACCTGGAGCATGCCCTCGGTGAGGCGGCGGATGCGATGGATGAGGTCTTCGCCCTCTACATGTCGGAGGGACTGTCCTTTCCTCCATCGACGAAGGCTCGTCGTCGAGAGCATTGGGTGTCTCCTCCTCCGGAGACAGTTGCCAAGGCGGCGTTGCATGTGGCGATGCGCTCTGCCAGCGTCTCGAAGGTCCAGCTGGCACGTCGACTCGGCGTTGACGAGAAGGAAGTACGGCGCCTGCTCGATCCACATCACGCATCCAAGCTCCCGCGCATCGCGGAAGCGGTCCAACTGCTCGGACGTCGGCTGGTGATCGGACTGGAGGAACTCCCTCTGGCTGGAGGACGCTGACTGGGGTGTCGGGTCTGTAGAACGCTCAGGTCCGCCACTTGCCATCCCAGCTATCGTTGCCGCTTTCCGCCCGCCGCCGCGCCTGAGCCCCGATGTCCGCACCTGCCGCCGTCACGACACTTCCGCCGTTCTTTGTCGTCTTCAACCGAGCGTCCGGTCATGGTGACCGCGACGAACTCGGCCCCGCCGTGGAGGCTGCCTGCGCCGCCGCCGGACGCCGCTGCGAGTTGCTCCCCGTGGAGCAGCCCGGCCGGCTCGCCGAGACGGCGCGGGAAGCCGTGAAGCGCGCGCGTGCCGTGGACGGCGTCGTCGTCGCGGCCGGCGGCGACGGCACCATCAACTGCGTCGCGCAGGCGGTGCTGGGCAGCGGCTGCGCCTTCGGCGTGCTGCCGCGCGGCACCTTCAACTACTTCGCCCGCACGCATGGCATTCCGTCCGAGCTCGACGGCGCGCTGCGCGTGCTGCTCCATGAGCAACCCATCCCCGCGCAGGTGGGCCTGCTCAATGACCGCGTCTTCCTCGTCAACGCCAGCCTCGGGCTCTATCCGCAGCTGCTGGAGGACCGCGAGGGCTGGAAGCAGCGCTTCGGCCGCAGCCGGCTGGTCGCGCTGGGCGCCGGGATCGCGACCCTCCTGCGCGGCCATCGCAGTCTGCGTCTGAGCATCGAGCTCCATGGCCAACCGCGTCAGGTCCGCACGCCGACGCTGTTCGTCGGCAACAACGCCTTGCAGATGGAACAGGTCGGCCTGCCGGAGTCCCGCGCGATCGACGGCGGCGCGCTCGCCGGTGTGATGCTCAAGCGGGTGGGGCGCGGCACCCTGATATGGCTGCTGGCCTGCGGCGCGCTCGGCAAGCTGGGCGAGGCCGACCAGGTCGAGAACTTCTCCTTCCGGCGCCTGACGGTGCGCGCTCGGACCTTCGGCGCGCGGCGCATCAAGGTCGCGACCGACGGCGAGGTGCTGTGGATGCCGCTGCCGCTGCGCTTCGAGGTGGCGCCGCATCCCTTGCTGCTGATCCGCCCGCCCGGTCTGGCCCAGGAGCGGCGTGAGGCGCAAGTCGCCGAAGGCCCGCTGGAGAGCAGCCGATGAGCGTGGTGCTGCAGATCTCCGATCCGCATTTCGGCACCGAGCGGCCGATGGCGCTGGCCGCGCTGGAGCGCCTCGTCGTGGAGATCAAGCCGGATCTGGTGCTGGTCACCGGCGACATCACCCAGCGTGCGCGTCCGGCGCAGTTCACGGCGGCGCGGGCATTCCTCGACAAGCTGCGCGCGCCTGCCCGGCTGGTCATTCCGGGCAATCACGACATCCCGCTGTTTGCGCTCTTCAACCGGATGCTGGATCCCTATGGCCGCTACGCCCGCGCCTTCGGGCGGACGCTGGAGGGGGAGTTCGAGACCGACGATCTGCTGGTCATCGGCCTCAATACGACGCGGCGCTATCGGCACAAGCATGGCGAGGTCTCGCCCGAGCAGATCGAGCGTGTCGCGCATCGGCTGGCGTCGGCGAGGCCCGGACAGCTGCGCCTGATCGCGGTGCATCAGCCCGTGGCGGTGCCGTCGGCGACGGACGTCAACAACCTGTTGCGAGGACGTGAGCGGGCGGTGCGCCGCTGGGCCGAGGCGGGCGCGGATGCGGTCGTCGGCGGCCACATCCACCTGCCCTATGTGCTGCCGCTGCGCGAGCGCTGGCCCGATCTGCCGCGCCCGATGTGGGCGGTGCAGGCGGGCACCGCGCTGAGCACGCGGGTGCGGGGCGGCATTCCCAACTCGGTGAACGTGATTCGCGCGGGCGCCGACGCGGGGTCAGGTCATGCCGGCATCGTCGAGCGTTGGGATGTCGACGAGACCGCCGGCCTGTTCCAGCGCATGGCGACGACTCCTCTCGCGTGATCGGCCTTGCCGGCGTGATCGGGCGCGCTCAGAGCGATTGACGCGGGCGGCGGCTGGTGTAGCGGCGGTGGCCCCAGCGAGCGAGCTCGATGCTGGTGATCGAGACCGCCAGCCAAGCCGCGCCGGAGGTGAAGCCGGCCAGCACGTCGGTCGGGAAGTGCACGCGCAGGAAGATGCGGCTGCAGCCGACCGAGAAGGCCAGCGCGGCGGCAATCACCCAGGCCGGCACGTGGAAGCGCCGCGGCAGCACCCGCACGGCGACGTAGGCCAGCATGCCCAGCGTGACGACCGAGCCGGAGCTGTGGCCGCTCGGGAAGCTGAAGCCGTCCTCCGTGAGCCAGTGCGTCGGGTGCAGCGGGCGGGCGCGCTCGAAGATGTGCTTGAGCGTCGGGTTGAGCATGGCGTTGCCCAGCATCGCCAGCGACCAGCCCAGCGCCAGGCCGCGCCGGCGCCACAGCAGCGCGGCGGCGACCACCACGCCGATGGCGATCAGCGTGTCGCGGTTGCCGATGAAGGTCAGCAGGAAGAAGCCCTGGAGGATCGCATCGGGGACTTGGTCGATGGACGCGGCGATGAAGGCCTCGTCCAGTTGGCCCAGCGTCGTGGCGGTGTGGAGCTGCTCGGCGATCTCGGCGAAGAGCATCGCGCCGCCGGCGATGAACAGGAAGCCCGCGGCCAGGCGCGCCAGCAGCGCGGCCGGGGAGAGCGGATCAGGTGGGAACGCGGGGCCGCCGCGGTCGGGCAGCAGCGCGCGGGCGCAGAGCCAGGTCGTGCCCGTGATCAGGGCGAGCAGGACCAAATAGACCCACAGGATGTGCGCGCCCGCGGCCGTCGCCGCGTCGAGGAGCGTGAGAGGAAAGCTCATGGGGCGACATTGTGGCGGGTGGCGCGGGGGTGTTTGCGCGATCCAGGGTCGCGCTGCGTTTCAAGCGGAAAGCATCGCCAGGTACTTGCGCATCGAACGCCGGTACAGCGCGTCGACGAACGCGCGCCGAAAGCGGACCGGGTCCCGGTATTCGAGCGGGATGTGGGTGAAGAAGTCCCAGACCTTGCGGGACTGCTCGCTCCAGATTGGCGGACGAGGCTTGGACGCGAGATAGGTCGCGTCGGCCGGTTCGCGTTTCTGGAGGGGGAGCGTGTCCAGCGGGAGGAGACGGTGAGCCGGGACGGCGCCTTGCGGCGCGGTGTGAGTCGTCGGGTTCATAGGGACCTCGTAAATCGTTCAGGACGTCAATGCGGACGGCCGGCGGCGATCCAGTCGGTGACCTGCTCATGCCGGATCCTGAAGATGGCGCCGTGGTTCTCGTGTAGCGCCGCGATCTCCTTGTGGACCAGCGCCTCGAATCGGCTGCGGTCGCAACGCGGAATGTCCTGACTCTCGATGGCCGCTTGGGCGCATTGCCGCTGGACGACGACTGCGCGCATGGTGTCTCCAAGCTGTGCGCGGTACCGCAGTCGCACCGGATCGATGACCGGAAGCGGATCCAGCATCGCGATGTAGCGATGCATGGAGCGCGTGTAGGCCCACTCGAACAGGTCGACAGCGACGGACAGATCCAGCCGTTCGTAGACGCCCAGCATGGCCAGACCGTAATCCTCCGACTGGACGTCGATGAAGGACAACGGGGCGCAGTTGCGCCGCATCAGCGGGACGTTGGACATCAGGCGGCTGGTGCGCTTGTTGCCGTCGACGAAGGCCTGCAGGTAGGCGAGATTGACCCAGAGGAAGAAGGCGGCTTCCACCGGATTCCTTGTACGCGCCGCCTTGGACACGATGTGCTCGAGCATCTCGGAAAGCAGCGCGGGGACGGCTGGCGGTCGATAGCTGCTGCCGCCGATGGCGACGATGCGCTGACGCACTTGTCCGAGATCCCGGGGATCACCGAGCAGCCCCTCCATCAGCAGACCATGGACGTCCTGCGTCACGCGCCGAGTCACGCCTTCCAGCGAAGCATGTCGCACAAGGAAATCGATGGCGTTGCGGTGGTTCAGAAGCATCTGCGCATCGATGCTGGCGTCCTCGGGCGTGCCACCCTGATCCAGGGTCGCGAACAGCTCCGCCGTCCTGTCGCGGCTGTAGGCGTTGCCTTCCAGCCGCGACGAGGACCAGCTCAGGTCGAGCAGGAACTCGTCCATCATCCGCACGCCCACCGTGCCGTAGGGGAGCGGCTCCTGCCAGAACGCCGCCCGGTACAGCGTCTTGGCGAGCGAGGGCGGAAGGAGCGAGGACTCGTTCGGGATGTAGCGGTCAACGAAGGCGCGCTGGTACTCGGCGCGGTCGCGCAGATTGGCGTTCCCGGAGAGCGCGAGACGCAGCGACCGGGAGGCTTCGGACCAACTGGGCGGTCGGGGAATGGGCGCCAAGTAGGTCGCATCGGGCTCGCGAGCCTGATGCGGCATCGCGTTCAGCGGCATGAAACGGTATGCCGATCCCGCGCCTTGCGGCGCGGTGTAAGTCGTCGGGTTCATGGGGACCTCGCGATTCGTTCAAGCGTTCAATACGGCCGGCCGGCGGCGATCCAGGCGTCGATGCGCGCGCTGTCGAGCTCGTAGCGGGGACCGCTGTCGGCCTGAAGCGCCGGCAGACGCTCGGCCACCAGCTCGGCCAGTTCCGCGGCCTCGTTTGGGCTCATCCATTCCTGGACGATGGCCGCGGCCACGGACTTGCGCTCGATCACGACCGCCTTCATCACGCGGCGAAGTTGCGCGCGGTAGCGCATCGCGCGTGGGTCGGGAAGCGGTCGATTGGCCATCATGGCGACGTACTTCTGCATGGATCGCCGGTAGGTGAAGGCGAAGACGTCGATCGCGGCGCTGAGGTCGTTTCGCTCGTAGACGCCGACCATGGCGAGCCCGTACTCGAGCTCGGTGATGCCCTCGAAGGAGATCGGCGCGCAGTTGTGCAGCAGCAGCGGCACGTTGGCCATCAGGCGGCTGGTGCGCTTGTTGCCGTCCGCGAAGGCTTGCAGGTAGGCGAGGCTCACCCACAGGAAGAACGCCGCCTCGACAGGGTTCCGAACGGCCGCGCCCTTCTCGAGAATCTGCTCCAGCAACTCGTTCAGCGCGGCGGGATCTTGCTCGGGCTCGAACACGGATCCTCGGATCTCGATCGCATGCCGGCGGACGCGGCCTTGATCCGCCACGTCGTCCAGCAGGCCGTCCATCAGCCGGTCATGCACGGCGAACACGAGCTCCATGCAGAGATTCGAGTTCGGCGCGCAGTTCAAGAGGTGCTCGATGGCCGACTTGTGGTTGATCAGCATCTGGATCTCTTCGCCGTGCGCGGCGCCCCCGCCCTGAAGCAGCAAGGGGCTGAGCCCAAACAGCGATTCCGTGTCCTGACGCGTGAAGGTGTTGCCTTCGAGCAGGGACGACGACCAGGCCAGGTCAATGACGAAGGGCTCGCGCACGGCGCGCCCGAATGCCCCTCGCTTCAAGGTTTCGTTCCAGGCGGCCGCCCGATGCAATTGATGGGCGAGCTCCGGGGGCAGCAGCGAGCTTTCGTTGGGGACGTAGCGGTCGACGAACTCGCGGCGAAAGGGCGCTAGGGGTCGGAGCTTCGCCGGTCGGCCCAGCGCAGCAAACAGCGCGACCGACGCGTCGGACCACGCCGGCCGCTTGGGCTTGGGCGCCAGATAGGTCGCATCGGGCTCGCGGGCGCTCAACCCGCCCGATCTCGGCGGCGGCGGATACATCGCGGCGGGGCCGCACGAGCAGGCCGGACTGCTCGCCGTGTTCATCTCGTTCATCACACACCTCACTTCACCAACAGGAAGCCATCCATGTTGGGAGCTCGGCGGAGCGGCGATTTCGAGGGAAGGGGGCCAACGGCCTCTGGCGCGAGGGAGGTTTGATCTATTCGAGATCCGCGACGCAAGTTCGTCGACCGCGTGCGTCATGCGCGCAACAGGGCGGTCACCGGATCGAATGGCGCGGCGTCGTTTTCAACGTGAATGACGCGGGCGAGCAAGCGCACCCCCGAGCGCGTCCCAAAGCGCATCCCAAAGCGCATCCCAAAAGGAAAAGGCCGAACCTCGCGGTCCGGCCTTCCCTGCAGGAGCGGGACGCCTCGCGGCGCCCTGAGAGAGAGATCAGTACATCCAGCCGTTGCGCGCGGCGCGGCGCAGCGAGAAGGCCAGATCCGGGCGCTCGGCGCCTTGCTCTTCGGCTGCCTGCAGCAGCATGGCGCGGGGACGCAGCTCGGCGACGGTGTTGACGGCGCGGAAGAAGCCGCGGCTGGCGCGCAGCAGCACGCCCACCACGCGCTCGCCGGCGACGCTGGCGTTGCCGGCCCGGGCGAAGTCGGCGGCCATCACTTGGGGAGCGGCATTGAGCGTCGTGGCGGTCATGATGTTTCCTTCGAGTAGAGGAGTCGGATCGGTCTGGGTCTTCGAGAGGAGCCGGCGTCGCGGGTCGCATCGCCGTCTTCCATGGCCTGCATGTTGCGGTTTTTACGTAGCGCGCGCCAATTGCGTCTCCGAATCGGGTCATCACGGACGGAAATGACCCGTGACGCAATTAGCATCCGGCCCCATGAGCAGCCCCGCCCGCCCCGTCAACTTCCGCACGCTGGACCTCAACCTGCTGCGCGTCTTCGACGTGGTCATGGAGGAGCGACACGTCACCCGCGCCGCCCACCGCCTGTCCATCACCCAGCCCGCCGTCAGCAACGCGCTGCGCCGGCTGCGCGAGGCCACGCATGAGGAGCTCTTCATTCCGAGCTCCACCGGTGTCGAGCCCACCCCGCATGCGCAGGCGCTGTGGCCCGTGGTGCGGCGCGCGCTGTCCAGCCTGCAGCAGGCGCTGGAGCCGCAACCCTTCGATCCGCGCGCCGTGGGCAACGAGGTCAGCTTCACGCTGGCCATGGCCGACGCCACGGCAGCCCTGGTCGTACCGCGTCTGGCACAGCGCTTCCTGAAGGAGGGCGTGCACGTCGGCCTGCGCGTGGTGCCGCTGACCACGCGCGATCCGCGCGAGCTGTTGGAGCAGGGCTGGGCGGACCTGGCGATCGGCTTCTTCCCCGATCTGACGGAGCAGCTGCTGGTCGAGGACGACAGCGCCGCGCTGCGCCGCGAGGCGCTTTACTCGGGCCGCTACGTCTGCGTGATGCGGCCGGACCATCCGCTGGCCGAGCCCGGCGCGCTGACGCTGGACGCCTACTGCGCGGCCCAGCATCTGCGCGTCAACTTCGCGGGTCGGCCGCATGGCTTCGTCGATGACGCGCTGGCCTTGCTGGGCCGCCGCCGCACGGTGGCGATGACGGTGAACAGCTTCTTCACCGGCGCGCTGGCGGTGCAGCAGTCCGACCTGCTGACCGTGCTGCCGGACACCTTCGTCCCCGCCATCGGCCTGAGCGACCGCTTGGCCAGCCGCCAGGTGCCCTTCGCGCTGCGCGGCATCGACATCAGCCAGGTCTGGCATGTGCGCGCGGATCCGGATCCGGCGCAGCGCTGGCTGCGCGGGGAGATCTCCGCGATCTCCGCCGTCATCGCCGCGGCGCGGGCGATGCCGCAGTCCGCCAGCTTCGGCTGAGGCGCGGCGCGACCTCGGTCCTTCCTGCGGCCCGCCGCAGTTTTTGGCGACTTGCCGCGCGTCGCGCCGGCCCCCTACATTGCGCAGCTCCCAGATGAGAGCGATTCTCATCGACCCGATTGCCATCCCCGCGTCCCCAAGACGCTCGAGCAGGAGACCCGACGATGAGCCGCCATCCCCGTTCCCATGCCCTTTCTCCGATTCGCGCCGCCAGCGTGCTCGCGCTGGCGACAGCGACGCTCATGCCGCTGGCCGCGCGGGCCAGTGTCCCTGCGGGCGGCGAGCTGACGCTCTACACGACGCGCGAGGTCGCGCTGGTGCAACCGCTGCTGTCGGCCTTCACCGCCAAGACCGGGACCAAGGTCAACACCGTGTTCGTGAAGGACGGCCTGCTGGAGCGAGTCAAGGCCGAGGGGGCGCGCTCGCCGGCCGACCTGCTGATGACCGTGGACGTGGGCAACCTGATCGATCTGGTCGAGGGCGGCGTGACGCAGCCCTTGAAGTCGGCCGAGGTCGACGCCGCCGTGCCCGCGAAGCTGCGCGCGACGGACGGCCAGTGGACCGCGCTGTCGATGCGGGCCCGCGTGCTTTACGCCGACCAGGGGCTGAAGTCGGGACCGATCCGCTATGAGGATCTGGCCGATCCGAAGTGGAAGGGCAAGGTCTGCACGCGCTCGGGCCAGCACCCGTACAACACCGCGCTGGTGGCCGCGATGATCGCCCACGACGGCGAGGCCAAGACCGAGCAATGGCTGCGCGGCCTCAAGGCCAACCTGGGCCGCAAGCCCACCGGCGGCGACCGCGACGTGGCGCGCGACATCCTGGGCGGCGTCTGCGACGTGGGTCTGGCCAACTCCTATTACGTGGGCCAGATGAAGTCGGCCAAGCCCGGCAGCGACGCGCGCAAGTGGGGCGACGGCATCCAGGTGCTCAAGCCGACCTTCGCGCCGCGCGGCGCGGGTACGCACGTCAACATCAGCGGCGCCGCCGTCGCCAAGCACGCGCCCAACAAGGCCGCGGCGCAGGCGCTGGTGGAGTTCCTGGTGTCGGAGCCCGCACAGCAGCTCTACGCGCAGATCAACTACGAGTACCCGGTGCGGGCCGGCGTCGCGCTGGATCCGCTGATCCAGTCGGCCATCGGTCCGGTCAAGGTCGATTCGCTGGCGCTGACCGAGATCGCCCGTCATCGCAAGCAGGCCAGCCTGCTGATCGACAAGGTCGCCTTCGACCAGTGAGCGCCTGCCTCATGAGCCCAGGAGCCCTGGAGGCGTGAGCTCGATCCTCAGCCGGGCCCTGCACCGGCCGCGCGCGGTCGGTCCGCTCTGGGCCGCGACCGCCGCGGCGATCGCGCTGGCGGTGCTGACGCCGCTGGCGGCTTTGGCTTGGACGGCGCTGGGCGCCGGCACCGCGCATTGGTCGCATCTGATGGCGCACGTCTTGCCCGGCGCCGCCGCGCGCACGGCGACGCTGCTGGCCGGCGTCGGTCTGCTGACGGCGGTCGTCGGCACCGGCTGCGCCTGGCTGGTCACGCGCGCCGACTTCCCCGGCCGTCGCGTCCTGCAATGGGCGCTGCTGCTGCCGCTGACAGTGCCGACCTACATCGCCGCCTACAGCTACGTCGACTTGCTGCATCCGATCGGCCCCTTCCAAAGCCTGCTGCGGACGCTGCTGGGCTTCGACTCGCCGCGCCAGTTCCGGCTGCCGGATGCGCGCTCCACGCCGGGCGCGGTGCTGGTGCTGTCGGCGGTGCTCTATCCCTACGTCTACCTCAGCATGCGGGCGATGTTCTCGACCCAGCCGGCGCGGCTCATGGAGGCCGCGCGGCTGCTGGGAGAGGGGCCATGGGGCGCGTTCCGCCGCGTGGCCTTGCCGATGGCGCGGCCGGCGCTCGCGGTCGGCGTGGGGCTGGTGCTGCTGGAGGTGCTGAACGATGTCGGCGCCTCGGAGTTCCTGGGCGTCACCACGCTGACGACGACGATCTACACGACCTGGGTGACGCGCTCGGATTTCGGCGCGGCCGCTCAGATCGCCTGCGCGATGCTGGCGCTCGTCGCCTTGCTGGTGACGCTGGAGCGGCAGGGCCGCCGTCATCGGCGGTCCAGCCATCTGCGCGCGATGCGGCCCGCGCCGCGGCAGACGCTACGCGGCGCGCGGGCCTGGCTCGCGACGACGGCGGCGGCCTTGCCCGTGCTGATCGGCTTCGTGCTGCCGGCGGGACATCTGGCGGTGCTCGCGTGGAAGCGCGCGGTCGAGGGCTACGGGCTCTCCGCCGAAGTGCTTTCAGGAGCGACGCACTCGGCGCTGCTCGCGCTGGCCGTGACCGCGATCGCCGTCGCCGCCGGTCTGGTCGTGGCGTGGGCGGGGCGCTCGACCGGTGCGGCCGGTGCATCGGGAGGCCGCGCCTGGTGGCTGGGATCGGCCGCGTTGGGCTACGCGATTCCTGGCACGGTGCTGGCCATCGGGCTGCTACCGCCGGCGCTCGCGCTCGATGGATGGATCGCGGGCGCGCTCGGCCTGCCGGGGCTGCCGCTGATGAGCCTGGGCGTGGTGCTGGTCGCCGCGGGCGTGATGCGCTTTATCGCGCTGCCGATAGGCGGCATCGAGGCGGGGCTGTCGCGCATCCCCGTGCCCCTGGAGCAGGTCGCCCGCAGCCTGGGCGAATCGCCGCTGGGCACACTGCGCCGCGTGCACCTGCCGCTGCTGCGGCCCGCGTTGACCACGAGCGCGCTGCTGGTTTTCATCGACGTGATGAAGGAGTTGCCGGCTTCGCTGCTGTTGCGCCCGGCCAATGTCGAGACGCTGCCTACGTTGCTCTACGCCGAGGCCGCGCGCGGCAGCTACGAGCACGGCGCGCTGGCAGCGCTGCTGATCGTGGGTGTGGGCCTGCCGGCGGTGCTCCTGTTGAGCCGGGAGCCGATCGCCTCTGCTGGCTCCGTCGTCCCCGAGCCGCCTGACGGGCGCGCCACGCCTTCGCCGGATACCGAGTTGTCCCGGGCGGGCGATGGGCCGTCGGCCCCATTCATTCCCATGAAGGAGGCGACATGACGACGCTTGCCCTTGAGGATCTCCATGTCCGCTATCCCGGCGCCCAGACGCCGGTGCTGCGCGGCTTGTCGCTGTCGCTGCCGCTGGGCGGCATCGCCTGCCTGCTCGGGCCATCGGGTTGCGGCAAGAGCACGGCGCTGCGCGCGATTGCCGGCTTCGAGCCGCTCGCCGCCGGACGCATCGCGCTGGATGGCCGGACCTTGTCGGATTCCGTCACGCAGCTCGCGCCGGAGGATCGGCAGGTCGGATTGCTGTTCCAGGAGATCGCGCTGTTCCCGCATCTGAATGCGGCGGCGAACGTCGGCTTCGGTCTGCGCCGCTGGAAACGCGAGGCGCGCGATCGGCGCGTGCGGGAGTTGCTCGCGCTGGTGGGTCTGGACGCGCTGGGGGCGCGCATGCCGCATGAGCTTTCTGGTGGTCAGCAGCAGCGCGTCGCGCTGGCGCGGGCGCTCGCGCCGTCGCCGAAGCTGCTGTTGCTGGATGAGCCGTTCTCGAGTCTGGATGGGGAGACGCGAGGGCGGTTGGTGGGGGAGGTCCGGGGGATCCTGCGGGATGCCGGTCAGACGGCATTGATGGTGACGCACGATCCGGAGGAGGCGGAAGCGATGGCGGATTGGATCGGGGTGATGGGGGAGGGGAGGCTGGCTGAATGGCGAGCGTCGTGAGATCCCGAAGACCCTCTCCCCCGCCCTCTCCCGCAGGCGGGAGAGGGAGACGACAGCGCTCAGGCGTCATCGTTGAACGGCCGATAGCTGATGGCTGATGGCTGATGGCTGATGGCTGATGGCTGATGGCTGATGGCTGATGGCTGATGGCTGATGGCCGAGCCTGCGTTACTCCCTCTCCCGCTTGAGGGAGAGGGCAGGGGAGAGGGTCTTCGGGGTCTTGGCAGGCCCCAGCCTTCTTACTCCCTCGCCCGCTTGCGGGTGAGGGTCTTCCGGCTACGCTCTCCCCATGACGTTTCCCATCCGCCCCGCCGCCCCCTCCGACATCCCCGCCTGCATCGACCTCCGCGGCCGCACGCGCGAGAACGCCATCTCCGCTTCCCGCCTGGCCGAACTCGGCATCACCGAATCCTCCTGGTCCGCCCAAGTCCGCGATGGCGATCTCCCCGGCTTCATCGCCATGTCCGGCGACCTGATGGCCGGCTACTGCTTCGGCGACGCCGCCAGCGGCGAGATCGTCGTGCTCGCGCTGCTCCCCGAGTTCGAAGGCCAAGGCCTCGGCCGCATCCTCCTGAACCGCACCGTCCACCACCTCCGGGGCCTCGGCCACCAGCGGCTGTTCCTCGGCTGCTCGGACGATCCGTCCCACCGCTCGCACGGCTTCTACCGCCGCCTGGGCTGGCGCCCCACCGGCGAGCGCGACGGCTTCGGCGACGAAGTGCTGGAGCTGCTGCCTAGCTGAGCCTCGCCCCTCGGTTTCTCTTGATGCCGTCTTGATCCGTCCCGGGCTACGCTCGCGGGCAACGAGAACGATCGAAACCCGTCATGCTCATCAACTGCGTCGCCTATCGCGACGGCCGCCGGCTGGCCGACATCAAGCCGGAAGAGATCAGCGATTACCTCAAGCTGCCCGATTGCTTCGTCTGGGTCGCGCTGCGCGATGCGGCACCGGAGGAGGTCCTCGCGATGAAAGAGGAGTTCGACCTGCACGAACTCGCCGTCGAGGACGCCTTGCACGGCCAGCAGCGGCCCAAAGTGGAGGAGTACGGCGACACGCTGTTCGCCGTGATGCAGACGGTGCAGTTCACCCCGACCGACGAGCTCTGCACCGGCGAGGTGTCGATCTTCGCGGGTCGGAACTTCGTGCTGTCCATCCGCAATCGCGTGGCGCAGAGCCTGCTCGGCGTGCGCGCTCGCGCGGAGAAGGAGCCGCACATGCTCAAGCGCGGTCCGGGCTTCGTGATGTACGCGATCATGGACGCGGTCGTGGATCGCTACTTCCCGGTGATCGAGGCGCTGGAGGCGGAGCTCGACGCGATCGAGGCGCAGATCTTCGAGCCGGGCGTGACGCGGGAGAACATCCGCCGCGTGTATGAGCTCAAGCAGCGGGTGACGCTGGTCAAGCATGCGGTGTCGCCGTTGCTGGATGCCGTCGGCAAGTTGGTGCGGGGGCGGGTGCCGCCGATCTGCGAGGACACGCGGGAGTATTTCCGCGATGTCTACGACCATCTGGAGCGGATGCAGTCGGCGCTGGATTCGCTGCGGGATACGGCGACGACGGCGATCCAGGTCCATCTGTCGATGGCGGCGATCGAGGATTCGGAAACGACCAAGCGGCTGGCGGCTTGGGCAGGGATCTTCGCGGCCGCGACGGCGTTCGCGGGGATCTGGGGGATGAACTTCGAGGTGATGCCGGAGCTGAAGTGGCGGTGGGGGTATCCGGCGGCGCTCGGGGTCATCAGCGCGACTTGCGGAGTGCTGTTCTGGAGGTTCAGGAAGGCGGGGTGGTTGTGAGAGGGTCTTCGGGGCCCCCTCGCTAAGGGACGAGGAACCGCCCGACCCCTCAATGGGCAGTCGACATCGCGGCGGCGAACCCCAAATCATCGGATCGTCAGATCGACCGTCACATCGATCATCAGATCAGCGCGGCGATCGCCTGGCCCATCTCGGTCGTGTCGGCGTTGCCGCCCAGGTCGCGCGTGCGCGGTCCGGCGGTCAGCGTCTTCTCGATGGCCGCGAGGATCGCATCATGCGCGGCTTCCTCGCCCAGGAACTTCAGCATCAGCGCGCCCGACCAGATCATGGCGACCGGGTTGGCGATGTTCTGGCCATAGATGTCGGGCGCGGAGCCGTGCACCGGCTCGAACAGCGAGGGGAAGTTGCGCTCCGGATTCAGGTTGGCCGACGGGGCCAGGCCGATGGTGCCGGTGGTCGCCGGGCCCAGGTCGGACAGGATGTCGCCGAAGAGGTTGGAGGCCACCACCACGTCGAAGCGCCCCGGCTGCAGCACGAAGCGCGCCGACAGGATGTCGATGTGCTGCTTGTCCACCGTGACCGACGGATAGGCCTGGCCGACCGCGTCCGCGCGACCGTCCCACCACGGCATGGAGATCGCGATGCCGTTGCTCTTGGTCGCCACCGTCAGATGCTTGCGATCCCGTGACTGCGCCAGGTCGAAGGCGTACTTCAGCACGCGGTCCGCACCGAAGCGCGAGTAGACCGATTCCTGGATCACGATCTCGCGATCGGTGCCCGCATACATCACGCCGCCCAGGTTGGTGTACTCGCCCTCGGTGTTCTCGCGGACCACGAGATAGTCGATGTCGCCGGGCTTGCGGTTGGCCAGCGGGCAGGGCACGCCGTCGAAGAGTCGCACCGGACGCAGGTTGATGTACTGGTCGAATTCGCGGCGGAACTTCAGCAGCGAGCCCCACAGCGACACATGGTCCGGCACCGTCGCCGGCCAGCCCACCGCGCCGAAGAAGATCGCGTCCATCGGCTGCAGCTGGGCCTTCCAGTCGTCCGGCATCATCTGGCCGGTCTGCTGGTAGTAGTCGCAGCTGGCCCACTCGATGTGGGTGAGCTCCAGCTGGATGTCGAAACGCTTGGCCGCGGCTTCCAGCGCGCGCAGGCCCTCGGGCATCACTTCCTTGCCGATGCCGTCGCCGGCGATGCAGGCGATCTTGTAGGTCTTGCTCATGGTCGTTCTTTCACGTGCAGTTCAGTAGGGCGAGCCCGTGGGCGCCGGTTGCGGCGGGGCGAGCTCGAAATCGGTGGCCAGGCGACGGGTGGCCTGCGCCAGCAGCGTAACGTCAATGCCCACCGCGACGAAGCGCGCGCCCAGCGACAGGTAACGCCTGGCGAGCGTCGCATCGCCGGTCAGCGTGCCGGCGGCCTTGCCGCTGGCGACGATGGTGCGGATCGCGCCCTCGATGGCGGCTTGAATCTCGGGATGCGCCGGGTTGCCGCGATGGCCCATGGAGGCGGCCAGGTCGGCCGGGCCGATGAACACGCCGTCCACGCCGTCGACCGCGCAGATGGCCTCGAGGTTCTTCAGCGCGGTCGCGGTCTCCGCCTGCACCAGGACGCAGGCGTCGCCGTCGGCCTCGTCCAGGTAGTCGCGGCGCAGTCCCCAGCGCGAGGCCCGCGCCACCGCGGCGCCGACGCCGCGCACCCCCAGCGGCGGATAGCGCGTGGCCGCGACCACGGCGGCGGCCTGCTCGGCGGTGTCGATCATGGGGATCAGCAGCGTCTGCACGCCGATGTCCAGCAGCTTCTTGATGCCGTCCTTGTCCGCGTTGACCGCGCGCACCACCGGGTGCGAGGGATACGGCGCGACGGCTTGCAGCTGCTGCAGCGTGCTGGTCAGGTCGTTGGGGGCATGCTCGCCGTCGATCAGCAGCCACTGGAAGCCGGCGGTCGCGCAGACCTCGGCGCTGTAGGCCTGCGCCATGGACAGCCACAGGCCGATCTGCGGCCGGCCGGCCTGGATCGCCTGCTTGAAGGTGTTGGCGAGGTTCATCAGGACAGCCCTCCCTGGCAGACGTACTTGATGTGGAGGTAGTCCTCCAGGCCGTGGGTCGAGCCCTCGCGGCCGTAGCCCGATTCCTTGACGCCGCCGAAGGGCGCGGCCTCGGCCGCGATGGCGCCTTCGTTCAGACCGACGATGCCGCTCTCCAGCGCGTCGGCGACACGCCAGGCGCGCGCGATGTCGCGGGTGTAGAAGTAGGCGGCCAGCCCGAAGGGCGTGTCGTTGGCCGCGGCCACGACCTCGTCCTCGGTCTTGAAGCGGAAGACCGGCACTACCGGCCCGAAGGTCTCCTCCTGCCACAGCAGCATCGACGTCGTCGCGTTCGTCAGCACGGTCGGCGCGAAGTAGTTGGGGCCGGCGGCGACGTCGTCGCGGATGCGGCGTCCGCCGGCCGCGACCAGGGCGCCGCGCTCGACCGCGTCCATCACATGGCGCTCGATCTTGTCGACCGCGCGGGCGTTGATCATCGGACCGATCTGCGAGTCGGCGCGGTTGGCCGGGCCGACCTTGAGCGCCGCCACGCGCGCCGCCAGCTTCTCGACGAAGCGGTCATGGATGCCGCGCTGCGCGAAGACGCGATTCGGGCACACGCAGGTCTGGCCGCCGTTGCGGAACTTGGCCGCCATCAGGCCCTCGACCGCCGCGTCCACGTCGGCGTCGTCGAAGACGATGAAGGGCGCGTTGCCGCCCAGCTCCAGCGAGAGCTTCTTCAGCGTGGAGGCGGACTCCCGCGCCAGATGCTTGCCCACCGGTGTCGAGCCGGTGAAGGTGATCTTGCGCACCCGGTCGTCGGCCAGCCAGACGTCGACGACTTCGGGCGTGCGCTCGCGCGAGGCGCAGACGATGTTGAGCACGCCCGCCGGCAGGCCGGCCTCGACGGCCAGATCGACCAGCGCCAGCGAGGTCAGCGGCGTGTCCTCGGCCGGCTTGGCGACCACGGTGCAGCCGGCGGCCAGCGCGGGCGCGATCTTGCGGGCGATCATCGCGGCGGGGAAGTTCCAGGGCGTGATCGCGGCGACCACGCCGACCGGCTCGCGCAGCGCCAGCATGCGGCGGCCCTGCACCGGCGCGGGGATGACCTCGCCGTTGATGCGGGTCGCTTCCTCGGCGAACCACTCGACATAGCTCGCGGCGTAGGCGACCTCGGCGCGGCCTTCGGCCAGCGGTTTGCCTTGCTCTTGCGAGATCAACGCGCCCAGGCGGTCCTGGTCGCGCAGGATCAGATCGTTCCAGCGCTTGAGCATCGCGGCGCGCTGCTTGGCCGGCACGGCGCGCCAGCCGGGGAAGGCGGCGTGCGCGGCGTCCGCCGCGGCGCGGGCGTCGTCGGCGCGGCTGTCGGGGACCTCGGCGATGCGGCTGTCGTCAGCCGGATCGACGACCGGGAAGCGGTCGCCCGCGGCCGCGTCGCACCAGCGACCGGCGATGTGGTTCTGCGTCTTCATGAGGGGGAGCGGAAAGCGGGAGGAAATGAAGGGGCGGAGAGGCGAGGCGGCGAAGGCGCGTGTCGCGCGATCAGCTCACGATGCCCAGATGCCAGGGCACGAACTCGTGGTCACCCAGGCCGAGCAGCTCGCTCTTGGTCGACTCGCCGGAGGCCGCGCGCAGGATGTGCTCGAAGATCTGCTGGCCCATCTCCTCGATGGTCAGCGTGCCGTCGATGACTTGGCCGCAGTTGATGTCCATGTCCTCCTCAAGGCGCGTGAACATCGGCGTGTTGCTGGCGAGCTTGATCGTCGGCGCCGGCTTGGAGCCGAACATCGAGCCGCGCCCGGTGGTGAAGCAGATCAGGTTGGCGCCGCTGGCGATCTGACCGGTGACGGCGACCGGGTCGTAGCCCGGCGAGTCCATGAACACGAAGCCGGCCTGGTCGATGGGCTCGGCGTACTCGTAGACCTGCTGCAGCGGCGTGGTGCCGCCCTTCATCGCGGAGCCCAGCGATTTCTCGAAGATGTTGGCCAGACCGCCGGCCTGGTTTCCCGGGCCGACCACGCCGTTGAACTGGCCGTTGTGGCCGCGGGTGTAGTCCTCCCACCAGGCCAGGCGGTCGAGCAGCTTCTGACCGACCTCGGGGCTGACCGCGCGGCGGGTGAGCATGTACTCGACGCCGTGGATCTCCGGCGTCTCGGACAGGATCGCGGTGCCGCCGTGGCGCACCAGGATGTCCATGGCCGCGCCCAGCGCGGGATTCGCGCCGATGCCGGAGAAGCCGTCCGATCCACCGCACTCCAGGCCGATCTTCAGGTGGGCCGCGCTGACCGGCTGGCGCGCCACACGATTGGCCAGCGGCAGCATCGCCTCGACCGCGCGGATGCCGGCTTCGATGGTGGCGCGGGTGCCGCCGGTGTCCTGCATGACCAGCGTCTGCAGCGTTTCGCCGGGCACCAGATGCTGGGACTCGACCAGCCCCGCCACCTGGTTGCGCTCGCAGCCCAGGCCGACGATCAGCGCGCCGCCCAGATTGGGATGCTTGGCATAGCCCGCGATCGTGCGGCGCAGCAGGTCGAAGTGGGGACTGGGCGAGGACATGCCGCAGCCGGCGGTCTGCGCGAAGGCGACCACGCCGTCGACGTTCGGATAGTCCTTGAGCCGCTCCGGCGTGAAGTGCTCGGCGATGCGATTGATCGCGGTCGACGAGCAGTTCACCGAGGCCAGGATGCCGATGAAGTTGCGAGTCGCCACGCGGCCGTCGGCACGCACGATGCCCATGAAGGTCGCGCGCCGATCCTCGGGCAGATAGTCGACCGGCTTCACGTCGGCGCCGAAGGCCGGATCGCGGTCGAACTCCACGAGCGCGATGTTGTGCGCGTGCACGTAGTCGCCGGGCTCGATGTCGCGCGCGGCCACGCCGATCACTGCGTTGTACTTGCGGATGGGCTCGCCCTGGGCGATGCGGCGCGCGGCGATCTTGTGGCCCGCCGGGACCTGCGCTTTCAGGCGCAGTCCGAACTCCGGCAGCTCCTGACCCAGCGTCAGCACCTGGCGGGCGATCAGCACGTTGTCGTCTCGATGCAGGCGCAGCAGCGGCGAGGCGCTGGCGATGGCCGCCTGCGCGGCGGCGACGGCGCCGGAGGTGGTGGCACCGGCGGCACCTGCGGCGCTCACGGCGGATTCGGAGGATGCGGTCATCGGGGAGCTCTGGTGAGACGTGGCGGCGGCGACGTGAGCAGCGACTTGATCGTCAGCGCGTATCGCCTCAACCCTTGGCGAGCAGCTCGCGCAGCTTCAGGCGCTCGATCAGCTGCGTGTCCTTGCGGTAGGTGGCCGCGATGTACTTCTCGTAATCGGGCTGGTCCAGGTACATCACCGGCGTGTCGATGCGATCGCAGGTGGCCAGGAAGTCGGCATCGGTGACGGCCTTGCGGAAGGCCTCGCGCAGCTTGGCGACGACGGCCGGGTCCATGCCTTTGGGCGCGCCGATGCCGTTGGGGGCGTCGACGACCAGGTTGTAGCCGGACTCCTTGAGCGTCGGCACGCTGGGGAAGTCCTTGGTCCGGGACTCGCCCCAGGTCACCAGCAGGCGCAGCTTGCCGGACTTGACGTGCGGCGCCCAGGAGCTGGAATCGGCCACCGCGTCCACCTGTCCGCCCAGCAGGTCCTGCAGCGCCGGAGCGCCGCCCTTGTAGGGGATGTGGTTGAGCTGGATGCCGGCCAGCAGGTTGAACTCTTCCATGCCCACATGCGTCGCGCCGCCGATGCCGGCGCTGCCGTAGGTCAGCAGGCCGGGCTTGGCCTTGGCGGCGGCGACGAAGTCGGCCAGCGTCTTCCAGGGCGAGTCGGCGCGCACCGCCAGGCCGAAGGTCTGACCGTTGACGCGGGCCAGGTAGGTCAGGTCCTTGAGCGGGTCCAGCTGCACGGTGCGCAGCTGAGCGAAGCGCGTAACGGAGATAGGGATCTGGCCGATGGTGTAGCCGTCGGGCTTGGAGGTGGACAGCGTCTTGGTGCCCAGCATGCCGGAGGCGCCGGCGCGGTTCTCGATGATGATGGTCTGGCCCAGCGCCTTGCCGGCGGCCATGCACAGCGCGCGCATGGTGATGTCGGCGGTGCCGCCGGCGGGCCAGGGGCAGATGAAGGTGATGGCGCGCTCGCTCGGATAGGCGGCGGCGTGGGCGAGGCGGGGCAGCGACAAGGCGCTGGCGCCCAGGCCGGCCGCGCCGGCGATCAAGACCCGGCGGCGGTCCATGCGAATGCTCTTCTTCATCTCAATGTCTCCTGGCCCTCAGTGCTGGGGCCTCCATGGGCTCGGGGCCTCGCGGAACGCCGATCGCCATTGAGGCGGGACGGTTCACGGGCATTTCGTGTGATCGGATTGTGGGCATCCGCTTCATTCGACTCAATTGAAGAACTGGACAGCCTTCATGCCGAAAACGGCATGGAGTGAATCAAGCCATGACGGGGCGGCGTGGCTAAGATCCGGCGCCATGAGCCAGATCGATCGCGTCCTCCGTTCCAACCTGAAGCTGCGGCATCTGCAGCTGCTGGTCGCGCTGGACCAGTTCCGCCACCTTGGCCGCGCGGCGGAGTTCCTGTCGCACACGCAGCCGGCGGTGTCCAAGTCCTTGGCCGAGGTGGAGCGCATGTTCGGGCTGGAGCTCTTCACCCGTTCCACGCGCGGCACCGAGCCCACGCCCTTCGGCGACGCGGTGGTGCGTTTCGCGCGCTCGGTGCTGTCGGACTACGCCCGCACCCGCGACGAGATCGCCGCCGTGGCCAGCGGCGCGGCGGGCCGGGTGAGCGTGGGGACGATGGTCGTGGCGACGCCGGGGCTGGTGGCGCAGGCGGTGGAGCGGCTCAAGCAGCGCTCGTCGCTGACCACGGTCTATGTCGAGGAGGGCGACCTCACGCGTCTGCTGCCGCGGCTGCGCGTGGGCGAGCTCGATGTGATCGTCGCGCGGCTGGAGCCGGGCTACGCCTCGCCGGATCTGGAGACGGAGCCGCTCTATGAGGAGCAGATGCGCATCGTCGTGCGGCCGGATCACGCGTTGGCGGCGATGCGCAAGCCGGGGTGGGCGGAGCTGGCCAAGGTGCCCTGGGTGATGCCGCCGCCCTGGGCCTCGTCGCGGATCAAGCTCAATCAGATGTTCTATCAGGAGCGGCTGGATCCGCCGACCGACATCATCGAAAGCGCGTCCTTCCTGGTCACGCTGACCTTCCTGCGCCAACGCGGCGCGGCGGCCTTCGTGGCGGAGAACGTTGCGCGCTATCTGGAGGCCGAAGGGCTGGCGAAATCGCTGCCGGTGACGGTGCCCATCGAACTTCCGCCGGTGGGCCTGCTCACGCTGCGCCAGCGCAAGGCGACACCCGCGACGGAGCAGTTCATGGCCTGCTGCCGCGAGGTGGCGGCCAGCGCCAAGACCAAGCGCAAGCGCAAGCCGCCCCTCAAGGGCTGAAGAGCCGCTGGATCATCAGGCGCAGCTCGCCCGGCTGCGCCATCAGGTGCTCGCTCAGCACCTGGGCGAGGAAGGCCAGCTGCGCCCACAGCAGCCACAGCACCGCGATCATCTTCAGCGAGCTCGCGATCGATTGCAGGTTCAGCTGCGGCGCGAAGCGGTTGACCAGACCGAGCGCCAGGTCCATCACCCAGGACAGCAGCAGCGCCGGCGCCGCGATCAGCAGCGCGAGCGCCATCAGCTGGCCGAAGGCGGTCTCGAAGAGCAGCTGGCTCTTGGGGAGCAGGGTGAGCGTCCGCGTGCTCATCGGCCACAGCGTGTAGCTGTCGAGCAGGCTGCCGACCATCAGCATGAAGCCGCCGCCGCTCATGAAGACCCAGCCCGCCAGGCGTGACAGCAGCGCGCCGCTGAGCGAGGTCTGATGGCCGCCCAGCGGATCGACGATCTGGGCCAGGGTCGCGCCGACCTTGGTGTCGATGATCTGCCCGGCGGCCTCGAAGGCCCACAGCATCACCGCCCAGAAGAAGCCCAGCGCCACGCCCAGGAAGATCTCGCGACCGAAGCGCAGCAGCAGCCCCCACGAATCGCCCCACGGCATCTGCGCGTTCAGCAGCGCGGGGCCTTGCAGCGCCATGGCCAGGGCGGCGAGGCTCATGAACACGGCGTTGCGGACCAGCGGCGGCACGACCTCCTGCGTGAACAGCGGGATCAGCAGGAAGGCGCCGATGATGCGCGCCGCGCACAGGCCCCATAGCAGCAGGGCCTGAGTCAGCGTGAGCGATCCGAAGTAGTCCGCCACGGTCTCAGCGCTTCGTGACCAGGCTGGCGAAGTCGCTGAAGACGCGGTCGGCGTACTGGTACAGCCCGCCGCCCAGCAGCGAGGCGGTCATGAACAGCGTCAACACGATGACGACGAACTTCAGCAGGTAGGGCAGGGTCTGCTCCTGCAACTGCGTGGCGGCCTGCACGAAGGCGACCAGCAGGCCCACGATCGCGGCCAGCACGATGGGCGGCGCGGACAGCAGCAGCACGAACCACAGGGCCTGCTGCGTGAGTTGAATGACCTCGGCGTTCATCGGCGTCCTTCAGGGGATCTCAGGGTCGCTCAGCGTCGTTCAGCGCGTTTTCAGCGTCGCTTGGCGCCGTTCAGTGATAAGTCAGCACCAGGCCGTGGACCAGCTTCACCCAGCCGTCGATCAGCACGAACAGCAGCAGCTTGAAGGGCAGGGACACGGTGGTGGGCGAGAGCATCTGCATGCCCATGGCCATCAGGATGTTGGCGATGACCAGGTCGATGACGAGGAAGGGCAGGAAGATCAGGAAGCCGATCTCGAAGGCCACGGAGAGCTCGCTGACGGTGAAGGCCGGCACGACGACGATGAAATCGCGGTCGGTGAGCGCCTCGGCCGACGCGGGGTCCAGGGCCTTGCGGGCGGTCTTCAGGAAGAAGGCGCGCTCCAGCGGGCGGGTGTGCTTGACGAGGAACTCGCGCAACGGCTCCTTGGCCTTGTCGGCGGCGGAGAGCATGGCCGAGGCGGTGTTGCCCACCGGCGAGTCGCCCAGCCGCTGCTGCATCTGCACGCCGACCGGATACATCACGTAGACGCTGAGCACCAGCGCCAGGCCGTTGAGCACGATGTTGGGCGGCGTCTGCTGCAGCGCCAGCGCGTTGCGCAGCAGACCGAAGACGACGACCAGCTTGGTGAAGGAGGTCACCATCACCGCGACGAAGGGCGCCAGCGCCAGCAGGATGACGGTCAGCAGCGCCGAGGACGGGGAGAAGGTGTTCAGGTCCATGAGAGCTTGTCGGAACGCGCGTCGACCGCCACGTCGGTCATTCGAAGGGCGTGGCCGCGGCCCCAGGGCAGGAGCTGACCCTCGGCGATGAGCGCATCGTGGCCGTCGACGGTGATGAGGTGCAGCGTGGCGGGCGCGTCGGCGGGGAAAGCCGTGTCGCGCGCATGCCAGCCGGCAAGGAGCGGGACCGGGACGAGCGTCGGCAAGCGCATGCGGACTTCCAGGCGCGGGCGGGTCGCCTCGCGTCGCGGGGGCGTCACGGGGGTCGGCCAGGCGAGGCGGCCATCGCAGACCAGCGGGCGACCCGGGTCCGAGTCGTCATCGGCGCCCGAGCGACGAAGCGACACGATCCATGCGGGCTCGAAGCTGGGCTCCAGGAGCAGCACCGCGCCCGGCTCGATCTGGTCGGGCGCCTCCGGCGGCAGCGGCTGGCGGGCGAGCAGGAGCTCGGCGGGCAGCGCCGGCCATTGCAAGCGCAACGCATCGGGAGGCTCGGGCAGCTCGCGCAGGCTCGGCCAAGGCAGCGACAGGCTTACCGTGTCCGTGTCGACGGCGGCGGATATCCAGTCGACCCCGACCTGCCGCAAGGCATGGACCGCATCGTCGATGGGCCACCAGTCGAGGCCTTGCTCCGGCGCGAGCCAGTCCTCGAGCTGCTCCAGCCAATCGCCCAGCGCGTGCAGCGCGACGGCCGCCTGTGCGGCGTTGCCGACACCGGGCCCCCAGCTCAGACGCACGGGGCCGGCGGGCGTCGCCGCGACCAGCGCGTAGCCGTCGTCGACGGACGCCGTGGGCGCGCCGGCTGCGGCAGTCGCGTCGGGCGGAAGGATGGCGGCGCTCATGCGCGACGGCTGACCATCATGCGGGTCAGCTCGGCCACGGACCTCGCGCCCATCTTGCCCATGCCGCGCGCGCGGTAGAGCTCGATGGTCTTGACCGAGAGATTCATCCGGTCCGCGATGTTCTTGTTGTAGATGCCCTGGATGACGAAGGCGAGCACCTCCCGCTCGCGCGGCGCGAGCGTGGACTCGCGGCGCAGGAACTCGTCGCGCGCGGCCTGCGTGGTCGGGTCGGCCGAGGCGGCCTCGGCGCCAGGAGCGACGTCGTCCTCGCCGGGCTGTCGCGCGGCCGCATCAAAGGCCATCCGCAGCGCCTCCAGCAGCGCGGTCTCGTCGAGCGGCTTCTCCAGGAAGCTCACCGCGCCCTTGCGCATCGCGCGCACCGCGAGCGCCACGTCAGCATGGCCGCTCATGTAGACGACGGGCAGGCGCAGGCCGCGCTCGGTCATGCGGTCGTGCAGGTCCAGCCCGGAAACCTCGGGCATGCGCACGTCCATCAGCACGCAGCCTTGGCGCCCGGCGGGGTGCGCGGCCATCGCGGCCAGCGCCTCGCGCGCGTCGCCGTGGGAGTGCACTTCATAGCCGGCGGCGTCCAGCCAGAACATCGCGGAGGCGCGGAAGTCGTCGTTGTCGTCGACCAGATAGATGTGCGGCGTCGGCGCGGCGCCGGCGCTCTGGAGCTGCGTTTTCATCGTTGTTCTCCCTGATGGATGGATGCGGGGGTGTCGCTCTCCGGGATCAGCGGCAGGTCCACGTGGAAGCTGCAGCCGCGGTCCTCGTTGCGGGTGAACCAGAGCCGGCCCTGGTGCAGCTCGACGAAGGAGCGGCAGATCGCCAGGCCCACGCCCATCCCGGAGGGCTTGGTCGAGTTGAAGGGGACGAAGAGCCGGCTCTCGGTCGACTCCGACAGGCCGCAGCCGTTGTCGCGGACGGTGAGCGTGGCGTCGAGCTCGGTGTCGGCGGGGCGAAGGATCAGCGCCAGTCGAGGCGCATCGGGCGGCGGTGATTGCCGCATCGCGTCGAGCGCGTTGCGCATCAGGTTGACCAGCACCTGCTGGAGCATGGTCGCGTCGCCGCGCACGTGCAGCGGCGCGTCGGGGAGATCCAGCGAGAGGCGCACGCCGTTTCGTTGCAGGTCCCAGTCGAGCAGCGCGGCGGACTCGCGCGCGAGCTCGCCCAGATCGATGCGCTGCTGGCGCGGCTGGCGGGAGTGGGTGAACTCGCGCACCCGGGCGATGACGCGGGACGCGAACATGAGTTGCTCGATGGACTGCTCCAGCGCGGCGGACTCCTGCGCGCTGAGGGCGGCCGGGCCGCTGCGGCGGGAGAGCCGCATGCGCAGGCCGCGCAGCAGGTTGTTGGCCGAGCCGATGGGCTGGTTGAGCTCGTGGGCGAGGGTGGTCGCCATCTCGCCGACGGAGATCACGCGGGAGGTGAAGAGCAGCTGCTCTCGGTCGTCGAGCTGACGCTGCAAGGCGCGCACGCGCTCGCGGCGGCTGCGCAGCAGGAGGAGCCGGGAGCCGTCGGGCAGCGAGACCGCGCGGGCGTCCCAGGCGGAGTCTGGGCCGAGCGCCAAGTCGACGGGGCCGGCACCGCCGGGCGCCGGGGCCAGGCCCGACGCGCTCAAGGCCTCGATGAGGCCGGGCAGCGCACGCTCGATGGCGGCGGGGGACGGGTGCTCGTCGAGATCGGCGCACGCGCGGCGCAGGGCGGGTGAGGCCCAGGCGCTGTCGATGCGGTGGTCGCCGTCGCGGGCGCCGTCGCCGCTGGACTCTGCGTCGGCGAGGTGCAATGCGGGCTCGTCGATGAGGCGGACCCACTCGGCCGGGGAGCAGCGCATGGGCGCGGGCGTCGATGTCGGCAATGTCGACGTCGACAGGGGCACGGGTTGAATGGCGACGGTCATGGTGAGGTCCTCCGTGGCTGCCCGATCAGCGGTCCATCCAGCAGCCACGCGTGGCGATGAGCGTGAGGCTCCACTGCGCGCCGAGCGCGGCGCGGAAGCCCGCGCCATGCGGCAGGCGGATCCCCAGGCGCTCCCAGCGGCGCTCGGTCTCAAGCGCGGGGCCGATGAGCAGCGCGACATCGGCGCGCGCGGCGCCGGCTTCGAGCACCGGCGTCATCTGCCATGCCAGGCCGGCGGCCTGCTTCACGGCACGGGTCGAGCTCCAGTGCTCGGCGGGCAGACCGTCGCGCCACGACAGACGGATCGGCCAGCGCGGTCCGTCGAGCGTGAGGCGTATCGCGCCCCCGGCGCGGGCCGCTCGGCCCATCAGGAGCGCGGCCCATCCGTCGGATTCGTTGGCGTTGGTCGCGCCGGTCGTCGCGGTGCTGCCCGTCGCGCTGCAGGCCAGCAGCACGCGCCGACCCTGCGACCACTGCGCCTGCGCGAGCTGCAGCGCCTGGCGCGCCGCGGCGGACTCGCTGCGCGACCAACGGCGCGCGAGCGCGGGGAGCCAGTGCTCAGGATCGAGGGCGGCGGAGGTCGATGAAGACAGAGCGTCGCGGTCGATGGTCGAGTCGTCGGCGTCGTCCGAGTCGCGAGGGGCGGAACGAGGCGGCTCCTCGTTCGGGCGTAGCGAGCGGGCCAGATGCGTCGGGTCGAGTTGAAGACTGCTCAGTCGATGCGGCGTCGCGGGCTGGGCTTGAGCGGTGTTCGGCGTCTGCGGAACGGCTTGCGCAAGCGCGGCGTCGTCGTGGCGTGCATCGGAGGACGAGGCGTTTGGCGTCGAGGCGGGCGCGGCGAGCTGGTCCATCTGCGCCTGCGCTTGTCGCCAAAGCGCGAGCGATCCGCCGGCCGCCTCGGCGGCGCCGACGGCGGGAACGGTCCATGGGGAGCCGCTCATGCGCGCTGCTCCTCGCGTTGGAGGCGCTCAGCTCGCGCGATGCGCAGGCGCTCGCGGCGTGGCAGGCCTCGCCATGACAGCCAGCGGCTGCGATCGATGCGGGCGTAGACCGCGGGTCGGCCGTCGTAGTCGTCGATGCCGTCCTCGGTGAAGCCGAGCGACGACAGGCAGCCGCGGGCTGAGCGATTGGCGGGATCGCAGGTGGCCCAGACGCGATCGCGCGTGAGCGTGTCGAAGGCGTGGTCAAGCAGCAGCTCGCCGCCCTCCAGCGCGAGTGCGCCGCCCCAGGCGTCGGGCATCAGGCGGCTGCCGAGCTCCACGGCGTCAGCGCCGCGGGCGGGCAGGGGCATGAGGTTGAACCACCCGATGAAGCGGTCGGCGTCGGCGTCGGCGTCGACCGTGGAGGCGTGCCAGATGCCGAGTCCCTCATGCGCGCGGTAGACGCGGCTGATCGAGACCAGGAACTGCCAGGCGGTCAGCGTCTTGTCGAGCGGATGGTCGTCGAGCAGGTGAGCGCGCACGCGTGGATCGGCGTGCATGCGGATGAGGTCGTGGAAGTCGGCGGAGCAGAACTCGCGCAGGCGCAGGCGTGGGCCAAGGAGCCAGGGGGCGGGTGGGTGCTCGGGCAGGCGGGGAAGGGCGGTCGGCGCAGGGGGCGCGGACGGGCGCACCAGGACCGCGCGAGGAGGCGCGATGGTAGTCACGGCGGCGGTCTCGTCAACGGCGGACACGGCGGTGAGGGGCGTCATCGTGGGCGTCGTCGTCGTGAGCGTCATCGGTGGTCCTTTCGGGGCGGGGCGAACGTGAGGGCGTGGTCTTGGCGTGGGCGTCGGATCGAAGGGAATCCACCGCGATGCCGCCGCGGGTCAGGCGGGTCGCGAGGCGGTCCAGCTGGGCGGCGCTCACGGGTTGGGCGGCAGGGAGCTGGACGGCAAGCGTCCAGCCCGTGGCGCGCTCGGCGTGGAGCGTCAAGGGGGCTTGGTGGCCGGTGGTGATCTCCAACTGCCATTGGCGCGGGAGCGGGCCGGTGGCGCGGGCCAGAGCTTGGAGGGTGGCGCTCGGGTGGGGGACGGCGCCAGCGGGGGAAGGAGGGGCGGACATCGGCGGGGGGCGAGGCGCGATAGGGAGGTCGGGGGAACTGGGCTCTGGTGTGCCGCGGCCCTCACCCCAACCCCTCTCCCGCAAGCGGGAGAGGGGCTCGGAGGGAGCGGTGGGGTCGGGTGGGGGGGATGGGGGCTCTGGTGTGGCACGGCCCTCACCCCAACCCCTCTCCCGCAAGCGGGAGAGGGGCTCTGGGGAAGCGGTGTGATCGGGCAACGGGGCCGGTGCCGACTTGGCCCCTCGCCCGCTTGCGGGAGAGGGGTTGGGGTGAGGGCCGGTGAGTGGCAGCGAGCCCCTCGGCCCACCCGAGTCCCCATCTCCCCTCGACCCCCGCCCCAGCAGATCCTCAAACCGCGCCTCCTCCCCGTCGCCGCGTCTCCGCGACGCAGCGGCGTCGATGCTCACCCCCACCCCAGAACGCACCCCGCTCACCATTCCCGACTCCCCCGCGCGAGGTCTTCCCGCGCCGCGTCCTGCCGCCGCTCCTCATCGCTCACCCGCTGCCGCTTCTGCACGCCCAGCAGCGCCACCGCCAGCGCTTCCCGGTGCTCGCACCGCGCCTGCTCCCGTCGCCGCTCCGCGAGCCGATCCTGCGTCTGCTCCAACACTCGCTCCTCATCGATCAAGGCGTACTCCTCGCGTTCCAACTGCTCATCCAGCCAATCCCGATGCGCCGTCGCCCAAGGCGCGTTGCGCGGCAGCCGCGCCGCGAGCCGCCCGCCGATGTCGGTCAGCAGATCGAAGCGCGACTGCCGGACCTGCGCGACCCGGCCCTGTCGATGCTCGACCGCGCGCATCGCCTGCTCGACCTGCGACTGCGCCTCGACGACCTCCGCCGTTGCGCGCCGCAGCTGCAACCGTCGCAAGCTCAGCAGCTGTTTCGCGTCATCCGGCGGCAGGCTGCGCGCGAGCGCATTCAGACCGGGGAGGGTTAGGACCTTGTCGTCCCCTCCCGCCATGCGTCCCCCATCACCGCTGCCCAAGTTCGCGTTGGCGACCGCGTTCACGACAAAGCCTCCATCAGCATCCGCCTGGTCATCGTCCAATCAGCACGCTCGCCGGCGGGTTGCCGCAGCAGCGCCTGCAACTGCGGCAAGCGTTCGATCGCCTCGTCGGCCAACGGATCGCTGCCGACGCGGTACTCGCCGACGCGCAGCAGGAACTCCACTTCCGCATGCCGTGCCAGCAGCGCCCGCATCCGCCCGGCGGCCTCGCGATGCGCCGTGTCTGTGACGCGCGAGAACACGCGGCTCGCGCTGTCGAGGATGTCGATCGCCGGATAGTGATTGCCCTGCGCGAGCTTGCGCGACAGCTGCACGTGGCCGTCCAGCAGCGATCGGACCTCCTCGGCGATCGGGTCCTCGCCGCTCTCGTCCTCGGCGAGCACCGTGTAGAAGGCGGTGATCGATCCCTGCGCGTCATTGCCGGCGCGCTCGAACAGCCGCGGCAGCTCCGCGAAGACCGACGGCGGGAAGCCGCGTCGCACCGGCGGCTCGCCGGCGGACAAGCCCAGCTCGCGCAGGGCGCGGGCGTGGCGGGTGACCGAGTCCATCATCAGCAGCACCCGCCGGCCCTGCGCGCGGAAGCCCTCCGCGACTGCAGTGGCGACGATGGCGGCGCGGGCGCGCTCAAGCGCCGGACGTTCAGAGGTCGAGACCACCAGGACCGATCGGGCCAAGCCTTCGGGGCCGAGCGCGTCGTCGATGAACTCGCGGACCTCGCGACCGCGTTCGCCGATCAGTGCGATCACATTGACGTCGGCGCGCGCGTTGCGGGCGAGCATGCCTAGCAGCGTCGACTTGCCGCCGCCGGCCATTGCGAACACGCCGACGCGTTGACCTTCGCCGACGGTCAGGGTCGCGTCGATGGCGCGGATGCCGGTTTCGAAAGGATGGTCGACCGGGCGGCGGGTCAGCGGATGGGGTGCGGTGCCGTGCAGCGGTGCGCGGTCGACCGGCGGCAGGGGGCGGCCGTCGATGGGTTCGCCGAGTCCGTCCAGGACGCGGCCGAGCAGCGCATCGCCGCAGGGGACGGAGGCGCGCGCGTCGGTGGCTTGCACGACGGCACCGATCGGCAGGTCGTGCAGCGGGCCGAAGGGCGCGAGCAGCAGCTCGCCGTCGGCATAGCCGACGACCTCGGCGCGCAGGCCGGTCTCGGCGGTCTCGATCGCGGGATCGAAGACGCGGCAGAGCTGGCCGATGCGGGCGCGCAGGCCGCGCGCGCGGAGCAGGGTGCCGACGGCCTGCACCACGCGGCCGCGCTCCTCCAGCGGCTGTGCGTGCTGCAGGCGGTGGAGGAGGTCGGAGGTGGTGTCGTTGGTGCTCATGCGGTGCGAACCTCGGAGTGGAGACCCTCTCCCGCGAGCGGGGGAACCGGAAGACCCTCTCCCCCGCCCTCTCCCGCAAGCGGGAGAGGGAGTGAGATTGCGCTCGCTGCCTGCGATGAGATTCCGCCCGCCGCCGGCTGTATTACCCCCTCGCCCGCTTGCGGGAGAGGGAGTGAGATTGCGCTCGCTGCCTGCGATGAGATTTCGCCCGCCGCCGGCTGTATTACCCCCTCGCCCGCTTGCGGGAGAGGGAGTGAGATTGCGCTCGCTGCCTGCGATGAGATTTCGCCCGCCGTCGGCTGTATTACCCCCTCGCCCGCTTGCGGGAGAGGGCGGGGGAGAGGGTCTTCGCGCGTCCTCCCCGACGGCCACTCCAACGCCCACCCCCGCGCCACACGCGCGAGCTGAACGTCGATGGCCGCATCCACATCCCCCCGCGCACCACCGACGCGACAAGCCGTCACCGGCAGCGCCGCGTCCCCTTCCACGCGCCAGTGCGCCGCGCCCACCGTCGCCGCCAGCAATGCCCGCACCTCCGCCTCATGACTCGGATGCACACGCAGCCGCAGCGCCTCGCCATCCGGCATCGACTGCCGCGCCGCTTCCTGCGCGAGCCGCGCCAGCTGCTCCGCCTCCGGCAGCTGCCCGATGAGCTTGCGCGCCACCTGCAGCGCCAGCAGCGCGACATCCTCGCGCGCCGCCGCCACCGCCTGATCCCGGGCGATCGCCATCGCGCTCGTCATGGCCTCGACCGCCTCCGCCACCGCCGCCATCGCCGCCGCGCGCCCTTGCGCGAGACCCGCCGCGAAGCCTTCATCCCGCGCGCCGGCCAGCACCTGCTCCGCCCGCGCATCCAACGCCACCCGCTGCTCCGCCAGCCGTTCGCACAGCTCGCGCGCCTCCTCGACCATCGGCACCTCCGCCGCGGCGAAGAGCCGACGCGGGCTGGCGATTGCCGGCACGGCCTCGTGCCAGAGCAGGTAAGGGGCGCCGCTCATGCCGCGCCTCCGATCACCGTCCCGGCCTCTGTGCCCGCCCCCGCCGCTGTCGCCGCGTCCGCCGCAGTCGCCGACGGCATCGACGCACACGCCTGCACCGCCGCCACCGCCGCCCCCGCGCACAACCCGGACGCGCGCTTCACCAGCGCCTGCGCATGCGCCGCCGGCATCATCAACTCGGCCAGCGGAGCCAGCGCCTGACTCACCGCATGCCTCAGCCCGCCATGCGGCAAGGTCGCCACCAGCACGGCCGCGCCGCAGCCGCGCAGCAGCGGCGCGATCTCCGACGGCGCGCCGTTCAACGGCCAATCCGGCAGTCCGACCGGCAAGGTCGCGACCGCCATCGGATCGTCCGCCCGGAGCAGCGAGCGATAGAAGCCATCGCCCAGCGCCGACCTCAGTGCGGTGACGCGCGCCGTGTCTATCCATCGCCTTAAGGCCGGCGCGCAGAACACCGCCCCCACGCGCCGTTGCCACAGCACCAGCGCGTCATCCGGCCACGCGAGCCAATCCGGCGCCGCATCGAAGGCCGCCCACGGCAGACAGTCCGCCGCCACCGGCGCCTCGCGCGTCAGCCGCTGCGCCACGCGGGCGCGATGCTCGCGGCGATCCCGCAGCAGCGCGCGGCGGTCGATGCCCTCGTACTTCGAATCAGCCATCGATCCGCCCATCGATCCGTTCCTCGACTCGCTGCTCGATCCGTCGCTTGATCCGTCGCTTGATCCGGCCACCGACTCGCCCAACGATTCCCGCTCCAGTGCTGGACTCATACGGTCACCCCCGTCCCGCCGGCGGATCCGCGCGGACGATCAAGGCCGGCTCCCGCGCGACCAGCCGAGGCCGTGACCGCCGCGACCGCACCAGCCACGCCGCGCCCACGAGCGCCGCGCCACCCGCCGCCATCGAGAACGGCAGCCACGCCGAGGCTGCGAAGCTCCCGGCCTCCCGCGCCGCCATGGCCGCCAAGGCCGCGCTGCTGGCCGGCGCCGGCGGCAGCGCCGGGAACAGCGCCACCGTGACCTTCTCCGCCGGCAGCCCCTCGACGCTGTTCAAGATCAGCGCCTTGATCTTGGGCGTCAACGCGCCCAGGTCCACATCCGGCCGATGCTTGATGAAGACCGAGGCCGCCGCCGGCTGCGGCTTGTCGTCCAGCGGATGCTTCTCCGGCACCACCAGATGCACCCGCGCCGCCACCACGCCGTCGATGCTGGCCACCGTGTTGGACAGCTCCTGCGACAGCGCATACAGCAGCCGCGCCCGCTCCTCCAGCGGCGTGGACACGAAGCCTTCGCGCTTGAAGACCTGCCCCAGCGAGTCATAGCTCTCGCGCGGCAGCCCCTGCGCGCGCATCAGCTGCACCGCCGCCGGAAAGTCGTCGGCGCCGACCTGCACCGCATAGGTCTTCTCCTGGTGCAGCTTCTGCGCCTCGATGCCGGACTCGCGCAGCGCGGCCACGACCTCGTTGGCCTGGCGCTCGGTGAGGTCCCCGTAGAGGACCTGCTCCTTGCACCCGGACAGCAAGGCCGCCGAGGCCAGCGCGAGCAGCGACACGGCAGAAGAAAGACGGAAGCGGAGCGGTCGGCGCATCGTCGTCACCCCTGTTGGCGGAAGAGTTGCTGCAGCCCGTCCGACCCGCGATTGGCGATGTTGGACGTGAGCTGGCAATGGAACATGAACTCCTGGCAGCGCAGCGTCAGCTGCACCACGTCGCCGGGACGCATCTCGGCGCCGGCCAGACGGGCGGCGTCGGCCATGCGGCCCAGGCTCTCGGCCTCGGCGTTGATGTGGTCGAAGGGCTTGAGCATCTGCGCCGCGACCTCCGAGACCGGTGCCACGCGCGCGGCGTCGACGCCCGGGCCGTCGCCGGCCCGGCCCTCGGCGCGCCGCAGCGCCTGCTCGAAGCCGCCGAAGTCCGACAGCGACAGGCCGTAGCCGGCCCGCGCGCCCGACCCCGCCGCCGCGTCGCCCGCGACGGCCGAGGCCGACGCGACCGGCGGCAGACCCAGGACCGCGATCGCGCTCATTGCTTGCGCGCCATCGTCTCGAGCGCCGATCCCACGGACGCCAGCGCCGTGTGCGACGAGTTGCTCAGGAAGCCCATCTCCAGCGACATCGCGGTCAGCTCGGTGATGTCGGCCGGCTTGTCGGCGCTGGCGTTGCCGATCTGCGCGGACTTGTCGGTGATCTGGTCGGCCTTGGCGTCCAGGGCCTTGCCCCAGGCATCGGCCATCGCCTCGAACCAGCTGCCGGTGCCGCCGGCAGCGCCCGTACCGGTGCCGTTGCCCAGCAGGTTGCGTTGAATCGTGCTCATCAAGTGCTCCTTCGGTTGTGGAGTGGTGGGAAGGGCGGCCGGTCGGCCCGATGGGTGCGGGACGGCGGCCGAGGGAGGGAACAGGGCGTTCTGACGTGCTCCTCAGAACTCGATGCGAGACTGCTGACCGTCGCGCTCCAGCACCAGCGCTTGCGGCAGCACCGCCGCGACGCGATGTCCGCTGGGCAGCACCGCGCCGACGAAGTAGCGCGTGCCGTCGGCGGTCACCAGATGCGGCAGCTGGCCTTGGCTGACCAGGGTGACGATGCGCTTGCCCGGCTCGTTGCCGGCGGAGGGCAGCGTCGGTGGACGCGGCGGTTCGGGCTCGGCGGCGGGCTTGGGTTCCACGGGCGCGGGCTCGGCGCGACCCGCGGCCGGCGCCTCGAAGACGAGTTCGTCGTGGGGCGCCGGCACCGGCGTTTGCGCGACCAGCACGGGAACGGCCGCGTGCGGCGCCGTGGGCAGCGTGATCAGCAAGGACCACACGAGGCCCGCGATGCCCAACACCGCGCCCCCGCCCGCCAGCCACGTGTCGACGCGCCCGCGCGGCGGAATCCCGGCCATGGGGTTGCTGCCGTCGGCGTCCGCGTCGCCATCGCTGCCCGCGTCCGCGCCGTTCCCGATGGCATCGGCTCGGCGCGACGAGTCCGCGGCGTCATCGGTCTCGTCGCCCGATCGATTCGAGTCGCCGTACAGCGGCGCGAGCGGCCAGATCTCCGCCTGCGCCTCACCCACGGCGATCGCCGCCGAGTCGCCGATCTGCATCGGCACCAGCAGGGGCCAGCGGAAGACCGCGCCCGTCGCATGCGTGTGATCGCCGATCGTCACCGCGCCGGAGAGCACTTCGACGCGCGCCTCTCCGTCGCGCTGCGCGCGCAGGCGCAGCAGGGCGGGGCGCTCGCTGTCGATCAACAGATCGGCGCGGATGGTGTCGTCGATGTCCTCGCCCGCGCGCAGCACCAGCGCGCCGCCGGTCGCCGGCCACGGCACGCGCGCGCCGGCCTGCGGGCCGGCGAGGACGCGGAGTTCGAGCGCTTCCGGCGACATGGACGGCTTCGCCTGCATCGGCGGATCGACAGCGCAGGCAGATGCCGACGACCCTTCGACCGCCTTGGCGGTGTCGACCTCGCCCCGCAGCGTGCGAGGGCGTCGTTGTGCGGTGGGGTTCATGTCGCCGGCCCTCCTTGGGAACGCGGATCGGACCCCGTCGGGGCCGCGGAGGGCGCCGGCGGCAACGGCGCCGGCGTGGCCGGACCTGATGGTCGAACGGGGACCGTGGTCGCCGGTTCATTTCGCGGGGCCGGATCCGGCACACGCGGCGCCTGCTGCGGCGCCCCGCCGCGCAGCGCGCTCTCGCCGGCCGGCTGACCGGCGCGCGCCAGACGCGGCGTGATCAGGAACATCCGCTCGATGCGGCTGTTGGTCTGCCGGTTGCTGCGGAAGAGGTTCCCCAGCACCGGCACGTCGCCCAGCACCGGCACCTTGCTCGTGCCCGTGCCGCTGCTGTCGCGCGTCATGCCGCCGATCAGCAGGCTCTCGCCCTCGTTGATCAGCGCCTGCGTCTGGATGGTCGCGCGCTCCACCACCGGGATCGCGTCGACCTGCGCCGCGGTCATGTTGCCGTCCTCCACCTGCACCAGCAGCTTGATGCGGGTCTGGTCCCGGTCGGTGAACACATGCGGCATCACCCGCAGCGAGGTGCCCGCCGTGACGTTGAACAGGTCCACCTGCTCCCGCCCCGCGACGCGCACGTAGAAGGTCGAGCTGCTGTCGAAGACGGCCTCGACGTTGGACAGCGTCAGCACCTGCGGACTGGAGACGACGCGCGCCGCGCCGTCGTCCTGCAGCGCGTTGATGCGCGCCACGAAGTTGTTGCGGCTGCCCAGCACCGCGGAGATGAAGCCACCTTTGCCGATCGGCGTCACGTCGCGTCCGCCGCGCAGGTTGAGGTCGCTCGCCGTGCCGTTGCCGAAGAGGAACTCGCTGCCGCCCGGACTGGACCAGCGCCAGTTGATGCCCAGCTCCCGCAGCCGATCGGTGTTGACGTCGATGACGGTGGCCTCGATCTCCAGCGATTGCGGCTCCACGTCCAGCGCCTGGATCAGCGCGCCGTAGCGCTCCAGCCGCTCGGGCTGGTCGCGCACGATGATCGCGTTCAGGCGCGGATCGGCCTCGATGCGAGGTCCGCTGATGGCCGGCTGCTGCTGCTGCTGAGGCGGCGCCATCTCGCGACCGCCGCGCATCGCCGCCGGCTGCTGCATCGCAGCCTGCACCAGGTCGGCCTCGCCGCGTGCCGGCTCCCCGTAGACTCCGCCGCCGCCGTTCCCTCCGCCGTTCCCACCGCCGTAGCCCAGCGTGCCGCCGGCCGGATAGGCCTGCGCCGCCAGCCCCTGTCCGCGCAGACCCGGCACGGTGCTGGGCCGCTCGCGCGAGGCGGCTTGCGATGCGCCACCCGGCACGCCGACCAGCGTCCTCAGGATGGACGCCACGCCCGGCACGCTGATCGAGCGCCCGCCCACCGACATGCTCACGTCCTGCGCCCAGGCGTAGCGCAGGTAGTAGACGCGGTAGTCCTCACGCCCCGCCGCCACGCCGCCGGTCGCCGGGGGCTGCGTCGGGTCATTGGCGCGGGCCAGCTCCGCGACCATCTCGACGAAGGCCGGATGACCGCGCGCGACCAGCGTGCCGTCGGCGCCGCGGCGCAGCGTGTTCTGGGCGTCGGTGAGCTGCAGTTCCTCGGCGCTGCGCAGCGTGCGCTGCGTCGCCAGCGCGGTGAGCGGGAAGTGGCGGGTCTGGATCTCACGCGCGGCGGCGATGTGCGTGACCATCCCGTCGTGAAAGACCACCAGGCTGTAGGCCCGCGCCATCTCTTGCACCAGTGTCTGCGCCGACATGCGGAATCGCCCGCTGACCTGACCGCTGAGGTTGGGGCTCAGCGACACCGGCGAGTCCGCCTGCGAGAACACGCCCTCCAAGAAAGCGCTCAGCGGCTGCTCGCGCGCCGTGAGCACCACCGGCTGCGCGCCCTGGCCCCAGGGCATCGCGGAGGCGCCGGCGCTGGCCGCCAGCATCGCCGCGAGGGCCAGGGCGCGGCGTTTCGAGCGGCGGTCGCGGGCGCCGAGGCCGGCAGGTGCGGGCGCGGCGGCGGCATCGGAGGAACGCGTCGGGGTCATGGCTCTCGCAATCTTTTTCTGGGAATCTCTGGCGGGGCGGAAGCGGTGCAGCTAGCGGTTCATGCCTGGGGCCTCAGGCGGCTTGAAGCAGGGGCAGCGCCGGCAGGTCGACGCGCTCGACGACGTCCAGCGTCAGGCTGGACACCAGTTCATGGAAGGACAGCACCGCCACGTCGAACGCGTCGGTCTCGATCAGCTTGCGGACATGCCAGCGCACGTCGACCGCGGTGACGATGGCGATCGCGCCGTGCCGCGCGGCCGCCTCGACCAGCGCCGCGCCGATGCGCTGCGCCAGCGTGGGATCGATGGCCAGCTGCGTCGCGCCGCCGTTGCTGCGCAGGCCCTGGCGCAGCGTCTCCTCCAGCTCCGCGCCCAGCATCAGGCAGCGCAGCCGGCCGTCCGGCGCGATGCGGTGGCTGGTCTGACGCTTGAGCGCGATGCGCGCCAGCTCCGTCAGCGTCTGCACGTCCTTCTCGCGCTGACCGGCTTCGGCCAGCGACTCCAGCACGTCGCGCAGGTTGCGGATGGAGACCTCCTCGGCCACCAGCCGCCGCAGCACGTCGGCCACGCGTTGGATCGGCAGCGCGCGCAGCACTTCCTTGACCACGTCGGGCAGCTCCGCCGAGGCCTGCGTCAGCATCGCGGTGGTCTCCTGGATGCCGACGAACAGCGGTGCGTGGCGGCGCAACACGTGGCGCAAGGCGTCGGCGAGCGCCGTCTCGACCGCGATCGTGGCGGGCCCCGATCCCGATCCTGATGTGGCGGGCATCGCCCCGCTGGCGATGGGGGTCTCGTAGACCATCAGCTCCCAGTCGCCGCCCGTTCCACCGGATCCGCTCGATCCTCTCGATCCGCCGATCCCGCCCATGCGATCCGGCGACCAGCCTTGCAGCGCCATGCGCGGCAGCGCGACGCCCAGGTGCAGCTGGAAGTCCGAGGCCATGCGGCCGAGCGCCGCCCCCAGCGCACGGCCCGTATCGCCCTGCAAGGCCGTGGGCGGCACCAGCAGCAGCAAGGGCAGCGCGGGGGGCAGTTGCGCGGGCGGTGCGTCGCGCACGGCCGGTGGCGCCTTGAGCTGCGAGGCCGGCATCGCCCGACCGCGCCAGCGCTCCACGCGCAGCCGCCACGCGGGCAGCAGCGCCAGCCCGCTGATCAGCATCAACAGGCCGAGCAGCAGGAAGACCGGCGCCGGGAATCCCGGCACTGTCGAGAACAGCCCGCAGATCGCCGCGCCCACCAGCAGCACGCGCGGCTTGGCGGCAAGCTGGCGCCGGATCGCGTCGCCGAGGTGGCGTTCGTCCTCGTCGGCGGTGCGGGTCACGATGAGGCCGGCGGCCATTGCGCCCAGCAGCGCGGGGATCTGCGCGACCATGCCTTCGCCGATGGACAGGATGGAGTAGGCGTGCAGCGCATCGCCCACCGCCATCTTCTGTTGCAGCACGCCGACGGCCAAGCCGCCGATCAGGTTGATCGCGATGATCACGATGCCGGCGATGGCGTCGCCCTTCACGAACTTCATCGCGCCGTCCAGGCTGCCGTGCAGCTTGGACTCCATCTCCAGCAGGCGGCGCTTGCGCTTGGCCTCTTCCTTGTCGATCAGCCCGGAGCGCAGGTCCGAGTCGATGGACAGCTGCTTGCCCGGCATCGCGTCCAGCGAGAAGCGGGCGGCGACCTCGGCCACGCGCTCCGCGCCCTTGGCGATCACGATGAACTGGACCACGGTGATGATCAGGAAGACCACCAGTCCCACCACCAGATTCCCGCCCGCGACCAGATGGCCGAAGGTGCCGATGATGTGGCCGCCGTCGGCATGCAGCAGGATCTGGCGCGTGGTCGCGATGGACAGCGACAGCCGGAACAGCGTGGTGATCAGCAGCAGGCTGGGGAAGACCGCGAACTCGATCGGCCCGGCGATGTAGATGGCTACCAGCAGCAGCAGCACGCCCGAGGCCATGTTGGCCGCGACCAGCAGATCGATCAGCCACAGCGGCAGCGGCAGCACCATCAGCGCGACGATGGCGATCACGCCCGCGACCAGCACCAGGTCGACGTAGCGCGACAGCAGCCCTTCGCGGCCGGCCTCGCCGCGGTGGAGGTAGGCGTGCAGGCTCATGGCGCGGACCGGTTGGCGGCCACCGCCTCGCGCAGGGCTCGGTAGGCGCGCAGCACCTGCGCCACGTAGTCGCGGGTCTCGGGATAGTCGGGCACGCGGCGGCCGTGGCGCTCCACCGCGCCTTCGCCGGCGTTGTAGGCCGCCAGCACCAGCGGCAGGTTGTTGCCGAAGCGCTCCTGCAAGGTCTTCAGATAGGCCGCGCTGACTTCGACGTTGGCCGGCGCGGCCATCAGCTCGCGCGCCGGATCCATCAGGCCAAAACGCTTGGCCGTCGCGGGCATCACCTGCATCAGGCCGCGGGCGCCGGCCGGCGAGACCGCGGCCGCGTTGTGCCGCGACTCCACATGCGCGATCGCGTGCAGCAGCAAGGGGTCGATGTCATGGCGCTCGGCGGCCGCGTTTAACGTTTGCGCGAGTGCGAGGATGCGCGCGGCGCCGGCTTGCCTTCGCGTGGACGCGGCACCATGACGGGCCGATGACGACGGCGATCCCGTCGATGCCGCCGATCCCGCCGTTCCTGTCGCGCCCGGCATGTAGCCGTAGGGCGCGATGGGCAGCTCCATCAGCGCGGCGGGCGTTGCCGGTGCGCGCGGCGTTGCGTCGTCGGCGAGGCTGCCGGCGCGATAGCCCGTGGCGTAGAGCGACAGCTGCTCCGCGCGCGGTGCGGCATGGCGCTCGGCCGCCGCGGCAGCGACGGTTGTGCCGCAGAGCCGGCCGACCAAAGCGAATTTGCCGGGGGTCAGGGCTTGCTCGACCCTGCCGTCGTCGTGGGCAAGCCCTGACCCTTCCGGCAAAAGGGGCGCGTCGCATCGAATGGCCGAGGGGGCGTCCGACGCGATCGCCGGGGACGCGAGGATCCCGGCCATCAGCGCGAGCGCCGTGGCGTACTGCATCACCTGCATGGGTCTTGTTCTCCCTGTTCGCCGCGCACTATTCCGACGCCGGACCGAATCACCAATAGCCCCTTCGGCAGGCTGTAACGGTGTGTGTCGACTTTGTTGTCGTGGGCACAGCGGTTGCCATTTAGGGTTCTTCAAGCGGAGATCTCGAGGCTTCTCCCTCGAACCCCCCTAGGAAACACATAGATACGTCTGAAACGGGTGCGTCATCCGGGCGGCATGGATTCGGCATCGAATGCGACCGTCCCAGCAGTGGAGGAGCCCCCCGGATGGCGGACGACAGCGGCGACAAGACCGAAAAGCCCACCCCGAAACGACTGCTCGACGCCCGCAAGAAGGGCGACGTGCCCAAGAGCCGCGACCTCAGCGCCACCGTGACGCTGCTGGTCTGGCTGTTGCTGTTCGCCGTGCTGGCGGTGCCGGCGGCGCAGCGGGTGCAGGCCTTGGTGGACTTGCTGTTCCAGGCGCTGGATCGCGGCTGGGACGCGGGCGGCTTCGCGCTGGTGGCGCGATCGCTGGGCGCGGCCGCGGTCGAGTGCCTGGCGTGGATCACCGCGGTGCTGATGGTCCCGGTGGCGGCCACCGGGCTGCTGACCGACTTCCTGCAGGTCGGCGCGGTGTGGGCGATGGAGAAGGTCACGCCCAAGATGTCGCACCTGAACCCGGCCGAGGGCATCAAGCGGATGTTCTCGATGGACAGCCTGGTCGAGCTGCTCAAGAACGTGCTGAAGGCGACGCTGTTGCTGGGCCTGGGCTGGCTGCTCGCGCGTCAGGCCTTGCCCGACTGGATGGCGCTGGTGCGACAGAGCGGCGACGGCGCGCGTACCACCGCCGCGCTGCTGTGGGACGCGAGCTGGCGGCTGATCGCCTGGGCGATCGCGGCCTTCATCGTGGTGTCCATGCTGGACGCCTTCTGGCAGCGCCACTCTTTCACCAAGAAGATGCGCATGAGCCTGCGCGACATCAAGCAGGAGTTCAAGGACAACGAGGGCGATCCGATGCTCAAGCAGCACCGGCGCCAGGCGCATGCGGAGTGGTCGCAGCAGAACGCCGCGCAAGCCACGGGCCTGGCGGCGGCGCTGGTGGTCAATCCGACGCACGTGGCCGTGGCCATCGATTACGACCGCGAGCGCTGTCCCGTGCCGACCATCGCCGCCAAGGGCGAGGGCGAGGTGGCCGCCGCGATGCGCGCCGCCGCGGAGCGCGCCGGCGTGCCCATCGTCCGCAACGTGCCGCTGGCGCGGGATCTGCTCGCGCGGGCCGAGGTCGGCGAGGTGATTCCGGCCGATCTCTTCGACGTGATCGCCGAGGTCATCCTGTGGGCCGCGGAGGTGAGGCAGGAGATGGCGGCGGCCGCGAATGCCGATGAACACGGGGATCCGAAGCGATCGAGTAACGGCGGAGCGCGTGCCCGCCGTCGCGCCGCGGCGCCCGGCGAGGACCTGACGCGGCGTCCCCATGGGGGCGTCATCGGGGGCGGCGTTGCGGACGCCCCTAGTCGGGACGGACCCTGACTGCCGACGGTCCTGACTTTCGACGAAACGCGGGAAGCCATGAAATTCAACCCGTCGGCGCCGTGAAGCACGGTGCGGGCTCAGAGGCTCACCGGCGCGAGGTCGCGCACGGTGACGGTCAACAAAGCGGTCGCCAGGTCGGCGGCATTGATTCAGGAGAGAAGCGATGTCTGGAGCATTGAACAGCGTTCTGGGTGGCAGCGGCGGCGGCGGCCTTCTGGGTGCCATCGGCGGCATCGTCGGCGGCGCCTTCGGCGGCCCGATCGGCGCCATGATCGGCCAGGCGGTCGGCAACCTGCTGCAGAAGGAAGTCGGTCAGGCCATCAACGAGGGCGTGAACGACCTGCAGCAGAACCACGGCATGCCCAAGTTCGTGGGCGACCAGATCAAGAGCACGACCGCCCAGACCCTGGCCGGCCTGCGCGACAACTCCGTTCCGGCCGATGTCGAGAGCGCTGCTCAGCAGCAATTCGGCAGCGCGCTGACGCAGTTCCGCAACGACTTCAAGGACGAGTGGGTCGCCAGCGTGCTGAACCAGCGCGGCAGCGAATCCGAAGGCGGCGGCGGTCGCGGCTGGCTGCAGGCCATCGCCAAGGCCATGGGCCAGACCCTGGGCCAGAAGGCGCAGGACATGGTGCGTCTGTCCGGCGAGATGTCGGCGCTGAGCGACAAGCGCTCGGCCAACACGGCCAGCTACGCCGCGGAGAACGGCGGCCGCAAGGGCGAGCAGGCCACCACGGTCGGCGACGCGATCAGCAGCCGTCAGGACCAGGACAACGCCATGCAGTTCAACAAGCTGATGACGGAATTCCAGGCCACCAGCCAGGAGTACAGCCTGCTGAACAACACCTTCACCACGGCGATCAAGGCGCTGGGCGAAGCGCTGGGCTCCATGGCCCGCAAGCAGTAAGTACCGCGACGCGAGCGCCATTGCCCGCGACGAGGACACCGCGCCCGGTGGCGCGGTCCGCGACGGCGGAGGGAGCCCGGCTCCCTCCGCCTTCGCCGTTTCCGCTCCTGCCCCCGCCGCCGCCGTCGACGTTGCCATGGCTGTTGGCCGTTGGCGGGCCGCCGTTCTTACCCCTCTCCCGCTGCGCGGGAGAGGGGCAGGGGGTGAGGGCCGACGAGTGGCAGCGAGCCCTTCTTCCTCTTCCCAACGAGTCCAGGTCCCCTCAGGAGTTCCGACGATGAGAGCAAGCATTGAGCGCCGGGTTTACCGGTGCGCGGTCAGTGGCCTGACGGCCGTAGCGGCCGCGTTGATGGTCGCCTGTGGCGGTGGAGGTGGAGGATCGAGCGAGCCGCCGGTGTCGACGAATCCGACCAACCCGACGACCCCGACCACGCCGACGAATCCCACGAATCCGACCACGCCCACCAACCCGACCAACCCCACCGGCGCAACCCCCACCACGCAAGGCGTGCTCACGCTGAGCATGAGCGCCCACCCCGCGCAACGCGTGACCCTGGCCGCGGCCAAGATCGATGCGCTGCCGGAGAGCCAAGCGGCGGTCCACTACGACGAGCGTGACACCTGGACCTCCACGCGCGGCGGCCTGGTACGACTGGACACGACGGACGTACTGACGCTCTTCGACCCGACCACGCTGCAACCCATCGGCGGCTTCGACCTGCACAACGTGGCCGGCGCCAATCAACCGGAGTTCAAGTCCGCGGTCCGCCTCTCCCCAGACGGCAAGCTCCTGCTGGGCTATCTGCAGCTCAACTACCAATCCGACAATCCGGTCATCACCGTCCTGGACCTGCAAGGGAAGGTCGTTCAGTCGGGCTCCCCCTACACCTACGACCGCTACTGGCATCGCCACCTCTTCGACTGGCTGCCCGACGGCCGCTACGTCTACCTCGCCGGCGAGTTCATCGCCGTGGCCGACCTGAAGGCCGGCATGGTGGCCCGCGTCGCCTTCCCGCTGCCGGCCAGCATCACGACCGAGGGCGGCATGCTGCGCGCCAGCCCCGACGGCAAGCGGTTGCTGCTCGCGCTGGGGACCAATGTGTCGGGGACCATGTACACGCTGCTCTACACGGTGAACATCGACGGCACCGGCTTCAAACAGCTGACCAAGCCCTCGGACCGGGTGGTCGCGTCGGGCATCCGCATGGGCCATGGCAACGCGACCTGGTCGCCGGACGGGAAGTGGATCGCCTTCTCCGCGCGCGGGGTGAATCCGGGGACACCGGGCTTCTATCAGAGCTGCCAGGCGGTGCAGGTGATACCGTCCGACGCGGCCGCGCCGGTGAGCGTCGACGGCACCGACGATCCCGCCGATCGCAGGCTCACGCTGATCGATGCGCAGGGCAAGAAGACGGTCGTCGAGGACTGCGCGTTTTACGAGATGAGCTGGCAGTGAGCCGGCCGTGAAGGGAGATTCACGCGTGAGATCGACTGGACGGGCGCGCCATCGGGTGATGGCGCTCATGACGACGCTGACGATGCTGGCCGCGACCATGCCGATGACATCGGTCATCGCGGCCGAGGAGCCGACCGCGCGCGCCGCGCCGCGCGTGGGCCGGCTCTTTCTCGACACCAACGGCGCCGATGCCTACGCGCAGCTCGACCTGCGCAGCGGCACGCTGACGCCGTTGCCGGGCAGCGCGCTGTCGCGGCGGCGAGGCCGCGATGCGTGGCACGGCGGCGCGACTGCCGCGGCCTTCGTCCGCACCGACCAGTACGGCAGTCTCGCCTTCCTTGAGTCGCGGCGCTTCGCCCAGATCGGGCAAGTGGACCTGGGCGCTTTCGCGGGCAGCGGCGACAAGCCGCGCTTCTCGCCGTCGGTACGGGTGTCGCCGGACGGGCAACTGGTGCTGGGCTACCTTTGGGCGAGCCAGAACTCGCGCCAGCCCAGGCTGTTCGTGAAGACGCTCAACGGGCGCGGCGTGGATGGCGACTCGCCGCTGGACTACGACCGCGCCGCGTATGCGGCGGCGGCGGACTGGCTGCCCGACGGGCGCTACGTCTACCTGGCCGGCGATCAGCTGGTGGTGGCCAAGCCCGGCGCCGGCATTCAGCAGCGCCTGCCCTTGCAGCTGCCGGCGGGCATCGCGTCGACCAACGCGGAGCTGCGCGCCAGCCCCGACGGTCGCCGCGCGCTGCTGACGCTCAACACGCCGCTGGGGCGCGCCAACTTCCGCTCGCTCTACACGGTGGGACTGGACGACGGCGTGGTGAGGCCGTTGACGCGGCCGTCGCCGGAGGTGGTGCGGATGGGCGTGTCGCTGGGCGTGACCGGGGCGACCTGGTCGCCGGACGGCAAGTGGGTGGCGTTCCTGACGCGTGGGGTGAACTCGGCGATGGGCGCGGGCAGCGCGATGCCGATGTGCCAACCCGTGATGGCCGTGCCGGTGGATGGCTCGACCTGGAGCGTCGATTACGGCCGACCTGGCGAGTTCGCCTTGCCCGATCCGCGCTCGCCGGGACGGCCGCTGGTCGGCTGCGCGACGAATGAGCTCAACTGGCTGCCCTGAGCCGGGCGGCCGTCAAGGGAGAACATCGATGAACACGAGGATCTTGAGGACGCGCGTCCAGCGTGGCGCGGTGATGCTGGCGGTGTCGATCGCGCTGTCGGTGGGCGTAGGAGGAGCGGCGCACGCGCTGCAGCCGTTCCCGGCGCTGGATCAGGCGTTGGGGCAACCAGCCCCTGCGGCAGGACCCGCCACCGGCGCGGGAACGGGAGCGACCGTGACTGCGGCCGGCCCCGTGGCGACCGGGCCCTCGCGTGCGGAGGCCAACGCGCGTGAGATCTCCGAGCGCTTTCCCGCCGCGTCGCGCGCCGGCATGGCGTCCGCGCTGGTGAAGAGCCTGGACGTCTACCGCAAGATCGAAGCGGCCTTCGGGTGGCCCGAGGGCGACATGGCGGGATCGATGGCCGCCTTCCTCGTCGGCAACTACATGGTGATGACCGGCGCCGAGGTGCCCGACGAGCAGTTCAGCGCGGTCGCACGCCAGCTGCGGAGCAGTCAGCGCTTGAGGGACTCGCTGTCGCAGCGATCGGCGCGGGAGTTGCGCGACGCGTATGAGCAGCAGGCCATGGTCGGCGCCTTCATGGCGATCACGCTGAAGGCGAATGCGACGACGCCGATTCCGGCTCAGGCGATGGCCAATCTCCGCGACACGGCGCGCGCGAACCTGCGGCTGGCGCTGAACGCCGATCCGGACACGATGCGGATCGGACCGGACGGGATCCGGCTGGGGCGTTGAGCCGGCGAGGGAAGGGCGCGATCAGCGCGCCTTGCACTTGCTGAAGACGTCGCGGCTCGCGTTGAAGTACTCGAGCCGCCAGCCGGCCTTGGTCCACGCGACGGTGATCGCGTCATCGACGCTGACGCGCGCGTCGCCTTGGCGCGACCAGGGGGGCGAGTCCAGGCGCGGGGTTTCATTCGCCTGGAGCATCTGGCCCAGCTTGCGGCCGCTGGTGGCGGCGACGACGTCGTCCACGCAGCCCGCGCCGCCGCGCAGGATCGCGGCGGGGGCGGTCATGACGTCGGAGCCCTCGGCGAACTGGAGTTGCGGCAGGGACAGGCGCTGAAGCTGCTCGCCGTCGCGGCGTTTGACGGCGTCACGGAGCTCGCGCCAGAACTGGGTGAAGGCGAAGTCGCGATCAACGGCGACCTTGCAGCCTTTGGCCTTGGGCGCGACGGTGACGGTGGCGGGGAGCTCGAGCGTGCCGCAGCGGCGCGGATCGACGCTGAGGGTGTAGGCGTCGCCGGCGCGGCGGACCGTGAGGCGGTAGCGCTGGTGGGCGTCGCGGTCGTTCCAGTCGAAGCGGAAGGCGCCTTCGGGCTGGGCGGTGGCGGGCCCGTCGGTGACGAGGCCGCATTCGTGCGTGCCGGAGGCGAGGTAGAGGCTGGCTTGCAGCGGCGTGCCGCTGGCGTCCAGGCTGACCGAGGCGGCGTTCAGGTCGTCGGGGGCGCAGCGCAGGAGGATGGGGAGCGGGGCGGCTGCGGCGGGCTTGGCGGGTGAGGCGGCGTGGGCGAGCGGGAGCAGTCCAGCAAGGGCGAGCGCGGCAAGCGGCTGCGCGGAGAAGACATGTCGCACGGTCATCGTTGCTCGGGAAGGTGGGACACGCGGCGAGTATCGCGGGAATCGGTAGAGACAGGCGCTCGCTGTCTGCGCCGGCCCTCACCCCAACCCCTCTCCCACTTCATGGGAGAGGGGCTCTGCATAGGCGCGGGGGCCAAGCATGGGCGAGGGGCTAGAACCGCGATCACGGCGCGCGGCGCACCCCGACCGCCGACGACAGATCCCGCGTCGCCTCGGTCACGCCGTCCGGCGATCCCTTCGGCCCGGTGCTCTGGTTGCCGCCGACGACGACCACCTTCCCGTTGTCCAGCACCTCCTTGACGATGGCCACATGTCCATACGCCGGATTGCTCCCGCGCGGGAACACGATCACATCCCCCGGCTTCACGTGCGCCGCATCCGGCGTCACCTTCTCGCCCCAGTTCAGCCAGCTGCGCGCGGCCGCGCTGTTGGTGCCCTGCACGCCCGCCTGCTTCATCGTCCAGTTGACGAAGGATGAGCACCACGAGGTCTCGTCCTCCTTGGCCTTCAGGCTGGTGGCCTGGTGGTACTCGACCACGCGCGGATTGTCCTCACCGCCCTTGATCTCCTTCACCCCGCGCTCACCCAGCGCGACCGTCAGCCACTTCGGCTGACCCGCGGGCGCCGTGTTCGCGGCGGGCGTGCCCCCGGCCGTCGTCGACCCCGCAGGCGCGTTGTGCGCCGATGCCGGCGGCAGCGCCGCTGCGGGTGTGCCGGCCCTGGTCGACGACGGCTGCGCAGCGCTCGGCGCCAGCAAGCCCTGCTTGCTCAGCGCGCTCTCCAGCGCCGTCTCGCGTCGCAGCTGATCGGCGCGCACGACGCCGCGGATCTCGGCGGCGGTGGGCTCGCGCTCGACCTGCTTGCGGGCGATGTTGACGAAGCCGCCCGCCGCGCCGGCATAGCGCTCGCCGGTGCCGGGGTTGATGAAGCTGTCGACGCGGGCTTGCGTGAGCGTGGCCACGTCCAGCGGCTTGCCGGACAGCGAGCCCAATCGGTCCAGGAAGCGGCCGGCCGCCGTCTTGGACTGGTTGTACAGATCCAGATAGGCCGAGGCCAGGCGCGGATTCGCGGGATCGAGTCCGGCGGCCTTGGCGGCGCGCTCGTAGGCCGGGACGGCTTTGGCGAGCACCTGCAGCTGCTTGCGGTCCGCCTGCGCCGCGGTGGTGACGCCGCCGTCCTGGTAGGAGAAAGAGCCCAGGTTGTGCTTCGCGTTGCCCGGATCGGCGTGACCGCCGAAGGCGCCCTTGAAGCTGCCGTCCGGCTTGCGCGTGCCCTCGGCGGTGCCGATGACGATGGCAGCCAGGGCGTTGGAGCCGAGCTCGGGGTTGGTGAAGGCTTTGAGGTCGAGGCGCGGGGAGCCCGCGGCGGAGTCGCTTGCCGCCGGCGCGCTTGCGGTGGCGGGCTGTGAGGCGCCGGCGACCTGCGGGTTCAGATGCAGCAGATCCAGCAGCTCCACGCCCCAGCGCTTGGCGATGTCCAGCAGCGACTCGCCGGGGGCGACGCGGTGTTGACGTTCAAGGCCGGGCGTGGCGACGGGAATGCGCAGGACCTGGTCGACTTGAAGCCGATCGGGGTCGGCGGCGTTGCGGCTCACGCGGCCGTCGGCCAGCGCGGGGTTCATGCCGTTGGCGCGCATCAGCGCCTCGGGCGAGACGCCGTGAGCGGCGGCGATGTCGGTGAGCGTGTCGCCGCGCGAGACGCGGTAGTTCTGGATCGCGGACATGGAATGGGCCTCCTTGAATGGCGTCCTTGCTTGGAGGCCATTGGATGCGGGCAGGCGCGGAGGGGGAAGTCGGGAGCGTCCGCAATCAGGGGCTCCGGGCGGCTGTGGGGGTTAGGGGCGGCCCTAGGGCTTTGGGCTCTGGTGTGCGACGGCCCTCACCCCAACCCCTCTCCCGCAAGCGGGCGAGGGGCTTTGAGGCGTCCACCATCAACCGCGGAACGCGGCGTCCCTGAAACTGTCCAGCGCGAGCTCGTAGTTCCACTCGCCGAGCAATCGCACCAGCCGCTCGTGATCGGCATTCCACGCATCCACCACATGACGCCACGCCGGTGCCAGCGATCGCGGTTCCGCCTCGTCGTCCGGGATCTCCGATGGAATCGAAGCCGGCGGCAGCTCGGCCGGCGTCATCAGTCGGAACGGCCCCGCATCGCCCGATCCCGGATCGATGCGCCAGCGGCCGCGCTGCGCGGTCACCCGCGGCCGCAGCCAGGGCTCATGCGCGCGCGGATTGAGCAGATGGCAGGTGCGATGCCGCGCGTCGACGACCAGCAGGCTGAGCACCGAGCCGCCGCCGTTGGCTTTCTCCTCGATGTAGCCCGGATGCTCCGGCGGACCGTCGACATCGATGACCAGGTAGCGCTCGTCGATCCAGTCGCCCGAGCCCGCGATCGACGCGCCGAAGGTGAGCTCCTGCGGATACGGCAGCAGCCGCCCGTCCAGCCACAGCGCCGCGCCGTAGGGCGGGCGGAAGTCGGCGCCGGAGATTGCGTCGGGATCGCTGTCGTCGTCGCCGTCCTCCCACCAGAGCACCGCCCGGTGGAGCCGCCCTGGCGTGTCGGCGATGCGGAAGCCCGCACGGCGCCAGGCGGGCCAGGAGGTCCAGACCCGCGCCGACGGCGATTCCGTCAGCCCCATCGCTCGCAAGTCCCGCGAGCTGGCGTGCTGCATCACGTGCATGGCGAAGTGCCGCCACATCGCCGGCCCCAGCGTACGGATCACGGTGTCGCTCTCATGCAGCCAGTCCAGCAGCAGCGGCACCACCGGCGCCTGGCGCGACCAGCGGCGCAGGTCGGCGCTCGACGTCCGACTGGCCGAGCGGCGCTCCGGGCCCGCATAGGTGCGGCCGCCGGGGAGCGCACCCACGGGGGCGGGCGTCGTGTCGTCGGCCTGCGCACCGGGAAGCGGCGTGACGACGGCGGGTGGCGTTGCTCCGCTGAGCGGCGCGTGGCTGGCAGGCGGAACGGAGGAAGTCGGGGCGGGCGGCAGGTGGTACAGCGGCATCGAGTCGGGCGCTCCGGCGCAAGGGGGTCAGCTGCGGGGATGCCCGGGCAGGGCACGTGAGGTTCCCGTTGCGTTGCCGTGCCGTCGCCGTCGAGGGGGACGACGATCCGCCTCACCGGGGCCGGGTCTTGCCCCAGGCGCCGCGGCCTTGAAAAAGATGCCGACCCTCGCGCGCCCTGCAGCCGCGTCCGTGCGCTGCCGCACGGCACCAAAGCGGCGCGGCCCGACGCACCGCGTGGGTGTCCGGGCCGCGCGGTCGCGCCGTGCGGCGCGACGCTCATGCGGGATCGACCGATCAGCCGTTCCAGCGGGTCAGGGTGAGGCTGAAGCTCAGCTGCAGGTTCAGCGAGAACTGGCCCGCGCCGGCGTTCCCGCCGAAGCCGCCACCGACCGAGCCCCAGGACCCGCCGCCGTGCGAGTGACCGCCGGTCTGAGGACGGCTGCCGCCGTCGTCGCCGCCGCCCAGGCTGCGCAGTAACGCGCCGGCCAGCGAAATGCTCAGCAGGCCGCTCATCGACGAGAAAGCGCCCGCGAAGAGCTGCGCCGCCAGTTGCTGCTGCTGTTGCTGCGCCTTGCCGGCGCCGCCCTTCTGCAGATCGGTGGCGTTGATGTAGGTCTGGTCGACGTTGACCACCTTGCCGCTGCCGTCCACCGCCAGGAAGCCCTTGCCGGCGCCGTTCTCCAGCAGCGTGTTGCCGTCGGCGGTGTACTGGTCCAGCGTGCGGCCCCAGCCGTTGGCTTCCTCGACCTTGAGGTCGCCGGTGGTGTTGGTGTCGATGCCGCTGATCTTGGCGCCATAGTCACCGTTGGTGATGGTCAGCTTGCTGGCCAGCGTCATGTTGTTGCCGGCGGGCACGGTCTCGAAAGTCAGCTTGGTGCCGTCGTTCAGGTTGAACGTGGTCGTGCCCCAGAAGTCGAAGGTGTGCTTGCCGTCGACGTCCACATGCGGGTCGCCCCAGACGCGGTAGGACTCGCCGGTGTTCTTGTTGAAGATGGTGACTTCGTTGTTGTCGCCCGCGCTGATGCGGTAGTTGTCGTTCTCGAAGACGGCCTTGCCGCCTTGCATCGAGGTGTGGGCGTTGGTCGGATTGCCGACCGCGGCGCCCGTGCTGGTGTTGACGGCACCGGCGCCGTAGCTGCCGGTGACGGAGGCCGACAGGTTTGCCGACACGGAGTGGGTTGGGAACATCTCGCTCTCTCCTCTGCAGGTGACTCGTGGACACAGGGCGGCGACGGCGCCGCGACGTTGGAAAAACTGCAGGCTGGATTGAAACGATCCGCGTCGCGCCGCGTAAGTTGGGGGCGTTCGCATTGCGGGTCGCCGCGACTAGGAACGCCCGCATCCCTGCGCCGCGACGCCGCGGGATTGGGAACGCCCGCAATTCCCAGCGGGGAGGGCGGCGGGTAGGCTTGCGCCTCATGACTTCGATGTTCCCGCCTTCATTGCCGAGCGCCGTCAGCCAGGCCGCGAGCTATGCCGCGATCGGCGGCGCGTGTGCCTCGCCTTCGGGCGCGGTTGGCGGAGCGGGGCGGGCGTCGGGGCTGAGCGGCCTGGCTGGCCTGGCCGAGAGCGGCCGCGGCGAAGGCGTCTTGCTGCGCGCCGAGGTCGAGCCGGAGGCGCGTGGCCTCGGTGTGCTGGCGCACGCGGAGCGGGTGCTGGCGGCGCTCGCGGCGTCCGGTGCGGAAGAGGCGTCGGGCCGCTGACGGTTCATGGTCGACGCCATGCCCCTGGCCGGCGCGGGCCTTGCTCAACACCGCGATTGGACGCGGGCAGCGCGGGCGCTGCTGTCCGGCTGCGTGGATCTGCGCGACGGCGGGCAGCGGCTGGCCTTGCTGGAGCAGGTCTGCCGCGGGCTGGGCGATGCGCTTTATCCGGACTTCCTGACCTTGCTGGCCCATGTCGGCGAGCACGGCGACGCGCAGGCTTGCGGCGTGGTCGCGGCGACCCTGCTGGAGGGGCTGCGAACGGGCCGGGTGCCGAGCGGTCGTCGGCACGCCTGGGGCGCGGGACCGGGCGGGGCGTGGCGCTCGCTGGGGCCGTTGGAGTACCTGTGCGCGGCGCGCGATCGGGCGGGGCAGTCCGCGTCGATCGGCCAAACGGGCGAGAGCGATCTGTCCGGCGAGGCTCGCTTTCAGCGCGAGGGCGCGGCCTTGCTGCGGCTGGTCGACGCGGATGGCGATGCGCGGCGGCTCTATATCGAGCGGCTACGGGCGCTGGCGGACGATCCGCTGGAGGGCGGGCTGTCGCGACAGGCGCGCGAAGGGCTGCGGCTGATGGCGGTCGCGTGGGCCGAGGGCCAGGCGCCGGATGTGGTGTGTCAGCGCTATCTGGGGGCGCTCGCGGGTGCGGGTGGGAGCGGGCTCAGCGCGTTGGCGGCGCGGCGTTGGTAGGCGAGGCTGTTGGCATCGCCTGCGGCAGCTGCTGCGGTAAGCGGTGCGGCAAGTTGAGCGTCGAGAAGACCCTCTCCCCCGCCCTCTCCCGCAAGCGGGAGAGGGAGCAAGAGGGCTTACCGCCTCCTCCTCCACCACAACCAAGTCCCGGTCACCCCCATCCCGAACAGCACGATCCCCACCACCCCGGTGACGACCCGATTCGCGGTCCCGAACAGCTCCCCTGCATGCAGCGGATAGATCCACGCCGTCGACCTTGCGGCCAGGTCCAGCTGCTCCAGCCGCTGCTCCCCGAGCACACGCCCATCCACCGGATGCGTCCAGATCGACGACAGCCCATTCGGATGCGGATCCCCGGGCATCTTGAATCGAATCCTCACCGGCCTCGTATCCGCCACGCCGACCTGCACATACCCGACCGTCCCTTCCGGCCAACGTGCCCGCGCCTGCGCGACGATCGCATCCAGCGTCAGCCGCTCCCCATGGTCCTTTCCGACCTTCGGCGGTTTCGGCGCCGCGTCCCCGACCAGCGCATTGACCCATCCGCCAATGGGCCGATACGCCATCCACGCGCCGCTCGCCACCCCCACCGCCACCAGCAGCCCCAGCACCGCGCCGCCGAAGCGATGCAGGTCAAAGAGGCTGCGCGTCGCGCCTTTGTCGAGCTTGAGCTTGAACGCATGACGCCACTGCGCCCGCGTCGTCGGCCACCACAGCACCAGTCCGGTGACCAGCAGCGCCAGATAGGCCAGCGCCGTGAACCCGAGCACCGCCTTGCCCGTATCGCCCAGCAGCAGCTCGCTGTGCAGCTCGAAGACGAAGTTGGCCAAGCCCTCCGCCTCACCACGCCGCCCCAGCTCCACCAGCGAGGTCGGATCGACATACAGCGTCCCATCCCACCCGGGACTGCGCACCAGCACGCGCATCGACTCGCCGGGCTCCCGAGGAGGACGGATCGTCAGCGTCGCCTTCGCCCCGAACTCAGCGCCCAACTGCTCCCGCAGCATCTGAAGCGGTTGCCCGGGCGCGACCGCCTGCATCTGCGCCGAGCGCGCGCGGAATAGCTCGGGATGCATGGCCTCGTCCAGCGGACGCAGCACGGTCATCACCGAGCCCAGCAGCGCCGCCGCCGCCAGCAGCAGGCCCAGCGTCAGGCCCACCCAGCGGTGCAGCCAGATCCAGACCTTGCGCGCCTTGCCCAGCCCCATCTCAGAAATCCACCTTGGCCGTCACGCGCAGCGTGCGCGGCGCGCCGACGCCCAGCAGGCTGTTGCCGGCGGTGCTCCAGTAGTTCTTGTCGGTGGCGTTGTCCAGATTGGCCTGCAGGCTCACCGGCTTGCCCAGCACCGTCGTGGCGTAGCGCGCGCCCAGCGACAGCGTCTCGTACGCGGGAATCCAGCCCTGGTTGGCGTTGTTCACCGCGCGCTTGCCCACGTGATAGAGGCCCGCGTTCAGCGCAAGACCCGGCACCATCGGCAGCCGATACTCGCCGAACAGGCTCAGTGTGTTCTTGGGCGTGTTCTCCGGCGTCTTGCCCAGCTCCAGCGGATTGCTCGTGCCCACGCGGGTGATCTCCGCGTCCAGCAGCGTGGCTGAAGCCACCACGGCGAAGTCGCGGCCGATCTCGCCGCTGGCCGAGAACTCCAGCCCGCGATAGCGCGACTGGCCGCCGATCTGGAACACGCCGTTGACCGTGGTGGTCTGCGCGCGCTCGATCTGGAAGGCCGCCGTCTGCAGCAGCACCGAGCCGACGCGGGCCTTGATGCCCAGCTCATGCTGCTTGCTCACGGCCGGCGCCAGCACCGTGCCGGCATTGGACGCGGTCAGCGGCGCGGTGCCGGTCTCCTCCAGGCCGCGCAGCAGAGAGCCGTAGACGCTCAGGTCCTTCAAGGGCTTCCACATCACCGAGAAGCTCGGCGTGATCTTGTCGGCGTTGTAGACGGTGACCGGCGCGTTGGGGTTGGTCGCCAGGCTGCGGTAGTCGGTCTTGCGCAGGCCGGCCAGGAACTGCCACTGCTCGCCGATGGCGACGCGGTCGAAGATATACAGGCCGCGGTCGCGGATCTCCGACGGATAGCCGCGCTGCACCAGCGCGGGATTGACCGGCGCGATGTCGACCGGCGCGTACAGGTTCTGCGGGGCGGTCGGATTCGGGTTGGCGGTCGAGCCCGTGCCCAACCAGCCGGCCGACTCGCGGCGGTTGTAGCTGGCGCCCAGGGTCAGCTCATGCGACAGGCCCAGCGTGTCGAAGCGGCCGATGGCCTCGGCGCGGTGGTTGGTGTTGGTGTAGGCCTGACCCTTGAGCACCGAGGTGCTCAGCGTGCCGGCGCCGGTGGTGGGGTTGTAGTTCTGGAAGGTCGAGAAATTGCGGTCGCGATCGGTCTTGGCGCGGCCGGTCTCCAGGCTCACCACCCAGTTGTCGTTGAGCGCGAAGTCGCCGCGCACCAGCGCGTTGGTCGCATGCGCGTCGTAGCGGGCCCAGTCGCCGGCCAGATTGGTCTTGTTGTCGGGCACGCGCGGCAGCGTGATCACGCCGTTGACCGCGGCGGGCTGCTGGATGCCGGCCTGCTCGCTGACGTTCTTGCGATAGCGCTCGAGGTCGACCTTCAGGTTGGCCGTCGGCGTCACGCGCCAGTCGTAGGCCAGCGTCACCAGGTTGCGGTCGCCCTTGTAGCGGTCGATGCCGGTCTCCTCCTTGCTGGCCGCGGCGTTGACGCGAACGCCCATGCTGTCGTCGGTGCCGAAGCGCCGGCCGATGTCGACATGCGTCTTGATGCCGCCGTGGTCATTGATCGTCGTGGTCAGCGAGGTCACCGGCTTGGGACCGGCACGCTTGGTCACGAAGTTGACGATGCCCGAGGGCGGCACCATCCCGTAATACATCGAGGAGGCGCCCTTGAGCACCTCGACCTGCTCCTTGTTCTCGAGCGGGATGTCGATCAGGTTGACGATGGGCAGGCTGCCGTTGAGGCGGTAGTTGCCGCGGTTCTCGACCACGATGCCGCGGATGGACAGGTTGTCGTAGGTCGAGCCGCTGACCTGGGAGCGGGTCACGCCGGCGGTGTTCTTCAGCGCGTCGAACAGCCCTTGCGCGCCCTGCGCGTCGAGCAGCTCGCGCGACATGACGGCGTTGGTCAGCGGCACGTCCAGCGGATCCTGGTCGCGGAAGGCGCCCACGCGCACGGTTTCGGGCGCGAAGGTCTTCTTGCGCTCGCCGCTGATGACGACCTCGTCGAGCAGCTTCTTCTGCGGCGCCTCGGTGCCCGAAGCGGCGGCGGAGGTGGCGCCCGCCGCGGGCTTGGCTTCGGCGGACTGCGCGCGAGCCGCGAGCGGCGCCAGCAGGCTCAGGACGGACAGGGAAACCAGGGTCAGGCGCGGCGCGGCGGCGCGGAAAGCGGTGGACGACATGAACGGTGGACCGGGAGACCGGAAAGAGCGGAGAAGGACACCGAGGGGCCCAAGGAGGGCGGGACGGGTAGCGGGAGGCGGCGTCATCGGCGAAACGCGACACGTTATCAAATGCGAATTGATCGCAACAAGTGAAATGGCAATTTCGTGCGGTCAGCGCGCGATTTCGGGTGGCGCCGACGGAAATCGCCGGGAAGCGTGGTGAACACGCCACCCCTTGGGAGGTAGCGGGGGCCGGAAGCTTGCCGGGGGGAGGGGGCGGGGAGCCCGAAGGAGGGAGAAGTCCGATTCCTGCCAGACGGGGGCAGGAGGTCCGCCTAGGATCCGCCGACCCCTTCCAGTGACCTGCCCAGGTCACCTTCATCTTTCCGCACGAGGCCTCCAATGAGCACTTCGACCCCTGCTTCGATGACCCAAACCGACAAGGCCGCCGCGCTGCGCGCGCTCCACGAGCGCGGCCAGCCCTTCGTCATCGCCAACGGCTGGGACGCGGCCTCGGCGCGCATGCTCGAAGCGGCCGGCTTCCAGGCGCTGGCGACCTCCAGCGCCGCCGCCGCCGAGGTGGTCGGCAAGCGCGACGGTCAGCTCACCCGTGACGAAAAGATGGCCCACCTCCGCATGCTCGTCGGTGTGACCGGCTTGCCCATCAGCGCGGACCTGGGCAACGGCTTCGGCGCGAGTCCCGAGGACTGCGCCGAGACCATCCGCCAGGCCGCCGAGGCCGGCGCGGTGGGCGGCTCGATCGAGGACTCGACCGGCGAGGCGGACGGTCCGGCCCTCTACGACTTCGAGCGGTCGGTCGCGCGCGTAGCGGCGGCGGTCGAGGCGGCGCGCCAGCTGCCCTTCCGCTTCACCGTGACCGCGCGGGCCGAAAACTTCTTCCAAGGCGTGCCCGATCTGGACGACACGATCCGTCGTTTGCAGGCCTATGAGCGCGCGGGCGCGGATGTGCTGTTCGCGCCGCTGCTGCCGGATCTGGACGCGGTGCGCCGGGTGTGCGCTTCGGTGAGCAAGCCGGTGAACTTCATGAACGGCGTGCCGGGCAAGAGCCACAGCGTCGCGGTGCTGGGCGAAGCCGGCGTGCGGCGCATCAGCGTGGCGACTTCGTTGTTCCGGCACGCGATGAAGGCCGCGCGCCAAGCGGCGGACGAGATCCTCGCGCAAGGGACCTTCGGCTACATCGATCGCGGCTGAGGCGACGCCGGCCGCGGGGAGCGGCGCGCGCGAATGCTCGTCGGGCTCTGGGGGGAGGGGGAGGGGATGCTCGCTATGCTGGCGTCCACGCACCGAAAGAAGGAGTCCGAAGATGAGCCCCCGCCCTCAAGCCCAGCTCTTGATCGTCGACCCGCAGAACGACTTCTGCGACATCCCCGGCGCCGCCTTGCCCGTGACCGGCGCGGACGCCGACCTGCGCCGCCTCGCCGAGCTGCTCGACCAGGCCGGCGCCGCCTTCACCGACATCGTCGTCACGCTGGACTCCCACCCCGTCTACGCGATCGAGCGTCCCGCCTTCTGGCGCACCGGCCCCGCCGAGGGCCCGATCGGCGAGGTCCCTCCCTTCACCCCCATCACCGCCGCTGACGTGCGCGCCGGCCGCTTCACGCCGCGCGACGCGGCGTTGCTCCCGCAGGTGCTGTCCTACCTGGACGCGCTGGAAGCCAGCCCCAAGAAGTACATCCTGATGGTCTGGCCGACGCATTGCGTGGTCGGCACCTGGGGCCACAACATCCATGTCGAGCTGGCCGCATCGCTGGCGCGCTGGGAAGCGACGATGCTGCGTCCGGTGGAGAAGGTCCTCAAGGGCCTGAACCCGATGACCGAGCAATACAGCGCCGTGCGCGCCGAGGTGCCCGTCGCCGGCGACCCCCGCACCCAGACCAACCAGGCGCTGGTGACGCGCATCGTCGACTTCGCCGGGCTGACCTTCATCGCCGGCGAGGCCAGCAGCCACTGCGTCGCGGCGACGGCCGACGATCTCTTCGCCGAGATGAGCGCCGAACGCCTGGCGCGCGTCGTGCTGATCGAGGACGCGATGAGCCCCGTCGGCGGTTTCGAGTCCGGCGCGACCGCCTTCGTCGAACGCGCGCGGGCGCTCGGCGTCAGGACCATGAGCACAGCGCGGGTCCTGGGCCTGCTGTCGGCCTGAACCAGGGAGAGCGGCTTGCCCGCAAGCCTCCTCCCACCCCCTGACACCTCCGCGCCCGAAAGGACTCCGCATGACCGCCAAGACCCGCAAGACCGTCGCCGTGGTGGTGGGCCGATGGCAGCTGGTGCATCGCGGACAGGAGGCGCTCTTGCAAGCCGCCTTCGGTCTGGCGGACGAGGTGATCGTGGTGCTGGGCTCGTCGTTCCGATCACGCGATCCGCGCAATCCCTTTCTGCATGAGGAGCGCCGGCAGATGCTGCTGGCCAACCTGACGCCGGAGCAGCAGGCGCGGCTGCACTTCCTGCCGGTCCGGGATTACTTCGACGACAAGCGCTGGAACGCGGCCGTGGCTTTCGGCGTCGGCGCGCTGGCGGGCGAGCAGGCGGACCTCGTGCTGGTCGGCCATCAGAAGGACCACACCAGCTACTACCTCAACAGCTTCCCGCGCTGGCGCCAGCAGCTGGTGGCGCGGCTGGCCGATGTCGACGCGACGGCGATGCGCAATGTCTTCTTCGAGGCCGAGGAGGCGGACGCCGCGCTGACGGTGATGTCGCCTTATGTGAGCGCCCCGGTGCGCGCCTGGCTGCAGGCCTGGAGTCGTCTGCCCGAGTACCTGCGTCGTCAGGCCGAGCACGCCGCCGTGGCCGCCTACCGCCGCAAGTACACCGCCGTCGCCTACATGACCGGCGATGCGGTGGTGACGGCGGGCGACCATGTGCTGCTGGTCCGTCGCAAGGGCCCGTTCGGCGAGGACCTGTGGGCGGTGCCGGGCGGCCACCTGGAGCGCGGCGAAAAGCTGGTCGCCTGCGCGATCCGCGAGCTCATCGAAGAGACGCAGTTCCCCTTGCTGCCGGCGTCCATCCTCGCGGCGCTGCACGAGGTGGCGACCTTCGAGGATCCGCTGCGCAGCGCGCGGGGGCGGCTGATCACGATGGCGCATCACTTCCGCTTCCCGGAGATGAGCATGCTGCCGGAGGTCGTGGGCAGCGACGACGTCAAGGAAGCGCGCTGGTTCCACCGCGACGAACTGCCGGCGATGGAGTCGCAGCTCTTCGAGGACCACTTCGTGATCCTCGATCACTTCCTCGGATTGATCGAAGGCTAATCCCGCCCCAACCTTCGCTCCACCGATCCGCTCTCACGCTGCGGACGGCTCGGTCGCCGCCGATGTCAGAACGGCAACCCGACATAGTTCTCCGCCAGCACCCGCCGCGCGGCCTCCGACCCGAGCACGTAGTCGAGTTCCGCCTGTTGCAGCCGCGCCTGGAAGCCTGGCTCCGCATCGAAGTTGTGCATCAGACTGGTGAGCCACCAGGAGAAGCGTTCCGCCTTCCACACGCGGGCGAGGCAGCGCGCGGAGTAGTGGTCGATGCCGGCGCTGCTGCGCTCGCGGTAATGCTCGATGAGCGCCTGCGACAGGTAGCGCACGTCGGACGCCGCCAGATTGAGGCCCTTCGCCCCGGTGGGCGGCACGATGTGCGCCGCGTCCCCGGCCAGGAACAGTCGTCCGAATCGCATCGGCTCCGCGACGAAGCTGCGCAGCGGCGCGATGCTCTTCTCCAAGGACGGCCCGGTGATCAGCTGCTCCGCGGCCTGCGGGTCGATCCGGCTTCGCAGCTCCTCCCAGAAGCGCCGATCGCTCCAGTCCTCGACGCGCTCGGTGAGCGGCACCTGCAGGTAGTAGCGGCTGCGGGTCGGCGACCGCATGCTGCAGAGCGTGAAGCCGCGTTCATGGCGGCCGTAGATCAGCTCGTCGGACACGGGCGGCGTGTCGCTCAGCAGGCCCAGCCAGCCGAAGGGGTAGACCTTCTCGAAGAGACGGATGGCGTCGGCCGGCACGCTGGCGCGGCAGACGCCGTGGAAGCCGTCGCAGCCGGCGATGAAGTCGGCGTCGACGTGGACGGTCTCCCCGCCGACGACACAGGACGCGCGGGGCCGCTCGGTGTCGAAGTCGTTGATGCGAACGTCGGCGGCTTCGTGGAGTGTCGGCGCGCCGGCTGCAGCGCGGGCCGTCATCAGATCGCGCGTCACCTCGGTCTGCCCGTAGACGATGACGCCGCGCCCACCGGTCAGCGCCTGCAGATCGATGCGATGCCGCTGCCCGTCGACGGTCAGCGCGAAGCCGTCATGCACCAGCCCTTCGGCGCGCATGCGGGCGCCGACGCCGGCCTCGTCCATCAGCTCGGCCGTTCCCTGTTCCAGGACGCCCGCGCGGATGCGCGACAGCACGTGATCGCCGCTCTGGCGCTCGACGATGAGCGTGGCGATGCCGGCGCGATGCAGCAGTTGGCCGAGCAGCAGCCCGGCGGGGCCGGCACCGACGATCAGCACCTGGGTACGCAAGTTCTTCATGGGCGGTGTGGGCCTGTGCGCCGACGATGTCGGCTTGTCTCCGATGGGCCGAAGACTACGGCGGGGTGGGGTGATCGCGCATGGACGCGATCGACATCGACTTGCACAATCGGAACCCATGCCGGCAACGACTCACGCCAAGACGCCCGCCGCCGGAAGCGCGCGGCCGCCGGTCTATGCGCTCTACGGCGAAGCAGGCCGGCAGTCGGCGCTCGACGGGCTGCACCTCGAATCCATCGCCGACCGCAGCCGCTTGCACAATTGGGAAATCCAGCCGCATCGACACGGTGCCCTGGTGCAGCTGCTGCTCATCGAGCGCGGTCGCGTCACGGCCCGCATGGACGAGGACGAGATCGTGCTGCGCGCGCCCGCGCTGGTCTGGGTACCCGCGCTGGCGGTGCACGGCTTCCGCTTCGCGCCGGAGACTGAAGGGGTGGTGCTCACCTTGGATCAGGCGCGACTTCGCGAGCTGCTCCACCACGTGCCCGATCTGCTGGAGAGCCTGGCCGACGCCCGCCTGGTCGCGCTGGATCGAGGCGCGACAGTGACGCGGCTGCTCTTCGCCGTGGCCCACGGATTGCGGGAGGACTACGCCGGCGACGGTGCCTGGCGCGGTCCTGCGCTGGACCACGCGGTGGCGCTGCTGATCACGCAGGCCGCTCGGTTGGGGCGCGGTGCGGCGAGTGCCCACGCCGAGGGCCGGGCGATGCAGCATCTGGCGCGCTATCGCGAGCAGGTGGAGCGGCACTTCCGCCAGCAGCCCGCGGTAGCGACGCTCGCACGGCCGCTGGGCATCACGCCGGCCCAGCTGAATCGGCTCTGCCGCCGGCATCTGGGTTGCTCCGCGCTCGCGGTGCTGCATGAGCGCGTGCTGCTCGAAGCCAAGCGGGAGCTGGGCTACACGCACCTGATGGTGCGGCAGATCGCCGATGGCCTGGGCTTCGCGGACCCGGCCTACTTCACCCGCTTCTTCGCGCGGCAGACCGGCAAGTCGCCGAGCGAATGGCGCGAGCAGAGCAGCGGCCGATGAACGGCGAAGCCGAAGGACGGCATCGGCCCGGCGGTGAGATCAGATCCGCCGAATGCGGAAGAATCGCGTCCGGCATGCGCGGGCGAGCATGGGCGAGTTGGTGCATTCATGGAGGAGACGCATGACAAGAAGACTTTGGGCCAACGCCGCGGGCGCCGCGGTGAATCTCGGGCTGCTGCTCGCGGTCGCGCAATGGATAGGCGACGGTCAACAGGCGCGCACCGTGCTGGTCGGCGGCGTGATCGTCGGTATCGCGAGCCTGCATTTCTGGAAGCGCGGCGAATACGACTCCGCGACCTCCTGGCTGCTGCGTGCGGTCATCCAGGCGGCGGTCGCGGTCGTGCTGCTGCATCAGCAATGCGGCGGGCTCGCCTGGACCAGCTTGGCAGAGACCTGCCCCGCGCCGCAGCTCGACTTCATGCTGATGCTGGCCGTGATGGTCGGCTGCGGCGCGGTCGCCTGCTTCGGCGGCGCGATGCGGCGAGTCGTGCTCGGCGCTGCGTTGGCGCCCGAGCTGGATCCGGATGCCTGAGCCCTGAGCCCTGAGCCCTGAGCCTTGAGCTCTGAGCCTTGAGCTCTGAGCCTCAGAGCCTCAGAGCCCCAGTTCGCTCAGCCCCGGATGGTCATCCGGCCGGCGTCCCTGCGGCCAATGGAACTTGCGATCCTCGGCCTTGATCGGCTGATCGTTGATGCTCGCGTGCCGATGCGTCATCAGGCCGTTGTCGTCGAACTCCCAGTTCTCGTTGCCGTGGCTGCGATACCAGTTGCCCGCGTCGTCGCGCCATTCGTAGACGAAGCGCACCGCGATGCGACGCCCCTCGTAAGCCCACAGCTCCTTGATCAGGCGGTACTCAAGCTCGCGCGTCCACTTGCGCTCCAGCAGCGCTTGCGCCTGATCGCGACCGCGCGGGAACTCTGCCCGGTTGCGCCACTGCGTGTCCGGGCTGTAGGCCAGCACGATGCGCGCGGGATCGCGGCTGTTCCAGGCGTCCTCCGCCAGTCGGATCTTCTGGATGGCGGTCTCGCGGGAGAAGGGCGGCAGCGGCGGGCGGGTGTCCATGGACGTTTCCTTTGAAGTCGATCGGTGGTTCGTGAGTCCGGGTCATGTAGACAGAGCTGTCTACATGACTGCATTCTGGCCTCGGTAGACAGGTCTGTCTACAATGGCCCCATGAACGACACCGTCGGCAGCGTGGACATCGGCGAGCTGCCCGCCCGCGATCGCATCCTGCGCACCGCGCACGACCTGTTCTATGCCGAGGGAATACGCGCGACCGGCGTCGATCGCGTGATCGCCGAGTCCGGCGTCACCAAGGTCACCTTCTATCGGCACTTCCCGAGCAAGAACGACTTGATCGTGGCCTACCTGGCCTTGCGTCACGAGCGCTGGATGAGCTGGTTCACCGAGGCGCTGACGCGTCACGGCGGCCCGAGCAAGGGCGCGCAAGCCCTGACCCCGACGCTGGCGGAGTGGTTCGACGGCGCGGCCCTGGGCCGCTTCCGGGGCTGCGCCTTCCTCAACGGGGTGGGCGAGATGGGCCCGGCCTTAAGCGAGGTCGTCGAGGTCACGCGTGGCCACAAGCAGGACATGACCGATGCGATCGCGGCGCTGCTGCCGTCCTCGCGTCGCCGGGCAAAGACCGCCGCCGCCCTGGCGCTGGCGGTAGACGGGGCCATCGTCCAGGCGCAGTTCGCCCCGAATCCGGCGCCGGTGCTCAAGGGATTCCAGTTGATCGTGGACGCGGTGCTGGCGGCGGGTTGAGCGCGACCCTCAGCGGGGCTGCCTCATTTCGCAGCACCGCAAGCAATTCCCTGCCCTGACAAGCACTTGCGACATCCTTGCCCGGGCAGCCAACAGACTTGTCCACAGACGCCGTGGACAGTCCGGCGCCCCGGTGCACAACCGGTGGGCACTGTGAGCAACCTCTCGCCGGGACCCGAACTTGCCAACACGCCGATGGGGGTCAGGTCAAGCAATAGAACGCGCTCGACGTGTTGATCTCCCCAGTGCCACATTCTGAGGCAATGCAAGCTTTTCCTTTTGGCGACAAGGAGTTGTGAACTTGCTGCATAGGCAGCCAACAGACTTGTCCACAGAGGCCGGGGACAGTCCTTGCCCCCTGTGAACACCTCTTGGGAGGGCCCCTTCGCATCACTGCCTCATTTCGCGGCAGTGCAATGAATCTCGTGGCAAATCAAGGGCTTGCGCGATCCCTGCCCACCGAGCCAACAGACTTATCCACAGAAGCCGTGGACAGACGCGAGAGTTGTCCCACCGGCAGCGACAGCAGCGCTTGCAGGCCGCCATCGGGGCGATTGCTCAGGATCAGCGTGCCGCCCATGGCCGTGGCCAACTGCTGCGAGATCGCCAGCCCGAGTCCCGTGCCACCGGTGTCCCGGTTGCGCGAGGTCTCCAGGCGATGGAAGGGCTTGAACACCGCTTGCAGCTGGTCCTCCGGGATGCCCGGTCCCCGATCCAGCACGGCGATATGCCACATCGACGTCGGCGCCGGGGTCATGTCTTGCGGGTGGCCGGTGGGCGCCGACGGGGGAGTGCAGAGGGGGGCGCTCACGCGCAGTTCAGCTTGTCCACCGAAGGCCAGGGCGTTGTCGATCAGATTCACCAGGATGCGCTTGAGCGCCTGCGGCTGGCCGACGACCGGCGCCCCGAGCTGCCCCTCCAGCGTCACCGGCTCGCCCGCGTCCTCATAGTCGCCGACGATGCTGGCCAGCAGCGCGTCGGCGTCCAGCCGGATCGCGGGCTCCGAGGTCCCGTGCAGGGTGCGGGCATAGGTGACGCCCTCGCGCACCAGCGCATGCATGGCGTTCAGGTCTTGGCGGAACTTGTCGCGCAGCGCCTCGTCGGCCATCAGGTCGGCGCGAAGGCGCATCCGGGTGATGGGCGTCTGCAGGTCGTGCGAGATCGCGGCCAGGATCTCGACCCGCTCGGCCGTGTAGCCGGCGATGCGGGTCTGCATCGCGTTGAAGGCGCGCGCGGCCTGGGCGACCTCGGCCGGGCCCGCTTCGTCGAGCAGCGTCGGCGTCATCTCGGGACCGAGCTCGTCGGCCGCGGCCGCGAGCGCGCCCAGCGGCCGTGTCACCAGCCGCACCGCCAGCCAGGCGCACAGCGCCAGCACGGCGAGCTGCGTCGCCAGCACCCACAGCACCCAGGGCGACACCGGCATGTCGACACGGCGCGCATGCACCGTCAGCGGCGTGCCGTCGCTCAGGCGCACCAGCATCTCGTAGCGCGCGCCGCCGAGCTGCGCCAGGCGCTCGATGCGGAAGGGGCGCAGCGCCTGGGCCAGCGCGTCGGTGAAGTCCTGGCTGAAGGCGTCGGGGCTGACGGGGCCGGCGTCGGCGTCGATCTCGCTGCCGACGGCGAAGCGGTAGTTGGGGCGCTCCAGCCGGGCCAGCCAGGCGGGGCGTTCGGCGGCGGGCAGGCGGTCGAGGATGGCGACGCCGGTGGCGATGTCGAGCTCGATGCCAGACATCATGAGCTCGCGCAGCGCCATCATCCGTTCCTGCCGGATCGCGACGAAGGCCAGCGCTTGCGCCACCGCGATGCCCAGCACCATCAGCAGCGTGACACGCGCGAAGAGCGTGCGCGGCAGCCAGCCGCGCGGGGCCCGGCTGCGAAGAGGGACAGGAGCGGGAGCGGGAGGAGAGGCGACGGTCATGGCCGGGTTTATAGGCCGGGAACCGTCTTTCGGGGGGCGCTTTGTATGCTTGTGTATACGTCCCCTGCTACGAAGACAGTAGCTTGCCTGCGGCATTCCGCGGGGATGATGCGACCGCTACAGTTCTTCGCCATGCAGACCTCCACGCCCACGCCCGACAACATCCTGATCGTCGACGACGATCGCGAGATCCGCGAGCTGCTGTCCGCCTACCTGACCCGCAACGGCATGAAGGTGACGGCGGTGCCGACGGGCCGCCACATGCGCATTGCGCTGGAGACGGCCGGGCCCTTCGACCTGGTGATCCTGGATCTGATGCTCCCCGGCGAGGACGGGCTGTCGCTGTGTCGCGACCTGCGCGCGGGCAAGTACAAGGCGACGCCGGTGATCATGCTGACGGCCCGCGGGGACGAGGCGGACCGGATCCTGGGGCTCGAAATGGGCGCCGACGACTACCTGGCCAAGCCCTTCGCGGCGCGGGAGCTGCTGGCGCGGATCAACTCGGTGCTGCGGCGGGCGCGCATGCTGCCGCCCAACATGCGGTCCACGGACGAGTCGCCGCGCTTGGCGTTCGGGGAGTGGGTGCTGGACACCATCGAGCGGCACCTGATCGATTCGCTTGGGACGGTGGTGCCGCTCAGCGGCGCGGAGTACCGGATGCTGCGCGTGTTCCTCGACCATCCGCAACGGGTGTTGAGCCGCGACCAGTTGATGAGCTTGACACAGGGGCGGGACACGGAGCTTTTCGAGCGCTCGATCGATCTGCTCGTCAGCCGTTTGCGCCAGCGTCTGCGCGACGACGCGCGCGAGCCCAAGTACATCAAGACCGTGCGCAGCGAAGGTTACGTGTTGTCCATGGCGGTGCAGGGCGTGGAAGGAGCGTGAGCCGGCAAGCGTCGCGCGCCGCTCGTGTGACCGTCATGCCTTCGCTTCGCCCTTGTCGTCCTCCGTGCCCTTGCCGGGGAACAGCCCGCGAATCACGCCGAGGAAGGCCGCCAGCACGCTGACGGTCACGCCGGTGGTGATGGCGATGAGGACTTGGTCGGACCAGGTTTCCACGCCGAGCGAGACCTTGATGGCGCCGTAGGCGCAGAGCAGAGCGATCCAGGCGATCAGGCAGGCGGCGGCGAGCCCATAGGCTTTCCCCGCGTAGGTCTGGCGCATCTGCCGATTCGCACGCATGTTGGCTGCGATCTCGTCGGGGACGCTGTCTGTCTCCGCCGCAACCAAGCCGTCTTGACTCGGCGGCATTCGCGAGAGCTCGGTAGGTCTGCGTTGTGCGGCGTTCCATTGCTTCTTCGGCTCATTCATGGCTCACACCGTGACGTCGTCGCGGATTGCCGCTTCGGAGATGGGGCTGCCGTCGGCCTCAGCTTGTGACCACGCGGAACCGGGCCGATGTGTCAGGTCGGAAAGAGCCTGTGCCGACAAGTGGCCGAATTGCTCGCAGATCGCATCAACCAGGGCCAGGGACGTCGCGTCATAGCGTTGGACCTCCGGCACCCGCCAGACCTCGCGGTCATCGCCGCCGGAGAGGATGCGAATCGTCTGCGTGATCGGGCGTTCGCAGTAGCACTTGACCTGGTGGTGAATGGAGTTCAGAACCGGCCCGTTTTTCCCACGCGTGAATGTGTCCTCGAAGAAGGGCGTCCCCGTCTCCTGCAAGTGCCAAGCCTGTGCGAAGTACATGAGCTTCTGCAGCTTCATGCTGTTCAGGCCGGGCAGGCGCCCCGCCTGAGCGCGGCGGATGAATTCGTTGGCGATGGCGTAAGCCGAGTACATGGACAACTCCTCGATGCACACGCGACGGCGCATGCCAGACGGAGCAGTCTAGGAAGCGGCTTTCTCCAATGACAGGGGTCCGCTCTGACATTCGTCAAGCGACCTCGGATTCCACCCGCAGGCGGGGATCGAGGAGGAAAACGGGGGGAGTACCCCCCGGCCTCAACCCGGCTGCTTGAGCAGCGCCTGGATCGCCGCCTCGGTCTGCTCGTAGGCGCCTTCGCCGAAGTGCGAGTAGACGACCCGGCCCTGCTTGTCGATCAGGTACTCGGCCGGCCAGAAGCGGTTGTTGTAGGCGCGCCAGGTGGCGAAGTCGTTGTCCTGCGCGACCGCATGCTTGATGCCCAGCCGCGCGATCGCGTCCTTCAGACCGGCAGTGGAGCGCTCCTCCTCGTACTCGGGCGAGTGCACGCCGATCACCACCAGGCCCTGGTCCTTGTATTTCTCGTGCAGCGCCTGCACGTGCGGCAGCTGGTTCAGGCAGTTGCTGCAGGTGAAGGTCCAGAAGTCGACCAGCACGACCTTGCCGCGCAGGCTCTCCATCGTCATCGGCGGTGCGTTGAACCAGTTGGAGATGCCCTTGAACTCGGGCGCGGGCTTGGCGCCGTTGGCCGCGATCACGGCAGCCGCGGTCGCCTCGGCCGAGGGCGGCAGCGAGAACATGATGGCCGCGACGGCGGCCACCCCGCCCAGCGCGAGCGGAATGAGGGTGCGACGAGGTGTCGAGCGAGGGGGCGTGGACATGGGAGACCTTTCCGGCAGAAGCGGCCTGCGCCGCGATGAGCCGCATTCTTCGGAAAGGCCCCCGGTCGCGATACGACTTGCGTATGCCTGTGTATCCGCCCTGGGAAGGAAAGACGATCCGATGCGCGCGGCGACCGCCTCAACGCGGGCGCCGCTTCCACCGCAGCGCCAGCGGGAGCCGTACGTCGACCCGCAGTCCGCCGTGTTCGCCATCGAGCAGCACGATGCGCCCGCCCATGCCCTCCAGCACCGAGCGCACGATCGCCAGACCCAGGCCGCTGCCGGGCTCCTGCTGCGCGGGGTCGCGGAAGAAGCGGTCGAAGACCCGCTCGCGCAGCGCCGGCGCGATGCCGGGGCCCTGATCCTCGACCTCCAGCACCGCGTCCGCTCCCTCGCGACGGACGGTCACCCGCACCACGCCGCCCGACGGGCCGTACTTGATCGCGTTTTCCACCAGGTTGTCGACCAGCGAGGCCAGCGCCGCAATCGGCGCGTCGACGCGCACGTCGGGCTCCGCGGACAGCTCCAGCTCGGTCGAGCGCGCCGAGGCCAGCGGCCCTAGCACCGCCAGACGATCCTGCAGCAGGCGGTCCAGCTCGACCTGCCGGATCGTCTCGGTCTCGGTGGCCTCGCTGCGCATCAGCGACAGCAGCTGATTGACCATGCGCGTGGCGCGATGGCCGCTGCTCAGCACGCCGCTCATCAGCTGCCGCCCGGCGTCGTCGGTCGCATGGCCGCGCAGCGCCTCGATGTTCACCAGCATCGCCGCCAGCGGCGTGCGCAGTTCATGCGCGGCGTCGGCGACGAAGCTGCGCTCGCGCTCGGAGCTCGAGGCCACGCGTCGCATCCAGCCGTTGATCGCGTCCACCATCAGGACCAGTTCGCGATGGCCCTGCCTCAAGGACAAGGGGGCCAGGTCCTGCGGGCCGCGGGCGGCGAGCTCTCGCGCGACGCCGTTCCAGGGCCGCATCGCCAGCCGGATCGACAGCCATGCCGGGAGGATCAGGAAGGGCAGACTGGTCAGCAGCGGCATCAGGTAGAAGCCGTCGGAGTAGACGGTGAGGAACACGTTCCATCCGTCGTCCGGCGCGAGCAGCGTGGTGCGCGTGCCGGAGGCGGCTTGGACCGTCCGCGCGCGGTAGAGCATTCCCCCCGCATGCATCGGCGTCAGCGAGGCATAGGGCGTGCGGATCGTGACGTCCGGCGCATGCGGCGAACGGTAGACGATGCGGCCCTGTTGCTCGACGACGAAAGAAGGGCGACGCTCGGGCTCGACCTTGTAATCCTCGGAGATCGAGGCATACAAGGTGTCGAGGACCCGGGCGAGCTCGGTCGGCCGATCGTGCAGGCCGTCACTGATGGCGCTGATCGTGTGGTAGACCGAGTCGGACTCCAGCAGCATGAAAGAGCGCCCGCCCAGGCTCAGCAGATAGGCGATCCCCAGCACCCACATCAGCGACAGCATCGCCATTTGCGCGACCAGCAGCCGCCGCACCAGGCTGGGCCGGATCACGGCCAGCAGCCACGCGCGCGGCAAACCGCTCAGGCGCCCCGCCAAGACCGCGCAGGTGGCCCTGCGCGCGCGGCGTCGCGGCTGCTCCGGACCGGCGCCGTGCGCGGCCTTCCCGGCGTTCATGCCGCGCCCTGCTGGTCGATGACGTAGCCGACGCCGCGCACCGTGCGCACGTAACCGTCGCCGATCTTGCGCCGCAGGTTGGCCATGTGCACATCCAGCGAGTTGCTGGCGTTGCTCTGCCCGCCGGGCAGCACCTGCTCCTCCAGCGTGCGCCGCGTGACGATGCGGTCGATCCGCATGAGCAGCTGGCGCAGCAGCTCGTATTCGCTGACCGTCAGCTCGACCGGCTTGCCCTGCACCGTGACGCGCCGCGTGGGCACGTGCAGCTGCAGGCCGCGCAGGCTCAGCGTCTCGCCGTCGAAGCCGTAGCTGCGGCGCGCCAGCGCGCGGATGCGCGACACCAGCTCGGCCACTTCGAAGGGCTTGACCAGGTAGTCGTCGGCGCCGGAGTCCAGTCCCTGCAGCCGGTCATGCAGCGCGTCGCGCGCGCTCAGGATCAGCACCGGCAGCGTGCCGTGCTCGCGGCGCAGACGCGTCAGCAGATGCAGGCCGTCGCCGTCCGGCAGGCCCAGGTCCAGCAGCACCAGGTCGCAGGGTTGGTCGGCCAGATGACGCAGCGCGCCCTCGACGTGGCGCGTCCAGATGACGTCGAAGCCCTGATCGCCCAGCGCGATGCGCACGCCGTTGCCCAGGTCCAGGTCGTCCTCGATGAGCAGTATTTTCATGGGCCCGATTGGACCAGCCCCGCGAGGGGAAAACAGTGGGGGCGTCCGCCGCTTCATGCTTTCTTCATGCGCGGCTCAGGTCGACTTCATGGGGCGTTTCGACACTGCCCTGGCGGTCCGGCGTCCTGCCGGACCTCTGTTCAGGGAGTACCGAATTGAGAGAGCCCCTCACGCCGCGTCCGACAGGACGCGGCAAGGATCCGATCGCGTCGAGCGCCTCGCGCATGCCGCTGATCTGCCTGGTCGTCAGCGTGTTGAGCGCCTGCGCCGCCACCGTCGATCCGATCACGACGCCCCGCGGTCGCGAAGGCTTCGTCGTGACCTGCGACAGCCCCGAGGGCTGGCCGGCCTGCTACCGCGCCGCCGCCGAGGCCTGCGACGGCCGCTATCGCGTCATCGACCGCGCCGAGCGAGCCAAGCGCCTGGTCGCCGAGTGCCGCCGCGGCGGCCGCTACGAGTGAGCGGCGCCAGCGCGCCTCACATCCATTGATCGCCGGGAACGCCCGGCCCTTCACCACACCACCACGATGAAAAACGCCATGAAGGTCCTCGCGGCCGCCTCCGCCATTGCCCTGCTGATCCCCGTCGCCGCGCGGGCCCAGTCGACGTCCGCTTCCGCGGCGACCGGCTCGGGCACTCCGGCTGAGTCGACCTACACCCTGGGCTTCGGCGCCGCCGTGACCTCGCGCTACAGCGGTTCCGACGAGCGCCAGGCCGTGCCGCTGATCGCCGCCGAGTTTCAGCACTCGAGCGGCTTCTTCGCCAGCACCATGCGCGGCCTGGGCTACGCCGGCGCGGCGGGCGGCTTCTCCTACAGCGCGGCCATCGGCTATCGGGGCCCGCGCTACGACGAGAAGAAGAAGCGCGACGGCTTCAGCACCGGCAGCGACTTCCTGCGCGGCATGGGCGAGGTCAAGGGCGGCGTGACCGGCAATCTGTCGGTGGGCTATGCCGTGCTGCCCTGGCTGGACCTGCAGATCCGCACCGAGCAGGCCCTGACCCAACGCGACAACGGCTCGACCTACGGGCTGGGCGCGCAGGCCAAGCTCATGGACGACGCGACCGACACCATCGGCGTGTCGGTGGGCGCGACGGCCGGCGACCGCAAGTACATGCAGACCTACTACGGCGTGAGCGCCGCGCAGGCCGCGCGCACCAGCTTCAAGGCCTACACGCCCAAGGCCGGCTTCAAGGAGATCGAGGCCGGCCTGAACTGGCAGCATCGCTTCTCGCGCCACTGGAGCGTTACCGGCGCGGTCGGCGTGCAGACCCTGGTCGGCGACGCGGCAAACAGCCCGCTGGTGCGTCGCAAGACCACGCCGGTCGCCGCCGTGTACGGCAGCTACGCGTTCTGATCGCGCGCCCCCCCGCCTCGCGGCCCGCCGCCGGCTTCGGCCCGCCGCCGGCTTCGGCCCGCGGCGGGCGTTCGCTCATCCCCACAGCGCCGCGACCGGCGGCTGCAGCAGGTTGCCGTCGTAGCGCATGGCGGGGTCGCGATCGCGGCTCAGCAGCAGCGGGCCGTCCAGATCGACGTAGGCGCAGTCCTGCGCGATCAGATGGGCCGGCGCCATCGCCAGCGCGGTGCCGCCCATGTTGCCGACCATCAGCCCGAAGCCCAGCGCCTTGGCGGCCCGCGCCAGCGCGAGCCCCTCGGTCAGGCCGCCGCTCTTGTCCAGCTTGATGTTGATGTACTGGTAGCGATTGACCAGCGCCGCCAGCGACGACCGGTCATTGCAGGACTCGTCCGCGGCCAGCGGGATGGGCGAGCGCAGGCCGTCCAGCTGCGCGTCGGTGCCGCGCGGCACGGGCTGCTCGATCAGCTCGACGCCCAGCGCCTGCAGTTCGGGCAGCAGGCGTTCCAGCAGCGCGCGGTCGAAGGCCTGGTTGGCGTCGATCAGCAACCGGGCGGCGGGGTGCTCCTCGCGCGCGATCCGGACCATGTCCAGATGACGCGTTGCGTCGCATTTGAGCTTGAGCAGCGGCAGGTGGCGTGCCGCGCGGATGTGGCGCCGCACGTCCTCCTCCCGTCCGAGTCCGATGGTGAAGGCCGAGGCCACCGGATCCGACCGTAGCCGGCCCGCCAGCGCCCAGGCGCGGCGTCCGGTCTGCTTGGCGCGCAGGTCCCACAGCGCGCAGTCCAGGGCGTTGCGCGCGCCCCCCGCGGGCAGCGCGCGCAGCAGCGCCTCGCCGGTCAGGTCCTCGACCAGCAACGGCCGCACGGCGTCGATCTGGGCGGCCATGGAGACCAGGGTCTCGTCGTCGTAGAGCACGCCGGCGGCCTCGCCGCGGCCGACATGGCCCTGACCGTCGTCCAGGTGGACGACGATGACGTCGATCGCGACGAAGGTGCCGCGGGAGATCTCGAAGGGCTCCTTCAAGGGCCAGGACTCGGTGGTGATGGTGCAGTTGAGCAGCATGGGGGATCTCGCGTGAATCAATCGGGCAGGCGTTCAAGGAGCACGTGGCGGCTGCGATGCGTGTCCATGCGCAGCGCGACGACCGGACTGCCGGGACCGTCGCGGCGCTCCACGCGCAGCTGGCCGGTGGAGGGATGCGACAGCAGGGCCACGACCTCCTGCCAGCCGAAGAGTTCGGTCGACCAGGGCGTCAGCGCCAGGCGCGCGCGCCCGAACTGGCCGTCGATCTCCAAGCGCCAGGTGGTCTCTCCGCTCTCGGCGTCGACGTGAGGCCGAACCACCGCCTGCGCGTCAAGGTCGTGCGAGAAGTAGCGGCCCGCCAGCGCCGCCGCGGTGTCGGCCGGGAGCGGCTCGGCCGGCAGGCGCTCGAAGCGCGCGACCACGCCGGCTTCCGCGAGGTCCAGCGCGGCCGGTGCGGCCGCGGCGTCGGTGCCCTCGGGGCCGGTGCGTGTGAGCTGCGCAGCGTTCAGCGAGAGCGGACCGATGGCCATGTCCTCGAAGCCGGCCCGCAGACGCTCGCCTTCGACGCGCAATCCCACCGGCGGACCGTTCAGAAAGCGCAGGCCCAGCAGGCCGGGCTCGCCCTCGGTGAACTCGATCACGCGGCCGGTGCGTGCATCGGCATAGCGCGCGCCTCGCATGGGCAGGAAGTCTTGCAGCTTCGCTTTCACTGGTGTCTCGCCGACGTGATCGGCCAGCACGGTGTCGATGATGCGGTTGGCCAGCTCCATCGGATTGGCCGGCGCGCCGTTGACCATCATGATGATGTCCAGCGCATGGTCCGGCACCGTCAGCATCTGGCACGTGCCGCCGACCACGCCGCCGGCGTGATGCACCACGCGCAGGCCGCGGTAGTCATGGACCATCAGCCCCAGCGCGTAGGGGTTGGCCAGACCGCTCTTCAGCACGGCGGGAACCAGCATCTGGCGCCAGGTCTCGGCGGAGCCCACGCGCTTGTCGTCCGCGCGCAGATGCGCCAGCCAGCCCAGCATGTCGTCGATGGTCGAGACCATCGCGCCTTCGCCGCGCACCTCCTCGGACGGGAAGATGCCGCGGCGCCAGCCGCCTCCGCGCGACGGCGGAATCGGCACGTGCATGGTCGCGATGCCCGGCACGATCAGCAGGTCGCTCGGGACTGAGTCCGTATCCCGCATGCCCAGCGGCTGGAAGATGCGGTCGCGCAGGAACTGCTCGAAGGGCACACCGGCGAGCTTCTCGATCAGCAGCGACATCAGGTGATAGCCGCCGTTGCAATAGACCATGTTCTCGCCGGGCGCGAAGTTGACCTCACGCTGGCGCTTCATGGTTTCCCAGGCGCCGCCGTCGGGCGTCAGCGCCTCGCCGTTGCCCAGGGAGCCGATGTCCAGATGGCAGCGCAGGCCGCTGGTGTGCGACATCAGCTGTCGCACGGTGGGCTCGACGGCGCGCGCGGGCAGCTCGGGCAGGTAGTTGCGCACCGGCGCGTCGGGATCGACGAGCCCGTCCTCCGCGAGCAGCAGCACGGCCAGGCAGGTGAAGTGCTTGCTGGTCGAGCCGATGCGCATGCGCGTCCACGGCGTGTTGGCGGTGGCGTGCTCGAGGCTGGCCAGACCGAAGCCGCGGCGGTAGATCGTCTCGCCGCGATGCGCGACGCCGACCACCAGCCCCGGCGCATCGCCGCGATTGATCGAGGCGAAGAGCGCGTCGAGCGCTGCGACGATGGAGGGCGTGGAATCAGGAACGGGGGAGGAGTCGCTCATCATGATCTCGAGGTGGGTGGGACGCGACGCGCGTCCCGTGCCTGTCTAGACGAGCGTGAAGGGCGGATCCGCGCCGCTCGCGGGTAACTACCGACCGCGGCGGCGAGGGATCAGAAGGGCATGGTCGCCGTCATCCCGACGGTGCGCGGTTGCGCGACGTTGACCCAGGTCGGCCCGCCCATCGCCTGCAGCAGGTTGATGGCCGAGAGCTGCGCGCGACGATCGAAGAGATTGCGCGCGTAGAAGGCCAGTTGCACGCGGCCCAGGTCCACGCCCGCGTTCAGATCGGTGAGCGCGTAGGACGGCATCCAGTAGGTCGGCACCGCGGCGCTGCCCTCCAGGCCCGCGTTGCGCGCGCCGACGAAGCGTTGCGACAGGCCCGCGTAGGCGGGATGCCCCATCGCCTCGAAGGCGTAGCTGGCGGACAGGCTCGCCGAGAAGCGCGCACTGTTGGGCAGCCGCGTGCCGGCCTTGGCGCCCAGGCCCGGCGCGTCCTCGCTCAGCTTGGCATCGATGAACGCGGCGTTCGCGCCCAGCGTCCATCGCGCGTCCGGCCGGTAGTTGAGGTTGAGCTCCGCGCCGTTGATGCGGGCCGCGCCCGCGTTCACGACCACCGTCAGGCCGTTGACCGGCTGATACTGCTGCAGGTCGCGCCAGTTGAGCCGGAAGACCGCGGCCTCGATGCCCAGGCGTTTGTCGAGCAGGTCCGCCTTGTAGCCCGCTTCCAGGCTGGTCAGGGAATCGGGCTTGAACGCCGTGGGCGCGCGCGGCTGGCCCGTCTGCGGATCGTTGAGCACCGCGTTCGGGCCGCCGGCGCGGTACCCGCTGGCGCCGCGCGCGTAGAGCGAGCTCACCGCGTTGAGCGCGTACCGCGCGGTGAGCAGCCAGGTGCGGCTGGTGTCGGCCGAGCGCGCGTCAATCACCTGCGCGGGGCCGGTGAGCAGGCCGCCGACGCTCTGCTGATAGGACTGACGGTTGCGCGCCACGCGCAGGCCGGCGGTGAGGTCCAGCCCCAGGCCCGTCTTCCAGGTCGCGTCCCCGTAGCCGGCGAGCTCGTGATAGCTGGCCGGGATCTGCGCCGTCAGCAGGTTGGGGCCGACGACGCCACCGTCCAGCAGCGCATCCACGTTCTGCCGGTTGGTCGTGCGCTCGTGGTTGATGTAGAGGCCGGCCAGCCACTCGAACTGCTTGTCGGCGCGCGAGGTCAGCCGGAACTCCTGCGTGGTCTTGTCCAGACCGACGCGGACCAGCGCCGGCACCGCCGCGGCCTGCAGGCCGATGGAAGCCAGCATCGGCACATAGCCGCCGCTCATGTCGATGGTGGAGGAGTTGCGCACCCGCTGACGCGAGGTGATCGAGTTCAGGCGCGCCCAGCCGAGGTCGACCTCGACGTCAGCCGCGACCAGCGCGATGTTCACGTGGTACGGATCGGGCGTGTAGAGCCGGCGCAGCGTCTCGCCCTCGATCGGGCGGCCGGTGGCGGCGCTGTAGTCGACGAAGTTGGCGCCGTCGCGGCGGATGTTCTGCATCGTGCCGGTCAGGCGCAACTTGATCCGGTTGCTCGGCTGGACCAGCAGCGACAGGCGCGCGCCGCCGGTGTCGCCCCGGTCCGTGTTCTTGCGCGCGACCAGGCCGATGGTGTCGACCCAGCCGCCGTCGTGCTGGCGGAACGCCGACAGCCGCAGGCCGGCGACGTCCTCCTTGAGCGGCGCGTTGAGCACCACGCTCTCGGTGTGGCCGATGCCGCCGCCGCGCGTCGCGGACAGGCCCACCGCGACCTTGCCCGAGAACTCGTAGGTGTCGGGCTCGTTGGTCACGTACTTGAGCAGGCCGCCCATGGCGCTGGCGCCGTAGAGCGTGCCCTGCGGACCGCGCAGCACTTCGATGTGGTGCAGGTCCAGCAGTCCCATGTCCAGCGCCATCTGCGAGCCGTTGGCCACCGCGGTGCTGGAGCCGAAGGCCACGTCGTCGATGTACAGCCCCACGGTGGCGATGGTCTGCATGCCGGTGGACACGCCGCGCATGCTGATGCTGCTGACGCCCGGTCCGCCCGTGCCCTGCGCGTCGATGCCGGCCTGGTTGGCGAGGTAGTCCTGCAGGTTGCGGGCGCCGCCGCGCTCCAGGCCCTGCGTCGCCACGGTGCCGACCTGCATCGGCACGTCGCGCACCGGCTCGCGACGGCGCGTCGCGCTGACGATGACGGTGCTGAGGGTGCCGGTCTCGTCCTCCGCGCGGGGAGCGACCGGGGCGGGGGCGGCCTCGACCGAGATCACCAGTGCGCCCGACACGTCGCGTTGCGCCCGCAGCGGCGTGCCCTCCAGCAGCGCCGCCAACGCCTCCACCGGCACGGCCTGGCGATGCAGGCCTCGGGTGACGAGGCCCTTCACGTCCTGCGTGCGGTAGATCAGCTGCGTGGCGGTCTGACGGGCGAAGGCGTCCAGCGCGATCTTCATGTCGCCGGCGGGGATGTCGAAGGCGACCGGCGCGCGCGCTGCAGGCGGCAGGCTTTTCGCCTGGCCTTGCGCCTGGGCCTGTGCTTGCGCCTGCGCGCTGCACAGCGCGGCCGCGAGCGCGGCGGCCGCCGCCAGACGATGCGGGCGCGACTGACGGGACGGGGAGGGCGAGACGGACGTGGACCGAAGGTTCATGGTTTTCTCCGAGGGGGCAAGGATGCCTTCTTGTCGAGCTCCGGATGGACGATCCGGACCGTGCGAACGAAGTGTTTTTCGCTGGCGAGGATGGTCAGCGCACCGGCGACGAAGGCCACGGCGCCGACGCCGGCCATCGCCGTCAGCAGTCCGCGCGATGCGGCGGGCATCCAGTCGGACAGCGCGCCCACCAGCACCGGGCTGAGCGCGCCCATGCCGATGGCGAAGGTGCTTCCGATGGCGATCACGCGAGAGCGCAGCGGCGCGGGGCTCATGTCCTGCAGCATGGTCGGGGCCAGGACGCTGCCGGCGATCAAGGCCGCGACCTGCGCGCCGAAGAGCCAGTACAGCGTGCGCGCGTCCGGCGCCCAGAGCATCAGCGCCGAGGTCGCAGCCGCGATCAGCGAGCCCACGGCGATCACGCGCAGCGGCGTGGCCAGGCCCAGTCGTCGACCGAAGACACGCACGCCGCCCGCGCCCAGCACCGCGCCGACGGCGGTGCCGGCCAGATAGGCCGCGCCGATGCCGGCGCCGACCTCGACCGCCGGCGCGCCGAAGGTACGGGTGGCCACGATGGGCGCCCAGTTGCCTGCCGCCGCCAGCCCCACCCCGGTGAGACCGGAGCCGATGAACAGTCCCGCCATCGTGCGACCGTGCGCGCGGGCGAAGGGAGCCAGTGCGGTGCGCTCGTCATCGCGCGGCAGGGACTCGGCGTTCGCGTCGGCGCGTTCGGGATGCCGGCGCATCAGCAGCACCGCGGCCGCCACCAGCGGCCCGGGCGCGGCGACCGCCAGGAAGGCCAGTCGCCACGATTCCATCGACTGCAGCACGACGGGCAGCTGCGGGCGCAGCGTGGCCAGCTGATCCACCAGCGCGCCGCTGAGCGCGATGCCCACGCCGGCGCCGAAGATCGCCGCGAGGGCGAAGACGCCGTTGGCCAGCGCGCGGCGGCGCGCCGGCACGATCTCGGGGATCAGGCCGTAGACGATGGGCGCGAGGCCGGCCTCGCCGATGCCCAGACCGACCGCGGAGATGAACAGGGTGGTGAAGCTGTGCGACAGGCCGCAGGCGGCGGTGGACGCGGCCCACACCAGCACGCAGATCGCGAGCATCTGCCGACGGCCGTGGCGGTCCGCCAGCCAGCCCAGCGGCACCGCGGCCAGCCCGGCGAAGAGCGTGACGCCCACGCCCTGCAGCAGGCCCAGCAGCGTGTCGGACAGGCCAAGGCTGGCGCGCATGGGCTCGCCGAGCAGGACCAGGATCTGGCGGTCCATCGCGCTGAAGATGCTGGCCACGATCAGCACCAGCAGACCGTAGACGGCCATCAGCCCGTGGCCGCGCCGTGCGGTGGGCGCGAGAGCGAGGGTCGCGCTCATGCGCCGGCTCCTTCGGGGAACACCACGAAGGCGCCCGACACGTCGCGGCGGAAGCGCAACCGCGTACCGCCGAGCAGCCGGCGCAGCGCCTCGTCCACCCGCAAGCGGCCCTTGAGACCGGCGCAGACCGTGCCTTTGAGGTCCTCGGTGCGGTACAGCAGCTGGGCTTGCGCCTGGCGGGCGAAGACCTCGAGCGCGCGTTGCAGGTCGCCGGCGGGGATGTCGAAGACGGGCTCGACCGGCCCCGGTCCGGAGGGCTGCGCGCGGACCCGCGCATGGGCGCCGAGCGCGAGCAGCGCGCACAGGCCCAAGGTGCGCCGGCGCAGGGCGGTGGACGACAAGGCGCGGGAGGGGACGTGGGGTGTGGTCATGGGAACTGCTGCAAGAAATGGCCCGGTGGCCGGTCAGGAGGCGAGCGCGCCGGCGGCGAGATCGGTGTCGGCATCGGCGTCGACCCGGTGCATGCGGATCTGGCGCGAGCGCACGGTGTTCAGCAGCAGCGAGCGCACGCCGCGGCCGTCGCGCGACTCGACATGCATCGCCGCGTGATTGGGGAAGTAGGGATCCGTCGACTGCAGGCCGAAGACCTCGTCGTCCCAGGGCGTGACCGTGAACGTATTGCCGCCTTGGCCGGCGACCAGCCGCAGGCGCAGCGCGCCGTCGACCACGTCGATCTCACCGCTGGCCTGCATCGCGGGCGAGTGGTAGCGGCCGACCAGCGGATGGGTCGCGTCGATGACATTCACACCATGGGCCGAGTCGGACGGGTCCGGCAATCGGCGGCAGACGCTGGGGTTGCCCCACTCGACGATGTGCAGCGCGCTGGGCGCGGGATCGGGCGCGAGTCCCTGCGGCGGAAGGTCCAGCGGACTCGCGGACATGCCTTCGAAACCGACGCTCAATTGGGCGCCGTCGTCGATCAGCGGCAGCGGCGGGCCGTCCATCACGCTGACGCCGAGCATGCCCTCCAGATCGGCGAAGCGCAGCAGGTGCCCCGATTCGCGCGAGTGGAAGCGGCCGCCGGCCAGACCGGGATAGCGCTCGGTGCGCGCGTGGGCGGGGCGGGCCTCGGGGAGCCGGTCGCCCAGCACCGCGTCGACGATCGCGTAGCCCAGCATCTGCGGCTGCGCGGGCGCGCCATTGCACATCAGCGCCAGGTCCAGACCGAAGGCCGGCACGGTGAGCATCTGGCTGCAGCCGCCTACCACGCCGCCGGTGTGGTGGATCACGTCCACGCCGCGATAGGCATGGCGGCGCAGCCCCAGCGCATAGCGGGCCTCGCAGCCGTTGGCCAGGCGGGCCCGGGTGAGCAGCTGCGCCCAGCTGTCGGGGCTGCCCACGCGGCGCTCGGGTCCGCGCAGGTGGCGCAGCCAGCGCAGCAGGTCGTCGATGGTCGAGACCATCGCGCCGTCGCCCAGCACCTCCTCGCTGGGGAAGAGGCCGCGACGCCAGCCGCCGCCCAGCGCGGCCGGCCGCGGTACATGCAGGGTCGCCAGGCCGGGGACGATGTCCAGATCGCTGGGGATGGACGCCGTGTCGCACAGGCCCAGCGGCTCGAAGATGAGTCCCTTCATCGCCTGCTCGAAGGGCCGGCCCGCCGCCTTCGCGATCACCAGCGAGAGCAGGTGGTAGCCGCTGTTGCAGTACAGCAGGTTGGTGCCGGGCGCGAAGTTCATGTCGGGCTGCAGCGCCTGCAGCCGCAGTTCCTCGCCCCGGGGTTGCGTCGCCAGGCCTTGCGCGAGCAGGCTGAGGTCCAGCACGCAGCGATAGCCGCTGGTGTGCTGCATGAGCTGGCGCAGGGTGGGCTCGACCGGCTGGGGCGGGAGTTGCGGCAGGTGCTCGCGCACCGGCGCGTCCAGGTCCAGCAGGCCCCGCTCGGCCAGCAGCAGCGCGGCCAGGCAGGTGAAATGCTTGCTGGTCGAGCCGATGCGCATGCGGGTGTGCGGGGTGTTGCGCACGCCGTGCTCCAAGCTGGCCATGCCGAAGCCGCGGCGGTACAACGTGCGTCCGTCCATCGCCACGCCGACGACCAGACCGGGCGCGTCGCCGCGGTCGAAGGGCGCGAAGATGGCGTCCAGCGCGGCGGTGACGGCGGCGCTGTCGGGAAGGTTAGGAAGGTCCGAAACGGGCGGCGCCGCTGGCACGAGCGCGGGATCGGTGTCGGCGGGGCGCGAGAGGGGAGTCGAACGAGGGCTGCTCATGGCGGGATTCCTGGATGGACGGCTGTTGCCCGTCTAGACGAAGCGCCGCGCGGTCTCCATCGCCGGGGCGGGGTTTGTCCCAGGGATCGAAATCCCGGGGAAGTTTTTCTTCGCGCGCCGCGAGGATTTGCGCGCGTCGTTCGTCCAGGTCATCAGCGGCGCCGTCGGTGCTGTCGATGCAGTGGCGCGGACGTCACACGAGGAGACGGGGTGGACGCGGAAGAGCTGAGCGACTGGTTCGAGCGGGAGGTGATGCCCTTGGAAGGCCTCCTGGAGGGATACCTGCGCCGCAACTGGCGGGATCGGGACGAGGTGCCGGACCTGCGCCAGGAGGTCTACGCCAGGGTCTATGACAGCGCCGCGCGCGGGCTCCCGGAGTCGACGCAGGCCTTCGTGCTGTCGACCGCGCGCCATCTGCTGGTGGACCGGGCGCGGCGCGCCCGCATCGTCTCGATCGAGACCTTCGCCGACCTGGACGCGCTGGCGCCGTCGCGGGACGAGCTCAGCCCCGAGCGGCATCTGTCGGCGCGCAGCGAGCTGCGGCTGTTGCAAGCCGCGCTGGATCTGCTGCCCGCGCTGTGCCGCGAGGTCGTGGCGCTGCGCAAGATCGAGGACGTGCCGCAGCGCGAGGTGGCCGAGCGGCTGGGGATCAAGGAGGAGGCGGTCGAGCGCCTGGTGGCCAAGGGCGTGAGGGCCTTGGGCGAGGCGCTCCGGGCCGGCCTGCAGGGGCGCCGCGCGGACGACGGGAAGGACCCGGGGAAGAGTCCGGGGAAGGGCGCGTCGCAGGCGCCGTCGAAACAGGGGAGGAGCACGCCGTGAAGAGCGCGGATCTGGAACATATCGAGCAGCTCGCCGCCGCCTGGATCGCGGAGATCGACCGCCATGACGGCGTCTTGCCGCCGGAGCGCCGACAGGCGCTGGACGCCTGGCTGGCCGAATCGACCCAGCACCGGGTCGCCTTCCTGCCGCTGCGGTACCACTGGCGTCGCGCGGGCCGGCTGCAGGCGCTGCGGCCGTCGGCCGTGGTGCCGCCTCAGCCCCCTCAGGAAGCCCCGACGCCGGCGACGGCCGACGCGGCCCCGGATCGGCCGTCAGAGCCGGCCTTCCGGTGGCTGAGCGGCTGGCGCATGGGCGCGCTTGCCGGCGGCCTGGCGGCCACGCTGGCGCTGGTGATGGTGTTGCCGTTCGGCGGTCGCGCGCCGGTCGTGGAGCAGCACGCCACCGAGCGCGGCGAGCGCGAGGCGGTCAAGCTCGCCGACGGCTCGCGGCTGACGCTGAACACCGCGACGGTGCTGCGCACGGCGGTCGGCGAGGCGAAGCGGGAGGTGTGGCTGGACCAGGGCGAGGCCTTCTTCGACATCGCGCACGACGCGCGCCGGCCCTTCGTCGTGCACATCGGCGACCGCACGGTGACGGTGCTAGGCACCAAGTTCTCGCTCTACAAGGACGGCGACCGCCTGAAAGTGGCGGTGCTGGAGGGGCGGGTGCAGGTGCAGGCGCCGCGACTGCAGCCCGCCGTGCTGGTGCGCGACGACACCGCGCTGGCCGACGATCACAGCCTGCTCATCGTGCGCCAGCCTACGCGGCGCGTTGTCGCCAGCCTGAGCTGGATGCAGGGCAAGCTCGTCTTCGACCAGGCGACACTGGCCGAGGCGGCGGCCCAGTTCAACCGCTACGGTAGCAAGCGCCTGATCATCGACGACGAAGCGGCGGCGGCGATGGGCGTGGGCGGGATCTTCGACGCCGACAACCTCGAGGCCTTCGCGCGCCTGCTGCAGATGGGCTTCGGTCTGCAGGTGCGGACCGAGGGCGACGAGATCCACGTCTCGAGCCGCTGACGCGTCGGGACGCGGCGGCGCGGGCTTGCCCAGCTCATCCGGCTCCTCCGGTTGACCCGGACCGAATGCGCGCTAGCCCAGCAGCTGCAACGTCACTTCCGAGATCTCGCGCTTGAAGCGCGCGGGGTCGTCCGGCAGCGTGGACACGGCGCGCAGCACGTGGCTGTAGGCGACCGTCTTGCTGATGCCCTGCGTGAGCAGCGAGAACAGCAGGGCGGGGTCGCAGCGGCGCAACTCTCCTGCGTCCATGGCCTCGACGAACAGCGGCAGGAAGACGTCGTGGAAGGGCCGCACCAGCTTGTCGACCAGCACGTTCAGGCGCTCGCCCTCCTCGGTCGCGGCGGTGGAGAAGAAGATGCCGATGTCGGGATGCTCGAAGACGCGGTCGATGAAGTCGAGCAGGGCGTGCTCGACGCGCTGGCGCGGGCCGAGCGCCGGGTTCTGGCGCACCGCGATGGCGATCTCGCGCATCGGGTCGGTCAGCGCGACGATCTGATCGACCACCGCGAGCCAGAGGGCTTCCTTGGACCCGAAGTGATGCGCGATGAGGGCCGCGTCGACGCCGGCCAGGCGGGCGATCTCGCGCACGCTGGTGGCCTCGTAGCCGCGCAGGGCGAAGGTCCGGCGGGCGGTGCGCAGCAGGTTGTCCGCGCCTTGCGCACAGTCCGCGCTCGGGCGCCCGCGACGGCGCGGCGTCCCACTGGCCTTCGGGGTCTTGTTGGTCATCGGCAGGCTGCCTTTGCTATATTCATCACTCGTTGAATTATTTCAGCAATGACGTCGGATTGTCGGCGGACATGGAAAGGCGGTGCGGCATGCACATGGATCTGGCGAGTGATCCGACCCGGGAAGGGTGGTTGCGGACGGTGTCGTGGCTGGGGAATGGCGGCGTGGCGGAAGTGCCGCGATCGACGCGCGGCGGCCGGATGACGGTGGCCGACGCGGGCCTGACGCTGCGACCGGCGCCGACCATCCACGTGCTGGACCGGCCGACGCCGCGGACGGCGGCGATCTCGTGGTCGGACCCGGGGTCCTGCCATTACGGGTATCAGATCTGGGACATGGCGCCGACGAAACGGGCGGGGGTGTGCGTGCTCAGCGGCACCGAGATCCTGATCGGCGACATGGTCTACACCCCGCGCGCCGACGAGCCCACGCCGATCAACGCGGGCGTGATGATCGCGGCGGCGTATGTGGATGCGTGAGGGCGTGAGGTCTTTGCGTCAGTTGGGCGATCGGTCTTCGACGCCCTCGACCTTTCCAGCGTCGGGGGCCTCGAAGGCTTGCCGGACCGCCTCGACGATTCGGTCCTGCCGTGCGTGCAAGGCCCCGCCTTCCTGAAAGATTTCCGGCAGCGCCTTGCGCAGCTTGTTGCTCACCACCCAGTGGCCCTCCCGCAATGAGCGAACGATGCGGTCGGCATCGGCGTCCGGCATCTCCACGACGTCCTTGATCGCATCGCGCGCTTCGTCGTAACGACGCAGCGTCAAGGCCTCCTCGGCCATTTCATGCTCGACGGTCTGCCGGAGCACCTCGCTCATGTATCGGGCATGCTCGGACAGATCCAGATAGCGCCACGCATGCCGGGCATCGGCGGTCTGCGAGAACTGGAAGTCGGTGACGACACCATCCGGGCAGGTGCGCGACGGGCCGAAGCGGTAGGCATCCGCATAGCGGCTCATGAGCGGTTTTGAGATCACCTCCAACACGTGGTCGTAGGCGGCGCGCGCGCGGGCATTGCTGGCGATGGTCGCGGAGACAGGGACGATGATGCCGGTCGGCACGACGCGATCCGCCGCCAGCAGATGGTTCACCAGGAATCGATGCACGCGGCCATTGCCGTCGGCCAACGGATGCAGGTAGACGAACCCGAAGGACACCGCGGCGATGCGGGCCACCGTGTTGGCGCCGCGGGTTCGGGTCTCCAGGCTGCGGAGTCCTTCCAGCATCTCGTCGACCAGCGACTCGGACGGCGCGATGTAGTGGACGATCTGCGCGCGGAACGTGGACTGGCCGATGAACACTGGCGACCGGCGGATTCCCACCCGCAAGGCGTTCTCGCCCAGCACGGCGCGTTGCAGGGTCTGAAGGCTGTCTGGCGACATCGGGTCCGGCATGCGTCCGCTGAACTCCTCGATGGCGGCGGCGAAGCGCTTCACGCGGTCCTCCTTGTCCGCCTCGCGCTCGATCGCGAAGCTCGCGCGAGACTCCTTGAAGGTCAGCCAGGCGGCGCTGCGCAGCAGCAGGTCCGGGCCATAGGTGTCGTCGAGGTGACGAACACCAGTGCCGACCTCATAGAGCCAGTCGCGCGCATCTGCGGGCCCGAGGTAGACCATCGGGCAGAAGGCCGGTGTGCCGGGCAGGTTGTTGTTGACGCGCCAGCGTCGATTGCGGTCAGGCGTTTGGGCGACCAAGTAAAGATCTGGATCAAGCGCATCCACGTAGCCCACGTTGTGGGCCGTGTCGGGCAGCGGCAAAGTTCGGCCTGTTAGCCATTCATAGAAGAACGCGGCGCGGCGCGCGTAAGCGCCCATCGGCTCGCGTCGGACCCAGGTGGCGAGCGATTCCGGATCGATGCTGTGGAAGAGTCTGGAGAAGAATTCGAGGTGGACTCGCTCGTACTTGAGACCGAACTCGAAATGCCCGGCCAAGGAGTCTTCCGGCTGATATTGAGCGGTCCAGGTCCTGACTTCACGGCCATTCGCCAGGTCCCGCTGCCTCATCGTTCCTAGACGACTGCGTGAGAACAGCGGTTGGACGAGCTGGATGTCATGCATCTCCGCCAATCGCTGAAATCCGAAATGTGTGTCGGCCATCGCGTCTATTCCGCTATCAGGTCGTCTATTTTGTTAGAAAAACGACCGACTCCGTATAAAACGCTAGAAATTGCACCCGGTCGCGCCGCTCGCCGCCGTCGCCTCCCTCAACTCCTCCCACCAGTAGCCGTCCCTGACGCCGCGCTCCCGGGCCAGGGCTTCCAGCTTCCGAAGCGGCTCCAGCAGCCTTGGATCCGCCAGCGCGACGGCCGCGTCGAGCTCATACAGATGGCACTCCGGCGTGAGCCTCGCCATCACCCGCTCCACGATCCCGTCATCGTGGCGGCGCGCCAATCCGACCAGCGCCTCGCCGCGCACGTCCTCGTCGGGATCTTCCAGATTGCGACGCAGCGCCGCTCGGATCTCGGGCGTGTCGTCGGTGCGCAGCGTGCCCAGTCCGAAGGTGGCCCAGTCGCGCACCTCGTCCGACGAGTCGGCCGACAAGGCGATCAATCCGGCGATGGCCTCCGGCTCCTCATAGGACCCCAGCGCCACCGCGACCTGCCAGCGCATGCGCTCGTCCGGATGGCTCGCCAGCTTGAGCAGCGCCTCGACGCTCTCGCCATGCGGCCGGTGTCCGAGCCCGGCCACCGCCGCGCGGACCACGTCCTGATGCGCGTCCGACAGCCCTTGCAGCAGCAGGCGCTGCGTCTCGTCCTCCGCGAAGGGCGTCCACGCGCCGTCGATGCGCCGCATCAGCTGCGCCGCCACGGAGATCGCCACCGCGCGTCGCCGCGCATTCGAACTTCGGGCCCAAGCCGCGATCTGCGTGAGCATGTCCGGCGAGCCGCGCCGCTGAAGTTCCTCGATCGCGCGCCAGCCACGCGGCGCATGCCAATCGCGGGTGGCGCGTCGGAGCAGACGCGCGTCGCTGCGCGCGCGATGCCGATACCGGGCGATTCGCTTCATGCGGGAGCCTCCGTCGTCGTGGCAACGAAGTCCCGACTCTAGCGGGCCGGTGAAGCCTCAGCGTCCCGCCGGCTCGTCCTCACCCGTGGGCAGCCGCAGCGCGCCGGTGTTGTAGTCGTACTCGAACACCTCGCCATGCCGCGCCCAGGTCACCGCCGTCTGCAGCACCGCGTCGGCTTCGGCATCGTCCAGGTGCTCGCTGAGCAGCTTGAGCACCGGCTTGTCCGGCATCTGGCCGTTGGGCTCCTGCTCCAGGCTGTGGCGGATGTGCGCGATCAGCGGCACGTGCGCCATCAGCTGCTGACCGAAAAGATCGCGCCGCAGTCCGTGCGCGCCTTCGACGTAGCGGCGCCCCAGCGGCGTGAGCTGCAGGTCCCCGCTGTCCAGCTGAGCCAGGCCCAGCAGCGACAGCGCATGCGCCACCGGCAGCAGCTCGGCATCGGGCAGGCCCGATTCCTCGCACAGCTGCGGCAGATCGGCTCGGCCGTCGAAGGGCGGCTCGGCCAGCAGTTCCAGCAGACCGTCCATGCGCGCCACGTCCGCCGCCGGCAGGCGCTCGGCCAGCGGCGCCGGCGTCGCGGCGGTGCCGGTCGCGCCGACCGCGCGGGCAGGCCGGCCGGCGGTCATCAGCGCATAGACCTCGTCGATCAGCGCGCGCACGTCGGCGCTCTCCGGATCGCGCGGTCGCGGCAGCTGCACCGAAAGCTGGCAGCGGATGCGCCCCGGATCGCTCGCGAAGATCAGCACCCGGTCGGCCATCATCACGGCCTCCTCGATGTTGTGCGACACCACCAGCATCGCCTGCGTCGGCATGCTGCCGCCGTCCCACAGCTCCAGGATGTCCTCGCGCAGGCGCTCGCCGGTGAGCACGTCCAGCGCGGAGAACGCCTCGTCCATCAGCAGCACGTCCGGCTCGGTCACCAGCGCGCGCGCGATGCCCACGCGCTGACGCATGCCGCCAGAGAGCTCGCGCGGCAGCGCGCCCTCGAAGCCCGACAGGCCGATCATCGCGATCGCCGCCTCGGCCTTCTCCGCCCGCACCGACTTGGCGACGCCGCGCGCCTCCAGGCCCAGCTCGACGTTCTGTTGCACGGTCAGCCACGGGAACAGCGCGAAGGACTGGAACACCATGCTGATCCCGCGCGCCGGGCCCGACATCGGCTGGTTGCGATAGCGGACCTGGCCGCGGTCGGCCGGCACCAGGCCCGCCATGATGCGCAGCAGCGTGCTCTTGCCCGAGCCCGACTGGCCCAGCAGCGCGACGATCTCGCCCTCGCGCAGCGTGAAGTCCAGCTCCTCGAGCACCGGACGCGGATGGCCGTCGGCCGAGCGGAAGCTCTTGCCCACGCCGTGGAGTTCGATGATGGGTGTGCTCATGCCGATGTCCTCACAGGTGCATGCGGTCCTCGGCCAGCCGGTACAGGCGGCGCCAGACGAAATGATTCAGGCCCATCACGAAGATGCACATCACGCCGATGCCCAGCGCGATGCGCGGGAAGTCGCCCTTGGCGGTCATCTCCGCGATGTAGCTGCCCAGCCCGTGCGCCTGCAGCGTGGTGTCGCCCCAGGACACGTACTCGGCCACGATGCTGGCGTTCCATGATCCGCCGCTGGCGGTGATGGCGCCCGTCACGAAGCTCGGGAATACCGCCGGCAGCAGATAGCGCCGCCACTTCAGCCAGCCGCTCAGGCCCAGGTTGCGCGCCGCGTGACGCAGCTCCGCCGGGATGCCGGAGGCGCCCGCGATGACGTTGAACAGCAGATACCACTGCGTGCCGAAGATCATCAGCGGCGACAGCCAGATGTCCGGGTTCAGCTTCCAGCGCACGATCAGCACGACCACGACCGGGAACAGCAGGTTGGCCGGGAAGGCCGCCAGGAACTGCGCCACGGCCTGCAGCCGTCCGGACCAGCGCGGATTCATCCCGATCCAGATGCCCACCGGCACCCAGACCAGCGCGGCCAGCCCGATCAACACCATCACGCGCACCAGCGTCAGGCAGCCCAGCAGGAAAACATGGCCGGCCTCGTGCCAGCCCACCTCGCTGTGGACGAAGCGCACCAGGTGGTAGAGCGCCACCATCACCGCCGCGGCCACGACCGCGTCCCAGGCGCGCGTCCAGGTCGCGGCCGGCACGCCCATCAGCCCGGGATGGCCGGAGCGCGCGCGGATGGAGGTGCCGTCGTGATGGCGGCGGAACCAGACCAGGCTGCTCTCCAGCCGGTCGACGATCCAGGCGGCCATGCGGCGCGTCAGCGCGGTGCGGCGCAGCCAGCTCAGCATCCAGGAGTTGGGGGCGGTGTCGGTGCCGCTGTCCTCGAAGCGGAACTTGTCCGCCCAGGCCACCAGCGGCCGGAACACCAGCTGGTCGTAGAGCAGGATGCCCGCCAGCATGCCCAGGATGGCCCAGCCGATGGCGCCGAGGTCGCGGGCCTCGATGGCCAGGGCGATGTAGGAGCCCACGCCCGGCAGCTTGATGCTCTGGTTGGAGACCGAGATCGCCTCCGACGCGACCACGAAGAACCAGCCGCCGGACATGGACATCATCATGTTCCACAGCAGGCCGGGCATGGCGTAGGGCAGCTCCAGGCGCCAGAAACGCTGCCAGTGGGAAAGCTGGAAGACGCGCGCGGCCTCGTCCAGCTCGGACGGGACGGTGCGCAGCGACTGGTACAGGCTGAAGGCCATGTTCCAGGCCTGCGAGGTGAAGATCGCGAAGATGGCCGCGCATTCGACGCCCAGCAGGTTGCCGGGGAAGAGCGCGATGAAGCCGGTGACCGTGATGGACAGGAAGCCCAGGATGGGGATGGACTGGAGGATGTCCAGCATCGGGACCAGGACCTTCTCGGCGGCGCGCACCTTGGCCGCGAGCACCGCGAAGACCGCGCTGAACAGCAGCGCCAGCAGCATCGCGGCCAGCATGCGCAGGTTGGTGCGCAGCAGGTAGTACGGCAGGTGCGAGGGGTCCAGCGTCAGCGGCAGCGGGTCGCCGAGCTCGAAGGGCCGGGCCATCTGCGCGGCGCCGTAGGCCAGCAGCACCAGCAGGCCCAGCACCAGCGGCAGCAGCGCCCAGTCCCAGCGGTTGGCGCCGGCCTCGACGACCTGGCGCGGAAAGTAATGGCGGCGGTCCATGAGTCGTCTTTCTGGTTCTGCATGGATTCCAGGGAACAGACGGCCCCCGGGGCCCCCCGCACGAAAGCGCGCAGGATGCCTTTGCCGCCCTTCAGAAACCTGTCCAGTGTCTGGCCGAAATCTGTCGGCGCGCAAGAGCGCCCCGGGCCGGTCCCGACCCCTTGCCCGGGGTCAGGTCTCGACGGCCGCCGCGGGGGCCGCGTCGGTCTGGCGCAGGCTCTGGGCGACCTCGAAGAAGGAACTTAGCAGCAGGCTCTCCCGTCGTTCCTTCAGGCAGTAGAGGTGGGTCTCGGTGTAGGCGGGGTCGCCGTCGATGCGCACGGGGCGCAGGCGTGGGTCGGGGATGAACTCCGCCTCGGAGACCACGCCCACGCCGATGCCGCGGGCGGCGGCCTCGCGCAGGGCTTCGCGGCTGCCGATCTCCATCGCGACGCGGGGAGCGATGCCGGCCTGGCGCAGCGCGGATTCCAGAGCCCGCCGCGTGCTGGAGCCGTCCTCGCGTTGCAGCAGCGCTTGGTCGGCGAGCTCGTGCAAGGGCACGCTGCCGCGGCGGGCGAAGGGGTGCTCGACGTGGACGAACAGGATGATCGCGTGGCGCGCGTAATGCAGGGTCTCGAAGCCGGGCGCGTCGTGGAAGCGGGCGAGCACGCCGACGTCGATGACGTAGTTCTCCAGGTCGCCGAAGACCTGGGCCGAGTTGCCCAGACGGATGGACACGTCCACCTTGGGATAGCGCTGGCGGTAGGCGTCGACCATCTCGATCACGTGGAAGGGGCCGACGGCACCGAGCTTGAGTTGGCCGCGGGTGAGCTGGCCGCAGTCGTGCAGGAGGTTGTAGGCCTCGACCTCCAGCGCCGCGAGCTGGCGGGCGATGGGCAGCAGCTGATGGCCGACGCTGGTGAGCTCGATGCGGTGGCCGCGGCGGTGGAAGAGCTCGACCTGGTGTTGCTTCTCCAGGGCCTGGACTTGGGTGGTGAGCGTCGGCTGCGACAGGCCGAGGGCCCGTGCGGCGGCGCTGAAGCTGCCGTGGCGGGCGACGGCGAGAAAGGCGCGAAGCTTGGCGGCAGACATGGATAGACGCCGTCGATGGATCGGCGGGGAAACTCAGATGGAGGCGATGGTCGAGGCGCGCGGTGACGGGGCTGTGACGTTGGTTGGCGGTTTGCCGGGGCGGGGCTCGCTGTGTGCGACGGCCCTCACCCCAACCCCTCTCCCGCAAGCGGGCGAGGGGCTCCATACGACGACGCGCATTGAAGCCCCTCTCCCATGAAGTGGGAGAGGGGTTGGGGTGAGGGCCGCCGCACACCAGAGACCAAAGACCAAAGCGCAGAGGCCAAAGCCCGCAGCGCTCCCGTCCATAGCTCCCATCAATAGCTCGCCCACCAAATCGCGATGACATCGATGGATCGCCTGTCATCTTCGATTCATAGAGTGCCGGCATCCGCCCACCCCACCCTGGATGCCGCCATGTCCCACCCCCTGCTCGACCTCCCGCGCCGCGCCGCGCTGCGCGCCTCCTGCGCATTGGCGCTCACCGCCTTCGCCCTCAGCTCCGCCTTCGCCCAACAACAATCCCTGACCATCGGCCTGATCCCCGCCGAGGACTCGCAAGCCATGATCGAGTCCAGCCGCCAGGTCCTGGACGCGCTCCAGCAGCGCCTGGGCATCGCCATCAAGCCCTTCGTCGCCACCGACTACAACGGCGTCATCGAAGCGCTGCGCTCCAAGAAGCTGGACGTCGCCTACCTCGGTCCCTTCTCCTACGTCCTGGCCAGCTCGGTCGCCAACGTCGAGGCCTTCGCCGTCGCCGAGACCAAGAAGACCGGCCAGAGCTCCTACAAGAGCCTGATCCTGGCCCGCAAGGACAGCGGCCTGCGCACCGTCACCGATCTGAAGGGCAAGAACTTCGCTTTCGTCGACCCGAGCTCCGCCTCCGGCCACCTGTTCCCCAAGGCGGGCCTGCAGCAGCAAGGCATCGAGCCCGACCAGCTCTTCGGCCGCGTGATCTTCTCCGGCTCGCACGACGCCAGCATCCTGGCCGTCGCCAACAAGAAGGTCGATGCCGCCGCCGTCGCCGACCGCATCTTCGCCACTGCGGTCGCCAAGGGTCAGGTCAAGCAGGACGACTTCGTCGTGCTGTGGACTTCCAAGCCCATCCCCGAATCCCCGATGGTGTGGCGCAAGGACCTGGATCCGGCGCTCAAGGAGAAGCTGGCCAAGGCGCTCGCCGGCCTGAAGGACGTCAAGTGGGGCGACCAGGGCGTGCTCAACGGTTTTCAGCCGACCAGCGACGCGGCCTATGACGTGGTGCGCGAGACCGCCAAGGTCCTCAAGCTCGACCTGCGGAGCATGAAGTGATCCGGCTGCGCGGCCTGACCAAGCGCTACGGCGACAACGCCGTGCTGCGCGGCGTCGATCTGGACGCCATGCCCGGCGAATTCCTTGTCGTGCTCGGCCCGTCCGGCGCCGGCAAGTCCACGCTGCTGCGCTGCATGAATCGCCTCGTGCAGCCCGACAGCGGCGAGATGACCGTCGCCGGCCAGGAGGTCCGCGCCGATGCCGGCTCCGCCGATCTGCGCGAGCTGCGCCGGCGCGTGGCCATGGTGTTCCAGCACCACCATGTGGTGCCGAGGCTGAGCGTGCTCAAGAACGTGCTGACCGGCCGGCTCGGCGCGGTGCCGGTGTGGAGCTCGGTGCTGCAGCTGTTCCGCGCCGGCGACGTGGCGCTCGCGATGGACTGCCTGGAGCGCGTGGGCCTTGCCCACAAGGCGAGGGCGCGGACGGACTCGCTGTCCGGCGGCCAGATGCAGCGCGTCGGCATCGCCCGCGCGCTGGCGCAGCGGCCGCAGGTGATCCTGGCCGACGAGCCGGTCGCCAGCCTCGACCCGCACACGGCCCGCCAGGCGCTCGGATACCTGCGCCAAGCCTGCCGCGAGCTGGGCATCACCGTCGTCTGCAACCTGCACCAGGTCGACTACGCGCGCGAATTCGCCGACCGCATCGTGGGTCTGTCGCAAGGTCGTGTGCTCTTCGACCGATTGCCGGGCGAGCTGTCGGAATCGGAGCTGAACGAGCTCTACGCCGGCCACGCCGGGCTGCAACTGATAGCGCCCGTCGGCGACGCGAGGCCAGTCGACCCGATCGCCCCTTCTTACCCCCTTGCCTTGCGTGCGAGAGCTGAGCTTCTTACCCCCTCGCCTTGCGTGAGAGAGCCGGGCTTCTTACTCCCTCTCCCGCTTGCGGGAGAGTGCAGTGCCTCTTACCCCCTCGACCGCTTGCGGGAGAGGGCAGGGGGAGAGGGTCTTTCGGCGCCCCCGCACCCACGCCCGATGAACGCCTGAGCGCCCGAAAGAAACTCTCATGACGACAATGAACACAAGCGCCGCCGCCCGCGCCGCCGCTCACCGCCACCGCTGGCTGATTGGCCTACCCGAAACGCCGGCCGGCTGGACCCGCCTGCTGCTCGCCATGATCGCGGGCCTGTGGGCGCTGCAATGGAGCGCCCGCGGCGCGCAGCTCAGCCCGACCGAACTGGCCTCCGGCCTGCCGCAGATCGCCGACTTCCTGGCCCGCACCTGGCCGCCGGACTGGCGCATCCTGGAGCGCCTCTGGGCCCCGGCGCTGGAGACGGTGCAGATCGCCGTCTGGGGCACCCTGCTGGGCGTCATCGCCGCGGTCCCGGTGTCCTTCCTGGCAGCACGCAACCTCCACGGCCCGCGCTGGCTCTACCTGCTCACGCGCCAGGGCCTGAACGTGACCCGCAGCATCAACGAGCTGATCCTCGCGCTGGTCTTCGTCTCGGCCGTGGGGCTCGGCCCCTTCCCCGGCGTGCTGGCCCTCGCGGTGCACGGCGCCGGGATGCTCGGCAAGTTCTTCGCCGAGGCCATCGAGGAGATCGATCAGGGCCCGCTCGAAGCGCTGCGCGCGACCGGCGCGCGGCCCTTGCAGGTGATCGTCTTCGGCGTGCTGCCGCAGGTGGTGACCGCGTGGATCGCCGTCGTGCTCTATCGCTTCGAGGTCAACCTGCGCTCCGCCACGGTGCTGGGCATGGTGGGCGCGGGCGGTCTGGGCTTCGAGCTGGTCGGCAGCCTCAAGCTCTTCAAGTACCCGGAGACGGCCACCTGCATCATCGTGATCACCGTGATGGTGGTGGTGGCGGACTTCGTCTCCAGCCAGCTGCGCCGCGCGATCCAGGACCAAGGGCGCCATTGAGGCATCAAGGAAGTACCGCGACATGGATCTCTGGAAGTTTCACAACCCCGTGGACGTGCACGCCGGCATCGGTGCGCTGGAGCGGCTGCCACCACTCGTCGGCGAGCGCCGCGCGCTGTTGATCGCCTTCCCCGAGGCGGAGCCGCTGGGCCTGATCGGCCGGCTTCAATCGATGCTCGGCGAGCGCCTGGTCGCCGTCGAAACCGACGTCCGCCCCAACCCCGACGTGCAGTGGCTGGCCCCGCTGTACGAGCGGCTGTGGCGCGATCACGCCGACGCGCGCTGCGTGATCGCGCTGGGCGGCGGCAGCAGCATCGACTGCGCGAAGGCGATGCTCACGGCGACGCCGTCGGGCCGCTTCGATGAGCTGCTTGATCACCTGATCGATCCCAAGGCCGCAGCCTTGGACGCCGACGGCCCGCACCGCGCGCTGATCGCCGTGCCGACGACGGCCGGCACCGGCAGCGAGGTCACGCCTTGGGCCACGATGTGGGACGCCGCCCGCTCGCGCAAGCATTCGCTGCATCTGCCCTGGACCTGGCCCGAGGCGGCCGTGGTCGACCCGTCGCTGATGGTCAGCCTGCCGCGCGGCGCGACGCTCGCCAGCGGACTCGACGCGCTGTCGCATGCGCTGGAGTCGCTCTGGAACGTGCATCGCAACCCGGTTTCCGCAAGCCTGGCGGTGGACGCCGCGCGCCGCATCGTCGCGACGCTGCCGGCCTTGCTCGACGAGCCGCGCCGGCTCGATCTGCGCGAGGCGCTGGCCGAGGCCGCGCTGCAGGCGGGCATGGCCTTCTCCAACACCAAGACGGCGCTCGCGCACTCGCTGTCCTATGACATCACGCTGACCCACGGCGTCCCGCATGGACTGGCCTGTTCCTTCAGCCTGCCGCGGGTGATGCGACTGGCCTTCGGCCACGACGCGGCGCTGGACGAGCGCTTGATGTGGATCTTCGACGCGGTCGATGCGGATGGCGCCGTCTCCGCGCTGGAGCGCTTCCTGCGCGGGCTCGGCGTCAGCACCGATCCGGTCGATTACGGCATCGCACCCGGCGACTGGGACGAGCGCGTCGCCCAGGCGCTGCGCGGACCGCGCGGCCGCAACTTCATCGCCGGCGCGCCCGTCGTCCTGCAATCCCGTTGACCGCGGCCTCCCACCGAGGCCCGGAACCTTCGATTCCATCGAGAGAAACGCCATGAACACCACCGCCACCTCCACCGCCACCTCCACCTCCACCTCCACCTCCACCTCCACCTCCGCCACGACGCCGACATCGGCCGACCACGCCCGCTTCCCGCATCTGCAGGCGGTCATCTTCGACTGGGCCGGCACGTTGGTCGATCACGGCTCGCTGGCGCCGACGCAGATCTTCGTCGACGCCTTCGGGACCTTCGGCATCACGCTGACGCTGGCGCAGGCGCGCAGCCCGATGGGCCTGTCCAAGCGCGATCACATCCGCACGCTGCTGGAGGACGCCTCGCTGCAGGCGCAGTGGCAGACGCGCTTCGGCAAGGCCTCGACCGACGCCGACATCGACGCCATCTACCAGCGCTTCATGCCGATGCAGATCGAGAAGGTCGGGCGCTACTCGCAGCCGATTCCCGGCGCGGTCGATGTGCTGAAAGCGCTGCGCGAGGCGGGGCTCAAGATCGGCTCGTGCTCCGGCTATCCGCGTCAGGTGCTGGACGTGCTGCTGCCGCAGGCGAAGGCGGACGGCCTCGCGGCGGATCACGTCGTCGCTGGCGATGAGCTCACGGCCGGCGGCCGGCCGGCGCCGTTCATGGCGCTGGCCAATGTGCTGGCGCTGGGCATCGGCGATGTGCGCGCCTGCGTGAAGGTCGACGACACCACGCCCGGCATCGAGGAAGGTCGGCGCGCCGGCATGTGGACCATCGGGCTGAGCCTCTCCGGCAACGAGACCGGGCTCACGCTGGAACAGCTGCAGGCGCTGCCCGATACGGACGTCGCCGCCCATCGAGAGGGCGCGACCAAACGGCTGACCGATGCGGGCGCGCATCTGGTGATCGACTCGGTCGCGTCGCTGACGAAGGCGCTGGCGGAGATCGACGCTCGCATGGCGCGCGGCGAGCGGCCCTGAGCCGCGCCGCCGTGCGCAACGCGTGCGCGGCGGCAGGGCCTCAGCGGGGACGACTCCTATCATGGCCGGCGAACTCACCGTCCATCCGAAGTCCGAGAGGTCGCCCGTGTCCATTTCCGCTCAAGCCGCCCAAGAGTCCCGCCGCCGCAAGGTCCTGCTGCTGATGCCGATGGCCGAGCAGCACCAGGCGCAGCTCCGCGAGCAGCATGACGTGATCTACGCGCCGACCGCCGAGTCCCGCGCCCAGGCCGTTGCCACGCACGGCGCCGACGTCGAGATCGTGCTGACCATCGGCTCGGTCGGTCTGCGCGCCGACGAGATCGCCGCCATGCCCCGGCTGGGCGCCGCCGCGACGCTGGGCGCCGGCTATGAAGCCATCGACCTGCCGGCCGCCAAGGCCCGCGGCCTGACGCTGTGGAACGGCGCCGGGACCAACGACGCTTGCGTCGCCGATCATGCGATGGCCTTGCTGCTCGCCACGGTGCGGGCGCTGCCGCAGCAGGAGAAGGCCCTTCGCGCCGGCATCTGGCGTGACGATCTGCCGCTACGTCCCAGCGTCAACGGCCGCAAGCTGGGCATCCTGGGCCTGGGCACCATCGGGCTGCGCATCGCCAAGCGGGCGCTGGCCTTCGACATGGAAGTCGGTTATCACAACCGCCGCGAGCGCCCCGACGCGCTCGGCTGCGGCTACTTCGGTTCGCCCGTCGAGCTGGCGAAATGGGCCGACTTCCTGGTCGTCGCCGCGCCGGGCGGACCGTCGACCAGGCACATGGTCAACGCGGAGGTCCTCCAGGCGCTCGGCCCGCAGGGGCACGTGGTCAACATCGCCCGCGGCAGCCTGATCGACACGGCCGCCCTGGCCGAGGCGCTCGCCGCCGGCACCATCGCCGGCGCCGCGCTGGACGTCTACGAGACCGAACCCAAGCCGCCCGAAGCGCTGCTCGGCTTCCCGAACGTGGTCCTCACGCCGCACATCGCGGGCTGGTCGCCCGAGGCGGTCCAGGCCACCGTCGATCTCTTCCTGGAGAACGTCCGGCGCTGGACGGCCGGTGAGCCGGTACTGACTCCGATCTGAATCCCGGGAGCCGGTGGGCCGAAAGCGCGGCCGCCAGCTCAGCCAAAAAAGAGGTCCGCGGGGTGAGCCGCGGACCGATGAATGAAGAACGAGAACTGAAAAAACAGGTCCCCTCGAAAGGGGACCGTGGCTCCGCGAGCGGAACCCTGGAGGCGAGGGGCCCCGGGCTACAGTCAGCCCAGCACCCCGGTCGCCAATCCCAGGCAGGACAGGATGCCGATGCACAACACCCACGCATCCGCGTTGTTCAGCGACGACCAGATCTGTTGCTTGAGCACTTGCATGGCATCTCCTGCTGCAGCCGTGATTGGCTGCGATGGAGAGAATGTACTGTATGTTCATACAGTATTCAACAGGGATGCGCCGGATTGCGCCACCGCCGTTGTTGCGACGCCCCGGTCCAGGCTCGGCGGGCCGCCTTCACCTGTCGGGCCTGAGGTCCGCCCGGCTCGGCGCGCGCCTCAGCGGGTGCGCTTGGCTTGGCAGTCCTTGCACAGGCCGTACAGCGCGAGCGCGTGCTCGACCAACTGGTAGCCGCGTTCCTCGGCGATCTCGCGCTGACGCTGCTCGATGCCGGCGTCGAAGAACTCCTCCACCTTGCCGCAATGCAGGCAGACCATGTGATCGTGGTGCTGGCCCTGGTTGAGCTCGAACACCGCCTTGCCGGACTCGAAATGCTGGCGCGCCAGCAGGCCGGCCTCGACGAACTGCATCAGCACCCGGTAAACGGTCGCCAGACCGATGTCGGCGCCGTCCAGCAACAGCAGGCGGTAGACGTCTTCGGCGCTCAGGTGGCGGGTGTTGGCCTGCTCGAAGATCTGCAGCACCTTGATTCGGGGCAGCGTCGCCTTCAGGCCGCTGGATTGCAGGCTTTCGATCTGATGCTTGGGGGAATCGGGCATGGGTCGGTCAGTCCGTGGACAAGGGCGGGCTGGCGTCAGGCGGCCGCGGTTTCGGGATCCTTGGCGTCGTCGAGCGCATCGGCCGCGCCGGCGGGGGCCGTCTTGGTGCCCTTGGCGCCCTTGCGCGCACCCTGCGGCTTGCGCAGCCACAGGTACAGGCCGCTGCCGAGCACCACGATGGTCGCGATGTCCAGCAAGGCCCAGATGATCTTCATCGGCATGCCGCCGTAATCGCCGAAATGCAGCGGCTGCGAGACCAGCAGCCCGGTCAGGTACCAGGGCAGCTCGGGCGCGGCGGTGAGCTCCGCCGTCTTGGCGTCGATCAGCAGGGGCTGCAACAGCTTGGAGGTCAGCGGCGTCGTGCCCTTCAGGAAGAAGGTGTTGTGATGCGGGCTGGAGAAGGACGTCCCCGGGAAGGCCACGAACGAGACCTTGCGGTGGTCGCCGTGCTTCATCGCGGTGTCCAGCGTCGCCTGCAGCGGCCCGCGCTCGGCGGCGGTCAGCACGGGCTGGTCCTTGTACGGGGCCAGCAGCGCGCTGACCTTGTCGTACTGCCAATACTGCACCAGCAGCTCGGCCCAGGTGTTGATCATCCCGGTCGCGCCGACGACGAAGCACCACACCAGCGTCACGATGCCCAGCAGGTTGTGCAGGTCCAGCCACTTGACGCGGGTGGAGCGGTCCTTGCGCACCGCGCCGAAGTCCAGCTTGCGCATGAAGGGCGCGTACAGCACCACGCCGCTGACCAGCGCGATCAGCAGCAGCAGGCCCATCAGGCCCAGGAAGAGCTTGCCCGGCAGGCCCGCGAACATGTCCACGTGCAAGCGGAACATCAGGTCCATGAAGCCCTCGCCGACGCGGTACTCGCGCACCACCTGGCCGGTGCGGGCGTCGACGGCGACGGACTTGTAGTTCTCGGTCGGCTCGGGCGTCGGGCCCAGGGTGAACCACCACAGGCGCGGGTCTTCCTCGTTCTCGCCCGCGTACTGGATGACCATCTGCGGATGTTGCGCGTTGGCGGCCCGCGCCATCACGTCCAGCGAGACGCGCTGCTTGTCCATCGCGGCGGGCAGTTCGGGCGCCTCGATCTCGTCGCCGAGCAGGTGACCGATCTCGTGATGGAAGATCAGCGGCAGGCCGGTCAGGCACAGCAGCAGCATGAAGAGCGTGCAGATCAGGCTGGTCCACTTGTGGAGCCAGGTCCAGACCCGGATGGCGCGGGAGCTGAGCATCGTCGGAGTTCTCGTGTTCGAAAGGATCGGAGGAGCGACGCGGCGCTCAGCGGGCGGCTTGAGGACGCCAGGCATACCAGGCCATCACGGCCACCGGCACGCCCAGCGCGATCCAGGACCAGACATCGCCCCAATCGTCCGAGACCAGCGCGGACAGCAGCCCGGAGAGGCTGAGCACGCCCAGCGCGATCGGCCAGGTCCAGAGACGGCGGCTTTCACCGGGGGCGTCATCGCGCGTGGGTTCGGAGGAGGACATCGGACGGCGGTGGTTCTAAATAACAATGATTCGCATTTTAGAGCGAACTGCCGTCTGCGGTCATAGCGCAATCGCGGAGAGAACGGAGAGAACTAGGAGAGGGGAGAGAGAAGGAGGCAGAAGTGGCCGCCCGTCGGCAAACGGGGGCGGCCGGCGCGGGCCTGCGCTCAGGCCGTGGCGCCGGCGGGCAAGGCCTGACCGAGGCGCTCGGCGCGCTGCGCGTCCTGGCGGGCCAGGTACTGGTGGATGCTGGCGACGACCTGAGCGCCCTCGCCGATCGCGCCGCCCACGCGCTTGACCGAGCCCGAGCGCACATCCCCCACCGCGAACACGCCCGGCAGGCTGGATTCCAGCAGCTCGGGCTTGTACTCGGCCAGGGGGCAGGCGCAGGCGCGGCCGGTGGTGATGAAGCCCGCCGGATCCAGCTCCAGTCCGCAGTCGGCGATCAGGCCGGTTTCGGGCTCGGCGCCGATGAACATGAACAGGTGCTGCACCGCCAGCCGGCGCTCGTTGCCGTTGCGCCGGTCGCGCCAGGTGACCGCCTCCAGCGCGCCGCCGCCCTCGAGCCGGCTGAGCTCCTGATGCGGCAGCAGCTCGATGTTGGACGTGCTCTTGATGCGGTCGATCAGGTAGCGCGACATCGTGGCCGCCAGGCCCGGGCCGCGCACCAGGATGATCACTTTCGCCGCGTGATTGGCCAGATAGACGGCGGCCTGACCGGCCGAGTTGCCGCCACCCACCAGCACCACCGTCTGCCGGCTGCAGATGCGCGCCTCGATGGGCGAGGCCCAGTACCAGATGCCGCGGCCCTCGAAGCGCTGGAGCTCCTCGATGCCGGGACGGCGATAACGCGCGCCGGTGGCGATCACCGCGGTGCGCGCGCGCACCGTGCGGCCGTCTTCCAGCGACAGGCGCAGCTCCTGCTCCTCGCCGGAACGGTCGCAGCTCATGCGGGTGACCTTGGCGGGGATCAGCATGTCCGCGCCGAATTTCTGAGCCTGGACGTAGGCGCGCCCCGCCAGCGCCTGACCGGAGATGCCGGTCGGGAAGCCCAGGTAGTTCTCGATGCGCGAGCTCGCGCCCGCCTGGCCGCCGTAGGCGCGGCAGTCCATGACCAGCACCGACAGCCCCTCGGACGCCGCGTACACCGCGGCCGACAGCCCGGCGGGGCCGGCGCCGATGATGGCGACGTCGTAGAGATCGGGCCGCTCCTTCATGTCGACGATGCCCATGCAGCGCGCGACGTCCTCGTCGCTGGGATCGACCAGCACGTCGCCGCCGGGGCAGATGACCAGCAGCTCCACGCCCTCGGTCATGTACTGCGCGGCGATGGCGCGGGCGTCCTCGTCCTGATCGGGCTCGAGCTGCTGATGCGGGAAGCCGTTGCGGCCCAGGAAGCTGCGCAGCCGCATCACCGATGCCGACTTGGCGCGGCCGATCAGGGTCGCGCCGCTGGCGCCGGACTCGATCAGCCCGACGCGGCGCAGGATGAAGGCGCGGGTGAGGCGCTCGCCCAGATCGGCTTCGGCGATCAGCAAGGCGCGCAGCTGCGGGGGCGAGATCTCCACCGCCTCGACGTCGGTTTCGGCTTGGCCGTCGACCAGCGAGGGCCGGCCGCTGAGCTGGCCGACCTCGCCCATGAACTGCCCGGGGCCGTGGCGATGGATGGGGGTGACGTGGCCCAGGCTGTCGCGTTGCGAGACCTGCACCTCGCCGCTGAGGATCAGCATCATGCCCATGCCGGACTCGCCGGCGCGGACCAGCCATTCGCCCTGCGAGAAGCGTCGGAAATGGCCGAAGCGGGCCACGCGGGCGATGTCGGCGACACCGAGCGTGGGGAACATCTGCGCACCGCGCGTGTCGGCGATGCTGGACTGCGGGACCTGGACCATCGGAGCCTCCTGGCGCGCACCCTAACCGTTCGGCGGGTCAGCGGCAAGCTCCCTCCGAGAGAGGCGACGCCCGCTCCCGCGTTGCGTCCAGCGCGCGGCGTCAAGCGGATCTCGTCAAAGCGCGCTGCGGGCCCGGTGGGCATGGCACCATGGCGGCCTCCTTTCACTTCACGCGATCCCGCCGCCGGATCCTCGCCGCCGCCATGGACTTCCCTTCCCACCAGCTCACGATGACGGTGCTGATGACGCCGGACATGGCGAATTTCTCCGGCAACGTGCATGGGGGCACCATCCTGAAGCTGCTCGACCAGGCCGCCTACGCCTGCGCCAGCCGCTACGCGGGACGCTACACGGTGACGCTGTCGGTGGACCAGGTGATGTTCCGGCAGCCCATCCACGTGGGCGAGCTGGTCAGCTTCCTGGCCTCGGTGAACTACACCGGCACCTCGTCGATGGAGATCGGCATCAAGGTCGTGACCGAGAACATCCGCGACCAGGTCGTGCGGCACGCCAACAGCTGCTTCTTCACCATGGTCGCGGTGGGCGAGGACGGCCGGCCGGTGCCGGTCCCGGCGCTGACGCCCAGCACCCCGGATGAAAAACGCCGTTGGGACGCGGCGATCGAGCGCAAGAAGCTGCGCACGGAATTGCAGAAGCGCCACGACGCGCTGCGGAATCCGGCGTCGACCTGAGCGGCCGACAGAAACGACCACGGCGCGGAGAGCCCGCGCCGTGCCGCATCGCCTGCGCCGCCCGTCGGCACCGCGGCCCGGTCAGCCGCGCAGCTGCGCCGGATCCAGGTACTGCTGACGGAAGGTCTCGAAGTCCAGCGTGTCGGCGGCCTCGATGGCGGCCTGGCGCTCCAGCGAGGCCCGCGCCGAAGCGGCGAAGCGCTCGTCCAGTCCCGCCGATGCCGGCTGCGCCAGCACGTGGTCGCGCGACTGCGCCGAGCGCGCCGTCACGAAGTCCAGGTGCGAGGACGCATGCAGCGACTTCATCTCGGCCAGCACGCGGGCCGAGGGCAGGGAGTCGAAATCGGCCCAGCGCGCGACCGCAGTCTCCAGCGCCTCACGGTACAGCGAGCCGCCCAGCGCCGCGTCGATCTTGGCCGCGATCGGCGCGAATTCCGACAGCAGCTCGCTGCCCCAGTCGCACAGCGCGACCTCGCCGCCGCGTCGTTCCAGCTTCAGCCCGGGTTCGCGACCCGCGGACGCGGTGCGGTGCTGGTTGCGCGCCAGCGCGCCCAGTTCGGTGGGCGAGTCCTCGGGACTGTCGGTCAGCCAGCAGTGCAGCAGGAAGATGTCGATGAAGCGCATCGTCGAGGCGGCGATGCCCACCGGCTCGAACGGATCCAGGTCCATGCAGCGGACCTCGATGTACTCGACGCCGCGCTCACGCAGTGCATGCAACGGACGCTCGCCCGAGCGGATCGTGCGCTTGGGCCGGATCGTGCCGTAGAACTCGTTCTCGATCTGCAGCAGCGTGGTGGAGAGCTGGTTGTATTCGCCGCCCGGATTCATGACGCCGACCTTTTCATAGGCCGGATACGGGCGGGTCAGCGCGTCCTGCAGCGAGGCGGCGTAGCCGTCCAGGCTGTTGTAGCTGACCGAGAGCGTGGATTGCGCGTCGCTCTGGTACCCGAGCCGGCCCATGCGCAGCGAAGTGCCGTAAGGCATGTGCAGCGTGCCCTCGGCCAGCGGCTGCAGGCCGTGCTCGCGGCCCGCGACGAAGCTGGCGCACAGCGCGGGCGAGGCGCCGAACAGCGTCAGCAGGAGGAATGAGTGGCGGCGGAAGTTGCGGATCAGCGCGAAGTGGTCCGCGTTGTCCAGACCCGGCATCGACCAGTTGTAATGGATGCCCGAGATGGTCTGCATCCGGCGGCCGTAGCGGTGGCCCAGGCCCATGCGGTAGACGCTCTTGGCGCGGCCGATGTTGGAGGCGCCGTAGCGGCCGATCGGGATGGTTTCGTCGGCGGGCAACTGACACGGCATGCTGGACGCCCACATCAGTTCGTCGCCCAGCGCGCGGTAGACGGCCTGGTGGATCTCGGTGAGTTCGCCCAGGCAGTCGTCGGCCGAGGCGTGCACGCCGGTGATGAGCTCGAGCTGCGATTCGCTGAAGTCGGTGGTGACGGTCTCGTGCGTCAGGGCCGAGCCCAGCGCCGTCGGGTGCGGGGTCAGCGCGAGCGACGACGCGCCGGCTTGCGCGCGCAGGCTTTCCTTCTCGACACCGCGGCGCATGCCCGCCAGCCGTGCCGGATCCAAAGCCTCCAGTCGCTTCAGCCAATCGCTCAAAACCCGCTCCTCGTTCGTTAGGGCGCGCAAGTTAACAGAACTCCGCGAAACCCGCTTGTCTGGGCGTTATGCGGATTGTGTTAGGCCTTCCGACAGTTTTCGCCGGGTCCGGCGCAGCTGCTGATCCGAGCTGAAACCGGCCGCCAGCGCGGCCTGCGCGGGACGCGCTCCTCGTGCGAGCTCGCGGCGCGCGAGTTCGAGCCGGATCGCCCGCAGATAGTCCAGCGGCGTCGTCCCGCCGTGCTGGCTGAACAGCCGGGTCAGGTGTCGCGGGGTGACATGCGCGACCGCCGCCATGCGGGCCAGGCTCCAGTCCGCGCCGGGCTGGGCGCAGATCGCGTCCTGCACCCGGTGCAGCGCCGCATGCAGGTGGTGGCGGTGCGCGAGCATGGGAGAGAGCTCCGGATCCTGCGCGCCGCGGCGCAGATAGACCACCATCACCTGCGCGACCGTCGCGGCGAGCGCCTCGCCGCAGTGCTCGGCGATCAGCGCGAGCACCAGGTCGATGCCGGCGGTGATGCCCGCGCTGCTGGCCAGCGGGCCGTCCAGGACGAACACCCGGTTCGCCTGCACGTCCGCCTCGGGCGCCGCCGCGCGCAGCGCATCGAGCGCCTCGTGATGCGTGGTGCAGCGGCGTCCAGCCAGCAGCCCCGCGCGAGCTGCGAGCAGCGCGCCCGCGCAGATGCTGAGCAGCCGACCCGCGCCGCCGGCCAGCAGCGCGCCGCCCTCGCGGTGCAGCCAGCGTTCGATGGCGAGGTCTTCCGAGCGCTCCGCTGCGGTCGGCGCCGGATCGTCGGGGTGCGGGTGCCGGCGGCCGCTGAGGATCAGCCAGTCGGTCTCGCCCAGCGCGGGCAGCGGCTCCAGTCCGCCGAGCGTCAGACCGACCGAGCTGGGCGCCTGTTCCTGCGCGCCGCAGTAGCGCAACCGGAAGGCCTCCGGCTCGCCGCGACGCCGCAGTGCCTGGTTGGCGAGCCGCAGCGCCTCGGCCGCGCCGGCCAGGTCGAGCAGCAGGGTGTGGCGCTCGACCAGGATCCAGACATCGACAGCGGAGGCGCCGCCGGTGCGGCTGGGGCGATCAGGAAAGGACATCGGGCAAGTATGCGCCTGCGCCCTTCAGGCGGGGACCGCTTCGCGCTGGCCGGCGCGGGCCAGGGCCTGCTCGACGCTCACGATTTGCGCGAATCGATCCTGCAGCGCGACCTCCGTGCGCAGCTTGATCTGATCGAGGTCGACCACCACGCCGCTCGCGTGCCGGATCGGGAAGCTGTGGGTGGCCTCGGTCACGTAGTCGACGGTCCAGCCCTCGTCGCTGGCGTGGCGGGCGGTGGTCTCGCAGCACTGCTCGGTGCGGATGCCCGCGATGATCAGGCGGCGGATGCCGTGCTCGGTCAGCCAGATCGACAGGCCGGTGCCGACCAGCGCGCTGTGGCGGCGCTTGAGGAACTCCGCGGCGATCGGCACCGGCGCCAGTTCGGCCATCGGGCGGACATGACCGCTGACCAGCGAGAACGGGTTCTCCGGTGTGGCCGGTCCGTCGGTGTGGAGGATGCGGATGATGGGCAGACCGCGCGCGGCCGCGCCGATCAGCAGCGCGTTGCTGCGGTCCATGAAGCGCTGGAAACCGGCCAGGTCCCAGTAGGGGCGATGGCGGAAGGATTCCTGCACGTCGATCAGCAGGACGGCGGTGTCGGCCTGGGGATCGAAGGCGGCGTCGGCAATCGGCGCGGAGGACGAGGTCGCAGCGTTGGAAGACGTCGAGGCGGCGGTCATGGCAGGCTCCATCGGTGGTGGTTGATGGACGCCATCGTGCCGGCGCGGTGGTCCGGCGTCGCATCGGCGCCGGACCGGTTTCGGTCAAATCAGGACATCGGGAGCCGTCAGTCCTCGCGGGTCGCGCGCTGGGACAGCGGCAGCTTCGCGTCCAGGTCCAGCGCATCCCAGCCCTTGCGGCCGATGCGGCGCAGGGTGTCGATGTTGGCCTCGTAGATCGCGTCGGTATCGGGCATGGACTCGACGGCGCGCTCGATGCTTTCTTCGCGAAGCAGATGCAGCGTGGGGTAGGGCGAGCGGTTGCTGAGGTTGTCCACGTCGTCCGCCTCGGTCCCCTCGAACTGGTAGTCCGGGTGGAAGCTCGCGACCTGCAGCACCCCGTCCAAGTCGAGGTCCTCGACCAGTGCGTCGGCCGCGCCCAGGAAATCGTTGAAGTCCAGGAAGTCGTTCAGCACCCAGGGATGGACGATGAGCGTGGTCTCGGTCTCGTCCGGATCGGCGCGATTCAAGGACAGCAGCTCGTGCGCCGTCTGCTGCAGCAGTTCCTCCGGCGTGCGGGCGGGGCTGACCACGATGCGCAGGCGCTGATTGACCTCCACGCTCTTGGCGAAGGGGCACAGGTTCAGGCCGATCACGGCCCGTTGCACCCAGCGCTTCGTGTCCTCGAGGACGGTCTTCTCCTGCTCGCCGGTCATTTCTTGAACCACGCGTCGACCAGGCGGACCCACATCGACCCGCCCAGCGGGATCAGCTCGTCGTTGAAGTCGTAGCTGGGGTTGTGCAGCATGCAGGGCCCCAGGCCGTGGCCGCCCTCGCGGTGCGTGCCGTCGCCGTTGCCGATCAGGAAGTAGCAGCCCGGCACTTCCTGCAGGTAGTAGCTGAAGTCCTCGGCGCCCATGGTAGGCTCGAACTCCTGCACGTTCGAGGCGCCGAGCATCTCGGTCAGCACGCCGCGCGCGAACTCGGTCTCGGCGGGGTGGTTGATGGTCGGCGGATAGTTGCGGTGGAAGCTGAAGTCGCACTGGACCTCGAAGGCCGTGCCGGTGGCCTCGGTGATCTGCTGCATGCGGCGCTCGATCAGGTCCAGCGTCTCCAGCGTGAAGGTGCGGACCGTGCCCTGCAGCTCGCAGCTTTCAGGAATGACGTTGGTCGCCTCGCCGGCGTGGATCATGGTCACCGAGATCACGCCCGCGTCGATCGGCCGCTTGTTGCGCGTGATGATGGTCTGGAAGGACTGCACCAGCGTGGCGGCGACGACCACCGGGTCGGTGCCCAGGTGCGGCATCGCGCCGTGCGCGCCCTTGCCCTTGATGGTGATCTTGAATTCGTTGCTGGACGCGAAGACCGGTCCGGACTTGAGCGCGAACTGGCCCGCAGCCATGCCCGGCCAGTTGTGGATGCCGAACATCGCTTCCATCGGGAAGCGCGTGAACAGGCCGTCCTTGATCATCTCGCGGGCGCCGCCGCCGCCTTCCTCGGCCGGCTGGAACACAACGTAGACGGTGCCGTCGAAGTCGCGGTGCGCGGCCAGGTGCTTGGCCGCCGCCAGCAGCATCGCGGTGTGGCCGTCATGGCCGCACGCGTGCATCTTGCCGGGGTGCTTGCTGGCGTGGGCGAAGGTGTTGTGCTCGGTGATGGGCAGGGCGTCGATGTCGGCGCGCAGGCCCAGCGTCCGGCCGCTCTTGCCGCCGTCGCGTCCCGGGATGATGCCGACCACGCCGGTCTTGCCCAGGCCCCGGTGGATCTCGACGCCCCAGTCGGTCAGCGTCTGGGCGATGAGGTCCGAGGTCCGGTCTTCCTTGAAGCACAGCTCGGGGTGGGCGTGCAGGTCGCGGCGCAGCTTCGCGATGGCGGGCGCGTCGGCCAGGATGGGTTCGATCAGCTTCATGGGCACTCCGTGTCTTCGCGACAGCGCGTGGTCTGTCGCTGGGAACGGAGCAGTTTAGCGGCTCAGCGCTTCACGCGCCCGTCGTCGGTCAGCATGGACAGCTCGACGAAATTCGAGCCCACATGCTTGCCGGGACCGAACTTCACCGTGAAGCCGCCGGCATTGAAATTGCCCATTCCGTCCAGCGCCGCGACCAGCGCTTCGCGGCTGGCGCGCGCGCCCATGCGGCGGATCGCCTCGCTGATCACCTTGGCGGCGATGTAGCCCTCGATGGCGGTGTAGTTGAACTTCTGGCCGGCCTTGGTGGCGGCGCTCTGGTACTCCTGGACCACGCCGATCGCGTTGCCGAAGGGGTAGGGCATGACCTGGCTGACGACCACGCCCATCGCGTCCTTGCCCAGCTCGTCGAGCAGCGCCTGCGTGCCCACGAAGGACACGTTGTAGAACACGCCGCCGTAGCCGGCCTTGCGGGCCGCGCGGATGAAGGCGGCGCAGCTCTTGTAGGCGCCGATCATGACGATGGCCTCCGGCGGCGCGCCGGTCGAGACCAGGTCCTTGACCGCCTTGGCCACGTCGACGCTGTTGCGCTCGACGGTGGAGGTGGCCTGCGGCTGGATGGCCAGCGGCTTCATCGCGCGCAGCACCCCGTCCAGACCCGCCTTGCCGTAGGCGTCGTTCTGATGGAAGACGGAGATGCGCATCAGGCCCAGCTGGGTCAGCTGCTTCACGATCAGCGCGGTCTCGTCGTAGTAGCTGGCGCGCACGTGGTAGACCCAGGGGCTGATCGGATCGCGCAGCGCCTCGGCGCCGGTCAGCGGCGCGACGAAGGGAATCTTGTTCTGGTTGACCAGCGGCAGCGCGGCCAGCGAGGTCGGCGTGCCGACGTAGCCGAACAGCGCGAACACCTCGTCCTTGATCAGCTTGTCGGTGTTGGCCTTGCAGCGGTCGGGCTCGTAGCCGTCGTCCAGGGTGCGCAGCTCGATGATCGTGCCGTTGATGCCGCCGGCGGCGTTGACCGCGTCGAAGTAGAGCTTGGCGCCCGCCTGCATCTGGATGCCCAGCTGCGCGGCCGGCCCGGTCAGCGGCACCGACTGTCCCAGCACCAGGCGGCGGCCCTGCGCGCGCACGGCGGCCGGCAGGGTGGCGAGCGCGCCGAGGGCGCTGACGGAGGCGAGGAGGTGGCGGCGATGCAAAGGGGGGCTCCCGGGTGGCGTGTAGGTTCTGGACGACCGCCGCCGCGGGGCGGGCGGTCGCCGGAGGCTCGATGCGTCACGACCTGATCTCGGCCTCCCAGCGCGCGAGCTTAGCGTTTCGTGCGCGGGTCCTCGTCCCCGAGTTCGGTAAGGAAACGCAATGGTGTGGTGCCTGTGCAATAGTTCGCGCATGCTGTCCGCCATTCGCATCGTCAAGGGCGCCTGCCCCCATGACTGCCCAGACACCTGCGCGCTGAAGGTGACCGTCGAGGACGGTCGCGTCGTCAAGGTGCAGGGGCAACCCGAACACCCCAGCACGCATGGGGCGCTGTGCACCAAGGTCTCGCGCTACCCGGAGCGCACCTATCACGCCGAGCGCGTGCTGCATCCGCTCAAGCGGGTCAGCGCCAAGCACGAGGCGCCGCGCTTCGAGCGCATTTCCTGGGCGCAGGCGCTGGAGGAAATCGCCGCCCGCCTGAAGGCGATCGCCGCCCGCGACCCGCAGGCCATCCTGCCCTACAGCTACGCCGGCACCATGGGGATGCTGCAGGGCGAGGCCATGGCGGCGCGCTTCTTCCACCGGCTTGGCGCATCCTTCCTGGACCGCACGATCTGCTCGTCGGCCGGCGGTGCAGGGCTGGCGGCGACCTACGGACACAAGGTCGGCATGCACCTGCCGTATTACGCGGAGTCCAAGCTGATCCTGATCTGGGGCAGCAACTCGATCGCCTCCAACCTGCACTTCTGGACTTTCGCCAACCAGGCCAAGCGCGAGGGCGCGAAGCTGATCTGCATCGATCCGCGCAAGACCGAGACGGCCGACAAGTGCCATCAACACCTGGCCCTGCTGCCGGGCACCGACGGCGCGCTCGCGCTGGGCCTGATGCACGAGCTGATCGCGCATGACTGGCTGGACCACGACTACATCGCCCGCCACGTCGAGGGCTGGGAGGAGTTGCGCGAAAGGGCGCTCGCCTGGACGCCCGAACGCACCGCCGCCGAGTGCGGCTTGAGCGCCGACGAGGTGCGCGGACTGGCGCGCGACTACGCGACGCTGGCGCCGGCGGCGATCCGGCTGAACTACGGCATGCAGCGCGTGCGCGGCGGCGGCAACGCGGTGCGGCTGATCGCGCTGTTGCCCTGTCTGACCGGTGCTTGGCGTCATCGCGCGGGCGGGCTGCTGCTGTCGAGCTCGGGCTGGTTCGCGCCCTTCAAGAATCCGGCGCTGGAGCGCCCGGATCTGCGCGGCGGCCGCGCCTCGCGGACCATCAACATGAGCACCATCGGCGACGACCTGCTGCGCGAGGCTTCGCCCGCGTTCGGCCCCCAGGTCGAGGCGGTGATCGTCTACAACAGCAATCCGGTCGCGGTGGCGCCGGAGTCGGCCAAGGTGGCGGCCGGCTTCGCGCGCGCGGACCTGATGACGGTGGTGCTGGAGCACTTCATGACCGACACGGCGGATCTGGCCGATTACGTGCTGCCGGCGACCACGCAGCTGGAGCACCTGGATGTGCATCTGAGCTACGGTCACACCGACGTGCTGATCAACGAGCCGGCGATCGCGCCGGTGGGGGAGTCGCGCGCCAACACCCAGATCTTCCGCGACCTGGCGGCGGCGATGGGCTTCAACGATCCGGCCTTCCAGGAGGACGACGAAGCGCTGCTGCGTCAGGCCTTCCGCGACGACGTGGACTTGGCGCAACTGCGCGAGCGCGGCTGGTTCACCCTGCCGCTGTCGCAGGCGCCTTTCGCCGAGGGCGGCTTCCCGTCGCGCGACGGCAAGGCCGATGCGCGCGGTGCGGACTACCTGCCCAACTATGAGAGCCGCGCGAGCGATCCGGCGCTGGCCGCGCGCTATCCGCTGGCGATGATCTCGCCCCCGGCTCGCAACTTCCTGAACAGCACGTTCGTCAACGTGAAGAGCCTGCGCGACATCGAGGGCGAGCAGCTGCTGGAGATGAACGCCGCGGATGCGTCGGCACGCGGCCTGAGCGACGGCCAGATGGTGCGGGTCTTCAACGACCGCGGCAGCTATCGCTGCCGGTTGGCGGTGAACGCGCGAGCGCGCGCCGGCGTCGTGCACGGGCTGGGCGTGTGGTGGCGCAAACTGGGCGCGGAGGGCCGCAACGTCAACGAGGTGACGCATCAGCGCCTGACCGACCTGGGCCGGGCGCCGTGCTTCTACGACTGCCTCGTTGAAGTGGCCGCGGGCTGAGATCGGCATCGATGTCCATCATGACCACGATGTCCGCGATGTCCTCCGCCTTGATGCGGCGCGGGCGACGACACTGGCGACTGCTGCTGACGGCGCTGCTGGCCGTGCCGCTGGTGGTGCTCGGCGGCTGCGCGCAGCTGGGCTACTACGGGCAGTCGCTGTCGGGGCATCTGTCGCTGGTGCGCTCGGCGCAGCCGGTCGACGACTGGCTCGCGCGCGAGGACCTCGACCCCGAGCTGCGCCAGCGCCTGGTGCTGACCAAGTCCATCCGCGATTACGCCTCCGTTGAGCTCAAGCTGCCCGACAACGACAGCTACCGGCGCTACGCCGATCTCAAACGCGGCGCGGCGGTCTGGAATGTGGTCGCGACGCCGGAGCTCAGCCTGCAGCTCAAGACCTGGTGCTATCCGATCATGGGCTGCGCGGGTTATCGCGGCTACTTCAAGCCGGAGGCGGCACGCGAGCTCGCCCAGGAATTGCGGCGGGAGGGCTACGAGCCCTACGTCTACGGGGTGCCGGCCTACTCGTCGCTGGGTTGGAGCAACTGGATGGGCGGCGATCCGCTGCTCAACACCTTCATCCGGTATCCGGAGGGGCAGCTGGCGCGGATGATCTTCCATGAGCTCGCGCACCAGGTCGCCTATGCGAGCGACGACACGACCTTCAACGAGAGCTTCGCCACCGCGGTCGAGCAGATCGGCGTGACGCGCTGGTTGTCGGCGCGTCCCGAGGCGCTGCGCGAGGACGAGCAATCGCGGGCGCGGCAGGACCAGGTGCAGGCCTTGCTGAAGACGACGCGTGACCGACTGCGCGAGGTGTTCCAGAGCACCGCCAGCGACGACGAGAAGCGCGCAGGGAAGGCCGAGGCGCTGGCGACGATGCGGGCCGACTACGAGCGCATGAAGCGCGAGCAGTGGGGCGGCGATGCGCGCTTCGACCGTTGGGTGCAAGGCCTGACCCTGCCGGCGCTGGCGATCCAGGGCAGCTACACGGACCTGGTGCCGGATTTCATCCGGCTGTTTGAGCGCGAAGGCTCGGACTGGGTGCGCTTCTACGCCGAGGTCAAGCGCTTGGCCAAGCTGCCGAAGGACGAGCGGCGGGCCGCGCTGGCGCGGCGCTGACATCCCGGGGAAGTTCGCGTTTCGTCAGATCGCCGGACTGTGCGGCGACGGCGATTGTTTCTATTCACGGCCGCCCGCCCCGGAGACCGCCAGAAACGACGAAGCCGCCCGAGTGGGGCGGCTCCGCGATGCGGCCGGCGGCGGTGCCGGCCATTGAGCAGCGATTACTTCAGACCTTCCACCAGATCGATGTAGTCCTGCATCGCCTGATCGTTGGTCTTCCCTTCCAGGGTCTTCCACGCGTCCCACTTGGCGCGGTTCACGAAGTCGGTCATGCCGGGGCGGTCGCCCTCGACATCGCCCGTCGTGGCTTGCTTGAACAGCGCGTACAGCTTCAGCAGCGTCGCATTGTCCGGACGCTCCGGCAGGTTCTTGGAATCGGCGACAGCAGCGTCGAATTGGTCCTTGAGGCTCATGAAGGTCTCCCTTTTGGCAGTCAGCAGGCGTCCCGTTGGCGACAATCGGGACGGATCGCGCGATGTTAACCATCGCCGGCCGCGCGCACTGGGGCCCGCTCTCTAGATGACGCATCATCCGGTTCCTCATCCCTGAGCCCATCCCGCCGTCCGCCTCGCTCGCCAGGAGATCGCATTGCCCACCACCGCGCCACGTTCGAACGCGTCCAAGATCGCCAAGGCCGCGAAGACGCCGGCCACATCTTCGGCCAAGTCGCAGGTCAAGTCTCGAGCCAAGGCTCCGGCCAAGTCCGCGAAGAAGCCCGCCGGCGCGGAGCCCATGTCCAAGCTCGACACGGCCTGGTTGCGCCTGGACACCGAAGCCAACCGGATGGTGATCAACGGCATCCTGTTCCTGCGGCCCGCCGTGACGCTGGCCGCCGTGCGCGAGCGCGTCGCCGAGCGCCTGATGCGTTTTCCGCGCTTCCGCCAACGCGTGGTCGAGGCCGGCGATGAAGCCTTCTGGATCGAGGACCGGCCCGTCGACGTCGCCCATCACGTCGTGAGCGAGTCGCTGCCCCGCGGCAAGGGCCGCTCGCTGGACGGCGCGCTGCAGGACCGGCTCGCCGAGCTGGCCGCCGAGCCCCTGGATCCTGCGCGTCCGCTCTGGCAGCTGCATCTGATCGAGCATCACGACGGCGGCAGCGTGCTCATCGCCCGCGTGCACCACTGCATCGCCGACGGCATCGCGCTGATCGCGGTGATGCTGTCCATCACCGATGGCGGTCTCGCGCCGCCCAAGGCCGACGCCGATGCCGGCCTCGATCCGGACTCCGAGCCGGAATGGCTGGCCGACGCGATGATCAAGCCGATCAACGCCTGGACCGTCGGCGAAATCCGTCAGATGACCGAGGCCGGCGCGCGCGATGCGGCACGGGTCGATCCCGTGGAGCCCGCCGAGCGCCTGCGCCGCCGGCTGCTCGAGGACGCCGCCGCGCTGACCGACGCGCCCGACGACGCGAAGACGCGGCTCAAGGGCAAGGCCGGTCGCGCCAAGCGCGTGGCCTGGGGCGCGCCGTTGCCGCTCGACGCGGTCAAGGCGGTGGGCAAGTCGCTCAACGTGTCGGTCAACGACGTGCTGCTGGGCTGCGTGGCCGGCGCCATCGGCCAGTACCTGCGCAAGCACGGCGACGACACCGCCGGTCAAGAGATCCGCGCGCTGGTCCCCGTGAACCTGCGGCCGCTGGAAACGGCTTGGCAGCTGGGCAACCGCTTCGGCATGGTGCCGCTGCCGCTGCCCATCGGCATCGCGAATCCGGTCAAGCGCCTCTACGCAGTCCATGCGCAGACGCAGGCGCTCAAGCAGAGCCTGCGCCCGGCGCTGTCGCTGGGATTGATGGCGACCTCGGGGACGGTGGAGAAGGCCGCGCAGCGCGGCATGCTCAAGACGCTGTCGCGCAAGGCGACCGCGCTGATGACGAACGTGCCGGGGCCGACGCTGCCGCTGCGCCTGTGCGGCGCGACCGTCGAGCGCATCATGTTCTGGGCGCCGCAGGCCGGCGACATGAGCCTGGGCGTGAGCATCCTGACCTACGCCGGTCAGGTGCAGTTCGGCCTCATCGCCGACGCGGGCCTGTGCCCCGACCCGGAGCGCATCGTGGCCCACTTCGAGCCGGAGTTCCAGCAGCTGCTGGTGCTCGCGCTGATGCTCCCCTGGGAGTCCTGACAAGCACAAACGCCACCCGCAGGTGGCGTCGTCGTCGCTGCGGGCCGGACCGGTCGGCGATGGGCCGAGCGGCGCCGCGGCAGAGGCGGGCTTACTTGCTCGCGGCCTTGTTGGCGGCCTTCGGGCGGCCGGCTGCGGTCGGGTAGGCATTCATGACGCGGACCGGATCGGCGCTGGCCAGGTACTCGACGTACTGCGACTCGCCGCAGGCGACGGGCTTGCCGGCTTGCGCTTCGCCGCGGTACTCGCCCTTGTTGTAGACGAAGCGGTACTCGTTGGGGGCGGCCGGCGCCTCGAACGCGACCGTGTGCTTGGCGGCGCATTCGGCGCGCAGGGCCTTGGCGTCGGCGTTCTCTTGCGTCTTGGCGGCGTGGGCCATCGGGGCGATCAGCGCCAGCAGGGTCGTGGCGGCGGCGGTCAGGATGCGCTTCATGGAGGTCGGTCCCTTGGTGTCGGTGAATGCGATATCCCTAATTTATAGGGGGTCGCCACGGCCCGCCAAACCCCGAGTGCGGGGTCCGGCTGCGCACGTTTTCAGGGTTTGTTCCGAGGGTCGCCGACCGCGTTGGTGCTAGCCGGTGTCCCGGATCCCGGGGTCAGGCCTTGCCGTCCCCGCCCCCGCCCTGGTACTTGCCGGCCAGGCGGAACAGGTGATCCCGCGAGCTGGGCTCCAGATACGGGAGCAGCAGCCCCAGCACATGGAAGGCGCCGCGCATCAGCGCCTCGCCGGCGCGCTCGGGCTCCAGCGCGTTGCGCGGATCGCGCACGTATTCGAAGCTCAGCCAGTAGCTCAGCAGCACCACCATCGCGTTGGCGGTGGGGACCGCCTCGCGCACCTGCATCTGCAGCGCGCCGCTCTGCTGCAGCCCGCCCAGCATCCCTTGCATGGCTTGCGTCTTCTGCGCCAGCACGTTCTGGAAGTGCGTCTCCAGCTTGCGGTTCTTGGACAGCAGGTCGTTCAGGTCGCGGTACAGGAAGCGGTGCTGCCAGATCAGCTCGAACAGCATGTGGAAGAACAGCCAGGCGTCCTCCACGTCCCGCACGTTGTCCACCGCGCCCAGCAGCTCCGAGAGGGCTTTCTCGTAGCGGTTGAACAGCGCGTTGATCAGCTCGTCCTTGGCTGGGTAGTGGTAGTACAAGTTGCCGGGCGAGATGCCGAGCTCCGCCGAAATCAGCGTGGTCGAGACGTTCGGTTCGCCGAAGCGATTGAAGAGGTCCAGCGTGACTTCGAGGATCCGTTCGGCGGTGCGGCGCGGCTTCTTGGTGGCCATGGGAGTGGGGCGGAAGTGGCGGCATTCTGTCATGTCCCCAGGCGGGCACGGGACGACCCCCCTGCCTACAATCGCCGCCCATGCTCGCAAGCCCCCCCCAACAGCCGGCCGCCGCGCCCCAGGCGGACGGCCCGCCCGCCCTGCGTTTCAGCCACGTCAGCAAGACCTACCGCACCGGCCAGTTCAAGGCCCTGGACGACGTCAGCTTCGACATCCAGCCCGGTGAGTTCTTCGGCCTGCTCGGCCCCAACGGCGCCGGCAAGACCAGCCTGATCAGCATCCTGGCCGGCCTCTCGCGCGCCAGCGGCGGTCAGGTCTCGGTGCTGGGTCACGACGTGGTCGACGACTACGCCAGCGCCCGCAAGAAGCTGGGTATCGTGCCGCAGGAGCTGGTCTTCGACCCCTTCTTCAGCGTGCGCGAAACGCTGCGCATCCAGTCCGGCTACTTCGGTGTGCGCAACAACGACGACTGGATCGACGAGCTGCTGCACCACCTGGGCCTCTCCGACAAGGCCCACAACAACATGCGCCAGCTCTCCGGCGGCATGAAGCGCCGGGTGCTGGTGGCGCAGGCGCTGGTGCACCGTCCGCCGGTCATCGTGCTGGACGAGCCCACCGCCGGCGTGGACGTCGAGCTGCGCCAGACCCTGTGGCAGTTCATCGCCCGCCTGAATCGCGAGGGCCACACCGTCCTGCTGACCACGCATTACCTGGAAGAGGCCGAGGCGCTGTGCCATCGCATTGCCATGCTCAAGCAGGGCAAGATCGTCGCGCTGAACCGCACCTCCGAGCTGCTGGCCGGGACCGCCTCCACGATGCTGCAGTTCAAGACCGACTCGGCGCTGCCGCTGGCGCTGTCCGAGCGCGCCCGGGTCACCGGCCGCATCGTCCAGCTGACCGCGCATGACGCGGCCGAGGTCGAGCAGATCCTGGCCACGCTGCGTCAGGCCGCCGTGCCCATCGAGGACCTGGAGATCGGCCGCGCCGACCTCGAGGACGTCTTCATCGAAATCATGCAAGGGGGCCGCGCATGAGCGCCAGCCACTTCCCCATCCGCCTCGAAGGCGCTCGCCCGCTCTTCTACAAGGAGGTGCTGCGCTTCTGGAAGGTCGGCTTCCAGACCGTCGGCGCCCCGGTGCTGACCGCGGTGCTCTATCTGCTGGTGTTCGGCCATGTGCTGGAGGATCACGTGAAGGTCTACGGGACCGTGGGCTACACCAGCTTCCTGATCCCGGGCCTGGTGATGATGAGCGTGTTGCAGAACGCCTTTGCCAACAGCAGCTCCTCGCTGATCCAGAGCAAGATCACCGGCAACCTGGTGTTCCTGCTGGTGACGCCGCTATCGCACTGGGCCTGGTTCCTGGCCTACGTGGGTGCGTCCGTGATCCGCGGCCTGATGGTCGGGGCGGGCGTGTTCATCGCCACCGTGTGGTTCGCGCCGCCGGGCATGGCCAATCCGCTGTGGGTGCTGGCCTTCGCGGTGCTGGGCGCCGCGCTGATGGGGACGCTGGGCCTGATCGCCGGTTTGTGGGCGGAGAAGTTCGACCAGATGGCCGCTTTCCAGAACTTCATCGTGATGCCGATGACCTTCCTGTCGGGCGTCTTTTACTCGGTGGGATCGCTGCCGCCGTTCTGGCAGGGCGTGAGCCACCTGAACCCGTTCTTCTACATGATCGACGGCTTCCGCCACGGTTTCTTCGGCGTGAGCGACGCCTCCCCGTGGCTGAGCCTGGGCATGGTTGCCGCGGCCTTCGCGGTGGTCGCCGGGATCGCGCTGGAGCTGCTGCGCCGCGGCTACAAGATCCGTCACTGAACGCACCCGAGTAGAATCCCGCCCCATCATGGCCGATCCCACCCCCACCGAAGTCCAGTCCTATATCGCCGCGGGCCTGACCTGCAGCGAGCTGCAGGTCGAGGGCGACGGCCGTCATTTCTTCGCGACCATCGTGTCGGCCGAGTTCGACGGCCTGAGCCGGGTGAAGCGCCACCAGCGCGTCTACCAGGCACTGGGCGACCGCATGCGCGAGCAGATCCACGCGCTGTCGATGAAGACGCTGACGCCGACCGAGTGGGCGCAGCAAGGCTCGACGCTCGAGCAAGCTCATCATCATTCCTGATAGCCACCCGGCCAGACGGCGGGTGGCGGTGCGGCGCCGTCCGGTGAACCCGCTGCCGTCCCGCTGAACAGCCCCCGCGCCTCGACGCCGAGGCGCATGTTCACCGAGGACATCGCATGATCACCCTGGCGCTCTCCAAGGGCCGAATCTTCGAAGAGACGCTGCCGCTGCTGGCGGCCGCCGGCATCACCGTGCTGGAGGATCCCGAGAGCTCGCGCAAGCTCATCCTCCCGACCAACCAGCCCGACGTGCGCGTGGTGCTGGTGCGCGCCACGGACGTGCCGACTTATGTCGAGTACGGCGGCGCCGACCTGGGCGTGGTGGGCCTGGACGTGCTGATCGAGCATGGCGGCGCGGGTCTGTACCAGCCGCTGGACCTGCGCATCGCCAAGTGCCGCATGAGCGTGGCCGTGCGCGACGACTTCGATTACGAGAACGTCGTGCGACAGGGCTCGCGCCTGCGCGTGGCGACCAAGTACACCGCCATCGCCCGCCAGCACTTCGCCGACAAGGGCGTGCACGTGGACCTGATCAAGCTCTACGGCTCGATGGAGCTGGCGCCGCTGACCGGCCTGGCCGACGCCATCGTCGACCTGGTCTCCACCGGCAGCACGCTCAAGGCCAACCGGCTGGTCGAGGTCGAACGCATCATGGACATCTCCTCGCGCCTGGTGGTCAACCAGGCCGCGCTCAAGCTCAAGCGCGCGCAGCTCAAGCCGCTGATCGACGCGATCGGCTCGGCGGTGCAGGGCGATGTCGCCGCCATCGCCTCCGCCACGGCCTGACCGGGAGCCCGCCATGCTGAATCTGCGTTCCCTGAGCACGGCCCAGGCCGACTTCGATGCCGCTTTCCAACGCGTGCTGCACTGGTCGGCCGAGACCGATGCCGCCATCGAGACGCGCGTCTCCGAGATCCTGGCCGACGTGCGCGCCCGCGGCGACGCGGCGGTGCTTGAGTACACCGCCCGCTTCGACGGCTTGAGCGCCGACTCGCTCGGCGCGCTGGAGCTGACGCGTGAAGAGCTCAAGGCCGCCTTCGACGGTCTGCCGGCCGATCAGGCGAAGGCCTTGACCCAGGCCGCCGAGCGCGTTCGCCGCTACCACGAGCGGCAGAAGCAGGCCTGCGGCGAGAGCTGGAGCTACCGCGACGAGGACGGCACCTTGCTGGGCCAGAAGGTCACGCCGCTGGACCGGGTGGGCATCTACGTGCCGGGCGGCAAGGCCGCCTATCCGTCGAGCGTGCTGATGAACGCGATCCCCGCGCAGGTTGCCGGCGTGCCGGAGATCGTGATGGTTGTCCCGACCCCGCGCGGCGAGAAGAATCCGCTGGTGCTGGCGGCCGCCTATGTGGCCGGCGTGCACCGCGCTTTCACCGTCGGCGGCGCGCAGGCGGTGGCGGCACTGGCCTACGGCACGGCGACCGTTCCGCGCGTGGACAAGATCACCGGCCCGGGCAACGCCTACGTCGCCAGCGCCAAGAAGCACGTCTTCGGCCAGGTCGGCATCGACATGATCGCGGGCCCCAGCGAGATCCTGGTGCTGGCCGACGGCACGACGCCGCCGGACTGGGTCGCGATGGACCTGTTCAGCCAGGCCGAGCATGACGAGCTCGCGCAAAGCATCCTGCTGTGCCCGGACGCGGCCTACATCGAGCAGGTCCGCCAGGCCATCGAGCGCCTGCTGCCCGGCATGCCGCGCAAGGACGTGATCCGAGCCTCGCTGGAAGGGCGGGGCGCGCTGATCCACACGCGCTCGATGGAAGAGGCCTGCGAGATCAGCAACCGCATCGCGCCCGAGCATCTGGAGGTCTCCAGCGTCGATCCGCATCGCTGGGAGCCGCTGCTGCGCCATGCGGGCGCGATCTTCCTGGGCGCCTACACCAGCGAATCGCTGGGCGACTACTGCGCCGGCCCGAACCACGTGCTGCCGACTTCGGGCACGGCGCGTTTCTCGTCGCCGCTGGGCGTGTACGACTTCCAGAAGCGCTCCAGCCTGATCGAGGTCAGCGAGGCCGGCGCCCAGGTGCTGGGCCCCATCGCCGCGACCCTGGCCTATGGCGAAGGGCTCCAAGCGCACGCCCAAGCGGCGGAGTTCCGGCTCAAGCGCTGAACGGCGCGACACATTTCGCACGTTTGCAACGCCCGTGACGGGCGCAGGACAAAAACGCGACTTTTGCCGCTGTTCCGACATTCGCCCCGATGTGCGCAGAACTAGCATCGCAAGCTGATCCAAAGAACAAGGATGGCCAAGATGAAGTTCTCGGACCTGCGCGTCGGGGTACGCATTTCGTTGGGGTTCGCGGCGGTGCTGCTGGCGACCGTGGTGGTCGGGTTGGTGGCGATCAACCGGATGCAGGTGATCGAGCGCGATGTCGAGAACATGGCCTCCAACTGGATCCCGTCCATCAACGCGGTCAACGCCTATCGGGGGCAGCTCAACGAGCTGCGCCGCGCCGAGATGGCGATGTGCCTGCGCGAGGTGATCGTCGAGGTCGAACAGGAGCAGGAGCGCATCAAGTCGCTGCGCGAGCAGAAGCTCCCCGAGCTGGCCAAGGCCTATGAAGGGCTGATCTCCTCGCCCGAGGAGACGGCGCTGTGGAAGGACGCGCAGGCCAAGTACGCCGCCTTCACCGGGGTGCAGGACAAGCTGATCGCCGCCCGCAAGGCCGGCAACCGCGGCGAGTACATGGGCACGGTGGTCAACGAGTCCGCCAAGGCCTTCATCGACCTCGTGCAGGCGATGCAGAAGATCGTCGACCTGAACACGGACGGCGCCAAGGCCAGCGCGGAGGAGTCGCGCAGGACTTATCGCGCCGTGGTGACGACGATGATCGTGCTGCTGGTCGCGGCAGTCGGTGCCGGCGCCGCGCTGGCGTTCTATCTGACCCGCAGCACGGTGCGTCCGCTGACCGAGATGGTCGGCGTCGCCCAGCGCGTGGCCGAAGGCAATCTGGCGATCGAGGTCGACACCTCGCGCCGCGACGAGCTCGGCCAGCTGGCGCAGGCCCTGGGCGCGATGCGCGAGGCGCTGAACCGTTCGCTGTCGGCGGTGCGCGTCAGCGCGGAGAGCATCGCCATGTCCAGCGGCGAGGTCGCGGCCGGCAGCGCGGACCTGTCCGCACGTACCGAGCAGATGGCCTCCAGCCTGGAGGAGACCTCCGCGACCATGCAGGCGCTGACCGACACGGTGCGGATGAACGCGGACTCGACGCGTCAAGCCAGCCAGCTCGCGCTGAACGCCAGCCAGGTCGCGGACCGCGGCGGCGCGGTGGTGTCCGAGGTGGTCAACACGATGGAGCAGATCAATGCCTCGTCGCGCAAGATCGCCGACATCATCGGCACCATCGACGGGATCGCCTTCCAGACCAACATCCTCGCGTTGAACGCGGCGGTCGAGGCGGCCCGGGCTGGCGAGCAGGGCCGCGGCTTCGCGGTGGTGGCGAGCGAGGTGCGCTCGCTGGCGCAACGCAGCGCCGAGGCGGCCAAGGAAATCAAGACGCTGATCGGTGCGAGCGTCGAGCGCGTGGATGTCGGTTCGCGCCTGGTCGGCGATGCCGGCGAGACGATGCGGGAGATCGTCGCCGCGGTGCAGCGGGTGACGGACATCATCCAGGAGATCTCCTCGGCGACGCAGGAGCAGAGCACCAGCCTGATGGAAGTCGGCCAGGCCGTGCAGCGTCTGGACGAGGTCACCCAGCAGAACGCCGCGCTGGTCGAGGAATCCTCCGCCGCCTCCGAGTCGCTGCGTGAGCAGGCCGGCAGCTTGCAGCAGGTCGTTGCCCAGTTCCAGCTGCGTCACTGAGCGCTTCCGCTGCGACGCTCAGGGATTGGCCCCCTCGCCCGCTTGCGGGAGAGGGCAGGGGAGAGGGTCTTCGGGGTCTCCAAGCCCCTGTGGTCTTTGTCTCCACGAACTTCGTGTTCCACGAACTTCGTGTTAGCCTACGCCCCTGATGAAAAACGTCACCGTGACCATGGAAGACAGCGTCGCCGAGTGGGCGAGGCTGGAGGCAGCGCGGCGCAACACCAGCGTGTCGCGGCTGGTCGGCGAGCTGCTGGCCGAGAAGATGCGCCACGACGACGCCTACGAGCGCGCCTTGCAGGACTGGCTGCACCGCGAACGCACCTGGTCCTCCGACGGCTCGGCCTACCCTGGCCGGGAGCTGCTGTGAAGAAGGGCGCCGCTCCACGCGCCGCGGTGAACGCCGCGAACGGCGCCAAGGCCGCGTTCACCGGGACCGAGGCCCCGATGGCCTCCATCGACCTCACCGCCCCGGTCTTCGTCGACACCTCCGTCCTGATCCTCAGCGAGGACGGCGCCGACCCGTTGCGCCGCCTGCAGGCGATGCGCTGGCTGCGCGCGCTCTGGCAGCAACGCCTGGGCCGCACCTCCAGCCAGGTCCTCAACGATTTCTACCTCACGGTCACCACCCGCATCGAGCCCGCCATGCCCAACGGCGACGCGCGCGCCGAGGTGCGCCGCTACCAGCGCTGGACGCCCTGGTCCACCGACCACGCCACCGTCGAGTCCGCCTGGTCGCTGGAGAGCCGCTTCTCGCTGCCCTACGCCGACGCCCTGATCGTCGCCGCCGCCAAGGCCCAAGGCTGCGAGACGCTGCTCAGCCTGGCGTTGCCGCACGGCCAGCTCTACGACAGCGTGCTCATCGTCGACCCGTTGCGCGCGCTGCCGGCCGGCGTGTCCGCGTCCGACGGCGCCTTCGGTGGCGCCTCCGATTCCGTCCCCCCTCTGGCCGCCGTCTCCCCATGAACGCTGCTCTCGACCGTGCCCTGAACACGCTGCGCGCCGACGTCCGCGCGATGCGGGCCTACCAGGTGCATCCCGCCGCCGGGCTGATCAAGCTCGACGCGATGGAGAACCCCTACCGCCTGCCCGAGGCGCTCCAGCACGCGCTGGGCGAGCGGCTGGGCCGCGTCGCGATCAACCGCTATCCGGGCGAGCGCACGGGCGAGCTGGCCCAGGCGCTGGCCGCGCACGCCAAGCTCCCCGAAGGCCAAGGCCTGATGCTGGGCAACGGCTCGGACGAGCTGATCTCGCTGCTGGCGATGGCCGTGTGCCGGCCGGGCCAGCGCGTCGCCGTGCTGGCACCGCTGCCGGGCTTCGTGATGTACGAGCTGTCCTCGAAGTACCAGCACCTGGACTTCGTCGGCGTGCCGCTGACCCCGGACTTCGAGCTGGACGAGGCCGCGATGCTCGCCGCCATCGCGCGCGAGCGGCCCGCCATCGTCTACCTGGCCTATCCGAACAACCCCACCGCCAACCTCTGGGACGAGGCCGTGATCGAGCGCATCGCCGCCGCGGCGCCGGGGCTGGTCGTGATCGACGAGGCCTACCAGCCCTTCGCCGAGCGCGACGCCATGGGTCTGATGGCGCGTCACGCCAACGTGCTGGTCATGCGCACCATGAGCAAGTTCGGCCTGGCCGGCGTGCGCATCGGCTACCTGATGGGCCACGCCGAGCTGATCGGCCACATCGACAAGCTGCGCCCGCCCTACAACATCAGCGTGCTGAACGCCGAGGCCGGTCTGTTCGCGCTCGAGCATGCCGAGGTCTACGAGCGCCAGGCCGCCGAGCTGCGCGCCGAGCGCGAGCGGCTGCAGGCGGCGCTCAAGACGCTGCCCGGCGTGACGACCTTCCCCAGCCAGGGCAACATGATCCTGGTGCGCGTCCCCGATGCGGATGCGCTGCATGCCGGCTTGAAGTCGCGCGGCGTGCTGGTCAAGAATGTCTCCGGCATGCATCCGCTGCTGGCGCGCTGCCTGCGCCTGACCGTGGGCTCGCCGGACGAGAACGCCACCCTGCTGGAGGCGCTGCGCGCCTCGCTGACCTGATCCCGATCCCGATCCCACCGTTGGAATCCCCATGAGCTCCGAACGCATCGCCGAAGTCCGCCGCGACACAAAGGAAACCCAGATCCGCGTGCGCGTGAATCTGGACGGCACCGGCCAGGCCAAGCTGAACACCGGCATCGGCTTCTTCGATCACATGCTGGACCAGATCGCCCGCCACGGGCTGATCGATCTGGAGATCGAGGCCCAGGGCGACCTGCACATCGACGGCCATCACACGGTCGAGGACGTCGGCATCACCCTGGGCATGGCCGTCGCGCAGGCGATCGGCGACAAGAAGGGCCTGACCCGCTACGGCCACAGCTACGTCCCGCTGGACGAGGCGCTGTCGCGCGTGGTGATCGACTTCTCCGGACGCCCCGGTCTGGAGATGGACGTGAAGTTCACCGCCGGCTCGGTCGGCGCCTTCGACACCCAGCTGACCTACGAGTTCTTCCAGGGCTTCGTGAATCACGCGCTGGTCTCGCTGCATGTGGACAACCTCAAGGGCCACAACGCGCACCACCAGTGCGAGACCATGTTCAAGGCCTTCGGCCGCGCGCTGCGCATGGCGATGACGCTGGACCCGCGCTCGCTGGGCGTGATCCCCTCGACGAAGGGCACGCTGTGAGCATTCAGCCCAAGACCGTCGCCGTGGTCGACTACGGCATGGGCAATCTGCGCTCGGTCTCGCAGGCGGTGATCGCCGCCGCGCAGGATCAGGGCGTGAAGGTGCTCATCACGTCCAAGCCCGAAGAGGTCTACGCCGCCGAACGCATCGTGCTGCCGGGCCAGGGCGCGATGCGCGACTGCATGCGCGAGCTCGCCGACAGCGGGCTGAAGGAAGCCGTGCTGGACGCCGCCGCCAACAAGCCGCTGATGGGCGTGTGCGTCGGCATGCAGATGCTGCTGGACCACAGCGAGGAACAGGACACCCCCGGCCTGGGCCTGATCCCCGGCCACGTGAAGCGCTTCCAGCTCGAGGGCCGCCGGCAGCCGGACGGCAGCCGCTTCAAGGTGCCGCAGATGGGCTGGAACCGCGTGCACCAGACCCGGGCGCACCCGGTCTGGGGCGAGGTGCCGGACGAGAGCTGGTTCTACTTCGTCCACAGCTTCTATGCCGAGACCGAAGACGCCGGCCACAGCGCCGGCGACAGCGACTACGGTCTGCGCTTTACCTGTGCCGTGGCGCGGGATAACATTTTTGCCACCCAATTCCACCCCGAGAAAAGTGCCGCGTCCGGGCTTGCTCTGTACCGCAACTTCCTGCATTGGAAGCCCTGAAGCCCTGAAGCCCTGAAGCCTTGAGACCGGGCGACCGGTCTTGCCCCGCGCGCGCCTCTCGGGCGTTGTCCCTCTTCCTCCACCCACAGCCCCTTCGGCCATGCTGCTGATTCCCGCGATCGATCTCAAAGACGGCAAGTGCGTCCGCCTCAAGCAAGGCGACATGAATGACTCCACGACCTTCGGAGAAGACCCGGCCGAGATGGCGCGCCGATGGGTCGACGCCGGGGCGCGGCGTCTGCACCTCGTGGACCTGAACGGCGCCTTCGCCGGCAAGCCGGTCAACGAGGCCGCGATCAAGGCCATCCTGCGCGAGGTCGGCGACGACATTCCGGTGCAGTTGGGCGGCGGCTTCCGCGACTTGGACACCATCGAGCGCTATCTGGACGACGGCCTGTCTTACGTGATCATCGGCACCGCCGCGGTGAAGAATCCGGGCTTCCTGAAGGACGCCGCGTCGGCCTTCGGCGGCCACATCATCGTGGGCCTGGACGCCAAGGACGGCAAGGTCGCCACCGACGGCTGGAGCAAGCTCACCGGCCACGAGGTCGTCGATCTGGCCAAGAAGTTCGAGGATTACGGCGTCGAGGGCGTGATCTACACCGACATCGGCCGCGACGGCATGCTCACCGGCATCAACATCGACGCCACCGTGACGCTGGCGCGCGCGCTGACGATCCCGGTGATCGCCTCGGGCGGGCTGTCCAACATCGCCGACATCGAGGCGCTGTGCGCGGTCGAGTCGGAAGGCGTGGGCGGCGTGATCTGCGGCCGCGCGATCTACACCGGCGATCTGGACTTCGCCAAGGCGCAGTTGCGCGCCGACGAGCTGAACGGAGGCTGAGCGGTGCTGGCCAAGCGGATCATCCCGTGCCTGGACGTGACCGGCGGTCGCGTCGTCAAGGGCGTCAACTTCGTCGAGTTGCGCGACGCCGGTGATCCGGTCGAGATCGCCGCCCGCTACAACGAGCAAGGCGCCGACGAACTCACGTTCCTGGACATCACCGCCACCAGCGACGGCCGCGACTTGATCCTCCCGATCATCGAGCGCGTGGCATCTCAGGTCTTCATCCCGCTGACGGTGGGCGGGGGCGTGCGCTCGGTCGCCGACGTGCGGCGGCTGCTGAACGCGGGCGCGGACAAGGTCAGCTTCAACTCGGCCGCGGTCGCGGATCCGGAGCTGATCCGCGCGGCCTCGGACAAGTACGGCGCGCAGTGCATCGTGGTCGCGATCGACGCCAAGAAGCGCGAGGGAGGCGGCTGGGACGTTTACACCCACGGCGGCCGCAAGAACACCGGCCTGGATGCGGTCGAGTGGGCGACGAGGATGGCCGAATTCGGCGCCGGCGAGATCCTGCTCACCAGCATGGACCGCGACGGCACGAAGAGCGGTTTCGACTTGGCGCTGACGCGCGCGGTGGCGGACGCGGTGAGCGTGCCGGTGATCGCCTCGGGCGGCGTGGGCTCGCTCCAGGACCTGGCCGACGGCATCACCCGAGGCGGCGCCGACGCGGTGCTGGCCGCAAGCATCTTCCATTACGGCGATCACACCGTGGGCGAGGCCAAGGCGCTGATGGCGGCGCAAGGCATTCCGGTCCGGCAATGAGCGCGTCCTCCAGCGGCCGCGGCAAGGGCCGCGATCAAGGCGCCGGCCGCGATGCCGATGTCAGCGGACTGAACAGCGGCCTGAAGCGTTCCAGCCGACCGGGCCCGCGCGTCACGGTGGGCGAGGGCGCCATCAAGCCCAGACCCAAGGCGCCGCGGGACGCGGGGCCCGGCGAAGTCCGCATCGTCGGCGGCGTCTGGAAGCGCTCCAAGCTGCCCGTGCCCGCGAGCCCCGGCCTGCGTCCGACGCCGGATCGCGTTCGCGAGACTCTGTTCAACTGGCTCGGCCACGACCTGGCCGGCTGGCGGGTGCTGGACGCCTTCGCCGGCAGCGGGGCGCTGGGCTTCGAAGCCGCGTCGCGTGGCGCGGCGCAGGTCACGCTGCTCGAACGCGACGGGTCTCTGGCGACGGCGCTGCGGGCCAACCTCAAGCGGCTGGACAAGGACGGCACCGTCCCGATGGCCATTGAGAACGCCGACGCGCTGGCCTGGATGCGCCGCGCGGCGCCGGGCTCGCTGGATCTGGTGTTCCTGGATCCTCCGTTCGCGCAAGACCTGTTCCTGCCGGCGCTGGCGGCCGCGGCGCCGCTGCTGTCGCCGCATGGGCTGATCTATCTGGAGTCGCCCGAGCCCGTCGAAGCGCCTGCGGCGCTTGGCTTGTCCGTATGGAAGGAAGGGCGGGCCGGGGCGGTGCATTACCGCCTGCTGCGCCGCGGCGGATAATCCGCCCCATGACTTCGCAGACCCTGCTGACGGCCGTCTATCCCGGCACCTTCGATCCGATGACCCTCGGCCACGAGGATCTGGTGCGTCGCGCCAGCCGGCTGTTCGAGCGCCTGGTGCTGGCGGTCGCCGCCGGGCATCACAAGAAGACCATGTTCAGCGTCGACGAGCGCCTGGAGATGGCGCGCGAGCTGGTGGCCCCGTATCCGAATGTCGAGGTGGTGGCGTTCAGGGGGCTGCTGCGCGACTTCGTGCTGCAGAACGATGGCAAGGTCGTGGTGCGCGGACTGCGGGCCGTGTCCGACTTCGAGTACGAGTTCCAGATGGCCGGCATGAACCGGCAGCTGATGCCGGACGTGGAGACGGTGTTCCTGACGCCGTCCGACCATTACCAGTTCATCTCGTCGACCTTCGTGCGGGAGATCGCGACGCTGGGCGGCGATGTCTCCAAGTTCGTGTCGCCGCGGGTGCGCGAGCGCCTGGAAGCGCGCATCGCCAAGAACCGTGGGGAGCAGTAAGCCATGGCCTTGATGATCACCGACGAATGCATCAACTGTGATGTGTGCGAGCCGGAGTGTCCGAATCAGGCGATCTCGATGGGCGAGGAGTTCTATCAGATCGACCCGGGCAAGTGCACCGAGTGCGTGGGCCATTTCGACGAGCCGCAATGCGCGATGCTGTGCCCGGTGGCCTGCATCCCAGTCAACCCTGAGCATGTCGAATCGCGCGAGACGCTCATGCAGAAGTACGTGCGGCTGACCCAACAGGCCGCTTGATCCGGCCGGTCGTCCGACCGCGCCATCGCTGAGCCGTCAGAGCGTCCAGCGCTCCCCGTACGCCGGCGGCCTGGGCCACTGATCCGCCCGCGGCGGCTGCCCGGGATGGGCTCCCGCCCATCGCCGCGCCAGCATCCAGCCGCCATGGCTGACGACCAGTTCACCGCCCGACCAGGACGACGCGCGCTTCAGCAGCGCCCGCAGCGACTCCCCGCCCTCCGGCGCGAAGCCCGCGAAGTCCCGTACCCAGTCGTCGATCTCCGTTTTCGGAATCCGCGCCCAGGGCCGGCCATCCCAGGCGCCGAAGTCGATCTCCGCGAGCGCCGCATCGATGCGATGCCGCCAGCCCCAGCGCTTCAACCAGCGTCCCACATCCGCGCACCGCCTCAGCGGCGAGGTCCACACCTCATGCGCGAGGCGATGCTTCCTCGCATAGGCCTGGATGCGTCGCGCCAGCCGCTTCGCGCGACGCGCGGGCACCGCCAGATCGGATCGCGCGCCAACGCACAGACCCGCTGCGCCCTCGGGCCGCGGATGGCGCCAGACGGTGATGGTCGCGCTCATCCCAGCAATCTCGTCCGCGTGCTCACGACGCCGGAAACAGCGGCGCCAGGCCCAGGAAGGCGAGCAGGGCCGCGAGTTCCACGATCTGCTGGGTCGCGCCCAGCGTGTCGCCGGTGTAACCGCCCAGCCGGCGATCCAGTCTCGACTGCATGTGGAAGGTCAGCGCCGCCGACGTGACCACCGCGCCCAGCAGCAGCGGCACGTTCTCCGGCGCGAGCCACGCGCACACCAGCGAGACCGCCAGCACCAGCCCCAGCGCGATCGCCAGGCCAGGCCCTCCGACGCGCGTCGCCAGCGGCTTGGCCTTGGCGTGCTCGGCGTCGCCGGCATAGGGCAGGTGATGCAGGATCCACACCGGCGCCGCGCGCGAGGCCACATGCGCCCACACCAGCGCCATCGTCGCCAGCGAGGGATCCGTGTCGACCAGCCCCAGCAGCACCGTCGCCTTGATGCCCAGCACCAGGATCAGCCCCAGCGCCCCATAGCTGCCGATGCGCGAGTCTTTCATGATGGTCAGCGCCTTCTCGCGCGACACCGCGCCGCCCAACCCGTCGCAGGTGTCGGCCAGGCCGTCCTCGTGGAAGCCGCCGGTGAGCCAGACGCCGGCCGCCATCGCCAACCCCACGGCCACCGTCGCGGGAAATACCGACTGCGCCGCCCCCAGCACCAGGGCCGAGAAACCGCCCACCACCACGCCTACCAGCGGGAAGTAGCGCGCGCATTGCTGCAGCCAAGCGGGCTCGAAGCCGACCCAGCGCGGCACCGGCACGCGGGTGAAGAACTGCAGGGCGATGAAGAACAGGCGGACTTGATGCATGAACGCAAAGCCCGCGAGGCTCACGCGCCGCGGGCTTGAATCGGATCGGAGGGGACGGCCGCGATGATACGGGCCGCCCGGCCGCTCCCCTGGGCGTTCGGGTCCGCCCCGGCGGGCTCAGACGCTCACCGGCCCGTGATCCCGCTCCAGCAGACCCTCGTAGGCGATCGCGACGTTGGCGCAGAAGATGTCGAGCAACTCGCGACCCTCGTCGTCGATGGGATCGGACAGCACCATGTAAAGCAGGCTCTCGTTGCCCGAATGCGTCCGGTAGTAGCCGACGAAGCAACCGTCCTCGAAGCCGCTCTGACGCGTCAGCAGCGCGCGGTCCAGCGCCGCGCGCACCTCGACGGGCAGGTCGGCGACGTCGCCGTCGGGCAGCAGGCCCTGGTACTCCGAGGTCGCCGCCAGGACGCGCAGCCGCCCTTCGGCATGCGAGGCCGCATAGGCCGACATGCGGCTCGCGCACAGCCCCTGCGCCTCATGGCCCAGCATGCGCGCCACCTGCTCGAGCAGCGCCGAGGCGAAGTGGCCCAGGTTGCTCGAATCGTGAATGCGGGTGATCGCGTCGATCGAGCGCCGCAGCGCCTGGCGCGAGCGCGACAGCATCACGATGTCCCGGTACGAGCGCAGCGCCGAGTAGAAGACGGTGATCAGCTTGCGCTTGGTCAGCTCCGTCTTTTCCTTGTAGTCGTTGATGTCGTAGGTCTTGATGACGTGCTCTTCGGGTGCCTGGCCCGGCTGCCCGGTGCGCAGCACGATGCGGACCTGCGTGTTGCCCAGCTCCTCGCGGATGAAGCGCGCCACGTCCAGTCCGGCGTGCTCGGACTCCATCACCACGTCCAGCAGGATCAGCGCGATGTCCTGGCGATCGCGCAGGATGTCCCGGGCTTCGTTGCCGCTGTAGGCGCTGAGGAACTGCAGCTTGCGGCCGGCGAATTCGAAGTCCGCCATCACCAGCTGCGTGACCTGGTGCACCGCCGGGTCGTCGTCGACGACCATGACCACCCACGGGTCCAGCGCGCGTGCGCGACCGGTGTCTCCGGTCTCCGGCAACTCGTCCTCGAACACCATGTCCGTCATCGGATCCTCCCTGGGCATTTCTTGTCGAGCGGCCATTATGGGCAGCCCTCGTGACAGGCGGAATCCGGGGAGATCAGCGGGGCGGCAACCGTACGTCGACAAAATCGCGCTCGGCGCCCTGGCGCGCCCGCTTGGACTCGTACATGCGGGAGTCGGCGCATTCCACCAGGGCCGTCGCGTCGCGCCAGTCCTCGGGGCAACGTGCCGCGCCCATGCTCGCGCGCAGCGTGAGCACCCGATCGGCGTAGTTGAAGGGCCCCTCGATCGACTGGTGGATGCGGTCCAGCGTCGCCTCCAGGGTCATCGCGGAGCCGCTGCGGGTCAGCAGCACGGCGAACTCGTCGCCGCCCAGCCGGGCCACGGTGTCGGACTCGCGGGTGGCGGCGGCCAGGCGGCGGCTGAACTCGATGATCGCGGCGTCCCCGGCGGCATGGCCCATGGTGTCGTTCATGCGCTTGAGGCCGTCCATGTCCAGCAGCACGACGGCGATCGGTGGATCGCCGCGCTCGACTTCGGCGGTGGCGTGGCGCAGGCGGTCCATGAACAGCGAGCGATTGGCCAGGCCGGTCATGTCGTCGTGGGTGGCGCGGTGGAAGAGGTCGTCCCGGCCATATCGCGTGGCCCAGTACATGGCCGCGCCCAGCACCTTGGACATCAGCGCCAGCACCTCGATCTCGTGCGGGCCGAAGCGGGCCGGGCGGCTGGAGAAGGCCTTGAGCACCCCCACCGGCGTGCCCTGGTGCAGCAGCGGCAGCACGACCATCGAGCGCAGTCCGACGCGGCGGCAGGCCTCGAGGTCGACGCGCGGATCGGTCTCGGTGTCGGCGCAAATCAGGGATTGGGACTCGCGCAGGCAGAGGCCGGACAGCGAGCCGTCCCGGCGCACGCGCACGCCGAGCTGATGCGACGCGGCCCCGGCCACGGCGCGGTAGACGAGATCCTCGCCCTCCGCAAGCTCGATGGCGGCGCCGTCGGCTTCCACGAGATCCAGCGTCCCGTGCACCGACAGCGACATCACGCCCGCCAGATCCAGCCCGAGCTGGGCGACCTGGCTGTGGATCTCGATGATGCGGAGTAGCGCCTCGCGGCTGGGCATCGATCGCTCCCGATCGCTGCGAAGGACCACTCCCTGGACTTGGCCGATCCGTGGCGGAACGATCGCGGACGCGCTGCGGATGGCGGGTCGCCGCGAGGCCGCGACATGGGGATCGCGAATCGGCTGGACCACAGTCTAGATCGGACCGCGCAGCCCTTCATCCCCCCTGTTTCCGGTGAGGTCTGGCGCCGAAGGTCACGGTGACGCAGGCGCGCCACGTGGGCACCGCCTCGATGCGAAAAAAGGGGGATGCCTGGGGGATGCCTTTACGCCCCGGACACGTCCGGTGCGCAGAATCCGCCCCATGTCATCGAATCAAACTCCTCCCGCTGCCGCCGCGGCGCCGGGCGGCCCGGCCGCGCCGTTGCCGTTCACCTCGTACCAGCGCTTCGCGCTGGGTCTGCTGACGCTGCTGCAGTTCGCCGTCATTCTGGACTTCATGATCATGTCGCCGCTGGGCGCGGTGATCATGCCGGCGCTGTCGATGAGCTCGGCCCAGTTCGGCGCCGTGGTCTCGGCCTACGCCTTCAGCGCGGGGCTGTCCGGTCTGCTGACCGCGGGCTTCGCCGACCGCTACGACCGCAAGAAGCTGCTGCTGTTCTTCTACACCGGCTTTCTGCTGGGCACGCTGTGGTGCGGCCTGGCGACCAGCTTCGAGTCGCTGCTGCTGGCGCGGGTGGTCACCGGCCTGTTCGGCGGGGTGATCGGCTCCATCGTGATGGCCATCGTGGCCGACTTGTTCCAGCCGGCGCAGCGCGGCCGCGTGATGGGTCTGCTGCAGGGCGGCTTCGCGGCCAGCCAGGTGCTGGGGCTGCCGTTCGCGATCTTCCTGGCCTCGCACTTCGACTGGCACGCGCCTTTCCTGGCGCTAGTGATCTTCGGCGTGCTGGGCGGTCTGGTGATCGCCTTCAACATGAAGCCGGTCGATGCGCATCTGAACGCGCCGGGGACCGGGCAGCACAGCCCCTTCGGCCATCTGCTGCAGACGGTGAAGAAGCCGCGCCATCAGCTGGCCTTCGCGCTGACCGCGCTCCTGACCACGGGCGGCTTCATGCTGATGCCCTTCGCCAGCGCCTTCGTCGTGCACAACGTCGGCATCCCGCTGACCGCGCTGCCGGTGGTGTACTTGGTCACGGGGATCTGCACGCTGGTGTTCTCGCCGCTGATCGGCCGCATGGTGGACCGCGTCGGCGCGATGCGGGTGTTCTACACGGGCTGCGCGGTGACCGTGGCCACGGTGCTGTACTACACGCGTCTGGGCAGCTCGCCGCTGTGGCTGCTGGTGCTGGTGAACGTGGTGATGTTCGTGGGCATCTTCTCGCGCATGATCCCGGCGCAGGCCACGCTGGCCGGCGTGCCGGTGCCCGAGCAGCGCGGCTCCTTCAACGCGATCAACTCGGCGCTGCAGCAGCTCGCGGGCGGTTTGGCCTCGCTGGTGGCGGGACATCTGGTCCACATCGGACCGGATGGCCACATCAACGACTTCCCCGTCGTGGGCTACGTGGTGTGCGCGTCGACGCTGGTCGCGGCGCTGCTGATGCGGAAACTGGTGCGAGGAAAGTCGGCCGCGGTCGCCGCGTGATGCCCGTCACGCCTTCCGTCCGGCCGATGCCGACCGTCGGTCGGGCTGGAGGCCGGCGCGGTGGCGAGGACGGGGTGGTTCTCTAGAATGCAGGGTTTTCACGGATCCCGCGCATGACCTCCCTTCCGACGACCCGGCGCCTGAGCGGCGCCGTTTTCATGTCCGCCGCCATCGCCGCCCTGGCCGCGGCGCTCCCGATGACCGCCTGCGCCGATCCGGCGGCTCCCTCGGACACGCTGGCCCGCATCCGCGAGACCCGCAGCATCACGCTGGGCGTGCGCGAGGCCGCGCGGCCGTTCTCCTTCGTGAACGAGCAGCGGCAGGGTCAGGGCTACACGGTGGAGCTGTGCCTGGCGGCGGTGGACGAGATCAAGCGCGAGCTCAAGCTGCCGGAGCTGAAGGTGCAGTACGTGGTGGTGACCGGCGCGGACCGCATCCCCAAGCTGCAGAAGGGCGAGATCGATCTGGAGTGCGGCTCCACGACCAACACCAAGGCGCGGCAGGAGCAGGTGGACTTCAGCTACACGGTGTTTGTCGCCGGCATGCGGGTGCTGCTGGCGGGTGGCGCGAAGGTGGAGTCCATCAAAGACCTGGACGGCATGACGATCGCGCTGAGCAAGGGCACGACGTCGGAGAAGCTGTTCAACCAGCTCCAGCATAGCGGCGAAGCCAAGATGCAGCTGGTGCAGTACCCGGGCAACAACGAGGCCTTCAAGGCGCTGCGCGACGGCAAGGCCAAGGCCTTCGCGCAGGACGATGCGCTGCTGCTGGGATTGGCGTCCAAGGACAAGGCGCTGGACAGCCTGAGCCTGGGGCAGATGGCTTTCTCGGTCGAGCCCTACGGGATCATGATGCGCAAGGGCGACGCCAAGTTGGGCGCGGCGGTGGACCGCGCGCTGTCGCGGGTGTACGCGAGCGGCGAGATCCAGCAGCTCTACGGCAAGTGGTTCCAGACCTCGGCGCTGTCCATCCCGATGAATCGGCTGACGCGCGACAGCTTCAAGCGCCCCAACAAGGAAGCCGGCGTGGCGATGCTGCTGGGTTACTCGATCTGATCTGAGCGGATTTGAGCGAAGAGCCGGCCGCGTCGGGATGACGCGGCTCGGCTCGAGACGGCCTCCGCGCCGCACGGCGCGATGGGGCCGAGCCTCCCCCGTTTCCCCCTCGCCGCAGGGACGACTTCAGTGTGACGGCCGAGGTTGGCGGCGGAGCGCCTCCGACCGCCTTCAGGCCGCGATCAGCGCTGGCGTGCCTCGGGCCGTGCGCAGTCGCGGATCACCAGATCCAGCAGCAGACCCGCCTGCGTCGCATGGGTCCAGCCCTCACTCTTGAGCAGCGTCCCGATACGGACCGGCGGATCCTCGCGATGGTCGATGAGCACGACGTCATAGGTCTTGTCCGTCTCGTCGAACGCGACCTCCGCGTCCATCGTGCGCGTCAGCGTGATGGCGGATTTCACCGCGGGGCCGCTCTTGCGACGCTGCTCGACCTCCAGCCGGCAGCCGTCGCCCAGGGCGTAGCGCCACTTGCGGCCGTTGCCTCCGACCGCACGGGCATCGCTGCCGACATGATTCAGCTCCGCGATGCGCTGGCCGTTGTCCATCTCGAAGGGGCTGAGAACCACGCGGTCCTCGCTCGGGTAACCCTCGGTGCAGCCGGACAGGGCTAGGGTCACGACCAGCCCGAAGATGACGGCCAGTCCCAGGCCGACGCCCGTGCCGGCGGCACGGGCCTGCCGATCCTGGCGACCGGACAGCGGTCGTTCTTCAAGCGGCTTGCGCATCGGCGACCTCCTCGACCCGCGTCGCCAGCACCTTGTCGATGGTCTTGCCATCCATGTCCACGATCTCGAAGCGCCAGCCCTCCCACTCGACCGTGTCGGCCTCCCGCGGCAGCCGGCCAGTCAGCAGCATCATCATCCCGCTGAGCGTGTGATAGCGGCCGCGCTCTTCTTCCGGAACGGCATCCAGCGTCAGGCTGTCCTTGAGCTCCGGGATGGGGATGTGACCGTCCAGCAGCCAGGATCCGTCCGCGCGCTGCACCGCCCAGGCGGAAGCAGGATCGCGGGCCTGGAACTCGCCGGTGATGGCTTCGACCAGGTCGTGCAGCGTGACCATGCCCTGCACCTCGCCGTACTCGTCGATCACGAACGCCATGTGCACCGCCGAGGATCGGAAGTTGGCCAACAGCTCCATGCCGGTCAGCGTCTCCGGCACGTAGAGCGGCGGGGCGAGGCGCTCGTCCAGACGTGGCTGGCGCTTGTGCAGCAGCTCGGACAGCAGCTGGCGCGCGTTGACGACGCCGACAATGTCGTTGAGACCGGAGCCGCGCACGACCGGGAACAGCGCGTGATCGGAGGCTTCTATGCGGGCGAGGTTCTCCTCGATCGGCGCATTCAGGTCCAGGCTGACGACGTCGCCGCGCGGCACCATCAGCGAGCTGATCTGGCGGTCGTCCAGGCGGAAGACGTTGCGCACCATCGCATGCTCATGCGACTCGATGACGCCGGCGCTGGTGCCTTCGGCGAGCACGGCGTGGATCTCCTCCTCGGTCACGTTGAAGGCCGACGAGGCCTTCACGCCCAGCAGGCGCAGCAGCGCGTTGGTCGAGCCCGACAACAGGCGCACGAAGGGCTTGGTCGCGACGGCCAGCATCGCGATCGGGCGCGCGACCAGCCGGGCGACGGCCTCGGGGTTGGACTGGCCCAGGCGCTTGGGCACCAGCTCGCCGAGCACGATGGAGAAGTAGGTGATCAGCACCACCACCAGGCCGGTGGCAAGACCGTTGGCGTACTCCGCCGGAATGCCTCGGGCGATGAGCTCGGCAGCGAGGGGGCCGGCCAGGGCGGCCTCACCGACGATGCCGTTGAGCACCCCGATGGAGGTGATGCCGATCTGGATGGTGGAGAGGAAGCGGGTGGGGTCCTCGCCCAGCTTGACGGCCGCCGCAGCGGCGCTGTCGCCTTCGTCAACGAGTTTCTGAAGGCGCGCGCGGCGCGCGGTCACCAGTCCGATCTCGGACATGGCGAACACGCCGTTGAGCAGGATGAGGGCGAAAAGTATGGCGATTTCCATGATGGGAAAGAAGTGCCGGGACGCGTCAAGCGACGTCGTGACCGGACAGTGGCGATGGACCAAGAGACGCCGACGCGCCGACGACGACCGCGAGGGATCGCGATCGACGGGCGTAGGGCGAGGAGGGGAGCGCGCGAGAGGCGCGATTCAGGCGCGGGCCGGCCGCGAGTGCGGCGGCTGCGTCAGAGCGTCAGGCCCGTGGCGGGCGACGGGGCGGTTGCGGCCAGATGTCCGGCGCGTGGGGCTCCGGCGTGGCGAGCGGGATCAACTGGGCCTGCGTGAGCCGCACGGGCTCGGCGTCGGGCTTGCAGTGATCGGGCATGTCGTCCGAGGTGTCGCCCAGTTCGTGGAGCAGGGAGGCGATGCCGTCGGCGTCGGCGTCCGGTAGCGTGACGCCGGGCCGGCCGTCGTCGCTCGGAGTCGTCGAAGCAGGCGTGGCCGACTTCGCGAGCGACGGGGTGACGGGGTGGCCGTCGACCAGCAGGTGCTCGGCCTGCGTCAGGCCCGAGACGAAGCTCGTCACACCGGCCGCGGCAATGCCGTAGGCGGGGAGAAGGATCGTCAGGACGAGGATGCGGAGCCAGCGGGTCACGGGGCGAGATTCTATCGAGGCCGCCGGAAAATGGCCTCGCAGGCAACCATCACGCCCGCTCCAGAATCGGCTGCATCCACCGCTCGAACGGCGTCTGCCACTCCTGCTGCGCGGCCTTGAGGATCTCCTCCGGGTCGTCCAGCGGCGCGATCTGGAAGCGCTCCCGCAGCCATTCGACGTAGCGATCCAGCTCCGCGCTCTTCCGATAGTGATGCTCGCTGCGGTAGTAGTGGACCCGGTCCATGTCGATCATGGGTTCGACATCGCAGGTGCTCACGCGCAGCAGCTCGCGCACGTCGCGCGCGATGACCCACTCGCCGCCCTCGTCGCCGAAGACCACCACCGGCCAACGGTCCGGCGGCAGCGCGAGCGAGGGATCCGGATTCCACAGCACGTAGAACGAGCCGGAGGCCGAGGCCTGCGCGAAGGGCAGCAAGCGGTCCAGAAACTCGTCTTCGTCCGACCAGCCGATCGCCAGCACCTCGTGATCCTGCACCGACAAGGTCAGCGCCTGCGAGTAGTTGCCGTAGCCGACCTCGTTCTGGAAGCGCAGCAGATCTTGCAGCGCGGCGGGGACGGGCTGGTCGCCGAAGACGGCGGCGTAGTCGTGGAAGTCGATCATGGGAGCAGCGGGAGCTATCGGGCCGGTCATGCGTGCAGGAGATGGGAGCGCGCAAGCGCCGGGAATCTATCGCTCAAGCGGGGCGCGACGAAGTGACCTTCGTCCAGCCGCCACGCACCGTCGCGGCGCGCAATCGCACCAGGGGCGAGAGCATGCCCCGGCGCGAGGCCGCGCTCACCACGGCTGTGCGGCCGCCGTGCCCTGGTGATAACGCAACTGCCAGCCGGCGGCCGTCTTGAGCCACAGCGAGGAGCGCAAGGTGTGATGTGCCAGCGAGCCGTCGTCCTGGCGATGCGCGGAGCGATAGGTCAGCAGCGCCGCATCCGGCGCGATCGGCGCGAGGCGGAAATCGTCGGGGACGATGCGAGGTGGCTCGTGGTCGTCGACCAGCCAGGCCATGATGGTCGGCCGGTCGTACTGCCGGCCCGAGCGCCCGACCTCGTGGAAGTCGGGGTGCAGCAGTTGCGACAGGCGATCGGCGCTGCAGCGCACGCCGGGGTGATGCAGCTCGACCTCCAGCGCGCGCAAGGTGTCGAGCAACGATAGATCGGGAGCGGTCATGAGGACATCGATCGGTGGATCGCATCGAGGTTCAGGAACCGCTCAGCATAGCGGCCGCTCCGATCGCGTCCCATCGATCAGACCTTGTCGCTGACGCCCGAGGAATCGAAGCTGGCCATCTCCGACAGGATGCGGCAGGCGGACTCCAGCAGCGGCCAGGCCAGCGCGCCGCCGGACCCTTCGCCCAGACGCAGGCCCAGGTCCAGCAGCGGCTCGGCCCCCAACATGTCCAGCATCAGCCGGTGACCCTGCTCGCCCGAACGATGCCCGAAGACGCAGCGCTCCAGCACCGCCGGCTGCAGCTTGGCCGCGACCATCACGGCCGCGCCGGTGATGAAGCCGTCGACCACGATCACGCGCCGCTCCAGCGCCGCTTGCAGGACCGCGCCCACCATCATCGCGACCTCCAGCCCGCCTAGCGCGGCCAGCGCCGACAGCGGCTCGTTCGCGCGCGGGTGGCGGTCCAGCGCGCGCATCAGCACCGTCAGCTTGCGCTGCAGCTGCGCATCGTCCAGGCCGGTGCCGCGGCCCACGCACTCGGCCAGCTGGAAGCCGCCCAGCCGCGCCAGCAGCAGCGAGGCCGACGAGGTGTTGGCGATGCCCATCTCGCCCAGCAGCAGCACGTTGCCGGGGCGTTTCTGCAGCAGCGTCTTGCCGGCGGCGACCGCGGTGGCGCATTCGTCCACGCTCATCGCCGGGCCTTCCAGCATGTCGCGGCTGCCCATCGCGATCTTGGCGATCAGCAGGCCCGGACGCGGCTCGAAGCTGTGATTGACGCCGGCATCGACCACGCTCAGCGTCAGGCCGTGCTGACGCGCCAGCACCGACACCGCCGCGCCGCCGCTCAGGAAGTTCTCGACCATCTGCCAAGTCACGTCCGCCGGATAGGCCGACACGCCGTGCGCCGCGATGCCGTGATCCGCCGCGAAGACCAGGAGCTGCGGGTCGATCAGCTTGGGCGTCTCGCTGCCCAGGATCAGGCCCAGACGCAGCATCAGCGTCTCCAGCCTGCCCAGCGAGCCCACCGGCTTGGTCTTGCGGTCGATGCGACGGCGCAGCGCCGCCGCCAGGGCGTCGTCGTGCAGCGAGGGGATCTCGGGGATCAGGTCTTGCGTGGTCATGGTGGACTCGAAACTTGGGGAGGAGGGGAGGATGCGCCGCGTGCACGGAGGGGACTAGGCTCCAGCAGGGATTGCAGCGCACCGGGGGCGAAATGTCGGTCGATATAGTCGGCCAACTCGTCGAAGACCTGGTCCAGCGGGCGCGCGGGACGTGCGAAGAGCGCCGTCAGCACGCGCTCGTCCTCGAACAGGCCGTGCAGGTAATGGCCCAGCACAGGCCCGTGCCGCCAGCCGAGCGGCTCGCCCAGGCCGTCGAAGAGCACCGGCAGCGCCGTCGGCAGCGACGGATGCTGCGCGGTGCGGCCGTGATGGATCTCGTAGCCGCGCGCGGGCAGCGAGGCCAGGGCCGACCACGGGCCGTCGAGCTCGGGCGCGAAGCGGCATTCGGAGTCGCGCAGCAGCTTGTCGCGCTCGAAGAGCGTCACCAGCGGCAGCAGGCCCAGGCCGGGCGCGTTGCCGTCCAGACCGTGCGGATCGACCAGGGCCTCGCCCAGCATCTGCAGACCGCCGCAGATGCCCAGCACCGGCCGGCCTGCCGCGGCATGCGCCGCGATGACGACATCCAGCCGCTGCGCGCGCAGCCAGGCCAGGTCCGCCGCCACTGCCTTCGAGCCGGGCAGCACGATCCAGTCGGCGCCGTCGAGATCGGCGGCCCCGCGCGCCCACACGAGGCGCACGTCAGGCAGGTTGCGCAGGGGCTGGAATTCGTCCAGGTTGGACAGGCGCGGATAGGCGACCACGGCGATGCGCAGCGCGGGAACGCCCCCTGAGCCGCCTGAGCCGCCCGCGCCCCCGGTCGGCCGGTCGTCGAAGACGCCGTCCTCTTCGGGCAGGCCGTGGCCGCGCCACATGGGCAGCGTCGCGAGCGTGGGCACGCCGGTCATCTGCTGGAGCATCTCGGGCCCTGGCGACAGCAGCGCCGCGTCGCCGCGGAAGCGGTTCAGCACGAAGCCGCGGATCAGCGCGCGCTCGTCCTCGGGCAGCAGCTGATGCGTGCCGAACAGATGGGCGAAGGCGCCGCCGCGGTCGATGTCGGTGACCAGCAGGCAGGCGGCGTCGGCCTCGCGCGCGGTGCGCATGTTCACGTAGTCGCTGCTGTGCAGATTGATCTCGGCCGGCGATCCCGCGCCCTCGATGACGACGACGTCGTTCTCGGCGAGCAGCTCATGCAGCGCGCCGCGGGCGTGCGTCCACAGGGTCTCGCTGCGGGCGCGCCAGGGCGCGCGGCTGAGCGCGTCGTCGACCTCGCCCAGCACGACGACCTGCGAGGCCGTGTCCTTCTCCGGCTTGAGCAGCACCGGATTCATGCGCACATCGGGCCGCGCGCGGGCGGCCAGCGCCTGGAAGTACTGCGCCGAGCCGATCTCGCCGGCGCGACCGGCAACGCCTGGCACCACGCGCGCGTTGTTGCTCATGTTCTGCGCCTTGTAGGGCGCGACCTTGTAGCCCTGCCGCGCATACCAGCGGCACAGCGCCGTGGTCAGGAAGCTCTTGCCCGCCCCACTCGTCGTGCCGAGCACCATCACCGCGCGCCCGGTCATGACAGGCCTCCACTGCGGCTTGCCGGACCTACCCTCTCGCTTGACGGATCTTCCCGGTCGGACGGCGGATCGCCCTGATCAAACGCCGGATCTCTCTGGTCGCACGCCGGATCTCCCCAGTCGAACGGCGTATGCATCGAGGTCGTCGACGACCATCGCGTCGCTTCCCCCTCTCCCGCGAGCGGGAGAGGGCGGGGGAGAGGGTCTTCGGGCTCCTCCCCCGGCATCGCCCTCCGCCACGCGAAGGTCCGCATCGCCGCCTCCAGCGCATCGACCGTATCCGGCGCCTGCACCGACACACGCACCAACCCCGGCAACCCGAACGAGCTCGCATCCCTGAGCTTGATCCCCATCGCACGCAGCCCCTCAAGCAGCGGCTCCGGCGTCTCTCGCCAAGGCGCCGGCAGTGCCGCAAGCCAGAAGTTGGCCACGCCCCCGCTGATCTGATCGAAGCCCATCGCCGCCATGCGCGCCCACTGCTGATCGCGCCACTCCCTCAGCACGGGCAGCGAGGACTCCAGCTCCGCGCGGACCACGGGATCCGTCCAGGCCTCCAGCAAAGCCTGACCCTCCGACGACACCACCCAGCTGGGCGCGAGCTCATCCACCCGCTCGATCCACAGCCCATCGAACGGAGCAATCAGATAACCCGCCCGAACCCCCGTCAGCCCCATCGACTTGTTGGGGCAGACCAGGCGCCAAGCGCCGTCCGCGATCGCGATGGGCAACGCGCTGGCGCCGGACAGCCTCAAGGGCTCGTAAGCCTGATCGACGACCAACTGCGACCCACTCTGCCCGAGCGCCACCGCGACGGCGGCCCACTCGCTCGCGTCCAGCGTGGCGCCGGTGGGGTTGCAGGGATCGCAGACCCAGACCAGCGAGGGCAGCGTCAGCGACCGGGCCAGCTCGAAGGCATCCCCATAGCCGATGACCTGCAGGCCCAGCGCATGCGCGGCGGCGGCGTAGTCGCCAAAGCCGGGCTGCGGGACGCAGACCCTCGTCATGCCGCTGAGCAGCGCCGTCAGCGTCAAGCGGCGGATTGCTTCCGAGCCCCCACCCGCCGGCAGCACGCGCTCCGGCGAGACGCCATGCCAATCGGCCGCTCGCGTGCGCAGGGCGGCGTAGCTCGGATCGGGATAGCGCAGCCGATCGGCGCGCAGCACCGCGTCGAGCGCCGCCGGCGGCGGTCCGAGCGGATGGGCGTTGGTCGAGAAGTCGTGCAGCACCGGCGGTCCGGCGTCGGTGCCGCCGTGCGTCGGGCCGGGGAAGCGGCTCATGCGAAGCCTCCAGCGAGGGCGCCGCGCATCACCGCAGCGCTCCATGTGGCGAGCAGCGCCAGCGCGAGCAGCGTGCGGGCGGCGATGCCTCGCGCCTTGGGGATGTCGGACGGCGTCACGGCGGCGCCGGTCGGGTTGAGCTGATAGTGGCCGGGCTTGCTCAGCACGCGGTCAAGCCGCAGCGCCATCGCGCCCATGGGCCAGCCGCCGTTGGGCGAGGGCGTGCGGCGCGCCTCGCGCCGCAACGCGGGCAGCAGCGCCGGCCGGGTCGCGATCATCGCCAGGCCGGTCAAGCGCGCGGGGACCCACGACAGCAGATCGTCCGCGCGCGCGGCCCACTTGCCGGCCCATTCCCAGCGGCCGCGGTAGCCCCACATCGCATCGGCGGTGTTGGCGAAGCGGTAGACCGCCGCGCCCGGCAGGCCGGCAATCGAAAACCAGAACAGCGGCGCGATGACGGAGTCGTTGAGGTTCTCGGCGAGTGTCTCGATGGCGGTCTCGCGGACCTCGGTGGCGGAGAGCTGTCGGGTGTCGCGGCTCACCAGGCGAGACAGGCGCTCACGCCCTTCGTCGAGCGATCGGCCAAGCGCGTCCTCGACCGCGAAGACCTCGTCGCGCAGCATGCGCCACGCGAGCAGCGGCTTGAGCGCCAGTCCCAGCAGCACGGCCGCGAGGGCGAGCCGCCATCCGCCCAGCCACGGCGAGAGGCCGACGATGACGAGATGCTCGATGGCCACGGCGATCGCGCCGACCAGCACCGCACCGGCGCACCACGCGAGCGCGCCGCCGAAGAAGGCCGACGCGGGCGGCATCGCGCAGAGCCGTTCGCCGAAGAGCGACAGCCAGCGCCCCATGCCGACGACCGGATGCGCGCGCGCGGGCGGCTCGCCGAACGTGCGATCGACGGCCAGCGCGACGGGAATCGCCGCGGCGAGGAGCCAGGACATGGCGCTCATCGGATCAGCCAAAAGGAAATCCACTGACATGTGGGAGCGGCCGTAGCCGTAGCGGGGCAACGGCGAGCATTTGCAACGACGAGTGGGCGGTCATGCGCGTGCCGATCACGCGTGTCAGTCTTCGATGCCGCGTTGAGCGGGCACGCCCTGCGTGTAGTGATGCTTGATCAGTTTCATCTCCGTCACCGTGTCGGCGATGTCGACGAGTTCCTGCGGCGCGCCGCGCCCGGTCAGGCACACATGCACATGCGCGGGTCGCTGCTTCAGCGTCTCCAGCACCGGCTCCAGCGGCAGCCAGCCGTAGCGGATGGGATAGGTGATCTCGTCCAGCACGACCAGGAAATGCTCGCCGGCCAGGATGGTGGCCTTGGCCCGTTCCCAGCCGTCGCGCGCCAGCTGCGCCGAATGATCCAGATCCTTGCTCTTCCAGGAGAAGCCGTCGCCCAATCCCTCGATGGGCAGGCCGATCTGCTCGAACAGGCGGTGCTCGCCGAAGCGGGCGCTGGGCACCTTCATGAACTGATAGATGTGGACCTTCTTGCCGCGACCGTGCGCGCGCAGTGCCAGGCCGAAGGCGGCGGTGCTCTTGCCCTTGCCGTCCCCGGTGTTGATCAGGATCAGGCCGCGGCGCTCGGCGGTGGGGATGACGCGTTCACGGTCGACGGGAGGCTTCTCGATTTCCATGGGGACTCCGGATCAGGGCTGGGGAGGTAGAGGGGACGCGCCGCCGAAGAAGGCCGCGATGGCCTGAGGATTCGACGGGAAGTAATGGTGGATGTAGGAGGCGCGCAGCGGGCCGGCGGCATAGAGCGCCTCGGTCGCGCGGCCCGCATTCGGGTTGGTCGCGGTCGCGATGGGGGCCAGCGGCGTGTCCATTGTCGAGTAATGGAAGGTGTGGCCGCGGAGCTCGCCCTCGGGCCACGCGATGGTCTGCAAGCCGAGCGCGGCCAAGCGCTTCTGCGTGGCCGATCGGCCCGGGATGAGCGATGCCATCGGATGCTCGCGTCCGTCGGCATCGGCGAGCGTGTCCAGCAGCGCGAGCATGCCGCCGCATTCGGCGAGCATCGGTTTGTTGGCGGCGAGGTGGTCGCGTAGGGAGGCGAAGAAGGTCGGATGCGAGGCTAGCGCTTCGGCGTGCAGCTCGGGGTATCCGCCCGGGAGCCACAACGCATCGCAGTCGGGGAGCGGGTCGCCGGCGAGCGGGCTGAAGGTCGTGACTTCGGCGCCCAGCGCGCGCAGGAGATCCAGGTTCGCCGGGTAGATGAAGGAGAAGCACGCATCCTTCGCGACGGCGATTCGACGGCGCTTGAGCTTCAGCTCCAGTTTCAGCTCTAGAGTGGTGCCAGGTGTTGCGGCGTCAGCCTCCATGCCATCGCCAAGCGCCAGCCCGCCGACCGGTGCCCCCTTTTCTCCATGCCAGGGGCAGGAGCCCCTGGCCTTCGCTAGGCACAAACAGTCCTCAGGACTGTTTGTGTCCGAGCTCAGTCCCCCCTTGTCTTGCCTCTCGGCAAGCCAATTCCTTCCTTGACTTCCGAAAAGGGGGCACCGGCCGTCCGTCTGCGATTCACTGCGCTCACTCCCCGATTCCCAAGCATCCGCCCAGGCATCCAGCTGCTCGTCAAGCTGAGGAAGCTCGAGGGCTTGCACGAGACCGAGATGCCGCTCCGGGAGCGAGAGCGCGGTGTCGCGCTTCAGCGCCGCGATCAGTGGAAGATCATTCGGCAGGCCTTCTCCGACCATGCGCGCGTGGGCATCGCTTCCGATTCGATTGGCGACGACGCCGACGACCTCGATGTCATCGCGGAATCGCGCCATGCCGGTGGCCAAGGCCGCGAAGGTCTGCGCCATCGCCGAAGCATCCAGCACCACGATCACCGGCAGCCCGAAGGCCGCGGCCAGATCGGCGCTGCTGGGCTTGCCGTCGAAGAGCCCCATCACGCCTTCGACCAGGATCAGGTCGGCCTGCCGCGCCGCATCGGCCAGCAGGCCCTGGCAGTGGTCGAGGCCGCCCATGAACAGGTCGAGCTGATAGACCGTGTGCCCGCTGGCACGCTCCAGCACCATCGGGTCGAGATAGTCGGGCCCGGTCTTGAACACCCGCACGCGCAGCCCCCGGCGCCGCGCCGATCGCGCGATCCCCGCGGTGACGCTGGTCTTGCCCTGGCCCGAGGCGGGCGCGCTGATGAGGAAGGCTGGGGTCAAGGCGATGCTCGATGCGCTGTTCAAGGGGTTGGTTGTCGAGGCATCACGCGTTCAGCGCGACCCAGCGACCCTGCACTTGCAAGATCAGCAGGCGTTGGCCGAAGACACGTTGCAGCGCGTCGTGGGTGGCGGGATCGTGCGACGGGCCCTCGTGGACGATGCGGCCCGCATCCATCACGACCAGGACATCGGCCTGCATCGCGACACTCAATTCGTGCAGCACGCTGACGACCGCGGCGCCTTGGGAGACGCGCTCTCGCACGAGCTGCGCCCAGTCGCTTTGATGCGGCGGGTCGAGGTGGGCCAGCGGCTCGTCCATCAGCAGCGCGCCGGATCGGACCGAGAGCGCGCGCGCCAGCAGCACGCGTTGGCGCTCGCCGCCGGACAGGCTGCCCAGCGAGCGATCGCGCCATTCCCAGCTCTGCGTCTGGCGCATGGCGTGCTCGACCGCCGCGTGATCGGCGGCGCTCGCGGGCGAGAGCCAGGCCTGATGCGGCAGTCGGCCCAGCATGACGACGTCGAAGGCGGTGAGGTCCTCGGCGGCGGTCTCGTTCTGGCCCAGCCAGGCGACGCGGCGCGCGCGCTCCTTGGCCGGCCAGGCGGACCAGACGCGGCCGTCCAGCGTCAACGTGCCGTCGAAGGGGAGCAAGCCCGTCATCGCGCGCAGCAGCGTGGACTTGCCGGCACCGTTCGGGCCGACGATGGCTGTCCATGCGGCGGGCTGAGGGGCGAGCGTCAGCGGGTGCAGCACGCGGCGCGTGCCCAACCACAGCGCGCGCAGGTCGATGCGCAAGGCCGGCGCACGGCCGATGGGCGCCGGCGCTGACGACACCGACCCGTCGCCGGGTTGGGAGGCAGAGTCGCGAACGGAGTTGGCCACGGAAGCGTCGAGCATCGTGCTCATCGGGCGCCTCCGAGGGCCGACTTGCGGCGATGCATCAGCCACAGCAGGTAGCTGCCGCCGAGCAGGGCGGTGATGATGCCCACCGGCAGTTCCTGCGGCGCGATGACCCAGCGCGCGACGATGTCCGCCGCCAGCAGCAGCGCGCCGCCCGTCAGCGACGACAGCAGCAGCAAGGCGCCATGCGTCGTCGGTCCCCAGCTGCGCACCAGGTGGGGCGCGACCAGACCGACGAAGGCGATCAACCCGCACTGCGCGACCGCGGCGCCCGTGGCCAGCGACAGCGCCGCGATGAGCAGCAGACGGATCAGCACCAGCCGTTGACCCAATGAGCGCGCCGTGTCCTCGCCCAGCGTGAGCGCGTCCAGCGTACGGCTGCAGCCCAGCGCGACCAGCAGGCACAGGCCCAGCGCGGCGGCCATGACCTGCACCGCGCTCCAGCCGATGAAGCCGGTGCTGCCCAGCATGAAGGCCTGCATCGCGCGCAGGATGTCGGGATTCATCAGCGTCAGCAGCGCGGAGCCCGATCCCAGCACGACGCCCACGACCACCCCGGCCAGCAGCAACCGCAAGCTCTGCGCGACGCCGCGCGCCAGCAGCAGCGTCAGCAGCACCGCGCCGACCGCGCCGACGAAGGCCGCGCCGGTCATGCCGACGCGCAGCGCCAGCGCCGCCGCGGCGGGCGACACGCCCATGACGAAGAGCAGCGCCGCCACACCCAGCGACGCGCCGGCCGAGCATCCCAGCAGATACGGATCGGCCAGCGGATTGCGGAACAGTCCCTGCGCGACCGCGCCGGCCAGCGCCAGCAACGCGCCCGCCAGCCACGCGCCGACCGAGCGCGGCGCGCGGATGTCCCACAGGATCATGCGCATCGTGTCGTCGGCTTGCGTCCAGGGACTCCAGCCCATGCTGCCGATGGCCAGGCCCATCGCGACCAGGGCCGCGCCCAGCACCAGCAGCGCGATCAGTTGCGCCGCCGTGCGCGGACGCATCGCGCGCACCGGCATCGAGCGACCGCGATCCTGCGGGGTGGAGGATTCCATCGAGGCGCTCATCAGCGCATGCCGCCGGGCGGCGCGGAGAAGGGTACGGTCGGCAGCGCGACCGGACCGGCCGCCGCCTCGCGCAGGCAGCGCGCCATCAGCGCGGCCGCCTCGGACATGCGCGGGCCGGGCCGCACCAGGACGTCGGACTCGGACGGCACCCAGACGCAGATGCGCTGGTTCTTGACGGCGCGGATGGATTGCCAGCCCGGGCGCTGCGTCAGGCCCGGCGCGTTGCGCTGACCGACCATGATCACTTGCGGGTCGGCGCGGACGATGAATTCGGGATTGAGCTTGGGGAAGGGCCCCAGCTCGGCGGGAATGATGTTCTTCGCGCCCAGGCGGGTCAGGATCTCGCCCATGAAGGAGACCGTGCCCGCGCCGTACGGCCCGGCATCGACCTCGTAATAGACCGTCAGGCCGCGCGCGCCCGCCGGCAGCGTCGCGGCGCTCTGCGCGATGTGGCCGTCGATGCGGTTCCACAGGCGGCGCGCATCGTCCTCGCGGCCCAGCACCTGGCCGACCTTGCCCAGCACGCGCTGCACGTCGGTCATGCTCTTGGGCTCCAGCGCGACGACCTTCAGCCCCAGACCTTCGAGCCGATCGATGACGCGCGCGGAGACGCCCAACAGCACCACGTCGGGCTTGAGCGCGACCAGGGTCTCGATGCTGGTGTCGTCCAGCCCGCCGAGCTTGGGCAGCGACTGCACACGCGCCGGGAAGTTGGAGAAGCGGTCCACGCCCACGACCTTGGCGCAGTCGCCCAGATCGCAGACGGTCTCGGTCAGCGAGGGCAACAGGCTGACGACGCGCTTGGGCACGTCCGGCAGCATGATCGTGTGGCCGCGGTCGTCCTTGACCGTGATCGGCGCGGCCAGTGCGCTCGCGCACAGCAGCATGGCACCCAGGGCGCCCGTCATCATTGTTCTCATGCGTCGTTTTCCTCCAGCGGCTCCACCGGCCGCGTCCACGGCTGGCCCGCGACCATCAAAGTGAGCGCCGCGCACTGCCGCGCGACGAGCTGGTTGAGTCGGCCGAGCTCGTCCACATAGGCGCGCACCTCGCGCCCCATGGGCATCACGCCCCAGCCGACCTCGTTGGAGACGAAGACCACCGGCGAGGCCAGCGTGGGCAGCACGCGCTGCAGCGTCGCGCATTCGGCGCGCCAGTCGTCCAGACGCGGCTCCCCGTGCATGGGCATCAGCCAGTTGGTCAGCCACAGGGTCAGGCAGTCCACCACCAGCAAGCGCTGCGGCGAGGCGTGCTCGCGCAACGCCTCGCACAGCGCCAGCGGCGCTTCGATCGTGTCGAAGCCCGCCGGACGATCGGCGCGATGGCGCGCGATGCGCGCGCGCATCTCGTCGTCATGCGCCTCGGCCGTCGCGATCACCGACACCCGATGTCCCGGCCGCGCCCCCCAGCGCAACGCCAGCCGCTCCGCATGGCGGGACTTGCCGCTGCGTTGGCCTCCGACGATGAGCTGGTGGGCGGGCATGAGGACTCCGGATGAACGCCCGGCACGGATCAGAGCGATCTGCGCGGGCGGGGCGAGGGTGGCGGGCGTCTTGGAACGATGGCGCCGTGGACGAAAGCCGTGACCTTACAGCGTCGGCAAGTAACGCAGGGTGACGAACCAGGTCAGGCCCGACTGCTGGTAGAAGTTGGCCGTCTGGTAGTCGCGGTGGAACAGGTTGTCCACGTTGAACTGCAGGCGCCAATCCTTGGCCAGCGCGACCTGTGCATCCAGGTTGAGCAGGCCGTAGCCGGCCAGGCGCGTGGTGTTGGCGGCGTTGTCCCAGCGTGCGCTGGAACCCACCACCGTCGCCCCCAGCGTCCAGTCCTTCACTGCCGTCTCGGCGCGCAGCGTGCCGAAGCGCTTGGCGCGTCGCGCCAGCAGCTTGCCGGTCGAGCTGTCGGTCGCGTCCAGGAAGTCGGCCGTGCCGCTCAGGCGAATCGAACCCAGCTGAGCGCCGCCCTTGACGCTGGTGCCCTTGAGCAGCGCGCGCGCCACGTTGCCGTAGCAGCCCAGGGTCGAGCGGCAGGTGCCCGCCGCGCCGAAGGCGATCAGGTCGGTGACGCGGTTGTGGAAGGCGGTGACTTCCAGGTCGTAGCCGCCGTCGGCCCAGGCCACACCGGCTTCCTGGTTGTGGGCGCGCTCGGGGCGCAGAGCCTCGGCGCCGGCCTTGCTCAGATCCGGGCCGTACACGCTGCCGCGCTGATACAGCGTCGGCGCGCGGAAGGCGTTGCCGGCCGAGGCCGTCACCCGCCAGCCGCCGCCCAGCTTGTAGCCCAGCGCCAGCGCGCCGGTGTTGATGCCGCCGAACTCGCTGTCGTCGTCATGCCGGCCGTGCGCCTGCAGGCTGAAGCCGCCGACCGTGCCGAGATAGCTCAGGCCCAGCGCGTTCTGGCTGCGCTTGTCCGCGCCGCCGTTCACCAGGCTGGTGTTTTCCAGGCGATCCTCACGGCGCTCCAGCACGGCATTGACCTGCTGGTTGGCGTCGATCTTGTAGAAGCCCTGCGCCGCGGCCGCGCGGATGCGAGTCTTGGTCAGGTAGGGCGAGCTCGGCTTGGTTTCGTAGTTCTCTTCCGATTGGCTCACCGACAGCTGCGAGGACAGCGCCTCGCTCCAGGTCGACTTCAGGCCCAGGCGCAGCGCTTGCGTGTCGGTGATGCCGCGGTCGTCGGCGTTCTTGCCGGCGTCATAGCCGCTGTTGCCGCGGCTCTTCAGGCCCAGGAACTCCAGGCGTTGACCGTCGACGAGCTGCGCGCCCAGACGCAGGCTGCCGGCGTAATTGCGCCAGCCGTCCTTGTCGTCGTTGTAGGAGCTGCTCTTGGTGTTGGTGAAGGCGTTGAAGCCGGTGCCGCGGTCCACGGCCAGCGAGGCCGCATAGTCGAAGCGGGCGTCGCCGCCGCTGATCGCGGCGTCGGCTTTCACCTGGCCGTAGCTGCCGGTGCCCAGGCCCAGATCCAGCTGCGGACGGCCGGCGCCCTTGCGGGTGAAGATCTGCACCACGCCGCCGATGGCGTCGGAGCCGTACAGCGCGCTGGCCGGGCCCTTGAGCACTTCGATGCGCTCGATCTGGGAGACCGGCAGGTTCTGCCAGCTGGCGCCGCCGGTGGACTGGCCGTCGATGCGCACGCCGTCGATCAGGACCACGGTGTGGCGCGTCTCGGCGCCGCGGACGTAGACCGAGGTCGAGGCGCCGGGGCCGCCGTTGCGGGTCATCTGCAGACCGGCGACGTTGCGCAGCAGATCGGCGATGGCGCCGAAGCCCTGGCGCTCGATGGCCTCGCGATTGATGACGGTGAGGTCACCGATCGCGTCGCCCAGCCGCATCGGGCTGCGCGTGGCGGTGACGGTGACGTCGTCCAGACGGCTGTTGTTGTTGGAGGAGCTGGCGGACTGGGCCAGGGCCGAGGTGCAGGCGAGCGAGGCCAGCGCCATCGGGGTGAGGGCGAGCAGCGTGCGGGCGCGAAGGCCGGCGCGCGAGGCGGACGGAGTCATGAAGAGAGAACCAACGACGATCCGGATGACCCGTTTCCCGCGGGTCGTCCGTGACACGGCGACCGGGCTGCGTCCAGTGGCGTCCGCGCGGGCCGGTGAGGGCGACGTCGCGGGGGAGGTCCTGGATCGCGCCATGGGCGCCACCTGTTGGCCGGTCTCCGGGCTGATGGCGCGCCGTCTGCGTCCTTCCCAGCGCGTAGCGCCAGTGGACATGGGGACAGACAGTGCCGGGACGCGGCGCGGATCCGGGAACGCCGACGCCGCCGTGAGGCGTCATCGCAGGAGGTCGAGGATCTGGAGCGCGCGGCCGGGCGGCCACTTACCGTTGCGGGGACAGCTCAGGTTGGCTGCGCATCGTGGATGCGGCGACTCCCTGATTCCCGTTTAACTGCGCAGGACGCAATGCCTGCGCGAGCACCAACGGCGCGCATTCTAACGGCGGGCGTCGATGGCATCGCCCGCATTGCCGATGCCGGCGGCTCCTATCGTCCCGGTGCTGGGCACGGGCGGCTGCGGCTTGGGCAACTTCGGCGTCTTGGGGACCTTGGGTTCCTTGGGCGGCTTGGCGGGCTTGGGCTTGGACGGCTTCGGATCCTTGGGCTTGCGCTTCTTCGGATCGGAGGGCTTGGCCGGCTGCGCGCCGGCATCTTTCTGGGTCTGGCCGACGCGGCCGTCGATGCCCGCCGCGGCCGAACGCGGTCGCGCCGCCTCCTGACGCTCGCGCTCCTTGCGCAGCGCGTCGGTCGCGCGCGCCTCGTCGGCGGCGCGCTTGCGAGCGGCGGCGGCCTCGGCGGCAGTGACGGTGTCGCGGGGAAGGGCGCTCGCCGCTCGTCGGGGATCGTCGGGACAGGGCGTGTCGCGCAAGTCCTGACCCTGCGGGCCGCAGCGGTAGAGGACGGGATCCGCCGCCTGCGCGTTCGCCGCGCCGAGCAAGAGGACCAGAACAGCAGTCGTCAGGATCGGGGCGGCGCGCAGGGGCATGTCACTCTCCGGAGGGAGTCGGGGGGGAAGTGGGCGAAGAAGCGGGGGATGTCGTCGAGCCGTTCGCGTTGTCCGCGGGGGCGGCCTCGGCGGCGGGCTTGGCCCGCTTGTCGCGTGGCGGGCGCTCACCGGCGGGCGGCAGGCCCTCGGGACGTGGCGGCTTGGGACGCGGCGGCTTGGACCGGATCTGCGCGACAGCTTTGGCCATGTCGCCCGCGGCGAAGTGCTTGAAGGCCTCGAGCGACTTGCCGATGCAGTCCTCGACCGCCTGACGCTCGGCCAGCGGCGGCTTGCGCAGCACGTAGCCCGCCACCTCGTCGCGGTGGCCCGGATGGCCGATGCCCAGGCGCAGGCGCCAGAAGTCGCCGGTGCCCAGCTGGGCCTGCATGTCCTTGAGCCCGTTGTGGCCCGCGTTGCCGCCGCCTTGCTTGAGCTTGAGCTCGCCGGGCGGGATCTCCAGTTCGTCGTGGATGGCGAGGATCTCCTCGGGCGCGATCTTGAAGAAGCGCGCCAGCGCCGCCACCGACTTGCCGGAGAGATTCATGTAGGTCATCGGCTGCAGCAGCCAGATGGGACCGGACGCGCCGGGCGCGTCGTTCACGCGCGCGACCAGGCCGTGGTACTTCACGTCGAGCTGCGGCGTGACCTTCAGGCCGCGCGCCAGCGCGTCGATCCACCAGAACCCGGCGTTGTGCCGCGTGTCCTCATATTCAGGGCCGGGATTGCCCAGGCCGACAAAGAGACGAATCATGGGGCGCGATTATCTGTGCAGCCCCGAAAAGCAGAAGGCCCCGCAAGCGGGGCCTTCTTTGGGGCGATGGACGCTGACCTCGTCAGGCGCGCGTCCCTCACAAGAAGAATTACTTCTTCTTCTTTTTCTTGTCGTCGGCGGCCGGAGCGGCAGCCACGATGATCTCTTCCACGACCGCGGCGACCGGGGTCGCGACGACCGGGTTGGGCTTGCCGTGCGTGACGACCTTGATGTGGTCGGCCAGCTTCAGGTCATTGACGTGGACCGAGTGACCCAGGGTCACGCCGCTCAGGTCGACCTCGATGAACTCGGGCAGCTGCTGGGCCAGGCAGGTGATTTCCAGCTGGGTCAGCACGTGGTTGATCGTGCCCTTGTCGGTCTTGACGGCCGGCGATTCGGCTTCGCCCACGAAGTGCAGGGGCACCTTCTTCTTGATGCGGGTGGTGGCGTCCACGCGCTGGAAGTCCACGTGCAGCACTTGCTGCTTGTAGGGGTGCATCTGGAAGTCGCGCAGCAGGACTTGCGTGACCTTGCCGTCCATTTCCATGTCGAGGATGGAGCTGTGGAAAGCTTCCTTCTTCATGGCGTGGTACAGGGCGTTGTGGTCCAGCTCGATGGCGGCCGGCTCACCCGCGCCGTAAACGATACCGGGAACCTTGCCAGCGAAACGCAGGCGGCGGCTCGCTCCGGTCCCCTGCAGCTTGCGCTCAAAAGCGACGAATTTCATATCAGACTCCAAAGTTGCCGATACGCCACCGTGGCGTACCGGATGAAGGCCCCGCGACCAGGCGCCTTCACGAAAAGGCCGCTGTCCTCGCGGACAACGGCCTGAACTCCAAACGCGATCAGAAGTTGTTGTTCTGCTCGCTAAACAGCGACGTCACCGACTCGCCATCCGAAATGCGGCGGATGGTCTCGGCGAACAGGAACGCCACCGACAACTGACGGATCTTGCCGCAAGCCTTGGCGGCCTCGGACAGCGGGATCGTGTTGCTGATGACGACTTCGTCCAGCTGCGAGCTCGAGATGCGCTCGATCGCCGGGCCGGAAAGAATCGGGTGCGTGCAGTACGCGAAGACGCTCTTGGCACCGCGGTCCTTCAGGACTTCGGCCGCCTTCACCAGCGTGCCGGCGGTGTCGATCATGTCGTCCATGATCACGCAGTTGCGGCCGTCGATCTCGCCGATCACGTGCATCACTTCGCTGACGTTGGCGGCGGGGCGGCGCTTGTCGATGATCGCCAGATCGCAGCCCAGCTGCTTGGCCAGCGCGCGGGCGCGGACCACGCCGCCGACGTCGGGGCTGACCACGACCAGGTCGCTGTAGTTGCGGGCCTTCAGGTCCGACAGCAGCACGGGCGAGGCGTAGATGTTGTCGACCGGGATGTCGAAGAAGCCCTGGATCTGGTCCGCGTGCAGGTCCATCGTCAGGACGCGCTCGACGCCGACGGTTTCCAGCAGGTTGGCGACGACCTTGGCCGAGATCGGCACGCGGGTCGAGCGCGGGCGGCGATCCTGGCGGGCATAACCGAAGTAGGGGATCACGGCGGTGATGCGGCGCGCGCTGGCGCGCTTCATCGCATCGACCATGATCAGCAGTTCCATCAGGTTCTCGTTCGTCGGCGCGCAGGTGGGCTGGACGATGAAGACATCGCGGGCGCGGACGTTCTGCTGGATCTCAACGGCGACTTCGCCATCGGAAAAGCGACCGACCACGGCCTTGCCGAGCTCGAGGCCCAGATGCGTGGCGATTTCTTTGGAGAGGGACGGGTTAGCGTTACCCGTGAAGAGCACGGTGTTGAGCAGCACAGCGGGCCATCCTTAGATTTCTGGCCCGGTGGCCAACCCAGCGGGTCCCGGATTGAGAACTGAAAATTTGGCAGGGGAGGAAGGACTCGAACCCTCGCATGTCGGAATCAAAATCCGATGCCTTGACCAACTTGGCGACTCCCCTACACAGGACGCCGTGCGAAGCACGACACCCTACAAGCTTCAGTCTTGAGCCCAGCCGCGAAGCGGGTGAACCGTCAGACTGCGACACATCCTTCCGACCCAACCGTCCGGCAGTTCCTGGAACTCGCCTTCCGGTGTCGCCTTGAGATTGCTCTCGAGGTCGGTGACCATGTCCTTCTTTTCTGCTGCGACTTGCTGTGCAAATCGCGAGGGCCGAACTATAGCAAAAACCGCACTGCCTGAACCCGTCATTCGAGAATTTTCGTAGCGGGTTTGCAACCAATCAAGCGCTGTCGATACTTCGTGGCTGGCGGCTTGCGCGGGAGCTTGCAGATCATTTCTGCCCCACCCGTCGACCAACTGCTGCACGAGTATTTCTTGCGCTTGGCGGTCGCTGGACATACTGCCCTTGCGTTCGCCCAAGCGTCTGGCTTCGTCGCTCGGATAATCCGTTTCCGGACCGTCTTCGCTGCGTCTGCCGTTCGCTGCAGGAAAGCCCGCTACTATAGCCACGCTTTCAGACCTTGGCAACAGGGGGCTCGAAAAAATTTCCTTGGTGCCGATGCTGACGGCCGGTTTCACCACCGCCAGACGCATCTCGGGGATGTCCAGCGGGGTCAGGATCTCGCCGATGCCTTCGACGAAGGCGTTGCGCCCGCCGACGAAGAAGGGGACGTCCGCGCCCAACTTCAGCGCGATCGGCTGCAGCCGCTCCCGCGTCCAGTTCAGCCCCCACAAGCGGTTCAGCGCCAGCAGCGTGCTGGCCGCGTCCGACGAGCCCCCGCCCATGCCCGCCCCGCTGGGCAGCCGCTTCTCGATGTGCAGGTCCACGCCGAAGGACGTGCCGCTGGCCTGCTGCAGCGCGCGCGCGGCGCGCAGGCACAGGTCGTCCGGCGGTAGCGCGTCGCCGCGGTCGTGGCGCTGCAGCGCGCCGTCCTCGCGGCGCTCGAAATGCAGCGTGTCGGCCCAGTCGATCAGCACGAACAGCGATTGCAGCAGGTGATAGCCGTCGGGCCGCTTGCCCACCACATGCAGGAACAGATTGAGCTTGGCCGGCGCCGGCACGTCGTACAGCGCCTTGAGCGGGCCGGGAGTGGGAGAGGAAATCATGGACGTCGATGGAGGCCGTGGAATGCGTTCGGCTGAATGGGACGCGGCTTTCGGCGTGGTTTGCGGCCGATTCTCAGGGGGCGATTTTCGATGGCCGATTGTGCGATTAACAGGTCGTTCGCGAATAATTCGCGAAAACCCCCCGGATTTTCATCGAAATACCCCGGCGAATCGCAAGGAGATTACTGCGGGTCCGCGGGCGCGTCGAGTTTCAAACGCAGCGTCGCCAGCGGCTCCGCGCCATTCGGATTGAGCCGCCGGGCGGAAATCAGCTGGACGTCGAAGCGCGTCAGGTCGACCTGCCAGCCCAGTTGCTCGAAGCCCTTGTCGCCCGAGGCGCGATGCGGCGCCTGCGACCAGGGCCGGCCGCGCAGCCAGTCGAACAGTGCCCGCAGCGGCAGCGCCTCCCCCAGCAGATCCTGGGTCAGGTCGTCGATGTCGTCGTACTGGCGCTCGCCGTCGGGCGTGCGCACGCTCGCGCCGCCCGGCTTCCAGGAGACGCGGGCGACCAGGCTGCCCATCGGAGAGCTCATTTCCAGCTGACCTCGCGTCGGATCGCCCAACAGCTCGAAGTTGGCGGTGACGTTCTGGCCGCGCGGCTGACCGCCGGCACCGGCCGGGACGATCAAGCCGAACTTGCCGGTCAGGCGAGGCGCGTCCGCCAGGGCCGCTGCCTCGTCGGCGCTGGTCTTGGGCACGGAACTGCAAGCGCCGAGCGCCAGCAGGGACGCGCCCGCCATCAGCGCGAGCGCGCCGTTGAAACCGCGGCGACGCATCAGGGACGGACCTGCAGACGCTGCAGGGTGGCGGCCAGCGCCTCGTTGCGCGGATCGCGGCGGGCGGCGTCGGCAAAGATGCGGCGCGCCTCGTCCTGCTGACCGGCGGCCCAGAGCACCTCGCCCAGATGGGCGGCGATCTCCGGGTCGGGGCGCGAGCCGTAGGCCTGGCGCAGCAGGCGCTCGGCCTCGCCCAGGCGGCCCAGGCGGAACTCCACCCAGCCCATGCTGTCGACGATGAAGGGCTCGCCCGGGGCGAAGCTCAAGGCCTTGGAGATCAGATCGCGCGCCTCGTTCAGGCGCTCGTTGCGATCGGCCAGCGAGTAGCCCAGCGCGTTGTACGCGTGGTAATGCTGCGGCTTGAGCTGGATGACCTTCTGCAGCAGCGTCTCCATCTCCTGCGTGCGGCCCAGCTTCTCGGCCATCATCGATTGCTCGTAGATCAGGTCGGCGTCCTCGGGGCTCTTGGCCGAGGCCTGCGCCAGCACGTCGTAGGCGGCCTGCCACTGGCGGTTGTCGCGCAGCAGCTGCGACTCGGCCAGCACTTGCGCGCGGCGGTCCTGGTCGCGCTCGGCGGGCATCGCGCGCAGCAGCTTCAGTCCCTGGTCCAGCTTGCCCTGGCGCGCCAGCAGCGAGGCGCGGCGATAGGTGATGTCGAGGTTGCCCGGCGCCGCGTCGATCTTGGACAGGCGCGCCTCGGCGAGCTTGAAGTCGCCGCGCTGCTCGGCCGCTTGGGCCAGCAGCAGCAGACCTTGCTGACGCAGTTCGCGCTCCTGGATCAGTCCGCCCACGGCTTCCGAGGCGCGCTCGGCCAGCGTGGTCGGGGGTTTGGCCGGCTTCTCGACCAGCGACATGTAGCGCTGCAGCGCCTGCTCGGCGGCGTCGGCGTGCTGCAGGTCCAGCTCCAGCGAGCCCAGCGCCAGCCAGTGGCCGGCGACGTCGGGCGACTCCTGCGTGAGCAAGCGGAACTCGCGGGCCGCGTCGGCCGGGCGCTGCGCCCGAGCGAGAGCGCGGCCGTAGCCCACGCGCAGCGCCTGCTTGTCGGGATGGGCTTGCAGCTCGGCGGTGATCAGCGCCTCGGCCTCGGGGCGGTGGGGCAGCAGCTCCAGCGCCATGATCAGCGGCTCGTCGCGGTCGGGGAAGTCCTTGGCCGCGGCGCGCGTGTTGACCAGCGCGGTCTCGTAGCTGCCCGCCAGTTGCGCGAAGCGCGCCGCCACCATCAGCGCGGCGAAGCGGGTCTCGGGCTTGGCGGCGGCCTCGGCCAGCAGCGGCTCGAAGGCCTGCTGCACGCGCAGCGGCTCCGGGTTGCGCTGGAACAGGCTGGGCAGGCCGGCCAGCAGGCCGGCGCGATCGGCGCTGGGGGTGATGGCCATCAGCGGGCGCAGCGCGGCCGGGACTTCGGCCGGGCGGTTCAGCAGCGCGAGCAGCTGGATCAGCGTGCGATGGGCGTCGAGCGACTCCGGCAGCGCGTCGCGCCAGGCGCGGGCGGCGATGACGGCCTGGTCGCCGGCGCGGGCCTGCAGCGCGATCTGCACGACGCGGCGGAACAGCGCCTCGTCGCCGGTGCGGCGGGCGGCGTCCAGCATCACCTGGTAGGCGACGCCGGGCTGGCCGCCCTGGAGCTCCATCTCACCGATCAGCAGCTGATAGAAGAGCGGCGCGTCGATGTCGGAGTTGACGATGGGCGCGGAGGCGGCGGGCTCGGGGGGCGCCGCGGCGTCGCTGGCGGAAGAAGCGGGGGCGGCCGGGGCGGCGGGCTCAGGGGCCGAGGCGGCCAGCTGCGGGGCGGATTGGGCGTGGGCGGCGCAGCTCAGGGCGAGGGCGACGGAGAGCCACCAGCGGTGGCGCGCGAGGGCGGACATGACGTGACTCCTGAACTGGGCGTGAAGGCGGGCCGGGTGGACACCGAGTGAACATCGAATGGATATCGAATGGACATCGCATGAACACCGGGCAAGCCGCGGACCATTCTATGGAGCCTGACGGCCCCGCGCCGGCACCGGCCATCGGCGAACCCTATGATCCTGGGATGCCCGAGTTGCCGGAAGTTGAAGTTACACGACGGAGTTTTGCCCACGCGATCGATGGCGCGCGCGTCCTGGCCGTGAGGCTGGGCAAACCGCTGCGCTGGCCGCTGGGCGTGAGCCCGGAATCGCTGCTGGGTTTGCGGGTCGGCGCGGCGCAGCGGCGCGGCAAGTACCTGTGGCTGCCGTTGGTCGCCGACGCCGGCGCCCACTCCGCTGGCGATCGCGAGGTCGACCCCGAGATTGACGGCGGCCTGCTGCTGCACCTGGGCATGTCCGGCTCGCTGGCCTTCCGCGAGCAGCCGCCCCAGGCCGGGCCGCACGATCATTTCGACCTCGTCACCGACCGCGGGGTGCTGCGACTGACCGATCCACGGCGCTTCGGCGCGGTGCTGTGGTCGCCCGGGCTGGATGCCGAACCGGCCGCCAAGCTGCTGTCGCGCATCGGGCTGGAGCCTTTCGACATCGAGTTCCACGGCGACCATCTGCATCAGCATTTCCGCGGCCGGCGCGTGCCGGTCAAGCAGGCGATCCTGGCGGGCGACGTGGTGGTCGGCGCGGGCAACATCTATGCGTGCGAGGCGCTGTTCATGTCGGGCATCGATCCGCGGCTGGCGGCGGGCAAGATCAGCCGGCCGCGCGCGGCCAAGCTGGCCGGCGCGCTGCGCCAGGTGCTGGGCGAGGCGCTGGAAGCCGGCGGCACCACGCTGCGCGACTTCAAGGACGCGCACGGCGTTGCCGGCAGCTTCCAGATGCAGGCGCGGGTCTATGGCCGCGAGGGCGAGGCTTGCCGCCACTGCGGCACGCCCATTCGGCGCATCGTGCAGGGGCAGCGATCGACCTTCTTCTGTCCCCGCTGCCAGAAGCGATGAATCGCTCCGACCTTTCAAACCCATGCCCCGATCCACGCCAGCGGCCCCGACTGCCAGCCTCTCTCCGATGCCCCAGACCTCGATGACCGATGCCGCTCTGGACGCCCGCGTGGCGGGCCTGCGCGAGGACTTCGCGCCGCGCCTGCTCGCGTGGCAGCGCCGCGAGGGCCGGCATGACCTGCCCTGGCAGAACACCCGCGATCCGTATCGGGTCTGGCTCTCGGAAATCATGTTGCAGCAGACGCAGGTGACGACGGTGCTGGGCTACTACCGTCGCTTCCTGGAGCGCTTCCCCGACGTGGCCGCGCTGGCGGCCGCGCCCAATGACGAGGTGATGGCCGCCTGGGCCGGGCTGGGCTATTACAGCCGCGCGCGCAACCTGCACAAATGCGCGCAGGCGGTGGTCGAGCACCACGGCGGCGCGTTCCCGCGCAGCGCGGCCGAGCTCGCCGAGTTGCCCGGCATCGGCCGCTCGACGGCGGCGGCGATCTCGTCCTTCTGCTTCGGTGAGCGGGTCGCGATCCTTGACGGCAACGTCAAGCGGGTGCTGGGCCGGCTGCTGGCATTCGACGGGGACCTCGCGTCGGCGGCGCAGGAGAAGCGGCTGTGGCGATTGGCGGAGCAGTTGCTGCCGGCCTCGCCCGAGGACATGCCCGCCTACACGCAGGGCATGATGGATCTGGGCGCGAGCCACTGCGCGACGCGCTCGCCCCAATGCCTGCTGTGCCCGGTGTCGGGCCTGTGCGCGGGACTGGCCGAGGGCGAGCCCACGCGCTACCCGATCAAGACGAAGAAGCTCAAGCGTGGCAGCCGCGAGAACTGGTGGCTGTGGATCGAGCATGAAGGCCGGGTGTGGCTGGAGCAGCGGCCCGCCGAGGGGGTGTGGGGCGGGCTGTGGACGCTGCCGCTGTTCGACGACGAGGCCGCGCTGCATGCGCAGAGCGCGGCGCTGGGCGTCGCGGCGCCGGAGACCTTGCCGCAGGTCAAGCATGTGCTGACGCACTTCGACTGGCTGCTGCATCCGCGCCGCGCGCTGCTGCCGCGCGAGGCGAGGCCGGTGGGCGAGGGCGTCTGGGTGCCGCGGGAGCGGCTCCCGGAGTACGCCTTGCCGGCGCCGCTGCGCAAGCTGCTCGATTAGGCCGAGGTCGCGACGCTCGCGACCAGAGGCCGGGGGCGAGATTCGGGATGACCGTCGGCAGGGCTGATGCGGCTGACGGTCCAGCCTCTGCGTCAGATCTCTCCGGTTTCTGCCCGGGCCAGCGGGGCACGGCGGCGAGGCGGAATCGGCGGCGGGGTGTCGCGGATCGGCGGCGGGGTGTCGCGGATCGACGGAGTCTTGCCGTTCAGGAGTTTAAGCGCCTCCACCATCAGCGCGTCGGAGCGCGCGTAGAGCGCTGTCAGTCGCTGCTCGATGGCCGCCGCGCGCTTGACGTTCTCTGGCCGGGTCGACGCTCCCAAGGCGTCCAACTGCTGCCTGGCGACCCAGATCCTGAGTTCGGTCGCGTCGTGCTGCTTCAACAGATTGTCACGCTGGTGGCCGCATACCTCCTGATTGGAAAGGTCGCGTAGTCGCTTCAAGGGGGAAGCTGATGGGGCCAGCGTCCCGGCCTGATCGGCGGAAGGCCGCCATTCGGGAGCGACGCGCGGCGCGTCCGGTATGCGCTGCAACTGGCAGTTCTGCTGAAAGTTGGTCAACCCGCCGTGGACGGCCAGCAGCACTTGGTCGACCTGCGCCAGATGTTCCTTGTTGAGCGCCGCGTCGGCCCGCTTGAGCTCTTTTGCGCAGCTGTCGACCAGCGGGAGCAGCCGCTGCTTGCGAAACGACTGAAATGGGTCGTTCGCCGGCCCCGCTTGGGCCATGGCTCGCGCTTCGGCCACGGCCTGACGGGCGCCGAGCATGCGCTGCTCGGCGGCGCAGAACGCACGCAGGCGCGAGGCGAGCGCATCCAGATCGCCATAGGGCGACGCCGGGTCCACCGGCGGGCGGGGGCGCTTGCCGATGCACTCCGCATGGACCTTCGCGAGGGCCCGCCCCAGCGGGCAGTTCGACGGCAACCTCGGCAGCTGCCGGCGGGCGATGGCGAGCAGGTCCTCGACATACTCGCGCCGCCCCTTGGTCACCTCTGATTCGGGCCGCGCGGGGGTCTTGGCCGATACCGCCGAGAGGCCCTGCTCATTTTTGTGGGGATGAGCCAGCCGATAGGCGATCCGGCACGCTTCGTTGCCGAAGCGGCGGATCAGTTGCGCCGGCGTGAGCGGGCGGCCGCTTGGACGCGGCAGGCCGGAGCGTCTGGATGATGGCGCATCCCGGACTGGATCGATGGAGGTCTGGCTCCGTTCGGGCGACGGCGGCGGGTGATCGGCCTCGGGCAGGGTGGACGTCGCCGGAGACCGGAAGCAGAGGAGCGAAGGCGAGCTCATGGGGCAGGTGCAAGGCAGGTGCAAAGCAGGTCGGCCTTCTCAGTCGAGCCCCCGTGAAGGGGGCGTGACCTCGAAGGCGCTTGCGCATGCGCGCCATCGCGGCTTCTCACTGGCTCTTTTGGACGACGCGCTGGAGGGATTCAGCGGTCGCGGTTCACCGCTCGCGCTATGCTCGCGCGATCGCCGCACAGCGGCCAGCCAAGACCATCAGGGACACCATGTCGAATGCCGTCACGCCGGGGCCCTCCGCCCCGTTGAAGAGCGCTCTGGAATCCGCCTTCATCGCGCTGCTGGCCAGCGGGGTGTGCCTGTGGTTCCTGATCAGCGGAACCCAGGAAGGCGAGGTGGAGGCGGCGCGCGCGACGATGTTCGGGCTCGGTCTGTTCGCCGGGCTGTGCGCGCACTGGGTCTACATGGGGCTGGCGCTCAAGCGCGCCGGCCGCGGCGTGTTCCTGTGGATGCTGGCGATGGTCTTCCTGCTGCCGTTCGCATCCGTGGTGATCGGCATCCTGCTCTTCAACCAGGCCCAGGAGATGGAGACGAATCCGGCGGCACCGACACAGGTGTGACGCGGGGCCGGTGGCGCATGGCATAGTCGTCGTCGCGCGCGGCGATCTCCTGGCGCAACCACGGACGCAAGCCGGCTATGCCGGCGACGGTATGGCGCATCGCCGGGAGGTCCCCGATCGCCAGCTGGCCCGCGGCATGTTCCAGCGACGCTTTCAGGCGATCGTGAGCGCCGCGCAGTTGGCGCACGGCCTTGGCGCTCACGCCGGGCGGCAGTCTTTCCAGGTGGCGGATTCCGGCGTTCATCTGTTCCGCCTCGGCCCGCGCTTCCCAGAGCGCGCCGCGATGGCAGCGGAAGTCGAGCAGCGCCTGGTCCATCGCCTCCAGCCTCTCGTGCAATTGCCGGACCACGCGCGCCGAGACCGACCGAGCGCCGCAGTCGCGCGCGATGTCCGCGGCCAGGCAGAGCGCCTCGCGGTGAAGGCGGTTGCTGCCGGGGATGCCGTGTTCGGCCAGGCTGGCGACCAGCGCGTGGCCCCTGCTGTTCAATTCGGCGATGCGTTCGGGTCGGATGCGCGGATCGAAGCGCGCCGACTCCAGCCATTGCTCGACGGTGTCGCGCGTGGGGAGCTTGCGCCAGGCCCGCGGATCGGCGCAGGGAGCGGTGAGCAAGTCCAGCGCGCCTTGCACCTCACGCAGCAGATCCTCGGCCTGGCGGGTCGCTGGCGTGCCTAGCGTCGCGCGCACGAGGTCCAGGTCTTGCTGGAGGCGTTGCCGCTGCGAATCGTCGGGAAGCGGCGTCTTGCCCAGCGGAGAGCAAGGCACGATGGCGGCGGTCGGGACGGAGTAGCACCCGTCGTGAAAGAGCCGGGTCAGCAGGGAGGGAAACGGCATGGGGACCTCTGAGGCGGAAGGCCGCTCAGTGGTCGCCTGGACGCGGGCGTCGGCTGGATGCGCCGATCAGCGCGCGTCGAGTTCCCGATGCCGCTTGAGCACCTGGCCGTGGAAGGCGAATTGCTTGGCCAGGGTCTCGACCAGATAGACCGAGCGGTGCTGGCCGCCGGTACAGCCGATGGCGACGGTCAGATAGCTGCGCTGGTCCTGCGCGAAGTTGGGCAGCCACTGCGCGATGAAGGCGCCGATCTGGCTGAGCATCAAGCGCACCTCGGGCTGGACTTCCAGATACGCGGCGACCGGTTCGTCGCGGCCGGTCAGCGGACGCAGCTCGCGGTCGTAATAGGGGTTCGGAAGGACGCGGACGTCGAAGACGAAGTCGGCGTCGCTGGGCACCCCATGCTTGAAGGCGAAGGACTCGAACACCAGCGTCAGCGAGGAGCCGCTCGCGCGCACCAGGTCGCGCACCCAGGCGCGCAACTGGGCCGGGCGCAGCTGGCTGCTGTCGATGACGGTGGATTCCATGCGCAGCGGCGTCAGCAGCTCGCGCTCCAGCGCGATGGCTTCCTGCAGCGCGCGGTGGGTGTCACCGTCGTTGCGGTCGTCGTTGCCCACGCGCAGCGGATGCGGGCGGCGGGTCTCGGAGAAGCGGCGCAGCAGCGTGTCGTTGTCGGCGTCCAGGAAGATGGCGCGCAGCGAAATGCCGCTCTGGCGCATCTCCTTGATGTGCAGCAGCAGTTGTGGGAGCGAGCCCGCGCTGCGCACGTCGACCGCGATCGCGACGCGGCGCCAGCCGCGCTGGCGCTCCAGCTCGAGGAACTGCGGGAGCAGTTCGGGCGGCAGGTTGTCGACGCAGAAGAAGCCCGCGTCCTCCAGCGCATGCATGGCGATGGACTTGCCGCCGCCGGACATGCCGGTGACCAGCACGACGTCCCCGTTGGACAGGGTACCGGCGGGCGGGGTCGAATCGGGCACGTTCACGGCTTCACTTTCTTGGAGGAGGGGGTCGGGCCTTGCGCGGCAGGGGACGACGCGGCTTTGGCGGACAGGTCCAGCATTTCCTGCGCGTGGGCGAGGGAGGTCGAGGACAGCCGTTCGCCGCCGAGCATGCGGGCGATCTCGGCGGTGCGGGCTTCGCCGGAGATCGGGCGCACGTCGGAGTTGGTCTTGCCGTCCTTGAGCGCCTTGGCGACGAGGAAGTGGTGGTCGGCGCAGGCGGCGACCTGCGGCAGGTGGGTCACGGCGAGCACTTGCGCGCGCTGGCCCAGCTGCTTCATCAGGCGGCCGACGGTCTCGGCCACGGCGCCGCCGACGCCCGCATCGATCTCGTCGAAGATCAGCGTGCCGGCTCCGGCGTTCTTCTGGCTGGTGGTCACGGCGATGGCCAGCGCGATGCGCGAGAGCTCGCCGCCCGAGGCGACCTTGCCCAGCGGACGCGGCGTGCTGCCGGAGTGACCGGCGACCAGGAATTCCGCGGATTCCAGACCGAAGCTTTGCGGCTCGTCCTGCGCCTGCAGCGCGACCTCGAAGCGGCCGCCGGACATGCCCAGCTGCTGCATGGCCTGCGACACCGCGTTCGACAGCGCCGGCGCGGCCTTGGCGCGGGCGGAGCTGACGGTCTTGGCTTCCTTCTGGAAGGCCTTGAGCGCGGCAGCCTGCTTCGCTTGCAATCCGTCGAGGTCCGAGGCGGCGTCGAGCTGCGCGAGCTCCGCCTTCCATTCGGCGAGCAACGCGGGCAGCTCGGCCGGCTGGCGGCGGTAGCGGCGCGACAGCGTGACCCAGGCGGACAGCCGGTCGTCGAGCTGCTGCAACCGATCGGGGTCCAGGTCGGCGGCGTTCAAGTAGGAGCTCAGGCTGTGGGCGGCGTCCTGCAACTGGGCTTGCGCGCCGAGCAGCGCGTTCACCGTGTCCTGCAGGCCGGCGTCGTAGCCGAGCACGTCCTGGAGCGCGGACAGCGCCTCGTCGGTCAGCGATTCGGCGTTGATCTCGGCCTCGGCGATGCGTTCGAGGGCGCCGCGGGCGGCGTCCATCAGCGATTGCGCATGCGACAGGCGCTGGTGCTCGGCGTTGAGCTCGTCCCACTCGTCGGCGGCGGGGGCGAGGCGGTCGACCTCGCCGATCTGCCAGCTCAGGCGTTCGTGCTCGCGGGCGAGGTCGGACTGCTTGGCGCGGGCGGCGTTGAGCGTCTCGGTGGCCAGTCGCCAGTCGGCGAAGGCGGCGGCCAGGGGCTTGGTGTCGATCTGCGCGAAGACGTCGAGCAGCTCGCGCACGCTGGCGGGGCGGGTCAGGCCTTGCCAGGCGTGCTGGCCGTGGATGTCGAGCAGGTGTTCGGCGAGCTCGCGCAGCTGGGCGACGGTGGCGGTGCCGCCGTTGATCCAGGCGCGGCTCTTTCCTTGGGCGTCGATGACGCGGCGTAGCAGCATCGTCGGCGCGGCGCCGTCGCTGCTGGCCTCGAAGCCGGCTTCCTCCAGCCAGGGGGCGAGGGCGGCGGGGCGGTCGAACTCGGCGGAGATCTCGGCGCGGGGGGCGCCTTCGCGGACGACGGCGGCGTCGCCGCGGGAGCCCAGGGCGAGCTGGAGGGCGTCGATGAGGATGGACTTGCCGGCGCCGGTTTCACCGGTGAGGGCGGAGAAGCCGGCGGCGAAGTCGAGCTCCAGGGCCGGGACGATGACGAAGTCCTTGAGCGCGAGGCGGCGCAGCATCAGCTGTTTCCTTCGTTCCAGCGCAGCTTGCGGCGCAGGGTCGCGTAGTAGCTCCATCCGCGGGGGTGGAGGAAGGGAGCGCGGTGCTGGGAGCGGCGCACGGTGATGCAGTCGCCGTGCAGCAGCGAGGCCAGGGCCTGCATGTCGAAGTTCACGCTGGCGTCGCGGCCGGCGACGATGGTGAGGCGGACCTCGCCGTTGTCGGGCAGGACGATGGGGCGGTTGGACAGCGCGTGGGACGCGATCGGGAGCAGCACCCAGCCGGCGATGCCGGGATGGAGGATGGGGCCGCCGGCGGAGAGCGCGTAGGCGGTGGATCCGGTGGGCGTTCCCACGATGACGCCGTCGGCGCGCATGTTGGCGACGAACTCCTCGCCGACGTCGACGCGCAGTTCGACCATGGCGGCGGTGGCGCCACGGGAGACGACGACGTCGTTGAGGGCGACGCCGGCGAAGATCTGTTCGCCGTCACGGATGACGGAGCCCTCGAGCAGGGAGCGGTGCTCGATCTCGTAATCCCCGGCGAGGATGGAGGCGAGGGCCTCCTTGTACTGCTCGGTGGAGATGTCGGTGATGAAGCCCAGGCGGCCCTGGTTGATGCCGACGAGGGGGAGGCCGTAGCGGGCGACCTGGCGGGCGAAGCCGAGCATGGTGCCGTCGCCGCCGACGACGATGGCGAGGTCGCACTGGGTGCCGAGTTCGGCGTGGGTCAGGGCGGGGAGGGAGGTGATGCCGGTGCTGTCGGCGGTTTCCTGTTCCAGGGAAACATCCAATCCCTGAGAGGCGACGAATTCGGCAATCTCCTCGAGGATGGGGCGGATGCCCCGAGCCTGGGGTTTTCCGACGATCGCCACGTGTTGGAAGCGCTTGGACATAGCGCGGAATTACACCACAGCGATGTGACGGGACCGGGGTGTTGGCAGAGTGCGCCGGGAGAGGAAACCGGCGGGTTCACTAGAATGAAAAGCATGCTCGACGACCGCGCGAAATTACTGCTGAAGGCTCTGGTGGAGAGGTACATCGCTGATGGCCAGCCGGTGGGGTCGCGCACGCTGTCGCGTGCGTCGGGCCTGGAGCTGAGCCCGGCGACGATCCGCAACGTGATGGCGGACCTGGAGGAGCTGGGTTTGATCGCGAGCCCGCACACGAGCGCGGGGCGGATTCCGACGGCGCGGGGTTACCGGCTCTTCGTCGACACCTTGCTCACGGCCAAGCCGGGGCTGCCGCGGGAAGCGGCCTTCGAGAGCCAACTGCTGCCCGACCAGCCGCAGCGCGTGATCGCCAACGCGGCGCAGATGCTGTCCAGCCTGTCGAGCTTCGTGGGGGTGGTGACGTCCCCGCGCAAGAGCGGCGTCTTCCATCACATCGAGTTCCTCCGCTTGGGGGAGCGGCGGGTGCTGGTGATCATGGTGTCGCCGGACGGGGATGTGCAGAACCGGCTGGTGTTCACGGCGCAGGACCTGACGCAGTCGGACCTGACGGAGGCGAGCAACCGGCTGAACGCGCATTACACGGGGCTGTCGCTGGACGTGGTGCGGGACCGCTTGCGGACGGAGGTGGATCAGCTGCGCGGGGAGATCGCGAAGCTGATGAGCGCGGCGGTGGATGTGGGTCAGCAGGGGATCCAGGAGCAGGAGCCGGTGATCATTTCCGGCGAGCGGAATCTGCTGACGGTGCAGGACTTCAGCCATGACATGGGGAGCCTGCGGAGGATGTTCGACATGTTTGAGCAGAAGACGCAGTTGATGCGGCTGCTGGACGTGTCGTCGCGCGCGGAGGGCGTGCGGATCTACATCGGCGGGGAGAGCCAGGTGGTGCCGATGGAGGAGCTGTCGGTGGTTTCGGCCTCGTACGAGGTGGATGGGGAAGTGGTCGGGACGCTGGGCGTCATCGGCCCGACCCGCATGGCCTACGACCGGATGATCGAGATCGTGGACATCACGTCGAGGATGGTCTCGAGCGCGCTGTCGCAGAAGTAGAATCCGCCGCTCCGGTGCAAGGCCGGAGCCGCGGATCCGCCAGGATCCGCATACTCGTATTACCCCCGGGGGCCGTTAGCTCAGTTGGTTAGAGCAGAGGACTCATAATCCTTTGGTCACAGGTTCAAGTCCTGTACGGCCTACCAACCAAATCAGTAGCTTAGGACGACAAGTACGGCTCGTCGATGTCCTGACTGTCAAACCGGTGTCAACGCGGTGAGCGGGTTCAACACCCGCGCCTGCAGATGATCCGGCGCGAGATGCGAATACCGCATCGTCATGGCCATGGTCAGGTTGGCACGACCGAGGATCCTCTGCTGCGTCCGGATGTTGCTGCCATTGATCATGAAGTGACTTGCGAACGGGTGCCGCAGCACATTGAATCGCCCCAGGTTTGCTAGATATCTCCGAGCCTCAGAACTGAGACGCAATAGGAGGTGCCATGAAAGCGAACCAACCCTACCTAGAAGAATTCAAGCTTGATGCGGTCAAGCAGATCACCGGACGCGACCACAAGGTTGCTGAGGTGTCGGCGGGAATCGGCGTCAGTCAGCACAGTCTATACAAGTGGATCAAGGCTTATGGCGTGCCGGTATGCCAATCGACAAACCTCTGAGCAAGACCAAGCTGAGGAACGCCGCGATAGCGGCCAAGTCCGCCGCGTTACCCAAGAACCCCGAAGAGCTGATCGACCAGATCGTGAGGGGCCAGCCTATGACCGGCGAGGAAGTAAATGCCGCCTCGATGGCGTTCAATAAGGTCCTGGTCGAGAAGGAGGTCGGTCCCATCCGCAATCACCACCTCGCCGTAGCCGACAACCGGCGCGAGCAGCAGGACCTCGCTGCTCAGGTGCCGAGCTTGCTCCACGACAAGCCCACCGGTTTCGCACTGGTCAAGGGCCGGCCGCCTTCGCTGTCGTTCCGCGACAAGGCGCAAGGCGCTCGCTATGAGGAACTGCACCAGCGCCTCATAGCGCGGCAAACCAAGGCCAACGAACTCGGACGGGACTTCGACGCCTATCAGCGCAAGACCAGCGAGGTCCTGATGGAAGCCGTCCGAGTCCAGCGCGAAGGTCGCTGAGTTGCATCTTCAAGATCGCCCCTGAGAATCCTTCGATGCCCCATCCCCTCGCCTGCGGATCCCGTCTCGCGCTCCTCGTACTCGTCGCGCTCACCGGCCCCACTCACGCCGCGCCCCCGAGCTCTCCCCAAACCGTCCAAGTCCTCCCCCCACCGCTCGTCCCCGACCTCCCCACCTTGCTCAGCAACATGCGCAAGGGCATCAACCCGACCGACGAGCAGATCAAGGCCCTCCGCACCGGCAAGGTCGAACCGGTCCTGCTCGCCCTGGTCGCCTTCCGCCGCGAGATCTTCGCGATCGAGAACCGCTATGGGGAGCAGATCACCGCGCTGGACGTCGCCGAGATCGGCAAGGCCTCCGGCCTCGCGACGCCCGCCTCCCGCGAGCAGATCCGCGCCAAGATGTCCTCCGCCTCCTACCTCGTCCGCAAGTACCGGAGCGACAACCTCGCCGCCTTGCGCCAGGCCGAGTCCGCCATCAGCACCGCCTATGCCAGCATCCCCGGTCTGGGCAAGGACTGGCCCGAGGAGCAAGCCCGGGCGCCCATGAAGCGGAGGAGGGCCTTCCTCGAGGTGTATGTCCCCCTGGAGATGGAACGCCAGACCTTGACCCTCGCCATCGTCCAATTGCTCGACGACAACGCGCGCAACGTCGGCCTCAGCGACGGTCCCGAACCCCACCTCGTCTTCAGCGACGCGCCAGTCCTCGCGCAGTTCAGATCCCTGGTGGATCGCCTCCGCGAGGTGTCCGCCCGCCTGCTCGACGTCATCCCCAAACCCGCGGACGAGGCCAGCTCGGCGCCCCCGATGCCCGAGCGCGCGACCAGCCAGCCCAGCCCCTGAGATCGCCGCCATGCTTCAGCCCCTCGCCCGCCCCGCGTGTCTGGCCGTCGTCGTCGCGGCCCTCGCCGTCCCCGCCGTCGCCCTCGCTGCAACTCCCGTCGCATCCCCCACGCAAGCGTCCGCCATCCCCCAGGAGGAAGTCGAGCTCGCCCGTTCCGCCTTCATCGCGGTGATGTCCGAGTTGGGGCAGGGCGCCGATCTGACGGATGACCAGATCAAGTCCCGTCCGCTGGGCCGGCTCCAGCCCCTGACGCTCGCCTGCGCCGCGACCCACCGCGAGCTGCGCGGCATCGCCGCCCGCTATCTGGCGCGTCGGCAGGCGCTCAGCCTCGCCCAGTTGATGAGCGCCAGCCGCCTCGCCACCCGCGCCGATCGCGACGCGGCCCGGGCCCAGATCGCGCTGGCTCAGGAGGCGCTCGAACAGTACGTCGCCGACACCGTGCTCGCCCTGCGCCGCGCCAAGACCTCGCTCGACGCCGCCTATGCCGCGACGCCGACCGACTTCGGCGTGCCTCGGCAAGCCGTCACCACGCCGCCCGGTCGGATCCGACTCCACTTCCTGAACTTCTTCCCGCTCGAGCAGCGGCGGCAGTCGACCGCCCTCGCCATCGTGCAATTGCTGGACGAGCACCCCGACAGCTTCCAGCTCAGCCAGGACACGCCGCCGCGCCTGGAGTTCCGCGACCAGGCCGTGCTCGGCCAGTACCGCGTTCTCGCCGGTCGCATGAACGCCCAGAACCAGGCCATCGAGGATCTCAACCTCATCCTCACCGCGCCGAGCGATCAGATCCAGCGCGCGCTGGAGGAGCTCGACCAGCCCGATCCGGCGAAGTGACCCACGCGCCCCGCGCATGAGCTCATGCGCAAAGCTCACTTCGCCGCCCCACGACCCAGCCCCTAGCCTCTCCCCGTCCATCCACGAGGAGAGCCCCATGTCCCAAGCCCCGACGCCCGCCAGCTGGCGCTTCGAAACCCGGTCCGTCCACGCCGGCTACTCCCCCGACCCCACCACCAAGGCCGTCGCGGTCCCCATCTACCAGACCGCCGCCTACGCCTTCGACTCCGCCCAGCACGGCGCCGACCTCTTCGACCTCAAGGTCCCCGGCAACATCTACAGCCGGATCATGAATCCCACCAACGACGTGCTCGAGCAGCGCCTGGCCGCCCTCGAAGGCGGGATCGGCGCGCTCGCCGTCGCCTCCGGGCAGGCCGCCGTCACCTACGCCATCCTTACCATCGCCGAGGCCGGCGACAACATCCTCGCCGCCAGCGCCCTCTATGGGGGGACCTACAACCTGCTGGCCCACACCCTCCCGCAGTACGGCATCACCGCCCGCTTCGCCGACTACCGCCAGCCCGAAGCCTTCGCCGCCCTCATCGACGCCAAGACCAAGGCCATCTTTGTCGAGTCCCTCGGCAACCCCCAGGGCAACGTCACCGACATCGAGACCATCGCCAAGATCGCCCACGACCACGGCATCCCCCTGATCGTCGACAACACCGTCCCCTCGCCCTATCTGAGCCGCCCCTTCGAGCACGGCGCCGACATCGTCGTGCACTCGCTGACCAAGTACCTCGGCGGCCACGGCACCTCCATCGGCGGCGCCATCGTCGACTCCGGCAAGTTCCCCTGGGCCCAGCACAAGGAACGCTTCAAGCGCCTGAACGAGCCCGACCCCAGCTACCACGGCGTCGTCTACACCGAGGCCCTGGGCCCCGCCGCCTACATCGGCCGCGCCCGCGTCGTCCCGCTGCGCAACACCGGCGCCGCGCTGTCCCCCTTCAACGCCTTCCTCATCCTCCAGGGGATAGAGACGCTCGCCCTTCGGGTGGATCGCATCAGCGACAACGCGCTCGCGCTCGCCCAGCACCTGAAGCGTCACGAGAAGGTCAGTTGGGTCAACTACGCCGGACTCGAGGACCACCCTGACCACGCGCTGGTCCGCAAGTACCTGTCCGGCAAGGCCTCCGGCATCGTCACCTTCGGCCTCAAGGGCCCGGGCGGGCAGGGCCGCGAGCGCGGGGCGCGCTTCCTCGACGCGCTCCAGCTCTTCACCCGCCTGGTCAACATCGGCGACGTGCGCTCCCTGGCGACGCATCCCGCGTCCACCACCCACCGCCAGCTCTCGCCCGCCGAGCTCGACAAGGCCGGCGTGTCCGAGGACACCGTCCGGCTCTCCGTCGGCATCGAGCACATCGACGACCTCATCGCCGATCTGGAGCAGGCGCTGGCCGCCGTGTGAGCGCGAGCGCTCATCCAGCGCTCACAGCACCAGCCACCCCACCAGCACCGCGCACACCAAAAGGAAGGGCAGGCTGATGCGGTGGAACTCCGCCAGCCCGCCCGGCACGCGTGCCAGGCGCAGCGCGATCAGGTTGGCCATCGAGCCCAGCACGAAGCCGAAACCGCCGACGTTCACGCCCACGGCCAGCACCGCCAGATGCGGCATGTGCTCGGCCAGCAGCAGCGTCGCCGGCACGTTGCTGATCAGCTGCGAGCTCACGATCGCCACCAGGTAGGCCGGCAGCGGCTGGTCCAGCGGGAGCCGCTCCAGCAGCCCCGCCACCTGGGGGAGGGCCACCAGCTGATGCAGGTCCACGAACATCAGCGCGAAGGTCGCCAGCAAGGCCCAGTCCAGCCGCAGCAGCACCTGCCGATACCAGATCGCGTAGACCGCCATCACCACGGCCAGCGCGGGCACCCACTGGCGCAGCTCCAGCGACAGCACGAAGCCCAGGAAGAGCGCGACCGACAGCGCCAGCAGCCGCGGCTGCGTCGGGGTCTTGCGCCGCGCCGGCGCGATGGTGATCGGCGTGCGGGGCATGGTGATCAGGATGGTCACGATCAGCAGCACCAGCATCACGCCCACCGACGGCCCCATCATCGCGATGAAGCCGCCGAAGGACTCGCCCGAGCGGTGCCAGAGATAGAGGTTCTGCGGGTTGCCGATCGGCGTCAGCGAGGAGCCGGCGTTCACCGCCAGGGCCTCCAGCGCGACCAGCCGCGCCAGCGGCAGATGCGCTTGAGCGGCGAGCTCCCGGGTCAGCGGCACCAGTAGGAACAGGCTCACGTCATTGGTGACCAGCGCGGCCAGCACCGCCGCCACCGCGCACAGGACCAGCGCCAGCTGCCGGCCGGTGCCCGTGCGCGCCAGCAGCGCGCGCGCCGCGCCCTGCAGCACGCCGCTGCGCTCCACGCCTTGCGTGATGGCCAGCAGGCCCGTCAGCGCGCCCATGGTCTGCCAGTCGATCAGGCGCAGCCACTCGCTTGGCGAGATCGGACGCAGCAGTGCGAACCCCACCGCCACCAGCGCCAGCAGCCACAGCAGGCGGTTGCCGCCCGGGCCGGCGTCGTGATCGCCGGGCGCGCTTTCGAGCCCGCTTTCGGGCGCGTTCTCAGGGGTGGTGCTGGCGGAACTGTCGGAGGCGCTCTCGGGCGACGAGGGATCCGAGGGCGAGGGCATCGAGGAGCTCATGAAGCGGGGGCGTCGATATCGCGACGCCCTCAGAAGTGGAGGGGAGGCGGCCTGCGCGGGACCGCTCATGACCAGGGCACGCATGATGCCAAAGTCCGTGAGGCGGCCAGGTAGGTCGAGGCCGGCAGGGCATGTCGGTGGGGCCCGCGTCCCCCGAACGAGAGAGCCGAAAAGCGGCGCGCCGCGCCAACATCGGCGCCACCTCAGCCCTCCGCTTTCAGCCCTTCCGATGCAGTACCGACTCCCCCTGCCGCTCGCAGCGCTCACCCTTGCGGGGGCCGCCGCGCTGCCCGCCCACGCGCAGTCCAACATCACGATCTACGGCCGCCTCAACGTCTCCCTGGAGCACGCCGACGCCAGCCGCTCCCCGCGCGACCGCGCCGTGAATCGCGAATCCAACAACCGCTCCGTCATCGGCTTCCGCGGCACCGAGGATCTGGACGACGGCATCCAGGCGGTGTTCCAGATCGAGGGCTCGCTCGCGCTGGACACGGGGGCGGGGCCTTCGCTCGCGAATCGCGACACCCGCGTCGGCCTCAACACCCCCTATGGGCTGGTCTTCGCCGGCAACTGGGGGACGCCGTACCTGCTCTCCACCAGCGGCTTCGATCCCTGGTATCCCACCACCGCCGGCTACATGGCGCTGATGGCCAACGGCTCCGCGCCGACCGTCAACAACACGACCACCACCGCGTCCTTCGACCGGCGCCAGCAGAACGTCGTCCAGTACTGGACCCCGACCTGGAACGGCCTCACCGGGAAGGTGGCGTATTCCTTCAACGAGGGCGACCTGGGGCCCAACGGCGCCAAGCCCAGCCTGTGGTCGTCCTCGCTGACCTGGGATCAGGGACCGTGGAACCTGGCGCTCGCCCACGAGGAGCACCACGACTACCAGGGCCCGCACCTGACCGACACGGCGACCAAGCTGGGCGCCGCCTACCGCTTCGGGGTCTGGCGCATCGCCACCGCCGCCGAGCGCCTGCGCTACGAGACTCCCACCGGCCCGCTGCGGCGCGACTCGGTCTATGTTTCCGCCACCTGGCAGATCGGCCGCGGCAGCCTGCGCGCCTCCTTCACCCATGCGGGCGAGGGCAAGGGGCCCGCCGGCGCGAAGGTCGGTTTCATCTCGGCCGGCGCGGACACCGGCGCCCGCCAGTGGACGCTGGGCTACGACCACACGCTGTCCTCGCGCACCGGGCTCTACGCCTACGTGACCCGCATCGACAACCAGGCCCGCGCCGCCTACGACCTGGCGATCAACCCGCTGAGCGTCGGCGCCGGCGAACGGCCCACCGTCTTCGCGCTCGGGATGCGGCACGCGTTCTGAGGGCTGAGGGCGGAGGGCTGCGGGGAGCTGTCCCGGGGCTCGGACCTGGCTCGCGGCGTCACCCGATATAGCCACGCGCCATGTGCATATGCCGATAGGGCGGGGCGACTGGTGGCAACATCGGTCGCTCCAACGCACAACGAGGGGTCTCATGAAGAACGTCCGCACCTCCCTGATCGCCGCCGCGCTGCTGGCCGGCGCGTCCCTGGCGGCCCAGGCCGCCGACCTGCTCGACGACGTCAAGTCGCGCGGCACCCTGCGCATCGCCGTCGAGGGCACCTATCCCCCGTTCAACTACAAGGACGAGAAGGGCCAGCTCACCGGCTTCGACGTCGAGATCGCCGCCGCCATCGCCGGCAAGCTGGGCGTCAAGCCGGAGTTCACCACCACCGAATGGAGCGGCATCCTCGCCGGCCTGCAGGCGGGCAAGTACGACGTCATCGTCAACCAGGTCGCCGCCACCGACGAGCGCCGCAAGACCTTCGACTTCAGCACGCCCTACGTGATGTCGTATCCGCAGCTGATCATCCGCGCCAACGAGACCCGGCAACTCCTGACCCCCGCCGACCTCAAGGGCAAGAAGGTCGGCGTCGGCCAGGGCAGCAACTTCGCCGAGCAGGCCAAGGGCTTCGAGGGCGTGGAGGTGCGCACCTATCCCGGCGCCACCGAGTACCTGCAGGACCTGGCCACCGGCCGCATCGACGCCGCGCTCAACGACAGCCTGCTGATTCCGTATCTGCGCGAGAAGACCAAGCTGCCGGTCAAGGCCGGCGCGGCGATCGGCAAGCCGGCGACCAACGCGATCCCGTTCCGCAAGAACAGCCCGAAGTTCAAGGCCGCCATCGACAAGGCCCTGGCCGACCTGATGGCCGACGGCACCTACGCCAAGATCTCGACCAAGTGGTTCGAGCGCGACGTCAGCAAGCCCATCGAGAACAAGTGAGCTGAACGCCGACCGGCGTCTGATCGCCCATTGGCACGCCGGAGGTCCTCATTGGCGGCGACGCCTCGAATCGGATCACTTGCAGAACAGCTTGATGTCGTTGCGCGCGATGTTGCGGTCGTGGTCGTCGGTGGGCCGCATCGCGGACCGGCGGACCGCGCCGCTCAAGACGTCCTTGGCCAGCGCGCAGCGGTAGGCATCGGTGTTGGGATCCAGGCCTTCGGACAAGGCGTAGACGCGCGAGGTCCGCAGGCCCGCGGCGGTCGGCGCGGAAGCCTCCGGCGATGCGGCAGCCGTGGGAGACGCCAGACTCGGCGCGGCGACCCAGGACTCCTTGCGCAGCGGTGGACTGTCGGGCGGGGGCGGGGGCGGCTTGATCTCGGAGGCTCGCGCACCGGGCTCGGTCGGCTTGCGCTGCGAGTAATGGGTGCGGCCATCGGCGTCGACCCATTTGTAGACCGAGGCCGAAGCGGCGGCCGGGGCCGGCGCCAGACCGGGAGAGGTCATCGGGGTCGCCGCTGGTACCGGCGTCGTCGTCTGCGCCAGCGCCGTGCCGGCCATGGCCGTCAAGGTCACGCCGAGCGCCGCCGCCGCGATTCGCGCGGCTCGTGTCACCCGTGCCAGCTGTGCAGATGCTGCAACTCGTGCGATCGGCGCGGCCTCTTCGTTCCGACGGACGCGTCCTTCCGGACGATTCGGCCGCATGGCCGTGCGCGCATGAACTCCCATGCCGCTCTCCCTGAAGAATCCTGGTTCTTGTAAGAGCCGCGACTGTAGAGGAGGCTCGCGGCCTTGTGCATCCCTCCGGGTGGGGTGGGGGATGGGTGAGGGGTCAGTCCTTGCGCCCGACGTCCTCGTAGCCTGTCAGGTCGTGCGTGTCGCTGGCCAAGAGCGTCATCAGCTTGGGATGAATGAAGAGCTTCTCCTTGCCCAGCCGCATTTCTTCGAGCACGCCGATGGACACCAGGTCCTGCAGGTATCGCGAGGCGGCCTGCCTTTGCGCGATGCCCTTGTCGACCAGCGTGCCGATCCGGCAGTAGGGCTGCTCAAAGATGGCGTCGATGAGCTCACGGCTGTAGATCTTGGGCAGACGCTGGCGAACGTACTCCACGGCCGCTTCGGACAATGCGCGAATGGCAAGGATCTTGTCGGTGGTCCAGCGCGCCGTTTCTTCGACCGCCTTCAACATGAACAGCACCCATGGTTCCCACGCGTCGTCGCGCGTGACCTCAAGCAGCAGCCGGTAGTAGTCCGCCTTGTGGGCGATCACGTGTCGGCTCAGATAGAGGATCGGCAAGGACAGCAGGTCCTCCTGGATCAGATAAAGGATGTTGAGGATCCGGCCCGTCCGTCCGTTGCCGTCGGTGAACGGGTGGATGGCCTCGAACTGATAGTGTCCGATGGCCATTCTCACCAGCGGGTCGAGATCGACCTGCTCGTGCAGGAAGCGTTCCCAGTTGGCCAGGAGGTCTCGCAGGCGAGCTTCTCCTTCCGGCGGCGTATAGATCACCCGGCCAGTCGCCGCATTGGCGAGTTGCGTGCCGGGGACTCGACGGATGTCCATGTCCGCATCTTTGATGGTGCTGCAGATCTGGACGGCGGTCGTCGTGCAGAGCGGGCGGCGCGCCAACGACTGGAAGCCTGCATACAGCGCGGTCCGGTAGCGAAGCGCTTCTTTCGTGGCCGGATCGGCCGACGACTCCTGCGCCTGCGCGAACTGGAACAGCTTGTCGGCGGTGGTCACGATGTTCTCAATCTCAGAGCTGTCCTTCGCTTCGAGGAGAGGGATCGTGTTGATCAGCATCGTCTGATTCGGGATCAACGCTGCTGCCTGCTTGAGACCGGCCAACGCCGCCCGCGAGAGCACGCACTGCTTCAACACCGCGCGGGTCTCCAGCTCGGAGGGCGGCGGCAGGCGCGGCAGGTCGTTGAACGGCCGCTCGGGCGACCAGGGGAGGACAGAGGAGGGGCTGTTCATGTTCGCGAAATCGCCATATGACGACAGGTATGAACGATATGGCGCCAGGAACGACGCGTCAACGAAACGTGTCGATAAAATCGCAGAATAGCGACATGATGAGGGGCAGTCTCCTGTCATGTTCTAGGAATCTAATTTCATCGACATGACGAGAGGCTCATGTCGCTGCCGAAGACATGAGCCCACGACGTGTCGACAAAAGCGAATTTCGTCGACATGGCACGCTGTCTACACTGTCGCCCCGCTCCCGACCCTGTTCATGCAAGCCCTTCTTGACGCCATCTCCCGGTTGACCCGCCCCACCGACGCCGGCCGCGTCTTCCATGGCCGCGGCGGCCTGCATCCGGGCTGCGAGCAATGGGCGCTGGACGCCTATCCGCCGGTCTGGCTGCTGACGAGCTTCGCGCCCGTCGCGGACGACGAGCTCGCCCGCATCGGCGCTGCGCTCGCCGCCCGCTGGGCCGAGATCGCGCCGGGCGAGCCGCTGAACTGGGTCTTCCAGCATCGCGACGAGAACCGCCCCGCCAATCGCGTGATGGCTGGCGAGATCCCCGCCGAGCACATCGTCGAGGAGGACGGTGCGCGCTTCGCCGTCAACCTGCCGCACGGTCAGAACCACGGCTTCTTCCTCGACATGGCCGAGGGCCGACGCTGGACGCGCCGCTGGGCTGAGGCCCATCCCGGCGGCAAGGTGCTGAACCTCTTCGCCTACACCTGCTCGTTCTCGGTCGCGGCGCTGCGAGGCGGCGCCGCCGCCGTCGACAACTACGACATGGCCCGCGGACCGCTGGCCGTCGGGCGCCGCAACCACCAGCTCAACGGCGTGCAGGACCGCGCGGCCTTCCATGGTCACGACGTGTTCAGCTCCTGGGGAAAGATCCGCCGCGGCGCGCCCTACGACCTCGTCGTGCTGGACCCGCCCAGCTACCAGAAGGGCAGCTTCGTCGCGACCAAGGACTACGCCCGCCTGGCCCGCAAGTTGCCGGAGCTGCTCGCCCCGGGCGGCCACGCGCTGGTGTGCCTCAACACGCCCAAGCTCGGCACCGACTTCCTGTGCGACACCCTCGCCGCCGAGGCCCCGATGCTCGAGTTCATCGAGCGCGTCGCCAATCCCGCCGTCTTCGCCGACGTGGATGAGGAACGGTCGTTGAAGGTGCTGGTGTACCGGCAGCCAGAACACGTCGCGCCGTCCGACTCGCGTGCGCCGCCCGAAGCGGTTTGACGTCGGTCGATACGGACAGCCGCCGCTGACGTTCAGAAGCTCCTCGCCTCGATCGCCTCCCTGACGCGATCCAGTCCCTCGCCCAGGCGATCGAAGTCGACCGACCCGAGCGCAAGCCGGATCGCATGGGGCACGTGCTTCGTCGTCGCGAAGGGCTCGGCCGTCGAGACCGAGATCCGCTCGCGCTGCAGCGCCATCGCGACCTGATCGGCGCGGACCTCCTCGCCCAGCGGCAACCACACGAAGTAGCTCGACGCATGCCCGATGCGCTTGAGCGGCCCCAGCCGCTGCGCCGCGAGCCGCTGCCGCCGCTTCGCGTCCTCGCGCTTCTCGCGCTCCAGCCGGTCGACGGTGCCGTCCTCCAGCCAGCCGGCGGTGATGGCCGTCATCACCCCGGGCGTGTTCCAGGTCGTCGCGCGGATGGCGCGCTCGATCGGAGGCACGGCCTCGGGCGGAGCCACCGCGAAGCCGACCCGCAGGCCCGCCGCGACGCTCTTCGAGAAGCCCGAGACATACACGGTCCGCTCCGGTGCGAGCATCGCCAGCGGCGGCGGCGGATCCTCCGCGAGATAGGCATAGGCGCCGTCCTCGATGACCCACAGATCGTGCCGCCGCGCGAGCGCCGCCAGTTCCCGCCGCCGCGTCGCGCCCATCACCCAGCCCAGCGGGTTGTTGAGCGTGGGCATGGTGTAGATCGCCTTGACCTTGCGGCGCCGGCACAGCGCCTCCAGCGCGTCGAGATCCGGTCCCGCGCCCGCCGCAGGCACCGGCACCAGCTCCAGGCGCTGCATCTCAGCGACCAGCTTGAAGCCGGGATAGGTCAGCGCGTCCACCGCGACCACGTCGCCGGGCTTGAGCAGCGCCATCAGCGTGACCGCGATGCCGTGTTGCGCGCCGTCGACGATGAGCACGCGCTCGCCCTCGACCGTCAGGGCGCGCCGCGTCAGATGCCGCGCGACGGCGGCACGATCCGCGGGGCGGCCCCCATGCGGCTGATAGCGGAGCAGCGCCTCCAGGTCGCCAGCGCCGGCGAGCTGTCGCAGCGCGCCGCGCAGCAGCTCGGCCTGACCGGGCAGGGACGGGTAGTTGAAGCTGAGGTCGACCATGTCGGCGGCGACCGCGTCCAGATCGACGCCCTGGCTGGGCGACAGCAGCGTCTCCTTCACGAAGGTGCCGCGGCCGGTCTCGCCGCTGACCAGACCCATCGCTCGCAGCTCCGCATAGACGCGCGTCGCGGTCACCAGCGCAAAGCCCTCACGCTCGGCGAGCACACGATGCGTCGGCAAGCGCTCCCCCGCGGGCAGCGCGCCGCTGCGGATCTCCGCCGCCAAGCGATCCACCACCGCCTTGTATCTGGGCTCGGCCATCGTCCTTCTCCCTCCGCATGCCGTCGAACCGGCGACAGCAACAGCAACCGCGGCAGCGGCAGCGGCAGCGGCAGCGGCAGCAGTACGTGTATCCATGACAATTTTTTGATTGTATTGATCCAACTCGCTACGCTGGCCGCTTCCTCCTCCACGACCCTTGATCCATGGACACCGCATCCCGAGGCTGGCTGAACGGATTCATCGGCATGCTGATCTTCAGCGGCTCGTTGCCGGCGACGCGCGTCGCGGTGGCGGATTTCGATCCCGTCTTCCTCACCGCCGCGCGCGCCTCCATCGCCGGCCTGCTGGCGCTGCTCGCGCTGTTGCTGCTGCGCGCGCCGCGTCCGTCGCGCCAGCAGTGGTGGCCGCTGGCCATCGTTGCGATGGGCGTCGTCATCGGCTTCCCGCTGCTGACCGCGCTGGCGCTGCGCCACGTGACCTCGGCCCACTCGGTCGTCTTCATCGCGCTGCTGCCGCTGTCCACCGCCGCCTTCGGCGTGCTGCGCGGCGGCGAGCGCCCCCGACCCCCGTTCTGGGTCTTCTCGGTGCTGGGCAGCGCCTTCGTCATCGGCTTTGCCGCCGCGCAGGGCCTGGACGCGGCACCCCTGGGCGACCTGTTGATGCTGGCCGCCATCCTGGTCTGCGGCCTGGGCTACGCGGAGGGCGCCAAGCTCTCCCGCGTGCTCGGCGGCTGGCAGGTGATCTGCTGGGCGCTGGTGATCGCGCTGCCGGTGATGCTCATCGGATCGCTGTGGCTGATGCCGCTCAGCCTCAGCGATGTCGGCGCGCCGGCCTGGGCGGGTCTGGGCTATGTGTCGCTGTTCAGCATGCTGATCGGCTTCGTGTTCTGGTATCGAGGGCTTGCGCAAGGCGGCATCGCGGCGGTCGGCCAGCTGCAGCTCCTGCAGCCGCTGTTCGGGCTCGCGCTGGCGGCGGGGCTGTTGCACGAATCGGTGAGTCCGGCGATGCTTGCGGTCACCGTCGCCGTGATCGGCTGCGTCGCCGGGGCCCGGCGTTTCTCGCGGCCTCGCTGACGTCGATTCAGGCAAGCCTCTCGGCGGATCGGGCAAGCCACGTCGCTGCTCGCCTCCCTAGACTGCGGAGCGTCAGCACGCAGCCAGCAGGAGGTCGACATGGGTGCATGTTTCGCATGGGGATCCTCGTGGCCCTCGCCGTGCGCGGTGGCCCGTACCGCGGTGTTGGGCCTGATGGCCGCACCGCTCACGGCCCTCGCGGCCGACGGCGCCGGCTTCCAGCCGACCCCGATTTCAGCGACGCCGAGCCGCGACGAAGGCCTGGCCGCCTTCGCCCGCATGGAGCGCGTGCTGCTCCATCCGCGATGTCTGAACTGCCATGTGCCGGGTGCTCCGCTGCAGGGCGACTTCAGCCGCATCCACTACCCGGCCGTGCAGCGCGGCGCCGACGGCAAGGGCGTCGCGCCGCTGCAGTGCGCGACCTGCCACTCGACGCAGAACAGCCCGCTCCCGCATGCGCCGCCCGGTCTGGAGACCGACGGCAAGCCCGGCTGGCACATGCCGCCGGAGAACATGAAGATGTCCTGGCTGGGCCTGCGCGGACCGGCGCTGTGCAAGGTCTTCCGCGAGCCCGCCACCAACGGGCATCGGTCGCTGGCCATGCTCGAGCAGCACTTGCTCACCGATCACCTGGTCGCCTGGGGCTGGAAACCCGGTCCGGCGCGCGCGCTGCCGCCGCTGGCCAAGGCCGACTTCGATGAAACGGTCCGGGCCTGGATCCGCAACGGCGCGCCCTGCGACGCCACCGAGCCGCTGCGCAAGTCCGTCGGCCTGACCAAGGCCGAGGCCGATCGCGACATGGCCGACCGGCTGCGCGCGCTCGCGCGGGCCGGGGACAAGGACATCGACAACGACACCGCGTCCGGCCGCGCGCCGGGCGCCGCGCTCACGAGGAGCCAGCCATGATCTCTTTCCGCTTGAACGGCCAGCCCAAGCAGGTCGACGTGCCGGGCGACACGCCCGTGCTGTGGGTGCTGCGGGACACGCTGGGCATGACCGGCACCAAGTTCGGCTGCGGCATCGCGGTCTGCGGCGCATGCACCGTGCACGTCGACGGTCAGCAGCGCCGCGCCTGCGTCACGCCCATCGAATCGATCGCGGGCCAGCAGCTCACCACCATCGAGGCCATCGATGACGACCGTGTCGGCAAGGCGGTGCAGGACGCGTGGATCAAGCATGACGTCGTGCAATGCGGCTACTGCCAGAGCGGCCAGATCATGGCCGCCGTCGCGCTGCTCAAGGCGCGGCGCCGCCCCACCGACGCCGAGATCGACAGCGCCATGAGCGCCAACCTCTGCCGCTGCGGGACCTACGTGCGGGTGCATGCCGCCGTCAAGGACGCCGCCAAGGCGCTGGGCTGAAGGAGACCGCCATGCGACCGATGTTCCAGTACCTCCATGGCGCGCTGCCCGACGCGGGCGGCGACGCGATGTCCGGCAACGATGAGGCGGCCAGCGGCGAGGCCGCGTCCGGCGTCGGCCGGCGTCTGTTCCTCAAGATGGGCTTGTCCTCGGGCTTCGCGCTCTATGCCGTCGGCGCGGGCGCGCAGGACGGCGCCGCGAGCGCGCCGGGCGGCTCAGGGCCGGGCGCGCCCATGGCGCTCAAGCCCTTCCAGCAGCCGCTGGCCTTCGTCGCCATCGATGCCCAGGGCGTCGTGACGGTGAAGATCGGCAAGATCGACTTCGGCCAAGGCGTGCAGACCGCGCTGCCCATGCTGGTCGCCGAGGAGATGGATGCCGACTGGTCCCGCATCCGCTGCGAGCTCGCGCCGGCGGGTGAGGCCTACAAGGATCCGTTCTTCCAGATCCAGATGGTGGGCGGCTCCACCAGCATGAAGGCCTCGTGGATGCAGTACCGCGAGATCGGCGCCCGCATGCGCGCGATGCTGCTGGCGGCGGCCTCGAAGCGGACCGGCGTGCCGGTCCCGCAGCTGCGCACCGAGAACGGCAAGGTCATCGTGCCCGACGGCCAGCGCCTGGACTACGGCGTGCTCGCGGCCGGCGCGATGAACGAGCCGGTCCCCGCCACGGTGCAGCTCAAACAGCCCGCGCAGTTCACGCTGATCGGCAAGCCCATGGACCGGCTGGACGCGCGCGCCAAGTCCAGCGGCCGACAGGACTTCGGCATCGACTTCCAGCAGGCGGGCCTGCGCACCGTGGTCATGCTGCATCCGCCGGTCTTTGGCGGACGCGTGGCGGGCTTCGATCCGGCGCCCGCGCTCGCGGTGCCTGGCGTCGAGGAGGTCATCCAAGTACCGCTGGTCGGCGGCGCGAGCGGCCTGGCCATCGTGGCGGACGGCTTCTGGCCGGCGCGCAAGGCGCGGGAGCTGCTCAAGGTCGACTGGGACCTGAGCGGCCTGGATCGGGCGGACAGCGCCGCCTTGCTCGCGCAGTACCGCGAGCTGGCGGGCAAGCCGGGCGTCGTCGTGCAGAAGGCCGAGGGCGCGCCGACGGGACTGAAGAGCGCGGGGACGATCAGCGCGGAGTACGTCTTCCCCTATCTCGCCCACACCCCGATGGAGCCGCTGAACTGCAGCATCGACTTCCGCGGCGACAGCGCCACGGTGTGGGTGGGCTCACAGTTCCAGACGGTGGACCAAGCGCAGGTGGCGGGCGTGCTCGGGCTCAGGCCGGATCAGGTGGTGCTCAACACGATGACCGCGGGCGGCGGCTTCGGCCGGCGCGCGACGCCGAGCTCGGATTACCTCGTCGAGGCGGCGCAGGTCGCGAAGGCGAGGTTCTCGGCCGGGAAGAAGGGGCCGATCAAGATGATCTGGACCCGCGAGGACGACGTGCGCGGCGGCTACTACCGGCCGATGCATCTGCACCGCGTGGAGATCGCGCACGACGGCAAGGGCAATGTGCTGGGTTGGAAGCATGTGATCGTGGGGCAGTCCATCACCATGGGCACGCCGTTCGAAGCCTTCACGGTGAAGAACGGCGCGGACACGACGATGACCGAGGGTGTGGCGGAGAGCGCCTATCCCTTCCCGATCGCGCTGGAGGTGCATCACCCCAAGGTCAACGTGCCGGTGCTGTGGTGGCGCTCGGTGGGGCACACGCACACGGCCTTCGTGATGGAGACGCTGGTGGATGAGCTCGCCCGCGCGGGGGGCGTGGATCCGGTGGCGTATCGGCGCAAGCTGCTGGCCAAGCATGAGCGGCATCTGGCCGCGCTGGATCTGGCGGTGGCGCGGTCGGGGTATGGAAAGAGCCGGCTGGAGAAGGGCAGGGCTTGGGGCGTGGCGGTGCATGAGTCCTTCGGCACCGTCGTGGCCTACGTGGTCGAGGTCTCGATGCGGGACGGGCGGCCGCGGGTGCATCGGGTGACGGCGGGCGTGCATTGCAACCTCGCGGTGAATCCGAGAACGATCGAGGCGCAGGTGCAGGGGGCGCTGGTGATGGGCATCGGAATGACCTTGCCGGGGGCGGAGATCACGCTCAAGGAGGGCGAGGTGCAGCAGAGCAATTGGCACGACTATCGGATCGCGACGCATGTGGATGCGCCGCAGGTCGATGTGTTCATCGTGCCGTCGGCGGAACCGCCGACCGGGATGGGGGAGTGCGGCGTGCCGCCGATCGCGCCGGCGATGGCGAATGCGGTCGCGGCGTTGACGGGGAGGCGGTTGCGGGGGTTGCCATTCCAGGTGTGATGACCAGGTGAGCGTGGGCGACGGCGGTGTGGGCGGCGGCGGTAGGGAAAGAAGACCCTCTCCCTAGCCCTCTCCCGCAAGCGGGCGAGGGGACAAGAGGGCTCGCTGACCTCTTTGACCACCGCATGCCCGAGCCCGCTTGCGGGAGCGCCCTCTTACTCCCTCGCCCGCTTGCGGGAGAGGGTGGGGGAGAGGGTCTTCGGGGTCTTCCGGGTCCTCTCAGTCCCCGGCGCCCGCCCGGCGATCAATCAGCCCCGACCGCCACATCCTTCAACCAAGGCTGCTCCTCCCAATGCCTCGCCGCGAACGCCGCGATCTGCTCCCGATACGTCATCGACAACCCGATCGCATCCAGCCCCTCAAGCAGCATCCTCCGATGCCGCGGCAGCATCTCGAATCCCATCGCTCGATCGGGCTCCGCCCCCGCGCTCAAGGTCAGCGCCTCCACATCGATGACCACGCCGTTGCGTCCCGGCTGATCCGCCTCATCCATCAACCGACGCACCTCCGCCTCCGGCAGCGTGACCAGCAGCAGCCCATTGCCCATCGCGTTGGAATAGAAGATCTCCCCGAAGCTCGGCGCCACCACAGCCCGGATGCCCGCCTGCTGCAAGCCCCAGACCGCATGCTCCCGGCTCGATCCGCAGCCGAAGTTGTTCCCGGCAATCAAGACGCTCACATCCGCGTACTCTGCCCGGTTGAGCACGAACTCAGGACGCTCAATGCCCCGCGCATCGAATCGCAGGTCGTAGAAGAGCCCCTCGCTCAGCCCGTTCTTGTCGATGCCGCGCAGGAACTGCTTGGGCATGATCTGGTCGGTGTCGAGGTTCTCGATGCGCAGGGCCGCGCTGCGGCCCTCGATGCGGCGGACGGGTTTCATCGCGGGGACTCCACGGCAGGCAGGCGGCGCACGTCGGTCAGCGCGCCGGTGACCGCGGCGGCAGCAGCCATCGCGGGACTCATCAGATGGGTGATGGCGCCGCGACCCTGGCGGCCCTCGAAGTTGCGGTTGGTCGTGGACGCGCAGCGAATGCCGTCGGCCAGCACGTCGTCGTTCATCGCCAGGCACATCGAGCAGCCCGGCTGGCGCCACTCGAAGCCGGCGTCGATGAACACGCGATCCAGCCCCTCGGCCTCGGCTGCCGCACGCACCGCGCCGGATCCCGGCACCACCATGGCCCGCACGCCGGCCGCGACGTGGCGACCGCGCAGGATGTCGGCAGCGGCGCGCAGATCCTCGATGCGACCATTGGTGCACGAGCCGATGAACACGTGCTGGACCGGCGTGCCGATCAGCGGCGCACCCGCGCTCATGCGGGTGTAGCGCAGCGCGCGCTCGGCGCTGGAGCGGGCCACCGCGTCAGTCATCGCGGCCGGATCCGGGATGGCCGCGTCGATCGGCGCGACCTGATCGGGACTCGTCCCCCAGGTCACTTGCGGTGCGACCTCGGCGGCATCGAAGCGATGCTCGATCTCGAAGACCGCGTCGTCGTCGGATCGCAGCGCGCGCCAGCGCGCGAGCGCCGCGTCCTTCATCGCGCCGGTCAGCGCCGGCACCTTGTCCAGCACGTAGCGGATGGCCGTCTCGTCGGGCGCGATCAGCGCGCCGCGCGCGCCGGCCTCGACCGCCATGTTGCAGACGGTGAAGCGCGCTTCCACCGACAACGCGTCGATCGCACTGCCGCAGAACTCGACCACGAAGCCGCGCGCGCCCTGCGCGCCGATGCGGCCGATGATCGCGAGCACCAGGTCCTTGGCCGTGGTGCCGACGGGCAGCGTGCCGTCGACGCGGATGCGCATGTCCTGCGCCAGCCGATAGACCAGCGTCTGCGTCGCGAGCACATGCTCGACCTCGGTCGTGCCGATGCCGAAGCCCAGCGCGCCGAGCGCGCCATAGGTCGTCGTGTGGCTGTCCCCGCAGATCACGACCATGCCGGGGCGGATCATGCCGTGCTCCGGCGCGACCACGTGCTCGATGCCTTGCAGCGCGTCGGTGGTGTCGAACAGCGGAATCCCGTGCCGATCGCAGTTGCGCTTGAGGTTGCTGGCCTGCAGCGCGGACGGGCCGTCGGCGATCACGCGCATCTTGTTGGGCACCGGATGCGTCGGGATGATGTGGCTCACCACCGCGACGTTCTGGCGCGGCATGGGCACGCCGCGCCCCTGCTCATGGAGCCCGGCGAAGGCTTGCGGGCTGGTGTACTCGTTCATCAGATGCAGGTCGCAGAACAGCAGCACGTTCTGCTCGTCCAGCGTGGCGACGGTGTGGCTGTCGACCAGCTTGCGGTACAGCGTGCGCGGTGCGCCGGCCGCCGCGGCAACATCGCCCAATTGGTCCGACGAGGTCGCGGCGGCCCCGGTGGCGTCGGCGCGCAGGGCTTCGGCCGTGGTGTGGGAGGAGGAACTCATCGTGCGGCCTCGTCGGGGGAACGCGGGGTGTCAGAGAAGAAGGGCAGCACGCGCTCCAACAGCAGCGCGGGCGCTTCCTCGGGGATGTAATGGCCGCAGGGCAGGGCCTCGCCGCGCAGGTCGCTCGCGATGGGTCGCCACAGCGCCAGCGGATCGAAGCAGCGATGCACCACGCCCTGCTCGCCCCACAGCACCAGCAACGGCATCGTGAGGTGGCGGCCGGCCTCGCGGTCGGCACGGTCGTGGATCAGGTCGATGCCGGCGGCGGCGCGGTAGTCCTCGCAGATGCCGCGCGCGGTGCCAGGCAGGGCGAGGCAGCGCTCGTACTCGGCCAGGGCCTGAGGCGCGAAAGGCGCCAGCCCCGCGCTGCGGCGGCCCATCACGTCGCGCACGTAGGCGGCGGGATCGGCCTCCAGCAGGCGCTCGGGCAGCGGCGCCGGCTGGATCAGGAAGAACCAATGCCAGTAGGCGCGGGCGAAGGCGTCGCTGGTCTGCTCGTACATGTCGAGCGTGGGCGCGATGTCCAGCAGCACGAGACGTCGCACCGCGTGCGGCGCATCCAGCGCAAGCCGATGCGCGACGCGCGCGCCGCGGTCATGGGCCAGCACGTCGAAGCGTTCGAAGCCGAGCGCGCGCATCACCGCGACCATGTCGGCCGCCATCGCGCGCTTGCTGTAGGCGGCGTGGTCCACGCCGCCCTCCGGCTTGGAGGAATCGCCGTAGCCGCGCAGATCGGCGGCGACGACGGTGAAGTGCTCGGCCAGCACGGGCGCGACCTGATGCCAGATCGCGCGCGTCTGCGGGTGCCCGTGGAGCAGCAGCAGCGCCGGACCGCGGCCACCGATCGTCGCGCGGATGCGCACGCCGTCGGCGGTCGCGATGCTGCGATGGACGAAGCCGGGGTAGAGCGCGGTGAGCGCATCGGTCACCGCCTCCGCTGCGACGTGACCGACGGCGGGCGCAGTGCCCGTCGCGGTCTTGATTGCCGGATCACCGGCCCGATGGTCGGCCGGGGAGGCGTCGGACGCAGGGGCGGCGCGGTCGTGAATCTCGGGTGTGGGAGGCATGACGGAATTCTGGTCGTGAATGACCGTCGCATAATTTCCGAATCGGCAGTTCTTTCGTTCTTTGGAGTCAACAATGGACGGGTTCTCGGATCTGGGCTTTTTCGCGCTCCTGGTGAAGCAGGGCAGCCTCGCGGCGGCGGCGCAACAGCTGGGCGTCACGCCGCCGGCGGTGAGCAAGCGCCTGGCCGCCATCGAGCGCCGCCTGGGCGTGCGTCTGCTGCAGCGCACCACGCGCCGCATCGGCCTGACACCGGAGGGCGAGACCTATCTGGTCGACGGCGCGCGCGTGCTGGAAGAGCTGGAGGCGCTGGAGCGCACCGTCGCCGGTGGACGCGCCGCGCCCAAGGGCCTGGTGCGCATCGCCGCGACGCTGGGCTTCGGCCGCAAGCACATCGCGCCGGCGCTGTCGCGTTTCGCGCGGCGCTATCCGGAGGTCGAGGTGCGGCTGGAGCTCACGGACCGACCGGTCAATCTGGTCGAGCAGAGCCTGGACCTCGAGGTCCATGTCGGCGAGCCGCCGGACGCGCGCCTGACCGCGCGGCTGCTGGCGCGCAACCGGCGGGTGCTGTGCGCCTCGCCGGCCTATCTGAAGCGCGCGGGCGAGCCGACCTCGCCGCGCGAGCTCGCCCGCCACGCCTGCCTCTTCATCCGCGAGAACGACGAGACCTTCGGCACCTGGCATCTGCGCCAGGGCTCGCGTAAGGAAAGCGTGAAGGTGCGCGGGCCGCTGGCCTCCAACGACGGGGAGAGCGTGCTGGCTTGGGGCCTCGATGGACACGGCATTCTGCTGCGATCGGCCTGGGAGGCGGCGCCGATGCTGCGCTCGGGCCGGCTGCGGCCGGTGCTGGCGGACTGGGCGCTGCCGCCGGCCGACATCCATCTGATCTTCCCCACGCGCGCGCACCTGTCGGCCAAGACGCGGGTGCTGGTGGACTTCCTGCTGGAGCGCTTCGAGCCGCATCGCGAGGGCGACGAGGACGGCGGTTGGTGAGGCTGTCGCTCGCGCGCGCTTCGCGCGCGGAGCCCCTCGCTCTAGGGACTGGCCGGCCACGCCGCCGCTTGCCAGAATCCACCGTGCAAGCGACGACAAGAGCGCCTGTGGCCCCATCGAACGCCCAGCAGGGCGAGCGTGGCCGCGACGGCGCCGACAAGAGCGACGACCACGGACGAGCGTGGGACGCGAGAGGCCGCGATGCGCCTTGGCTAGGGAGGGTTCCTCATGAAGAAGTACATCGCCGAGTTGATCGGCACGTTCTGGCTGGTGCTGGGCGGCTGCGGCAGCGCCGTGCTCGCGGCGGCGTTTCCGCAGCTGGGCATCGGGTTGCTGGGCGTGTCCTTCGCGTTCGGCCTGACGGTGCTGACGATGGCCTTCGCCATCGGGCACATCAGCGGCTGCCATCTGAATCCCGCGGTGTCGGTGGGCCTGTGGGCCGGCGGCCGCTTCGAGACCAAGCAGCTGCTGCCCTACATCGTGGCGCAGGTCGTCGGCGGCGCGATCGCCGGTGGGGTGCTGTATCTGATCGCGAGCGGGAAGCCGGGGTTTGCGGTCGGCGGCTTCGCGTCCAACGGGTTTGGGGAGCACTCGCCGGGCGGGTATGCGATGGGCGCGGCCTTGCTGTGCGAGGTGGTGATGACGGCGATGTTCCTGTTCATCATCATGGGCGCCACGGACAAGCGCGCGCCGCAGGGCTTCGCGCCGATCGCGATCGGGTTGGCGTTGACGCTGATTCACTTGATCAGCATTCCGGTGACGAACACGTCGGTGAATCCGGCGCGGAGCACCGGGGTGGCGTTGTTCGCCGAGCCTTGGGCGCTGCAGCAGCTGTGGGCGTTCTGGGTCGCGCCCTTGATCGGCGGGCTGCTGGGCGGCGGGGTGTATCGGGCGGTGATGAGCGATTGAGCGGCTGGCGAAGGGGCGAAGACCCTCTCCCCCACCCTCTCCCGCAAGCGGGCGAGGGAGTTAAGAGTCCCTAGGACAAAACGTCCTAGGTCAATCCGTCCTAGGACGATCTGTCTCTTCCTTGCGATCGCGCATTGCCCAACACTGCGCGGCCATGGACTCCCTCATCCTCGCGCGGCTGCAGTTCGCGCTCAACATCACCTTCCACATCCTCTTCCCGACGATCACCATCGCCCTCGGCTGGGTCGTCCTGTTCATGCTCTGGCGCTGGCGACGAAGCGGCGATGCCGTCTGGCTCGCCGCCTACCAGTGCTGGACCAAGGTCTTCGCCCTGAGCTTCGCCCTCGGCGTCGTCAGCGGCGTGACCATGAGCTTCCAGTTCGGCACCAACTGGCCGGGCTTCATGGAGCGCGCCGGCAACATCGCCGGCCCCTTGCTCGGCTACGAAGTGCTCACCGCCTTCTTCCTCGAAGCCGGCTTCCTCGGGATCATGCTGTTCGGCCGCGAGCGCGTCAGCCCGCGGATCCACTTCATCGCGACCGCCACGGTCGCCTTCGGCACCACGCTCAGCGCCTTCTGGATCCTCAGCCTCAACTCCTGGATGCAGACGCCCACCGGCTACGAGATCCGCGACGGCGTGATGCATGCGGTCGACTGGTGGGCCATCGTCTTCAATCCGTCCTTCCCCTACCGCCTGGCCCACAAGCTGCTCGCCTCCGGTCTGACCGCGGCTTTCCTGCTCGCCGGCGTGAGCGCCTGGCAGATGCTCAAGGGCGTCGCCCGACCCGAGACCCCGCGCGTGATGCGCGTCGGCCTGACGATGGCGGCTGTGCTGATCCCGCTGCAGTTCCTCGCCGGCGACATGCACGGCCTGAACACGCTCCAGCATCAGCCGGCCAAGATCGCCGCGATGGAAGGCGTGTGGACCACCGAGCGCGGCGCGCCGCTGCTGCTCTTCGCGATCCCCGACGAGCAGACCCAGGAGAACCGTCTGGCCGTCGGCATCCCGCGCCTGGCCAGCCTGATCCTCAAGCACGATGCCGACGGCGAGATCCGCGGCCTGAATGAGTTCCAAGGCGCGCATCCGCCCGTGAAGCCGCTGTTCTTCGGCTTCCGCGTGATGGTCGGCATGGGCGTGGCCATGCTGATCGCGGGCTGGGGCGGCTGGTGGCTGTTCCGGCGCTCGGGCTGGACGCGGCTGCCGCGCGCGTGGCTGTGGGGCCTGTCGCTGATGAGCTTCTCCGGCTGGATCGCGACGGTGGCCGGCTGGTACGTGACCGAGATCGGCCGGCAGCCCTTCATCGTCTACGGCCTGATCCAGACGCACGAGGTGGCGGCGCGCAATCCGAGCGCCATGATCGCGGCTTCGCTGGCCGGCTACGCCACCGTCTATCTCGCACTGCTCGTCGCCTACATCGCCGCCATCAAGCGCATGGCGGAGAAGGGCGGGAAGCCCGTCGCCATCGATGCCGCCACCGATACGGCCGCCAGCGGTGCGGCGCCCGTGATCTCGAGGACTTTCGCATGAACGCGCTCACGCTGACGAACGCCCCCGACGGCGGCCTGCTCCCCGTGATCTTCATGGGCCTGATGGGCCTGTCGCTGCTGATCTACGTCGTGCTCGACGGCTACGACCTGGGCGTGGGCATGCTGTCCGGCGGCGCGCCGGAGGCCGACCGCGATCGCATGGTCGCGTCCATCGGTCCCTTCTGGGACGCCAACGAGACCTGGCTGGTGCTGGCCGTCGGTCTGCTGCTGATCGCCTTCCCGAAGGCGCAAGGCGTGGTGCTCACCGCGCTGTATGCGCCGGTGGTGCTGATGCTGCTGGGCTTGATCCTGCGCGGCGCGGCCTTCGACTTCCGCGCCAAGGGCGACCCGGCGCACAAGCGGCGCTGGGACCTGGTCTTCGCGGGCGGCTCGCTGCTGGCCTCGCTGTGCCAGGGCTGGATGCTGGGCCGCTACGTGACCGGCTTCGACGACGGCGCCGGCGCGCTGGGCTTCGCGGCGGCGATCTCGATCGCGTTGACCGCCTGCTATCTGCTGCTCGGCGCGGGGTGGCTGGTCATGAAGACCGAGGGCCGTCTGCAGGAACGCGCCATCGGCTGGGCCAAGGCGGCGTGGCCGGCCGTGGTGGCGGGGTTGCTGATCGTCTCGGTCGCGTCGCCCGCGCTCAGCGCGACGGTGCGAGAGCGCTGGTTCTCGCTGCCCGGCGCGATCGCGCTGGCGCCGCTGCCGGTCATCGCGCTGCTGGCCATGGTCGCCGCGCGCGGGCTGCTGAACTCGCATCGCGCGCGCGGCAAGCTGTGCTGGACGCCGTTCGCGCTGGTGGTGCTGGTGCTGACGCTGAGCTTCTTCGGACTCTCCTACAGCCTCTTCCCCTTCGTCGTCATTGACCGCATCACGCTGTGGGACGCGGCGGCCGCCGAGGAGTCGCTCCGGTTCATGCTCTTCGGGGCTGGGGTCACCATCCCGGTCATTGCGGCCTACTCGCTGTTCTCTTATCGCGTGTTCTGGGGGAAGACGAGGCTGCTCGCTTACTGACCGACGTCCTGCCCCGTTGATGGCAACATCCGTGCTTTGCGCGCCGCCACCCACTCATGGACCTGCCCTCGCTCGTTTCCCTCGCCCAGATGGCCTGGCCGGTGATGCTCAAGGGCACCGGCTACACGCTCGTCTTCGCGGTGATGTCCATGATCTTCGGCCTGCCGCTGGCGGGCCTGATCACGCTGATCCGCGTGCTGGGCGTGTGGGGACTGGATTCGATCGTCAAGGTCTACGTCAGCGCGATGCGCGGCACGCCGCTGCTCGTGCAGGTCTTCATCGTCTACTACGGCCTTCCGAGCATCGGGATCGAGTTCTCCCCGCTCGCCGCCGGCGTGCTGACGCTGACGCTCAACGTCGCCGCCTACATGAGCGAGACCCTGCGCGGCGCCATCGGCGCGGTGGAGCAGGGCCAGTGGCTCGCCGGCACCAGCCTGGGCCTTAGCCGCCGTCAGACGCTGCGCTACATCATCGGCCCGCAGGCGCTGCGCGCGGCGGTGCCCAGCCTGTCCAACAGCCTGATCTCGCTGATCAAGGACACCTCGCTGGTCTCGGTCATCGCGGTGACGGAGCTGATGCTCGCGACCAAGGAGCTGATCTCCACCACCTTCCAACCCTTCCCGCTCTACATCGCCGCCGCCTGCATCTACTGGATCCTCAGCTTCGCCTTCGAGCAGCTGCAGAAGTGGATGGAGAAACGGATGGCCTATCCGCATTGAGCGGCCGACCTTCGTCGTCCCCGATCCCCGCCTCGTCGCGGCGCCGCGCCGTGCGATTACTCGCCGGATCGACGAGACCGCCCGGGCATAGTCCCTTCCCATGAGCTCCGCCCCCCACGCGCCCGCCGCCGCCGCGCCGTCCCATGTCGGCACCCACCTGCGCCTGACCGGCATGGCCGTGCTGTGGGGCGCTTCCTGGCCCTGGGGACGCGTGCTGGCGCAGTCGCTGCCGCCGCTGGCCGCCGCGGCCTGCCGCTTCCTGCTGGCGACGGTGCTGCTGATGATCTGGCTGCAGCGCAGCGGGCGGCTGAGCGCGCTGCGCGGTTGGAGCGCCTCGCGCTGGGCCGGCATGGCCCTGGCGGCGAGCTTTGGCGTGTTCGGTTACGCGACCTTCTTCATGCTCGGCCTGAAGCAGGTGCCGGCCGGCAAGGCCGCGCTGGTCGTCACGATGAATCCCGCGATGACGCTGCTGCTCGCGGCCTGGATCTTCAAGGAACACCTGAATCGCGTGATCGGCCTGGGCATGGTGCTCGCCGTGGTCGGCGCGATCACGGTGATCACGCGCGGCGAGCCCTGGCATGTGCTTGACGGCCGCGTCGGCAGCGGCGAGCTGCTGTTGCTCGGCTGCGTGGTGTGCTGGGTCGCGTACACGCTGATCGGCCGGCGCGTGATGGCGGGCGTGGACGCGCTGACGACGACCGGCGTCACCGCTGCGATCGGCGCGACCCTGCTGTTGATCACCAGCCTCGTCGTCGAAGGGGCCGCCGCCTGGGCGGCCGTGCCGCAAGCGCCGATGAAGGTCTGGGTCTGCCTGGTCGCGCTGGCGGCGGGCTCGACCGCCGTGGCCTACGCCTGGTACTTCGAGGGCGTGAAGGCGCTGGGCGCCGGCGCGGCCTCGGGCTACATCACCCTGGTGCCGGTCTTCGGCGTGGCCTTCTCGGCGCTGTGGCTGGGCGAGCGCATCGACGCGTCGCTGCTGGTCGGCGGCGCAATGGCCATCGGCGGCACGGTGCTGATGAACGTCGGCCGCCGCTGAGGCATCAGCCCGGGCGGCCTTGCTCGCTCACTTGCGCGACGCCCCCAGCAGCACGACGCCGCCGACCGCGATGGCGGCGATGCCGGCCCACAGCGGGATGTTGACCTGCTTGGTCTCCTCGACCTTGAGCTCGATCGGACCCAGCTTGGCGGCGGTGTTCTCCTTCGTGTACGAGAACCCGCCGTAAACCAGTCCGAGCACGCCCGCGACGATCAGGACCACGGCGATGAGACGAATGCCACCCATGGCGTCCTCCAGAAGTTGTTGATGTGAGTTGTCCATCCCCCGGCCACTGCCGTACGGCGTTTCCGGGGTGAGCCATTGAAGCGCTCTTGTGCGCTGGCGCACGTAGGACGGCGCCGCGTCTGGAAGCAGGAAGAGGACGCGCTCGACCTTGCGATGCATCAAGACCCGGCTCGATGTTCACGCGCCATCGCCCACGCGCCCGCGCGAGAGCCGACCCGCTCGCTATCGTGGCCGCTTTCAAAAATGGGAAGCAGGGAAGCGGCGATGCCCATCGAACTCTTCAGCGGCGGCGGGCATCGATGCCTGATGTTCAGCGACTTCGGCCATGACGACGGCGTGCAGGCCAACCAGTTCCTGATCGTGGACGACGGCACCGGCGCGATCGTCGATCCCGGCGGCAACCTGGCCTACAACGATCTCTACATCGGCATGACCGGCTGCTTTCCGCCGCATCGGCTGTCGGCGATCGTGGCCTCGCATGCGGACCCGGACATCATCGCGTCGCTGGACCGCTGGATGACGGCGACCACCGCGCCGGTCTACATCTCGACCATTTGGGAGCGCTTCATCCCGCATTTCTGCAAGCCGGGCAAGACCACCGGCCGCGTGGTCGGCATCCCGGACCGCGGCATGCACATCCCCATCGGCGCCTCCGAGCTCATCGCGCTGCCCGCGCATTTCATGCATTCGGAAGGCAACTTCCAGTTCTGGGATCCGGCCAGCGGCATCCTGTTCTCGGGCGACCTGGGCGTGTCCATCGGCGTCGATCCGGGGAAGACGATCTCGGACCTGCGTCCGCACATCGCGTCCATGGAGGCTTTCCACCGCCGCTACATGGTCAGCGGCAAGGTGCTGAAGCTGTGGGCCGAGATGGTCCGTCCGCTGCCCCTGCGCATGATCGTGCCGCAGCACGGCGCGCCCCTGGTCGGCGAGGCGATCCACCAGTTCATCGACTGGGTGGGCACGCTGCAATGCGGCATCGACCTGGTGTCGCAGCGCGATTACGCGGTGCCGAGCTGACGCCTCCGACGCCCGGAGCTGCGGCGCATGCTCAATGCTTCTTGGGATCGCCGCCGGTCGCGCGGGTGGTGAGGTCCTTGGCCCAGGCGAAGCCCTTCTTCGCGACGTCGATCGCCTGCGAGGCCGCATCCGCCGTGTTGCTCAGCACCTGCTCGCCGCTGGGCAGGCGCTCTTGCGTCCAGCTCGCGGCCTTCTTCGCGGCGCCGGCCGCCTGCGACGCGGCGTCCGCGGCCACCCGAGCCGCCGACTGCGCCGTGTCCCAGGCCTGCGCCGCGGCGGCGGTCGTGGTCGAGCGCACCTGATCGGCGCTGGGGAGCTGCCCCTGCGTCCAGTCAGCCGCGCCGACCAGCACCGTCCGCACCTGGCCCGCCGCGCCGCCGGCCGCGCTCATCGCCTGGTTCCACCGCTTGGACAGCTCGCCCGCCGGTGCGGTGGACAGCAAACGGGTGACGGTCTCCAGCGCCTCGGTCTCCTGCGCCGTCAGCGGCCCGCCGGCCTCCAGCATCCCGCGCAGGAACACGCCCAGCTCCTTCGCGATGGCCGCGTGGTTGCAGTCCGGATTCATGTGCAGGAACTCGGCGCCCTCGATGGCCAGCGCTTCCAGCTCGCTGCCCATCAGCCGCGCCTCGACGACGGCGACCGATTGCTCGACGAAGGGTCGGCTGAGGCCCCAGTCCGCGACCAGGTGCTCGATCAGGTACTGGCGCTCGGCGGCCTCGATGCTGCCGTCGACGGCGGCCAGGCGCAGCGCGAGCGGGGCGACCAGGTCGAAGAGCGCCAGGCCCAGTGTGTCCAGCGGCGTGTTCAGGTACTTGGGGATCTCGATGACGCGATCGCCCTTGGTCGAGCTCAGCAGCCGGTACATGCCGTAGCAGGCGCCGCCCGAGGCCAGCGCCGCCAGCGCGACCACGCCCAGCGGCGTGGCGGAGGCGCCGATCAGCGACGCGACCATGCCGGTCTTGGCGACCGCCGCGCCCGCGCCCGCGGCACCGAGCACGTCCCAGACCTCGCGGCCGCGATTGATCATGCGCAGCGAGGCGTAGGCGGCCTCGCCGATGGCGAGCTTGGCCTTGAAGCGCAGCGGGTCGGCGACGACCTGGTCGACCCCCGTCAATTCAGGGGCGGGCAGGAGCAGCAGCGGCGGGGTCGGGGACATGCGGGAGGACTCCATCGTTGGGGCGCGGCATCGGAGCGGGCGGCTCGCGACGTCCGGCAAGTCTAGCGAGTGCTTCTGACAATGCCTTTCTCGGCCCTGCCGTGCCAAGATCGACCCATGCCCGACGCGCCGACACCGCCGCCGCCATCGCCATCGCCGCCGATCAAGGAGACCGCCATCGAGCCCTTCATCGAACGTCTCAAGCGCCGCCGCGTGGTCGCGGCCGCGCTCGTGATTGCCGCGATCGTGGGCGGCGTCGCGAGCTTCACCGATTCCGCGAGGAAGCTGGTCGACCTGGTCCGTCCGTCCAAGGCCGCGGATCCGCGCGAGCAGCTCGCCAAGCTGAGGCTGCGCTTCGACGCGGACGCTTTCGTCGCGGCCGCCGCGAAAGGCGACGAGGTCGCGGTGAAGCTCTACCTGGCGGCGAGCATGCCGGTGGATGCGCCCTCGCGCGAGGCGGGCGGCGCGACCGCGCTGATCGTCGCCACGGACGCGCGCAGGACGGAGGTGGTGAAGCAGCTGTTGGCCGCGCACGCCGATCTCGCGGCCCGCGACGGCAATCGGATGACGGCGCTCGCGCTGGCCGCAAGCCGTGGCGATGTGGCGCTGACGACGCTGATGCTGGCGGCGAATCCGGATCCGGCCGTGGTCCGCAACGCCTGGAGCGACGCGGCCGAGGCGGGTCAACTGGAGGTGCTCAAGCTCATCGCGCCGCGCGTGCGCGCGGAGCAGCCCGGTCTCGCGACGGCGACCTTGTTCAGCGTGGTGGGGGTGGACGATGCGCCCTCGCATGCGGGCCAGGGTCAGGCGCAGGTGGTGGCGTGGCTGCTCGATCAGGGCGCCGATCCGCGCGCGGTGGACGAGAAGCGCTGGACGCTGGTCCACCACGCGGCGTACCACGGCGCGGCCGAGGTCGTGCGTCAGTTGCTTGATCGCGGCGCCGAGGCCGACGCGCGCGACGCGGAGGGCGCCTCGCCGCTGTGGTGGGCGGCGGGCGTGGGGCTGCGGGACACGGCGCGCGTGCTGCTTGAGCATGGCGCCGATGCGCGCCTGGCCGCGAAGGACGGGACGACCGTCATGGCGCGCGCCCGCTACAACAAGGATGAGGAGATGGTGGCCTTGTTGAGGGAGCGGGGAGCGCGCTGAAGCAGTGGGCGATCAGCGCTTCCCGACGTACGCGTCGATCGCCTTGCGCGCCAGGAAGGACTGGTCGCTGAAGAGTCCGTCCATGCCCAGCTTGAGGAAGACCTCGATCTGGCCGGACAGATTGCCGATCGCGGTCGGATCGGCGCTGCTGTCGAAGTCGTCGGGCAGGAAGACGTTCTCCGCGCGGAAGGTCCAGCCGTGGACGACGAGCCCCGCCGCATGCGCGTCCTTCACCAGCGAGGTCGGCGTGCCCAGGCGGCCCCCCACCAGCGGGATCATCAGCGAGGTGTTGGCGCCGATGCCCTGCGCGTAGCTGCTGATCTCCGCGAGTCCCGCGGGCTTGGCGAGGTCCGCATAGCTGCGGCGGTCGCCGCTCAGCGTGAAGTCGTAGGGCTGGCCCGAACCGTTGAGCAACTGCACCAGCGGCACGCGCGTCATGCGCTTGAGCTTGCGCAGGTTGCCGACCTCGAAGGACTGGATGAACACCGGCGCGTCCGCGCCCCGGTAGCCGTAGCGGTCGAGCAGCCGCACCAGCGGCTCTTCCAGCGGCTTGCCGATGCCGGCAAAGTAGCTGGGATGCTTGGTCTCCGGATAGACGCCGATCGGCCGAACACGGTCAGGGCCGTGCCCATGTGCGTGGCGATCTCCCTTGCCATCGCCGCGTCCGTCGCGGGCCGCTTCGCGCCGGCGCTCGTTGGCCTGCTGGACCAGCTGCAGCACCTCCTCGAAGGTGGGAATTTGGAACATGTCGTTGAAGCGCGTGTTGCCCGCGCGGATCTGCGGAATGCGCTCGCGGGCCCGCAGGGTCTTGAGCTCGGCCAGCGTGAAGTCCTCGGTGAACCAGCCCGTGATCGCGACGCCGTCGATGGACTTGGTCGCCTTGCGGGACGCGAACTCGGGCCGCTCGGCCACGTCGGTGGTGGCCTCGCGCACCGAGCCGTCCGGGTTGAGGATGGCGATCGCGTTCTCGTGACGCGCCACCAGCACGCCGTCCTTCGTGAGCACCAGATCGGGCTCGACGTAATCGGCACCTTGCTCGATGGCCAGCCAATAAGCCGCGAGCGTGTGCTCTGGCACGTAGCCGCTGGCGCCGCGATGCGCGATCAGCAGGGGTGCGCGGGGACGGGCGGCGCTCTCCGCGTTGGCGTCATGCGCGCAGGCGCTCATCGGCAGCGCGAGCACCACCGCCACCAGGGCGACGGCGGACTTCAGGACGGGGTGAAGCAACTTCATCGGGGCCTCTTCTTTGGCGGTTAAGAACGCGTGAAGGGTAGAGCCCGCCGGATGAAGCTTTGATGATGGGGAGTGCCGCCTGGGGGCTCTCGAAACAGCTCTTACATCCGCTGTCCCCGGCATCGGTGTCGCGATGCGGGAAGGGACGGACCGATTCGACGCTTTGACGCTCGGCCGCCTGGCGGCTTGGCCGATCAGCCGATCAGTCGGCCAGGGTCAGGACCTCGTCGCCCTCCGAGGCGCTGCAATCGGCGGGCAGCGGCGACCAGCCGCGTCGCACGACGAGGCGGCGGTCGACGGCGCAGAACTCGATGCGCCGCGCCTGCGGCACGCGCTGATGCGCGAAGGCCTCGAGCGCCGCGGGCGTCGAGACGCGCAATCGCATGGCGTAGAGGTCGTCGATCGGGTGGTCGTCGCTGTGGACCAGCGGCACGAACTGCGCCGCGAACATGACCAGGTGCGAGGGCACCACCACCGGCGCCGGGTCGTAGCCTAGCGACTTCAGCCAATCCTGGGCCTGCTCCCGCGTCGGGAGTGTTGCGGTCGGAGCGGCCGGCGCAGTCGTCTTCACCGGCGCGGATTCGGTCCCCGCGTCTTGCGCCCTCTCATGCCAGGCAAAGCCCATCATCTCGGCGACCCACTGGTTGCAGTTCTGATAACGCGTCGCGAAGGCATAGGCGCTGGCGCTGTAGCGCGAGGACAGCAGCGTGAGCGCTTGGCGGTTGTCGAGCGCGACTTGCGCCAGCCGCTCGCCCTCGATGCCGGGCAGCGTGACGATGGACAGGCGGGTCGGCGCGGTGTTGCCGGCGCTGAGCAGGAAGCCGGCCAAGCCCTGGTCGAAGAGGCGCGCCTTCGATTCGTCGCAGGCGTAATAGAGCTGCCGCACCGACCATGGCGAGTTGCGGCTGTCCTTCAGCGCGAGCCCGCTGTGCGAGTAGTTGATGTGGAAGCGGCTCAGGTCCGTGCCCGAGCGCGACACCAGCGCGGCGACCGCGTCGCCGCCTTCGAGCTCGCGTCGCGCGATGGCGACGAGCTGGAGCTGGCGGTCCTGCTCGGTAGCGCTGATCTCGGAGGAGCGGTCGCAGAAGGTGGCCGCCTGCGCGGTCTGCGCGGCGGCCATGATGACGACGGAGAGAACGCCCAGCGCGGCGAGCCGCGCCGTGCGGATCACAGCGTCACCGGATGCGAATCGAGCTCGCGATGCCAGTCGTCGCGCAGCGCGAGCAGGAAGGCTTGCTGGTTCTCGGCGCGGGCGAACTCGAAGCCGTAGGCGCGCTGGCGGGCCAGCACGCGGTCGCCGGCCTGCAGCGGCTTGGTGGCGACGGCCGCGTCGGGGACGTACAGGACGAAGGGCTGACCGCCTTCCGCGTGCACCGGCTCCAGCTGCAGGCGCGTGGTGCCGGCGCGGCCGGGCGCGGCCTCGGCGGTGACGACGCGGTACTCGCCTTCCGCGACCTTGCGGTCACGGCTGGAGCTGTCGCTCGATTGACCGATCGAATCGGACAGCTGCCGCGAGGACACCGAGCCCGCGCTGGAGGCCGAGGCGGCGAAGCTCTCGGCATGCGCCGGGGCGCCCGTCAGGGTGGCCAGCGCGGCCAGGACGACGACGGTCGCGAATGCGGACAGGACGAGGAGAGGGCGTTGGGTTCGAATGCGCATGTCGACTTCCAGAAGGCTGATCGGCCGGCCGCCAGTTCGTGCGGTCGGACGGCGCAAGCATAGGCCAAGCTCGTGCTGGAGCGTGCGGTCGGCTTTAGCGATCGCACCGGCGAAAGAGATCGCAGGTGTCCTCGATCTGATCGTCCATCATCGACGCGTCAATGGTCTTATCGAGGTGGTAGTCCGCATCGACTCGACGCTCTCGCTGCTGGTCGAGCAGTCGGGACAGGTCCAGCGAGCGATGGACGAGGTCCTCGCCGCAACGAGGGTCCGGAGCGCCGAGCCGGCGTATCAGCTGTTCATGGGTCCCTCCGAGCGCGCGTACAGCGCTCTTGTGCGGAAGCCCTTCCTCCCAATGGAGGCAACGATGGGATGCCGCGTAGTACGCCCGCGAGACGGCGGCGCGTCGATCGCCCTCCGTGCGCGCGCGAGAGGCCTGGTCACAAGCCGTCCGCTTCAGATCTCGAGTTCTGACCGGCATCGCGCGCCCTTCACGTGGGTTGACGGGTGCCGGCGGTCACCGCGGCGGCCTCGGCGGCCAACTCCGCCTCCTCCTCGGCTTGGCGCGCCTTCTTGCAGGCGTCCCAGTCCGCAGCGTCGTAGGGATGCGGTGACCGGAAGGAGAAGAGAAATCCCTTGACCCAGTGCGTGAGGGGCGCAATGAGATCGCCGAACTCGCGGGTGAGCTGATAGGCGCGATACGTGTTGGCGTCGACGTTCAACGCCACGGAGACGTGCTGCTCGCCGCATTCGTCCATCCAGAACCGGATCTCCGCAGGGCCGCTGCAGATCTTGACCTCGCTGTCACGGATCACGCTGGCAGCGAAGCGGAGCCGCCAGAGGATGTCGAGGCAAACCTGATCCTCCTGTCCGACGACCCGAATCAGCGCATCCGGCAGCTGAGCCCAATCGACTGGCGTTCTCTCGGGTGCGGGATGCCTGCTGGGGGCGCCGAAGGACATCTCCGGGTGCCGGAGCAGAAAGATCAGGGCCTCGAGCCCGATCGGCCGTTCGTGCACTTGCGGTGGCGTCAGATCGACGCCGTTCACGATCACTTCATTCATCGCGCTGTCCTTTCTCGACTGCAGATCCATCCCGGATGGCTCCCAGTTTCTGCAGCAGACGCGCGCATTTCGATCCCTCGCAAGAGCGTTTCGACGGGGGATACCGATCCGAACAGGTGTTCCCCACGCCCATCCTCACAAGGAGGGACCGCCTCGATGTGCGGGGGGAGGGGTCAGGACTTGCCTGCGGTGATCGCCTCGGCCAGCGCGCGGAAGGCGAGGGCGCTCGGGCTGGGCGCATGGCCGCGGTGCCAGATCATGGTGAGCTCCCGCGCGATTCGCATGTCGCGGACCTTGAGCTCCACGAGCACGCCCGCCGCGAGCTCCTCCGCCACCGAGCGCCGCGACACCCACGACACCGCCCGCCCCAACCGCAGCAGCCGCTTGATCGCCTCAGGACTGCCGATCGACAGCTTGGGCGCCAGGCTCAAGCCCAGCGCCGCGTAGGCGCGCTCCACCACCTCGCGCGTGCCGGAGCCCGGCTCCCGCATCACCAGCTCCGCCTCGCCGACCGCTGCGGCCGTCAGCCCGCGCCGCTTCGCGAGTGGGTGGTCCGCGCCCGCCACCGCCACGATCAGGTCCTCGCCCAGCGAGCGGGCGTCGAAGGTCTCCGTGTCATGCGGCCCCTCGATCAGACCGATCTGGGACTCGAAGGCGCGGACCTGGGCCTGCACCTGTTCCGTGTTGGACACCGACAGCGCCAGCGTCACGCCCGGATGCCGCGCCCGATAGGCGTCCAGGAGGGGCGGCAGCACGTAGGCGCCGGTGGTGCGGCTGGCCGCGATCGTCAGCTGACCGCGCTGCAGGCCGGTCAGCTCGGCCATCGCGCTCTCGGCCGCGTCGGCCAGCTTGAAGATCTGCGCGCCGAAGCCCGCCAGCAATCGCCCCGCCTCGGTCGGCAGCATGCCGCGCGGCAACCGGTCGAAGAGCACCACGCCGAGCCGCTCCTCCAGCGCGCGGATCTCGCGGGTCAGCGCGGGCTGGCTCACGTGCAGGTGCTCGGCGGCGGCGGTGACGCTGCCGGTCTCGACGACCGCCTGGAAGGCGGCGAGGTGGGTGAAGTTCATGCGGGATGCCCGGGCGAGCCACGGCCTGGAATGCCTCAAAGGCATCGATTGGATCAGAAGAATGTATTTTCAATATCCGTCGCCGCTCCCTAGAGTGACGCCATGAACCTCCGCCTCCCCCAGGCCGCCGTCCGCGGCTTCACGCCCAACTGGTTCGCCGTCACCATGGGCACCGGCGCCGCCGCGCTGGTGCTGGCCGCCTTGCCGCTGCACGGCCGCGCCGCCGAGCTCGCTCACGCCGCCGCCCAGGGGCTGTGGGCGCTCGATGCCGTGCTCTTCGCTGTCTTCCTCGGTTTGCTGCTCGCGCGTCTGGCGTCGGACCGCGGTGCGCTGCGCGAGCTGCTCGAGCACCCGCTGCAGTCGCTGTTCTTCGGCGCGCTGCCCATGGGCCTGGTGCCGGTGATCAACGGGCTGGTGATCTTCAACGGCGGGCCGTGGGCCGTGTCGCTCGCGCTGGCGCTGTGGATCGCCGATGCGGCGCTCTCGGTGCTGGTCGCGGTGGCCGTTCCCTACTGGGTCATCACGCGCCAGGATCACCGGCTGGAGCGCGTCACCGCCGCGCTGCTGCTGCCGGTGGTCGCCCCCGAGGTCGCGGCCTCCAGCGCCGCGGTGCTGGCGCCGCATCTCCCCGCCGTCACCGCGCAGTGGGTCACCGGCGCGGGTTACGTGCTGTGGGGCATCTCCGTCCCGCTGGCCTTCTCCCTCCTGACCCTGGTGCTGATCCGGCTGATCCTGCACAAGCTGCCGGCGCGCGAGCTGGGCGTCACCAGCTGGCTGACGCTGGGTCCGATCGGGACCGGCGCGCTGGGCCTGCTCACGTTGGGCGAAGCCGCCGCCCACGCCTTCGCCGGCGCTCCGCTGGCCGAGGCCATGGGCGCGGCGCGCGATCTGGGCATCGTCGGGGCGCTGCTGCTCTGGGGCGCGGGTCTGTGGTGGCTGGCCGGCGCGCTGATGTTCACGCGCCATTACCTGCGCGAAGGTCTGCGCGAGGGCCTGCCCTTCAACCTGGGCTGGTGGGGCTTCACCTTCCCGCTGGGCGTGTACACGCTGGCCACGCTGAAGCTGGCGCAGGTCACCGGCTTCGGCGCGCTGTCCGATCTGGGCCTGGCGCTGGGCGCGCTGCTGCTGGCGCTGTGGGCGCTGGTGGCGCTGCGCACCGCGCTCGATCTGGCGCGAAAGGCGGCCCGTCTGCGCAGTCCGTCACGCACCGACGCGGTCGCGCTGTCGGGTCCGGCGGCGCTCGGCTGACCGGCTCACGGCTGTAGGTCAAGCGCCTACAGCCGACGGCGGCTCCGACGTTCAGCGGGATCGGCGCCCGCACGCTGGCGATCCCGGTCCCCAGACGCGACCATGGGCACCATGAAAGTCGCTGTCATCGAAGATCACGTGCCGGTCCGCCAACTCCTGGTGCGCCGCGCCGAGAAGCTGGCCGGAATCACCGTCGTCGCCCAGGCGTCGGGGGAAGACGAGGCGGTGGCCGCCGTCATGGCCACCTCGCCCGACGTCGTCCTGCTGGACCTGGGACTGGCGCAGGGAACCGGCCTGTCCGTGCTGTCGCGCATCCGCCGCCGCGAATTCGCCGGCCACGTTTTCGTGCTCTCCGCGGAAGCGGGCGAGACCCACGAGTCTCTTTGCCGCCAGCGCGGCGCCGACGGTTTCTACGACAAGGCCTTCGACTTCGAGCGCCTGCTGTCCGATCTCCACGACCTGTGCCAGCGCGGCGCAGCCAATTCGCCCCACGCCGGCTTCCTGCGGGACGGGGACCGCCGCGTGGTCAACGGCTGAGGCCGGGCCCCGCCTCTCTCCCTGACAACGCCACCATCCCCAGGCGCCACGACATCACGACGACCGGAGGACCCCTCATGAAGTTCGCCTGGAATCCCCCCGGCCGCATGGCCACCTGGTTGATCGTTGGCAATGTCCTGCTCGTGGTGGCGCTGGTGGCGATGACGACGCTGAGCCTGCTCGGCCACCGCCAGACGGAGACCGATCGCGCCCGCGACGTGGTCGAGAACCTCGCCCAGAACATCGCGGTCGAAGTGGGCGCCGAGCTGCGCAACACCGACAACGCGCTGGCCACCGTGGCGCTGCGCTTCCGCAGCGAGCGCCGGTCCGCCGGTCAGGAAAGCATGGTCGCCCACCTGATCGAGGAGCAGCGCGGCCTGCTGCCCCAGGTCTCGGCGCTGCGCATCACCGACGTCAACGGCACGGTGGTCGACGGCCTGATGCCGGGCGAGCGCGCATTCAACATTGGCGACCGCGACTACTTCGCCCAGGCCCGCCGCACCGACGGAATGGTTGTCTCCGAACCGCTGAACAGCCGTGCGCAGGGCCACTGGTGCGTCATCCTGGCCCGCCGCCTGATCGACCACGAAGGCCGCTTCGCCGGCATCGTCTATGCGGTGGTCACCGCGCAGCATTTCGTCGACCGCTTCAGCAGCGTCGCGCTGGGCCCGTCGGGTGCGGTGTCGCTGCGCTCGGACGCGATGGGCCTGGTGGCGCGCTACTCCGCCGGCGAGCCCGGCTCGACCAAGGGCTTCGGCGCCCGCACCTTGTCCGAGCAAGCGCTCAAGAGCCTGGCCCTGAACCGCGAGCGCGGCGTCTACGTCACGCCGACCGCGCTGGACAAGGTCGAGCGCATCACCGCCTACCGCAAGGTAGCCGGCTATCCGATGACCCTGTTCACCGGCATGAGCACCGATTACTTCCTGGCCGGCTGGCTGGTGCAGGCGCGCCAGCAGACGCTGCTGGCCCTGCTGGTGGCGCTGGCGGTGGCAGGCGCCTCCTGGCTGATCCATCGCACGCACCGCGGCGAGCGCCGTTCCAAGGATGCGCTGCAGCGCCTGGCGCGTGAGCAGGACGCGATGCTGCAGAACGACCTGATCGGCATGATCCGCGTGCGCGACGGCCACGCCGTCTGGGGCAACCGCGCGCTGGAGCGCATGTTCGGGCTGGCGTCCGGTGAGTTGGTCGGTCTGCCCGCCGACGTGCTCTTCCTGAGCCCGCGCGAGCACGCCTACATCCGCGACGTCGGCACCGCGACCATCCGTTCCGGCGGCCGCTTCCAGACCCAGCTGCGCATGCGCCGCCGCGACGGCAGCGAGTTCTGGGTGGACCTGCACGGCACGGTGTTGTCGGAAACCGAGTCCCTGTGGATGCTGGTCGACATCGACGCGCTCAAGCGCAGTGAGGAACAGGCCCAGCATCTGGCACTGCGCGACGTGCTGACCAACCTGCCCAACCGCCGCCTGTTCGAGGAAAAGCTGGGCGACGCGATCAACGGCGCGCGCCGCACCGGTCGCGGCTTCGCGGTCTGCTACCTGGACCTGGACGGCTTCAAGCCCATCAACGACCGCCACGGCCACGAGGCCGGCGACGAGGTGCTGACCCAGGTCGCCCGCCGGCTGCAGGAGCTGCTGCGCTCCAACGACGTGGTGGCGCGGCTGGGCGGCGACGAGTTCGCGCTGCTGCTGTCCGACGTGCATCGCGTCGAGGAAGTCGAGCAGACGCTGCAGCGCTGCCTGTTCTCGATCCAGCGTCGCATCACCCTGGACAGCGGCGAGAAGGTCTCGGTGAACGCCAGCATCGGCGCGGTCCTGGGCGGCTCGGCCGACAGCTGCCGCGAGCTGCTGCGCGCCTCCGACGAAGCGATGTACGCGGTCAAGCGCAGCGGCAAGGGCCAGATCCAGGTCGTCGAGCACGCCCATCCGGCCTGGGCCGTCGCCGCCTGAGCCGAATCCGATCCGGGCTCGGACCTTGCCGATGCCGGCCTGAGGCCAGGCTGGTGCGTCCGCGCGCAGGACGCCCGGAGGTCGCCCCTGTGGGGGACATGCGCGATTTCCTCTCAACTTTTCCGGCCGGAGCGCCGATGCTGAGAGGGAAAAGTCGTAGGGAGCGATCAAATGAACATTCAACACTGGCGCCTGTCCGCCAAGCTGGGGGCGTCCTTCGGCACGCTGGTCGCGCTGTGCGCGCTGGTGGGCGGCATGGGTCTGCTGCAGATGAGCCAGATCCATCGCAGCACCACCGAGATCGCCGACGACTGGATGCCCAGCATCCAGAGCATGGCGGCCATCCGGGTCAAGGCCAATCAGATCCGTCGCATGGAGCCGGACCACCTGCTGTCCGAGGACGCGGCCGAGAAGGAGCGCATCGAGCGCTCGATCGCCAAGGCGCGAGAGGAACTGGCCCATGTCGAGCAGAGCTATCAGCCGCTGATCGGCAGCGACGAGGAGCGCCGGCTCTATGAGGCCATCGTCGCCACCCGCGACGCCTACTTCCGGACGCAGGAGACGCTGCTCAAGCTCTCGCGCGGCGGCGAGGCGTCGGGCGGCGAGACCCGCGCCTACTTCCGCGGCGACTCGCGCAGCTCCTTCAACAGCTGGGTCCAGGCCATCGAGCGCAGCGCCGACTACAACGCGGCGGGCGGGGCCCGCTCGCGCGAGGCGGCCGCGCGCAGCTACGCGACAGGACGGGGCCTGAACATCACGTTGACGCTGGCGGCGCTGGTGGTCGCGGCGACGCTGGCCTGGTTGCTGATGCGCCATGTGCGCGGTCTGCTGGGCGGTGATCCGGCGGACGCCGCGAATCTGGTGCGGCAAGTCGCCGAGGGTGACCTGAGCGGCCACATCGAAGTGCGCGCCGGTGACGAGCGCAGCCTGATCGCGGCGCTCAAGGCCATGCAGAACAGTCTGCGGCAGGTGGTCGGCGGCGTGCGCCAGGGCAGCGAGTCGGTCGCCAGCGCCAGCGCGCAGATCGCGATGGGCAATGGCGACCTGAGCCAGCGCACCGAGGAGCAGGCCAGCGCGCTGGAGCAGACCGCGGCCACGATGAGCGAGCTGGGCGCGACAGTGCGCCTGACCTCGGAGAACGCGGCGCAGGCGGACCAGTTGGCGCGCTCGGCCACGGACGTCGCGCAGCGCGGCGGGCAAGTGGTGCAGCAGTTCGTCGACACGATGAAGGGCATCAACGACAGCAGCCGGCGCATCGCCGACATCATCGGCACCATCGACGGCATCGCCTTCCAGACCAACATCCTGGCGCTGAACGCGGCGGTCGAGGCGGCGCGCGCGGGCGAGCAGGGCCGCGGTTTCGCGGTGGTGGCGAGCGAGGTGCGTTCGTTGGCGCAACGCAGCGCCGAGGCGGCCAAGGAGATCAAGACGCTGATCAGCACCAGCGTCGAGCAGGTCGAGCACGGCACCAGCCAGGTCGACCAGGCGGCGGCGACCATGGACGAGGTGGTGGCGGCGATCCGCCGCGTCACCGAGGTGGTGGGCGAGATCAGCAATGCGACGCGCGAGCAGTCGCAGGGCGTGAGCCAGGTGGGCGAGGCGGTCGGCCAGATGGACCAGGTGACGCAGCAGAACGCCGCGCTGGTCGAGGAATCGGCCGCCGCCGCCGAGGCGTTGCGGCAGCAGGCCGATGCGCTGGTGGCGGCCGTCGCGCGATTCCGCACCGGAGACGGCGTGGATCGCTGAGCGACGCCGGCCCCGGCGCGTGCCTGATGACGCTCAGGCCGGGATCGGGAAGTCCACCGGCGTGTCGTTGACGCGGTTCACCAGGTTGGTGAAGGTGATCAGCGAGATGACCAGCATCGCCTCGACCAGCTGGGCCGAGCTCCAACCCGCGTCGAGCACCGCCTGCACGCGCTCGGCGGGCACGGTCCCGCTGCTGGAGGTCAGCTCGCGGGCGAAGTCCACCAGCGCGCGGCGCTTGGCGTCCTCGACGGACTCGCCGGCGCGCAGCTGGCGCAGCTCGTCGGGCTTCAGGCCGGCCATCTTGCCGATCAGGCTGTGCGCGGCCACGCAGTAGTCGCAACCGTTGTGCGCGCTGACGGCGACACGAATTGCCTCGATGTCGGCGCGGGACAGCGCGCCCTTGGCGAGCACGCCGTCGCCCTCCAGCATCAGCTGGAGCGAGGCGGGGCTGAGCGCGCCGATCAGCGCGTAAGCGTTGGGCAGCTTGCCGGCGGCCTTGCGGATCTGCTCGAACAGCGGTTGAGCCGCTTGCGGGGCGTCGGCGACGGCGGGGGCGATGAGGCGGGACATGGCGATTCCTTTCGAGTGTCGTGAGGACCGGAGCGCGGATGGCGACGGTCCGTTGCGAGGGCTGCAGTGCTTGTCTTGCAGTGACTCCAATGTAGGAATCGCCGCCCCTGGCGCGAATGCCCGTCCGTGCCTGTCTAATGCCCGTTCGTTTCAGGCAGGGGAGTTCGGATGGACGTGAACGCGGACGCGGGAATCGGCGCGGGAATCGGCGCTGGAAGCGGGGGCGGCGTCGCCGATCTGCCGGGTTCTCCCCAATCGCCCGATGCCGGCGAGTCGACGGGGATGCTGGATCGGCTGCTGGCGCTGGTCGACGTCGACGGCCGGTTGGACGTGCGCTGCGAGCTCGGCGCCGGATGGGATCTGGCGCAGGACGCGGCGGACGGGCATCACATGCCCTTTCACGTGCTGCTCGACGGCGAGGCGCTCGTCGACGCCGACGGTCTGAATGCCGCGACGATGCGGGCCGGCGACGTGCTGATGCTCCCGGGAGGCGGCGCGCATCGGCTGCGCGATCGAGATCCGGCGAGCCTGATGCGGCCCGGCGAAGGTGCGCTGTTGTGCGGCCGCTTCGTCGTGCCGGCGGCGTCGGCGAAGCTGGTGCGTGCGCTGGTGCCGCCGGCGTTGCTCGTGCGAGGCGAGGGGACGGACTCCCGATTGACCCGGCTGCTGGCGCTGATGCGCGAGGAGACCGATGCGCCCGGCGAGGGCGGGGCCGCCCTGCTGCGGCACCTGTCGGGCGCGCTGTTCGCGGTCGCCTTGCGGGCCGCGATGGCGGCGTCGACATCGCCAACCACAACGACAACGAACGCGGCGAATGCCGGCGTGCTAGCGCTGAGCGCGCATCCCCGGCTGGCCGCCTTGGCGGTGGCCCTGCTGCGCGAGCCGGCCGCTGACTGGACGTTGGAGGGGATGGCCGAGCGCGCGCATCTGTCGCGCTCATCGTTGATCCGAGCCTTCCAGGCCGCGGCGGGCGTGTCGCCGGCGGACTTCCTCACGCAGATCCGCATGACCGAGGCGGGCCGTCGTCTGCGCGAGGGGAGCGAGTCCGTGGCCGCCATCGGCGAGGCGGTCGGCTACGCCTCGGAGGCCGCGTTCCAGCGGGCGTTCAAGCGCGAGACCGGGCTGACGCCCGCCGCTTGGCGCGCCGCCGGCGAGGCTGCCGCGACGACCGCCTTGCCCGAGCGCAAGCGGCTCGCGGGCTGAGGCTCAAGCCCGGGCTCGAAACCGGGCCGATGACTGGGCTTGGGCTCAGGCTCGGGCGGCCCGGACCTTGGGCCCATGGCGCCAGGTCAGCAGCGTGCCCAACGTGATCGCGGCGACGGCGAAGGCCGGTCCGCCCAGGGCGCCGATGCGGTCGACCAGCATCCCGCCGCCGATCGCGCCGCTGGCGATGGCGATCTGGAAGGCCGCGACCATCAGGCCGCCGGCACCCTCCGCCTGATCGGGCGCCGCACGGACGATCCAGGTCTGGAAGCCGACCGGGAAGGCGCCGAAGGCGAAGCCCCACAGCACCACCGCCGCCGCCGTCACCCACGCGGAGCCGCCCGCCGCCAGCAGCGTCGCCGCCAGCACCACGATGAGCGAGCCGCCGGCCAGGATGGCGCGGCGCTCGCTGCGCTCGGCCAGGAAGCCGCCGGCCAGATTGCCGAAGAAGCCGCCGATCCCGTAGCCCAGCAGGATGGCGGTGATCGAGCTCACCGGCAGATGGGTGACGTCCTCCATCAGCGGGCGGATGTAGGTGAAGCCGGCGAAGTGGCCCGAGATCACCAGCAGCACCGCCATCAGCGCGACGCGCACGCCGGGGCGGGTCAGCAGCTCGCCCAGCACGCGCAGGTCGGGGTTGTCGCGCGGAGGCAGCTTGGGCAGGGTCAGGACTTGCCCGGCCAAGGTCAGCAGGCTGACAGCGCCGGCCGCGATGAAGGCGCTGCGCCAGCCCCAGGCCTCGCCCATCCACGCGCCGATCGGCGCCGCGCAGACGGTGGCCACCGACACGCCGGTCAGGATCAGCGACATGGCCCGCGCGAAGAGCCGGTCCGGCACCAGCCGCATCGCCAGCGCCGCCGCCATCGACCAGAAGCCGCCCAGCGCCATGCCCAGCAGCACGCGCGCCGTGAGCAGCACGCCCAGGCTGGAGGCGGTGGCCGCCATCGCGTTGGACAGCACCAGCAGCAGGGTCAGCGCGATCATGACCAGGCGCCGGTCGAAGCGTCGCGTCAGCAGCGGGATGGCGGGCGCGGCGACGGCGCCGACCAGCGCGGTCGCGGTGACCGTCTGGCCGGCCGCACCGGCGCTGACGTGCAGGTCCGAGGAGATCGCGGTCAGCAGGCTGGCGGGCAGAAATTCCGCCGTCACCAGGCCGAAGACACCCAGCGTCAGCGAGCCGATGGCAGCCCAACGGGCGGGCGTTTCGGCGGCGGGCGCGGGCGCGGCGGCGGGGGCTGTCGAGGCCGCGGCCCCGGCGGCGGTGGCGCCGCCTGGGAGCGCGGCGGCGCGGGGAGGATCCAGGCAATCGGTGCAGGAAGTAGACACGGCGGCAACGTGGAGAAGTCTCAATGGCCGTCAGCTTATGGATAGCATGCGAGCGTTTCCATGCCGCAAAAGCCGTAATGCTTGACCTTTACTCCAGTCGACCCTCCGCGCCAGGGACCCCGGCGGCTCCGCCGAGCGTGGCCGCTCGGGAGTCACAGCCGGTCGCGGCTGGCCGCGCCGCCCCGGTCGCCTTGACGGCGGCCGAGCTGCCTCAGCTTGCCGATGCCCCGGTTCCGCCCTTGCCGCCGACGGTGCTCAAACCGGCGGACCTGCTGACGCAGATCCTGCTGGGCCTGCGGCTGGAGGGGGTGGAATACGGGCGCTGCCGGCTGCGCGCGCCGTGGGCCGTCGCCTTCCCGGCGCGGCAGGAGGCGCGCTTCCACTTCGTCGCCCGCGGCGGCTGCTGGCTCCGCACGCCGGGCAGCGAGTGGGTGCGGCTCAACGCCGGGGACGCGGTGCTGTTGCCGCGCGGCAGCCTGCATGTGCTGGCCAGCGCGCCGGACCTGCCGGCGGTGGACATCGATTCGCTCGCGCGCCGACCGGTCGCCGACGACCTCTATCTGGTCGGCGCGGTGGAGCCGGGCAAGGGCTCGGCCAGCGAGGACGAAGCGGGGCTGGACGTGATGTTCTGCGGCGCCATGCGCTTCAACCTGGACCCGCTGCATCCGCTGCTGTCGATGATGCCGGACGCGATGCGGGCCAACGATCTGGCGCAGCGCGACCCGTCGGTGCCGGCGCTGCTGGAGGCGATGGAACGCGAGGTCGCGCTGGACCGCATCGGCGCTTGCGGCATCCTCGCGCGGCTGGCCGACGTGGTGGCGGCGAGCATCATCCGCGCCTGGGTCGAGTGCGCCTGCAACGACGCCAGCGGCTGGATCGCCGCGGTGCAGTGCCCGAGCATCGGCAAGGTCATCGCGGCCATCCACGCGGAGCCCGAGCGCAACTGGTCGGTGCCGGAGCTGGCCGAGCTGATGGGCGCCTCGCGCTCTCGCTTCGCGGACGCGTTCTCGCGCACCGTGGGGGAGACGCCGGCGCGCTATGTCGCCAAGGTCAAGATGTTCCAGGCGCGGCGTTGGATCGCGCAGGAGGGCATGCGCGTCGCGGTCGCGGCGGACCGGCTGGGCTACGACTCGGAGGCCTCGTTCAGCCGGGCCTTCAAGCGCATCGTCGGTCAGCCGCCGGGCGCGATGCGCCGGCCGGTCTCGCGCTGAGACGAGGCCCGGCGCCTGGGCCTCAGCAGGGCGCCTTCCACTCGCGCAACTCGGTGGCGAGGACGGGATGTCCGTCCTGCTCGGCCCGCTTGGCGAGCGCCTCCACGTTGGCGTCGGTGACGAACTCATGGCCCACGCCCTTGATCAGCTGGCCGTAGACGCTGTCCAGGTCGTCGGCGTCGACGCCCTTGTCGGAGGCCGGCACCGGCGGCGTCCCCGGCGGGAATTCCGGCATCAGGTGCGAGATCTGCGGCTTCGCGCTCTTGCGGGCACGGGACGAGGAGGTGTGAGCGGCCATCGGTGAATCTCCTTAAAGAAGCGAACCCTTGGCGAGCAAGCGCCGTTCCCTGCAAGTTCTCTTCGCGAGCGCCGCGGCGCCTACTTGGGCCGCACGGGCTTGCGCTCGGGCCGAGGGAGCTTGCCCTCGCGCAGCAGCCGCACCGCGTCGCCCACGACGTCCGCGACCAGGCGGACTTCCTTCTGCAGCGCGGTGTCGCGATCCAGCGCCTCGTGGCTGTCGAAGTAGGGCTGGTAATAGCCGAGATAGCGGTCCAGCACGGCCTGCGCGCCCGCATCGATCAGTCCCATCCAGTCCAGCCAGTCGGCGAGATTGCGGCGCTGAGCCTCGACGCCGGCGACGTCTCCATGCACCACCAGTCCGTAGACGCGACCGGCCAGGTGCTTGGGATAGGACCAGCCGCTGGCCTCCATGGCCTTGGCCTCGGCGACAGTCTTGCCGTGGGTCGAGGTTGGATCGGGGTTGCCGCCGTCGGCGCAGACCAGACGGTCGATCATCAGCTTGAGCGCGCTGGGCGACTGGTACCAGTAGGTCGGCGTGAACAGGATGACGCCGTGCGCGGAGACCCAGCGCTCGTAGATCTCGTTCATCCAGTCCGAGGACTGGCCCAGCGAGTGATTCGGATAGCAGCTGCAGGGCCAGTGGCACAGCGGCATGGCGGTGGAAACGCAGCCCTTGCAGGGGTGGATCTCGCGGCCGTACTCGGAGGTGATGAGGCTGAGGTCCAGCACGTCGACGATGAGGTCCCGGCGGCTGAGCTGCTCACGCGCGAGCTGGGTCAGGCGCCAGGTCTTGGAGATCTCGCCGGGGCAGGTGCCGTCGTTGCGGTCACTGGCGCAGACCAGCAGCACGCGCGAGCGCGTCGCCGGATCGGCCCAGCGCTGCTGGGCGGTCTCCAGCCGCTGACGTGCTTCCAGCCATTCGACGGAGAGCTCGTAGCCGGGGTCCTTGAAGCCGGGGCCAGCCAGGCGTGTGCGCGGCGCCTTGCGGCCATCCTTCATGGCCTGCCAGGCGATGTCCTCGAGGCGGGCGATGGCCTGATCCTCGGCGCGAAACGCGGGGTCGTAGAAGCGGCGCATGAAGCGCTCGTGGAACTGCTCGCGGGTCAACTCCGCGGGCTGCTGGCCCTTGCGGATCTCGGTCATGGCGGCCTTCGGAATGACGGTGGGGCCAGTATTCGCGGGAGCAGCCGCCCGCCGGTGTCGGACGGGGGAGGGTTTGGCGGGGTGGGTTGTCCTACGGATTGGCGGCAGTGCCAATTCAACGCTGTAACGATAAATGCCAAATTAAGCATACTTGTTATGTATGCCAAATTCATCATATTCTCGCCGTATGCCGAATCTGGCATCTCTGCACCACAAGCCATTTGAAGGACTGCCATGAACTTCCGCTTGCAGACCCCCGAGCAGCTTGGCCCCCATCTGCGGGCCTTGCGTCGACGGCAAGGTCTCAGCCAGACCGAAGTTGGTCAGCGCATTGGAGTCAGCCAGAGCCGCCTGGCGCGAATCGAGAATGATCCTTCCAGCGTGAGCTTCGATCAGCTGTTGGACCTGCTCCATGTGCTGGGGACGACGGTGGTCCTGGAGACCGATGAACGACGCATCGACCCCGGCGCCGACGCCCCCAACGTGGCAGGAGTAGACGAGCCAACGGCGCGATCGCCGTTGGATGAGCCCTGGTAGGAAGGATGGACGAGTCATGGCGGAGCTGCATCTCTGGATGAACGGGCAGGCGGTAGGGGTCTGGTCGCTTCAGCGCTCAGGCGCCGCTTTGACCTATGAGCAGTCCTGGATCGACTCTCCGCAGGGGAGGCCACTCTCGCTTTCACTTCAGTTCGACAGCGCACATCGCCCCGAGACGGTCGAGAACTACTTCGAGAACCTCCTTCCTGACAGCGCTGCGATCCGTCGACGAATCAGACAGCGCTTCCGGACCTCTTCGACCAGCGCCTTCGATCTCCTTCAATCGATCGGCCGAGACTGTGTCGGGGCGCTCCAGATCCTGCCGCCCGGCGAGACGCCGGAGGGCTGGGATCGGATCGATGCAGACCGAATCGATGACCTGGACGTCGAACGCATCCTCACTGCGGTGACCTCTGCTTCGGCCCTTGGCCACGACGACATCGACGAGTTCAGGATCTCCATTGCCGGCGCCCAAGAGAAGACCGCGCTTCTGCGTATCGGCGATCAATGGCATCGCCCGCACGGTGCGACGCCAACCACCCACATCCTGAAGCTCCCGCTCGGCCTGGTTGGAAACATGCGCGCCGACATGAGCTCGTCCGTCGAGAACGAATGGCTGTGCGCGCAGATCTTGAGCGCCCTCGGATTGCCCGTGGCCAAGACCGAGATCGGCGTGTTCGGCGACGCCAAGGCACTGGTGGTGGAGCGCTTCGACAGGCAATGGATGGGAGCGTCCGATCCATGGGTTCTGCGGCTCCCGCAGGAAGACCTCTGCCAGGCGCACGGGCTGAGCCCCGATCTCAAATACCAGTCGGACGGTGGGCCCACCATGCTGGGCTGTTTGCAGCGACTGCGTGGATCCGAGCGGGCGGCCGATATCGGCGTCTTCGCCTTGGCCCAGTTCGCCTTCTGGCTGCTCGCTGCAACGGATGGGCATGCGAAGAACTTCTCCATCCACCATCTGCGCGGTGGCCGCTATGCGATGACGCCGCTCTACGACGTGCTGTCCGCCTGGCCCATCATCGGCAACGGCCCGAATCAGCTGCCATACAGCCGCGCCAAGCTGGCGATGGGGCTCAAGTCCCGCAACATGCATTACCGGCTGAGCGAGCTCAACGCGCGCCATTGGCAAGGCCTGGCACTTCAGGCCGGTCCACAGACATGGCCCGCCATGAAGGCGATGGCAGAAGGCGTCGGCGACGCGCTTGATGCCGCCGCTCGGCAGTTGCCCGCCGGCTTCCCAGGCAACACCTGGCACGCCGTTGCGGACGGCACACGACAACACGCCGCACTCTTCCTCGGACAGGCTGGCGGGCTCGGTTGAGCCCGCCAGCCGCGCGCGATCGCCTCGCCCGCCCCGGTGCATCCACCACCCTGACGAATCCCCTCCCGCGACGCACCGCCCGCGTGCGCCGGACCTGTTCCGCGCCCCCCGCGTTCGCGGGGGCAGGAGAACCCGTCCCCGGGCTTCCCCGCAACCTGTTTGTCATCAACCGAACCTAACCTTCGCCGTCCCTCACCCGTGCGAAGTCAAGCGCACAAATTCACTAACGCCTGACAAATTGTTGCCGTAAACGTTTGCGCAAACGGTTCGGTTGAACGATTGACAACGAGAGCCCTCATGAAATTCAAGCCCGCCCTGCTCGCCGCCGGCGCCTTCCTGGCGCTCAGCTCCGCCGCCCATGCCGAGGTCGTGAACCTCGCTACGTGGGGATTCAACGGCAACACCAAGCCCGCCACCGACCATGGCGGCGCCTACTTCGACGCGCTGGGCGTGTCGACGACTTTCGTCAGCCAGTCCGGCTCATCCGACACCAACGCCAGCAGCCAGGCGCTCAACACCGCTGGATACGCCGCGCAGGGCACCGGCAACATGACCACCGGCGTGCAGTTCTCGCTGGACACCACCGGCTTCGAGAACATCGTCTTCAGCTTCGACCAGCGCAACAGTGGCACCGCCTCGGCCTGGACCGCGCTGCGCTACACCATCGACGGCGGCGACAACTGGATCCAGGCCGCCACCTTCCAGATGCTCAAGGACGGCAGCTTCGTCAAGGGCCTGAGCTTCGACTTCTCCAACATCCTCGGCGTGGCCGACAACAACAGCTTCGCCGTGCAACTGGTGAGCATGTTCGCCCCCGGCACCAACGCCTATGCGCCGACCACCTCGGCCAACTACGGCACCTCCGGCACGATCCGCTACGACATGGTGAAGTTCACCGGCACCGAAATCATGGCCGCCGCCGTGCCCGAGCCCGAATCCCTCGCGCTGATGCTGGCCGGCCTGGGCGCCATGGGCCTGGTGCTGCGCCGTCGCAAGACGCAAGCCTGATCGCGCGCCCGATCGCTGGATCCCCTGCGCCCGCCTGAACGGCGGGCCGTCAGCCGGAGCGCCGCGCGCTCCGCATCGCCTCTCACCGGCGCCTGCGCGCGCCAAGCGAGTCCGACATGAATCCGTTCCGCTCCCTGTTCCCGCTCTCCCGTGGCGCCGTGCTGCGCGTCACCACGCTGAGCGCCATGGTCGTCGTGCTGTCCGCCTGCGGCGGCGGCCTGACCGGCGACAGCAAGTCGCAATCGGCGACCGCCCCGACCGATGACCGCGTCACCACGCAGGCCGTCGACCCGGCCGCCAAGTACCCCGATCACCACGAGTTCGACGCCGCCCTGGACGTGCCCTTCGCCGGCGCGGAATCCACCGGGGCGCGCAACTTCGCGGTCCACCTCGATTACACCGGCGCGCCCAAGGGCACGCTGCTGGCTTACCGCGTCGAGCTGCGCAGCCCCACCGGCGCGCTGGTGCAGCGCTGGAGCGGCGTCGAGCAGTACGCCGGCGACGTCAAGACCGTGCCGCTGGCCTGGGCCGGTCGTCAGGCCGGTCAGCCCGACGGGCTCTACAGCGCGACGCTGACGGCCATCACCGCCAAGGCCGGCACCGAGCTGAAGAGCTCCGGCGCCGACGCGCAGTTCGACGAACTCTTCGCGCTGCAGCAGGCCGAAGGCACCGGCCACAACATCGAGCAGAGCTGGAACTTCGGCGTCGGCAAGCTGGCCAAGATCGCGATGGGCACGCTGCGTCCGCTGGCCATGGGCGCCACCGGCGAGGCCGACCAGCGCGTGCGCGCGCAGTCGGCGGCGGTGGGCGCGGGCTCCTGGCCCTACACCATCTACTACGGCAGCTTCCACGGCCAGACCAACGACTCCGACGGCGGCGGCGCCATCGGCAGCTGCAACTCCTCGCAGCCGGCGCAAAGCGGCGCCTTCGGTCCCGACGCGGCCTTCCCCTATGCGAAGAACGCGGGCCTGGACATCTTCGCCAACACCGACCACAACCATTACTTCGACGGCTCGTCGGGCACCAACACCAGCGGCTCGGCCACCGCCGCCAAGGCGCGCTACCAGCGCGGCCTGCAGATCGCGGCCGACTACAGCGCGGGCAACCCGGGCTTCCTGGCGGTCTACGGGATGGAGTGGGGCGTCATCAGCAACGGCGGCCACCTGAACATCTTCAACAGCAACGAGCTGTTCTCGTGGGAGTACAACGCGCAGAACGAGCTCTTCGGTGATCGCTACATCGCCAAGAGCGATTACGCGACGCTGTACTCGGTGATGCGCGCGCAAGGCCTGATCGGCCAGTTCAACCATCCGGACTCCAGCGGCCAGTTCATCATCAACGGCACCGACATGGCCTACAGCGCCGACGGCGACGAGGTGATGGTGATGTCCGAGGTGATGAACACCTCCGCGTTCTCCTCCAACACGACGGAGACCGAGACCTCGCGCAGTTCGTATGAAGGCGCCTGGAAGAAGCTGCTGGAACGCGGCTTCCATGTGGCCCCGGCGACCAACCAGGACAACCACTGCGCCAACTGGGGCGCGTCCTACACCAACCGCACTGCGGTGCTGATCCCCACCGGGACGGCGCTGAGCAAGACCGCGCTGGTCGACGCGCTGAAGGCGCGCCGCGTCTTCGCGACGCTGGACAAGAACTCGCAGCTGATCTTCAGCGCCAACGGCAAGATCATGGGCGAGCGCTTCGACAACAGCGGCGCCTTGGCCTTGAACGTGGGCTTCTACAACCCGAACGGCCGCACCGTGGTCGCGACGGAGATCTGGGAAGGCGTCCCGGGCCGCAACGGCACGGTCACGCTGCTGACCAACAGCGCGACGGCGACCATCACGCCGGCCAACGGCAAGCACTTCTACTACGCCAAGGTCACGCAGGACGACGGCAAGGTGCTGTGGTCCGCGCCGATCTGGGTCAACCAGGGCGTGTCCGGCGGCGACACCGTGCCGCCGACGGTCACCGCCTCGGTCTCCGGCACCAGCGGCACGATCACCTTCTCGGCCAATGCCAGCGACAACGTCGGCGTGAGCAAGGTGGAGTTCTGGCTGGACGGCGTGCTGCGCGACATCGTCAACAGCGCCCCGTACACGCTGGCCGTGCCCTCGACGCAGCTGACCAACGGCAGCCACAGCCTGGTGGCCAAGGCCTATGACGCGGCGGGCAACACGGCGACCTCGCAGCCGGTGGCCTTCACCGTCAACAACCCGGTCAACGCCGCCGACGAAGTCGAACCCAACGACAGCGTCGCCGCCGCCAACGCGGTGGGCAACCGCACGTCGATCACCGGCTACATCAGCAGCGCCGCCGACAAGGACTTCTTCAAGGTCAACCTGGCCGCCAACCAGCGCCTGCGCGTGGACATGGTCGGTCCGACCTCGTCCAGCATCGACTACGACCTCTACGTCGTGAAGGCCAGCGGCGCCGGCCTGGCGCGCTCGGAAGGTGTCGGCAGCAACGAGTCGCTGACCTACCAGAACGGCGCGACCGCGCAGACCGTCTACATCAAGGTCATCCCGTACGCGGGCTACAGCACGACCGCCAGCTACACGCTGACGATCAGCTACCCCTGATGGACGACGCGGTCCGCGCCGATGGGCACGGACCGCGAGGCGATTCACTTCGCCGCTTGCTTGGGCGTTCCCGCTTCGGCTTCCCAGCCGCCGCCCAAGGCCATGAACAGCTGCACCTGCTCGTCGATCAGCGTGGCCTCGGACGCGGCCAGCGCCGCGTCGCTGGCGGCGAGCGCGCGCTCGGCATCGAGCGCGTCCAGATAGCCGACCTTGCCGCCCTGATACAGCCGGCGCGCCTGGCCCGCGACGATCGCGGCCTCGTCGCGCGAGGCCTGCAGCGCGGCCTTGCGATCGAGCTCGCGGGCGTACTGGTTGAGCGCCGTTTCGGTCTCGCGCAGCGCGTTCAGCACCGTGCCGTCGAAACGCGCGGCGGCCTGCCTGGTGCCGGCCTCGGCCTGCGCGATGCGCGCGTCGGCGATGCCGGTGTTGGGCAGCGTCCAGGAGATCAGCGGACCCAGGCTCCAGCTCAGCGTGTCGCTCTTGCCGAAGCCCGCCAGCGTGCCGGCCGATCCGGCCGACAAGCCCAGCGAGATCTTCGGATAGCGGTCCGCGATGGCCACGCCGATGCGCGCGGTGGCGGCATGCAGCTCGCGCTCGGCCTGGCGGATGTCGGGCCGGCGGCGCAGCAGCGCGGCGCCGTCGCCGACGGGGATCGTGCCGGCAACATGCGGCGCGATGTGGCATTCGGCCAGGTCGCGCGGGAAGTCCTCGGGCAGATCGCCGGTCAGCGTCGCGAGCCGGTACAGCGCCGACTGGCGCTGCGCCAGCAGCGGCGGCAACGCGGCCTTGAGCTGCTGCAGCTGGCTGCGGGCGCGCGCGGCGTCGATCTCGCCGACGCGGCCGGCGTGCTGCAGTTTCTCGGTCAACTCAAGCGCCTGCTGCTGGAGCTCCACCGACTGCTTGGCCGCATCTAGACGCTGTCCGGTCGCGCAAGCCTCGGCATAGGCGCGTGCGGTGCCCGCGGCGACATTGACCTTCACCAGATCCAGCGCGGCCTGCGCGGCTTCCGTGCTGGCATGCGAGGACTCGATCGCGCGGCGGATCTGGCCGAACAGGTCCAGCTGATACGACAGACCGACGCCCGCGCTGTAGCGGTAGGTGTCCGGCGGAACGTCGTCCTTCTTCAGCATGGACAGGCCGGACGGGTGCCCATAGCTGGGGCCGCCGTTGACGCTGATCGTGGGCTTTTCGCCGCCGGCGACCTCGGTCTCCATCGCCTGCACCCGCTCGAGATTCGCGGCGGCCTGGCGCAGATCGGTGTTGTGGGCGAAGGCCTTCTCGATCAGCGCGTCCAGGCGTTCGTCCTGGAACAGGCGCCACCAGTGCGCCGGCAGCGGCTGGGCGTCGAAGGGCGCGGGCTGCGCGGCGGCTTGCGCGTCGGAGGCGGCGCGCTGCTGCTCGCTGAAGGACTCCGAGGCGCGCGGCTTGAGCACGACCGCCTCGGCGGGGACTTGATAGTTCGGGCCCTTGGGCGCGGTCGAGCAGGCGGCCAAGGCCGCAGCGGCGATCAGCGCCAGCGCCGCATTCAGGCGGCGGCTCACGACTTCACTCCGCTGAGCACCTGCACCGTCACCGTCTGGCCCGCGACCAGGCGCTCGCCGGCCGGCAGCGGATCCAGCTTCACCCGCACCGGCACGCGCTGCGGCAGGCGGACCCAGTTGAAGCTCGGGTTCACGCTGGGCAGCAGGTTGGCGCTGGTGCTGCGGTCGCGGTCGGCGATGCCGGCCGAGAAACTCTCCACGCGGCCCTTGAGCGGATGGCTCGCGCCCATGGGCACGATCTCGACCGCGTCTCCGATGTGGATGCGGGCGAGCTTGGTTTCCTCGAAGTAGCCCTCGACGTAGAGCGATTGCGCGTCCACCAGCGCGAGCACCGGATGACCGGCGCTCGCATACGCGCCCTGGCGCAGGTCGAAGTTGGTGATGGTGCCGGCGGACGGGGCGCGGATCTCGGCGCGCTGCAGATTCAGCTTGGCGCTGTCGACGGCGACCTCGGCCTGCGCGACCGCGGCGCGCGATTGCTCGGCGCGGCTGCGGGTCTGCTCGCGCGCTTCCTGCGAGACCAGGCTGCCCAGGCCGCTGTTGCGTTCGGCCTCGCGCAGCGCCTGTGCCAGCGCGACCTTTTGCGCCGACAGCTGCGCCTGCGCCTGGCGCAGCGCGAGCTCATAGCGGGCGCGGTCGACCTCGAAGAGCAGCGCGCCGGCGGCGACCTGCTGGTTGTCCTGCACCGGGACCGCGGTGACCAGGCCGGACACGTCCGGCGCGATCTGCACGACGTTGGCGCGCACGCGGCCGTCGCGGGTCCAGGGCTGGAGCTCGTAGCGGTCCCACAGGCGCGAGGCGGCCCACAGCGCGGCGGCCACCACCAGCAAGGTCACCAGGATGGACACCGCGCGGCGCCAGGTGAAGGAGGAAACGGAGGAAGTCATGTCATCGGGGCCGGCGGACCGGCGTCATTCAGGTGTTCGGGGAGCCCGAGGGCTCGTGCGGTCGGAACGGGCGCGCGTCGTCAGCCGGGATGCAGCACGCGCAGCGAGGCGGCGCTCAGGCCCCACAGCAGCACGACGTACAAGGCCATGTCGAACAGCGCCGGATGCCAGATCCAGCGATAGGCGCCGGTCCAGGCGAGCACGCGCCGCACGGCGGCCAGCGCCAGCAAGGCGACCGCGGCCAGCGGCATCAGCCAGGGCAGATAGAGCCCGAAGAAATCGACGGCGCCGGTCATGCCCGGTTCTCCTCGTGTTGATCGTGTGGGGTGTCGTTGATCGCGAACAGCAGGGCCGGCGGCGCCTCGGGGAAGAGGTTGCGGCGCAGACCCAGCAGCGCGGACGCGGCGGGCCGCACGGGATCCGGCAGCGGGGCCAGCGGCGGGTAGGCCTGCACGAGGCGCGCGAGCGTGTCGTCCAGGCGCTCCAGCAGATCCTGCGGCGCGGCGCCCAGGTCGCCGGCGATGCGGCGCTGCAGCCAGGCCGACAACGCGTCCAGCAGCGGCCGCAGCGGCACGGCGGGCAACTGATCGCGCACGCTCTGCAGCGCGACCAGGTTGGCGCCTATGCGCAGGTCGCGCAGCGCGTCGTCGGTGGGCACGCCGGGCACCGAGCCGCCTGCCTGCGCCACGCGCGGCGCCAGCAGCGAGATCCGGTCCAGCATGCGCAGCAGATAGGCCTGGCCGCGAGCCGCCGAGCGCGGCAGCCGCGCAAGGTCGTCGAGCTCGCGCCAAGTGGTGCGCTGGATCCGGCGGGCGCTCCAGTCGGCACCGACCGAGCGCATCAGGCGCGTGACCCGCGCCGCCACGAAGACGCCGCCCAACTGGCCCAGCATCGAGTTCAGGAAGCTGGTCAGGTCCGCCTGCGCGGTGTCGTGCATCACCAGCGTGCCGATCACGCCGAACAGGAAGGGCAGGGCGGATCCCACCGTCGCCGGGCGGCCGATGTAGCAGCCGATCAGCAGGAACACCGGCGCGCACACGGCCATCAGCGTCCACATGTCCTGCACCAGCGGCAGCAGGACCAGCACGTAGAGCGCGCCCACGGGCATGGACAGCACGGTCCAGTGCAGGAAACCGTTGATCGCGGGGACCGGGTCGTCCATCGCCGCGAAGAAGCAGCAGAAGATCGCGGCCATCATCGCGGCGGCCGAGCCCATCGGCCATCCGGTCAGGACCCAGAACGCGCAGCAGACCAGGATAGCGATCAGCGCGGCCGCGCCGGACCACAGCGCCATGCCCATGTCCCGGTGCAAGGTGTGGCCGCTGGGCGCGACCAGGGCGCGCGTGGGCATGGGCGCGCCGCTGAGGCCCAGGTCGATGTCCGAGCGCAGCTGCACGCAGTGCAGCCAGCCGTCGAGCAGCCCTTCCAGCCGTTCCGCCAGCGCCACGCGCAGCAGCCGCGCCCAGGGATCGTCGGCCAGCTGCGTGCGACGCGTCTCGTCGGTCAGCGCGGCGACCTGGGCGCGCAGCGCGGGCAGCTCGGCCTCGGCGCGCGCGGCCGGCAGCGCCAGCCACGGGCCGATGCGGTCCAGCAGCGCCCGCACATCGTCGGGAATGCCGCCATGCGCCTGCAGCGCCTCCAGACGGTCCTCGACGCCTGCCAGCAGCGGCGTCAGCGCGGCGACGTGATCCTGCATCGCATGGACCGCGTCGGCCGTCCAGCGCAGATGGCTGGTGTCGAAGGGAATGTGGATGGACAGCAGGCGCAGCTGCGTGATGTCGCTGGCGACGCGGCGTCGATCGGCGCCGCCGTCCTGGCGCTTGGCGATGTCGCCCAGCCAGGCGCGGGTGTCGCCGAGCGTGCGGTCCAGCAGACCCAGCACCGAGCTGGCCAGGCTGTTGGGCAGCACCAGGCTGTGCACCAGCGACGCGGAGAGGATGCCCAAGCCGATTTCTTCGACCCGCGCGATGGCGGTGTCGAAGATACCCAGCGGCGTGTCGACCGCGGGGAAGCCGATCAGCGCCGCCGTGTAGCCGGCCAGCATGAAGGCGTAGGCGCGAGGCGTGCGGTCGCGCAGCGACAGCGTCAGGCAGCCGGCGACCCACAGCGCCAGGGCCAGGCTCAGCAGCTCCGGCGCGTTGACGAAGCGCGGCACCATCAGCACCGCCGCCGTGCTGCCGACCAGCGTTCCCAGGAAGCGGAACAACCCCTTGGAGCGCACCGCGCCGGCCATCGGATGGGCGACGACGTAGGCCGTCATCAGCGCCCAGAATGGGCGCGGCTGGCCCGCCCAACTGGCCAGGAAGACCGCCAGCATCGCGGCGGCGAAGGCCTTGAACGAGAAGATCCACTCGGCGCGGGTGAAGCCGGGCTTGAGGAGGGCGGGCATCTGCATCCTCATTTGCGCCGCGGCGGCACCGTCGGTTGCGGCGCGCCGACGCGTTCGGCCAGGGTGGAGAAGACCCGCAGCGCGGCTTCGATGTCCGCGTCGGGGATGCCTTGGTAGAGCTCGTTGCGCAGGTCGCGCAGCGTCGTCTCGATCTGCTCGCAGGCGTCCGCGCCGAGCGCGGTCAGATGCAGGGTCTTGGCGCGGCGGTCGTCGGGATCCTCGTGGCGCTCGACGAAACCGCCCGAGATCAGCTGATCGATGGAACGCGTCAGCGACGGCCCTTCGATGCCCAGCAGGGTGGCGAGCTCGCCCTGGCGCAGACCGTCGCCCTGGCGCCCGATCATCACCAGCGGCCAGGCCAGCGCCTGCGACAGGCCCACGTGGGCGATCGCCAGGTTGGCGCGGGCGCGATACGCGCGCTCCAGCACCGGCAGCGTCACGCCCACCTTCATCAGGGCGGTCTCGCGGGCGGTGCGCGTCAGCGTGCGCACGGGCTTGTCGGTCGAGGAAGTCATGCCCCGAATTCTAGATAGATAGCTTGCTAACTAATTTCCTGGGGTTATTCCGGAGGGCGACAGATCGACGGCGCAATGAAAAACGGCCGATCTGTCGATCGGCCGTCGGGCATTTGCTGCAGCCTGCGTTGCTTTTAGGCGTCGCGGGCCGTCAAGGACATGTCACGACTTTGGGCGTCAGGCGCCCCGTCAATCCTTGTCTTTCATTTGGAGCATGCGGTTGGTGCGCAGGGCCACCAGCGTGCAGATCGATCCGGAGATCAGATACGCCGTCACCGCCCACAGCCCGTAATGCGCGGACAGCCCCAGCGCCACCAGCGGGGCGAAGGCGGCGCCGATCAGCCAGGCCAGGTCCGAGGTCAGCGCCGCTCCGGTGTAGCGGAAGCGCGGCAGGAAGTTGGACGTCACCGCGCCTGCGGCCTGGCCGTAGGACAGGCCCAGCAGCACGAAGCCGACCAGGATGAAGATGTTCTGACCCATGCTGCCGCTGTCCAGCAGGATGGGCGCGAACAGGCTGAAGATCGCGATCGTCGTCGCCAGCGTGCCCAGCGTGCTGCGCCGGCCGATGCGGTCGGCCACCATGCCCGAGATCGGCATCGCCGCCGCCGCCAGCAGGGCGCCGACGATCTGGACAATCAGGAACTGCGTGACGTTCTGGTCCCCGTACAGCATCACCCAGGACAGCGGGAACACCGTGACGATGTGGAAGAGGGCGTAGCTCGCCAGGGCCGCGAAGGCGCCGATGAAGACGTTGTAGCCCTGCTGCGAGAACAGCTCGCCGGTGTCGGCGGGATCGAGTTCGTGCTCCTCCAGGTTCTTCTCGTACTCGTGGGTCACGACCAGGCGCAGGCGGGCGAACAGCGCCACCACGTTGATCGCGAAGGCCGCGAAGAAGGGATAGCGCCAGCCCCAGCTCAGGAAGTCCACCGTCGCCAAGCTGCTCCACAGGTAGGCGTAGATCGCGGCCGCGATCAGGAAGCCGATGGGCGCGCCCAGCTGGCCCAGCATCGCGTACCAGCCGCGGCGCCCCGGGGGCGCGTTCAGGGCCAGCAGGGACGGGAGCCCGTCCCAGGACCCGCCCAGCGCCAGGCCTTGCCCGATGCGGCAGGCGGCCAGCAGGGCGATGGCCGCACCGCCCCAGGTGTTGAAGCCGGGCAGCACGGCGATCGTGCAGGTCGAGATGCCCAGCAGGAACAGCGCCACCGTCAGCTTCACGCTGCGGCCGAAGCGGCGCTGGATCTCCATGCCGACCATGGTCCCGATGGGCCGGACCACGAAGGCCAGCGCCAGCAGCGCGAAGGCCCAGAGCGTGCCCTCCAGGCGCTCCATGTGGGGGAAGAAGATCGTCGGGAAGACCAGGACCGAGGCGATCCCGTAGACGAAGAAGTCGAAGTACTCCGACGCCCGCCCGATGACCACGCCGACCGCGATGTCGCCCGGGGCGATCGCGTCCTGCTCCTCCTGGGTTGCCACGCCGTTCCCCCGGGGCAGCGGTTGCCCGACGGTGGACAGGTGTTGCCCGGCTGTCGAAAGGGTGCTGCTGTTCATACGTCTCCTACCTGGGACAAAATGTCCAATAGTTGGTTTGAGTCAATCGGGCAAAATCTGCGCCCGGCGTGCAACGGTCGACAAGTGTCGTTTTCCCCTTTATCGCTTTCCCTCCGCAGGACAAACCCCCAGGTTTGGCAGCGCGGACCGAGAGCCTGGAGGGGGTCCCGCGTGAACTACGCCTGCTGGTTTGCTGAAGTCCCATGTACCTCAAAGCTTCTCTAAACACAAGTCTTGCCCGCAGGTTGGCCCGTCTCGGGCTGCTCGCGCTGGCGCTCCCCCTCTCCGCCTGCAACATGGTCGTGATGAAACCTTCGGGCGACATCGCGAACCAGCAAGCGCAGCTGATCGTCGCTTCGACCCTGCTGATGCTCTTGATCATCGTCCCGGTGATCATCCTGACGCTGGTCTTCGCGTTCCGATACCGCGCGTCCAACAAGGAGGCCACCTACTCGCCCGAGTGGGACCACTCCACGCGCCTGGAGCTGATCATCTGGGGCGCGCCCCTGCTGATCATCATCGCGCTGGGCGCGATGACCTGGATCTCCACGCACAAGCTCGACCCGTTCCGTCCGCTGGAACGCCTGGACGCGCATCGCGCGATTCCGGCCGGCGTGGAGCCGCTGACCGTCGAGGTCGTGGCGCTGGACTGGAAGTGGCTGTTCATCTATCCCGAGCAAGGCATCGCCACCGTCAACGAACTGGCCGCGCCGGTGGATCGACCGATCCACTTCAAGATCAGCTCGTCGACCGTGATGAACGCGTTCTACGTGCCCGCCATGGCCGGCATGATCTACGCGATGCCCGGCATGCAGAGCCAGCTCAACGCCGTGATCAACAAGCCCGGCGTGTATGACGGCTTCTCCGCCAACTTCAGCGGCGACGGCTTCTCGCATATGCGCTTCAAGTTCCACGGTCTGAGCAACGACGAGTTCGCCGCCTGGGTCGAGCGCAACAAGGCCGACGGCGTGGCGCTGACCAAGGAGATGTACCTCGACCTGGAGAAGCCGTCCGAGCGTCAGCCGGTGCGCCGCTTCGCCAGCGTGGCGCCGGGCCTGTTCGACGCGGTCGTGAACCGCTGCGTCGACGGCTCCAAGATGTGCATGGGCCAGATGATGGCGATCGACGCGGCCGGCGGCGGCGGCAAGGGCGCCATCGACGGCCTGGCCAGCAAGCCCTGGAGCAACGACCAGAAGCGCATCTTCGTCGCTTCGCTGTGCACCCCCGACAACGCGGGGCAGTACGCCTCCCAGTGGCAGGCTTCGGCCACCCGTAACTGACCCTGCCGCCCGGCGCGACGCTCCCCGACGCGCCGGGCCCGCAAGCACTACCGAGATCCAAGATGATTGACGCTCAAAAGCTCATCTTCGGACGCCTCAGTCTCGAGGCGATTCCTTATCACGAGCCGATTCTGATCGGCACGTTCGCGATGGTCGCGCTGGGCGGGCTGGCCCTGCTCGCGCTGATGACCAAGTTCCGTCTGTGGGGCCCCTTCTGGCGCGACTGGGTGACCAGCATCGACCACAAGAAGATCGGCATCATGTACATCGTGCTGGGCTTGGTCATGCTGCTGCGCGGCTTCGCCGACGCGCTGATGATGCGCGCCCAGCAGGCCATCGCCTTCGGCGACCAGCTCGGCTTCCTGCCCCCGCATCACTACGACCAGGTCTTCACCGCCCACGGCGTGATCATGATCTTCTTCGTGGCGATGCCGCTGATCACGGGCTTCATGAACTTCGTCGTGCCGCTGCAGATCGGCGCGCGCGACGTGGCCTTCCCCTTCCTGAACAACTTCAGCTTCTGGATGACCACCGGCGGCGCCGTGCTGATCATGCTGTCGCTGTTCATCGGCGAATTCGCGCGCACCGGCTGGCTGGCCTATCCGCCGCTGTCGGGCATCCTGGCGAGTCCGGGGGTGGGGGTGGACTACTACATCTGGGGCCTGCAGGTCGCCGGGGTCGGCACGACGCTGTCCGGTATCAACCTGATCGCGACCATCATCAAGATGCGCGCGCCGGGCATGACCATGATGAAGATGCCGGTCTTCACCTGGACCTCGCTGTGCTCCAACATCCTGATCGTGGCCTCGTTCCCGATCCTGACCGCGGCCCTGGCGCTGCTGTCGCTGGACCGTTACGCCGGCACCAACTTCTTCACGACGGACCTCGGCGGCAACGCCATGATGTACGTCAACCTGATCTGGATCTGGGGCCACCCCGAGGTCTACATCCTGGTGCTGCCGGCCTTCGGCATCTTCTCCGAGGTCGTCTCGACCTTCAGCCAGAAGAAGCTGTTCGGCTACGCCTCGATGGTCTACGCGACCGTCGTCATCACCATCCTGTCGTACCTGGTGTGGCTGCACCACTTCTTCACGATGGGTTCGGGCGCCAGCGTCAACTCGTTCTTCGGCATCACGACGATGATCATCTCGATCCCGACGGGCGCGAAGATCTTCAACTGGCTGTTCACGATGTACCGCGGCCGCATCAAGTTCGAGGTCCCGATGTACTGGACCATCGGCTTCATGATCACCTTCGTGATCGGCGGCATGACCGGCGTGCTGCTGGCCGTCCCGCCCGCGGACTTCGTGCTGCACAACTCGCTGTTCCTGATCGCCCACTTCCACAACGTGATCATCGGCGGCGTGCTGTTCGGCCTGCTGGCGGGCATCTCGTTCTGGTTCCCGAAGGCCTTCGGCTACAAGCTGGATCCGTTCTGGGGCAAGTGCTCGTTCTGGTTCTGGCAGATCGGCTTCTTCGTCGCCTTCATGCCGCTGTACGTGCTGGGCCTGATGGGCGTGACCCGCCGCATGAGCCACTTCGACGATCCGTCGCTGCAGATCTGGTTCCAGGTCGCCGCCTTCGGCGCGCTGCTGATCGCCGCGGGCATCGGCAGCTTCCTGATCCAGCTGGTGGTCTCGTACCTCAAGCGCGACCAACTGCGCGACGTGACGGGCGACCCCTGGAACGGCCGCACGCTGGAGTGGTCGACTTCGTCGCCCCCGCCGCAGTACAACTTCGCCTTCACGCCGGTGGTGCATGACCACGACGCGTGGCACGACATGAAGACCCGCGGCCATCAACGCCCGACCGCCAACTTCCAGGACATCCACATGCCCAAGAACACCGCCGCCGGCGTGATCCTGGCGGGCCTGTCGACCCTGGTGGGCTTCGCGCTGATCTGGCACATGTGGCTGGTGGCGGGTGTCGCCTTCGCGGTGACCGTGATCGCGGCGATCGTCCACACCTTCAACTACAAGCGCGACTACTACATCAAGTCCGATGAAGTGACGCGCACGGAGGACGCCCGCACGAAGGTGCTGGCCGCCCAGGCCTGAATCCGCAGCGAGCAATATCCAACATGCAAGCAACGACCATGACGAACAACACCGGCACGCCGGTGTTCTACGACAACGGCGACCATCATCCGCAGCACGGCACGCTCCTCGGGTTCTGGATCTACCTGATGAGCGACTGCCTGATCTTCGCGGTGCTGTTCGCGGCGTATGCGGTGCTGGGCCGCAGCTACGCGGCCGGCCCGTCGGGGGCGGACCTGTTCGACCTGCCGCTGGTGGCGCTGAACACCGGCTTCCTGCTGCTCTCTTCGATCACCTATGGCTTCGCCATGATCAAGATGCTGGGCAACAAGAAGGGCGGCACGCTGGGCTGGCTGGCGGTGACGGGCCTGCTGGGCCTGTGCTTCCTGGCCGTCGAGCTGTACGAGTTCGCGCACCTGATCCACGAGGGCGCGGGTCCGCAGCGCAGCGCCTTCCTGTCGTCCTTCTTCACGCTGGTGGGCACGCACGGCCTGCACGTGACCTTCGGTTCGATCTGGCTGGTGACGCTGATGTTCCAGGTGGCCAAGTTCGGCCTGACCAAGGAGAACAAGCGCCGCCTGATCTGCCTGTCGATGTTCTGGCACTTCCTGGACGTGATCTGGATCGGTGTCTTCACCTTCGTTTATCTGATGGGAGTGCTGCCATGAGCGCTGACCACAACGACAACCACGACCACGGCCACGGCCACGGTCATGACGACCACGACGACGTCGGCTACCACGCCACCGTCAAGGGCTACGTGATCGGCTTCATCCTGTCGGTGATCCTGACGGCGATCCCGTTCTGGCTGGTGATGGCCAAGGTCATCCCGTCGTCGAGCACGACCGGCCTGGTCCTGCTGGGCTTCGCGGCGGTGCAGATCGTGGTGCACATGGTGTACTTCCTGCACATGAACTCGAAGGTCGAGGGCGGCTGGTCCATGCTGTCGCTGATCTTCACGATCGCGGTGGTGGTGATCATGCTGGCGGGCTCGATCTGGGTCATGTTCCACCTGAACGCCAACATGATGCCCATCCACGACATGCGCAACATGCCCTGATGGCCGAGACCATCCGGGAACCGCAGCGGCCGCGCCGCGGCGGCGCCTTCTGGGCGCTGCTGCTGGGCGCGGCCCTTTCGTTTGCGGCCTTCGTGGCGCTGGGCTTGTGGCAGGTGCAGCGGCTGGGCTGGAAAGAGGACCTGATCGCGCGCATCGATCAGCGCCTGGCCGCCGCCGCGGTGCGCGCGCCCGACGCGGCGCACTGGGCCGCGGTCAACAAGGCCGATGACGAGTACCGCAAGGTCCAGCTGGTGGGAACCTTCGACCACTCGCGCGAGACCCTGGTCGGCGCCAGCACCGAGCTGGGCACCGGCTACTGGGTGCTGACGCCGCTGCGCACGACGCAAGGCGACTGGGTGCTGGTGAACCGCGGCTTCGTGCCGCCGGAGTTCAAGACCCGCGCCTCGCGCACCGCGTCGGAGACGCAGGGCGAGGACCGCGTCGTCGGGCTGCTGCGCCTGACCGAGCCGGGCGGCGATCTGCTGCGCAAGAACGCGCCGGAGCAGGACCGCTGGTACTCGCGCGATGTCGAGGCCATCGCCAAGGCGCGCGCGATCGAAGGGCCGGTGGCGCCGTACTTCGTCGACGCCGCCGTGGCCGACGACCAGACGCGCTGGCCGCGCGGCGGGCTGACGGTGGTGCGCTTCAACAACCATCACCTGCAGTACGCGCTGACCTGGTTTGCGATGGCGGCGATGGTGGCGGGGATCTCGTTCTATCTCTGGCGCATCGAGCCGCGCCGGCGCGCGGCCATGTCCGGCAAGGCCTGACCCGGGCTCGTTCTTTTCCTGTCCTGCCCGCGATGCCGCTCGCTCTGCCCGATCCCGACGATGATCATCCCGACGACAGCCGCTATCTGGACGGTGAGGACGGCGCGGCGCTGAACGCCATCAACGAGGTGCGCGCGTTGGAGGCGGGGCGCAACAACCTGCTGCAGCTGGTGCAGCTGCGCTGGCTGGCGGCGGCGGGGCAGTTTGCGACGGTCCTGTCGGTGCATTACGCGCTGCACATCCGGCTGCCGATGCCGGAGATGCTGACGCTGCTGGCCGTGCTGGTGCTGTTCAACCTGGCCTGCTGGCTGCGCGCGCGCTGGATGCCCAGCGTGCGCAACGCCGAGCTCTTCGCCGGCCTGCTGGTGGACGTCGCGGTGCTCAGCGGCCAGCTGTACTACAGCGGCGGCGTCACGAATCCCTTCATCTTCCTGTTCCTGCTGCAGATCGCGGTGGGCGCGGTGCTGCTGCCTTCGCGCTACATCTGGTTCATGGTGAGCCTGACGGGCGGCTGCTTCATCGCGCTGACGCAGTGGCACCTGCCGCTGCTGGTGCCGGACATGGTCGGGCTGGCGCTGCCCACGCATTACATCGGCGGGCTGCTGATCTGCTTCGCGATCAACGCGGGGCTGCTGGTGATCTTCATCCAGCGGATCGGGCGCAACCTGCGCACGCGCGACGCGCGGCTGGCCGATCTGCGCCAGCGAGCGGCGGAGGAAGAGCACATCGTCCGCATGGGCCTGCTGGCCTCGGGCGCCGCGCATGAGCTGGGCACGCCGCTGGCGACGCTGTCGGTGATCCTGGGCGACTGGTCGCGCATGGCGCCTTTCGCCGGCGATCCGGAGCTGCGCGAGGAGATCGAGGAAATGCAGGTCCAGCTGCGCCGCTGCAAGGCGATCGTCAGCGGCATCCTGATGTCGGCGGGCGAGCTGCGCGGCGAGTCGCCGGTGGTGACGACGCTGCAGGGCTTCCTGGACGAGCTGGTCGAGCACTGGCGCGCGACGCGCTCGCGGGAGGGGCTGGACTACCGGCCCGATGTGGATCTGCCGTCGCCGCGCATCGTGTCGGACGTGGGGCTCAAGCAGATGATCGACAACATCCTGGACAACGCACTGGAGGCGGCGCCGGGCCAGCCGGTGATCCTGCGCGCGCTGATCGAGGACGGCCAGTTGGTGCTGCGGGTGCGGGACCGGGGGCCGGGCTTCCTGCCGGAGATGCTGGAGCGCTTCGGCAAGCCCTATCAATCGAGCAAGGGCCGGGCGGGCGGCGGGCTGGGGCTGTTCCTCGCGCTGAATGTGGTGCGCTCGCTGGGCGGGCGATTGCAGGCGCGCAACCGCGATGCGGAGGAGGGCGGCGGGGCGGAGGTCGAGATTCGCATGCCCTTGTCGGCGCTCGCGCCGCAAGGACTGTCCGACAATGGCGGCCATGATGCAGGATGACCTTTCCGCCGATGCCGATCGGCTGCTGCTGATCGTCGAGGACGACGACGCGTTCGCGCGCACGCTGGCGCGCTCGTTCGAGCGCCGCGGCTATCAGGTGCTGCGCGCGACCAGCCTGGAGCAGGTGCAGAAGCTGCTCGACGAACGCGCGCCTGACGAGCGGCCGGAGTACGCGGTGGTCGATCTGAAGTTGGCGGGCGGCGGCTCGGGCCTGGCCTGCGTGCAGGCGCTGCACGAGCGCGATGACGAGATGGTCATCGTCGTGCTGACCGGCTACGCGAGCATCGCCACGGCGGTGGAGGCGATCAAGCTGGGGGCGCGTCACTACCTGGCCAAGCCCGCCAACACCGATGACATCGAGGCGGCGTTCTCGCGCGCCGACGGGGACGCGGACGTCGAGGTGACCGCGCGGGCGACGACCTCGATCAAGACGCTGGAGTGGGAGCACATCCACGAGACGCTGGCGGCGACCGATTTCAATATCTCGGAGACCGCGCGGCGGCTGGGCATGCACCGGCGAACGCTGGCGCGGAAGCTGGAGAAGCAGCGGGTGAAGTGAGGCTCGGGAGCGCGTTCACTGCCGACGTGTTCTCGCGAGATATCCCTCTCGACCAACTGCGCGGTATCCTTTGCACTTGGTCGCATTGAACGTGAAGCTCAAATGAAACCATCACTTGCTCTTGCCTCGAAGCGAGATCTGTTGCGCAGTCTGGTCGCCCGCTATCGTTCGTCGAATCTGCGGGTATTCGGCTCGGCCCTGCATGGCGACGACCGTGATGGCTCCGATCTTGATTTGCTGGTCGATCCGCTGCCCGGCGCCACGCTGTTCGACCTGGGGGGACTCCAGGTCGAATTGGAGGAGCTTCTCGGAGTGCGCGTGGATCTGCTGACTCCCGGCGACCTTCCCATGAAGTTCCGAGGGCAGGTTCTTGCGGAGGCCCAGCCCGTATGAGCGAAACCCGCCTGCTCGATTACCTCGACCACATGCAGGAAGCCGCCGGCTTGGCCTGCTCGTACGTCGACGGTTTCAGCAAGGCGGCGTTTCTCGAGGACAAGAAGACCCAGCAGGCGGTCATCCTCAACATCATCGTGCTTGGCGAGGCCGCGACGAAGGTGCTCAAGGACCACGAGCCTTTCGTTGACGCACATCCGCAAGTACCTTGGCGGAGCATGAAGGGCATGCGCAACCGCATCGCCCATGGCTATTTCGACATCAACCTCGATGTCGTGTGGGACACCGTCACCTTGGCTCTTCCAGAGCTGCTAACTCAGTTGCCCGCCGTTCGGCGTGCTGCCGAAACTGGATAGAGCACGAACGAAAAAAGGGGCCGAAGCCCCTTTCTCATGTCCAGCCCGAAGGGCTCAATTGGTCCGGGTCGCCGCCGGCGCGCGCACCACGCGGGCCTTGCCGCCGGTGGTGATGATCATCACCGGTTCGCCGGATTGCCAGTTCTCGTTGCCTTGCGCCTGGACGATCGCGCGGCGCTCGCCGTTGCGCAGCTGGACGATGATCTCGACCGCCTGCTCCTTGGTCACGCCGCGTTCCACCGCGTTGCCCAGAGCCGCACCCGCGACCGCGCCCAGCACGCCGACCACCAGGCCCTCCCGATGGCCGCCGACGCTGCCGCCCGCGACACCGCCCACCACCGCGCCTGTCACCGCGCCGGCACCGCTCTGGCTGCCGTCCACCGTCACCGGGCGCCAGGACAGCACCGTCGCATCCTGCACCTGCGACAGACGCTGCGCGTCGCCGCGTTGAATCACGTCGGGACTCGTCGTCGAACAGGCGGCCAGGGCCGCCACCATCGTCGCCATCAAGAGCTTCTTCATCTCGTACTCCAGTCGATAGCCGGCCAACGAACACGCTCGCGCCATCGTTGACCGGGCAACAAGTCTTTACCTGCTGCTCACGGGCAAGGCGCGCGCCTCGCGGCGGGCCCAAAGCGTCACTCTACACAAGTCGACCGGACCGCACCGGCGGCGAGGCGATCAGGCCCAGCTCGCGCGCGATGCCCGAGGCCTCGGTGCGGGTGGCCGCGCCGAGCTTCTCCAGGATCGCCTTCATGTGCGTCTTCACCGTGCCGGCCGAGATCCGCAGCGTCTGCCCGACCGCCTTGTTGCTCTTGCCCAGCGCGACCTCCGCCAGCACCTCGCGTTCGCGCTCGGTGAGCGCGCTGCGGGTCATGCTCGCGGCGACGCGCTGCGCCGCGCGCTGGCTGAGATACCGCGAGCCCCGCGCCACGAGCCGCACGCCGTTGACCAGCTCCTCGATGTGGCAGCCCAGGTCGGCATAGCCCTCGACACCGGCCTCCAGCGCCGAGCGCACATCGTGCTCGCGGTCGTTGGCGGTGAGCACCAGCACCTTGGCGTCGTCGACGCGGTGCGGCGGGAGCGGCGTCATCGGCCGCGGCGCACGGGGCGAGCGGCGCTGATGGACGAGGCTGAGCGCGCCCTCGTAATCGGCGATGACGACGCGCGGGCCGGCGAGGTCATGCTCGACCAGCTCGATGTCGGCGTGACGGGCGAGCACCGTGGCGAGCCCCACGGCCACCAGCGGATCGGCATGCGCCACCCGCACCTGGATGCGATGGAAAGACGTGTTCATCATGGGGAGCTCCCTCTGTGCGACCCCATCAGACTAGGGCCGGCCGGGCGAGCTCGCCATAACGTCTTGGTATGAGCTTCTCCCCCGTCGGATGGGGGAGGACGAGCTCCGTCCTAGTCCAGATACAGCCGCGACGACCGCGGCACGCTCGCCAGCAGGAACTCCATCTGGTCCGCCAGAATGCGGCGCCCGCGCAGGATCATGTCCTCGTGCAGGCTGGGCACGTAGGGCAGATACAGCAGCGTCATGTTCGCCTCTTCCGGCGTGCGGTTGCCCTTGCGGCCGTTGCAACCGCGGCAGGCGGTGATGCAGTTCATCCAGGTGTCCCGCCCGTGGCGCGACACCGGCTGGATGTGCTCCCGTGTCAGGTGGTCCGCATGGAAGCTGTGTCCGCAGTAGGCGCAGACATGCCGATCCCGGGCGAACAGCTTGAAATTGGACAGCGCCGGGGACTGGCGCCAGGCGCGGCTGGGAATCGCGCCGCGGACGGCGACGATGGGGTGGAGCTCGATGCGGGACTGCAACCCCGTCATGCGCTGATAGCCGCCGCGCAGCGTGTGGCACGGGTCTCCCAGCGTCCACCCGATGGCGTCGCTGGCGTACAGCACCGCTGCTTCCTTCGTCGAGATCCAGGCCTGCGGTCGGCCCGAGATGTCCAGTTGCAGAACGTCCACGGTCATTGACCTCCAGCGGTGGAGGGTATTCCAGTCGTGGGGGCAACTCAAGTGCCCGCCTGCATCCCCCCGGCCCGGAAGGATTAGCCCGGCAGCTTGCCCAGCGCCTGCAGCGTGGCCAGTCCGATCAGCCCGCCCGCCGACAGCGCGTCCTCCGGCAGCCGCGCGCGACCCAGCCGTACATCGGGTGCCAGGACGTCCAGTCGCTCCCGCAGCGGGGGCGCATCGTCCGCATCGACCTGGACGACGCACAGCAGCGCGTCGCCGGCCCCGCCGGCCCCGCCGGCCGCTCTGGTCCATCCGACCAGATCACCCCCTTCGAGTCCCACCGCCAGCTGCGCCGCCAGCGGCGGCATCTCGGAGCGACGCCCGGCGATCACGTGCACGACGACCTCCGAGCCGTCGCGCAGCGCCAGCCGCACCGTCTGGTCCAGCCTCGCATGCAGCGCGTCCGCGTCCAGCGGTTCGGGTCCGGGCAGCTCCGCGCGGCCGGTGAGCTGGCGCAGCATCACGTCCAGCTCTTCGGCCTTGTCGAAGAAGCCATTGGCGCCCGCCGCGAGTACGCCCGCGCGGTAGGCCTCGGTCTGGTGCGAGAGCACGATCACTTGCCCCACGAAGCCCTGCTTGCGCAGCGCCTTGAGCACCGCCAGGCCGGAGCCTCCCTGGGCCAGCGACAGGTCCAGCAGCACCGCCTTGGGCTGCAGCTGCGTGACGATGGTGATCGCGGTGGCTTCGTCAGCCGCCTCGCCGATCACGCGCAGGCCGGGCACCGCGTCCAGGCGCTGCAACAGCTGACGCCGGATGGTCAGCGAGTCCTCGACCAGGACCACGGTCAGCAAACCCCCGTCCGGCGGCGTGGCCGGCGGGGAAGAGGAGGAGGGCGTCTCGTTCGGCTGCATCGGGCTCCCGTGTCGTTTCGATCGCCATCGGCACGTCGTCGCTTCTCAGTGGCGATTCATTGCGCCGCATGGCACTTCAAGTGCGTGCCTCAATCATCCAGCGGATCGAGGTCGCCCCAGCTGGTGCGGCTGATGGCGCGTTTGACCTCGTCCATGAAGTGACCCTGCGGTCCTGGCGAGGGCCGCGCGCCGGAGGGTAGCACCGCCGATGGCGGTGCGCCGACCGGAGAAGCCGCCGCATCCGCCGCCGGCTGCCGCGCGGTCGCGCGCTGCACATGGCGGTTGAGCAGCTCCCGATCGCGCGCGGTCAGCTGCGAAGCGGCGACCACGATCACCGGAATCGCCGCCGTCAGCGGATCGCGCTGCAGCGCCTCGACGACGCCGATGCCGTCGACCTCCGCCATCAGCAGGTCCAGCACGATCAGGTCGGGCACGTGGCGCCGAGCCAGCTCGATGCCCTCCTTGCCGCCGGTCGCGCGCAGCACCGAGAAGCCCGGCTGCGACAGATGCGCGCTGAGCGACTGCAGATCCCCCGGCGCATCGCTGATCGCCAGCACCAGGAACTTGCGCGTCGCCGTCGGCTTGAAGCCCAGCATCTGCAGCTCCTGCGTCAGCGCCTTGCGGCTGACCGGCTTGTGCAGCACCGCCGAGGCGCCCAGCGACAGCGCCACCTCCTGCCCCGCATCGACCGAGACCACGACCACCGGGATGTGCGCCCAGCCCGCCAGGTTCTTGAGCCGCGACAGCAGCTCCCAGCCGTCCAGCCCCGGCAGGTTGACCTCCAGCGTGATCAGGTCGGGACGCAGCCGGTGCGCGAGCTGCAAGGCCTCCTCGGCCGAGCGCACATGCCGCACACGGAAACCCGCGCCCTTGAGCTGCGTCTGGATCAGCGTGGCGGCCTGCTCGTTGTGCTCGATGACCAGGGCGAGCGGACGCTCGCCGGGCTCGTCGGGCAGGATGACGTCGGGGATCACCGGCTCGCGCCAGGGGAGCCAGCAGGTGAAGCAGCTGCCCTTGTCCGGCTCGCTGCTGACCGCCACCGCGCCGTCGTGCAGCTGCACCAGCCGCGCCACCGTCGCCAGGCCCAGGCCCGTTCCCTCGACCTTGTGCGTCAGCGCGTTGCGGATCTGGTTGAAGGGCTGGAACAGCCGCTCCAGCCCGTCCGCGGGAATGCCGATGCCGCTGTCGGTCACGCTGATCTGCACGAACTCGGCGAACTCGCTCTCAGGCAGGTCCGAGCGCCGCCCGATGGGGAAGCCCGGCAGCGATTCGCGCGCCCGGGCCCGCGAGACGCGGCGCGCCTCCAGCCGGATCTGCCCGCCCTTGGGCGTGAACTTGGCGGCGTTGGACAGCAGGTTGTAGATGATCTGCCGCAGCCGGCGCCGGTCGACGCACAGTCGCTGTTGCTGGCCCACGCCGAAGAAGTCCATGCGGATGTTGCCCAGCCGCGCGCGTTCCTGGACGATGGCCAGCGCGTCGCCCAGCAGCTCGTCCAGGTCCACCGGCTCGATGTCCAGGTCGACGCGGCCGGCCTCGATCTTGGCCATGTCCAGCAGGTCGTTGACCAGCGACAGCAGATGCTGGCCCGCGTTGTGGATGTGGTTGCAGAACTCGGATTGCCGATCGCTGACCGGACCGGCGGCGCCGTCCCGCATCAGCTGCGCGAAGCCGATCACCGCGTTCAGCGGCGTGCGCAGCTCATGCGACATGGTCGACAGGAAGGCGGTCTTGGCGCTGCTGGCGCGGCTGAGCTCGGCGTTGAGCTGCTCCAGCGCGTCGTTGCGCTGCTGCAGCACGGCGAGCAGCTCGGCTCGGCTGTCCGCCAGCTCGCGCGCGGCGCGCGCCTCGGCGGCCTCCATCGCGCTGTTGTGCAGCTCGGCATGGCTGCGGCGAGCCTCGTCTTCGAACTGCTTGCGGCGCAGCTGCGCGCGCAGCCGCGCCTTGAGCAGCTCGACCTCGCCGTTGGCCTTGATGACGTAATCGTCGGCGCCGATCTCCAACCCGGCCAGCATGGTCTCGCGGCCGTCGAAGGCGGTCAGCAGCAGCACCGGAATGTCGCGCAGCGCCGGCGCGGCCTTGATGCGGCGACAGGTCTCCAGGCCGCCGATGCCGGGCATCTGCACGTCCAGCAGGACGGCGTCCACGCTCTGCACCGACAGCAGCTCCAGCGCCTGCTCGCCGCTGGACGCCGAGATCACGTCGAAGCCGTCGTCGCGCAGCGTGGCGCCCAGCTCGGCCAGCACATTGGCGCTGTCGTCCACCAGCAGCAGGCGCTTGGGGCCGAGCAGGCTGGCGCCGTGCTCGGGCAGGCTGGCCTTGGCGCTGCGCAGCATCGCGGCGACGCGCGCCAGGATCAGGTCGACATCGTCCTGCTTGCGGGCGAAAGCGTCGGCGCCGGCTTCCAGCGCGCGCAGCTCGGCCTCATAGCCCTCGTCGGCCGTGAGCAGCAGGCAGGGCGTGTGACGCAGCGCCGGGTCCAGCCGCAACGAGCGGATCACCGCCGCCCCGTCCATGCCCGGCATGTGCTGGTCGACGATCACCGCGTTGGGCCGCAGCGCGGCCGATTGGCGCAGGCCGTCCTCGCCGCTGGCCGCCAGCAGGATGCGATAGCCGGCGGGCTCCAAGGCCTCGCGCAGCGCCTCGCGGAAGGTCTCGCTGTCGTCGATCAGCAGCACGCTGGGCGGTTGCGTCAGCGCATCGCCCACGCTGCGCAGCGCATGGCGCTGGCGCACCAGCTCGCGGGCGCGATCCACGACGTAGAGCCGGTCGTAAGGCTTGCCGACGTACTCGTCCGCGCCGTGCGCCAGACCGCGCAGCCGGTCGCCGACCTGCGAGGCGCTGGACAGGATGAGCACCACGCAGTCCTGGCCGCCTGGCGCGGCGCGCAGCTCGCTGAGCCAGCCGGCGCCGTCGCCGTCGGGCAGCTGGTTGTCCAGCAGCACCAGGGCAGGCGTCGCTTGCGCCAGCGCCGCGCGCGCCTGCGCCAGCGTCGCGCATTCGACGCAGTCGAAGCCGGCCTCGTCCAGCGCCTCGCGCAGGTCCATCCGCACCGTCAGGCTGTCCTCGACGATCAAGGTTCTTTCATTCATGAATGGGCTCCTCCCCAGGCCGTACCGCTCAAGCCCATCAAGGCGGGACCAATCTCGTTCAGCGGCAGGATGCGCTCGGCGGCGCCCAACTGGGCGGCCTCGCGCGGCATGCCGTACACCATGGAACTGGCCTCGTCCTGGGCCAGCGTCGCGCCGCCGGCCCGGCGGATCGCCAGCAGCCCGGCCGCGCCATCCCGGCCCATCCCGGTCAGCAACGCGGCGGCGACGCCCGCGCCGATCTCGGCGGCCAGTGATTCGAAGAGCACGTCCACCGACGGACGGCAGGAGTGCCGCGGGGGCGCGTGGCTCAGCTCCAGGCGGCCGGCGCGCAGGATCAGGTGGGCGTCCGGGGGCGCCAGCAAGACCTGACCCGCCAACTCGCGCAGCGGCTCGCCGCCGTGGGCGTAGCGCACCCGATGCGGGGTCTGCGCATCCAGCCATTCGGCGAAGCCGCGGCTGAAGACCGCGTTGATGTGCATCACGATGAGCACCGGCAGCGGTGCCGGCGCGGGCAGCGACTGCAGCACCTTCATCAGCGCGCCGGGGCCGCCGGTGGAGGCGCCCAGCGCGAGCAGCGCGCGGCGTCCCGGCGCGGATCCCCCCGGGAACGGCGCGGACGCCGACGGCAGCGGCCGGCCCGCCATGCGCGCCCGCACATGCGTGATCACGCGGATGCGCGAGACCAGCCGCAGCAGCGTCACGTAACGGCGCTCCCATTCGCCCTCGGGCTGCGTGCCGCTGGGCTTCTCCAGCACCTCGACGGCCCCGGCGGCCAGCGCCTCGTAGGTGCGCAGGAGTTCGCCGCGATTGGTCGACGAGGACACGATCAGGATGGGCGTCGGGCAGTGGGCCATGATGGCCTCGGTCGCGGCCTGGCCGTCCATGCCGGGCAGCATCATGTCCATGGACACGACGTCGGGCCGCAGCTGCTGGCACAGCGCCACCGCGCGCTGGCCGTCGTTGGCCTCGCCCACGATCTCGATGTCGCGCTGCGCGGACAGCACCTCGCGGATGTGCGCCAGCACGGTGATCGAGTCCTCGACCACCAGCACCCGCAGCTTGGCGACGCTCATGAGGACGTCCCCTTGTCGGCGGCGCGCGATGCCGATGTCGATGTCTGCAATGCCGACGACGCCGGGTTCGCACGGGACGTGGTGCCGGGCGCCGCGCCAGAACCGGGCGTCGACGCGTCCTGCGATGCGGAGCGCGCCACCAGCCGCGCGACCTGCGCGAGGAACTCGTTCTGCGCGAACTCGCCCTTGACGATGTAGCCGTCGGCGCCCACGGCCTTGCCGCGCGCCAAGTCCTCGGGCGCGTTGCGCGAGGTCACCAGCACGGCCGGCACGTCGCGCAACGCGGCGTCCTGGCGGATGCGGCTCACGAATTCGAAGCCGTCCATGCCGGGCATCTCGACGTCCACCAGGATCAACGCGTAGCGCTCGCGGTGCGCCGCTTCCAGGCCGTCCTCGGCGCAGGCGGCCATGTGGACGCGGTAGCCGGCGGCTTCGAGGATGCTCTGCTCCAGCATGCGCGTGGTGAGCGAGTCGTCGATGACCAGGATGGTCCCCGTGCGCGGGGCCGGCACGGCGGCGCGCGGCCGGGCGCGGCGCGCGGCGGCGGTCAGGCCTTCCGGCGCCAGCACCGGCACCGGCTGCTGCGCCGCGTCCAGCGCGAGCCCCGCGATCAGCGGCGAGGCCGGCAGCAAGGCCGGCGGCGGCCGCAGCACGACGACGGCGATGCCGTCCAGCGCCTCCACGCCCAACGCCGCCCGCTGACCGCCGGCCCGCAACACCAGCGCCGAGCGGGGCGCCAAGGCCTCCGGCGAAGCGGACCCGGGCCGCAGCACCTCGGTCAGCGGCAGCAGCGGCAGCAGCTCGTCGCGCAGCGCGATCTGCTGGCCGTTGAGCGTGGGCCGTTGCAACACGCACTCGACCGCGTCCAGCGGGATCCAGGCCGTCAGCCCGCCGGATCCCACCTGGATCGCGCGCAGCGCGGCGATCTGCACCGGGACCAGCAGTTCCAGCGTCGTGCCCTCGCCGCGGCGGCTGCGCAGCGTGAGCCGTCCGCCGAGGCGGTCGGCGGTGTCGCGCACCAGGTCCATGCCGACGCCGCGTCCGGCCAGCGCGTCGACGCGGCGCGCGGTGCTCAGGCCGCCGCGCAGCAGGCGTTCGATGAGTCCCTCGTCGTCCAGCATCGCCGCGTCGCCCAGTCCCTTGGCCAAGGCGGTCCGGCGCACGGCGTCCAGGTCCAGGCCGGCGCCGTCGTCCTCGCAGCGGAACAGCACGTCGCGTCCGCGCCGCTCGACGGTCAGCGTGATGCGGCCCTGCGGCGACTTGCCGGCGGCCACGCGCTCGGCCGGCGTCTCGATGCCGTGGGCCAGCGCATTGCGCACCATCTGCACCAGCGCGCCCAGCAGCGCGTTCAGCACCTCGCCTTCGAGCTTGACGTCGCCGCCAAGCCCCTCGAAGCGGGCCTGCTTGTCCTGCGAGCGCGCGGCGTCGCGGGTGGCGCGCTGCAGCGGCGGGAACAGGCTGGAGGTCGGCACCAGCCGCAACTGCTCGGCGCTGTCGCGCAGCGCCACCAGTTCGCGGCCGAGTTGTCGGGTGCCGCGCTCCAGTTGGTCCTCGATGCGGGCCAGCGGGCCGGCGAGCGATTCCTGCGCGCCTTCCAGCGACAGGCGCAGCTCGCGCACCATCGCCGCGGCGCGCTCGAGGGGCACCAGCTCGCCCTGCGTCTGCGCGATGTGGGCAACGATCGCGTCCAGCTCCTCCGGCGACTGCCGGGAGATGTCGGGCAGGGCCGGGATCGGGGCGTCGTCGACGGCGGACTTGTCGGGGCGTGAAGCCGCGTGCTCGGCCGACGGCGCGCGGTTCGCGAAGGTCTCGGTCGCGACGGCCGGAGTCGGTGAGGGCTTTGGGGCAGCCGAAGCTGACGACGTCGACGCGGTCGCTGAGGCCGTGGCGGCCGCCGGCACCGGCGCCGCCGGATCCAGCGCCGTGATCGCATCGCCGGCCGCGTCGATCAGCATCAGCAGCGCATCCAGTCCCGCGCGATCCGGCGTCGTTCCGCTGTCGCGCAGGGGCGTGAGCAGATCCTCGATGCCATGGGCCTGTCCGGCGATCTCGGGCAGGCGCACCACGCTGGCCGCGCCCTTGAGCGTGTGGGCCAGCCGCAGCAGCTTGGCGGGCAGGTCCGGCGCCGGGCCGTGCTCGGCGGCGAGCACGGCCTCGCTCATCTGGCGCAGCAGGTCGCGCGCCTCGACGCGGAAGAAGCGGTAGGGGTCCTTGGCCACGGCGCTGGGCGTCCTGTTCCTGTGGAAGGGCGGGTGAGGGTCGCGCGGCCGGTCAGGCCGGCTGGGCCTGGACCAGACGCAGCAGCTCGCGCGACATCTCCGCCAGCTCGGTGGCCGTCTGCGAGGTCTGGCCGGAGCTGGCCTCGGTCTCGCGCGAGGCCTGCGCGGTGTTGGACAGCGCCACGTTCAGCTGCTCGACCGCGGTGGCCTGCTGCTTGGTGGAAAGCTCGATTTCGCGCGCGGCCTCGGTCGTAGTCACGACCAGGCTGGCGATGCGGCCGAAGGTCGAGGCCACGTCGTCGAACTGGCGGGCGCTGGCGTCGACCGCCTTGGAGCCGGTCTCCGTCGCCATCACCGTGGTGTTCACCGCGCCGCGCACGTCGTCGATCTGCACGCGGATCTCCTTGGTCGAGGCGGTCATGCGGTCGGCCAGCTTGCGGATCTCGTCGGCCACCACGCTGAAGCGGCGACCCGCGTCGCCCGCGACGGTGGCCTCGATGGTCGCGTTGATGGCCAGGATGTTGGTCTGCTCGGCCAGCTCGCCCACCAAGTCCAGCACCACGCCGATCTGCTGCGACTTGCGGCCCAGGTCCAGCATGTGGTCCACGACCAGATCGATCTGCCGCCGCATCGCGGCGATGGTCTCGCGCGCCGCCTGCAGCGTGCCGTCGCCGCCGCGCGCGAAGCCGTCCGTCTGCTCGGCGATGGCGACCACCCGCTGCGCGCTGTCGGCGATCTGGCGCGAGGTCGCGAGCAGCTCGGAAATGGTGGTGGAGATCTCGGTCATCGAGGTTGCCGTCTCGCGCGCGCCGGCCGCCTGCTGATTGGCCGCGGCCTGCAGCTCCGCCGAGGAACGCTGCACATGGCGCACCGCCGACCCCACCTGACCGCTGAGCGCGCGGCTGAGCGTGATCGCCGCGATCAGCACCAGCACCGCGCCCGCGACCGTGCCCCAGACGATGGCCTGGCGCACGCCGGCGGCGGCTTGCTCGACCTCGGCGGCGCGCTGCCTGAGCAGGTCCTCTTCCTCGTTCTCCATCTGGCCGATGACCACGCGCAGCTCGTCCATGCGGCGCTTGCCATCGCCCAAGCGCACCAGACGCATCGCGGCTTCCTCGCCGTTGCCCTTGCGCGTGTCGACGCGGTCCTTGTGCAGCGCCAGCAGGCCGTCAATCATCTGCGAGGCTTGGTTGAGCCGCGCCTGCTGCGACGGGTTGTCGCGGATCAGGGTCTTGAGCTCGCCCAGCATCCGTGGCAGGTCGACCGAGGCTTGGCGATAGGGCTCCAGATAGGTGTCGTCGCCGGTGAGCAGATAGCCGCGCTGACCGGTCTCGGCGTCCTTCATGGCGCTCAGCAGGCCGGTGATGTGGTTCAGCGCCGAGTGGGTGTGGGCGACCTGGTAGCTGGTCTGCGTGAGCACGTCCACGCCGCGATAGGACAGCACTCCGATCAGCAGCAGCAGCGCGAAGGACAGGGCGAAGCCCACCGTCAACTTTCTTCCGAAGGTCCACATGAGCGTTCTCCCTGTCATGAGCCGATCGGGTCGGCGGTCCTTGTCGTGTCGGTCTCTGTGGCGGCCGCGAGCCGCCCGGTGACGGTGGCGACCACCTCGTGCAGCGCCAGCAGCGGACGCAGCGCGCCGCCGCAGCGCACCGCCCAGCCGGCGCCGGCCGCGTCGCTCTGCTGCAGGCGCTCGCTGGCGGCGATGCGCCACTGGCCGTCGAAGCCCTCGAAGGCCAGCGCCAGCGGCGCGGCGCGCACCACGGCCCACCAGTGGGTGGCCGGCGCGCTGCCGCGACCGATCAAGGTCTGCAGGTCGTAGAGTGGCAACACCTGACCCTGATGGCCGATGAGCCCCAGCAGACCGGGCGCGGTGGCGGGGTAGGGGGCGGGCGGCATCGCGGGCATGAGTCCGGCCAGATCGGCCAAGTCCAGGGCAAACGCGGCCCCGGCAATCCGTATGCCCAGGACGTCGAAGGACGCCTCGTCGGTGCGGCTGCGCAGCGGCTCGGCGAAGCCGCGGTCGAAGCTGTCGCGCCAATCGGCGAGCTGGCGGCGGATCTCGTCGCTCATGCGTGGGCCTCCCGGATCTCGTCGCGACACAGACGCCGCAGGTCGTCTCGCTCGAAGCCGCCGCCGAAGCGGCGCAGCCGCGTGGCGCTCTCGCCGTCGAGCAGCTCCAGCGCGCGGCGCAGCTCGCGCCGCGCCGCGACGATCTCGCCGCGACGCCGGGCCAGCAGTCCCAGCCGCAGATGCGGCATCGCGAAGCCGGCATCCTTGGCCGCGGCGCGCTGGTGGTGCCATTCGGCGGAGGGCAGCTCGCCGCGCTCCTCCATCGCCAGCGCTTGCAGGTAGAGCGCCTCGGCCAGCAGCGCGGGCGGCGTGCCGGGCGTGCTCAGCCGCGCGCAGGCGCGCAGCCCGTCGTCGAGCTGGCCCGCCTCGATCAGGCGCAGGGCCTCGTCGAGCAAGGCCTGCTCAGCGTCGCGGTCGGCGGTGTCGTCGGGGGCCTCGCCGGCCGGACGGGCTTGGCCGGGCGAGGCCGCGACGGTCGACCAGGGATAGGGCCAGGAGGGCGGGATGCAGTGATCCAGGCCGATGCCGGCGTCCCCAGAACCGGCGCCCGCACCTCGCATCAGCCGCTCATGCGGCGCGGTCCGCGCGGGAGGCGTCGCGGGGGCGGTCTCGCGTTGATAGAAGAAGCAGCCCTGCGCATGCCGCAGCGTGAGCGCATCGGTATGGCCGCGCAGCGTCTCGGCGTGGCCGACGAAGAGCACGCCCCCCGGCGCCAGCGCGCCGGTCAGGTTGCGGATGGCCTGGCGCAGGGCGGCCGGCTCCAGGTACATGAGCACATTGCGGCAAAAGATGACGTCGAAACGTTCCGGCGCCCAGAAGACCGCGTCGGGCAGGCCGAGGTGGCGCTGCTCGAAGCGCACGCGCTCGCGAATGGACGGGAGGGGCGACCAGAGCCGGGGCCGGTCGCGCTCCGGGGCCGCGCCGGACGCCGTGTCGGAGTCGGGCTCGGCCCGACGGAACCAGGGCTCACGCAGCTCGGGCGGCGTGGCGCGCAAGCTCCATTCGCCGTAGCGGGCGGACATGGCGCGCGCGATCGCGGCCGGGTTCAGGTCGATGGCCAGGATGTCCCAGTCCACGCCCTGCATCTGCATGCCGGCGCGCTGCATCGTGATCGCCAGGGTGTAGGCCTCCTCGCCCGAGGCGCAGCCCGCCGAGAGCACGCGCAACGCCCTTGGCGCCGAACCGCTCAGCGCGGCGTCGGCCAGCGCGCGGCGGGTCATGCGCGGCAGCATGTCGTAGCGCAGGGCGTCGAGCTGCTCCGGATGGCGGAAGAAGAAGGTCTCGCCGACGGTGAGCTCGGCGGCCAGCGCGTCCAAGCGGTCGCGCGAGGGCGCGAGCTCCATCTGCGCGAGGAAGCGCTCCGGGCCCGCCGCTCCGGCCACGCGGGCGAGCGCCGCGGCCAGCCAGTCGTCCTGACGGTCGTCGAACTGCAGGCCCAGCCGTGCCGCGAGCAGCGCGCGCAGGCGCGGCAGCAGCGCCGGATCGGCGGGCACGGGGCGGCTCACGAGGCGGCTCCGGCCATCGGGGACGCGTCGGGATCGGGGAGGGTCATGAGAGTGCTGCCGGACGCGGGGTCGAGCGCGGCGTCGGGCGAGGGCTCGCGTCCAGGCGGGTCCGCAGGCAGCGTCGCGAGCCAGTCCTTGGGCAGCAGGCGGGCGTGGTCCAGCAGGGCGACGAGCTCGTCGTCGCGCTCGGCCAGCGCCGCGACGGCGGCATGAGCCCGGTCCTGGAGCAGCGGGGGCAGGGTGGAGACGGCGCCCTCGGCCAGTGCGTGCAGGCCCAGCACCTCGGCGACGGCGAGCGCGACGCGCCGGCCGCCGGCGCGCACGACGACATAGCGACCGACGGGCGCGGCGTCCATGCCCAGCAGCCCGGCCAGGTCGACCACCGGCACCCAGTCGCCGCGGATGCGCGCCAGGCCCTGGACGTGCACGACCTCCGCCGTCAGCGGACGCAGCGGTTGTGGGCGCAGCGTCTCCTCCACGGCGTCCAGCGGCAGGCCGCACAGGCGGGACTGCACCCGGCACACCAGAACCCGAACGACGCCATTCGATGGCTTGTGCATTCTTCAGGCTCCCTGTTTGCACCAGTCTATGCCGGCGCCCTCCGCCCCCTGACGTCGAAGGTCACTGGACCGGCTCGACGCACGCGGGGCACATGGCCTGCCAGGGTCGCCGAGAAGGGGCGATTCGCGCGTTCGGGTTAACCCTCGAAGTGGCGCGACCGAGCTGTCATTGGGCGCGTCGGGTCAATCCCTTGGATCCACCGCCCAAAGCAGCGGACCTGCTTTTTTAGGTCATCACCACTAAAAAACAGTGGTCAAGGATTGCACTTCCGGGCTGGACTTCTGCAAAATAGAACGACCGTTCGTTTTATTATTCCGGGCATCGTGTCCAGCACCGCCATCACCGCCAACAAGCCAGCCCCCGCGTCCGCGGCCGCCCGTCGTGGCACGCGCTCGCTGCAGAAGGGCCAGCAGACCCGCGCCGCCATCCTGGATGCCGCGCTGGGCTTGGCCTCGCACATGGGGCTGGAAGGCCTGTCCATCGGCGCGCTCGCCGATGTGACGAAGATGAGCAAGTCTGGCGTGTTCGCGCATTTCGGCTCGCGCGAGGAACTGCAGATCGCGGTCGTGCGGGAGTATCACGCCAAGTTCGAAGAGGAAGTCTTCTACAGCGCGATCCGTCAGCCTCGCGGCCTGCCGCGCCTGCGCGCGCTGTTCGAGCGCTGGGTGCACCGGACCTCGGTCGAAGTGGATTCGGGCTGCATCTACATCAGCGGCGCGGTCGAGTTCGACGACCGGCCCGGCCCGGTGCGCGATGCGCTGGTCGGCATGGTGCGCGACTGGCACGCGGCGATCCGCAAGGCCATCCTTCTGGCGCAGGAGGTCGGCCATTTGGCGCCGGACGCGGATCCGGACCAGGTGCTCTTCGAGATGCACGGGCTGATCCTGTCGCTGCATCACGACGCGCGCTTCCTGCGCAGCCCCGGCGCGCTGGCCCGCGCCCGTACGGGGCTGGAACGCATCCTCGACAGCTTCGCCACGCCGGCCGGCCGCAAGGCCGACGCCCAGGCGCGGCAACCCCAACCCGCCGCCTCCGTGGCGGCCCCCGCCGGGCGCAAGCGCGCCTGAGCGGGGTCAGGTCTTTCCCTCTCACTAGAACCACCCTCAGGAGTTCCTCATGCCTCAGTACAACCCGCCCCTGCGCGACATGAAGTTCGTGCTGCACGAGCTGCTGCACGCGGTCGACGAGCTGAAGCTGTTGCCCCCGCATGCCGAGGTCGATGAGGACACCATCAACGCGGTCCTGGAAGAGGGCGGCAAGTTCGCCTCCGAAGTCCTGACCCCGATCAACCTGTCGGGCGACCAGGAAGGCTGCGTGCTGGACAAGACCACGCACGAGGTCAAGGCGCCCAAGGGCTTCAAGGAAGCCTATGCCCAGTACGTCGAAGGCGGATGGCCCGCGCTGTCCTGCGACCCCGAGTACGGCGGCCAGGGCCTGCCGGTGCTGGTCAACCAGTTCATGTACGAGATGATGAACTCGGCCAACCAGGCCTGGACCATGTACCCCGGCCTGAGCCACGGCGCCTACGAGGCGCTGCATGCGCACGGCACGCCGGAGCAGAAGGCCACCTACCTGCCCAAGCTGACCTCGGGCGTGTGGACCGGCACGATGTGCCTGACCGAGCCGCATTGCGGCACCGACCTGGGCCTGCTGCGCTCCAAGGCCGAGCCCGTGGGCGACGGCAGCTACAAGATCACCGGCCAGAAGATCTTCATCTCCGCCGGCGAGCACGACCTGGCCGAGAACATCATCCACCTGGTGCTGGCGCGTCTGCCGGATGCGCCGGCCGGCTCCAAGGGCATCTCGCTGTTCGTGGTACCCAAGTTCAAGGTGAACGCCGACGGCTCGCTGGGCGAGCGCAACCCGGTCTACTGCGGCGGCCTGGAACACAAGATGGGCATTCATGGGAACGCCACCGCGCAGATCGTGCTCGATGGCGCGGTGGGCACGCTGGTCGGCCAGCCCCACAAGGGTCTGCAGGCGATGTTCGTGATGATGAACGCCGCCCGTCTGGGCGTGGGCAACCAGTCGCTGGGCCTGACCGAAGTCGCATACCAAAACGCCGTCGTCTACGCCAAGGACCGCATCCAGATGCGCGCTCTGTCGGGCCCGAAGGCGCCGGACAAGCCGGCCGATCCCATCATCGTCCACCCCGACGTGCGCAAGATGCTGCTGACGGCGCGCGCTTACGCCGAAGGCGGCCGCGCGCTGTCGGCCTACACCGCGCTGCAGCTGGACAAGGCGCTGAGCAGCGACGACGCCGACGAGCGCAAGGCCTGCGAGGACGAGGTCGCCCTGCTGACCCCCATCATCAAGGCCTTCATTTCGGACAACGCCTGGATCGCGACCTCGCACTGCATGCAGGTCTACGGCGGCCACGGCTACATCCACGAGTGGGGCATGGAGCAGTTCGTCCGCGACTCCCGCATCAACATGACCTACGAAGGCACGAACACCGTGCAGTCGCTGGACCTGCTGGGCCGCAAGATCCTGAGCAACAACGGCGCGACGCTGAAGAAGTTCGGCAAGAAGATCGCCGAGTTCGTCGAGGAAGAGGGCACCAGCGAAGCGATGCAGGAGTTCATCAACCCGCTGGCCGACATCGGCGACAAGGTCACCAAGCTGACCACCGAAATCGGCATGAAGGCCTTCCAGAACCCCGATGAAGTCGGCGCCGCCGCGGTGGACTACCTGCGCGTCGTGGGTCACCTGTGCTTCGCCTACATGTGGGCGCGCATGGCCAAGCTGGCGCTGGAGAAGAAGGATTCGGGCGATCCCTTCTACACCGCCAAGCTGGCGACCGCGCGCTTCTACTTCGCCAAGCTGCTGCCCGAGACGGCCAGCCTGATCCGCACCGCGCGTGCCGGTCTGAACCCGCTGATGGAAATGGACGAGGCGCTGTTCTAAAAAGACAGCGTCGCGGGCGCCCCCTCGAGCGGGGCGCCCGCGTCCCCCCCGCCGCAGCACCGATGCGGCCTCACGCCGGGCCCACGGCAGTCCACAAGAAATCGGAGAGAGACACGATGAAACCGCTGTTCGCCACCGCCGTCGCCCTGGGCCTCGGTCTGTCCGCCAACCTGGCGCTGGCCCAATCGGCCACCTCGCCGGTGGGCGTCTGGAAGACGATCGACGACGACACCAAGCAGGAGCGCTCCACCGTCCGCATCAGCGAGGTGGGCGGCGTGCTGATGGGCAAGATCGAGAAGATCACCGATCCGACCAAGCAGACCGCCAAGTGCGACGAGTGCGAGGACGATCGCAAGGGTCAGCCCATCATCGGCATGACCATCATCCGCAACGTCAAGAAGAACAGCGGCGACGCCGAGCTGTGGGACGGCGGGGACATCCTCGACCCGAGCAACGGCAAGGTCTATCGTGTGCGCCTGAAGCCGGTGGACGGCGGCAAGAAGCTGGAAGTGCGCGGTTTCATCGGCATGCCATTGCTGGGCCGTACACAGACCTGGATCCGCGTCGAGTGATCACCGAACCGGCGGCCCGCGCGGCCGCCATCCCCGGCCGCCGCCACGGCGACGCCCGGGCCACCCAAGAGTTCTTACATCCCTCGTGATGTCATTGGAGAAACCATGAGTCGATTCCAAGTTCGCAAGGTCGCCGTGCTCGGCGCCGGCGTGATGGGCGCGCAGATCGCCGCCCATCTGGTCAACGTGAAGGTGCCGGTCGTGCTGTTCGACCTGCCCGCGAAAGAGGGCCCGAAGAACGGCATCGTCAGCAAGGCCGTCGACGGCCTGAAGAAGCTCAAGCCGGCGCCGCTGGGCGTGGCCGAGAACGCCGCGCTGATCCAGCAGGCCAACTACGAGGAGCACCTGGAGCTGCTCAAGGATTGCGACCTGATCATCGAGGCCATCGCCGAGCGCATGGACTGGAAGCTGGATCTGTACACCAAGATCGCTCCGTTCGTCGCGCCGCACGCCATCGTCGCGTCCAACACCTCCGGCCTGTCGATCACCAAGCTGTCGGAAGTGCTGCCGGAGTCGATCAAGCCGCGCTTCTGCGGCATCCACTTCTTCAACCCGCCCCGGTACATGTACCTGGTCGAGCTGATCAACACCCCGACCACGAATCCTGAAGTCATCGACCAGCTCGAGAGCTTCGTGACCACGGCCGTGGGCAAGGGCGTCGTGCGCGCCAACGACACGCCCAACTTCGTCGCCAACCGCGTCGGCATCGCCGGCATGATGGCCACGATGATCGAGGCCGAGAAGTTCGGCCTGTCCGTGGACGTCGTCGACGACCTGACCGGCAAGAAGCTGGGTCGCGCCTCGTCGGGCACCTTCCGCACCGCGGACGTGGTGGGCCTGGACACGATGGCCCACGTCGTCAAGACCATGCAGGACAACCTGAAGGACGACCCCTTCTATTCGACCTACGCCACGCCCAAGGTGCTGGCCGGTCTGATCGAGAAGGGCGCGCTGGGCCAGAAGGCCGGCGCGGGCTTCTACAAGAAGGTCGGCAAGGACATCCAGCGCCTGGACTTCGCCACCGGTGAATACGTCGCCGGCGGCGGCAAGGCCGAGGAGATCGTCGCGCGCATGCTGAAGAAGCAGCCCGCCGACCGCATCAAGCTGCTGCGCGAATCGACCAACCCGCAGGCGCAGTTCCTGTGGTCCATCCTGCGCGACTCCTTCCAGTACGTCGCCGTCCATCTGGACACTGTCGCCGACACCGCGCGCGAGATCGACTTCGCGATGCGCTGGGGCTTCGGCTCGCAGCAAGGTCCGTTCGAGCTGTGGCAAGCCGCCGGCTGGAAGCAGGTCGCCGAATGGGTCAAGGCCGACATCGACGCCGGCAAGACGCTGTCGAGCGCGCCGCTGCCCGCCTGGGTCTTCGAAGGCCCGGTCGCCGAGAACGGCGGCGTGCATTCGAGGGACGGCTCCTGGAGCGCCAAGGAAGGCAAGTTCAAGCCGCGCGCCAAGCTGCCGGTCTATGAGCGCCAGGCCTTCCCCGAGTCGCTGGTCGGCGAGGGCGCGGTCGAGCCGCTGAAGGCCGGCACCGAGGAGTTCAAGAACGACGAGGTCCGTGTCTGGTCGCTGGACGGCGAGGTGCTGATCGCCTCGATCAACTGCAAGCTGCACCTGATCAGCCCGACGGTCACCGAGGGCCTGCTCAAGGCCGTGGAGATCGCCGAGGCCAAGTACAAGGGCCTGGTGATCTGGTCGCCGGACGACGTGTTCTCCGCCGGCGCCAACCTGGAAGCGCTGATGCCGGTCTTCATGACCAAGGGCGCCAAGGGCATCGCCCCGGAAGAGAAGAAGCTGCAGGACATGATGCTGCGCGTGCGCTACGCCAACGTGCCGGTCGTCGCCGCGATGCGCGGGCTGGCGCTGGGCGGTGGCTGCGAGCTGGCGGTGCATTGCGCCCGCCGTGTCGCGCACATGGAGTCGTATGTCGGTCTGGTCGAAGTCGGCGTGGGCCTGATCCCGGGCGGCGGCGGTCTGACCTACATCGCGCGTCGCGCGGCGGAAATGGCCGCGGCGGGCAACGCCAACGCGGACATCTTCGCCTTCCTCAAGGACGGCTTCACCAACGCCGCGATGGCCAAGGTGGCGACCTCCGCGCTGGAAGCGCAGAAGCTGGGCTACCTGCTGGACAGCGACATCATCGTCCCCAACAAGGACGAGCTGCTGTTCGTCGCCACGGCGCAGGCCAAGGCGATGGCGGACTCGGGCTACCGCGCGCCGCTGCGCGCCAAATTCCCGGTGGCGGGTCGCTCGGGCATCGCCACGGTGAAGTCCTCGCTGGCCAACATGCGCGACGGCGGCTTCATCAGCGCGCACGACTTCCATCTGGCCTCGCTGATCGCGGACGTGGTCTGCGGCGGTGAAGTCGAAGCCGGCTCGCTGGTGACCGAGGAATACCTGATGTCGCTGGAGCGCAAGCACTTCTGCTCGCTGCTGGAGCATCCGAAGACCCAGGAGCGAATCATGGGCATGCTGCAGACCGGCAAGCCGGTCCGCAACTGATAGCGAGGGCTACTGCGCGAACGCCATGCGTCGTTGGTCGAATGCTCGGAATCCTCACGTACAGGAAGTACGTTCCGCTTCCTGCGCTTCGCCCGCCTAGCCTGGCGTCCGCTCGCTACGCCCCGAGAGACCGCTTCACCGAATTCAAGATACCCGCTGATCGTTGAAAGGATCAGAAATGAGCAAGCAAGTTCAAGACGCCTACATCTGCGCCGCCACCCGTCTGCCGATCGGCAAGTCGGGCCGGGGCTACTTCAAGAACACCCGCCCGGACGAGATGCTGTCCCGCGTGATCCAGGCCGCGATGGCCCAGGTCCCGGGTCTGGATCCGTCGGTCATCGAGGACGCGATCATCGGCTGCTCCTTCCCGGAAGGCGAGCAGGGCATGAACATCGCCCGCGTGGCGGCGGTCCTGTCGGGCCTGCCGAACACGGTCGGCGGCGTGACGGTGAACCGCTACTGCGCCTCGGGCATCACCGCCCTGGCGATGGCGGCGGACCGCATCCGCGTGGGTGAATCCGAAGTGATGATCGCCGGCGGCGTGGAATCGATGTCGATGGTGCCGATGGGCGGCAACAAGCCCTCCTTCCCGCCCGCGATCTTCGAGCGCGACGAGAACATCGGCCTGGCCTACGGCATGGGTCTGACGGCAGAGAAGGTCGCCGACAAGTGGAAGGTCTCGCGTCAGGCGCAGGACGAGTTCGCGCTCGAATCGCACCGCCGCGCGCTGGCCGCGATCGAAGGCGGCTTCTTCAAGGACGAGATCACCCCGTTCGAGCTGAAGGACCGTCAGCCGGACCTGAACGGTGACGGCGTGATCGTCAAGACGCGCACGGTCGACATCGACGAAGGTCCGCGCAAGGACACGTCGATGGAGGGGCTGGCGAAGTTGAAGCCGGTGTTCGCCGCCAAGGGCAGCGTCACGGCGGGCAACAGCTCGCAGACTTCGGACGGCGCGGGCGCGCTGATCGTCGCGTCGGAAGCCGCGGTGAAGCGCTTCGGCCTGACGCCGCTGGCGCGTTTCGTGTCCTTCGCGGTGCGCGGCGTGCCGCCGGAAATCATGGGCATCGGTCCGATCGAGGCGATCCCGGCCGCGCTGCGTCTGGCCGGCATCAAGGCTGAGCAACTGGACTGGGTCGAGCTGAACGAGGCGTTTGCGGCGCAGTCGCTGGCGGTGCTGAACGACCTGGACAGCAAGGGCATCGTGCTGGATCGCTCGAAGGTGAACCCGAATGGCGGCGCGATCGCCCTGGGCCACCCGCTGGGCGCGACGGGCGCGATCCGCGCGGCGTCGGTGATTCATGGGCTGCGTCGTACCGGCGGCAAGTACGGCATGGTCACCATGTGCGTCGGCGCCGGGCAGGGCGCAGCGGGCATCATCGAGCGGCTGTAAACACAGCGACGGGCTTCGAGCGCGAAGACCCTCTCCCCCGCCCTCTCCCGCAAGCGGGAGAGGGGGCAGGACCTGGGCTCTCCCGCAAGCGGGAGAGGGAGCAAGACCTAGGCTCTCCCGCAAGCGGGAGAGGGGCAGGACCGGGGTGCTCGCGACGAGGCCAATCGCGCTCTTGCTCCCTCGCTCTCGCGCGGACGTGGGCAGGCCTCAACCCCTCGCTCTCGCGCGGACGTGGGCAGGCCTCAACCCCTCGCTCTCGCGCGGACGTGGGCAGGCCTCAACCCCTCGCCCTCGCGCGGACGTGGGCAGGTCTCGACTCCCTCGCCCGCTTGCGGGAGAGGGCAGGGGAGAGGGTCTTCGGGCTCTGGAGATCAAGATGATCAGTTTCCAAACGGACGACGGCTTCCCTCTCCAAGGTCACCTCTACGGTGACCCTGCCACCGCCAAGGCCGGCCTGCTGATCGCTCCGGCGATGGGTGTCGAGCAGCGCTACTACGCGGCCTTCGCCCGCTGGATGGCGTCGCAGGGCTGGCTGGTGCTCAGCTTCGACTACCGCGGCATGGGCGCCTCCCGTCCCGAGAGCATGAAGCGCTCGCTGCGCGGTCTCGACGCCGACATCCGCACCTGGGCCGAGCACGACGCCGCCGCGGCGCTCGCTCATCTGGACAAGCTGCTGAACGACGACCGCGAAATCCACTGGCTGGGCCACAGCCTGGGCGGTCAGATTCTGGGCATGCTGCCCAACCGCTCGCGCGTCTCCCGCGTCGTGACCGTGGGCTGCGGCAGCGGCTACTGGCGCGAGAACTCGCTGGGTCTGCGCCGCTACGTCTGGTGGCTCTGGTACGTGATCGTCCCACTGGCGCTGCCGGTCTTCGGCTACTTCCCTGGCCGCAAGCTGCGCAAGGTCGGCGACCTGCCGCGCGGCGTGATGGCGCAATGGCGACGCTGGTGTCTCGATCGCGAGTACATGATGGGCGAGGGCGGCGAAGCCCTGAAGCGCCAGTACGCGGCGCTGCGGGTGCCGATGCTGTCCCTGGCCTTCACCGACGACGAGTTCATGTCGCGTCGCAACACCGAGTCGCTGCACGGCTTCTATGCCGGCGCGCGGCCGGAGCTGCGCCGCATCGCGCCCAAGGACGTCGGCGAGCGCCGCATCGGCCATTTCGGATTCTTCCGCGACCGTTTCGAGCGCAGCCTGTGGCCGCAGGTGAGCGCGTGGCTGGCATGATCGCGGCCATCCGACCGTGACCCTCACGGTCACCCCACACGAGGAGACTGCTCCATGAGCATCAAGACCGCCATCGTCAACGGCGTGCAGACCATCGAGATCGCACGTCCCGAGAAGAAGAACGCGCTGACCCGCGCGATGTACCAGGAGATGGCCGACGCGCTGGTGGCCGCGAATGCGGACAACGCCGTGCGCGCGGTGCTGATCCAGGGCCAGCCGGGGATCTTCACCTCCGGCAACGACATCGAGGATTTCATGGGCAGCCCGCCGCGCGACGAGAACGCGCCGGTGTTCCAGTTCATGCGCGCGATGATCAACTGCGACAAGCCCATCGTGGCGGCTGTCAACGGCGCGGCCATCGGCATCGGCACCACGTTGCTGCTGCACTGCGACTTCGTCTACGTGGCCGACGACGCGCGCCTGGCCATGCCTTTCGTGAGCCTGGGTCTGGTGCCGGAATTCGGCTCCAGCCTGCTGGTGCCGCGCCTGATGGGCCCGCGCCGCGCGGCCGAGAAGATCCTGCTGGGCGACCCCTTCACCGGCGAGCAGGCGGTGGAATGCGGCATCGCCAACGCGGTGCTGCCGGCGGGCGAAGTGGTGGCGCAGGCGCGCCGCACGGCCGAGCGCTTCAACAAGCTGGCGCCCAGCGCCGTGCGCGAGAGCAAGCAGCTGATGCGCCGCTCGACCAAAGACCAACTGCTGGACACCATCCAGGCCGAGGCCGAGATCTTCAGCGCGCGACTGCGCAGCCCGGAAGCGATGGAAGCCTTCCAGGCCTTCTTCCAGAAGCGCCAGCCGGACTTCTCGAAGTTCTGAGGGTCGACGGACACGCGAGTCGCGAGCGAGTCGCGACGTGATCGCGAATGAGGAGGGCGCCGATGGCGCCCTTTTCTCATTGGGGCCGGGTCTTGCCTCGATCCGGTTGGCCGCCTCCGGATGAGCGGCGGATCACGTGAGCGTGCGCCTTCCAGCGATTCGCGTGAGCGGACTTCCTTGTTCTTGCGCCAGTGGACGCGGACGTCGCCATCCAGTTGGCGATCGAGGCAGGGATCATCGACAAGGACGGCAACCTGATGCCGGAGTACCAATGAACGACGGCGCACTGGTCATCGCCTATCACGGCTGCGATGTGACGGTTCGGGACCGTCTCATCCGCGGCACTTTGCGTCAGCTGTCGCCGTCGGCCAATCGATACGACTGGTTGGGAAGCGGCGTGTACTTTTTCGAAGGAGATGCCGAGCGGGCATTGGACTTCGCGACCACGTCGTGCGAGCGCGTCCATGAACGACAACGAGCCCCGCAGGGCTCGTCATTCATTCGGGCCCCGCGGGCCCGTCGCGCGTTCTGATCAGGCCGTCTCGGCCGGACCCGCGCTGCGCACCGGCAGGTCGTCCGGATCGATGTCGGTTCCCGCCAACGCGCGATCCAGCGCGTCGTGATCCAGCGCGTTCTCCCACTTCGACACCACGATGGTCGCGACCGCGTTGCCCACGAAGTTGGTCAGTGAGCGGCACTCCGACATGAAGCGGTCCACGCCCAGGATCAGCGCCATGCCGGCCACCGGCACTTCCGGCACCACCGACAGCGTCGCCGCCAGCGTGATGAAGCCCGCGCCCGTCACGCCTGCCGCCCCCTTGGAGCTCAGCATCGCCACCAGCAGCAGCGTGATCTGGTGACCCAGCGTCAGATCCGTGTTGGTCGCCTGCGCGATGAACAGCGCGGCCAGCGTCATGTAGATGTTGGTCCCGTCCAGGTTGAACGAGTAGCCCGTCGGCACCACGAGGCCAACCACCGTCTTCTCGCAGCCGGCCTTCTCCATCTTCTCCATCAGCGAGGGCAGCGCCGACTCCGACGAGGAGGTGCCCAGCACCAGCAGCAGCTCGGCCTTCAGGTAGCGGATCAGCTTGATCACCGAGAACCCGCAGAGCTTGGCCACGATGCCCAGCACCACCAGCACGAACAGCAGCGACGTCACGTAGAAGCTGCCCACCAGCATGCCCAGGTTGAGCAGCGAGGCCAGGCCGTACTTGCCGATGGTGAAAGCCATCGCGCCCAGCGCACCGATCGGTGCCGCCTTCATCAGGATGTGGACCATCCGGAACACCGGCGCGGTCAGCGACTCGAAGAAGGTCAGCACCGGCTTGCCGCGCTCGCCCACCAGCGCCAGCGACACGCCGAACAGCACCGCCACGAACAGCGTCTGCAGGATGTTGCCGTCCGCCAGCGCGCCGATCAGCGACTTCGGAATGATCTCCATCAGGAAGCCGACCAGGGTCAGGTCATGCGTCTTCTCGACGTAGCGGTGGACTTCCTTCTGGTCCAGGTCCGCGACGTTCACGTTCATGCCCGCGCCCGGCTGCACCACGTTCGCCACGATCAGGCCGACGATCAGCGCCAGCGTCGAGAAGAACAGGAAGTAGGCCATCGCCTTGCCGAACACCCGGCCGACGCGGCTCAGCTGCGTCATGCTCGCGATGCCGGTCACGATGGTCAGGAAGATCACCGGGGCGATGATCATCTTCACCAGCTTGATGAAGGCGTCGCCCAAGGGCTGCAGCGTGACGGCGAACTTGGGTTCGAAGTAGCCGAGCAGGATGCCGATCACGATCGCCACGATCACCTGCAGGTAGAGGTGGCGGTACCACGGCACGGACACGGCCGGCGTGGCGGGGGAGGAGGGGGTGAGCATGGCGTTGCGGCTCCGGGACGATGCGGGGTGCCCTCACTGCCGGCTGGCACAAGAGCGCAAGCAAATCAGTATCCCACCCACAAATTTGCAGTGGATGCGGGATCTACGTACAAACCCTGGTGGTATTGACCCTGGTCGCACACCCCGTCCACGGACCGCCATCCGGCACGCCTCTGGGGCGCCGGACCGTCACGGCCGGCACCCGCCACGATCGGTCAGGCCTGCTGCGCGAACGCGCGCGGCTTCCCCTCACGGTCGATGGCGACGTAGGTCAGCTTGGCTTCGGTGACCTTCACCACATGCGGGTTGGCCGGGTTGCGCTCGGCGAAGACCTCCACGTGGACGCTGATCGAGGTGCGGCCGATGCGGGTGACCTGGGCGTAGAAGCTCAGCAGGTCGCCGATGGACACCGGCTGCTTGAAGATGAATTCGTTCACCGCCACCGTGGCGACGCGGCCCCGCGAGATCCGCAGCGGCAGCACCGAGCCGGCCAGGTCGACCTGCGCCATGATCCAGCCGCCGAAGATGTCGCCGTTGCCGTTGGCATCGGCCGGCATCGGCATCACGCGCATCACCAGCTCGCGCGGACCGATGGTCTCGGGCGAGAGCGAGGAGGCGGTGGAGGTCGGCAGCGTGGCGGCGGCGGAGGGATTGGAGGCGGTGGAGTCGCTCATGATCGGCAAACGGTGACAATGGCCGGCATTGTCGTCCAGCACGCGCCAGAGCACACGACCCGTCTTCGAATCCATGCGCCGTTCCACCCTCGCGGGCACCACGCCCGCCGCCGCTTCCGTCCCCGCTTCCGACGCCTCGACCGGCGCCAGCGAGAAGCGCGGCGACTGGCAGACCATCGCCCGCTTGCTCCCCTATTTCTGGACCTACCGCTGGCGGGTCGGCATCGCGCTGGCCTTCATGATCGGCGCCAAGCTGGCCAATGTCGGCGTGCCGCTGCTGCTCAAGCAACTGGTCGACCGGCTGGACATTCCGGCCGGCAGCGCGCAGGCCCTGCTGGTCGTGCCGGTGGGCCTGCTGGTCGCCTACGGCGCGCTGCGCCTGTGCACCTCGCTTTTCACGGAGCTGCGCGAGCTGATCTTCGCCAAGGCCACGGAGGGCGCCTCGCGCAGCATCTCGCTGCAGGTCTTCCGCCACCTGCACGACCTCAGCCTGCGCTTCCACCTGGAGCGTCAGACCGGCGGCATGACCCGCGACATCGAGCGCGGCACGCGCGCGGTGCAGGCGCTGATCTCGTACTCGCTGTACAGCATCTTCCCGACGCTGGTCGAGGTGGTGTTGGTGCTGAGCCTGCTGGCGGTGAAGTTCGATGCGCTGTTCGCGTGGATCACCGGCGCGGCGCTGGTGTTCTACATCGGCTTCACGGTGATGGTCACCGAGTGGCGCACCAAGTTCCGCCGCCAGCTCAACGAGCTCGACTCCAAGGCTCACAGCAAGGCCATCGACTCGCTGCTGAACTACGAGACGGTGAAGTACTTCAACAACGAGGACTTCGAGGCCGCCCGCTACGACCAGAGCCTGGAGCAACTGCGCCGCGCGCAGCTCAAGGCGCAGCGCACGCTGTCTCTGCTCAACAGCGGGCAGCAGCTGATCATCGCGACGGCGCTGGTGGCCATGCTCTGGCGCGCGACGCAGGGCGTGGTCGACGGGCGCATGAGCCTGGGCGACCTGGTCATGATCAACGCCTTCATGATCCAGCTCTACATCCCGCTGAACTTCCTGGGCGTCATCTACCGCGAAATCAAGCAGAGCCTGACCGACCTGGACAAGATGTTCGGCTTGCTCGCCCGCGAGCGCGAGGTCGCCGACACGCCCGGCGCGCGGCCGCTGCAGGTCGCCGGCGCCGCGGTGCGTTTCGACGACGTGCACTTTGCCTACGAGCCGCAGCGGCCTATCCTCAAGGGCGTGAGCCTGGAGATCCCGGCGGGGAAGAAGGTCGCGGTCGTGGGGCCGAGCGGCTCGGGCAAGAGCACGCTGGCGCGGTTGCTGTACCGCTTCTATGACGTGGGCTCGGGCCGCGTGGAGATCGACGGCCAGCCGCTCACCGCGGTGACGCAGCACAGCCTGCGGCGCGCGATCGGCATCGTTCCGCAGGACACGGTGCTGTTCAACGACACGATCGCCTACAACATCGCCTACGGCCGGCCCGAGGCCAGCACCGACGAGATCGAGGCCGCCGCGAAGTCGGCCCACATCCACGACTTCATCCTCAGCCTGCCGCAGGGCTACCAGACCATGGTGGGCGAGCGCGGGCTCAAGCTCTCCGGCGGCGAGAAGCAGCGCGTGGCCATCGCGCGCACGCTGCTCAAGGATCCGCCTATCCTGATCTTCGACGAGGCCACCTCGGCGCTGGACTCGCGCAACGAGCGCGCCATCCAGGCGGAGCTCGAGGCCGCCGCGCGTGACAAGACGGTGCTGGTGATCGCGCACCGGCTCTCGACCGTGGTCGACGCGCACGAGATCCTGGTGATGGAGCAGGGCCGCATCATCGAGCGCGGCACGCATGGCGCGCTGCTCGCTCGGCGCGGGCGCTACGCGCAGATGTGGGCGCTGCAGCAGGACGGCGCGCGCGAGGCCGACCCGGCATCCCGCTCCGAGGCGCAGGAACTTCCGCCGGCGGGCGTCTAGTCCCCGCGCGCCGCCTGCAAACCGGGCAGGGCTACACTCCCGGCCCGTGGAAACCAAATGGCTTGAAGACTTCGTGAGCCTGGCGGAGACGCGCAGCTTCTCCCGCTCGGCCCAACTGCGGCATGTCACGCAACCGGCGTTCTCGCGGCGCATCCAGGCGCTGGAGGCCTGGGCGGGCGTGGACCTGGTGGACCGCTCGTCCTACCCGACCCGGCTGACCGCCGCCGGCGAGACGCTGCTGGGCCAGGCCGTGGACCTGCTGGGCAACCTGCAGGCCACGCGGAACATGCTGCGCAGCCACCAGTCGGCGGGGCAGGACATGATCGAGTTCGCGGTCCCGCACTCGCTCTCGTTCAGCTTCTTCCCGCATTGGCTGATGGAGCTGCGCCAGCGCTTCGGCGAAGTGAAATGCCGGCTCAACGCGCTCAACGTCCACGACGCGACGCTGCAGCTCAGCGAGGGCAACTGCGACCTGCTGGTCGTCTATCACCATCCCAGCCAGCCGCTGCAACTCGATCCCGAGCGCTATGAATCGGTCTCGCTCGGCCACGAGACGCTGGCCGCCTATGCGAAAGCTGACACAACCGGCGCGCCGATGTTCCGGATTTCCGGACACCCGGGCCACAAGATCCCCTTCCTGAGCTACGCGTCGGGCGCGTATCTCGGGCGATTGGTGGAGCTGATCGTCAAGGACTCGGCCCAGCCGCTGAATCTGGAATCCGTCTTCGAGACCGACATGGCCGAGAGCCTCAAGGCCATGGCCATGGAAGGCCACGGGCTGGCCTTCCTGCCCGCCTCCTCGGTGAAGAAGGAAGTCAAGGCGCGGCGCCTGGTCCGCGCCGCCGAGCCGGGGCAGTACGAGCTCAACATGGAGCTGCGCATGTACCGCGAGCGCCAGGGCGCCACGCGGCGTGTGAAACCGGTGGCTCAGGCGCTCTGGAATTTCCTGACTGATGCCGACGCCGATCGGGCATGAAACCTGCATGTGTAAGCCACGCAACAGACAGAGATGCGTGATACTCCCTACCCAGCAAAGCAGCCGCTCATGGTCTGCTTCGCCGGTTGAACGGCACCCGTTCGCACTCTCTCGAATCGTTTGGGATTCGCTTCGAATCCGCTTTTTGAATCCGAACAAGCAGGAGCATCTATGAAGAAGGCATTGCTGGTCTTGGCCCTGGGCACGGCGCTGGTCGGCGTGGCGCAGGCCGACACGCTCAAGAAGATCAAGGACACCGGCTCCGTGACCATGGGCGTGCGCGAGTCCTCGGGCGCGCTGTCCTATACGCTGGGCGACGGCAAGTACGTCGGCTACCACGTCGAGATCTGCCAGCGCGTGCTGGGCGACGTGCAGAAGCAGCTGGGCCTGTCCAAGCTGGACATCAAGTACCTGCCGGTGACCTCGCAGAACCGCGTTCCGCTGGTGCAGAACGGCACGGTGGACATCGAGTGCGGCTCGACCACGAACAACGCCACCCGCGGCAAGGACGTGGCCTTCGCCGTCACGACCTACGTCGAGGAAGTGCGCATCGCCGTGAAGGCCAACTCGGGCATCACCTCGATCGCCCAGCTCAACGGCAAGACCGTGGCCACGACCACCGGCACGACGTCCGTGCAGCTGCTGCGCAAGCATGAGCGCGCCAACGGCGTCGACTTCAAGGAAGTCCTTGGCAAGGACCACGCCGACAGCTTCCTGCTGCTGGAATCGGGCCGTGCCGACGCCTTCGTGATGGACGGCCAGATCCTGGCCGGCAACATCGCCAAGTCGCGCAACCCGGCGGACTTCAAGATCGTCGGCGAAGTGCTGTCGGTCGAGCCCATCGCCATCATGATCCGCAAGGACGACCCGGCCTTCAAGAAGGCCGTGGACGACAGCATCAAGGCGATGATGAAGTCCGGCGAGATCGCCAAGCTCTACGACAAGTGGTTCATCCAGCCGATCCCGCCGACCAACACCAAGGTCGGCCTGCCGGCGACGGAAGCCACCAAGAACGCTTGGGCGAACCCGAACGACAAGCCGGTCGAGGAATACGCGAAGAAGTGATCGCGATGACCTGAGCGCAAGGCGCCCCGCGGGGCGCCTTGTCGCAAAGGCCGCATGATCGCGCGAAGCCTCCCTTCGTGGAGGCCTCGCGCACCGGGGGGCCGCGGCGCATGAGGCGGCCCTTTGCATTGATGGATGGAGCCCGCCATGGCAAGTTGGGACTGGCAGCTGTACTGCACAGACATGGTGACCGAGGAGGTCGCGCCGAAGTGTTTCGGCGCCCCCGGTTATGAGACGTACCTGGACGCGATGGTCCACGCCTGGGGCTGGACGATGACCGTCTCGGTGCTGGGCCTGCTGGTGGCGCTGGTCGCCGGCTCGCTGATCGGCGTGCTGCGCACGGTGCCGAACAAGAAGCTCGCGATGTTCGGCGAGGCATGGACGGAGCTCTTCCGCAACATCCCGCTGATCGTCCAGCTCTTCCTCTGGTACCACGTGATCCCGCGCCTGGTGCCGGCGTTGGCCAGCGTGCCGCCGTCGGTGCTGGTGATCGTCGCCATCGGCCTGTTCACCTCGGCGCGTATCGCCGAGCAGGTCAAGGCGGGCATCCTGACGCTGCCCAAGGGTCAGCGCTACGCGGGTCAGGCGCTGGGCCTGACGCTGCCGCAGACCTACCGTCACGTGCTGTTGCCGATGGCCTTCCGCATCGTCATCCCGCCGCTGACCAGCGAGAGCATGAACATCGTCAAGAACTCGGCGGTGGCCTTCGCGGTGAGCATTCCCGACCTGGCGCAATTCGCGCAGCAGGCGTCGGAGCAGTCCAGCTTCGTGCAGATCTTCCTGCCGGTGACGCTGCTGTACTTCATCTCGGCCTATGCGATCAACCGCGTCGCCAAGCTGATCGAGATCTGGGTGCGCGTGCCCGGCATCCTGGGGGCCAAGTGACATGACGCAGCTCGATTTCTCGTTCCTGACCTGGGACGTGCTCTCGGCCTTCGTGGCCAAGGGCCTGTGGTTCTCCATCCAGCTGACCTTCTCCGCCATGGTCGGCGGCATCCTGCTGGGCACGGTGCTGGCGCTGATGCGCCTGTCCGGCAAGTGGTGGCTGGAGAAACCGGCGGCGATCTACGTGGACACGCTGCGCTCGATCCCGCTGGTGATGGTGATCCTGTGGTTCTTCCTGCTGATCCCCTACGTGATGGGCCCGCTGGGCGCGGAGAAGACGGCGCTGATCACCTTCACGCTGTTCGAGGCCACGTACTACTCGGAGATCATGCGCGCCGGCATCCAGTCGGTGTCCAAGGGCCAGGTCTTCGCGGGCCAGGCGCTGGGCATGAGCTACCGGCAGACCATGGGTCTGGTGGTGCTGCCGCAAGCCTTCCGCAACATGCTGCCCGTGCTGCTGACGCAGACCATCGTGCTGTTCCAGGACACCTCGCTGGTCTACGCGATCGGCGCCTACGACCTGCTCAAGGGCTTCGAGGTCGCGGGCAAGAACTTCAACCGGCCGATGGAGACCTATCTGGTCGCCGCCGCCGTCTACTTCGTCATCTGCTTCTCGCTGTCCATGCTGGTCCGCCGGCTGCAGAAGAAGATCGCCATCATTCGCTGAGGGGTTGCAAGCCATGATCGACATCAAGAACGTTTCCAAGTGGTACGGCCCCTTCCAGGTCCTGACCGACTGCACGACGACCATCAAGAAGGGCGAAGTGGTGGTGGTCTGCGGCCCGTCGGGCTCGGGCAAGTCCACGCTGATCAAGACCGTCAACGCGCTGGAGCCCATCCAGGCCGGCGACATCGTGGTGGACGGCACCTCGCTGACGGATCCCAAGACCAACCTGCCCAAACTGCGCTCGCGCGTGGGCATGGTGTTCCAGCATTTCGAGCTCTTCCCGCATCTGTCGGTGACGGAGAACCTGACGCTGGCGCAGGTCAAGGTGCTGGGCCGCAAGCAGGACGACGCCAAGGCGCGCGGCTTGAAGATGCTGGACCGCGTCGGCCTGATGGCCCACAAGGACAAGTTCCCGGGCCAGCTGTCCGGCGGCCAGCAGCAGCGCGTGGCGATTGCGCGCGCGCTGTCGATGGACCCCATCGTGATGCTCTTCGACGAGCCGACCTCGGCGCTGGACCCGGAGATGGTCGGCGAGGTGCTGGACGTGATGGTGCAGCTGGCCAACGAGGGGATGACCATGATGTGCGTGACGCACGAAATGGGCTTCGCCAAGAAGGTCAGCAACCGGGTGATCTTCATGGACGCCGGCAAGATCGTCGAGGACTGCACCAAGGACGAGTTCTTCGGCAAGCCGGAAGAGCGCTCGCCGCGCGCCAAGGACTTCCTGGCGAAGATCCTGCAGCATTGATTCGCTGATCTGCCGACCTGCTGATTCGACGATCCGCCGACGCCGCGCGCGTCGCGATGAAAGGCCCGCTCCGCAAGGTGCGGGCCTTTTTGCTTTCGCCGTCAATCCCCCGCGGGGACAGGCGTTGCCCCACCACACGAATCGACGATCAGAACGCCCTTTCCAAGTCAGTGACCTCGCGAACCGGGCGGCGAAGAATGACGGTCTTCGCGATGAGACCCGCACGGGAGGTGTGTGGCGAGTCGCACGAGCGTCGAGGTCAAAAGTGCGGGAATCCGCCGAATGACCTTCGCGACACGATCGTCGAGTGGTCCGGAGGTGGATGGAGATGAGCAACACGCTGCGGGCGGCGGCACAGGCGCCGGCCAAACCGTCGGTGACCACGAGGGGGGCTGCACCGCCCGCGGCGAGCGCCCCTGCGCTCGCTGGCGCGGGTGCGACAATCCCGCCCCATGAGCGACATCCTTGACCTGATCCGTCCCGACGACTGGCACGTGCACCTGCGCGACGGCGCCGCGCTGCAGAGCGTCGTCCCTTACACCGCGCGCCAATTCGCCCGCGCGATCGCGATGCCCAACCTCAAGCCGCCGATCACGACGGCCGAGCAGGCCCTGGCCTATCGCCAGCGCATCCTGGCCGCGGTGCCTGCGGGCGTCGATTTCGAGCCGCTGATGACGCTCTATCTGACGGACCGCACCACGCCCGACGAGATCGCCGCCGCCAAGGCCGCCGGCGTGGTCGCGCTCAAGCTGTATCCGGCCGGCGCGACGACCAACAGCGATGCCGGCGTGACTGACATCCGCAAGACCTATGCGACGCTGGAGGCCATGCAGAAGGCCGGTCTGCTGTTGCTGGTGCACGGCGAGGTCACCGATGGCGACGTCGACGTCTTCGACCGCGAGGCCTTCTTCATCGACCGCGTGATGACGCCGCTGCGCAAGGACTTCCCGGAGCTCAAGGTCGTCTTCGAGCACATCACGACCAAGGAAGCCGCCCAGTACGTCACCGACGCCGACCGCTTCACCGGCGCGACGGTCACTCCGCAGCACTTGCTCTACAACCGCAACGCCATCTTCATGGGCGGGCTGCGTCCGCATTACTACTGCCTGCCGGTGCTCAAGCGCGAGGAGCATCGCCTGGCGCTCATCCAGGCCGCGACCTCGGGCAGCCCGAAATTCTTCCTCGGCACCGACAGTGCGCCGCATGCCTCGGTGATGAAGGAGAACTCGGTCTGCGGCGCGGGCTGCTTCACCGCGCTGTCCGCGATCGAGCTCTACGCCGAGGCTTTCGAAGCCGCTGGCGCGCTGGACAAGCTCGAGGCCTTCGCCAGCTTCCACGGCGCGGACTTCTACGGTCTGCCGCGCAACACCTCGCGCATCACGCTGCGCAAGACCGACTGGACCCTGCCCGAGTCCGTCCCCTTCGGCGAGGCCGCCCAGCTCAAGCCGCTGCGCGGCGGCGAAGTGATGTCCTGGAAGATGGACTGATCCATCGCTGATCCCGCTCCGAAGGCCCGCGCAAGCGGGCCTTCCGCATTGGGGCCTCATTGCAGGCGCATCGCAGCCTCATTGGCGCCGGCTCACTTGAACCGGTACTGCGCCGACAGGTAGAAGAAGCGTCCCCGCGGATCGGTATAGCTCGGGTCATAGCCCGAGATGAAGAAGTAGGCCTGATTGGAGAACGGCGGCGCCGTGTTGAACAGGTTCTTCACCCCCGCCCGCACGGTCAGCGCGGACGTCGCCTCCCAGCCGCCGGACAGGTCCCACAGCGAGTAGGCCTTGACCCGATTCTTGGACACGATGGACCCGGTGTTGGTGTCGATGGCCGAGTTCTGATCGTCGTAGCCGCTGTAGAAAGTGTTGGCCAGGTTGACGCTCCAGTCCCCGCGCGTCCAGTCCAGATTCAGCCGATGCCGCCAGCGCTGCACCACGCCGTCGGTGACGAAGCGCCCGAGGTTGCTGATGTAGGGATCGCCATTGCCGGTCTGCTTCTTGGAGCTCAGCGTCAGCGTCCCCACCAGCTTCGCGCTGAAGCGGCCCCAGCTCGTCGCCGGCGAGCGCAGCTGCAGCGTCATGTCCAGCCCGGAGGCCTTCTGCTTGCCGCGGTTCTCCTTGTGCAGCTCGATGTAGCAGATGTCCGAGTCGTCCGGGTCGTAGTCGCAACCCGGCAGGCCTTCATCCTGGTTGTAGCGGTGCACCAGCGAGCCGTACTTGGCCAGGTTGGCCAGGATCACGTCGTCGCCGATGGTGCTGATCAGGTCGCGCTTCTCGATGGTCCAGTAATCGAGCCCGACGCTGATCTCGGGCGTCGGATCCGCGAGCACGCCGATGGAGAACTGCTTGGACTTCTCCGGCTTCAGATTCGGGTTCGAGTAGGTCCGCGTCTCCCAGTTGTTGGCGCAGAAGCCCAGGTCGTTGTACTGGCTCATGCAGACCGGGTCGGGCAGGGTGGCGGTCTCGCTGACCTTGATCGCGCGGTACAGGTCGTCCATCGACGGCGCGCGGAAGCCCGTGCCCGCCGAGGCGCGGAAAGTCAGGTTCTGCAAGGGCGCGTAGCGAAGGCCGATCTTGGGATTCGTCGTCGATCCGATCTTCTGGTAATGGTCGTGGCGCAGCGCGAGCTGCAACTCCCATTCCTTGCTGAGCGGCGCCAGCAGCTCCCCGTAAGCCGCCCAGATCTTGCGCGAGTTGTCGCGGAACTGCGCATCGCCCGGGTTGCTGTCGCCGAGGATGTTGTCCGACACCAGCAGATCGCTCGCGCCCGAGGAGGCCTGCTCTCGCCTCAGCTCGGCGCCGACCGCGATCGCCAGGTCGCCGCCCGCCAGCTTCATCAGCGAGCGCGAGGCCTTCACGTCGAAGCTGTCCATGGTGCCGCGCGCGTGCCGGACCTCCTGGTTGATGTTGTTGTCGCGCAGGAACTGCAGTCCGGCGGCGCTCGACGGGCCGAAGGGATTGAGCAGGCCGTCGGCGTAGGCCTGCAGCGTCTCCTCATAGGGCAGGTAGCCGCGTACGTCGCGGTCGGACACGCGATTCACGCTGTGGTTGTAGCCCCAGTCGTAATCCCAGCTGCCGATCGTGCCGGTCATGCCCACCACGATGCGGCTGCCGGTGCTGATCAGCTCGCTGGCGCGCGGCCCGGCCTCGAGCATGCGGGTGCGCACGGTGATGAGCCGGTCGTCGGGCAGCGCGTCGCCCAGGCCGGTCGCGGCCAAGGCCGGGATCAGCGACACGTCCAGGTCCGCATCGATGCGGTTGCTGGTGCCGACGTACCAGCTCTTGCTGCGCGTGTAGGAAGCCTCGACGAAGGCCTGGTGCTGATCGTTGATCTTGAACACGCCGCGACCCAGGAAGCTGCCCTTGTCCGTCTTCGGATAGAGCTCCAGATCGCGCATGTAGTCGTAGGTGCAGCCGTCGACGCCGCCGATGCCCGCCGGCAGATAGAGCGTGTGCGGCGCCTGGCATTGCGGAATGCTCAGGTTGATCTGGCGCGAGCTGATGGTCTTGCCGTTGAGCGTGAAGCCGTTGGCCGGGTCGGACAGATAGTCGAACTGGTCGCCGCTCAGCCGGATGTTGCCGGGGAAGCCGGCCGAGGACAGCAGATGCGGCAGCCGCTCCGGGATGCGCAGGTCGTCGATGAACTTGCGCTGCGAGGTCCGCAGCGATCCGGTGCGCTGGAAGTCCAGCACGCCCATCACATTGAAGCCGTCGCGGTCGATGTCGCCGTGACCGGCGGCGATGGACGCTGTGCGCTTGCTGGCGCCGCCTTCGTCGGTGACGCCGCCGTAGACGTCCAGCTGCAGGCCCTGATAGTCCTTGCGGGTGATGAAGTTGACGACCCCGCCGATCGCGTCCGTTCCGTAGATCGCGGAGGCGCCGTCCAGCAGCACCTCGACGCGCTCGATCGCCGCGGCGGGAATGTTGTTGAGGTCGACGCCGTTGTCGTCGCCGGGCGACGCGAAGTTGGCCAGGCGCCGGCCGTTGAGCAGCACCAGCGTGGACGAGGTCCCGAGCCCGCGCAGGTTGGCCGAGTTGAAGCCCATCTGGTCCTTGAAGCCGCCGGTGCCGATGCTCACGCCGTCGGTGAGCGCATTGCTCATCGCGGACACGGTGGCCATCAGCTCGGCGGCCGTCGTCACGCCGGCCTTGACGATGTCGTTGCGGGTCAGCGTCTGCACGGGCAGGGCGCCTTCGCCCGCGAGCCGCTTGATCGCCGAGCCGGTCACCTGCACCCGCTGCAGCTGCTGCGGGCGCTGGCCCTGGGCCGATGAGGCCGCGTCGTCCGGCGCTTGCGGCGCCTGCTGCGCTCGGACGTCCAGCCAGGCCCCGCCCAGCGCGCCGGCGATGGCCAGGACGCAGGCCAGTCCCACGGCGTGCCGGCGCGGCGGCCGGGCGCTGAGTCGACCGGACTCGGCACTGGAAGCGGGAACGACACGGAACGCGCGCACGGCGCGAAGGCGTACGGACATGGCGGAACTCCCTGTGGCCGATGCGACGGCGATGGCGATGGCTCTGTCGGGCCAGTCTAGGGAGAGTGGCGTTACCCGCGTTACAGGGTGCGCCCCGAGCACAGTCGCGACGATGCAACTGCCTGTGACTTCCGGTCACCCGTTGGCGGGTGGCTGCGGCTATCGTTTGGCGCTGCCTTCCCCCGGTTCAGGTGCAACGGGTCCACCACGTTCTGCGATGCCGCGGCTGCGCGGCCAGAGGCCAACACGATGATCGACCGACGTTTTTCTCGCCGCGCGCTGGGCGCCTTGCTGCTGAGCTGCGCGGGCTTGGCCGCCGCGGCCACGCCGACACCCCCCGCGAAGGCAACGCCTGTCCCCCCGACGGATGTCCCCATAAAAGGCCACGCGATGGCCATCGGCGGCGCGCTCAAGTCGGACAACGACGAGGTGTGGAACCGCCTGGTCGCATTGGCGGGCGGCAAGGGCGCGCGCTTTGTGGTCTTCGGCACCGCCGCCGAGGATCCGGAGGCCAGCGCCAAGCAGGTCGTCGACCAGCTGCAGCGCCGCGGCGCGATCGCCGAGGCGCTGCCGGTGGCGCCGCGCTTCTCCTGGGTTGACCTGAGCAAGGTGGTGCGCGATCCCGCGCTGATCGCCAAGGTGCGCGCCGCCAAGGGGGTGTTCTTCACCGGAGGCTCTCAGGAGCGCATCGTCGACGTGCTCTATCCCGGCGGCCACACCACGCCCATGCTGGACGCGATCTGGGAGGTCTATCGCAAGGGCGGCGTCGTCGCGGGGACCTCGGCCGGCGCGGCCATCATGAGCACGGTCATGTTCCGCGACGCGCCCAGCGTCATCAGCATCCTCAAGGGCCAGTGGGAGGAGGGCAAGCAGATCGATCGCGGGCTGGGCTTCGTCGGACCGACGCTGTTCGTGGACCAGCATTTCCTCAAGCGCGGCCGCTTCGGTCGCATGGTGCCGCTGATGCTGGCCAAGGGCTACCGCCTGGGCCTGGGCGTGGACGAGAACTCCGCCGCGGTGATCCGCGGCGACGAGGTGGAGATCCTCGGCCACAAGGGCGCGCTGCTGGTGGACCTGGGCGAAGCCGTCAGCGATCGCGCGCTGGGCGTGTTCAATCTCAAGGGCGCCAAGCTCACTTATCTCGATCACGGGGATCGGCTGAACCTGGCCACGCGCGCGGTGACGCCGTCGGCGGTGAAGCTGCGCGGCCAGCGGCTGGAGCCCGGGGCGGCCGACTACAAGCCTTACTACACGCTGCCGCAGTTCTACACGGACATGCTGGGCGACTCGACCATCTCGACGGCGATGTCCATCCTGATCGACAGCGTGCAGCCCGAGGTCCGCGGTCTGAGCTTCGAGGCCGCGCCCAAGCCCGGCGACACCCTGGCGGACCTGGGCTTCCTGTTCCGGCTCTACAAGGGGCCGGGCAGCATCGGCTGGAGCACCGACGAGCTGGGCCCGGAGGACTACACCGTGGTCAATCTCTACCTGGACGTCACGCCGGTGCGCATGCCCATGCCGCTGTTCGGTGCCTGGCCCGGCGAGCGCCGACCCAAGCGCGATGCGCCGCCCGAGGAGCCGCCGGCCGGCGAACGCCCGCAACAGCCCTGAGCGCGCGCGGCCTCAAAGCCGCTAGCATGCGACCTCGGGCCGCGGCCCTGGACGGCGGGATCGACAGCGGGACACCGGGTACCGGACCTGCCCCAGGTGTCGCCGACCCTCACGTCGTTTCGGGAGTCTGCTTCCTTGTCGCCATCCCTTTCATCCCTTGCGCGCGGCGCCGGGGCCGGCTTGCTGCTGATCGCGGCGCTGGCCCAGGCAGTCGTCGCGCAACCGCGTCCCGCCGCGGCGGGCTCGGCGCCCGCGGCGCCGGCTCCCATCGCTCCGGCAAAACCTGGCACCACCGCGACCACGGCGACCGGGGCGCCGATCGCGCCGGCCGCCCCGGTCGCTCCCCGCGCGCAGCCGCAAGGCCCCGGCACGCCGCCGGGCCCGCCGCGCGGCGCGGAAGTCCCCGGTCTGCCGGCCGTCGCGGCCAGCCAACCGCAGGCGGCGGTGCCGGTGTCGGCCAGCGCACGCCGGCTCTACGACCGCAGCCGCGCGCAGCTGCTGCAGGTGCGCACGCTGTTCAACGGCAGTCAGGCCTCGGTGGGCTCGGGCTTCGTCGTCACCGGCGAGGGCCACGTCATCACGAATTACCACGTCGTCAGCCAGCACGCGCTGGAGCCCGAGCGCTACCGCTTGCAGTACCAGACGCCCGAGGGCGACGGCGGCGACCTGGAGCTGCTGGATTTCGACGCGCGGCGCGACCTGGCGCTGCTGCGCATCGTCGGCAAGACGCCGGTGGCGGCGCGCATGACGGCGTCGCCGCTGGCCTTCCGCAAGGCCGATCAGCCGCTGGCCAAGGGCGAGCGCATCTACTCGATGGGCAACCCGCATGACGTTGCCTTCGCCGTCGTCGAGGGCACCTACAACGGCCTGGTGGAGCGCAGCTTCGATCCGCTGATCTACTACTCCGGCTCCATCAATCCGGGCATGAGCGGCGGCCCGGTCCTGGACGAGGACGGCGAGATCGTCGGCATCAACGTGTCGACGATGATCTTCGCGCAGCAGATGAGCTTCCTGGTGCCGGCGCAGTACGCCAACGCGCTGCTGCAACGCAGCCGCCAGGCCTCCCCGATGAAGGGCGCCGCCTGGCCTCGGCTGCGCGAGCAGCTGATGGCCTATCAGGAGGAGCTCTCGCGCAACTTCCTGGCCCAGCCCTGGCGCACGCTCTCGCACCCGCGCTACCGCCTCCCCATCCCGCAGGAGCAGTACATGCGCTGCTGGGGCAGCGGCTCGCCGACGGATTCGCAAGGGCTGCAGATGCAGCGCACGCAATGCCGGATGGAGCATGCGCTGTTCATCAACGAGACCTTGCAGACCGGCTACTTCGGCGTGACCGAGGAGGTCTACGACGGCAGCAAGCTGGGCCCGATCCGCTTCGCCAACATCTACACGGCGAGCTTCCGCAACGAGCGGCTCGGCGGCCCCGACAAGGACCGCACCGCCCCCTACTGCAAGGAGGACTTCGTCCAGCAGCCCGACGGTCCGCCGCTGCGCGCGGTGGCTTGCCTGCGCGCCTACCGCAAGCTCGACGGCCTGGTCGACCTGACGGTGCTGGTGACCAATGTGGACTCGTCCACCGAGGGCGCCCTGGGCCGCTTCGACGCCCGCGGCGTCAGCTTCGCGAACGCCACCAAGCTGACGCGTCATTACCTGCAAGGATTCGCATGGACGCGGTGATCGAGATCGTCGACCGGGACGGCCACTGCCGGGAGACCCACAAGATCCGCGCCTGGCCGCTGCGCATCGGTCGCGCGCCGGAGAGCGATCTGGTGCTCTCCGACCCGCATGTCGCGGGCACGCACGCACTGCTGCATTGGGACGAGGAAGCCGGCGGCGCGCCGCGGCTGCAGCTGCTCCCCAGTCGCAACGGCGGCTGGCTGGACGGACGCCGGCTCGATGCCGACGCAAGCACGGTCTGGCCCGCGGCGTCGACGCTGCAGCTGGGCACGACGCGGCTGCGGCTGCGCACCTCGCTGGACCCGCTGCCCGACGAGCAGCCGCTGAACCGCGCCGATGAGCCGGTGCGCCGCGAGGCGCGACCCGCGTGGGCCTTGCCGGCGCTGCTGGCCGTGTGGCTGCTGACGCTGTGGGCGACCAACTGGGCCTCGGGCGACGGCTCGGCCTCCTGGGTGGACACGGTCAGCGCGATCCTCGCGCCGCTGGGGCTGGTGCTGGTCTGGGCGGGGCTGTGGGCACTGGTGACGCAGGTCTTCCGGCACTGGTTCGCCTTCGGCGCTCATCTGTGGCGGGCGCTGGTGGCGACCGTGGCGCTGCAGCTGCTGGAGATCGGCGTGCCGTTGGCGGCCTATGCATTCAACCTGCCGCGGCTGCAGGCGCTCGAGACGCTGGCCATGTCGGCCGGCGCCGCGCTGCTGCTGTGGTGGCATGCCTCGGTGGTGTGGCCGCGCGCGTCGCGGCGGCTGGGCGTGGGCATCGCGGCGATGGCCATCGTCGGCCTGGTGCTGACCGTGGGCCGGCGCAGCGAGCAGCAGTACTGGATCGGTCCCAACTACATGGCGACCTTGCCGCCGCCGGCGTTGCGCGTCGCCTCGCCCAAGACGGTCGACGACTTCGTCGACGGACTGCAGGCGCTGGAAGCGCCGCTGAAGCAGCAGGCCAAGAAGCGCAACGAGCAGGACGTCAGCAGCGGCGACGACGAGTGACGGATGAGCGGTCGCCGCGGCGACCGCTCATCGGATGCTTGCGCTGACCCTGGAGCCGGTCGTCGGGCGTGTCGTGGCGCCCTGATGATTCAGGCGGTAGCCGTCCCTTGCGGCGAGGTGCGTCCTGGCGCTCGCGCGCTGTACTGCCGGCGCAGCCAGGCGACGACGGGCAGTTCCACCCAGCGACCGAGCGCCCAGCCGCCCACCAGCGCCACCGTCATCGCGACCAGGAAGAGCACCAATTCCGGCAGCAGCCGGTACAGCCCGACCTTGGCCAGCGCGGCCAGCGCGATGTTGATCAGCAGGCAGTGGCTGAGGTACAGCGAGTACGAGGTCGCGCCCAGCGCCGCCAGCGGACGCGGCAGGCGTGCCGGACGATGACGCTCCCAGGCCACCAGCGTGAGGATGAGCGCCGCGACGGCCAGCCCCAGCGCGACTCGGCCGCCGAAGGCATGCGTGCCCTGCGGGCCGATGCGCTCGTAGACGACGGCCGCGACCAGCGCGGCCGCCACCAGCAAGCCCTGACCCGGCAGCGTGAACAGGGGCGCTCGCCGCGCGATCAGACCCGCCGCCACGCCGAGCAGGAACTCCAGGCACATCGGATCGCCCAGGCTCAGCGGCAGCGGGCTGTGCAGCACGCCGTAGGCCTGCGCCACCGAGAGCGCGGCCCAAGCCGCATACAGCGTCAGGCCCAGGCCGACGTGCAGCAGCAGGACGCAAAAGCTCAGGTAGAACAGGATCTCGAACTGCAGCGACCAGGCGACGCCGACGATCTCCGGAAGTCCGCCGCCGATCCAAAGCAGCAGGGTGCCGGGCAGGGCGTCCAGGCCCATGTCGATCAGCGGACGGCGGCCGCTCGCCAGACGCGACAGCAGCGAGGGCAGTACGCTCAGCGCCAGGACCAGCCAATAGATCGGGAAGATGCGCACGAAGCGCTTCCAGAGGAACTCGCGCCAGTGACTCGCGCCGCCGCCCAGCTCACCGTGATGGACGTAGGTGATGATGAAACCGCTCAGCACGAAGAAGACGTCCACGCCGACGTAGCCGAAGTCGAAGAGTCCGCCCAGGCCCACATGGCCGGAAAACTGCGGCACCCGCATCAGGTGGGTCGCGTGCATCAGCACCACGAGGACCGCGGCGATCGCGCGGACGGCTTCCAGGGACGAGAGCTTGGGGGACGAGGCGGGCGGCGAAGACATGGAGCGGAATCCGACAGGCTCGCCGATCGCATAGCGAACAAAGCAGGCCGACAAAAGCCGCGAAGTTACATTCCTTCACACGCCGACAACAGGTGCGAGATCCCTAATTCATGGGGGTGCCGTTGGGCCGACGCCGCGCGTCTTGATCGAAGCTCATGAAAAGCGTGCGCTTGTGCGCGCCGCGCTCATCCCGAACAGCGAGCGCGAGCGGGCCAGAGCGGCGGGCACTCAGGCCGAGAGCCGCTTTTCCATGAACACCGACAGCGGGTCCTCGGCATAGTTGCCGAAGGGCGCGCGGCGGTCGTAGCCCAAGGTCTCGTAGAGCTTGAGGGCTTCGGGCTGGTGCACGCCGGTTTCCAGCCGCACCAGCTCGATGCCTTGCGCCTTGAGATGGGACTCGAGATCTTGCATCACTGCCTTGGACAGGCCGCGGCCGCGGAACTGCGGCTGCACGAAGATCCGCTTGATCTCGCCGTAGGGGCCGTCGGGGTCGTCCTTGACGATGACCGCGCCGCAGGCGGCCAGCCATTCCGCCAGCCACACGCCGATGAAGCGGACCTGCGGCTGTGCCAGGGCGTCGGGGTCCGTCAGATGGTTGCTCTCCGCCGGATAGAGCGACGCCATGTAGGCGTCGGACTGCGCCAGCAGGGACATCGCGGCGGGGCTATGGGGATCGAGCGATTGGATCTGCATGATCCTCGGAGCGTAGCAACCCACATGCCTGCGCGGGGCTACGGAAAGTGAAAGTGTGAAGCAAGCCGATAGGCCGGATTCTGTGCGCGAGGCCTCTTTCGAGGTCCCGCGTGACCGCCATTCATCTGGGCCGGGCATCACTGCCCGGCTCGGTGCCACCTACCCGCCAGCTCTGCGAGCCGCATCAACGCTGGCCTACTTGGTGTTGCTGCGCGTAGAGATTGCCCGTTTCACCCGAAGCCGGCTTGCGCCGGCCTCGACTCGTCTCTGTTGCTCTGATCCTCGGCTTTCGCCGGGCAGCCGTTAGCTGCTACGCCGCTCTATGCAGTCCGGACCTTCCTCCAGTGCCGTGTTTCCACGATCGCACCAGCGGCGGTCTGACTCGCTTCACGGCACGCATTCTAGCCGCGTGGCCGCCTCGGTCCCGCTTTGGGCGCTCGGCGTCGTTGCGAATCCTCGCCATAGCGGTGCTATGGCTCCGGTTCGCGCCTAGCCGCGCATCGCAACGCGGTACCGCTTCGGCCACTCGGCGCGTTTGACGTGCTCGCCCTGCGCCGAGGGTCAGGCCTTGCCTGCCAGGATCGCCTCGATCGTCTTCTGGACGGCGAGCGCCTCGGCGAAGCCGGGCAGGCTGTGCGAGCGGCCTTCCAGCATCGCGGACCAGTGGCTGAGCTGATCGGTCATGCCGTTCATGCGCAAGGTCTCGGCGTCGCCCATGCTCTGGACGCGCTCGCCTTGGCGCTGCTGCGTGACGCCGAACCAGTCGCGCAGCTCGATCTCTCCCTCGCTGGCGCGCCAGAGCATGCGGTTGTCGTCAGCCCGCTCCCCGCCAAGGCCGGCGCTGATGCGCACCGGCACGCCGGCGGCCAGCAGCTCGGCCTCGACTGAGCGCTCAGAGCCCACGCCGTCCTCCGGATACACGACCTGACTGCGCACCACGTCGGCGGCGCCCAGCACGCGTTGCAGCACGAAGATGAAATGCGACAGCACCTCGCGCGTGAAGCCGCCCTCCGCGCGTTGCGACAGCCAGGCGCCGGCATTGGCCTGCCAGGGCCGCGGCCAGGCGGCGAAGCGCAGTTCGATGCGGACCTCGTGCAGCGATCCCAGCGGGCGACGCGAGGCCGCCCCGAAAGCCAGCTGCAGCGAGGCCAGTCCGGTCGACGAGGCCAGCGAGTAGTTCACGGCGGCGCGGCGGCGCTCGCGCTCGATGCGGGCGATGCACTCGCGGGCGGCGTCGAAGTCGGTGGTGAGCGGTTTCTCGCAGAGCACCGCCAGGCCGGCGTCGAAGGCCTGCTCGGTCAGCGTGATGTGCGGGCCGGGCGGGGTGGCGATGTAGACGCCGTGCAGGCCGGGCTCGCGCAGCAGCGCCTCGGCGCTCGAGGCCGCGCGCAGCAGCGGGTAATGGGAGAGCGCCTGCGCCAGGACCTCGGGGTTCTCGTCCCACACGCGGGTCACGCGCAGCCGCGCATGGCCGGCCAGACGCGCGAGCATCCGTTGCCCCATCACGCCCAGACCGATCACCCCAATGCTCAACACGCCTGGCACGCCGTTGCTCCTCGCCCGCAAAAAGGTCGGAGTGTAGGGGCCCCCGCTACACTGCCGACCTCCGACTCCCGGCAAGGCCGGTGCCGGGGCGACCTCCGCACGCATCCCCCGCATGCTTTCCCCACGCACCGCACATCCGCCCACATGAATCCCGAAGCCAGCCAACTCTGGCGCGCGCCGCGCTGGGCCCTCGCCGTCCTCCTGGCCGCGCTTGCCACGGTGGGACCGTTCTCCATCGACACCTACATCCCGGCCTTCGACGGGATCATGAAAGCGCTGGACGCCACGCCGGTGCAGATGCAGCAGACGCTGTCGGGCTATCTGTTCGGCTTCGCGGTGATGAACCTGTTCCACGGCGCGCTGTCGGACAGCTTCGGCCGGCGTCCGGTGGTGCTGTGGGGCATGGCGGTGTTCGCGCTCTCGTCGATGGGCTGCGCGCTGGCGGGCAGCATCGGCCAGCTCGTCTTCTGGCGCACCGTGCAGGGTCTGTCGGCCGGCGCGGGCGTGGTGGTCTCTCGCGCCATCATCCGCGACATGTTCCCGCCGTCCGAGGCGCAGCGGGTGATGTCGCAGGTGACCATCTTCTTCGGCCTGGCGCCCGCGATCGCGCCCATGATCGGCGGCTTCCTGTACGTGCATGCGGACTGGCACGCGATCTTCTGGTTCCTGGTCCTGGTGGGCGCGCTGCTCTTCCTGATGACCTGGCGGCTGATGCCCGAGACCCTGCACAGGGACCACAAGCAGCCCTTCGAGGTCGGCTCCCTGATGCGCGGCTACGGCAGTCTGGTCGGCAGCCGGCGCTTCCTGCTGCTGGCGCTGGCCAGCGGCATCCCGTTCAACGGCATGTTCCTGTACGTGCTGTCGGCTCCCGTGTTCCTGGGCCAGCACCTGGGCTTGGCGCCGACGCAGTTCTTCTGGTTCTTCTGCTTCAGCATCGGCGGGATCATGGGCGGCGCCTGGCTGAGCGGCCGGCTGGCCGGCAAGATCACGCCGCGCAAGCAGATCCGGCGCGGCTTCCTGATCATGGGCTTCACGTCCATCGCCAACATCGCCTGCAACCTGACCCTGCCCCACAGCCCGATCTGGGCCTTCCCGCTGATCAGCAGCTTCGCCTTCGGTTGGGCGCTGATGGTGCCGGTGGTCACGCTGCTGGTGCTGGACCAGGCGCCCGACCGCCGCGGCATGGCGTCCTCGCTGCAGGCCTGCATCGGCAGCGCCGCCAACGGCGTGGTGGCCGGCCTGCTGGTGCCGCTGGTGATGCACTCGATGCTGTCGCTGGCGATCACCTCGGCCGCGATGATGTGCATCGGCCTGATCGCCTGGACCTGGGTCAAGCACGAGATCCCCGCCCCGACGCTCTGAGCGTCGCAGGGGGCGTGACGTCCGCCCGCACCCGGCGCCTCTGGCGCCCGCCGGGCCGTCGCGGCGCTCAAGAAGCGCGGCGGCGGTCCGAAATCAAGGGCAGCGTATTCAAGTGAGCCCGTCCATGTCCCACCGTCCCGGCCCGGTCCGTCTGCTGTCGGCCGCCCTGAGCCTGTCCCTGCTGAGCCTGTCCCTGCTGAGCCTGGCGCCGTGCGCCTTCGCCGCCGATACGGCGACCCCGCCGGCCGAGTCCGCCTCGACCGAGCAGCTGCGTGACCGTCTGGCCGAGCGCCTCAAGGACGATGCCGGCTCCCTCAAGCTCAGTCCCAAGAAGGCGCCGACGGACATCAAGACCAGCAACCCGGTCGACCTGCGCGCCCGCAAGGGCACGGCCAAGCCGGGCGCGGCGGCCTCGGCGCCGAAGTCGTCCGTCGTCTGGAGCTACACCGGCGAGGGCGCGCCCGACCGCTGGGGCCAACTGCAGCCCGAGTTCCGCCAATGCGCGATTGGCACCCGCCAGAGCCCCATCGACCTGCGCGACACCATCAAGGTCGACCAGGAAAAAATCCAGTTCGACTACAAGCCGAGCAACTTCTCGGTCATCGACGACGGCCACACCATCCAGGTGAACGTGGCGCCGGGCAACTCGATCCAGATCATGGGGCGGCGCTATGAGCTGGTGCAGTTCCACTTCCATCGGCCCAGCGAGGAACGCATCAACGGCCGCCAGTACGACATGTCGGTGCATCTGGTCCACCAGGACGCGGAGGGCCGGCTGGCGATGATCGCGGTGCTGTTGGAGCGCGGTCAGGACCAGGCCCTGGTGCAGACGGTCTGGAACTACCTGCCGCTGGAGCGCGGCGACGCCTACGAGGCGCCGGTCCCCATCGATCTCAACCAGCTGCTGCCCAAGGAGCGGGGCTACTTCTCCTACATGGGCTCGATGACGACGCCGCCCTGCAGCGAGGGCGTGCTGTGGCTGGTGTTCCGGCAGCCGGTGCCGGTGTCCTCGCAGCAGATCTCGGTGTTCTCGCGGCTCTATCCGATGAACGCGCGCCCGCTGCAGGCGCAGACAGGCCGGCTGATCAAGGAATCCTTCTGAGCGCGCGCTGAACGATCCAGGTCCGATCTGCCGATCCGATGCATGTGAAGCCCCCGTGACGATCGTCACGGGGGTCTCGTTCTTCTGCGGGGAAACCCTCGGATCAGCACATCGCTACGCGCACAATTCGCGCGCCGCGTCCCCGGGACTTGAGATCGATCAAGTCCTGAACGTTCAGCCCCTTGACGGTCGCGGCGTCTCCAGTTCAGGAATCACCGCCGTGTTGAAGACCATCAAGTCGCGCCTCATCGCCATCAGCATCCTCATCGTGGTCGCGGCCGTCGCGCTCGCCACTGTCGCCAGCTACTGGGCGGTGCGGGACCATGCCCGCCGCCAAGTGCAGGCGCAGCTGAACGACCTCGCCGCCGCGCATTCCGGCGGCATCGCCGCCTGGGTGCGGACGCAGAAGGACGTGGTCGCCGCGATGGCGCCGGCCGCGCTGCTGGAGGATCCGCGCCCCGCGCTGGCCCAGGCGCAGCAGTCGGGCCGGCTGGATCTGGCCTACGTCGGCTCGGCCGACAAGCGGATGATCTCCATCCCCGACCGCCAGCGCCCCGCGGACTACGACCCCACCGGCCGCGGCTGGTACAAGGCCGCTTCCGCCAGCGAGCAGCCGGTCATCACCGCGCCCTACGTCGCCGCTTCCAGCAAGAAGCTGGTGGTGAGCTTTGCCAACGCGGTGCGCGCGGGCGGCCAGGTCAAGGCGGTCGCCGGGACGGACGTGCCGCTGGATGACATCGTCGCCACGATGAAGGCCATCAAGCCGACCGAGCACGGCTTCGCGATGCTGCTGGACAAGGACGGCAAGGTCATCGCCCATCCGGATGCGGCGCTGACGCTCAAGCCGGTGAAGGAGCTGTCGGCTGCGCTGGACGCGGCGCTGATCGCCGACGCGCACGGCAACGAACTGACGGCCGCCGACATCGGCTCGGACCGCTTCTTCCTGAAGGCCGTGGACGTGCCGGGCACGGACTGGGTGCTGGTCGTCGCCGCGGAGCGCAACGAGGCGCTGGCCGCGCTGTCCAGCGTGCTGCGCAACGCCGGTCTGACGATGGTGCTGGTGACGGTGGTGGCGGCGCTGGTCGCGGCCGCCGCGGTGGGCGCGCTGCTGCGCGGCCTGTCCGGCATCAAGCGGGCGATGAACGACATCGGCGCCGGGGAGGGTGATCTCAGCCAGCGCCTGGACGTACGCGGCGAGGACGAACTGGCCGACATCTCGCGCGGCTTCAACGCCTTCGTTCACAAGATCGAGCAGGTCATGTTGCAGGTCCGGGAGACGAGCCAGTCGATCGCGGTGGCCTCGCGCCAGATCGCGGCGGGCAACCAGGATCTGAGCCAGCGTACCGAAGAGACGGCCAGCAATCTGCAGGAGACCGCCAGCTCGATGGAGGAGCTCAACAGCACGGTGGCCAACAGCGCCGCCAACGCCGACCAGGCGCGCCAGCTGGCCGACAGCGCGAGCCGCGTGGCCAGCCAGGGCGGTACGGCGATGGGGCAGGTGGTGTCGACCATGCAGGACATCAGCGCGAGCTCGCGCCAAATCGGCGACATCATCGGCGTGATCGACGGCATCGCCTTCCAGACCAACATCCTGGCGTTGAACGCGGCGGTGGAAGCGGCCCGCGCGGGCGAGCAGGGCCGCGGTTTCGCGGTGGTGGCGGGCGAGGTGCGGGCGCTGGCGCAGCGTTCGGCCGGCGCGGCCAAGGAGATCAAGACCTTGATCACCGCGAGCGTGGAGCGTGTCGAGACGGGCACTCGTCAGGTGGCGTCCGCGGGCGACACGATGAATGAAGTCGTGGGCAGCGTGCAGCGCGTGGCGCAGATGATCGGCGAGATCAGCAACACCGCGCAGGAGCAGAGCCACGGCATCGGTCAGGTGAACGTGGCGGTCGCTCAGCTGGATCAGGTGACGCAGCAGAACGCGTCGCTGGTCGAGGAATCGGCCGCCGCGGCCGAGAGCCTGAAGGATCAGGCGCAGAAGCTGGCGGAGGTGGTTGGGACTTTCCGTCTGAGCGGGTCTTGAGCGGATCGCTCCTTAGCCAGAGCCCCTCTCCCATGAAGTGGGAGAGGGGTTGGGGTGAGGGCGGTGGCACACCAGAGCCTGGCTGTTCACCCGCCTGCGATTGACGCTGCGCCGCCTGCGCCGGCCCTCACCCCAACCCCTCTCCCGCAAGCGGGCGAGGGGCCAAAAGCACCGCCCTCACGAAGTAGGGGGAGTGGCCGGTCAACTCGCCGCGTCCACTGCATAGCACGCCAGGAACATATCCGCCGCCGACTCCGCGACCTGCCTCTGCTGCGCCTTGTCCAACGGCGGCTGTCCCATCGTGATCTGCGGCCAGAACGAAAACCCCTTGACCAGGGCCTGCAGCTGCGCCGCCGCAAAGGCCGGATCCAGGTCCTTGAGCCGGCCATCCCCCATCGCCGCCCGGATCCACACCGTCAGCCCTTCCTCCCGCCCCCCGAGCCTGCACAGCATGTCCCGCGCCCGCTGCGGCGCATGGATGGCCTCCGCGATCAACACTCGCGCCAGATCCAGGAACTGCGGATCGTCCGACATCGCCAGCTTCTGCGCGATCAGCATCAGCAGTTGCTCGCGCAGCGGCAGATCTCCGCGATAGGGCAGCTTCACTTGCGCCTCGGTCGCCGCCCACAAGCGTTCCAGGATCGCGTCGAACAGCGCGTCCTTCCCGGGGAAATGGTTGTACACGGTGCGCTTGGACACCTGCGCCCGGGCCGCGATGCGGTCCATGTTGGCGACCTCGAACCCATGCTCGCGGAACTCGGCGATGGCGGCGTCGACGATGGCCTGGCGCTTGCGATCGGTCAGGCGGGTGGGGGCGTCGGCGGCCAAGGCGTCTACCGCCACATCGTCGGGGTCGGATGGGGCGGAGGCGGGCGCCGAAGCGATGGCGGGGGCGTCGGAAGTCATGGGTGTCAATGTTACACCGGGGAGTTTACTTTTCCGATCCCGATGTCTACACTCCGCCGAAAACTACACTGTGTAGTGCAAGTTTTGACCCGTACCCGATGTCCTCGACCCGCCATCGTTCCGCCACCCACCTGCTGCTGACGACGCTGACCGGCGTCGCGGCCGTGCTGATTCTGGGAGTCCTCGCCATGACCGCTTCCCGTGCCCTGTCCTCGCCGGCCCACCAGGCGACCGTTTCCGCCGCCGATGCGGCCGTCGCCGCGGCCGATGTCGGCGCCCAGCCCGGCGTCGAGCAATCGCCGCAATGGCACGACGGCAAGTTCCACAACCCGGCGGTGGAGCCCTCGCAGGGCTTCTGGAAGACGATGGGCCTGATGTGGGACTTCATGTTCAACAAGCCCAAGGGCACCGTGCCCGACCGGCCCATCGAGGTCCGCGCCCTGACGCGCGACCAGCTGCTGGCGGCGCCGGACCGAACCCTCTTCCGCCTGGGCCATTCGACGGTGCTGCTCAAGCTGCGCGGCCGTTTCTGGCTGACGGACCCGGTGTTCTCGGAGCGCGCCTCCCCCTTCAGCTTCATGGGCCCCAAGCGCTTCCACGCGCCGCCCATCGCGCTGGACGAGCTGCCCGAGATCGAGGCGGTGATCCTGTCCCACGACCATTACGACCACCTGGACCACGACACCGTGCTGGCGCTCGCCCCCAAGGTGCGGCGCTTCGTGACCCCGCTCGGAGTCGGCCAGCGCCTGATCGACTGGGGCGTGCCCGCGGCCAAGGTGAGCCAGTTCGACTGGTGGCAGGGCACGACCATCGCCGGTCTGCAACTGACCGCCACCCCGGCGCAGCATTTTTCCGGCCGCAGCTTGAGCGACCGCAACAGCACGTTGTGGGCCTCGTGGGTGATCGTTGACGACGACCTGCGGGTCTTCTTCAGCGGTGACACCGGCTACTTCGACGGCTTCAAGACGATTGGCGAGGCCCTCGGCCCCTTCGACCTGACGCTGATGGAAACGGGGGCCTACGACCCGCGCTGGCCTTACGTCCACATGCAACCCGAGCAGACCATGCAGGCGCACATCGACCTGAAGGGCAAGCGCCTGCTGCCCATCCACAATGGCACCTTCGATCTGGCCATGCACCGCTGGCAGGACCCCTTCGAGCGCATCACCGCGCTGGCGCGGCTGCGCAATGTGGAGCTGGTGACGCCGGTGATCGGCGCGGCGCTGGCGATCGAGCAGCCCGGCGTGACGCCGCAATGGTGGCAGGGGGAGGCGGTCGCCAGCGAGCCCGCCCATGCGCCGTCGAACGCGGCGAGCGCCGCTTCGGCGGGCTGATCGGAACTCCCCCCTCGATCGGTCAGCACCCCGCTCAAACGCAGGCGGCCCGGGTTTCCGGGCCGCTTTTCTTTTGCGCGTCCTCGCCGATACTGGTTGGGTATCCAGTATCGATTTGGGGAGGCGCGTCCCTGGTTTCGGGTGGGTACAACTGCCGAATATGTTGATCCATCACTTGCACAGCAGTTCTTAAGTCCTTCATTTACAAGGACTTTTATTTCGCGCAAATGCTTGAAAAGGGCAGCTAAGTAGTTGATTTGATTGGGAAAAACGCCAAATTTCCTTGACCGGCCGCCGACCCGCCATTAAAGTGGGAGAAAGTGCAATTCGGTGGGGCAAAGTGGCGAATGTCGTGTTTCAGGGGGCGAGTGCCTTGGCGTTGGACGCCAAGGGGCGCTTGACCGTCCCTACACGCCATCGCGAGGTGCTCCAGGCCCTGTGCGCAGGCCAATTGACGCTGACCAAACACCCGGAAGGCTGCCTGATGGTCTTCCCCCGTCCCGCCTGGGAACAGTTCCGTGACCGCGTCGCCGCGCTGCCCATGTCCGCCGCCGGCTGGAAGCGCGTGTTCCTGGGCAACGCTCAGGACGTCGAGATCGACGCCGCCGCCCGCGTCCTGGTCGCTCCGGAGCTGCGAGTGGCCGCCGGCCTGCAGAAGGACGTGATGCTGCTGGGCATGGGCAGCCACTTCGAGCTGTGGGACTCGCAGGCCTACGCCGCCCACGAGGCCGCGGTCATGCAGTCCGAGCTGCCGGCCGCGCTCCAGGACTTCAGCTTCTGAGCGCCATGAGCACCGAGCAGTCCAATATTCCAACGTTCTCCCACACCACCGTGCTGCTGCACGAGACGGTGGAGGGCGTGCTGACCTCGCCCGACGGCATCTACGTCGACGGCACCTTCGGTCGGGGCGGTCATTCGCGGCTGCTGCTGTCCAAGCTGGGCGAGAAAGGGCGGTTGATCGCGATCGACCGCGACCCCGAGGCGGTCGCGGCCGCGACGTCCGGACAGACGCGGGTCGACGACCCGCGTTTCCACATTTGCCACAGCCCGTTTGCCGACATGGCCGCGCAACTCGACGCGCTGGGCGTGACCCAGGTCGACGGCATCCTGCTGGACCTTGGCGTTTCCAGTCCACAGATCGACAACCCGGAGCGAGGCTTCAGCTTTCGCTTCGACGGCCCCCTGGACATGCGCATGGACACGACGCGGGGCGAAAGCGCCGCCGACTTCCTGGCACGCGCCGAGGTGTCTCAACTCGCACAGGTGATCCGCGACTATGGCGAAGAACGGTTTGCTCTCCCGATTGCAAAGGCGCTTGTGGCTCGCCGGGAAGGCGGGCGCCCTGTTCGAACAACCGCCGAGCTTTCCCAAGTCGTGGCTGGTGCGGTCAAAACCCGCGAGCCGGGCAAGGACCCTTCAACGCGCACATTTCAGGCTCTACGGATATTCGTCAACGCCGAGCTTGAAGAGCTCCAGCAGGGGCTGAACGCGGCGCTGGCCAAGCTCAAGCCGGGCGGCCGGCTGGCGGTGATCAGCTTCCACTCGCTGGAAGACCGCATCGTCAAGACCTTCATCGCCCAGCACAGCAAGGAAGTCTTCGACCGCCGCGCGCCCTTCGCCGCGCCGCAGCCCACGCCGCTGCGCGCGATCGCCCGCATCAAGCCCAGCGAGGCCGAGGTCGCCGCGAATCCCCGCGCGCGTTCCTCGATCCTGCGCGTGGCCGAGCGCACCGATGCGCCCATCCCCGCGCCCGTCGCGGAATCCACCGGCAAGCAGAAGAAGGGAGGCCGCCGATGATCGGCCGTTTCAACCTGCTGCTGATCGTCGCGGTGATGGTGTCGGGCATCTACATGGTGCGCAGTGCCTATGAGGCGCGCCGGCTCTTCACCGAACTGGACCGCTCGCAAACCGAGGGCCGCCGGCTGGACGCGGACTATCAGAAGCTGCTGGCCGACCGCCAGGCGCAGGCGACCAATCTGCGCGTGGAGCAGGTTGCCCGCGAACGCTTGAAGATGCGCGCGATCACGCCCGCCATCACCTACAACCCGGACGCGCCGGCCCTGGTCGCGAGCGCCCCGCGCGGCGCCCGCGCGCAAGGAGCGGCCCGATGATCGGCAAGCGCGCCCGCAACGCCAACACGCGCAGCGTCAGCTACTCGAGCAGCCCGCTGCTCGCGTCCAAGACGCCCCCGTGGCGTTCGCGCTTCCTGGTCGCGTTGGTGGGCCTGGCCTTCACCGGCCTGCTGGCCCGTGCCGCCTACATCCAGCTCATCGGCGAGGACTTCTTCCAGCGCCAGGGCGAGGCCCGCTACGCCCACAAGATGGAGCTGCCCGCCAGCCGCGGCAAGATCAGCGATCGCAACGGCCAGGTGCTGGCCGCCAGCGTCGCGGTCCCGTCGATCTGGGCGTTTCCGAAGGAGGTCGACACCGACCCGGACAAGCGCCGCCAGCTCGCCAAGCTGCTGGACATGAGCCCGTCCGAGCTCGACAAGCGCCTCGATCCCTCGAGCCGTTTCGTCTTCCTGCGCCGTCAGGCCGACGACCAGACCGCCGCCAAGATCAAGGAGCTCGGCCTCAAGGGCGTGTTCCAGGACCGCGAGTACAAGCGCCAGTATCCGGAGGGCGAGGCTTCGGCGCACATCGTCGGCTTCACCAACATCGAGGAGCAGGGCCAGGAAGGCATCGAGCTCGCGTTCCAGAAGGACCTGCAGGGCCGCGACGGCTCGCGCGCGGTGGTGCGCGACCGGCTGGGCCGCGTCGTCGAGGACATGGGCGAGCGCGTGCCCGCCGCCAACGGCAAGGACATCGAGCTGTCGATCGACGCCAAGGTCCAGTTTTTCGCTTATCAGCGCGTGCGCGACGCGGTGGCCGAGAACAACGCCAAGGCCGGCTCGGTCGTGGTGCTGGACGCCCACACCGGCGAGGTGCTGGCCCTGGCCAACTATCCGAGCTACGACCCGGGCCACCGCAAGAACCTGTCCGGCGAGCAGCTGCGCAACCGCGCGCTGACCGACGTCTTCGAGCCCGGCTCGACGATGAAGCCCTTCACGACGGGCCTCGCGCTGGAGACCGGCCGCGTGCGTCCCGACACGCTGCTCAGCACCGGCCCGCGCAGCGTGGTGATCTCGGGCTGGTCCCCCACCGACTCGCACCCGCACGGCGACCTGACAGTGCAGCAGGTGATCCAGAAGTCCAGCAACATCGGCGCCGCCCGCATGGCGCTGATGATGCAGCCGCGCGAGATGCACGAGATGTTTACCGCCATCGGTCTGGGCCAGCGGCCGCAGATCGACTTCCCCGGCGCGGTGACCGGCAAGCTGCGCCCCTGGAAAAGCTGGCGCCCGATCGAGCAGGCGACGATGAGCTACGGCTACGGCCTGTCCGCGTCGCTGCTACAGCTGGCGCGCGCCTACACCGTGTTCGCGCGCAACGGCGACATCATCCCCATCACCATGACCAAGCGACCGGCCGACCAGCCGGTCTCCGGCATTCAGGTGTTCAGCCCCAAGACCGCCGCGGAGATCCGGGTGATGTTGCAGATGGCGGCCGGCCCCGGCGGCACGGCGCCGCAGGCCATGGTTCCGGGCTACAGCGTGGGCGGCAAGTCCGGCACGGCGCACAAGCAGGAAGGCAAGGGCTACGCGAGCCACAAATACCGTTCCTGGTTCGTGGGCATCGCACCGATTTCCAGGCCGCGCATCATCGTGGCCGTGATGGTCGACGAGCCGAAGAACGGCCAGTACTTCGGCGGCGCGGTCGCGGGTCCGGTGTTCAGTCAAGTCGTGGCGCAGACGCTGCGCCTGCTGGGAGAGCCGGCCGACCTGGACGTCAAGCCGCAGATCCTGGCGCAGCAGAAGCTGCAGGCCGTGGACGAGAGTTTCTAAGCGGGCACGACGAATCATGCTGATGCACCTGAAATCCCCCGAGGCCGCCGCCCGCTGGCTGCTCGAATGGACGCCGAGCGGCCAGCTGCGCACCGACAGCCGCCGCGTCGGTCCCGGCGACGCCTTCATCGCGTGGCCCGGCTATGCGAAGGACGCGCGCCAGTTCGTGGCCGGCGCGCTGCAGGCCGGCGCGGCGACCTCGCTGGTCGAGGAAGCCGGCGCGGCCGAGTACGGTTTCACCGACGCGCGCATCGCCTCGCTCCCGGACCTGAAGGCCAACTGCGGCCGCATCGCCTCGGCCTTCTACGGCGAGCCCAGCGCTCGCCTGGACGTGCTGGCGGTCACGGGCACCAACGGCAAGACCTCCAGCGCCTGGTGGATCGCGCAGGCGCTGACGCTGCTGGGCGCGCGCTGCGGCGTGATCGGCACGCTGGGCGTGGGCCAGCCGCCGGTGCCCGGCGCGGTCACGACCGCCTCCATCGAGGCCACCGGCCTGACCACCCCCGATCCGGTGCGCCTGCAGGAAGCCTTCAAGCACATGGTCGACGAGGGCTTCTCGGCCTGCGCGATCGAGGCCTCCTCCATCGGCATCGAGGAACACCGGCTGACGGGCACGCGCATCAAGGTCGCGCTGCTGACCAACTTCACCCAGGATCACCTGGACTACCACGGCGACATGGCGAGCTACTGGGCCGCCAAGCGCAAGCTCTTCGGTTGGGACGGCCTGCAGGCCGCCGTGCTGAATCTGGACGACGCCAAAGGCGCGGAGCTGGCGGATGAACTCGCCGGCGGCGCGCTCGATCTCTGGACCTACGGCCTGAACCGCAGTGACGCGCGCCTGAGCGCCGAGGACCTGCGCCACGACGCGCAAGGCCTGGCCTTCACACTGCGCGAGGGCGAGTCCCGCGTGCCGCTGCGGACTTCGCTGATCGGCGACTACAACGTGTCCAACCTGCTGGGCGTGATCGCCGGGCTGCGCGCGCTGGGGCATTCGCTGGACGACATCGCGCGCGTCGCCGCGCTGGTGACGCCGGTGCCGGGCCGCATGCAGCGCGTGGGCAGCGGCCGCGAGCTGCCGCAACTGGTCGTCGACTACGCGCACACCCCCGATGCGCTGGAGAAGGCGCTCAGCGCGCTGCAACCGCTGGCTGCGGCCCGCGGCGGCGAGCTGCGCGTGGTCTTCGGCTGCGGCGGTGATCGCGATCCGGGCAAGCGTCCGCTGATGGGCGCGATCGCGGCCAAGCTGGCGGCGCATGTGGTGCTGACCAGCGACAACCCGCGCACCGAAGACCCGCAGCGCATCCTGGCCGACATCGAAGCCGGCCTGCCCGCCGATGCGAAGCGCGAGGTCGAGGCCGATCGCGCGGCGGCCATCGCCCGCGCGGTCGACCAGGCCGGTGCTCGCGACGTGGTGCTGATCGCCGGCAAGGGCCATGAGGATTACCAGGAGATCGCTGGCGAGCGCCGGCCGTTCTCCGACGTGCAGGCGGCGCGTGCCGCCTTGATCGAAAGGGCCGGGCTGTGAGCGCCGCGACGATCCCGATGATGACGCTGGGCGAGGCCCATGCGCTGCTGAGCCCGCTGCTCTCTTCCGCGACCCTGGTGGGCGACGCCTCGACCGCGCTGCTGCGCGTGCATACCGACACCCGCTCGCTGCGCGCGGGCGATCTGTTCGTCGCGCTGCGCGGCGAGCGCTTCGACGCCAACGACTTCCTCGCGCAGGCGAAGGCCGCCGGCGCCGTCGCCGCGCTCGCGGAGCGTGGTTTGGCCGAGGCCGGCCTTCCTGGGATCCTGGTGCCCGACGCGAAAGCCGCGCTGGGACTGCTGTCGCAAGCCTGGCGCGAGCGTCAGCACCTGCCCGTGATCGCCGTGACCGGCAGCAACGGCAAGACCACGGTCACGCAGATGATCGCGGCCATCCTGCGTGCCTGGCTGGGCGAGGCCTCGATGCTGGCGACCGAAGGCAACTTCAACAACGAGATCGGCGTGCCGCTGACGCTGCTGCGCCTGCGCCAGAACGAAGCCGCCTGGCATCGCGCCGCGGTGGTCGAGCTCGGCATGAATCACCCGGGCGAGATCGCGCCGCTGGCCGCCATGACGCAGCCCTCGGTGGCGCTGGTCAACAACGCGCAGCGTGAGCACCAGGAGTTCATGCACACCGTCGAGGCGGTGGCGCGCGAGAACGGCGCCGTGATCGGCGCGCTGGGCACCGCGGGTGTCGCGGTCTTCCCGGCCGAGGATCCCTGCGCGCCCGTCTGGCTGGAGCAGGCCGCCGGCCGCGCGACGCTGACCTTCGCGCTGCAAGGGCAGGCCGACGTGATGGGCCGCGCGCAGTGGGTCGCGCCGGGCGATGCCGACACCGGTGCCGCCACGGGCGCCGATGCGGCCACGGGCGCGACGCCGCATGCGGGCCACTGGGCCATCGAGATCCTGACCCCCGCCGGCACCATCCCGGTGGCGCTGGCCATGGCGGGCCAGCACAACGTGCGCAACGCGCTGGCGGCTGCCGCCTGCACGCTGGCCGCCGGTGCGCCACTGGCCGCGATCCGCGAGGGGCTTCAGGCCTTCAAGGCGGTGAAGGGGCGCTCGGCGCTGCAGACGGTGCAGTGGCAGGGGCGCCGCGTCACGCTGATCGACGACAGCTACAACGCCAACCCCGACAGCGTGATCGCCGCCATCGACGTGCTGGCCGAGCTGCCCGGCCAGTCCTGGCTGGTGCTGGGCGACATGGGCGAGGTCGGCGAGCAGGGCCCCGAATTCCATCGCGAGGTCGGCGCGCATGCGGCCGATCAGCGCCTCGCGGCGCTGTGGACCGCCGGCGAGGCCGCGCGCGACACGGCCCAGGCCTACGGGGCGGGCGCGCGCTCCTTCGACACCGTCGCCGCGTTGATCGCGGCGCTGGGCGAGGCGCCGCAAGTACAGAACATCCTCGTGAAGGGCTCGCGCTTCATGAAGATGGAACAGATCGTGGCCGCCTTGCAGTCCGGCGGCCCAGGAGAACCCCATGCTGCTTAGTCTGGCCCAGTGGCTGCAGGCCAATTTCCCTGAACTGGGGTTTCTGCGCGTCTTCCAGTACATCACCTTCCGTGCGGTGATGGCGGCGCTGACGGCGCTGCTGATCGGCCTGGCCTTCGGGCCCTGGGTCATCCGCCGCCTGACCGAGCTCAAGATCGGTCAGCCCATCCGCGAGTACGGCGTGCAGCAGCATCTGGCCAAGAGCGGCACGCCCACCATGGGCGGCGTGCTGGTGCTGATCGGGATCGGCGTGTCGACGCTGCTGTGGTTCGACTGGTCCAACCGCTTCGTCTGGGTGGTGATGCTGGTGACCATGGGCTTCGGCCTGATCGGCTGGGTCGACGATTACCGCAAGGTGGTCAACAAGGATCCGGAAGGGATGCGCAGCCGTGAGAAGTTCATGTGGCAGTCCATCATCGGTCTGGTCGCGGCGATCTATCTGGCCTTCAGCGTGTCGGAGACCAGCTTCCTGGGCGTGGTGCAGCTGTTCTTCCGCTGGGTCACAAGCGGCTTCTCGACCGAGCTGCCGCCCAAGGCCGACCTGATGCTGCCGTTCTTCAAGTCCATCAGCTATCCGTTGGGCGTGTTCGGCTTCATCGGCCTGAGCTATCTGGTCATCGTCGGCACCAGCAACGCGGTGAACTTCACCGACGGCCTGGACGGGCTGGCGATCATGCCGGTGGTGATGGTGGGTTCGGCGCTGGGCGTCTTCGCCTACGTGACCGGCTCGTCGGTCTACAGCCGCTACCTGCTCTTCCCCTACATCCCGGGCGCGGGCGAGCTGCTGATCTTCTGCGCCGCGCTGGCGGGGGCAGGCCTTGCCTTCCTGTGGTTCAACGCGCATCCGGCCCAGGTCTTCATGGGCGACGTCGGCGCGCTGGCGCTGGGCGGCGGGCTGGGCACGCTGGCGGTGATCACGCGCCAGGAAATCGTGCTGGGCATCATGGGCGGCGTCTTCGTGGCCGAAGTGCTGTCGGTGATGCTCCAGGTGACCTGGTTCAAGTACACGAAGAAGAAGTACGGGGAGGGCCGGCGCATCTTTAAGATGGCGCCGCTGCACCACCACTTCGAGAAGTCGGGCTGGAAGGAGACGCAGGTCGTCATCCGGTTCTGGATCATCACCATGCTGCTGTGCCTGGTCGGCCTGGCCAGCCTGAAGCTGCGCTGATCGGGACGCCACGACCATGAGCCCGCTGCACTTCCCCGCGCTCTACCAGGACCGGCACGCCCTCGTGCTGGGGCTGGGCGACTCCGGGCTCGCGATGGCGGCCTGGGCGGCGCGCCTGGGCGCGCGCGTGACGGTGTGGGACAGCCGCGAACAGCCGCCGCAACTCGCCGCGCTGCGCGGGCGCCTGCCCGAGGCGGCCTTCGTGCATGGCGAGTTCACGCCCGAGCTGCTGGCCACGATCGACCACACGTGGGTGCTGCTCAAGAGCCCCGGCCTGTCGCCGCTGGACGCGCGTCTGAAGCCGTTGCTGGCGCGCGCCGAGGAGATCGGCCTGCGCGTGCGCGGCGAGCTCGAGCTGTTCGCGCAGGCGCTGGCGGAGCTCAAGACCCTGTATCGCTACGAGCCGGGTGTGCTCGCGATCACCGGCACCAACGGCAAGACGACGACCACCAGCATGACCGCGCTGCTGGTCGAGCGCGCCGGCCGCCGTGTCGCGATGGCCGGCAACATCGGCCCGACGCTGCTGGGCACGCTCAGCGACGCGCTCGACAAGGAGCCGATGCCGCAGGCGAAGGTGGAGGAGGGCGCCGAGACGCCCGAGGCCGCTGACGCTGAGCCTGCTGCCGAGTCCATTGCCGAACCTGCTGCCGAGCCGGCTACCGACGCCGTCGCCGAGCCCGAAGAGGCCATCGTCGAGATGGCCGTCGAGGCGGTGACAACGTCCGAGGCCTCCGTTGACCTGCCTGATGCCGACGTGCTGCTCGAGCCTGTCGACGAGGTCATCGCGACCGAGGCCGCCGTCGCCGAAGCGGGGGTGGAGCTGCCTGTGGAGCCCGCCCCGGCCGACGACCGCAGCGCGCTCGACACCGTCGCCGAGCTGCTCGACGAGCAGCCGCTGCCGATCAAGCCGCCGCCTCCCAAGCCCGCCGAGTTCGAGGTCCTCCCGCAGGTCTGGGTGCTGGAGCTGTCCAGCTTCCAGCTCGACGGCGTGAAGGGCTTCGAGCCCAGCGCCGGTGCGGTGCTGAACATCACGCAGGATCACCTGGACTGGCACGGCGACATGGCTTCGTATGCCCGCGCCAAGGGCCGCATCTTCGGCGAGCACGGCGTGCTGGTGATCAACCGCGACGATCCCGAGGTCGAGGCCCTGGTGCCCGCGCCCATTACCGTCAAGCAAGGCCGCGGCCGCCCGGCCAAGGTCGTCGAGCGCGACACCGTGCGCTTCGGCCTGGACGCGCCGCGCCGCGCCGGCGACTTCGGTCTGCTGGTCGAGAACGGCATGGCCTGGCTGGTGCGCGCCCGCGAGCAGGAAGAAGAGCTCAAGGGCCTGAAGCGCCGCAAGGACGATGAGGACGAACTCATCATCCAGCGCCTGATGCCCGCCGACGCGCTGCGCGTGCGCGGCCGTCACAACGCCGCCAACGCGCTGGCCGCGCTGGCGCTGGCCACGTCCATCGGCTGCCCGCTGGCGCCCATGCTGCACGGCCTGCGCGAGTACCGCGGCGAGCCGCATCGTGTCGAGTTCGTGAGCACGATCAAGGGTGTCGATTTCTACGACGACTCCAAGGGCACCAACGTCGGCGCGACCGTCGCCGCCGTGATGGGCCTGGGCGCCGACCGCGCACCGGCCAAGCTCGTGATGATTCTGGGCGGCGACGGCAAAGGGCAGGACTTCTCCCCGCTGGCCACGCCCATCGCGCTCCACGCCCGCGCCGTTGCGCTGATCGGCCGCGACGCTCCGCAGATCGAAGCCGCGCTGCAGGACAGCGGCGTGCTGATGCATCGCCATGACTCGCTGGAAGCGGCGACCCACTGGTCGCTCGCGCAAGCGCACGCCGGCGACAGCGTGCTGCTCAGCCCCGCCTGCGCCAGCTTGGACATGTTCCGCAACTACGCCCATCGCGCCGAGGTGTTCATCGCCACCGTGCGCGAGCTGGCGGAAGACGAAGGACTGATCGGATGAGCGCCGCTCCGCCCCCGTCGTCCTTCTTCAGCACGCTGGGCAATCGCCTGCGCACGGGCTTCGCCAAGCGCGGCGAGGGCGCGCCCGGCGTGGACGTGCCGGTGCGGGACTGGGTGTCGACCTCCGCGGGTCAACCCACCCGACTCCTGGGCTTCGACCTCACGCTGATCTGGGTCGTGCTGTCGTTGCTGGCGCTGGGCCTGCTGATGGTTTATTCGGCATCCATCGCGCTGCCGGACAACCCCAAGTTCGCGAAGTACGCCCCGATGCACTTCTTCGCGCGCCAGTCGCTGTTCATCGCGTTGGGGCTGCTGGCGGGCTGGATCACGGTGATGGTGCCGGTGAGCTTCTGGGAGCGTCACGCGCCCAAGATCTTCGTCGTGGCGCTGGTGCTGCTGATGGTGGTGCTGATCCCCCACGTGGGCAAGGGCGTCAACGGCGCGCGCCGCTGGTTGCCGCTGGGCGTCATGAACTTCCAGCCCTCGGAGCTGGCCAAGCTGGCCATCGCGATGTACGCGGCCAACTACATGGTCCGCAAGATGGAGATGAAGGAGAACTTCATCCGCGCCGTCTGGCCGATGGCCTGCGCGCTGGCCTTCGCCGGCATGCTGCTGCTGGCCGAGCCGGACATGGGCGCCTTCATGGTCATCGCGGCGATCGCGATGGGCATCCTGTTCCTGGGCGGCGTCAACGGCCGCATGTTCTTCCTCAGCGTGGCGGTGCTGGTCGGCGCTTTCGTGCTGATGATCACCTTCAGCGATTTCCGCCGCGAGCGGATCTTCGCGTACCTGAATCCTTGGGACGAGAAGTACGCGCAGGGCAAGGCCTATCAGCTGACGCACTCGCTGATCGCCTTCGGCCGCGGCGAGTTCTTCGGCCAGGGCCTGGGCTCCAGCCTGGAGAAGCTGCATTACCTGCCCGAGGCCCACACCGACTTCCTGCTCGCCGTGATCGGCGAGGAGCTGGGCTTCATCGGCGTGGCCGTCGTGATCTTCGCCTTCTTCTGGCTGTCGCGCCGGCTCTTCCACATCGGCCGTCAGGCGGTGGCGCTGGACCGCGTCTTCGCGGGTCTGTATGCGCAGGGCATCGGCATCTGGATGGGCGGCCAGGCTTTCATCAACATGGGCGTGAACCTGGGCGCGCTGCCGACCAAGGGCCTGACGCTGCCGCTGATGAGCTACGGCGGCTCGGCCACCGTCCTCAACTGCGTGGCATTGGCGATCTGCTTGCGTATCGACATCGAAAACCGTCAGCTCATGCGAGGAGGCCGAGCATGAGGAGCTGGACACAACGTGACCAGCTCGCCTCGCGTAGCGAGGCGCTGCGGGTTCGGCGAAGCCAAAACCGACAACTGATGCGAGGGGGCCGGGCATGAGCACGCGTCACCTCGTCGTGATGGCCGCCGGTACCGGCGGACACGTGATCCCGGGTTTGGCCGTGGCCGCCGAGATGCAGCGCCGCGGCTGGACCGTGTCCTGGCTCGGCACCGAAGCCGGGATGGAGAACAAGCTGGTGCCCCCGTCCGGCCTGCCGATGGACCGCCTGTCCTTCGCCGGCCTGCGCGGCAAGGGGCTGAAGCATTCCGTGCTGGGCGTCGTGCGTCTGTTCAAGGCGCTGGCGCAGAGCGCCAATGTCTTCGGCGCCCGCAAGGCCGACGCGGTGCTGGGCATGGGCGGCTATGTCTGCTTCCCCGGCGGCCTGATGGCCTGGGTCATGCGCCGCCCGCTGATGCTGGTCAATGCCGACGCGGCGCTGCTGCTGTCCAACAAGGCGCTGGCGCCGGTGGCCGGCAAGATCGCTTTCGGCTTCGACGGCCTGGCCGCCGCGCAGCAGCGCAAGGCCGTGGTCACCGGCAATCCGGTCCGCGCCGAAATCGAGGACCTGCCCGCGCCCGAGCTGCGCTTCGCCGATCGGACCGGTCCGCTGAAGGTGCTGGTGGTGGGCGGCTCGCTGGGCGCGCGCGCGATCAACGAGGTGCTCCCGCAAACGCTGGCGCTGTGGGATGAGCATCAGCGCCCGCTGGTCACGCACCAGACCGGCGAGGCGAATTTCCCGCTGGTCCAGGCCGCCTACGCCAAGGCCGGCGTGCAGGCCGAGGTCGTGCCCTTCATCCACGACATGGCCGCCCGCCTGGCCGAGGCCGACGTGGTGATCTGCCGCGCCGGCGCGGTCACGGTGTCGGAGCTCTGCGCCGCGGGCGCCGCCAGCATCCTGGTGCCGCTGGTCGTCAGCACGACCTCGCACCAGCGCGACAACGCGCAGTACATGGCGCAGCACGGCGCCGCGATTCACCTGCCGCAGGGCGAGCTCAGCGCCGAGAAGCTGCATGCGCTGCTGCAGCAAACGCGCGAGGACTGGCTGGCGCTGGCGTCCAAGGCCCGCTCGCTGGCGCGTCCGCGCGCCGCGTCGCGCGTGGCCGACGAGCTCGAAGCCCTGGTCGCCCGCAAGGACGCGAAGGGAGCGCGCGCATGAGGCACGCCGTCCAACGCATCCACTTCACCGGCATCGGCGGCGCCGGCATGAGCGGCATCGCCGAGCTGCTGGCGGGGCAGGGCTATCGCGTCTCCGGTTCCGACCAGGGCGAGAGCGAGACCACGCGCCGCCTGCGGGGGCTGGGCGTGGACGTGAAGATGGGCCATGCGGCCGAGCACGTCGGCGACGCCCAGCTGCTGGTCAAGTCCAGTGCGATCAAGGCCGACAACCCCGAGCTGATGGCCGCGCATCAAGCCGGCATCCCGGTGCTGCTGCGCGCGCAGATGCTGGCCGAGCTGATGCGTCCGCGCATGGGCATCGCCGTCGCCGGCACGCATGGCAAGACGACGACGACCTCGCTGCTGACCACGGTGCTGATGCAGGCGGGCTTGGATCCGACCTACGCCATCGGTGGACAGCTGCTGGCCAGCGGCGCGAACGCCGCGCTGGGCGGCGGTCTGCACATGGTGGTCGAGGCCGACGAGTCGGACGCGTCCTTCCTGCATCTGCTGCCGCAGCTGTCGATCGTGACCAACATCGACGCCGACCACATGGACACCTACGGGCATGACATGGCCCGTCTGCGTCAGGCCTTCGTCGACTTCCTGCACCTGATGCCCTTCTGGGGCGCGGCCGTGCTGTGCGGTGACGACGAGGGCGTGCGCAGCATCCTGCCGATGCTGTCGCGGCCGGTGATCCTCTACGGCCTGGGCGCGGGCAACGCGGTGCGCGCCGTCGACGTCGCGGCCGAGGCCGGCGGCGGCATGCGCTTCACCGCGCTGCGCCGCGATCGCGAAGGTCATGAGCGCGCGCCGCTCCAGATCTACCTGCGCCTGAACGGCCAACACAACGTGCTGAACGCGCTGTCGGTGATCGCGATGGCGATGGAGCTGGGCATCGCGGACGAGCCGCTGCTGCGCGCGCTGGCCGACTTCGGCGGCGTGGGCCGGCGCTTCCAGTCCTACGGCGAGTTGCCGGTGGCCGCGCCCGTGGACGCGGGCGGCCAGACCGCCGCGGGCGAGGGCACGGTGCTGCTGATCGACGATTACGGCCATCACCCGGTCGAAATGCAGGCGGTGCTGAACGCCGCGCGCGGCGCCTATCCGAGCCGCCGTCTGCTGCTGGCCTTCCAGCCGCATCGCTACACCCGCACGCGCGACTGCTTCGAGGCGTTCGCCGATGTGCTGGCGCAGGCCGACGGCGTGTTGCTGACCGAGATCTATGCCGCCAGCGAGTCCCCGCTGCCCGGCATCAGCGGCGAAAGCCTGGCGCAAGCGGTGACCGCCCGCGGCACCGCGGCCGGCTTCGTCGCCGACTGGCAGGGACTGCCGCAGGCGATCGCCCACCAGGCGCGCGCCGGCGATGTGGTGATCGTGATGGGGGCCGGCTCGATCGCCGCCGTCCCCGCGCGCACCGTGGCACTCATGACGCAAGCGAAGGGAGTCCGGGCATGACTGCGGACCTCAACCAATCCTCCGTTCCTTCCTCCGGCGCTGCTTCCGCGCTCTTCGAGCAGCTGGGCATCGCCGCCATCGACCCGAAGTCGATGGGCAAAGTGGCCGTGCTGTTCGGCGGCGAGTCCGCCGAGCGCGAGGTCTCGCTCATGTCCGGCGCCGGCGTGCTGGCGGCGCTGCAGGCCGAGGGCGTGGACGCCCATCCCTTCGATCCGGGCCAGCGCGATCTGCTCGAGCTCAAGCGCGAGGGCTTCCAGCGCGCCTTCATCGCGCTGCACGGCCGGCATGGCGAGGACGGCACGGTGCAAGGTGCGCTCGAGCTGATGGGCATCCCCTACACCGGCTCGGGCGTGATGGCCTCGGCCATCGCGATGGACAAGATCACGACCAAGCGCGTCTGGCTGGCGGACAAGCTGTCGACGCCGCGCTGGGTCGCGCTCAAGCGCGACGAGCAGACGCGCGAGCGCATCCGCACCGTCCCCGACGAACTGGGCCTGCCCATCTTCGTCAAGCCGCCGCACGAGGGCTCGTCCATCGGCGCGACCAAGGTGATGGGCTATTCGGAGATGCAGGACGCGGTCGCGCTGGCGGCCAAGTACGACGCCGAAGTGCTGTGCGAGGAGTTCGTCGACGGCGCCGAGCTGACCTGCCCGGTGGTGGGCGAGGGCTCGTCCGCGATCGCGCTGCCGGTCATCGAGATCCGGGCCGAGGGCGGCAATTACGACTATCAGAACAAGTACTTCACCGACACCACGCAATACCTGGTCGGCCAGTTGCCGGCGCAGGAGCAGGCCCGCGTGCAAGCGCTGGTGCTCGCGGCCTACCGCTCGCTGGGCGCGCGCGGCTGGGGCCGGGTCGACGTGATGCGGCGCAAGTCGGACGGCGCGCTGTTCCTGCTGGAGATCAACACCTCGCCGGGCATGACCTCGCATTCGCTGGTGCCCAAGGCGGCCGCGGCCGTCGGCATCTCCTATCCCAAGCTGTGCCTGTACCTGCTGTCGCAGGCGCGGCTGGACAGCCAGGCCTGACCCGCCGCTGAGCCGAACCCGACCCCCGAGCCACCGCCATGGGCGCCACCTTCACCCACACCGCCAGCCCGCTGCCGCCGGACATCCGAGTGATGAACGGCGTGGCGGGCTTGCTGCTGGCCGGCGTCGTCCTGACGGCGCTGGCGGCGGGCGCGCTGTGGCTGGCGCGGCAACCGCAGCTGGCGATCCGAGCGATCACGGTGGAGGGCGACGTCAGCCGCAACAGCAGCGCCTCGCTGCGGGCCAACGCGCTGCCGCGGCTGTCGGGCAGCTTCGTGACCATGAATCTGCAGAAGGCCAAGGCGGCCTTCGAGGCGGTGCCCTGGGTGCGGCACGCCACCGTGCGCCGCGTCTGGCCGCTGCAGTTGCAGGTGACGCTCGAAGAGCACCGGCCCGCCGCGTATTGGGAAACCAAGGCCGAAAACGCCGACGCGGACAGTGACGCGGTCGTCGATACCCGGCTGGTGAATAGCTTCGGCGAGGTCTTCGAGGCAAATCTGGGCGACGTCGAGGACGAGGATCTGCCGACGCTGGCGGGGCCGGGTAAATCCTCGGCGGCCATGCTGTCGATGTGGCGGCAGCTCGATCCGATGACCCACCGCAAACTCGACGAGGGCGTGTCGCGGCTGGATTTGTCGGGGCGCGGGTCCTGGAAAGCGACGCTGGAGAAGGGTGCGGTGGTGGAGCTGGGCCGGGGCAGCGAGGCCGAGGTCGTGGCCCGCTATGGCCAATTCATCGCCAACATCCCCCAGATCACCACGCGCTATCAGACCTCGCTGGTTTCCGCCGATCTCCGGCACGAGAACGGCTACGCGGTCCGGTTGGCCGGCGTGACGACGATTTCAAACGCGCCCAAGGGCGCCACCAAGAAGAATTGAGGACAGGCATGGCCAAGGAATACAAGGATTTGGTCGTCGGGTTGGACATCGGCACTGCCAAGATCATGGCGGTGGTGGCGGAGGTCATGGGCGACGGCCAATTGCGCATCGCCGGTCTGGGCGTGGCGCCGAGCCACGGCCTCAAGCGCGGCGTGGTGGTGAATATCGACGCGACCGTCCAGTCCATCCAGCAGGCGCTCAAGGAAGCGGAAATGATGGCCGACTGCCGCATTTCCAGGGTTTACACCGGGATTACCGGCAGCCATATCCGCGGCCAGAACTCCACCGGCATGGTCATCGTGCGGGACAAGGAAGTGACGCCCGTCGACGTGGCCCGGGTGGTGGAAACCGCCAAGGCCATCAATATTCCCAACGACCAGCGCCTGCTGCTGGTCGAGCCGCAGGAATTCGTGATCGACGGCCATGAGGTCAAGGAGCCGATCGGCATGAGCGGCGGCCGCCTGGAGGTCAAGGTCCACATCGTGACCGGCGCCCAGAGCGCGGCGGAAAACATCGTCAAGTGCGTGCGCCGCTGCGGGCTGGAAGTGGAGCAGCTGGTGCTGAATCCCAGCGCCTCGAGCGCGGCGGCCCTGACCTCGGACGAGCGCGACCTGGGCGTGGCGCTGGTGGATATCGGCGCCGGTACGACCGATGTGGCAATTTTTACCGGCGGCTCGATTCGCCATACCGCCGTGATTCCGATCGCCGGCGATTTGATTACCAGCGATATCGCGATGGCGCTGCGCACCCCGACCAAGGATGCGGAGGAAATCAAGGTCGAGCACGGGGTGGCGAAGCAATTGCTGGCGGACCCGGCCGATCAGGTCGAAGTGCCGGGTTTGGGCGACCGTGCGCCCCGCATGTTGTCCAAACAGGCGCTGGCCGGGGTGATCGAGCCGCGGGTCGAGGAGATTTTCTCGCTCGTGCACCAGGTCATCCGGGAATCGGGATACGAGGAACTGCTCTCGTCGGGGATTGTCTTGTCGGGCGGCTCGTCGGTCATGCCGGGCATGGTCGAACTGGCCGAGGACATTTTCCTGAAACCGGTCCGCCGCGGGAATCCGACCTACGGCGGGGCCTTGTTCGACATGGTCGCCAATCCTCGCTCGGCGACCGTGATGGGTTTGTTGGAGGAAGCGCGACTGGCGCGGTCCAGGGGATTCAAGGCCTCGCAGCAGGCGGGTTCCGTGAAGACCCTGTTCGGACGCGCCAAGGACTGGTTCCTGGGTAACTTCTAAGAGGCTGGAACTTCACCGGCCCACGCTTTTTTTCGTTCTCTGAGGGTTTTGCCCCCTAAAAGCGGTGGCATCCCACTTCTATTTTGTTGATGGCAGCTGCACAATATGGACAGGAGGTTTGATATGGCGATCGAGATGATCGAAGAGTTTGATCAAGGCACCCAGATCAAGGTGATTGGCGTGGGCGGCGGCGGCGGCAACGCGGTCGAGCACATGATTGCCCAGGGTGTGCAGGGCGTGGAATTCGTGGTGGCCAACACCGACGCCCAGGCCTTGAATCGCTCCAAGGCCGACCAACTCCTGCAACTGGGCCATACCGGCCTGGGCGCCGGCGCGAAACCCGAGGTCGGCCGTCAGGCCGCGGAGGAAGCCGAGCAGCGCATTCGTGAATCCATCACCGGCGCGCACATGCTGTTCATCACCGCCGGCATGGGCGGCGGCACCGGCACCGGCGCGGCCCCCGTGATCGCGCGCGTGGCCAAGGAGATGGGCATCCTGACCGTCGGCGTCGTGACCAAGCCCTTCGAGTTCGAAGGCGGCCGTCGCGGCAAGGCGGCGGACCTGGGCCTGCAGGAGCTCGAGGCCAACGTCGACTCGCTGATCGTGGTGCTGAATGACAAGCTGCTGGAAGTGCTGGGCGACGACGTCACGCAGGACCAGGCCTTCGCGCACGCCAACGACGTGCTGAAGAACGCGGTCGGCGGCATCTCCGACATCATCCACATGCCGGGTCTGGTCAACGTCGACTTCGAAGACGTGAAGACCGTGATGAGCGAGCCGGGCAAGGCGATGATGGGCACGGCCGTGGCCTCGGGTCCGGACCGCGCGACCAAGGCCGCCGAAGGCGCCGTGGCTTGCCCGCTGCTGGAAGGCATCGATCTGTCCGGCGCGCGTGGCGTGCTGGTGCTGATCGCCGCGAGCCGCACCAACTTCAAGCTGGCCGAAAGCCGGAACGCGATGACCGCGATCAAGCGCTATGCCGCTGAAGACGCGCACATCATCTACGGCACGGCCTACGACGAATCGCTGGGCGACCAGCTGCGCGTGACCGTGATCGCGACCGGCCTGAGCCAGCGCGCCGCGGCCCGCCAGCAACCCCAGTTGGTGGTGCAGCAGACGCAACTGCGCACGGGCACGGACAACATGCCGGTGCTGACGCAGCCGGTGGTGATGCCCGGCTCCGCGGCCGCGCAGACCCCGACGGCCGCCGCTCCCATGAGCGCGTCGGACTTCGGCGGCATGAGCGTGCCCAGCGTCTGGCGTCACGGCCGCACGGCCGCCGCCAAGGTCGAGGCGCTGTCCTCCAACGGCATGGACGAGATCGAGATCCCGGCCTTCCTGCGCAAGCAGGCGGACTGATCCGACGTCTGCCATCAGCATTCAAGGCCATGTCCCTCGGGGGCATGGCCTTTTTTGCGTCCCGGCGGCCGCTGCGGCGGCGAGGCGGGCGCTCCGCGTTGTTGCGAATCCTCGCCATAGCAGGCTATGGCTGCGGTCCGCGCCTAGCGGAGCATCCCGCCTCGCCACCGCAGCAGCCACCGGGCCATGTTGCAAATGAACGCTCGTGCTGTTCGGTGAAGTTCGGCACACTCGCCTTCGATTACAAGAACGAAACCGAGCGCATGGTCCCCTGGATTCTTCGGGTCTTCTCCCTGCTGTCGGCATTGGCGCTGAGCGCGCTGATGCCCGCACTCGCGCATGCGCAGGCGACGACGGGCCCGGCGACGGCGACCCCGGTGGCGGCCCATGCCGCGCCGCTCGGCCCGGCGCGTCCTCTGCCTGATGCGGGGCCCGCTGGCGGCGCTCAGCGCGCGATCGAGGCCGAGGTCGCCACCGCCGACTGGACGCAGGACCAGCTCAAGGCCTGGTGGCGCGCGCTGCGCGTCATCGACGGCCGCGATGGCGCTCTGCCGGCGGCGCTGCTGCCGCCCTCAGGCGCGGCGGCTTGGCAGCGGGTTGAGCTCCCTGACGTCCAGCAACGCGATGCCGTGCCGGGCAATGCCGGCGACGCCCGCTATCAGATGCGGTGGTATCGCGTCCGCTATGCGCCGCCGCAAGGCCGATGGCCGACCAGCGTCGCGCTCTACATGCCGCGTCTGGTGGCGCTGGCCGCGGCGGTGCTGGTGAAGACCGACGACGGCTGGCGTCCGGTGTTCGACAACCAGTCCGGCGCGCGCGAGCAATGGGTGCGGCCGCTGTGGGTGGTGCTGCCCTCGGCGCTGACCGAGATCCAGCAGGCGCGCGAGATCGAAGTCGTCATCGCGGTGCCCGTGATGCAGGGCGGCTATTACTCGGTGTCCAGCGTCTGGCTGGGCGCGCGCGAGGATCTGGAGGCGCGCCATGACCGCCGCTGGGTGCTGCAGATCGGCGTCCCTCAGGCGACCGGTTTGACGTTGGTGACCCTGGGACTTTTCGCGCTGGTGCTGTGGCTCAAGCGGCGCGAGGATCCGGCCTATCTGCTGTTCTCCCTGGCCACGGTCGCGTGGCTGGTGCGCAACCTGCATTACCACCTGGACCTGCCCCGGACGCGCGGCGCGCTGGAGTGGTTCTGGTGGCTCACCCATGCGTCGATGTCGTGGGTGATGCTGCTCACCTTCCTCTTCGCGCTGCGCTTCGCGCGACAGCGCTTCGCGCGCTTCGAGCGCGGCATGGCGCTGTTCGTGCTGGTCTCCAGTCTGGCGTCGATGCCGCTGTGGGGGCGCGGCTTCGATGCGCTGGTGCTGCTGCACATCTGCAATGCGGTGGTCGGTCTGGCGGGCACGGCCTTCGTCGCCAGCGTCGCCTGGCGCCAGGGCACGCGCGAGCTGCGCGTGATGGCGCTCGCGCTGGTGGTCGGCGTCGCGCTGGGCGTGCACGACCTGGGGTTGCTCGCCGGCTGGTGGTGGCCGGAGCACGTCTACCTGATGCCCTTCGCCACGCTGGTCATCCTGGCGAGCTTCCTCTACGCGGTGCAGCACCGCTACATCGAGGCGCTGCGCGGCGTGGAGCGCGCCAACGAGGATCTGGCGCAGCGGCTGGACCAGCAGAGCGTGGAGCTCAGCGCGCAGCACGACAAGCTGCGCGAGGTCGAGCGCCAGCAGGCCTTGCTGCTGGAGCGCCAGCGCATCATGCAGGACATGCACGACGGGCTGGGCTCATCGCTGCTGTCGGCGATGGTGGCGGTGGAGCAGGGCACGATGCCGCAGGAGCAGGTCGTGGGCGTGCTGCGCGAGTGCGTGGACGATCTACGGCTGGTGATCGATTCGCTGGAGCCGGTGGGGCACGATCTGGTGTCGCTGCTGGCGACGATGCGTTATCGGCTGGGCAAGCGGCTGCAGCTGGGCGGGCTCAAGCTGGAATGGGATGTGCACGATCTGCCGCCGCTGGAATGGCTGGAGCCGCCCGATGCGCTGCACGTGCTGCGCCTGATGCAGGAGGCGCTGACCAATGCGCTCAAGCATGCGCGGGCGACGCGGGTGCGGGTGGTCACGCGGGATCTGGGTCGGCGCGTGGAGATCCGCGTCGAGGACGACGGCGACGGCTTCGACATCGAGGCGATCTCGCAGGGCCGCGGACTGCGCGGGCTGCAGCGTCGGGCGAAGGTGCTGGGCGGTTTGCTGCGCGTGGACAGCAGCCCCGGCCACGGGACGGTGGTGACGCTGCGACTGCCGGTCGCGCGTGAGGATCGAGAGGCTTTGGTCCAGCAGGGTTGAGCCTGATTTGGGACAATACGGCCCATGCTCAAGCAACGCACCATCAAGTCCCTGACCCGTGCGGTCGGGGTCGGCATCCACAGCGGCCAGAAGGTGGAGATCACGCTACGCCCGGCCGCTCCGGGGACCGGCATCGTGTTCCGCCGGGTCGATCTGGCGCAGCCGGTGGACATCCCGGTGCGGACCAACAACGTCTGCGACACCCGCATGGCCACGACGATCAGCCCGGACGGCGATCCCGGCCGGCCCAAGGTGCAGACCATCGAGCATCTGCTGTCGGCCTGTGCCGGGCTGGGGCTGGACAACCTGCTGATCGACATCAACGCGGACGAGGTCCCGGTGCTGGACGGATCGGCGGCGAGCTACGTCTTCCTGCTGCAATCGGCGGGCATCGAGTTGCAGAACGCGCCGAAGCAGTTCCTGCGGGTGAAGAAGCCGGTGGAAGTGCGCAAGGGCGAGGGCAAGAGCCTGATGTGGGCGAAGCTGACGCCGCATCACGGCTACACGCTGAGCTTCGAGATCGAGTTCGACAACCCGGCGGTGTCGGCGACGGGGCAGCAATACGTGTTCGACATGGGCAGCGGCCAGTACAAGCGCGAGATCGCGCGGGCGCGGACCTTCGGCATGACCAAGGACATCGAGCTGATGCGCTCGCGCGGGCTGACGCTGGGCGGCTCCATGGACAACGCCATCGTGGTCGACGACTACCGCGTGCTGAACGCGGAGGGGCTGCGCTACGACGACGAGTTCGTGAAGCACAAGATCCTGGATGCGATCGGCGACATGCAGGTCGTGGGGCATCCGCTGATCGCGGCCTACACGTCCTTCAAGGGCGGGCATGCGCTGAACAACCTGCTGCTGCGCGAGCTGCTCGCCGACGCCGACGCGTACGAGATCGTGACCTTCGACGATGAGCGCGAAGCGCCTCCGGGGTTCGCGGAGTTGGCGCCGGCGTGGTGATCATTGGCTGACCGCTCCGGGGACCACATGTCATTGAGCCAGAACCAGCTGCAGAAGCTGGGGAAGCGGCTGAAGGAGTCGGTCTCCGCGACCGATCTGAGGTTGCTCGATGAGTACCGGCGATCCTTCCGGGCTGCGAGCGAGGCCTTGGCCGAAACGGTCTATGCGTGCACGGGGTTTGCGGCGTCCCAACGACCGGCAAAGAGTACCCAGGCCATCCTTGAGAAGCTCAGGCGCCAAACCACCCACCTGGGACAGATTCAGGACATCGCGGGGTGCCGCATCACCGTGCCGGATGTATCCGCTCAAGCCAAGGCAGTGCGAGCGCTGCAGGACCGGTTTCCCGAGGGCGTGATCAAGGATCGCCGTGTGGTGCCCAGTCACGGATACCGAGCCGTGCATCTTGTTGTCAAACACGAGGGCTGCCGGATCGAAATCCAAGTGCGGACGGCGCTTCAGAATCAATGGGCGCTTCTCTCGGAACGGATGGCGGACTGGTACGGCAACGCCATCAAGTACGGCGGTGGGCCAGAGTCGATCCAGGAACTCCTGCAAGACGCCTCGCATAGCGTGGCGGAGGTTGAGAGATTCGAATCGGAGCTCGCTCGGGAGTTGTACGAAATACCTTCTGAAGTGGTGGTCAACTCGCCGCCAGAACGTCAAAGTTCGGCCCGTGCGGAGGAGCGCCTGATTCGAGCCCGCCAGCGTCTGAGCGACCTCCTCTTGAGCATCCCGGACCGATTGGATCACCCATGATTTTTCTAGTGCACTACGACCGCCGCGCTCAGCAACTGCTGCGCTTCGACCAGTACGAGGATGGGGACTTCACCCGCGCTGAGGACGATCGGCTGGACCTTGAGCTCAGTCTTTTGGGCAGCGATCGCGAGAACGAGATTGTGTTGTTCAACGCGGCCGATGAAGCGGCGCTTCGAGTGAGTCACGCACGCTACTTCCAATCGATCGAAGAGATCGCCTTGGCGACGGCGCGATCGCAGGGGCCCTTCGCATGCTGATCTTCCGCCTCGTCACCGCCCTGCTGATCGTCGCCGGGCTCATCTGCTTCGCGCTCTACATCGCGACGAAGAAGCCCGTTTGGCGTCGTCGCGGCATCCTGCTGATCAAGTGGACCGTGATCGCTGGCATCGGCTTTTTCGCGGTGCTGATCCTGGAGCGACTCGTCCTGCTCGTCTGACGATCCGCTTCTCGGCGATCGCCCCATGAGGAAGGCCGCTCATCGAGCGGCCTTCGTGCTTCTTCACTCCTCCAGCGCCTGCAACTGCACCAGCCGCTGGTAGATCCCGCCGGCTATGCCCATCAGCGCTTCGTGCGTGCCGCGCTCGGCGAGCTTGCCGTGGTTCAGCACCACGATCTGATCGGCCTCGCGGATGGTCGACAGCCGGTGCGCGATCGCCAGCACCGTGACCTGGCCGCGCAATTCACGCAGCGCCTCCCCGACCTGCGCCTCGGTGGCGCTGTCGATGTTGGCCGTCGCCTCGTCCAGCAGCAGGATGCGCGGATCCCCCGCCAGCGCGCGCGCCAGCGCGATCAGCTGCTTCTGGCCGGTCGACACCGACAAGCCGCCGTCGCCCAGCCGGCTCTCATAGCCCTGCGGCAGCGCCGACAGGAACTCATGCGCCCGCGCGGCGCGCGCCGAAGCCTCGATCTTCTCGTCCGAGATCGCGCGGCCCATGCGGATGTTCTCGCGCACCGTGCCGGCGATCAGGTAAGGCTCCTGCGGCACCAGCCCCAGCGCGTCGTGGAAGGCCTGCTCGGGCAGCTGGTCCAGCGGCTGGCCGTCGATCAGGATGCGGCCCTGTTGCGGCTGATAGAAGCGCAGCAGCAAGGCCAGCAGCGTCGACTTGCCCGAGCCCGTGTGACCCGCGATGCCGACGAAGCTGCCCGCGGGGATGTCCAGCTCCAGGTCCTGCAGCACCGGATGATCCGGCTTGTAGGCGAATTGCAGGTGCTGGAAGTGGATGGCGCCGGCGCCGACCCGGAGCTCCGGCCGAAACGAGCGCGGCTCGGTGGGCTCGCGCAGCAGGGCGCGCACGCGCGACGCCGCCACCAGCGCCTGCTGCAGCTGGCTGAACTGCATGGTGATCTGGATCAGCGGCTCCACCACGCGAGCGATGTAGGCCAGGAAGGCGTAGAGCAGACCGACCTCCACGCCCGACAGCTCGCGCAGTCCGAAGCCGTAGATCACCGTCACGATCAGCAGCACGTTGAGCAGGTCCAGCGCGGGACGCAGCAGCCAGGCATTGGCGCGCAGCTCCTGCACGCGGGCCTGCAGCTGTGCCTGGTTGGCCTTCTCGTAGCGCGCGGCGAAGCGGCCTGTCGCGCCGGCCGATTGCAGCATCGCCATGCCGGCCATGCTCTCGGCCATCTGCGCATTCAGATCGGCCCGCAGCGCCCGCGCCCGTTGCACCGGACCGCTGCTGGCGCGCTGGTAGAGCCAGATGATGGTGGAGCTCGCCGGCACCAGCGCCAGCACGATCAGCATCAGCCGCCAGTCCAGCCAGGCCATCGCGACCAGCGCGCCCGCGACCACGATGGTCGAGTCCAGCATCACGAACAGCACCTGGCGGTACAGGTTGTTGACCGCGTCCGTGTCGTTGGTGATGCGGCTCAGCAGCTGGCCGGTGATGCTGCGGTCGAAGAAAGCCATGGGTTGCGCGAGCACATGCGCATAGACCTGCTCGCGCAGCCGCAGCACCGAACGCTGCGCGACCGACGCCATGCGCCGCAGTTGCGCGTAGCGCAGCAGGCTCGCGGTCCAGCCGGCCAGCAGCATCGCGCCCAGCAGCAAGCCCATCGATCCGATGTCGAAATCGCGCGGCAGCACGTGGGCATCGATGAAATGCTTGCCGAGGATGGGCCCGATGGCTTCGAGCGCGGCGGCGATCACCAGCCAGCCCAGGCCCTTGACGAGGCCGCGGCGCTCCGGCGCGGCGGCCTGCGCCAGCAGCGCGAGCGCCTCGCGCGGCGAGTGCTCCGGTTTGTCGGGAGAGCTCTTGGTCTTCGTCGCGGTCTCCGCCGCGTTCACATCAGGCTGCGTCAAGGCTGGCCTCCAGTTGTTGATAGCGCCATTGGCCGGCATACCAGCCGCCGCGCGCGATGAGCTCGTCATGACGGCCGCGCTCGACGATGCGGCCCTGCTTGAGCACCACGATCTCGTCCGCGTCCATCACCGCCGACAGCCGGTGGCTGACCACCGCAAGGCTGCGCTCCGGGTGGCGCTGGCGCAGCTCGCGCCAGTGCTCGAGGATCTGCGTTTCGGTGCCGCTGTCGACCGCCGAGAGCGCGTCGTCCAGCAGCAGGATGGGCGCGCCGGCGAGCAGCGCGCGCGCGATTGCGACACGCTGGCGCTGACCGCCGGACAGCGTCACGCCGCGCTCGCCCACCAGCGTGTCGTAGCCCTGAGGCAGACGCGCGATGTCCTCGTGCACGGCGGCAAGCTCGGCCATCTCCATGACCTGCTCGCGCGTCGCGTCGGGGCTGGCCAGGGCGATGTTGTCGGCCACCGAGGCCGAGAACAGGAAGGGCTCCTGCGGCACCCACGCGAGCGCGCGACGCAGCGCGTCCAGCCGGATCTCGCCCGCGGGCACGCCGCCCAGGCGCACGGTGCCGGCGCTCGGCTCGTACTGGCGCAGCAGCAGTCGCAGCAGCGTCGACTTGCCCGAGCCGGTCGCGCCGACGATGCCCAGCGTGCGGCCCGGCGCCAGCGTCAGCGTGATGTCCTCCAGCGCCGGCTGCGTCATGCCCGGATAGCGGAAGGACACGGCGTCCCAGCTGATGTCCGCCTGCGCGGGCATGTCGCGGGTGCCGGTGTCGACCAGGCCGTCGGGCGCTTCCAGCACCGGATGCAGCCGCGTCCAGGCAGCGCGGCCGCGCTCTAGCAGCGACAGCACCCAGCCCGCCGCGAACATCGGCCAGATCAGCTGACCCAGGTACATCGTGAAGGCGGTGAGCTGGCCGATGCTGATCACGTTCGTCCCGACCAGCCATGCCCCGGCGCCCAGCGCGATGACGGTGGCCGCGCTCAGCGACAAGCCGACGGTGGGCTCGAACATCGCCTCCCAGCGCTGCGCCTGGTAGGCGGCGCCGCCGGCCTCGCGGGCCAGCTCACCGAACTGCTCGCGACTGCGGCGGATCAGGCCGAGCGCGCGCACGGTCCGAACGCCGGCCAGACTGTCCTGCACCTGCTGGTTCAGCGCCGAGAAGCGTTTGAGCGAATCGGCCCAGGCCACGTGCACGTGATTGGAGATGCGCCAGAAGGCGTAGGCCATGAAGGGGAAGGGGATCAGTGCGGCCAGGCCCAGGCGCCAATCGATGCCCAGGGTCATCATGCCCAGCACCAGGATCAGCGTCAGCGTGCCGTCGAAGGCGGCGAGCAGCGCTTCGCCGGCGGCCATCTCGATGGCATCGACGTCGTTGGTCGCCAGCGCCATCAGGTCGCCGGTGGCGTGGGAATGGAAGAAGGCCGGCCCCTGACGGGTCAGCGTCGCGTAGAGCCGCGTGCGCAGCTGGCGGCCGAGCTCATAGGCGGTGGCGAAGAGCGCGAGGCGCCAGCCCACGCGCAGCAAGTAGATCGCCAGGCCGGCCAGCACCAGCAGGCCGAGCTGGCCGATCAGCTCCCAGCCGCCGATGCGGCGCGAGACCAGCAGGTCGACCACATGGCCGACGTGGCGCGGAATCCAGACGGTGAGGACGGCGATGGTCGCGAGCATCAGCGCGCTCGCGACGTAAGGGCGCCAGTGGCCGCGGATGTGGCCGACGATCAGACGGGTCAGGGACATAGGCGCCGGATTGTGCCGCCGACGTGGCCGCCAAGGCCTAGCTTCGGGCGCATCGCGTCGTTGCGGATCCTCGCCATAGCGCTGCTATGGCTCCGGTCCACGCCTAGCGCTGCATCCCGAATCAAGGCCTCGGCGACCACGTCGGACAGCGCGGGGTAGACCCCATCGGGCCTGTTCGGTGAAGACAGCGTCAGGAGCCCGGCTTCGCATCCGGCATGCCGATGCGCACGTGGACCAGATCCGCCAGCACCCGCAGGCGCTTCTCGTCGAAGTTGCCGCTCAGCGCATAGGCCAGCTTGCCGTCAATCCAGTACAGGCTGCGCGTGGTCTGGCCGCCCTCGACGCGGCTCATCAGCCGGAAGGCCACCGGCGCCTCGGCAGACGCCGCGCCCGTGCTCACGTAGAGCGTGAAGCGTTCGCCGGCGTCGTTCTCGTACATGAACTGCGCGCGCGCCAACGCTGCGTTCGAGTTGGCGTTGGCGTTGGCCGTGGCGGTGACGTTCGTCTTCGGAGGCGAGGCGGGGTCGTCGCCGGCTGGCAGCAGCCGGCCGCCGACCAGTTTCCAGCCGTAGTCCCGCAGCACCGGCGCATGCAGCGGCTGGCCCAGCCGCTTGCTGAGCCACTGGATCAGGTGATCCGCCTGATCGGCGCCGACCTCGACCGGATGGCGCTGCTCGGGCTGATAGACCACGTGCGCGATCGCGGCATCGCGGACGTACTCGGGAATCGTGGGATCGCGGCCGGCCGCCCGCGCCGCAGCCGTGGCGGCCGCCAGCTCGGCCGCTTCGTTCTTGCCATACCAGTAGGCGTGACCGCCCCAACCACCGGCCGCGCCGGCACCCAGGCCCACGGCCAGCAGCAGCCCCGCGACCCAGGCCCGCGGCCAGCGCGAGTCGTTCGCCGCAGAGGGCTTCAACGCGGCGGTGAGGTGCGGCGGGACCGGTTCGTGCAGCCACTCGCGGCGCAGGCCTTGGAGGGCCTCGCGCTGCTCGCGCCAGTCCAGGACCTGACGCGCGGCGCGCGGGTGCCGGAGCAGCCAGTCGGCCACGGCGGCGGCGCGCTCGGGTGGGAGTTGTCCATCCACGTAGGCGTGCAACGTGGCGTCGTCGTAATCGGTGTCGTTCGTCATGCGTCGGCGCTCATTTCACCACCCGCAGCGGGGCGCGGGATTCCGCGCCGTCGCTCATCAGCTGACGCAGCCGCTCTCTGGCGCGCGACAGCCGCGACATCACCGTGCCCAGCGGCACGTCCAGCACGCGGGCGGCGTCCTGGTAGCTCATTTCCTCGACGCAGATCAGCAGCAGGATCTCGCGCGAGGCGGCCGGCAACGCGGCCAGCGCGCGCTCCATGTCCAGCCGCAGGGCGACCTGCTGCTGCGGCTCGTGCGAGAGCGGCTGCAGCGACTCGTCCTCGTCGAGCGAATCGTGCAGCGCCTCGCGCGCGTCGCGGCGCTGGTTCAGATAGAGCCGATGCATCAAGGTCAGCAACCAGCCGCGCAGCGCGTCGATGCGCTCGGGGCCGGCCTCCGCATGGAAGAGCGCGCCCTTGCGGGCGGCGCGCTCCAGCGTGTCCTGCAACAGGTCGTCCGCGCGCGCCGCATCGCCGCACAGCAGCCGCGCATGGCGGCGCAGACGCGGCAACAGCGGAATCGCTTCTTCGAGGAAGAGGGGCATGCGCGGACGGGACCGAGTCGCTGATGCGCTCAAGGCTTGGCGGCGTGCCACACCTGATTCACACCATCACCCGTGCGGTCACCCGGCTTGGCGTCCTTCACCCAGAAGTACAGCGGCTTGCCCTTGTAGGCCCACTGCTTGGCGCCGTCGTCGCGCGTGATGATGGACCAGTCGCCCATGGGCTTGTCGTCGGCCTTGGCCATCAGTGCCGGCCAGTTGGTCGCGCAGGGACCGTTGCAGACGCTCTTGCCGCTGCCGGCCTGGTCCTTGTCGAAGGTGTAGAGCGTCATCTCGTTGGCGCCGACGAAGACGCCGTCCTTGACCATGGCCGGCGCGGCCTGCGCCGCGGCCAGTCCGGACACGAGCGCCAGCGCGACGGCGGCGGCAAGCTTGAGCTTGGAATTCATGCAGGTCTCCTTGGAAAGAGTGGTGGGGTACTGCAGGAACACGGGAGCGGGAGAGGATATTCCCTCCGAACCGAAATTCTTTGGGCATGGGGATGGATTCGCGGCTAGCCTGCGGTCGCCTCGATACAGGGCGAGCCCTGAGCGCGCGCGCCCGAAACGGCGCGCTCCATGCGCGCCATCCGCTCAATACGTCCGCGAACCCTTGAACTGCGCGTGCTGACGCCGCTGCAGCGTGGTCTGGCGGCTCATCGCGTCGAAGGAGACGCGGGCATGGGCGTCCATGATCGCGATGCCCAGCGCGTCGGCGGCGTCCTTGCCGGGCTCGCCGGGCAGGCCCAGCAGCCGCGCGACCATGGCCTGCACTTGGGCCTTGGCCGCGCCGCCGTGGCCGGTGATGGCCTTCTTCATCTGGACGGCGGTGTACTCGGACACGTGCAGGTCGCAGGACACCAGCGCCGTCAGCGCCGCGCCGCGTGCCTGCCCCAGCAGCAGCGTGGACTGCGGGTTCACGTTGACGAAGATGATCTCCACCGCCGCGCAGGTCGGTTGATAGCGCGACACCACCTCGCGGATGCCGTCGTAGAGGATCTTGAGCCGGCCGGGCAGGTCGCCCGTCGGCAGCGCATTGGTCTTGATCGTGCCGCTGGCCACGTAGGCCAGGCGCGGTCCGTCCGCGTCGATGACGCCGAAGCCCGTGGTCTGCAGGCCGGGGTCGATGCCGAGGATGCGCATGCTCATGTCGTGATCATCCTCGTCCGAAATACCAGCGCACCGAATGGAAGAACACCGGCGCCGCGAAGCACATCGCCGCGATGCGGTCCAGCAGCCCGACCGCGCCGGTGATGGCGCTGCGGTTTCCCCAGGCGTTGATGCCGGCGTCGCGCTTGAGCGCCTGCATCACGAAGACGCCGAAGCTGCCGCAGCCCGCCGCGATGAAGGCCGCGATCGCCGCCTGACCCGCCTTGAAGGGCGTGATCCAGTACAGCAGCGCCCCCGCGAAGGCCGCCGCGAAGGCGCCGATCCACCAGGCCTTCATGGTGAAGGAGCGGCTGATGCGGCGCGCCACCGGCTTGGCGCGGAAGCGGCTGGTCGCCACCGCCTGCGCGATCTGGCCGCAGGCCACCACCGCCACCAGGAAGAACAGCAGGAAGGCGCCGCGGCCCTGGTATTTGGGGATGTCCAGCAGCAGCAGCGCCGGTGCGTGCGACAGGCCGTAGACGCAGACCATGATGCCCCACTGGATCTTGGCGTTGCGCTCCAGGAAGCGCGCCGGATCGTCGGCCAGCGCGCTCGCCACCGGGATCGCCAGGAAACCATAGACGGGGATCAGCACCGAGAACAGGTCGAAGTGGCGCGTCCCCACCAGCACGTACTGCAGCGGCAGGATCACGAAGAAGGCCATGATCAGCCCGCGGTGATCGGCGCGGCGGGTGTGGAGCAGGGTGATGAACTCGCGGAAGGCCAGGAACGAAAACACGCCGAAGAGCAGCGTCGCGCCCACCGGCCCGGAGACCCAGGCCGCCCAGAACAGGCAGGCGCCGATCCACACCATGTTGAGCTCGTGCCGGAAGTTGGACCAGCGGCGCTGCCACTCGTCCTGCTCCTCCTCGGGCCGATCGCGCAAGGACCACAGCACCGAGCCGATGCTCACCAGCAGCAGCGCGCCGAAGAGCACGACGAACAGGAAGGCGACCTGTTCGCCCGGGTTCAGGGACTTGAGCCACCTCATTCCTTCCACCCTCCCGGACGCAGCGCCATCACCGCATTGCGGGCGCGCTCAAGAAAGGCGCGCTTGTCCTCGCCGGGCTCGATGCGGATGGGGGCGCCGAAGGTGACGGTGCACAGGATGGGGACCGGCACGACCTCGCCCTTGGGCATGACGCGCTGGACGTTGTCGATCCAGGTGGGGATCAGCTGCACGTCGGGGAACTGCTCGGACAGGTGGAAGACGCCGGCCTTGAAGGCTTGCGGGGCGCCCTTGTTGGAGCGCGTGCCCTCGGGAAAGATGACCAGGGAGTCGCCGCCCTGCAGCGCGTCGACCAGCGGCTCCAGCGGATCCTCGTCCGGCGTGGCGCGGGTGCGGCTGACGTAGACGGCGTTGAACACGGCGCTGGTCAGCCAGGCCTTGAGCTTGGAGCTGGTCCAGTAATCGCGGGCGGCGATGGGGCGGGTGCGGGCGCGCAGCTCGCCGGGCAGCGAGGCCCAGATCAGCACCCAGTCAAAGTGGCTCTGGTGGTTGGCGAAGTAGATGCGCTGCTCCGCGGTCGGCGGGCTGCCTTTCCAGTGGCCCTGCGCGCCGGTGATCAGGCGCGCCAGCCAGGCGAGGAAGAGGCCGGTGATTTCGGCAAGGACCATGGGGCGCGATTATCCCCGGGGGCGATGACATGAAGGCCATCGATGACAAGCTGCTAGCCAATAAGAACTAGCAAAGAATGACTGGTTCTTCAGCCTCAACTTGCAGTTATGGCGCGGCGAAAGATGCAGATGAGCCGTGTCTGCGGTCCGGCTTGATTACGAAACTGCGGCCCTCGTTCACTTTCTCTAGGGGCATTTCATGCGCAACCCTCCTGTTCTCCCGCCATCCACCGGGGCTCCCCATCCGACCGCTGTCCTGATCGACCCTCGGCAGGCTCGCGTACGGAAGGAATCGGGAGTTGTTCTGAAGGAGTCGGAGCAACTCACCGACATGCGGACCGAACCCGCGGCAGAGTCACTGGAAGCCGCGCCCGCGCCGACGCAAGAAGCGCAGAGCGCTGCGGACGTGGCGCAGGGGGGCGTTTCGGAGCCTGATCCGGTCGTCGAGGGCGGTCGGACCGAGGAGGTTCGATGCCAGATGAAGGTCATGACCGACGGTTCATCCGAGGAGTGCGACCATCCGGGGATTGCGCCGTGGCTCGCCAGTGGCGCTGGCGGGTTGATGCTCGCAATGATGAGCATCACGAGGAGCAAGGGCGGCGGCGATGCCGGCGGCAAGCCCCCTGTCGAGCCGCCCGAGCGGCTCATCCATGCACCGCAGCTGTCCACGAGCACGGGCGGTGACGCCATCAACGACTCCGGCCACGTGCAGGTCCAATTGGCCGCTCCGGATCGTCGTTGGGTCTACCGCGTTGACGACGATACCCAATGGCATGAGGGCACCGGCACGCGCATCGACGGCTCGACCTTGTCCGATGGCATGCATGCCGTGGTGGTCGCGCAGGTCGATGAGCAGGGGCGTCGTGGCGAGCCGGCGACCCTGGCGGTGATGATCGACAACGCGGCCGCCGCACCCGCGCTGGCGCTCAAGCAGGACACGGGCTCGTCGGCCGTGGATGGCGTGACTCGAGAGGGCGTGGTGAGCGTTTCCGGCCTGGAGTCGGGTGCGCTGTGGTGGTATCGCCTCGACGGTGCAGGCGAATGGATGGCCGGCCAGGGCAAGGAGATCGCGCTGGGCAGCGATCGCCAAGGTCCGCGATCGGTCGAGGTCTATCAGATCGACCCTGCGGGGAACCGCAGCGAGACGGCGCAGCTGTCGTTCACGCTGGACAGCGTGGCGCCGCCGGTGCTGTCGATCGACACGTCCACCGGAAAGAGCCAGGTCGGCGTGAACGATCTCGTCACCATCGGTGGGCTTGAGCCCGGGGCGCGGTGGGAATACAGCATCGGCGATGACCCGACGTATCGCGCTGGCGACGGCGAATCGCTGCCCTCCGGCGTGCTGAAGGAAGGCGCCAATGTGCTTCGGGTGGTCCAGGTCGATGCCGCCGGCAATCGCGGCGTCGTTGCGGAGCGCACCATCGACTACGACACCACCGCGCCTGACGGCCTGCTGCTGACTTCCAGCAATCCGGTCGGCCCGATCAACGCGGATGGTGGAGTCCTCGTGGCCGGTATCGAGCCTGGCGCGACCTGGTTCTTCCGCGTCAACGGCGCTGAGACGTGGACCCGCGGGGTGGGCAGTACCGTGCCGGCATCGGCGCTGATCGAAGGGGTCAACGTCGTCGAGGCCTATCAGGTCGACGGCGTCGGCCTGATGGGGCCGCGTGTGAATGCGAGCGTCGCACTGGATCTGACGCCGCCGCAGGCGCCCGAGCTGCAATCAAGCAACGGGACCGACCTGCTCAACGCCGCTGGATTCGTCAACGTGACCGGGCTGGAGCCGGGCGCGACCTGGGCCTATCGCTTGAATGGTCAGGGCGAGTGGATCGACGGCCAGGGCGGTCGCATTCCCGCGTCGGCGCTGTCGAATGGCGACAACGCGATCGAGGTGCGGCAGACCGATGTCGCGGGCAATGTGGGGACGGCCGCCCAGCTGCGGATGCGGGTTGATTTGGATGCGCCGGATCAACTGGCCGTGCACGTCGAGGGCGGAAAACCCGAGGCGCTGTCGATGCAAGGCGCGCTGGTGCTGGATCAGCTCGAAACCGGCGCAACCTGGCGCTATCGGATCAACGGCGAAAGCGACTGGCACGTGGGCAGTGCGGACCGGCTCGCGGCGTCTGCGCTGAACGAGGGCATCAACGTGGTCGAGTTCTTCCAGACCGACAGCACGGGTCACGAGGGGGCCGTCTCCGTCATCACGGTGACGCGCGATTCGACGGCACCGGATCGTCCGGACCTGGTCACCAGCAACGGCCTGCCGATGATCAATGCGCAGGGGAGCCTGCTCGTTCATCTGTTGGAGAACGGAGCGAGCTGGGAGTACCGCGTCGATGGCGGTGCTTGGACGACTGGTCAGGGCGACGTGATCGCATCGAGCGCGCTGAAGGAGGGAGACAACCTCGTGGAGGTCCGGCAGACGGATGCCGCCGGCAACGTCAGCGCCGTCGACGCGCTGTCGGTCCAGCTGGACTCGGTGGCGCCCGATGCCTTGCAGGCGACCGCGCGAGCGAAGGCGGGCACCGTGGCGGCGAATGCGCTGATCAACGCGACCGGGTATCTCTCGCTGGAGAACCTCGAGGCAGACGCGACGTGGCAGTTCCGCGTCCAGGGTGACGAGCGCTGGCGCAACGGTAGTGGCACGCAGATGAGCACCCGCGTCCTGGATGAAGGGCACAACACGATCGAGCTGCGGCAGATCGATGCGGCGGGCAATGCCGGGCAGGCTTCGGCGATCGGTGTGGATCTGGACACCATCGCGCCGACGGCGCCCACCATTGCGACTGCAAGCGGCAAGCTGCTCGTCACAGGAGGCACTGTCGAAATAGGAAACATCGAAGCAGGGAGCACGATCTCGGTTCTGATCAACGGCTCGCCGTCAATGCTCGGTCAGGCAACGAGCCTCGGCGTCTTCATGCCTGGCTTCAGAGAGGGCAGCAACGTGGTCAGCGTGGTCCAGAAGGATGCTGCTGGCAACACGAGCGAAACACGCAGCATCGGGTTCACTCTGGACCATATAGCGCCGGACCCGCTGGGCTTTGTTTTCGAGACCATCGGCGTCCCCGGCGACAAGGCAATTGACGATTTGAGGGATAAGATCCGAATCACCGGACTTGAGTCCGGCGCCTCCTGGAAATTCCGTTTCGACGGCGGCGATTGGCAACAGGGCGTTGGGGTCTACCTCTCTGGAGCGGACTTCGTCAATCTGCCAGGGGCCATTCAGACTGGCCACGATAGTCGTGGCGATTGGGTGCAGCATCGGTTGGAAGCCGTGCAGACCGATCTGGCCGGCAACGAGGGGCTCGTCATTGCCAGCCAGCTTGTCTATTCCTACCTCACACCGCCGGCCGGCGTCTGAGCGATCGCGCCAGGGGAGCGCCGGGAGGCGCTCTCCGTGCTTGCGGCGCTCTTCAGGCGCGGCGAATCATCGCCGCCGCCTTCTCCCCGATCATCACCGCCGGCGCGTTGGTGTTGCCGCTGACCACGGCGGGCATGATCGACGCATCCACCACGCGCAGGCCCTCCAGCCCGCGCACCTTCAGGGTCGGGTCGACCACCGCCCTCTCGTCGACGCCCATCCGGCAGCTGCCCACCGGGTGATAGACCGTATCGACGCGTTGCCGCAGCAGGGCTTCGATCTCGACGTCGGTGTCGATGCCGGCACTCCATAGCTCCCGCGTCCAGAACGCCTGCATGGACGGCGCGCGCATCAGCTCGCGCGTCAGCTTGTAGCCCTCGATCAGCTCGCGCACGTCCTCCGGATCCTGGAGGAAGGCCGGATCGATGCGCGGCGCGGCCAGCGGATCGGCACTCGCGAGCGACAGCGCGCCGCGGCTGCGCGGGCGCAGCAGACAGACATGGCAGGACAAGCCGTGACCCCAACGCAGCTTGCGCGCATGGTCCTCGACCATTGCCACCACCAGATGCAGCTGGACGTTGGGCGCCGGCAGCCCGGTCCGCGTGGACAGGAAGCCGCCGCACTCGGCGAAGTTGCTGGTGATCAGCCCGCGACGCTCGCGGCGGAAGCGGCCGACCTCGCTCAGGAGCCGGGCGCCGCCGCGCAGCGAGAGGCCCGCCAGATCGAGGCTGTCCGACGCATAGCCGAAGACGAAGTCCGGGTGGTCGTGCAGATTGCGGCCAACGCCGGGCAGGTCATGCACGACGGGAATGCCCAGCGCCTGAAGCGCCGCGCCATCGCCGATGCCCGACAGCATCAGCAGTTGCGGTGATTGCAGCGCGCCGCAGCTGACGATGACTTCGCGCGCCGCCCGCAGCGTGCGCTTGTGGCCGTCCTGAAGCACCTCGACGCCGACCGCGCGGCGTCCCTGGAGCACCAGCCGCAATGCGCGCACGCCGGTCTCCACGCGCAGATGGGGACGGGAGTTCCGATGCGGCTGCAGATAGCCGCGCGCGACGCTCCAGCGCTCGCCCTCGTGCTGCGTGACCTGGTAGGTCCCGAGGCCCTCCATCCGCTCGCCGTTGAAGTCGTCGAGCACCGCATGGCCGCGCTCGCGCGCCGCGGCGCTCCAGGCGGCGTGGATGGGGCTGTCGGTGCGCAGGTCGCCGACGCGCAGCGGGCCGTGCCGGCCGTGCCACGGCGCGCCGAGCCGCGCATTGCCTTCGGCCTTGATGAACCAGGGCAGGACCTCGTCATAGGACCAGCCCGCACAGCCGGCGGCGGCCCACGCGTCGTAATCGCTGCGATGGCCGCGGGTGTAGACCATCGCGTTGATCGCGGACGATCCGCCCAGCGCCTTGCCGCGCGGCTGATAGCCGCGGCGGCCGTTCAGGCCGGGTTGGGGCTCGGTCTCGAAGCCCCAGTTGTTGACCTTCCGGGAGACCTGGATCGCGCCCGCGAAGGGCGTCGTCGTCACCCAGCCGTCGCCGCGTCCGCCGGCCTCGAGCAGCAGCACGCGGCAGTCCGGATCCTCGCTCAGCCGGCTGGCCAGCACGGCCCCCGAGGAGCCGCCGCCGATGATGATGAAGTCCGCATCGGCCTGGGCCGCTCCCGTCGAATCGCTTGCCATGTCCGCCGCCGCGATCAGGAGATCTTCTTGAGCAGACCGAGCAGGCGGTCGAAGGTCTTTCCGTAGGGCGGATGGAACAGCTTGGTCCCCGCGAAGCGCGCCTGGATGAACACCGGCTTGAGCTTGCTGAAGGTATTGAAGCCCCAGACGCCGTGGTACGCGCCCATGCCGCTGGCGCCGACGCCGCCGAAGGGTTGATCCTCCTGGCCGAGGTGCCAGATGCAGTCGTTGATGGTGACGCCGCCGGCATGCGTGCGGGCGAGCACGTCCTCCCGCGCGGCGCGGTCGTCGCCGAACCAGTACAGCGCCAAGGGCCGATCGCCCGCGTTGACGTGGGCGATGGCCTCGGACGGGTGGCCGTAGGGAACGATGGGCAGCAGCGGGCCGAAGATCTCCTCGCGCATCACCGCCATGTCCGGCGAGGTGCCGAGCAGCAGCGTCGGCACAAGCCGCCGGTCCTCGGGCTGGTCGTCGTGGCTGGGGATCAGCGTGGCGCCGCGGGCGCGAGCATCGTCGAGCAGACCGCGCAGTCGCGCGTGGTGGCGCGGGCTGACGATGGCCGTGTAGTCGGGGTTGCCGGCGATGCGCGGATAGAGCCGCCGCATCGCCGCGACGATGGCGTCGGCCAGCGGTCGCGCCAGTTCCTGCGGTGCCAGCACGTAGTCGGGCGCGACGCAGGTCTGGCCGGCGTTGAGCAGCTTGCCGAAGGCGATGCGCTCGGCGGTCAGCGCCAAATCGGCGCTGCGGTCCACGATGGCGGGCGACTTGCCGCCAAGCTCGAGCGTCACCGGGGTCAGGTGTTGCGCCGCGGCCTGCGCGACATGGCGGCCGACGGCGGTCGAGCCGGTGAAGAACAGGTGATCGAAGGGCAGCTGGGTGAAGGCCTTGCCGACCTCGGCGTCGCCGGTGACCACGGTCATCTCGTCGGGCTGGAAGTGCTCGGCGACCAGGCGCGCCATCAGCGAGGAGGTCGCGGGCGTGAGCTCGGACGGCTTGATCATCACGCGGTTGCCGGCGGCCAGCGCGGCCAGGGCCGGCGCCATCGCCAGGTAGTACGGATAGTTCCAGGGCGAGACGATGCCCACGACGCCCAGCGGCTGCGGCATCAGCCGATTGCCGGCGGGCAGGAAGTGCAGCGGCGTGGGGGCGCGACGCACGGCCGACCAGCGCTTGAGGTGGCGCAGCGCGTGGCGGATGCCGGACTCGACGGTGAAGAGGTCGGCGAGCAGGCTCTCATGCCGGGAGCGGTGGCCGAAGTCCTGCGCCATCGCCTGGGCGAGCGCCTCGGCGTTCTCCGAGGTCATGCGGCGCAGGCGTTCCAGCCGGTCCCTGCGCCGCGTCAGCGTGGGCAGGCGCTCGCGATCGAAGGCGGCGCGCTGCTGTTCCAGCACCAAGTGCAGGCGTTCGTGCAGGGCTTGCTCCATGGGGTCTCCCGGTGTTCTTGTCGTGACGGATGGGCGCAAGCGTAAGCCCAAGCGCGCGATTGCCCTATTTGAGAGATCCCTAGGTGGGAGCGCTGACTAAATCACGCCGGTTTCCGACTTGTTTCGAGTATTGCGAGAATTTCGCTCATCCCTAGACTTCACAGGCAGGCCCACCATGACGACGACCCGCAAGGTCCAGTCCTCCGATCTTTCTCTCGATGTCCAGCCGCTGATCAATGCGGTGAAGGAGCAGGTCGCGTTGAGCGCGGCCAAGGAGCGGGCCATCCGGACGGCGTTCGAGCGGATCTTGTCCGCTCAACTGCTGAAGCCCGCGGCGGCGGATCGAGTCAAGCGCAGCAAGAGCGCAAGCAAGGAAGCAGGTGAAGAGATGGTGTTGACGACACAGCAGGCGGCGGATCTGGTGGGGGTGTCCCGCCCGTATCTGAATGCGCGTATCGATGCGGGGGAGATCCCGCTGTATCAGCGCGTGGGGAATCAGCGGCGGGTGCTGAAGTCCGAGCTGATGGCTTGGCATCGTCAGGCGAGGCGCAAGCAATGGCAGGCGATCAAGCAACTCGGGAAAATGATCAGCGATGAATATGAGGCCGTTGGACTGTGAGCGATGCGTCGGCCATTGCCGTCGTGGCTGACGCCGACACGCTGTTCGGCGGAACGACTCGAGGCCTGCTGATCCACTTGGACTATGAGGGCCTGATCGAGTTGCATTGGAGCGCGCTCATCCTCGACGAGATGAGCCGGGCGCTGGTGCGATCGAAGCGTCAGCGTGATCTTCAGCATGCCGCGGCTCACGAGGCAATCATGCGTCACAGCTTGCCAAACGCCGAGGTGGATGCCGCCGCGATTCGGCTGTCGCTTCCGAAGGCGCTTGATGCCGTGCGATCCCCGAAGGACGCTCATGTGGCAGCTTGCGCGCTTCGAGTCCGAGCCTCGGTGATGACCTTGGGCGGCGATGTCGTGGCGCTGTTGAGCAAGAACTTGAAAGACTTTCGAGCTCAGCGGCTGGTGGACCTAGGCGTTCGGTTGGAGCATCCGGATGCTTTCCTGTCGCGGTTGTTTGCGAGCCATCCTGCCCGAGTCGCCCGCGCGGTTCGAAAGTACCGCAGCCCGTTGCGCAGCGGGGAGGCGATCTCCACGACGCTCGAGCGCCTGGCCTTGGACGGGCAGTTGCAAACGGCCTTGATGCTGGATTGCGCCATGCAGGCCGGCGACATCGACCTGTAGAAACAACAAAGCCCGGCAAGGCCGGGCTCTGACGAGGGCTGCTCGGCGCCCTCGGGTCGATCAGCGATCGATCAGAAGCGATAGCCGACGCTCAGCGTCACGCCGTCGATCTTGGTCGAGTCCTTGTCGAAGTAGGACATGTAGTCCACGGCGCCGTAGACCTGCTTGTTGAAGTTGTAGGCCGCGCCCACGCCCCACGAGAAGCTGTTGTCCTTGCCCTTGGCCGAACCCAGGGGGCCCGAGACCTTGATCTTCGAATCGGCGAAGCCCAGGCGGCCGAACACTTCGAACTGCTCGTTCACGGCGAACTTCGGCTTGACGTACAGACCGACCGAGCGCGAGATCTCGACCTTGCCGCCCGCCGCCTTGCCGTCCTTCACGCCGCCGGCCAGCATGGCTTCCAGCGCGACGTAGGGGTGCAGGTCCCAGCCCACGATGCCGCGGATGGCGCCCGGCTTGAAGCTGGCGCTGACCGCGTCGTCCTTCACCTTGACGAAGGTGTAGCCGACGTCGCCGTAGAAGCCTTGCGTCTGGGTTTGAGCTTGAGCAGCGCCAGCGGCCAGCAGAGCGGCGGCGGCGGCAACGATGATCTTCTTCATGAGGACTTCTCTCTTGATTCAGCACCTGAGCGGTGCGGGGGTGCGAAAGGTAGCAAGGGTTTGCACCGACGCCCCATGAGAGAGGTCATGAATCCGCAACATTTTGTCGATTCAGTTGCGGCGCCGCGACGGCGTACGTTATCTGACCGTAACGCCTTCCCCCGGAGGAGGGGGAAGGCAACAAGTCGTCGCCCGCGCCTTGACGCGGGCTTCACGACCGATCAATGACGGAAATGACGCACGCCGGTGAAGACCATCGCGATGCCGCGCTCGTTGGCGGCGGCGATGACTTCCTCGTCGCGCATCGAGCCGCCCGGCTGGATGACGCAGGAGGCGCCCGCATCGGCCAGCACGTCCAGGCCGTCACGGAACGGGAAGAAGGCGTCGCTGGCCACCGCCGAGCCCGTCAGCGACAGGCCGGCGTTCTCCGCCTTGATCGACGCGATGCGGGCCGAGTCGATGCGGCTCATCTGGCCCGCGCCCACGCCCAGCGTCATGCCGCCCGCGCAGAACACGATGGCGTTGCTCTTGACGTACTGGCCCACGGTCCACGCGAACATCAGATCGTCCAGTTGCTGCGCCGTCGGCTGCAGCGTGGTGACGACCTTCAGGTCGGCTTTGGTCAGGAAGTGGTTGTCGGCCGTCTGCACCAGCAGACCCGACCCCACGCGCTTGACGTCCTGCGCGTTGCGGCCCTGGTCCCACGGACGCGCGCCGCCGGCCGGGAGCGCGATCTCGAGCAGACGCACATTGGCCTTTCCCGAGAAGATCGCGCGCGCCTCGGCGCTGAACGACGGCGCCATCAGCACCTCGACGAACTGCTTGGAAACCAGCTCCGCCGCGGCGCGATCCACTTCGCGGTTGAAGGCGATGATGCCGCCGAAGGCGCTGGTGGGGTCGGTCTTGAAGGCTTTCGAGTAGGCGTCGGCGGCGTTGGCCGCGACGGCCACGCCGCAGGGGTTGGCATGCTTGACGATCACGCAGGCCGGCGTGTCGAAGCTCTTCACGCATTCCCAGGCCGCGTCCGCGTCGGCGATGTTGTTGTAGCTGAGTTCCTTGCCCTGCAGCTGCTTGCCCGTCACCAGCGAGCCCGGCGCCGGGTACAGGTCGCGGTACAGCGCGGCGGTCTGGTGCGAGTTCTCGCCGTAGCGCAGGTCCTGCACCTTCACGAAGCTGCTGTTCATCTGCTCCGGGTACTCGGCCTGCGTGCCGTCGTCCAGCCGCGCGCTCAGGTAGTTGCTGATCGCGGCGTCGTACTGGGCGATGCGGTTGAACGCGGCGACCGAGGCGGCGAAGCGCGTCTTGTCGCTGGTCTTGCCGTCGGCCTTGAGCTCCTCCAGCACCTTGGCATATTGCGACGCGTCCGTCAGCACCGTCACGTCCTTCCAGTTCTTGGCCGCGCTGCGGACCATGGCCGGACCGCCGATGTCGATGTTCTCGATCGCGTCTTCCAGCGTGCAGCCGGGCTTGGCGACGGTGGCCTCGAACGGGTAGAGGTTGACCGCCAGGATGTCGATCGTGTCGATGCCGTGCTGCTGGATCGCGGCGACGTGCTCGGGCAGGTCGCGGCGCGCCAGCAGGCCGCCGTGGATCTTGGGATGCAGCGTCTTGACGCGGCCGTCCAGCATCTCCGGGAAGCCGGTGTGCTGAGCGACTTCCGTCACCGGCAGGCCGGCGTCGGCCAGCAGCTTGGCGGTGCCGCCGGTGGACAGCAGCTTCACGTTCAGCGCGTGCAGGGCCTGGGCGAATTCGACGATGCCGGTCTTGTCGGAGACCGAGATCAGGGCGGTGAGTTGTGCCATGGAGAGTTCTCTAAGGGGGATGCGGGGATTCGATGAAGGGCGGCTCAGATCAGCTTGTGCTCGACCAGCTTGCGGCGCAGCGTGTTGCGGTTGATGCCCAGCCACTCGGCGGCCTTGCTCTGGTTGCCTTCGCTGTGCTGCATGACCACCTCCAGCAGCGGCTTCTCGACCAGCCGGATCAGCATCTCGTGCATCGAATGCGGGTCTTCGCCGCCAAGGTCGCGGAAGTACGCTTCCAGGTTTTCGCGCACGCAGGTTTCGATCGGTTTTGGCGTCATGCCGTCAGCCTTCTTTCTTGGTCTTCGTCTTGGTCTTGTCCATCGTTGGCCGCTTCCAGCGCGGCCAGGTACGGCAAACGTTCATGCTGGTCCGCCAGGGCGTCCAGCCAGCCGCTGAGCGCATCGACCTGCGCCTCGCAGCTTTCGAGCAGATTCATCCGGCGGCGGAAGTCCTCGCCGCCGGGCAGCGCCCGCACCGCCCAGCCGATGTGCTTGCGCGCGGTGCGCATCCCGGTCAGCTCGCCGTACAGGCTGTAGTGATCGTGCAGATGCTCCACCAGCCAGCGCTTGGCGTCGGCGATGCGCGGCGCGGGCAACTCCTCGCCGGTGGCCAGGAAGTGCGCGATCTCCGCGAAGATCCACGGTCGGCCCTGCGCCGCGCGGCCGACCATGATGGCGTCGGCGCCGGTGGCGGCCAGCACCTCCCTGGCTTTGCGCGGGTTGTCGATGTCGCCGTTGGCGACCACCGGGATGCGCAACGCGGCCTTGACCGCGGCGATGGTGTCGTACTCGGCCAGACCGCTGTAGCCCTGCTCGCGGGTGCGGCCATGGACGGTGACCATCGCGATGCCGGCCGACTCCGCGGCCCGCGCCAGCGCGACGGCGTTTTTCTCCGCCTGGCACCAGCCGGTGCGCATCTTCAGCGTCACCGGGACGCCGCGAGGCGCGCACGCGGCGACCACCGCCTCGATGATCTCCAGCGCCAGCGGCTCGTCCTGCATCAGCGCCGAGCCGGCCCACTTGTTGCAGACCTTCTTGGCCGGGCAGCCCATGTTGATGTCGATGATCTGGGCGCCGCGGTCGATGTTGTAGGCGGCCGCCTCGGCCATCATCGCGGCCTCGGTGCCGGCGATCTGCACCGAGATCGGCGCCGGCTCGCCCTCATGGTTGGCGCGGCGCGAGGTCTTCAGGCTGTTCCACAGATCCTTGCGCGACGTGACCATCTCGCTGACCGCATAGCCCGCGCCGAGCTTCTTGCACAGCACGCGGAAGGGCCGGTCCGTGACACCCGCCATGGGGGCGACGAACAGGCGGTTCGGCAATTGGAAGGGACCCAGCGCGAGGGGGCCGGGCAGCGGCGTCGTCATGAAGCGGGAGCGGTGGAAGGGGTGCGGGCTGCACAAAAATGAGGCAGAAGTATACCGCCGGGAGGCGGGCCCCCTTCAGAGCGCCGCCTGCTTGCGCCAGTTGATGAAGCCCTGATCGACGAAGCGGGCCATGACCCGGTCCTGCGTCAGCTTGTAGACCGCGCGGGCCAGGCGGCCCCGCAGTTCAGGCGTGTTGCAGCGCGAGCGGTGCGACAGCGTCAGGTACAGGCCTTCGTGCGCGACCGCCGGCGTCAGCGGCCGGATCGCGGGCCCCCCGTTGCGGGCCGCGTAGGCCTCGGCGGGGGTGTCCTCGTAAATCATGTAATCGGCGCGGCCGCGCTGCAGCATCTGGATCGCCTGCTCGATGCTGGCGACCTGTGTGATCTTGAGCGACTGGCGGGCGTAGGTGTCGAACTCGACGCCGAAGCTGTTGTTGATCACGGTGACGCCCTGCAGCGGTCCCAGGTCGCTCCAGCGCTTGTAGGGAACCGGGGCGCCGGCGCGGGTCCAGACCACGCTGCGGGTCTCGCGGAAGGCGGGGTGGAAGTAGTCCATGTACTCGGTCCGCGGCAGGGTGAAGAAGGCGCCGGCGACCAAGTCCACCCGGCCGGCGCGCGCCTCCTCCTGCACACGGCCCCAGGGCCCGATGTAGCGGGTCTCGATGGGGATGCCGATCTCCGCGGCGACCCATTGCATCAGGTCGGCGTTGGCGCCGATGAGCTTCTGCTCGTCGACGGGATCGCGCCAGAGATACGGGGGGTACTGCGGATTGCCTGAGGCCACCAGCTGAGGGCAGCCGGGAATCGGGGGCAGGGGCGCGGGTGCCGGGTTTGCCGGAGCGGCCGGCGGGGTCTGGGCCCACGCGCCCGCGATCCACGGGCCGCGAGATCCCGACAGGGACATCAGGCCGAGCACCGCGGCCGCCGTTGCAGCCAGGCTGCGAAGAGACATAGCGCCCTCGTTCAGATCGACTTTGGATAATCCCAGCATGGAAGCCTGGCTGCAACACATGATTCACCTGATGCTGGAGACCCTGGCGCTCCCGCAAGTCGGGCTGGGCGCGGTCTTCGTCGTGGCACTGGTGTCGGCGACGCTGCTGCCCTTGGGATCGGAGCCGGTGGTGCTGCTGCTGGTGAGCGCGCGGCCGGAGCTGTTCTGGCCGGCGATCCTGGTGGCCACCGTCGGCAACACGCTGGGCGGGGCGATCACCTGGTGGATGGGCTACGGCGCGGAGCGCGCCTATGAGGCGGCGGTCCATCACAAGCCGCGCGACCAGCGGCTGCTGGGCTGGTTGCGGCGCTTCGGGGCCAAGGCTTGCCTGCTGTCCTGGCTGCCCATCGTCGGAGATCCGCTCTGCGCGCTCGCCGGGTGGCTGCGCCTGCCCTTCTGGCCTTGCGTGCTCTACATGGCGATCGGGAAGTTCGCCCGGTACGTGACGATGACGGCGATCGGGGTGTCGATCATCGGCTGACTCCCCGCGCCGACAGCGAGCCCGCCGAGCCCCCCGCGTCGACAGCGAGCCCCTCGACTCCCTCGTGTCGACAGCGAGCCTCTTGACTCCCTCTTGTCGACAGCGAGCCTCTCGACTCCCTCGCCCGCTTGCGGGAGAGGGCAGGGGAGAGGGTCTTCGACGTCATTCCGCACGCTCCTCGCCCCCGCATTCGCCGGTACCGGTCCCGACCCCCTCATCTCCGGGCTCCCCCTGATGGCTGCGCTCGCCCTGGGCTCTTTACACTGCTTCACATTGCGTATCAAAAAGCAACCAGGTCCATGAACTCGTTGTCCTTGCCGGTCGGCGGCGCCGCGTCGGCGGCCCTCCACGCGCTGTCCGCACGCCGCTCGCCGGGGCTCCAGCCCCTGCCCTGGCCGTCCTTGGGCGAACTACTGATCCACCTCAAGACCCGGCCCGCCAACTGCGGCCGCGTACTGCGGATCGGGGCGGCGATGGCTTGGTCGCGCTTCTATCGCCGCGACTTCGAGTGGCAGGTGTCGCCGCTGAGCCTGGCCGGGCCGCTGCTGCGTCAGCGCGGCGCGGGCGGCTTCGCGCCGCTGTATCAGGCCTTCGTCGACCAGCGTCACGGGATGCGCGAGCGCTTCCGGCAGTACCACCACAATCTGGTCGCCGCCGAGACCTGGCTGGCCGGCGCCAAGGACGCGCTGCTGGCCGACGGCCGTCACGTCCTGCTGCGCCATGGTGATTTCTCCATCGACCTGGGCCTGAACGAGATCAGCCTGCAAGAGGGCCTGTGGTCGCTCAGCCTGCGCGACGCCGAAGGCCGCCGGCTGTCCATGCTGACCTTTTGCTTCGTGCGCGGCGGCGGACTGCTGGTGGGCTCGGTCCAGGGCCCCCGCATGGACGACGCCGAGGCGCTGGCCGGCATCCGCGCCGCGACGCAGGCCTTCGAGGGACTGCGGCCGCCGTATCTGCTGCTGACGGTGCTGCGGCTGCTCGGCCGCCAGTGGGCGCTGCCGGTGGCGGGCATCGATCCGGCGCTCAAGGTCGGCGCGCGCCGCCGCCATCGCGGCTCGCCGCACGCCTTCGATTACCTCGGCTTCTGGGAATCCAACGGCGCCCAGCGCCAGTCCGACGGCCGCTGGACGCTGCCCGACGAGGTCGGCGTGCGCGACCTGTCCACCGTGCCCTCCAAGAAGCGCGCGATGTATCGCCGCCGCGGCGAGTGGCTCGATCAAGCCGGCGAAGAACTCCGACGCGTCCTGCCGTCGCCGCAGCGCTGACCGCCGGTGGTCGCGCGGGCGCAGTCGCGCCGCGGTCACGCCATTTCGGGGGAACCCGTCGGGACGTTGCGGCTGCCAGCACAATCGCGGATTCCTCAGGAGACCCGCCCCATGAGCACCGCATCGACCCCCGCATCGAGCACCCCGGCCTACGAGGCCCTGTGCCAGCGCCATCTGCGCCTGCACCGTCTGAACCATCTGCAATCCATCGCGTCCTGGGACCAGTCGGCCTTCATGCCGGCGCATGGCGCGCAGGCCCGGGCGGAGGCGCTGGCCGAGATGGGCGGGCTGATGCATCAGCTGGCCACGGACCCTGAATTGCGTCGGCTGCTGGACGACGCCGAGCAGGAGCCGCTCGACGACTTCCAGCGCGCGTCGCTGCGCGAGATGCGCCGCGTCTGGCGCTCGGCCAACGCGCTGCCGCAAAGCCTGGTCGAGGCCAAGTCCCTGGCCAACTCCCATTGCGAGCACGCCTGGCGCAGCCAGCGCGGCGCCAACGACTGGGCCGGCTATGTCGAGAACCTGCGCCCCGTCGTGCGCCTTGCCCGCGAGGAAGCGCGCCTGCTGGCCGAGGACGCCGGCCTGAGCCGCTATGACGCGCTGCTGGACCTGTACGAGCCGGGCATGCGGTCGGCCGAGGTGGACCGCGTGTTCGGCGAGCTGCGTCAATGGCTGCCCGGCCTGATCCGCCAGGTGATGGCGCGTCAGGAGCGGGACACGGTGATCCATCCGCAGGGGCCGTTCCCGGTGGCGGCGCAGCGCGCGCTGGGCCTGGATGCGATGAAGCTGCTGGGCTTCGACTTCGACGCCGGCCGGCTCGACGAGAGCGCCCATCCCTTCTGCGGCGGCGTCCCCGAGGACGTGCGCATGACCACGCGCTACCGCGACGACAGCTTCCTGCAGAGCCTGACCGGCACCATCCACGAGACCGGCCATGGCCGCTACGAGCAGAACCTGCCGCGCGAGTGGCTGGGCCTGCCGGTGGCCAATGCGCGCTCCATGGGCCTGCATGAGAGCCAGAGCCTGTCCTTCGAGATGCAGCTCGCCGCGCATCCCGGCTTCGCGGGCCTGCTGCAGCCGTTGGTGGAACGTCACCTGGGGCGGCAGAGCGCTTTCTCGGCCGACAACCTCAACAAGCTGATGACGCGCGTCGCGCCGGGCTACATCCGCGTCGACGCTGACGAGGTGACCTATCCGGCGCACGTGATCCTGCGCTACGAGATCGAGCGCCCGCTGATCGAGGGCGAGATCGAGGTCGAGGACATCCCCGCGCTGTGGGACGCCAAGATGCAGGAGCTGCTGGGCCTGGACACGCGCGGCAACTTCAAGGACGGCCCGATGCAGGACGTGCACTGGGGCGCGGGCCTGTTCGGCTACTTCCCCTGCTACACGCTGGGCGCGATGTACGCCGCGCAGTGGTTCGCCACCATGCGCCGCGAACATCCGACGCTGGACGCCGACATCGCCCGCGGCGAGCTGGCGCCGGTGTTCGACTGGCTCAAGGCCAAGGTGTGGTCGCAGGGCAGCCGCTGGGAGACGCCGGAGCTGGTCCGCCGCGCGAGCGGCGAAGCGCTCAATCCCGAGCACTTCCGCCGCCACCTGGAATCGCGCTACCTCGGCTGAGACCGCGACGGCCATCACGGCCGTCCAGCCCGCGGCGGGGACACGTTGTCCCCAAAAGGAAAGGGCACCCCGAGGGGCGCCCTTATGCCTTGCGTCGTCCGCGGGGTGAGCCCCGCGTCGCGCTCCCAACGAGTCCTGTCGGCTCGCCGTGCTTCTCAATTCGTGACTCGGCTCGACCGCAGCCGAAGCGCGGTGACCCGCGCGCGAGGGTCAGGCCTTGCCTTGACCGGCCTTGCGGCGGCGCAGGACCAGGCCCATCGCGCCCAAGCCGGCCATCAGCAGGGCCACGCTCTCGGGTTCCGGGATCGCCGCGGCGCCGGTGGACGCGCCGCCTGCGGCGGTGATGCTGATGTCGTCCAGCGAGGTGCCGTAGCCGTCGCTGCGACCGATCGAACCGAAGCGCAGCGTCATGCCGTTGCCCGTGCCGATGAAGGTGGTGGTGAAGGTCTGCCAGGCGGTGTTGGTGTCCTGGCCGACGGTGCCGCTCAGGTTGCCGATGCTCCAGTTCAGGCCGTTGCTGTTGGCGCCCTGGTTGTCCGGACGGGCGGCGTAGTTGAAGGTCAGCGTGTAGGTCGTGCCCAGCACCGTGTTGATGATCTGGCTGATCCAGCTGTTGGTGGTCGTGTCCAGCTCCGCGAAATTGGAGCCGCTGAGCGCGGAACCCGCCACGTTGTTGCGGATCTCCAGGCCTTGCGGGCCGACGGTCCAGCCGGCGGCGCTGTTGACGATGACCCAGGTGCCGCTGGAGACGGTGGTCGACTCGAAGCCGCCGTTGGTCACCAGATTGACGGGCGCGGCCAGCGCGGGCAGCGAAGCACCCAGCAGCGGGGCGGCGAACAAGGTGGCGGCGATCAGTCGTTTCATGGCGGGGAGGCTCCGGCTCGTGGTTCGAAAGGGCCCGGGTGAGGGGCCCGCGCAGAAGGTTCTGCGCCTGTGACGAATTGTTCGAGACCGACCTCCCGCTGCCATCCCCCTGTGCGCTGGGGCGCTCGCGGTGAATCGTGAAGAAGCTCACACGGCCCTGCGCCGCGCGGGCGCTAGGCGACCGACTTGCGGGAGCGGGCGGCCGGTTTCGCGGCTTTGACGGTTTTCGCGGCGGGCGTGGCCGCCGTCGTCGTCTTCTTTGCCTTTGCTGCCTTTGCCGCGCTTGCTGAGGGTCCGGCTGCCTTGGCCTTCGCCCGGGCGGTTGCGGGCCGCTTCACGGGGACCGCGGGCGCAGCGGCGATCTGCGCCTGCAACGCGGCGACCGCCGCGGCCAGCAGATCGATGCGGCCCGACAGTCGCGCGAAATCGTCCGAGCTCGGCATGCCCAGGCGCGACATCGCGCGCGCGACGCGGTCCTCGAAGATCGATTCCAGCTTGTCCCAATGCTGGCCGGTGCGGGCGCCGACCTCGCCGGCCAGATCGCTCATGCGATGCGCGGCGGATTGCAGGCCGACCTCGGCGGCGCGCGCCTGCCGCCGCAGCTTCTCGGTCTCGCCGGCGAGCTCGTCCAGGACCTTCCCCCCTTCGCCTTGCGCCTTCGCGAACGCCGCCAGTCCCGCCGACCAGATCTGCTGCGCCGACTCGCGCACACGTTGGGCGAACGGGTTGTCCGTTGCGCGGTCCGCCTCGCGGCCCTTCTTGCGGGGCGCCGTCTTCTGCTGTTTCTTCACCATGGGGCGTTCCTTGTCGTCGGGGCGGACGGGCGCCATGCCGTCGCCGCCCTTCGAGACCCGGACTATAGGGCGCCCGCCCCGCGTGGGTCTCAAAGATCCAGCTGCCCGATGGCGCGGGCGCAGGCCTGCGGCGTCCCGCCGCCGCGCACGACGAAGGGCAGCTCGCCCCAGGGCCCCGAATCCTTGGGACAGCCGTTGCGCAGCGTGCCGCCCGGGCAGGCGCAGCCCTTGGTCTTGACCAGCTTGTCCAGCGTCTGCCTCTGCTGCGGGTTGAGCTTGGGCAGGTGCGACGCGAAGACCAGCTGCAGCGCGTTGACCGGCGCCGCGCCGTCGCCGGCCGGCACCGGGCCGAGCAGCGTCGGCATCGCCTGCACGTCCTTGAGCGCGGCGGCCGGCTTGGCGGCCTTGGCGCGCCGCAGGTAGTTCAGCGCGATCTCCATCGCCGCATAGCCGCGCGCCGAGGAGGTGGTGAAGGGTTTGCGGAAGGCCGCGCCGTAGGTGTTGGCGACCTGGTCCCAGCGGCTGCGATCCACGGTCAGCACCGGGCACAGCACCGCGTCGACGCGCTCCGACAGCGTGGCGTCGAAATCCATCCAGCACGAGGTCCGCGCGCTGATGCGCAGCCCGGTGTCGCGGCGCAGGCCGGCGGCGATCCTGTCGGCGGCGTTGAGCTCGATGCGGCCCAGCTGCAATTGCAGGTCCTGGTCCTTGACCCGCTCCGCATTGCTGGAGATGAAGGGGATGCCCGCCGCCCTCAGCGCGTCGGCGCCGCCGTTGATCTCGCACCAGTTGCCCAGCACCACGTCGACCTTGGCCTGGATCAGTTCCTTGCTGATGGCCTCGGCCTTGCGGGCGTCGCAACCGCTGTCCTTGACGATGAGCTGGGGCACCGCGCCGCCGGGCCAGGTCTTGAGCGCCAGCGTCATGCCGAGCTGCAATTGCTCGCCCTGCTCGGCGCTCGGATAGCTGGCGGGCAGGATGACGCCGATCGTGGCGGCGCCGGCGCTGCCGGTCAGGCCCAGCAGCAGGGTGGCGGTCCAGGCGCTCAGGTTCTGCAGCAGGCCGCGTCGTGTGGACGCGGGCACGGGCGCGCGTGCCGCCGTGGTCGGGCGGGTGGGCGTGACGGTCATGGCGATCCCCCTCGGATGGGGCCCCTCGCGGGGGCTGTTCTTCGGTCGAGGCCGGAGGTATCGCTTGTGCGAGCCGCGCGCGCACCGTGGTTTTCCCGAGCTTCACGCCATGAGAACGCCCCGGGCGGGCCGGGGCGGTAAAGCGTCACGCTCGGACGAGGGCGCCAGCAGGAGCCGGAGCTCCCGGGCGCCCGGACGGGCTGGTCAGAAGCCTTGCAGGACCAGCTTGCCGCGTTGGCGCTGGCTTTCCTGCAGTGCGTGGGCGCGCTTGAGCGAGGCAGCGTCGATCTTGCCGACCACCTCGGCCAGCGTGGTGCGGATGCGGCCGGCGTCGACCAGCGCGGCGACCTCGGCCAGCAGGCGGCCCTGGGCGGCGATGTCGTGCGTCGCATGCATGCTGCGGGTGAACATCAGCTCCCAGTGCAGCGACAGCGACTTGCCCTTGAGCGCCATCACATCCAGATCGGCAGGGCCGAAGTCGTCGATCATCGCCAGCCGGCCCTGCGGTTCCAGTGCGGCGACGAAGTCGGCGAAGTGCTGCGGCGTGTGGGTCAGGCTGGTCACGTAACGCAGCGGCGCCACGCCGTCCTTCTGCAGGGCGGCGATCTGCGGCGCCAGCGGCTCACGGTGGTTGATCACGTGATGCGCGCCCAGGCCGCGCAGCCATTTGCCGCCCTCGCCGTCGGGCTCGGAGCTGGTGCCGATCACCGTCAGATGCTCATGGCGGCGCGCCAACTGGACCAGGATGGAGCCCACGCCGCCCGCCGCGCCGGTGACCAGCAGGCTGACCGGACGCTCGGGCTGCTGCTGCACCTGCAGGCGGTCGAACAGCAGTTCCCAGGCGGTGATGGCGGTCAGGGGGAGCGCGGCGGCTTCGGCGTCGCTCAGCGTCGTGGGCGCCTTGGCGGCGATGCGGTGGTCCACACATTGGAACTGCGCGTTGCTGCCCGGGCGGGTGATGTCGCCCGCGTACCAGACCCGATCGCCGACGGCGAAACCCTGCACCTCGGGCCCGATCGCGCGCACGGTGCCGACCGCGTCCCAGCCCAGGATCACCGGCGTGCTGCCGTCGGCGCTGGCGCGGCGCATGCGGATCTTGGTGTCGACCGGATTCACCGCGACGGCGCTGATCTCGACCAGCAGGTCCTTCACGCCCGGCGCGGGGACGGGCAGCTCGAGGTCGATCAGCGATTCGGTGTCGGTGATGGGCAAGGATTTGAAGTAGCCGATGGCTTTCATGGGGGGCTCCAGCAGAGGGGGACTGTCAATTCGGGGAGGCTGCGCCACGGGCGCAGCCGCGACGATGGCGGTCATGTTGCGCGCTCTTTAGTCATCAACAAAGAGAGCAAAATCGCTTTAAGTTTCAAATCTGGATTGAATATCTGGCCATGGACATCGAAAACACCTCCGAACTGCGCCTGCTGATCGAATGCGCGCGGGGCGGCAGCCTCACGGCGGCCTCGCGCGAGATGGGCATCACCCCCGCCGCCGCCAGCGCGATGCTCAAGAAAGTGGAGGCCCGATTGGGGGTGCGGCTGGCCGAGCGCAGCACCCGCGCGCTGCGCCTGACGCCCGCCGGCGAGCGCCTGCGCGAGTACGCCCAGCGCGCGCTGGAGCTGCTGGACGAGGGCCTGGCGCAGATCACCGAAGGGCTGGAGCCGGACGGGGCCAAGGGCGGCCGGTCGGCGGCGCTGCGGGGCCGCATCCGGCTGAGCGCCTCCAGTGACCTGACGCGGCGCATCGTGTTGCCGTTGCTGGATGACTTTCTGGACCAGCACCCTGGCGTGGACCTGCAGCTCAGCGTCGGCGACGCGCTGCAGGACGTGGTGCGGGACGAGGTCGATCTGGCACTGCGCTATGGCGAGCTGGCCGATTCGCGGCTGGTGGCGCGCAAGCTCTACGACGGGCGCCGGCTGCTGGTGGCCTCACCGGAGTTCCTGAAGCGCCATGGCCGGCCGGCGCACCCCTCGGAGCTGACGCGCTTCGAGTGCATTCGCTTCAAGATCGGCGAGCGGCTGGAGCGCGATTGGCGCTTCTGGCGCCGCGACTCGCCGCCGGTGATGCCCATCGACGTCACGGTGCAGGGGCGGCGCTGCGCCGATGACGGCGGCATCGCGCATCAATGGGCACTGGAGGGGCGCGGGCTGACCTACAAGAGCGAACTGGACATCCGTGACAGCTTGGCCAGCGGCGCGTTGGTCGAGGTCATGCCCGAGTGGGTCGGGCGGCCGATGCCGCTGCATGCCTTGATGCCCAGCCATCGCTTCCTGCCGCTGCGGGTGAAGGCGCTGGTCGACCATCTGGCGCAGGGGCTCAGGCCCTCGCCGTCGCGTCGGAGCGGGCTGAGCGTGTGAGCACCTGAGCGCTTGAACGCCCGAGGGCTTGATCGGCGCGATCAGTGCTTATGGTCGCCGTGGCCGGCGTGCGGGTCCTTGGGTGCCTCGCCGGCCGGCGACTGCGCGCGCGCGGGCGCGACGACCTGCACCGTCATGCGCGCCTTGCCCGGGTCCTCGAAGACCAGCGTCAGCGGCACGTTCTCGCCGTCCTTGATCGGCGCCTTGAGCTTCATCAGCATCAGGTGATAGCTGCCGGGCTTGAGCTCGACCGGCTTGCCGGCCGGGATGTCCAGCGCCGCCACGGGGCGCATGCGCATCACCGAGCCCTCCATGGACATCTCGTGGACCTCGGCGATCTCGGCGGCCGGCGTGCTGACCGACACCAGCTTCACTGCCGTCGGCGACTTGATCTGCATGAAGGCGCCGGTGGCCGATTGCTGCGCGACGGTGGGGCGGACCCATTGGCCGGTCACGACGACCTGCGCCTGCGCCAGTCCGGCGCACAGCAGCAGCGCGGTCGGCAGCGCGGCGCGCGCGATCGCCGCGATCGAGAAGGAACGCAGGGCCGGGGCGGTGAAACGAGAGCTCATCGTGGCATCCATCGGGAACTGGGTTGATCGGTGCCGTTCCCTGAGGGACGGCGATCCGCGAGTATCGTCCATGACCCGGGCCGCGCGCCCTGCGGCCGCGCATGGCGAGGGCGCGGAGCGGGCATCCCGCCTGCCGGGGAAAGTCGCTCCACGCACGAGGAGAACGCCATGAGCATGACTTTCCATCGCGGCCGCCTGATCGACCACGTCCATCTGCGCGCCGCCGATCTTGAGGCCTCGCGCCAGTTCTACCGCGCGGCGTTGCAGGCGCTCGGTCGCGCCGACGCCATTCAGGAGGACCAGGATCATTTCGCGGCCGACGAGCTCTGGATCGACCGGGCGGGCGGTCAGTCGGGCGGACCGGGCTCGCATGTGCATCTGGCCTTCGCGGCGAAGGATCGCGCGCAGGTGGACGCCTTCCATGCGGCGGTGCTGGCCGCCGGTGGGCTGGACAACGGATCGCCGGGCGAGCGCTCGTACCACCCCGGCTACTACGCCGCCTTCGCACTGGACCCCGACGGCAACAACATCGAGGCGGTCTATCACGGCCCGGCGGATTACTCGGCGGACGCGGTCGTCATCACGGCGAAGGCGCCGGGCTGAGGACGGCGCGCCCTGCGGTCCGCCGCGGTCGCGCGCTGGCCGGTGGGCGCCGGCGCGACCCGGCGCGATCAGGCGCGGCGCGAGGCCGGCATCAATGCCTCCGCGTCGGCCAGATAGCGGCGTCGTGCCTGCTCGTCGCGCAGCTTGCGCGCATGCAGGCGCGCTTGGCGCACGAGGTCCGTGGCGCTGAAGGCGTCGCCCTCGTCGAGCGCATGCCGTGCCCACAGCAGCAGAAAGGCGCAGCGCTGATCGGGCGGGATCTGCGAATGCCGAGCCCGGCATGCGGTCCAGCGCTGCTGGGCGAGCTCCCCATAGGACGAGGCCGGCAGCGGCAGGCCTTCGGCGCTGGCCAAACGCTGCAAGGCCTTGAAGTCCATCCGCGCGAAGGCCGCCAGGCGCAGCAGGAAGATGGTGTTGAGCAGCGAGCTGCGACCCAGCTGCCAGCGCGCGCACATCGCGTCGCTGAGCAGCAGCCAGCGCAGCGCGTCGGAAGGACCGGGGCCGCCCTCGGCCAGCAGACCGGCTTCGACCAGCTGTCCCAAGGTGTGGGCGAGGTTGGCCGCGCAGACCTGCAGCGCATCGGGCAGACCGCTCAGCGAGGCGCTGCGCAGCGCGTCGCCCAGGCTGGCGATCGCCTGCGCGGCCAGCGCCGCGTCGCCGCGCGCCACCGCCAGCTCGCGCAGCACGATGCCGCGCAGATTGCCGTGATCGCAGCGCAGCATGGGATCGGCGGCCAGCACGTCCGGATCGACTTCCTCGAGCTTGTCCAGCGCCGCGGCCGGCTGGCCCAGGCTCCCATACCAATGCCAGGCCGCGAGGATGGCCACGCGGGCGCGCAGCTGCCGGCGCTCGGCACGGGGCAGACGGGCGTTGTTCAGCGCATGGCCGAGCTCGCGCAATTCGTCTTGAAGCGCGGCCCAGTCGCCCAGCCGGCGCGCGATGCGGGCACGCCGCAAGCCGAGCGCCGCCGCTGCCGCTGCATCGCCTTCCGGCAGATGCGCCTGCGCCTGCTGCACCGCGAGTCGCGCCGGATAAAGCTCGCCGCGATCGAGCTGGAAATCGGCGCGGGCCAGCGCCTCGGCATAGCCCAGCGGCAGCAGAGGCACGGCGGCGGGCGCGCGCACCGGACGTTGCTGGCCCAGCCAAGCGGCGAGCGCCGCGCCCTCGGCGGGTGCGTCGTCGATCTCGAAGCGGCAGGCGGCCAGCAGGGCGGCGTTCAGCCAGAACGGGCCGCTGCTGCGGGCGCTGGCGTCGATCAGCGCAGCCAGCGGGCCTTCCTCCAGCAAGGCCAGCGCGCGCCAGACCTGGGTGCGATGGAGCTCCGCCATGCCGGCGATGCGCTCGCACAGCTCGGCGCGGGTGCAGGGGCTGTCGACGCGTGCCAGGCCTTGCTCGTGCGCCTGCAGCAGCGCGGCGAGCAGCTTGGGCAGCAGGCGGCTGCGCAGCTCGGGCAGGCCGTCAATGCGCAGCCCCGAGGGCAGCAACTGGATGCGGTGGAGCGGGGTGGCGGCGGTCATCGGCAGTGGATTCTGCGGGGCTGGCGGCGGGCGTGTGACGCAGGGCGCGTAACGGGCGTTACGGCGGCGTGTTACGGCGGGGAGTTATGGGGCTGCGCCGCGTGGCCTTGCGCGCGATCAGACCGGGCGTCGCATGGTCGGCGCGCCGTCGAGGCCGTCCGCCCAGACACCGGCGCGCCACTGGTCCTGCAGCGCGCGCTGAGCGCGCGTGTAGTGGAGCTCGGTCCCCTCGGGCACGCCCAGCGTCGGCAGCACGGCGTGCAGCACGCGGCGTGCGGCATCGAGCTGGTCGGACTCGATGTCCACGCGCAGAAAGGCCAGCGGACGCATGCGTCCGGGCGGTGCGTCGCCCAGGGACTCGCCCCAACCCAGCACCGAGCCCGCGCCCGCCTCCCGCAGCGCGTTGTCGATGCGGTCCTCCAGCCCGTGGTCCGCGGGCAGCGCGTGGGTGGGGAGCTTGAGGTAGAGGAAGGCGGCGGGCATGGCCGCGATTGTGCGCCCGCGGCCCGCGCGCTGTCCCCCGTTGGCAGGTCAGCCGCGTGATGGCCACGTTCCCCTGCAGCCTGCTCAGGGAGGCGGGCCCGCGATTTGCCGAAACGGTTCATCACAACTCGAGGGGCTGTCATGGTGGCGAATGAAGCGTGGTATCCGGAGGACCAGGTCGACGGCGCGATCCGCGGATCGTCGGCCTCGGCCGTGTCGTGGGCGGCCGTGCTGGCCGGCGCGGCGGCGGCGGCGGCCCTGTCCTTGATCCTGTTGCTGCTGGGCGCGGGCCTGGGCTTGTCGGCGGTGTCGCCCTGGGCCGGCGATGGTGCGGGCGCGAAAGCGCTGGGCGTGTCCGGCATCGTCTGGCTGGCGCTGACGCAGATCGCGGCGTCCGGGCTGGGCGGCTATCTGGCTGGCCGATTGCGGGTGCGATGGCGCGATACCGATGTCGACGAGGTCCACTTCCGCGACACCGCCCATGGCCTGCTGTCCTGGGCGGTGGCGACGCTGTTCACCGCGGCGGTGCTGACGGCCTCGGTGAGCGCGGTGTTGGGCATCGGCGTGCAGGGCTTGGCGGCAGGGGCTTCCGCGGCGGGAACGGCGACGGTCGCCGCCGCGGCGGGTGCCGGTGCCGGCGGTGCGACGGCCGGTGCCGCGCACGAAGGCAGCGCGGGCGCTCGCTCGGGTGCGGAGTCCTTGAGCGGCGATGCGCTGGGCTATTACGTGGATACGCTGTTGCGACCTGTGGCGACGGGACCGGGAGCGACCACCCCCGCCAACGCAGGAACCGGAGGTGTCGCAACCACCGGCGCCGCGAACGCCGCGACGCTGCGCGCTTGGCCGGATGCGTCGATGGTCCATGCCGACGCCAACTCGTCGTCCGCGCTGAATCGCTTGCTGCTGCGCGCGCTGCGCGACGGTGGCGTGCTGTCGCCGGAGGACACGCGCTATGCGTCGCAGCTCGTGGCGCAGCGCACCGGGCTGACGCAGTCCGAGGCCGAGCGCCGCGTCGCCGAGACCTTGCAGCGCGCCCGCGCCGAAGCGCAGGCCATCGAGGTCCGCGCGCGCGATGCCGCCGACACCGCGCGCAAGACGGCCTTGCAGACGGCGCTGTGGATGTTCGTCGCGTTGCTGATCGGCGCGTTCACCGCGAGCCTGCTGGCCACCGTCGGCGGTCGTCAGCGGGACCGCATCGAATGAGGCGCGTCGCGCCAACCGACCTCACTTTCGAAGGAGAACTTCCATGAGATCCGTGCTGCTCTATCTGTTGGGCGTGCCCATCCCGATCATCATCCTCATCGCCTTCCTGCGCTGAGGGCGACATGAAGAAGCGGCGAGACGTCGTGGGGCGTCTCGCCGCGTCGTTTCCGCTGTCAGATCGGCAGGGGAGGGCACGTGGCCCCCCTCCCTGTCACTGGTTGTCGATCGCCTCGCGCGTCGCGCCGTAGGGGCTCCACGCCCCCGGCCGATTCGCCAGCCGGTCCGCGACCACGCGCAGGACGGCCGGGTTCCAGCACAGGCCGCAATGGCTGCCGTCGACCTCGACGTTCTCGATCATCGGATGGTCCTCGGGCTGCAGGCAGGCCTGCCAGGCGACGACGCCGTCGCTGCGGCTGTAGATCGAGGTCGTCGGCACAGGCGGCGCCGCGATGAGGCGCGCCTTGAACGCTTCCTCGAGCACCGGCAGCGCGCCGTTGACCCAGCGATAGAGCAGGCTCACGTTGGTCTGCGCGGCCTCGCCGGTGATCGGCGTCCCGATGGTCACCACCTGACGTACCGGCAGCGCGATGCGCTTGGCCACTTCGCGCGCATAGATCCCGCCCAGGCTCCAGCCGATCAGCGACACGGGTTGATGCGCGTCCCCGACCAGCACCTCGATGTCGGCCGCCAGCGCATCGAGCCAGAGGTCGATGTCGCCGATGGGACCGGTGTTGACGCCGCGACCCCAATCGCGCGCCGCATAGCCAAGACCGTGGCAGAAGCCGACCAGAGGCGCGACCGATTGGGCGTCGGCGGCCAGTCCGGGGAAGACGACGACGGGATGTCCGTCGCCGGGCGGGTGTCCGCTGCGGTCCATCAGACGGCAGCTGGCGTATTCCATCGCCGCGCGCAGCGGCTCGATGCCAAGCAGCGCCCACGACGGAGACGGGATGAACGCGGCGGCCGCGCGGACCGGATCGGGCACGGCATCGGGGAGGGCGGTGAACTTCTTCATCGGCGTCGGGGCCGAGCCCGTCGCGAGGACGGGGCGGGGCGCAAGAGGGAGAGTTGAAGCCATCTTTCCCGATCGGGCCGTGCGTGTGCACCCCCCGGATGGAGCAGATTGGCGTCAGACCTGGCCTACATGAGGGGGCCCTCCGATGGAGGGAGGCGGATTCTCTTTCCGACCTTTGACGGGGATCAGAGGGATGGGCAGTTTCGCGACGCTGGAGCGGGCTAGTCTTTCTCGCCTCAACTCGATGTGGAAGGAGTCCAAGACATGAGCGTCGTGATGATCGACTTGTCGCCGATGACGGTGTCGCAGAGGCGGACGGTGAAGCTGGAGCGCATGGTGCTGGATCACCTCAAGGTGAAGCCGGGCGGCAGCATTGAAGTGGACCTGCTGGCGAACGGATGTTGCGTTCTGCGTGGCGCCCGTACCGGCGACATACGGGACCTGCTCGGCATCCTTGCCGGCGTTCCGCGTGGTCGCCAGGGAACGGTCTCCATCGAAGAGATGAATGAAGCGATCTCCCAAGGATGGGCGGGGGAAAAATGAAAGTCACCGTGGACACGAATGTGCTGGTGAGGATCGCTGTCATGGACGATCTGCAACAGGCGCGTTCCGCAGTCCACTTGTTGGGCTCGGCAGAGTTGGTCATCGTGCCGTTGTCTTGCCTGTGCGAGTTCGCTTGGGTGCTCGGGCGTTCGTACAAGTACGAATCCCGCGAGATTGCCCGAGCGATCCGTGCCGTGGTTGCAAAGCCGCGTGTCAGGGTCAACCGGTCGGCGGTGGATGCCGGTTTGGCTATCCTGGATCTTGGTGGAGACTTTGCGGACGGGGCCATTGCCTGCGAGGGCCGCTCATCCGGTGGTGAGGTCTTCATGACCTTCGACAAGGCTGCGCTCAGGAAGCTCGTTGCATTGGGAGAGCGCGCGGCTTCGCCTCACCATGTGGGCGTCCAGGAAGAGGCTGGGGCCTAATGAAAATCCCTGCTCTCCGTCCTCAATCGCCCCAGCATCGGCGTCAGGTCCTCGAGGTGTCCCGCCACGAGGTTGCGGACCGCGCCGCTGCGCTGCCACCGCCCCCGCACGCCCATCAGCCGCGCGTGCAGCATGACCTGACGCTGCTTGGCCCAGAGATCGCGGTGGACGATGACCTGGATGTCGCCCGTCTCGTCCTCCAGCGAGATGAAGATCGTCCCCTTGGCCGTCGCCGGCTGCTGCTTGACGGTCACGATGCCGCAGCCGCGCACCGCGCGTCCGTTGGGCGCTTCATGGAGTTCGCTCGCGCTCATCCAGCCGCGCTCGCGCAGCAGCGGCCGCAGCAGCGCCAGCGGATGGCGCCGCAGCGTCAGGCCCAGCGAGGCGTAATCGAAGACGATCTCCTCGCCCTCCGGCGCGGTCGGCAGCTCCAGGAAGTCCTCCTGCACCGGGGCGGTCGCCAGCAGCGGCGGCGGCGCATGCTGCGCGGCCGCGTCCCACATCTGCTGACGCCGATGACCGCTGATGCTGGCCAGCGCATCGCCCGCGGCCAGCATCGTCATCTGCTGCTGGTTCAGCCCCGTGCGGCGCGCCAGATCCTCGGCATCCGCGAAAGGCATGCGGCGGCGCTCGCGGCAGATCCTCGCCGCCGAGGACTCCTGCAGCCCCTTCACCAATCGCAGCCCCAGTCGCACCGCCACCGGCCCCGCGTCGATCGCCAGGGCCTCGTCGGACTCCAGATACGGATCGCCCTCTTCATCCTGCGCGATGCCGTCCTCGTCCAGCTGCGGCGCGTCGAGCGCGCCGGCGGCCGCGCCGCGCCGCGTCGGCCGGATCACCCGGCCGTCCGCACGCTCCAAGGTGCAGTCCCAGTCGCTGTGCATGACGTCCGGCGGCAGCACCTCGACGTCGTTGCGCTTGGCGTCCTGCACCAGCTGGCTGGGCGAATAGAACCCCAGCGGCTGCGCGTTCAGCAAGCCCGCCAGAAACTCCGCCGGCCGATGCCGCTTGAGCCAGCTGCTCGTGTAGACCAGCAGCGCGAACGAGGCCGCGTGCGACTCCGGGAAACCGTACTCGGAGAAGCCCTTGATCTGCTCGAAGATCGCCTCGGCGAAGGCGCGCTCATAGCCGCGCGTGGTCATGCCGTCGACGATCTTGGCGTAGTACTTCTCGATGCCGCCCTTGCGGCGCCAGGCAGCCATCGAGCGCCGCAGGTCGTCCGCCTCTCCGCCCGTGAACCCGGCCGCGATCATCGCGATCTGCATCACCTGCTCCTGGAACACCGGAATGCCCAGCGTGCGATCGAGCACCTTCTCCAGCCCTTTCTCGTAGACGATGGGCTCGCCCCGCCGTCGCATCTCGCGCCGCTGCAGATAGGGGTGGACCATGCCGCCCTGGATCGGACCGGGCCGTACGATCGCGACCTCGATGACCAGGTCGTAGAAGGTCTCGGGCCGCAGCCGCGGCAGCATGCTGCGCTGGGCCCGGCTCTCGATCTGGAACACGCCGATGGTCTCGGCGCGCTGGATCATGTCGTAGGTCTCCGTGTCCCCGTCGGGAATGTCCTTGACCTCGAAGGGCGCGCGCTGGCGCTTGCTGGCGAAGTCCAGCGTCTTGCGAATCGCCGTCAGCATGCCCAGCCCCAGCACGTCGACCTTGAGCAGCCCCACGGCGTCGAGGTCGTCCTTGTCCCACTCGATCACCGTGCGGTCGGGCATGGAGGCGTTCTCCACCGGCACCATGCGCGTCAGCGGTCCCTGCGTCAGCACGAAGCCGCCCGGATGCTGCGACAGATGGCGCGGGAAGCCGAGCAGCTGCGCGGTGATCTCGACCAGCTGCTGCACCGCCAGGTCGTTCGCGTCCAGGCCGGACTCGCGCAGCCGTTCCGCGTCGATGGTCTGGCCGTCCCACCACTGGTGGTTGCTGGTGAGCCGATCCAGCGTCTCCAGCTCGAAGCCCAAGGCCTTGCCGACGTCGCGCAGCGCGCTCTTGACCCGATACGAGATCACGACCGCCGCCAGCGCCGCGCGCTCGCGGGTGTACTTCGTGTACAGGTACTGGATGACCTCCTCGCGCCGTTCGTGCTCGAAGTCGATGTCGATGTCGGGCGGCTCGTTGCGCTCCTTGCTGATGAAGCGCTCGAAGAGGACCTGCATCCGCGCCGGATCGACCTCGGTGACGCCGGTGCAGAAGCAGACGATCGAATTGGCCGCGCTGCCGCGGCCCTGGCACAGGATGCCCTGCGAGCGCGCGAAGTGGACGATGTCGGCGACGGTGAGGAAGTAATGCTCGTAGCGCAGCTCCTCGATCAGCGCGAGTTCGCGTTCGATCTGTTCGCCGACCGCGGCCGGAATGCCCTGCGGCCAACGCCGGCCCGCTCCTGCGTAGGTCAGGCGGCGCAGATGGCTGGCGGGTGTCTCGCCGCTCGGCACGACCTCGGACGGATAGTGATAGCGCAGCTCGTCGAGGCTGAAGTCGCAGCGTCCGGCCACGCGCAGCGTCTCGGCCAGCAGCTCGGCGGGGAAGGCCAGCGCGAGCCGGCCGCGCGCGCGCAGATGGCGCTCGGCGTTGCGGTCCAGGGCTTGACCGCATTCGCTCAGCGGCTTGCCCAGCCGCGTCGCGGTCAGCACGTCCTGCAGCGGCTTGCGGCTGCGCTTGTGCATGGTCGCGTCGCCCACGGCCACCAGCGGGATGGCGGTCTGTGCGCCGGCCTCGCGCAGGCGCAGCAGGCGGATCTCGTCGTCGGCATGTTGCGGCTGGTCGATGCCCAGCCAGCAGCGGCCGGTGAAGCGCGTCAGCAGCCAGCGCGACATCGACAGCAACTGCGCCGCCGTCGCCAGCCGGTCCGGGCAGGCGATGACGATGCAGTCGTCCAGCGTCTGCGGGCCGATGTCGTCGAGCGTGCAGCGATAGGTCCCTTTCTCCGACGAGCGCCGCAGCCGCGAGATGAGCTGGCACAGGTTCCCATAAGCATTGAGGTTGCAGGCCAGCACGACCAGCGTGAACGCGGCCTCCTGATCCGGATCGGCATCGCCGCGCGCGTCGATGCGCAGTTGGCTGCCGACGAGCAGCTTCAGTCCGTGCTGCTTGGCGGCCACGTGCGCGCGCACCATGCCGGCCATCGAGCATTCGTCGGTGACGGCGAGCGCCTCGTAGCCCAGCTGCTTGGCGCGCTCGACCAGTTCCTCAGGCCAGCTCGCGCCCTTGAGGAAGCTGAAGTTGCTCAGGCAGCGCAGCTCGGCATAGGCGGGCAGATCGGTCATCGCGCGCGCTCAGGCATAGACGCCGTGCAGGAACCAGGCGCTGCCGTTGTTCTCCAGCGGCTGCTGAAAGACGGCGACGACGCCGGCGTTGTCATTGACCGCGATCCAGTAATCGCGCACGACGTTGCGATGGCCGCGCTCGAGCGCGGCCGCATCGGTGGCGGGTTCGATCGCGGTGAAGAGCGGCGCGGCGGCTGCGGTCGTCGGTGCCGCCGTTGCGGCCGGCGCGACGGACGCCTCGTCCGACGCGCGCCGCGGCAGCCGGTCCCACCAGCCGCCCTCCACGCGGTCCGGTCCGATCAACAGCGTCAGCGGCCCCTGGTAATGCGGCCGGTGATCCCGCAGTGCCAGCCGCAGCGGCGGCTCCAGCAGGAACGCAGGCTCGGGCATGGCCGGCGCGGGGCGCGTCGAGCCGCGGCGGCGGGGCGGGCGCCGGCCGTCGAGGGCGGCGGGTTGCCAGCGCGTCATCCATTCCAGCCGGTGATCGTCACCGGGCGTCGGCTGCAGCACCCGCTCCGGACCCAGCCGCGCGGCGATGCGTTCGAGCGTCAGATAGAGCGTCTCGCCGGTGCGCACTGCGTCGGGCAGCAGCGAGGCGCTCTCCTCGGTCAGCGCCTGCACGCCGACGGCCTCCAGCCGCAGCTCGCCGACCGGCGCCAGCAGCCGGGTCTTGGCCAGATGCTCGGCCATCAGGCGGTTGAAGTGCTCGAGCTCGCGGATGGGCTCGGCGGTGCGGATGGTCAGCGCGCCGCCGTCGCCCGCTTCCTTGGCGCGCATCGAATCGTGCACCCAGTGCAGCGTCACGCCGGTGGCGCCGGCATGGCGCGCGGCCAGCCAGCCGCACAGCCGCATCAGCAGCGGTCGCGCGCCCTGCAGCAGCGCGGGCGCATGGTCCTCGCGGCTGGGCAGTTCGATGCGGGCGTGGAAGTCCTCGGGCAGCAGTTCCCAGCGATGCGCCTCGGGCCGCAGGCCGTAGGCCTGATCCAGCATCGTCAGCAGGGCCGCGCCGAAGCGCCGCCCGATGCCGCCGCGCGGCAGCGCTCGCAGTTGCCCCAGCGTATTGATGCCGGCGCGGCTGAGCGCCTCGGCATGCGGGCCGGCGGCGCTGAGCGCCACCAGCGCCAGCGGATCCAGCACCGCTTGCAGCAAGCGGCCGCCGAGGTCGGGCACGCCGCAACGCGCCAGCACCAGTGCGGCGGTGGCGGTGGGCGCCCAACCGATCCTGACGACGCCCAGATCGGGCGCCTCGTCGGCGATGCGGGCCTGCAGCGCGGCGCGGCCGCGGAACAGCCGCAGACTGGCCTCGACCTCCATGACGACGGCATCCTCCATCAGCGCCACGCGCGGCGTGAACTGCAGGCACCACACGGCCAGCCCCGCCTGCGCTTCCGGACAGACCCCCCAGGGATGGTCCGGCGGCGCGGCCGGCTCAGCGGCCGGCGCCGGCGGTCGAGGCGGCAGGATCAGCGCGACCCACAACATCGGTCAGCTCCGGGAACAGCGCGAGCGGCGTGGGCGCGCGCGGGGAATCGGACAAGGTGCCGGACAGGGGCTGTGCAGAGACCGGCGCCATCGGCACGGGCGGCGCGACCGGCCGCATCTCGCTGGGCCGCATCACGCGCGGCGTCAGCACGCGCTCCAGCCCGCCGGGGATGGACGCCAGCCGCAGCGGCGTGTCGTGGGCGGGGCCCTTGCGCTTGAGGATCTGGACATCCAGCGCCCAGTCGACGTTTATCGTCGCCAGCAGCCGCAGCGGCGCCGGCGAGGGATCGTGGCGCGCGGACAGCGGCCGGAACAGGAAGACGGGGCCCTCGAAGGACTGCGCCAGCACCTGCAGCCGGCGCAACTGCTCGGGCGCGGCCTGCGGCATCCAGGCCAGCACCGCGCCGGCGGCGTTGGACCGGATCAATTGCTCGGCGCACCAGAGCCGCTCCGACGGGGCGCGCGCGTCGATCCAGACCAGATGGCGTTCGTCCAGCCCGAGCTGCATCAGCCCCGGCAGGTGAGGGCGTTTGGGCGGGCCGATCATGGTCACCGCCGCGCCGTCCGCGACGACGCGGCGCAGCGAGGGGCCCGTCAGCCGCCATTCGGCCAGCGAGAACTGGGGAAGCAGGACTTCGGTCAACTGGCGGCCGGGCCAGCCGCCGCCGGGGAGCTCGGCGTCCAGCGCGTCGAAGCCGCTGGGCCAGACGGTGTCCGTGCTGCGGCCCAGCGCGTCGCCGCGCCACAGGGCCTCGGCCACGGCGGGTGGGAGGGGAGGTGGGCCCTCCCTGCCGTGAGGCGGAGACGGACGGGCCTCCCCGTGAGACAGGGATGGGGACGACATGGCAAGTCAATCAAATACTGTTGTTGCATACAGTATATGAGGTCGACCGAGGCGTCCAGTCGGGCTGACAACTTCAGCCCGCTGTCGGAGCGGTTCCCGACGAAGACCGGAACTGCGCCACGGCGTTCTGCACTTCGGAGCCTTCGTTTTTTTAAGGAGTCCGTCATGCCATTGCCTTCGTTGATCACCGGTTGCTTTTCGGCCATGGCCGGTTCATGCGCTGAATCGGAAGAGGTGGAGCGTCTTCAGGGGCGACCGACCGTGTCAAACCGCGCCGACTACCTCGAACGCTGCCGCGCGCTCTGCCGGGAGGAGCCGCCTACGGATATCCAGGGGCTTCGCGACAAGATCCGCGACATGCGAGACACGATCGACGCCTATGCGGCGCTCCGACCGAATAACTGGAGCCAGCGCCTGCAGGCCAGGTTGAAGGCGCTGCATGAGTTCGCAAGCGGCAGGTCGCCGGGGGACCTGAGGGACCTGTACGACGAGGCTTTGCACAGCATGGCGTCGATGACCGTGCGGGCGAGCTTCCAACGTACGAAAGGCGAGGCTCCATGCATCTTCTACCCCACTTTGGAGGACGGCGTGGAGGAACGCTCCCCAAGCAAGAACGCCATGGCCTTGGCTAGGCGCAGCGCCCTCGACTCTCTGGCCGCGCACATGCCGGGCGATCTGGAGTCATTGCGCGACGGCCTCTTGAACCTGGTGGGCACAGTGGAAGACTCCCCCTCCAAGGCTGCTGCCAACGATCTGTTCAAACGCATCGAGGCATTGAGGCCTGGCAGGAGAGACGCGCGGCACAAGGCTCAGGCCCTGTATCGGCAAGCGTTCGACCTGTACCTGGAGCGGTGTGAGCGCGACGGTGTTCTGCCCTTGAAGCATGTGCCATGCCCAGCCGAAGCCGACATCCAAGGCGCTCGTACGTCCCATACGTCAAGATGCTGGTAGACCCCAGGAACGCCGGGCTCCGCTGCCGCGGTACGAAGCTTTCCGGCCAAGAAGACCGGATCGCGGACCGGTACTCGCGGGCGAGTACGAGTGACCGGCTTCCGCTCGTTCCTCAGCCCGGCGCGGACTCGACCTGCTCCGCGTCGAAGCTCAGCACGAAGCGCGTCCCCCCCGCCGCCGGCATCTCCAGGCTGACCACCCAGCCCAGGTGCTCGGCCACGCGCTTGACGATGGCCAGGCCCAGTCCGGCGCTGCCCGCGCCGGCCGGATCGACCTGCATGAAGCGGTCGAAGATGCGATCCCGCACGGCGGCCGGGATGCCGATCCCCGTGTCCTCGATGACGACCCGGCCCCGCTCCAGCCGCACGTCCACGCGGCCCTGCTCGGTGAACTGGCAGGCGTTGCGAATCAGGTTGCCCACCGCGATCGCGGCCAGCTCGGGGCGTGCCGGGACTTCCAGCGACGTCGCGTCCGGATCGGCATGCAGCGTCATCTCGACGTCCTTGCCGCGCAGCAGCGGACGGCAACGGTCCATCTCCTGGCGCAGCAGCGGCAGCAGCGCCGTCGGCGGCGCGCCGGTGCTCGCCGGATCGCGCGACAGCAGCAGCATCGCGATCACGCGCTCGCTGGTGTCGGCGGCGGTGCGGCGGATGCGCTCGGCCAGTTCGACCAGGTCATCCCGGCCGCTCAGACGGGCCTTGAGGATCTCGGCGGCGCCCAGCATCACCGCCAGCGGGGTGCGCAACTCGTGGCTGACGTCGCCGGTGAACCAGCGTTCCCGGTCCAGGTAGCGCTGCTGGGCTTCGGTGCTGGCGGCGAAGGCGCGCGACAGCACGCCCAGCTCGTCCGTGGAGTCCAGCAGCGGATAGGCGCGCGGCGCGGCGCCGGTCTCCACCGCCTGCGCCAGCGCGGTGACGGGGGCGACGATGCGGCTGGCGGTCAACTGCGCCAGGAACAGCGCCAGCGCCAGGCAGGCCACGAAGGCCAGGCCCAGCAGGCTGTAGACGCCGGCCTGGATCTTCTCGAAGTCGGCGTCGCGGTCGGTCAGCACGAAGACCGCGCCCAGGTCGTCGCGCAGCAGCGCGTTGACCTGCAGGCCGTCCTGCGTGACCGTGTAGCGGCCGGGCGGCTTGCCCTGCAGCTCCGCCGGAATGGCGCTGCCGCGATAGAGCGTCACGCTGGGCGGCAGATCGGGCGGCAGGTTCTGGCGGGCGCGCTCGACCAGGGAATCCGCGGTGCGGCTCAGGCGCTGGTCGATCAGGCGGTCCTCGATGCTGGAGGCGATGTTCACCGCCGCCACCGCGAAGGCGCCGCAGACCAGCAGCGTCAGCAGCAGGAAGGCCGCGGCGATGCGGGTGCGCAGCGTGGTGGGCGCGGCCTCACGCCGCATTGGGCTCTGGCGATACCAGCCGATAGCCGATGCCCGGATGCGTCTTCAGCAGCGGGATGGGGAAGGGCTTGTCCAGCGCCGCGCGCAGCGCGTGGATGTGGGTGCGCAGGGCGTCGCTGTCGGGCGGGTCGTTGCCCCAGACCTCGCGTTCCAGGTCCTCGCGGCGCACCAGCTTCGGGGCCTCGCGCAGCAGCGCGGCCAGCAGCTTGTAGCCGGTGGGCGTGAGCTGCAGCGGCTTGCCGGCGCGGGTGGCCTCCAGGGTGTCGGGATCGAAGTTGACGTCGGCGTAGCTGACGGCGGTGCTCAGGTGCAGGCCGTGGGAGCGGCGCACCAGCGCCTGCAGGCGGATCTCGAGTTCCACCAGCGAGAACGGCTTGACCAGATAGTCGTCGGCGCCGCTCTCGAAGCCGGTCACCTTGTCGGAGATCGTGTCCCGGGCGGTCAGCATGAGGATGGGGGTGGGGCGGCGGAAATCCTTGCGCAGGCGCCGCGCGACGTCCAGACCGTCCAGTCCGGGCAGGGTCAGATCCAGCACGATCGCGTCATAGGACCCGGCGGCGGCCTGGGCCAGTCCGCCCAGGCCGTTGCGGGCCACGTCCAGCTCGTAGCCCATGGGCTCGAGATAGGCGAACAGGTTGGCCACGATGTCCGGGTTGTCCTCGATCACCAGCAGCTTCATGGGGATGCTCACGTTCCTGCGGCGCCCGGCGCCGCGTCGTCATTCGGAGCGGATCCGGCGCCTGGCCGGCCCGCGGGCCGCGCGGACGGATCGCGTCCGCGCCCAAGCCGGGAATGGTATGCCAGCGGGCCTTGCCCGACCTGTCGCGGGGCTGTCGGGGCCGGGTTCGGCCGGGTTCAGCCGCGCGCGACCAGCGTGCGGGCGGTCATGCGCTCGAGCGTGCGCAGCGGCGATTCCTCGGGGTCGGCCATGGCGGCGACGGGGAGGTGGAAGGTCTGCTCGAAGACGTACTGGCCCTTGAGGGCGGCGTGGGAGACCTGGTCGGTGTAGACGATCCAGGTGGCGCCGGCGGGGAACTCGAACAGGCCGCCCTCGCTCAGCGAGCGCTGATAGCCGAGGTCGGCCTTCATGCCGTCGTGCAGGCCCAGCATGTAATGGTCGTAATCGCTGCGCAGCGCCTTGGTCACGCGCAGCGCGCGCATCAGTCGGTGCTTGCCGGCGAAGGGCCGGGCCAGGCCGGGCATGAAGCGATGGGCGACGGCCTCGAAGGGCTCGCCGACGCGCCACAGGCGCCCGGCGCCGCTGGGATTCACGTTGCTGAACACGCGCAGGATGCGCTCGCCCTGCGTGGGCGAGGACGGGAAGCTGTCCACGTGCAGCCGCGTGTCGTCCTTGCGCCAGGAGGTCTGGCGGCCTTCGATCTCGGCGGTGCGGTAGCTCGTGCGGGCTTGGCGCAGGCCGTCGGCGTAATGGGGGAGCAGACGCAGCAGCAGTCGCAGCGAATGCTCCGCATAGCGGGCCATCACGTCCTGCAGTAGGGCGAGGGTCTCGGGCGAGGCCTCGGCGCCGCGCAGACGCTGGTTGCGCGGGTCGTAGCTGATGTTCTTTCCGGCGCCGCCCAGGTCGGGGCGGAGCAGCTCGCGCTCCTGGCCTTCCAGCTGGAACGGCAACGCGGGGAGCAGCAGCACATGGCCGCGTTCCAGGCAGGCAGTGGCCTTCTCCTGCACCGACGCGGGGAGGGCGCCGGTCCAGCTGTCCACGGGTAGCGAAACGATGTCCGAGAGGACGGGCGCGGAGGCGGGAGTCGCGGCGGACCTCGAAACCGCCAAGGCGGGGGATGGGGAAATTTCTGTCTCGATCACGCGGACACCATAGCTGCTTACAACATTGCCCCGTGCAAAGAAAGCGTGAAGGGACAGTTAACCGAGGAGGGATCTTCGCACGCTCATTCCCGTGGGAGACCGCCGCGATGGGGGATGCGCACCTGTGACGCATGACCGATGGAGAAGGTCGATGAAGGAACCCTTTGGGGCTTGAAATTCACGCTGGGCGCATAATGTGCGGGTTAACCCTATGTTGTCTCCGCTGTCCACCCCCACCGTCGTCGAGCGCCTGACCGGAACCTCCCGGTTAGTGCTGCGCCCGCCCGAGGCGGCGGATGCCCGCGCCTTCAGAGAGCTGCTGTCCGATCCGGCGAACCGTCGCTTCGAGCCGGGCGGCCGGGAGGCGTCGGAGCGCCTGGAGCACTGGCGCATGCTGTGGACGCGTGACGGGCTGGGGCCCTGGGCGGTGGGCTTGCGGGAGCAGCCCGCGCTGGGGGCGATCGGTTTCGGCGGTCTGAGCCGGGAGCGCATCGGCGGGGTGATGGCGCTGCAACTGGAGTTCCACTTCCTGTCCGACTTCTGGGGGCGGGGCTATGCGGCGGAGATGTCGCTGGCGGCGCTGGCGCTGGCCTTCGACGGCCTGCATGTGACGGCGGTGCAGGCGCTGCTGGCGCCGGGGAACACCGCGGCGCGCAAGACGCTGGAGCGGGTGGGGCTGCGGCTGACGGGCTCGGTCGCCGACCACCCGGGCGAGGCGGCCAGCCTGCTCTACGAGATCAACGCCGCGCAGTACGCGGCCCATCCGCACAAGCAGCCGGAAGCGACGCCGTTCGGCGCTTGAGGACAGAAGGCGCCTGACGCGGAAGGCCGAAGCCGCTACTGCTGCGGATACACCCTCAACCCCGCCAGGTCGAGCACCCTGAGGCCCCCGTACTCGATAGAGCTCGCGCTTGAGCAAGGTCCCCTCTCCAAACCATCCGCCCGGCGGCACCCCGGTGAAGGTCACCGGCCGCGCCGCCGCGTCGTCGTTGCTCATCTTGAGCAAGCCGTCGATCACGCCGAAGCGGGGTGGGCCACTCGTGGCTGACGTCCGGTGAACCAGCGTTCCCGGTCGTGGGGCTGTCATGTGGCTGTCGAACGGAACTCCTCGATTTCTGCTGGGCGAATCCTGCACCGCGGCAGCGCCAGGATCGGCGATGCCGTCCCGAGGTCATAGGCGACCCCGGCGGCTTCCGGTCGAATGCCTGCTGTTGTCGGAAACGAGTGGAGGCCAAGTTGCTGCAGGTCGTGTGCGTGAGCTGGGGCGAGCGCTATTCCCCTGCGGTCGTCGACGGGATGAGCAGGGCGGTCCGCCGGCAATGTTCGCGACCGGTGCGGTTCATCTGCATCAGCGATCGGCCTCCGCAGGCGTACGCGCCGGAGATCGAAGTGCTGCCGTTTCCTCGTTTCGCGCGGCCATTCCCCACGTTGGGATGGGGGTGCTTCCTCAAGCTCAGCGTGTTCGCGCGAGGGCTGCTCGCGCCGGACCTGCCGACGGTCTATCTGGATCTCGACACGCTCGTGCGGGGCGACCTGGCGGTGCTGGCCCGGGAACTGGAGCGTCACGGCGGGATGCTGATGCTACGCAACCATCTTTTGCCGACCTGGCGTCTGCCCTCGGCACTGTGCCCGGGGGGCTACTACTTTGGCAACTCATCGGTGCTGGCGTTCCGGCCAGGCGAATTCACGCAGCTCTTCGACGACTTCAATGACGCCGCGACGTGGAAGCACGCCGGGCGGCTTCCGAGCCGCCTGCGGACGGACGAGCGATTCATCAGCCACTGGGCACGTGAACGGTTGCGTGTCTTCCCCGCCTCGCTGGCGGTCAAGTTCGCCCAGGAATACATCTCCTTCTGGCCGGCCTGGCAGGGCCTGATCGCGCGACTGCCTTGGGTGCGCCGTCGGCGCCGGGAGCAGGTGGTCGTGACCTTCGTCGGCGAGGATTTCAAGCCCGCGCGGCTGGCCGCGGTCCGTCCCGGCGACGTCCTGCGCTACAAGCGTCGACGCGTTCGCTGGTCGACCCCTGAGTTTTCCGAGTATTTCCAATCGGTCCTGGAGCGGGGGCTGCGCTGATGCCGTCGAGCGGCTCACGGCGACCCGCCGGCTGAGCCGGCGTCCGCCTGCCGCGGCGGATGCACGTAGCTTCCGCGACCTGCTGACCGATCCCGCGAACCGCCCGTTCGACACGGGCGGTCTGGCCGCGTCCGAGCGCCTGGAACAGTGGCGCGCGCTGTGGTCGCGCGATGGGGGAGTTCCACTTCCTGTCGGACCACTGGGGCCAGGGCTACGCCGCGGAGAAGCGACGCCGTTCGGCGCTTGAGGACAGAAGGCGCCTGACGCGGAAGGCCGAAGCCGCTACTGCTGCGGATACACCCTCAACCCCGCCAGGTCGAGCACCCTGAGGCCTCCGTACTCGACCGCGATGAGGCGCTGTTCCTGCAGGTGGCGCAGCGCCTCGTTGACGCGCTGGCGGGACAGCCCCACCAGATGTCCGAGCTCCTGCTGCGTGATCCGCAGCAGCCCGCCCACCCCCGGATACAGCAGCGGATGGAACAGCGCCGCCAGATTGCGCGCCACCCGCAGGTCCGGGTCGCTCTGGCGGTCGATCTCCCGCGCGGCGATGAACTGGCCCAGCCGCTCGTTGAGCTGGTTCAGCACGTAACGGTTGAAGGCCAGGCTGCTCTCCAGCAGTTCATGGAAGCTCTCCAGCGGCAGCCCCGCCACCACGCTGCGCCGCAGCGCCTGGATGTTGTAGCGATAGACCTCGCGCTTGAGCAAGGTCCCCTCTCCAAACCATCCGCCCGGCGGCACCCCGGTGAAGGTCACCGGCCGCGCCGCCGCGTCGTCGTTGCTCATCTTGAGCAAGCCGTCGATCACGCCGAACCAGTAATTGGCTTCACGACCGATCCGGCAGACCCGCTCCCCCACCTCGACCTCGGCCACCTGGATGCTCGAGGCCACGCGCTCGCGCAGCTCCGGCTCCAGGGCCTTGAGCCAGGGAATGGCGGCCATCTCCTGAGACGTGGCGGCCCGCGCCCGCAAACGCAGCGGGAGCATCGGCACGGGCGGAGCGAGGGGGGAACGGAGGGGGGCGTCGGTGTGGGCGTCCATCCCCCTATTCATCGCGTCACTCGATGACATCAGGCTGACGCGACCCCCTGGGGAAAACACGCCCCCGAACTCTCCCTAGGAATGTCGGCGCAACGACAACACGACGTCAATGGTCGCGCCTACAGTCCATTCACCCCCGCGGATCGAGCGGCTCCATCAGAGAGACGACAGCGGGGGAGCACAAGGAGACAACGGTGGAACACACCTTCCCCCGGCTGTTGCTGGCTCACGCCCGGCAGCGTCCGCACGCACCCGCCCTGCGCGAGAAAGAACTCGGCATCTGGCAGACGCTGGATTGGGCCGCGCTCGCCGCACTCGTGCGCGACATGGCGCACGGCTTCGCGGCCGCCGGCATGACGCGCGGTCAGCACCTGGTCGTCATCGGCGAGAACCGCCCCCGGCTCTACGCCGCGATGCTCGCCGCGCAGTCGCTGGGCGCGATCCCGGTGCCGCTGTATCAGGACGCCGTCGCCGCCGAATTCGCCTACCCGCTGCAGAACGCCGAGGTCGCCTTCGCCATCGTCGAGGACCAGGAGCAGGTCGACAAGCTGCTGGAGATCCGGCCGCAATGCCCCTTGCTGAGCCGCATCTGGTTCGACGATCCGCGCGGCCTGCGGCATTACACGGCCGACGGCCTGGCCTCCATCGAGTCGCTGTGCGACGAGGGCCGCGCCCACGCGCTGCGCCATCCGGGCCTGTTCGAGACCGAGGTCGACGCCAGCCGCGCCGACGATGTGGCGGCGATGTTCTTCACCTCGGGCACCACCGGCCACCCCAAGGGCGTGGTCCACACCCATGCCTCGCTGATCGATCGCGCGCTCGCGGGGGCGCGCTTCGACAAACTCACGCATGACGAGGAGGTGCTCGCCTATCTGCCCTGCGCGTGGATCGGCCAGAACATCTTCAGCTACGCGCAATGGCTGGCCTGCGGCTACGTCGTCAACTGCCCCGAGTCCGCCAGCACCGTCAGCATCGATCTCAAGGAGATCGGCCCGACCTACTACTTCGCGCCGCCGCGCGTCTTTGAAGGCCTGCTCACCAGCGTGATGATCCGCATGGAGGACGCCGGCGCGGTCAAGCGCTGGATCTTCGCGCGCTGCATGGACCTGGCGCGCCGCGTCGGGCCCGCGCTGATGGACGGCCAATCGGTCGGCACGCTGGATCGCTGGAAGTACCGCCTCGGCGACGCGCTGATCTACGGCCCGCTGCGCAACACGCTGGGCTTCTCGCGGGTGCGCGTCGCCTACACCGCGGGCGAGGCGATCGGGCCCGATCTGTTCAGCTTCTATCGCTCGATCGGCATCAACCTCAAGCAGCTCTACGGCTCGACCGAGACCGCCGTCTTCGTCTGCCTGCAGCCCGATCACGAGGCCAAGTCCGACACGGTCGGCGTGCCCATTGACGGCGTCGAGATCCGCCTGGCGGAGAGCGGCGAGATCCTGGTGCGCTCGCCCGGTCTGCTCAAGGGCTATTACAAGAATCCGGCGGCCACGGCCGAGGTGCTCGATGCCGAGGGCTGGTACCGCACCGGCGACGCGGGCTTCCTGGACGCGGGCGGTCATCTGAAGATCATCGACCGCGCCAAGGACGTGGGCCGCCTGCGCGGCGGCGCGCATGACGGCGCGATGTTCGCGCCCAAGTATGTGGAGAACAAGCTGAAGTTCTTCGCCTTCATCAAGGAGGCGGTGGCCTTCGGCGACGGGCGCGATCGCGTCTGCGCCTTCATCAACATCGACGTCGAGGCGGTGGGCAACTGGGCCGAGCGCCGCAACCTCCCTTATGCCGGCTACACCGACCTGGCGGGCAAGCCCGAGGTCTACGCGCTGATCAAGGACTGCGTGCAGCAGGTCAACGCGGACCTGGCACAGGACGAGCGCCTCGCGGGCAGCCAGATCACCCGATTCCTGGTGCTGCACAAGGAGCTCGATGCGGACGACGGCGAGCTCACCCGCACCCGCAAGGTCCGCCGCGGCGCGATCGCGGAGAAGTACGAGCCGCTGATCGCCGCGCTCTACGCGGGCAAGCGCTCGCAGTTCATCGAGACGGCGGTCCGCTTCGAGGACGGCCGCACCGGCAAGGTCGCCGCCGACCTGCGCATCGAGGAGGCCGACACCTTCTCTCCCACCCGGAGGGCCGCCTGATGAGCGCCACCATCGCCGCGCCGGGATCGGCGCTGTTTCAGGAAGCCGGCGCGCAGCCCTCGACGCCCGCGGCCGTCGCCTCGTCGGGCAGCGCCGCGACGGGCCGCCGCATCGGGGACGTGATCCTCGAGGCGCGCGGCATCACGCTGTCCTTCGGCGGCGTGAAGGCGCTCAACGACATCAGCTTCGACGTCCGCGAGCACGAGATCCGCGCCATCATCGGTCCCAACGGCGCGGGCAAGAGTTCGATGCTGAACTGCATCAACGGCGTCTACCAGCCGCAGCAGGGCAGCGTGATGTTCCGGGGTCAGGACATGCGCAAGCTCAGCCCGCGCGTGCGCTTGCGCCGCATGGCCGAGATGGGCGTCGCGCGCACCTTCCAGAACCTGGCGCTGTTCAAGGGCATGAGCGTGCTGGACAACATCATGACCGGCCGCAACCTGCGCATGAAGCGCAACCTGCTGTGGCAGGCGCTGCGCGTCGGACCCGCGGTGCAGGAGGAGATCGTCCATCGCGAGAAGGTCGAGCGCATCATCGATTTCCTCGAGATCCAGGCGCATCGCAAGACGCCCGTCGGCGGCCTCCCGTATGGCCTGCAGAAGCGCGTGGACCTGGGCCGCGCGCTGGCGATGGAGCCGAAGGTCCTGCTGCTGGACGAGCCCATGGCGGGCATGAACGTCGAAGAGAAGCAGGACATGTGCCGCTTCATCCTGGACGTCAACGACGAGTTCGGCACCACCATCGTGCTGATCGAGCACGACATGGGCGTGGTCATGGACATCAGCGACCGCGTCGTGGTGCTGGACTACGGCCGCAAGATCGGCGACGGGACGCCCGACGAGGTGCGCGCCAATCCCGAAGTCATCCGCGCCTACCTCGGCGCCGGCGAGTGAGGCCTCGCGGCCAAGGACACGATCATGGGCTTCTTCCTCGAAACCGTCTTCGGCGGGCTGATGGCCGGCATGCTCTACGCGCTGGTGGCGCTGGGCTTCGTGCTGATCTTCAAGGCCTCCGGCGTCTTCAACTTCTCGCAGGGCGCGATGGTGCTGTTCGCGGCGCTCGCGATGGCGCGCTTCGCCGAATGGTTCCCGCAGTGGCTGGGCTTCGAGAACCCGCTGCTGGCCAATGTGCTGGCGCTGATCGCGGCGGCCGCCTGCCTGGTCGTGGTGGCCTGGCTGGTGGAGCGGCTCGCGCTGCGCGGTCTGGTCAACCAGCCGGCGATCACGCTGCTGATGGCGACGCTGGGCATCAGCTACTTCCTGGACGGCGCGGGTCAGCTGATCTTCGGCAGCGCGACCTACAAGATCGACGTCGGCCTGCCCAAGGATCCGATGTTCGTGCTCGAGAACGTCTTCCAGGGCGGGCTGCTGCTCAACAAGGAGGACCTGTACTCCGCGGTGATCGCGGCGCTGCTGGTGGGTGCGCTGACGCTGTTCTTCCAGAAGACCCGCACCGGCCGAGCGCTGCGCGCGGTCGCCGACGACCATCAGGCCGCGCAGTCCATCGGCATTCCGCTGGCGCGCATCTGGGTGATCGTGTGGTCGGTGGGCGGGCTGGTCGCGCTGGTGGCCGGGATCATCTGGGGCAGCAAACTGGGCGTGCAGTACTCGATCTCGCTGGTGGCGCTGAAGGCCTTCCCGGTCGTGATCCTGGGCGGGCTGACCTCGGTGCCGGGCGCCATCCTGGGCGGGCTGATCATCGGCGTGGGCGAGAAGCTCTCCGAGATCTACCTCGGCCAGCACCTGGGCGGCGGCATCGAGAACTGGTTCGCCTACGTGCTCGCGCTGGGCTTCCTGCTGGTGCGGCCGCAAGGGCTGTTCGGCGACAAGATCATCGACCGCGTCTGACGCGCGCAGGCAAGGAGACCCCTCGTGCTCTATCGTGAAAACGGACAGTTCAAGTCCTCCTACCGCGCGGACCTGGCGCTGTTCCCCATCGCGCAGGACCGCCTGGCGATGCTGGTGCTGGCGCTGACGGCCTTCGTCGCCGTGCCCTGGGTGGCCAGCGACTACACCTTCCGCGCCATCCTCATCCCCTTCCTCGTGCTGTCGCTGGCGGCGCTGGGCCTGAACGTGCTGGTGGGCTACTGCGGGCAGATCTCCCTGGGCACCGGCGCCTTCATGGCGGTGGGCGCCTACGCGGCCTACAACCTGCTGGTGCGCGTCGAGGGCATGCCGCTGCTGCTGGCACTGCTGGGCGGCGGTCTGGCGTCGACGGTCTGCGGCGTGCTGTTCGGCTTGCCGAGCCTGCGCATCCGCGGGCTGTATCTGGCGGTGGCGACGCTGGCGGCGCAGTTCTTCATCGACTGGTTCGTCAACCGCGTGCCGTGGGTGACCAACCACTCGTCCTCGGGCTCGGTCAGCGTCGGGGGGCTGCAGATCTTCGGCCTGCCGCTGGAGACGCCGGTGCAGCGCTATCTGCTGTGCCTGTCGCTGGTGGTGGTCTGCGCGCTGGCGACCAAGAACCTGGTGCGCGGCGCCATCGGCCGCGAGTGGATGGCGATCCGCGACATGGACGTGGCCGCCGCCGTCATCGGCATCCGGCCGGTGCATGCCAAGCTGACCGCCTTCGCGGTGAGCAGCTTCATCGTCGGCGTGGCCGGCGCGCTGTGGGGCTTCATCCACCTGGGCGCCTGGGAGCCGGCCGCCTTCGGCATCGACAAGTCCTTCCAGCTGCTGTTCATGATCATCATCGGCGGGCTGGGCTCGATCGCCGGCAGCTTCTTCGGCGCCGCCTTCATCGTGCTGCTGCCGCTGCTGCTGAACTACGTGCCGCACTGGCTGGGCCTGCCGCTGTCCACCGGCACCGCCTCGCACCTGGAGCACATGATCTTCGGCGCGCTGATCGTGTTCTTCCTCATCGTCGAGCCGCACGGCTTGGCGCGGCTGTGGTCCACCGCGCGCCAGAAGCTGCGCCTGTGGCCGTTCCCGCATTGAGCGCATTTGAGTCCACGAGATTTCAAACCGCACCGCAGAGTGCACCATCAGGAGACGACACCATGAGCTTGAAGACCCTCGCGCGGGGCGCGCTGACCGTGGCGGCCTTGGCCGCGGCCGCCGTGCCCTTCCTGGCACAGGCGCAGGCCGCCAACGAGCAGTTCATCCCGCTGCTGGTGTACCGCACCGGCCAGTTCGCGCCGCTGGGCATTCCCTGGGCCGACGGCAAGCAGGACTACCTGAAGCTGATCAACGCGCGCGACGGCGGCGTGAACGGCGTCAAGCTCGCCTATGAGGAATGCGAGACCGCCTACGACGCCGCCAAGGGCGTCGAGTGCTACGAGCGCCTGAAGGGCAAGGGCGGCGGCGCGTCGGGCTTCGACACGCAGTCCACCGGCATCACCTTCGCGGTGACCGACAAGGCCATCCTCGACAAGGTGGTCGTCGAGACACCGGGATACGGCCTGTCGCAGTCGGCCGACGGCACCGTCTTCGAATGGAATTTCCCGCTGCTGGGCACCTACTGGACCGCCGCCGACGTGATGCTGCAGGACATCGCGAAGAAGGAGAAGGGATCGCTCAAGGGCAAGAAGATCGCGCTGGTCTATCACGATAGCCCTTATGGGAAGGAGCCGATTCCGCTGATCCAGAAGCGCGCCGCGGCCGAGGGCTTCGAGGTGCTGCTGTATCCGGTCACGCCCCCGGGCGTGGAGCAGAAGTCCACCTGGCTGCAGATCCGCCAGCAGCGGCCGGACTACGTGCTGTTCTGGTCCGCCGGCGTGATGACGCCGGCCGGCATCCGCGAGGCCCAGGCCAGCGGTTATCCGCGCGAGAAGATCTACGCCGTGTGGTGGGCCGGCTCGGACCATGACGTCAAGGACATCGGCGCCGGCGCCAAGGGCTACAACGCGATCACGCTGCACAACAGCGCGGCCAAGGACAAGGTCCATGACGAGCTGAAGAAGTTCGTCTACGACAAGGGCCAGGGCACCGGCGCGCCCACCGGCATCGGCGCGATCGCGCACACCCGCGGCATGATGATCTCGATGCTGCAGGTCGAGGCCATCCGCACCGCGCAGGAGAAGTTCGGCAAGGGCAAGGTCATGACGCCCGAGCAGGTCCGCTGGGGCTTCGAGAACCTGAACCTGACCGCCGACCGGCTCAAGGCGCTGGGCTTCGGCGAGGTGATGCGTCCGGTGCAGACCAGCTGCGCCAATCACATGGGCACGGACTGGGCGCGGATCGTCCAGTGGGACGGCGCGAAGTGGAACATCGCCTCCGACTGGTACCAGTCGGACAAGACCCACATCGATCCGCTGGTCAAGGAGTACGCCGCCAAGTACGCCAAGGACAAGAACCTCAAGCCGCGCAGCTGCGGCTGATCCGCCGATCGAGGAATCCCGCCATGCAAGCCACCATCGCAACACCTGACCCCGTGGGGGCCACGACCGGCATCGACACCGGCAGCGGTGCCGTCGCCGCGAACGAGGCCGCGGCCACGCCGCTGCTCGACGTCAACGGCATCGAGGTCATCTATCACCACGTGATCCTGGTGCTCAAGGGCGTGTCGTTGCGCGTCCCCACGGGCGCGGTGGTGGCCTTGCTGGGCGGCAACGGCGCCGGCAAGACCACGACGCTGCGCGCCATCTCCAACCTGCTGGCGGGCGAGCGCGGCGAGGTGACCAAGGGTTCCATCGAGCTGCGCGGCGAGCGCATCGAAAAGCTCTCACCGGCCGAGCTGGTCCATCGCGGCGTCGTCCAGGTGATGGAGGGGCGTCACTGCTTCGCCCACCTGACGATCGAGGAGAACCTGCTCACCGGCGCCTATGCGCGCCGCGACGGCAAGGCCGCCGTGGCCGAGACGCTGGAGAAGGTCTACAGCTACTTCCCGCGGCTCAAGACGCGGCGGACCTCGCAGGCCGCCTACACCTCGGGCGGCGAGCAGCAGATGTGCGCGATCGGCCGGGCGCTGATGGCAGGGCCCAAGATGGTGCTGCTGGACGAGCCCTCGATGGGCCTCGCGCCGCAGATCGTCGAGGAGGTCTTCGAGATCGTGCGCGACCTCAACCAGAAGGAGGGCACGACCTTCCTGCTGGCGGAGCAGAACACCAACATGGCGCTGCGCTACGCCGATTACGGCTACATCCTCGAGAACGGCCGCGTCGTCATGGACGGCGCCGCGCAGGCCCTGCGCGACAACGAGGACGTGCGCGAGTTCTATCTCGGCATGGGCGGCGGCGACCGCAAGAGCTTCCGCGACGTCAAAAGCTACAAGCGGCGCAAGCGCTGGTTGACGTAAGCAGCACATCGCAGGGTTTCAAGGGAGAGCAGTTCATGGACAACGACTTCTTCGCGCCGCCGCCGTTCAAGGTCGAGGAACAGCTGGTGCAGCTGCGCCGCGCGCTGCGCGAGCTGCGCAGCCTCACCGAACGGGGCGACGCCTGGAGCTTCGAAGGGCAGGAGGTCCTGAAGCTCGTCGCCGGCGACGGCCAGATCGACGCCAAGCTGGCGCGCAAGCCGGCCCGCAGCCCCGACTGGGACGCGCGCCCGTGCCGGTCCTCGGCCGACGTGCGCAAGCTGCAGGACGAGCTCAAGCGCCGGCTCGCGCAATGGGCGGATGAATGAGGAGGGACGAGTGATGGCCGCCGATGTCTCTGCGGTGCTCCCTGGCGGGATCGCCTCCGATTTCTACGACGCGCACGAGACCCGCGACGCCGCCGCGCGCGAGGCGGCGCTGCTGGCCGCGCTGCCCCATCAGATCGCCCATGCGCGTCGGAACACCGATGCCTACGGCGAGCTGCTGTCGGACGTCGACCCCGAGCAGGTGCGCACCCGGGCGGCGCTGGCGCGCCTGCCGGTGACGCGCAAGTCCGACCTGCTGGCGCGCCAGCAGGCGGTGCGGGCGGCGCGGCCATCCGAGCCCTTCGGCGGTTTCTCCGCCATCGGCTGGCGCGGGCTCAAGCGCGACAGCGGCGCGCGCCGCGTGTTCCAGTCGCCGGGCGCCATCTATGAGCCCGAGGGCCTGGGCCGCGATTACTGGCGCCTGGGCCGCGCCCTGCATGCGGCCGGGCTGCGCGCGGGCGACCTGGTCCACAACTCCTTCAGCTATCACCTGACGCCGGCCGGCGCCATGATGGAAGGCGGCGCCGAGGCGCTGGGTTGCACCGTCTTCGCGGGCGGCGTCGGCAACACCGAGCTCCAGCTCCAGGCCATGGCCGAGCTGCGCCCGCAGGCCTACATCGGCACGCCCAGCTTCCTCAAGATCCTGCTGGACAAGGCGGCCGAGCAGGGTCAGTCCTTGTCGGTGCGCAAGGCGCTGGTCAGCGGCGAGGCCTTCCCGCCTTCGCTGCGCGACTGGTGCGGCGAGCGCGGCGTGGCCGGCTTCCAGTGCTACGCCACGGCCGACCTGGGGCTGATCGCCTACGAGACCGCGGCGCGCCAGGGCCTGGTGCTCGACGAGGGCGTGATCCTCGAGATCGTGCGACCCGGCACCGGCGATCCGGTGCCGGACGGCGAGGTGGGCGAGGTGGTCGTCACCACGCTGAATCCGGATTACCCGCTGATCCGCTTCGGGACCGGGGATCTCTCGGCGGTACTGCCGGGCGCCTGCCCGACGGGCCGGACCAATGTCCGCATCAAGGGCTGGATGGGCCGGGCGGATCAGAGCGCCAAGGTGCGCGGCATGTTCGTCCATGCCGGGCAGGTGGCCGAGGTGCTGCGGCGCTTCCCCGAGGCCGGACGCGGACGGCTGGTCGTCGAGGGCGAGATGGCCCAGGACCGGATGACGCTGAAGGTGGAGGTCGACCGCCAGGTGCCGGAGGGCTTGGGCGAGCGCATCGCCGTCGCGCTGCGCGAGGTGACCAAGCTGCGCGGCGAGGTGGCCTTCCTCGCGCCGGGCGCGCTGGTCAACGACGGCAAGGTCATCGAGGACCTTCGGAAGTACGAGTGACGGGCGCCGGCAAAGCCGCAGCGACCGCTGTCGCTGCACGCCGTACGGCGGCATGGCGTGGTGCCGATACCGGTACCTCACAGTCGCTTACGTAGTTTCCGCTAGGCGTGCGCACAGCGCCGGATCTAGCATCCGCGCCATCACCCACACCGTCCCTAGAAAAGGGGAGACCTCCACATGAAGAAGATCCTGCTGGCCGCCGTGGCGGCGCTGACCGCTGGTGCTGCCTGGGCCGACTATCCGGACAAGCCGGTGACCATCGTGGTGCCGTTCGCCGCGGGTGGTCCGACCGACAAGGTGGCGCGCGATCTGGCCGAGGCGCTGCGCAAGCCGCTCAACGCCACGCTGGTGATCGAGAACGTCGGCGGCGCCGGCGGCACGCTGGGCGCGACCAAGGTGTCCAAGGCCGCGCCGGACGGCTACACCCTGCTGCTGCACCACATCGGCATGTCGACCTCGCCGGCCCTGTACCGCAACCTGCAGTACAAGACGCTGGACGACTTCGAGTACCTGGGCCTGGTCAACGAAGTGCCGATGACGCTGATCTCGCGTCCCAGCCTGCCGGCCAACAACTACGCCGAGCTGCTGAAGTGGCTGGGCGCCAACAAGGGCAAGATCAACCTGGCCAACGCCGGCCTGGGATCCGCCTCGCACCTGTGCGGCCTGCTGTACATGAGCACGCTGAAGATGGACATGACCACCGTCCCGTACAAGGGCACGGGGCCGGCCATGACCGATCTGATCGGCGGCCAGGTCGACATCATGTGCGACCAGACCACCAACACCACGACGCAGATCGAGGGTGGCAAGGTCAAGGCCTTCGCGGTGTCGACGCCCAAGCGCCTGAGCGGCTCGCTGTCCAAGCTGCCGACGCTGGACGAGTCCGGCATGAAGGGCTTCAACGTGACGATCTGGCACGGCCTGTACGCGCCCAAGGGCACGCCCAAGGCGGTGCTGGACAAGATCAACACGGCGCTCAAGACCGCGCTGAAGGATCCCGAGTTCCACAAGCGCGAGGAAGCGCTGGGCGCGGTGATCGTGACCGATGCGCGCGTCAATCCGGCCGAGCACAAGAAGTTCGTCTCCGACGAGATCAACAAGTGGACGCCGGTCATCAAGGCGGCGGGTCAATACGCGGACTGATCGACGACTTTCCCGACGTCGGCCAAGTCTCGCCGACACCCGCTCCAAAGCCCGCCCTTCGGCGGGCTTTGTCTTTGCGGGCGCGGATGAGCGCATCACCGCCGCCTCAGCGGGGGGGCCATCCGCCGCTCACCCCTGCCGACAGAACGCGGCTCATGGCCTGGAGCCCCGTGAGCGCGGACTGGAGCTTGAGCAAGCCTTCGGGGTCTCGGAGGTCCCGCTCGTCGCAGTCGGCCAGAAGATCCCGTGCCGCGCTCATCTCCGTGATGCCCGGCATGTTGGAGCGGCCGCGAATGCCGGTCTTGTCGACGTCCTCCATCACGAGGCGGCGCAAGCGGAACGACGCGACCCAGTTGCCCGTTGCGGGCGCCGGACCTTCCCAGAAGCGGCGAGGGTTCCAGTCGGGGAGGGGCTCCAGACCGATCGCGCCCTCGTCGACGGCGAAGGCCAGCAATGAGCGCATCTCCGCTTGCCAGTTTGTCAACCAAACGAGCGGCGAATGCTGCGCCGCGCCGCTTGGCGAGTGGCCCCGCATCAGTGCCTGTGCGTGGGAGTTGAGGGCGTCGGCACGTTGCCTCACCAGGTCCTTGTCATGGAAGTCGCAGTCGGCCAACGCGCGCTGCAGCAAGCCATGGCACTCCTCAAGTCGACGATGCAGAAGCCGCAGGTTCGTGGTCGGGCTGCTGTGCGCGTGATCGAGACGGGCGAGGTCGTCCTGAAGACGTTGCTGGGCGGTCTGAGGGCGACGGTTCTGCGCGCCGACGGTGTCGGGGTCCGTCGGAGGCGGCTCGGTGTCAATCGGGCGGGAGTCGTGAGGAGTCATGCGGTCCATGAAGGGCTCCGGTGGTTGGGAGCGGCTTCAGTGGGACGGCGTGGCGTGCGATGCCGCGCTCGAACGTCATGCCGGCGCGCGGCAGACCACGGCCAGCTTGTTGCCGTCCGGGTCGCGGAAGTAGGCGGCGTAGAAGTTCGGGCCGTAGATCTCGCGCGGACCGGGCTTGCCCTCGTCGCGGCCGCCGCCGGCAATGGCCGCGGCATAGGCGGCGTTCACCTGCTCGCGCGTGGAGGCGGCCAACGCCAACATCGTGCCGTTTCCGGCCGTCGCGTCCAGCTCATTGAACGGGGCGACCACCCACAGCTGCGTCTCGCCGCCCTCGGGGCCGTAGCCGACCATCTCGTCGTCCGAGTAGCCGGGCTTGAGCCCCAGCGGCGCGAGCACCGCGTCATAGAAGGTCTTGGCCGCGCGGCGGTCGTTGCTGCCCAGGGTGACGTAGCTGATCATGAACGGATCCTTGAGTTCGATGTGAGGTGCCGATCCCCCATTCTCGTCAGTTTGATGACCTGGCTTGATGGCGGACGTCGACCTTGTCAGCCGAATTGATGGAGCCCGGCCGCCACTAGAGCGTCCTTTCCGACCTTGTCTCGATTCATAGGTTCATGAAAGGAACACCATGTTCTCGTTGACGTCCACCCCTGCCCACCATCGGCCTGCATCCCCGGATGACCTGACGCTCGTCGCCTCAGGCGAAGACGGGGACCCGGTAAGCACCTGGGAGGCTCTGCGCGAGGAGGTCCTGCAGGCGCATCACTGTCTGAATGAGCTGTCCGCCGAGATCGCACAACAACCGAGGTCCGTGCTGCGCGATACCGCGCAGGCGTTTGCGACGGGGGTAGAAGGCAGCTTGAGGGCATTGGAGAGGCGAGTCCGGGCCAGGCCCGTGGAGGCAGTGGAGAACGCGGCGCAGGAGATGAAGCGCATCCAGAAGGACCTCGGAGCACTCGAATTGATGCGTCGCGCGATCGTGATCGCCGGCTCGGAGTTGGGCCGAATGGTGCCCGTCGCGCTCGATCCGCAAGGTGGCCATGAGCAGACGGGCAGGACGCGCTATGAGGTGTCGATATCCAGCATCGAGACGCACACCACGCCCAACAGACTGCATGACGGTCGAATGTTCTTGGTGAGGACCACCACTGCCAACAATCTCAATGTCAATGTCGATGTCAATGTCAAAGGCTCCAGCCTCCATTTGCCCCCCGCGCCCACCCTGGCCGACATGCCAGTGAGGACCGGCGCAGGCGTTGCTCGTGCTGAGGCACGACCCAGAAACCTTGTGGCGGTGTGCCATGCCGAAGCGGAGCAGCCGCGGGACATGGGAAGGCAAGTGCGTCCCGCACGCGGCTTCCGGGCGTTCCGGGAACGGCTTGGAAGCGCCTTGCGCAGTCTCCTTCCCGACAGCCGCCGCCTCACATCCGCATCGGAATCGTCACCGGCCCGTCGTTGATGAGTTCCACCTGCATGTCGGCGCCGAACTCGCCGGTCGCCACGACCGGATGATGCGAGCGCGCGAAGCTCACCGCATGCTCGTAGAGCCGGCGGCCCAGCTCGGCCGGCGCCGCGGCGGTGAAGCTGGGCCGGTTGCCGCCGGAGGTGTCCGCCGCCAGCGTGAACTGCGAAACGATCAGCAGCCCGCCGCCCACGTCCTGCAGGCTGCGGTTCATCTTGCCGGCCTCGTCGCTGAAGATGCGCAGCTTCAGGATCTTGAGCAGCAGCTTCTCGACCACCGCCTCACCGTCCTGCCGCTCGGCGCAGATCAGCAGCAGCAGACCCGGGCCGATCTCCCCGGTGCGGCGATCACCGACGTCGACATGAGCGCGCTTGACGCGCTGGAGCAGGGCGATCATTCCGTGATGTCCTTTCTGGGCGTGGTGGGATGGGCGTCGTCCGGCGCGGGCGGCAAGGGCTGACCGGCCTGGTCGCCGGCCAACTCGGCAAAGCGCGTCTCCACATTGGCGGGCAGCAGCTGGATGCTGGCGCGAAGGCCGGGCAGGGCGCGCATCAGGGATTGCTCGACCTCGCCGCGCAGCGCGGCCGCATGGCCCAGCGTCCAGCGCGCCGGCACATGCAAGTGCAGGTCAACGAAACGCTGTGGACCGGCGACCCGCGTGGCGACGTGATCGAAGCGCAGGTCCGGCGATTCGAAGCCCGCCAGCACCGCGGCAATGGCGCGCTGGTCCTCGGTGTCCAGCGCCTGATCCATCAGCCCGCCGGTCGAGCGCCACATCAGATGCATGGCCTCGCGCAGGATGTTCAGCGCGACCAGCATGGCCAGCAGCGGATCCAGCCAGGTCCAGCCCGTCAGGATCACGCCGATCAGGCCGGCCACCACGCCGACCGAGGTCCAGACATCGGTGAACAGATGGCGGGCGTCGGCCTCCAGCGCGATGGAGCGGTGCACCCGCGAGGCCTTCATCATCGCCATGGCCAGCGCCCCGTTGATGGCCGTGCTGACCAGCGACAGCGCCAGGCCCAGACCCAGTTGCTCCAGCGGCTGCGGATTCAGGAAGCGGCCGATCGCGGCCCAGGCGATGCCCAGCGCGGCGATCAGGATCAGCGCGCCCTCGAAGGCGCTGGAGAAGTACTCGGCCTTGTGATGGCCGAAGGGGTGATCCGCATCGGGCGGACGGCGGGCGATGGTCACCATGGCCAGACCGAACAGCGCTCCCGCCAGGTTCACCCCGGACTCGAGCGCGTCCGAGGCCAGGCTCACCGAGCCGGTCCACCACCAGGCGGCCGTCTTCAGGGCGATGGTCAGCACCGCCACGACCGCGGAGAGCTTCAGGTATTGCTGGACTTGCATGGCCCGGATTCTGCCGGTCCTAGAATCGCAGCCGCGGCGCCCGGGCGCACGCGCTTCTGACGATTTCTCCTGCCGGAACAGCACATGAGCAACTCCTCTCCCGTCCACGACGCCGATCTGAGCCACATCCCGCCGCGCGACAAGGCGGAACTGCTGTCCCAGGCGCTGCCCTACATCCGCAAGTACCACGGCAAGACCATCGTCATCAAGTACGGCGGCAACGCCATGACGGACCCGGCGCTGCAGCAGGACTTCGCCGAGGACGTGGTGCTGCTCAAGCTGGTCGGCCTGAACCCGGTGGTGGTGCACGGCGGCGGTCCGCAGATCGAGGACGCGCTCAACAAGCTGGGCAAGAAGGGCCACTTCATCCAGGGCATGCGCGTGACCGACGAGGAGACCATGAGCGTCGTCGAATGGGTGCTGGCCGGTGAAGTCCAGCAGGACATCGTCGGCCTGATCAACGCCGCCGGCGGCAAGGCGGTCGGACTGACCGGTCGCGACGGCGGCATGATCCGCGCCAAGCGCCTGCGCATCCTGGACAAGGACGACCCGGCCAAGGAACACGACATCGGCCAGGTGGGCGACATCGTCAGCATCGACCCCAGCGTCGTGAAGGCGCTGCAGGACGACCAGTTCATCCCCGTCGTCAGCCCCATCGGCTTCGGCGAGAACAACGAGAGCTACAACATCAACGCCGACGTCGTGGCCGCCAAGCTGGCCACGGTGCTGCAGGCCGAGAAGCTGCTGATGCTGACCAACATCCGCGGCGTGCTGGACAAGCAGGGCGAGCTGCTGGTCGAGCTCACCCCGCGCCGCATCGACGAGCTGGTCGCCGACGGCACCATCAGCGGAGGCATGATCCCCAAGATCGCCGGCGCGATCGACGCGGCCAAGAGCGGCGTCAACGCGGTCCACATCATCGACGGCCGCGTGCCCCACGCGATGCTGCTGGAGATCCTCTCCGAGAAGGCCTTCGGCACGATGATCCGCTCGCACTGAGCGGCCTCGCATTGGCCCGGCTCCCTGCGCTCGTACGCCGGCATCCCCGCCGGCATGCGCCCCAACGACAGATCCTCATGGGTAGCCTGGGCGGCTCGGGGGCCGCGGGCGCCGACACGGTCTGGCTCTTCGACCTCGACGACACGCTGCACCACGCCAGCGGCGGCTCCTTCGCCGCCATCGGCGCGGCGATGAACGAGTACATCGTGCGGGAGCTGGGCGTCGACGCCGAGCAGGCGCAGGCGCTGCGCCGCCGCTACTGGCGGCTCTACGGCGCGACGCTGCTCGGGCTGATCCGCCATCACCAGATCCCGGCCTCGCAGTTCCTGGACGAGGTCCATGCGCTGCCGGCGCTCGAGTCGATGTTGCGCGGCGCGCGCGCGGACCTGGCTTGGTTGCGCCGCCTGCCGGGCCGCCGCATCCTCCTGACCAACGCGCCGGAGCGCTACGCCCGCCGCGTGCTCAAGGCGCTGGGCATCAGCATGCTGTTCGAGCGCGTCATCGGCGTCGAGCACATGCGCATGTTCGGCCATTACCGGCCCAAGCCCGACCTGCGCATGCTGCGTCACGTCTGCGCGCAGCTGCGCGTCGCGCCCTCGCGATGCACGCTGGTCGAGGACAGCCTGGCCAATCTGCGCAGCGCGCGCGCTCTGGGCATGCGCACGGTCTGGATGCGCGGCTGGATGGACGAGCCGGGCCGCCACCGCCCCGCCTGCGTCGACCGGCGTGTGGACAGATTGCATCGCCTCCCCCCTCGATGAGGGGGGGCGGCGGCGGGGTGTTCCGCCCCTGCGCGGGAGTGCCGTTTGCCTTGGCCTCCCTCGGACGCCGGGGTGGCGGGGAGCGGTCGCGGGGACTGGCCCAAGGTCACACCACTGCAAGCTGGGGATTGCCGCTGAAAGACGCGACAACCCAGAATGCGCCCGAACGGCTCCAAAGCCGTGAGGGATTGCATGTCACTATTCAGCGTCTTGATCGTCGAAGACCAGCTTCGGTTCCGCGAGGCCTTCGCCCACGCCCTGGAAAAGGCGCCTGACATCCGGCTCGTCGGCATGGCCACCGACCTGCCGCAGGGGAGGAAGATGTTCGACCAGACACGTCCCGACGTGTTGCTGGTCGACCTGGACCTGCCCGGCGGCAGCGGCATCGAGCTGATCCGGCACGCCGCCCACGTCGCGCCCGAGTGCGAGGTCATGGTCATCTCCGTCTTCGGCGATGAGCAGCACGTGCTCTCCAGCATCGAGGCCGGCGCCACCGGCTACCTGCTCAAGGATTCGCTTGCGCTGGACCTGCCGGGTCAGCTGCGCTCGCTGCGCGCGGGCGGCAGTCCGATCTCCCCGGTGATCGCGCGCCGGCTGCTGCTGCGCCTGGCCCCGCAGGGCAACAGCAGCCACGCGCCGCGCGGCTTCGGCGACTCGGCCCCGATGCCGCTGGTCGATGAGCAGGTCGTCGCGCTGTCCGAGCAGGAATCGCGCGTGCTGCACCTGGCCGCCAAGGGCTTCACCTTCGACGAGATCGCCCAGTTCATGAACGTGTCGCCGCACACGATCATGACCTACGTGAAGCGCACCTACCGCAAGCTGCAGGTGCGCTCCAAGGTCGAGGCCATCTACGAGGCACGACGCCTGGGCTGGCTGCGGGACTGAGCGTACGTCGTCCGGCATCAGCCCCAGGCACGGCCTGGGCCTGTGCCAGAATCGCCGCACACTCCGCCCCCTCCCATGCACACCAGCCCCCCCGACGCTCCGGACACGCCCGCGACCAAGCCCGCGGAGCTGCCCCGCAAGCGGCTCAAGCCTGGGGAACGCCGCGTCCAGATTCTGCAGACGCTGGCCAGCATGCTGGAGCAGCCCGGCGCGGAGCGCGTGACCACGGCGGCGCTCGCCGCGCGGCTGGAGGTCAGCGAGGCCGCCCTGTATCGACACTTTGCCAGCAAGGCGCAGATGTTCGAGGGCCTGATCGAATTCATCGAGACCAGCATCTTCTCGCTGCTCAACCAGATCGCCGAGCGCGAGACCGACGGTCTGGCGCAGGCGCGCCGCATCGTCGCGGTGCTGCTGCAGTTCGGCGAGCGCAATCCGGGCATGGCCCGGGTGATGGTCGGCGACGCGCTGGTCTACGAGAACGAACGCCTGGTCGCGCGCATGAACCAGTTCTTCGACAAGGTCGAGTCGGCCCTGCGCCAGGGCCTCCGCACGGCGGCCGAGGCCTCGGGCTCGAGCACCCCCACGGTCGAGGCGCAAGCCCAGGCCTCGGTGCTGGTGAGCTTCATCATCGGCCGGCTGCAGCGCTACGCGCGCTCAGGCTTCAAGCGCCTTCCGACCGAACAGTTGGATGCCGCAATGCGAATGCTGGGATGACTGGCGCCGCCGCGTAGCGCCCGTCGCGGCGGGCGCGGCCCTCTAAACTCGGGCTCATGTCCGACGCCCTTGACGCCCTGCTGCGGCGCGCCGACGCGCTGCTCAACCGCCTGGAGGCCGTGCTGCCCCAGCCCCTCACGCCGCCCGACTGGTCGGGCGCGGTCGCCTTCCGCTACCGCAAGCGCGGCGCGAGCGCGCGGCTGGAGCCGGTCAAGCACCTGTCCACGATCCGGCTGGGCGACCTCAAGGAGGTCGAGCCGCAGAAGGAGCGCCTGCTGCGCAACACGCGCCAGTTCGTGCAGGGCCAGCCGGCCAACAACGTGCTGCTCACCGGCGCGCGCGGCACGGGCAAGAGCTCGCTGATCAAGGCCTGTCTGAACGAGTTCGCCGATCAGGGCCTGCGCCTGATCGAGGTCGACAAGGCCGATTTGGTCGACCTGCCGGATCTGGCCGATCTGGTCGCCGACCGGCCGGAGCGCTTCGTCATCTTCTGCGACGACCTGAGCTTCGACGAGGGCGAGGCCGGCTACAAGGCGCTGAAGTCCATGCTCGACGGTTCGGTCGCCGCGGCCACCGACAACCTGCTGATCTACGCGACCAGCAACCGCCGCCATCTGCTGCCCGAGCAGATGAAGGACAACCTGGGCTACACGCACACCGAGCGCGACGGCAACGTCGAGGTGCATCCGGGCGAGGCGGTCGAGGAGAAGATCTCGCTGTCCGAGCGCTTCGGCCTGTGGATCAGCTTCTACAGCTTCAGCCAGCAGGAGTACCTGGCCATCGTCGCGCAGTGGTTGTCGCACTTCGGCCTGGACCCGGCCCGCATCGAGGCCGCGCGTCAGCCGGCGCTGGTCTGGGCGCTGGAGCGCGGCTCGCGCTCAGGCCGCGTGGCCTATCAATTCGCGCGGGATCTGGCGGGGCGGGGCGGCTCGTCGGAGGGGACGCCGGCACCGTCCAAGGACGCCGACGCGCCGGAAGGACTGGACCATGTCTGAGCGCGAGCAAGCCCATCCGCTGAGCCCCGTGGGCGCCACCGACCGCGTGCCGGTCGAGGTCGCCGTCGGCGTGCTGGTGCGCCGCGACGCGCAGGGCCGCGAGACCGAGTTCCTGCTGACTTCGCGCCCCGAGGGGAAGGTCTACGCGGGCTACTGGGAGTTCCCCGGCGGCAAGCTGGAGGCGGGCGAGACCGTCGAGCAGGCGCTGCGCCGCGAGCTGCACGAGGAGCTGGGCATCACGATCGGCGAGGCGCATCCCTGGAAGGTCGAGCTGATGGAATATCCGCACGCCAAGGTCCGGTTGAACTTTTGCAAGGTCTACGAGTGGACCGGCGAGTTCGAGATGCGCGAGCAGCAGACCATGAGCTGGGAACGCCTGCCGGTGCAGGTGCAGCCGGTGCTCCCCGGGACGATCCCGGTGCTGCAGTGGTTTGCGGCGGAGCGCTTCCATGTGGGCCTCACCCATGTCTGAGACCCCGGACTACACTGCCGCGATGGATTGGCTGGATCAGATCAAGTGGGACCGCGACGGGCTGGTGCCCGTCATCGCGCAGGAGCAGGGCTCCGGCGACATCCTCATGTTCGCGTGGATGAATCGCGAGGCCCTGGCCCGCACCGCCGAAATCGGCGAGGCGGTCTACTGGAGCCGCTCGCGCCAGAAGCTGTGGCACAAGGGCGAGGAGTCCGGCCACACGCAGCAGGTCCACGGCATCCGGCTGGACTGCGACAACGACGTGGTGCTGCTGAGCATCACCCAGCACGGCCATGAACCCGGCATCGCCTGCCACACCGGCCGCCACAGCTGCTTCTTCCAGAAGCTGGAGAACGGCCAGTGGACGACGGTGGAGCCGGTCCTCAAAGATCCGGCCAGCATCTACAAATGAGGGGCGGAGCCGGGCATGACGCCCTCCTGGCCTCACTCCCCCAGCCCGAGACGCGAATCCTGAAGCGATGAGCACCAACGACACTTCCGCCGCGGCACCGGCCGCCGATGCGCCGGCCTCGGCGCCGACTTCCCTCGACGTGCTGGCCCATCTGGGCGACGTCGTCGCGCAGCGCCGCGCGGAGGGCGATCCGGACAAGAGCTACGTGGCCAAGCTGTTCGCCAAGGGCCTGGACCAGATCCTCAAGAAGGTCGGCGAGGAAGCGACCGAGGTGGTGCTCGCCGCCAAGGATGCGGATCGCGCCAAGGATCAGGCCAAGGCCGCGACGCGGATGGCGGACGGCCAGCCGCAGGCGGCCGACAAGCTGGTCTACGAGGTCGCCGATCTGTGGTTCCACTCGATCGTGGCGCTGGCCGCCTTCGATGTCCGTCCCGAGCGCGTGCTGGCCGAGCTGGCGCGCCGCGAGGGCTTGTCCGGTCTGGAGGAATTCGCCCGCAGGGGCCAGAAGGAGGGTGCATGACGCAGTCGTTCGAAACGCAATCCCCGACCGTGGTACTCGACCCGGAGCGCGAGGCCAGCCTGCGCACCGTGGGCATCGTCAGCTACGTGCTGCATGCGATCGTGGCCATCGGCGCGGTGCTGCCCGGCGTGCAGGCCAGCGTGCTGCTGCTGGTGATCGCCGTGATCGTGGACCTGGTCAAGCGCGACGAGGCCGCCGGCACCTGGCAGGCGACGCACTTCTCCTGGCGGCTGCGCAGCGTGCTGTGGAGCGGCATCCTCTACATCGTCACCTTCCCGCTGTGGTTCCTGTTCGTGCTGCCGGGCTGGATCGCCTGGATCGCGATCTCGATCTGGTTCCTGTACCGCGTCGTGCGCGGCTGGCTGGCGATGAACGACCGCCGTCCGATGCCGATGTGAGCGTCGGGAAAAGCAATCCTCGACGCCTCTCTTTTCCGCGCCCGGTGACACCATCGCGCCATCACCGGGCGTCATCATCCGGTCCGACTTCCTGATTCCCCGCCATGAGCCACGACCCCAACTGCATCTTCTGCAAGATCGTCCAGGGCCAGATCCCGTCCAAGAAGGTCTACGAGGACGAGGACCTGCTCGGCTTCCACGACATTCAACCCTGGGCGCCGGTGCACTTCCTGCTGATTCCCAAGCAGCACATCGCCAGCATGGTCGACCTGACGCCGGAACACGCCGCCTTGATGGGCAAGATGGCCGTGCTGGTGCCCCAGCTGATGAAGGAGCTGGGCGTGACGAACGGCTTCCGCACGGTGGTCAACACCGGCTCGGACGGCGGGCAGGAGGTGTTCCATCTCCACATGCACGCCATGGGCGGCCCGCGGCCCTGGTTGAAAGGCTGAGCGCCCACCCCAGTGGCGTGCGATCGCTCCCTCTCACGAGAGAGGCGGGCGAGGGGAAACCAAGGAATGAGTTCGCCCATCGGTTGAGATTGGGCAGATAAGCCGCTGATGCGGGCAAGGGATGGTGCAGATCCCCCGCTTGCCTGTCACGTGCGGGTCGTAGAATTTCGCATTCGACTCTGGAGATTGTCATGGGTGGTTTGAGCATTTGGCATTGGCTGATCGTGCTGGTCGTGGTCATCGCCGTCTTCGGCACCAAGAAGCTGCGCAACGTCGGCGGCGACCTCGGCGCCGCGGTCAAGGGCTTCAAGGACGGCATGAAGGACGGCACGGCCGACGCGCCCGCGCAGCAGGTCGCCAACACCAACAAGGCGGCTGATCCGAACACCGTCGACGTCGACGCCAAGCAGCGCTGAGCGCGGCCGGCATGGTCGATTTCGGTTTTGACAAGCTGGTGCTGATCGGCGCGGTGGCGCTGGTCGTGCTGGGCCCTGAGCGCCTGCCGCGCGTGGCCCGCACGGTGGGGACGCTGCTGGGCAAGGCGCAGCGCTATGTCTCCGACGTCAAGGCGGAAGTGAACCGGTCCATCGAACTGGAGGAACTCCAGAAGATGAAGGGCCAGTTCGAGACCGCCGTCAGCGACGTGCAGGCCAGCGTGCAGCAGGGCGTGGATTCGGCCAATGAGACGCTGCAGTCGACCTGGTCGGACCTGTCCGTGGACGGCACGTCCTCGGACGGCTCGATCGGCGGCTACGTGTCGCCGGTCCCGGTCTACGCGCATCCCAAGAAGAACTGGCGCCTGAAGCGCGGCGCGACGCCGCTCTGGTACAAGCAGCAGTCCGGCGTGCGCCGGCATGCGCAATCCGGCGCGGCCCGCGTGGCCCGCTTCCGTCCCCCTCGCCGAGCGACATGAGCCAACAAGAAGACGAACTCGCCGGCACCGAACAGCCTTTCGTGTCCCATCTGATGGAGCTGCGCGACCGGCTGATCCGGGCGCTGCTTGCGGTCCTGGTCGCCTTCGGCGCGCTGTGCGTCTGGCCGGGGCCGGGCGGTCTGTTCGACCTGCTGGCGGTCCCGCTGGTCTCGCACCTCCCGCAAGGGAGCTCGATGATCGCGACCAACGTGCTGTCCCCCTTCCTGGTTCCGCTGAAGATCACGCTGCTGGCCGGCTTCCTGGTCGCGCTTCCCGTGGTGCTCTATCAGGTCTGGGCCTTCGTCGCGCCGGGCCTGTACTCGCATGAGAAGCGGCTGGTGCTGCCGCTGGTGGTGTCCAGCACCCTGCTGTTCTTCGCGGGGGTGGCGTTCTGCTACTTCTTCGTCTTCGGCAAGGTCTTCACCTTCATCCAGAGCTTCGCCCCCAAGAGCATCTCTCCGACGCCGGACATCGAGGCCTACCTGGGCTTCGTGATGAACATGTTCATCGCCTTCGGCGCCGCGTTCGAGGTGCCGGTGGTCGTGGTCGTGCTGGCGCGCATGGGCATCGTCTCGGTGGAGCAGCTCAAGCAGTTCCGCGGCTACTTCATCGTGCTGGCCTTCGTCATCGCGGCGGTGATCACGCCGCCGGACATCGTCTCGCAGCTCGCGCTGGCGATCCCGATGTGCCTGCTCTACGAGGTCGGCCTGTGGGCCGCGAACGCGTTCGGCCGCTACAGCCGCGCACCGGACGACGAGGCCGAAGGCAACGGCGACGGCAAGCCGGCGGCTTGATCGCCCCGCGTGGCGCGTCAGGCGCCGCGATGACACCTCAAACGACAACGCCGCCTCGGGGCTCCGACGGCGGCGTTTCTCTTTCGGGCCCTGGCAGGCGCCTGTGCGGGTGTCACTCGGGCGAGGTGTCGTCCGTCGTCTGAGGCTGGCGCAGGCCGACCTGCAGCGGCAGCTTCAGTGAGTCCTTGCCGCGCTGCACCGCGATGATGGTCTTGCTGTCGGGCTTGAGCGCCGCCACCACATTGACCAGCTCTCGCGGCGTGCGCACCGGCTGGCCGCCCACGTCGGTGACCACGTCGCCCGCTTCCAGGCCCGCCTTGGCCGCGGGGCTGGCCTTGAACACTTCCTTGACCAGCACGCCGTGGTCCACGCTGAGCTTGAGCGTCTCCACGACGTCCGAGTTGATGTCGCCGGTGATCACGCCCAGCCAGCCGCGCGAGACCTTGCCATCCTTCACCAGCGCTTCCAGCACCTGATAGGCGGAGTCCACCGGGATCGCGAAGCCGATGCCCAGGCTGCCGCCGCCGGTGCGCGAATAGATTGCCGTGTTGATGCCCACCAGCCGCCCCTGCACGTCGACCAGCGCCCCGCCGGAGTTGCCGGGATTGATGGCGGCATCGGTCTGGATGAAGTTCTCGAAGGTGCTCAGGCCCAGTTGCGTGCGACCCAGCGCGCTCACGATGCCCGAGGTCACCGTCTGTCCGACGTTGAACGGATTGCCGATGGCCAGCACCACGTCGCCGACCTGCAGCTCGCCGGCCTTGCCCGGATGGATCACGGGGAGAGGGGCCGGCAGCGTGATGCGCAGCACCGCCAGATCGGTCTCGGGATCGGTGCCGACCAGCTTGGCCTCGGTGTCGCGGCCGTCGGCGAGCTGCACCCGGATCTCGGTCGCCCCCGACACCACATGGTTGTTGGTCAGGACGTAGCCCTCCGGCGAGACGATCACGCCCGAGCCCAGTCCCGTCTGCGGACGCGCCTGCTGCGGCAGCCGCTTGCCGAAGTGGAAGCGCAGCCAGGGATCGGCGTCGATCTCACGCTGGCTCGGGGCCGGCTTGTTGGCCAGCACCGCGACCACCGCGGGCGATGCGGCCTGTGCCGCCGCGGCGAAGCTGAACTGCACGGCGGCGCGCGGAGGGGCGCCCTCGGCGGCCGGCAGCGTGGGCACCACATGGCCGACTTGGGGCGGCGCCTGCAGCCATTCCGGCTTGAGCGTGTGGACGACGAAATAGCCTGCCAGCGCCACCGTGGTGGCCTGGGAGAAAATCAGCCAGGTTTGACGCAAAAGAGATCCTGTCATGGCACATCGCACGGAGCTGGAGCGGCTGCTCGCCGCCACGCTGGAGCCCTCGCGGTTCAAGGATTATGGGCCGAACGGTCTGCAGGTCGAGGGCCGCGATCAGGTGCGGCACCTGGTGTGCGGGGTCACGGCCAGTCTGGCGCTGATCGACGCCGCCATCGAGAGTGGCGCCGACGCCATCCTCGTTCATCATGGGCTGTTCTGGCGCGGCCAGGACGGACGCGTGGTCGGTTGGATGAAGCAACGCCTGGCACGGCTGCTGGCGCATGAGATCAGCCTGTTCGCCTATCACCTGCCGCTGGACGCGCATGCGGAGCTGGGCAACAACGCGCAGCTCGCCCGGCATCTGGGCTGGGCCGCCGATGCGCGTTTCGGTGAACAGGATCTGGGCTACATCGGCGCGCTGCCGGCGGGCCTGAATTCGCTGGACGAGCTGAGCGCGCATGTGGAAGCGCGCCTGGGACGCGCGGCGGTGCGGGCCGCCGGCGATGGGCGGCCGCTCAAGCGCGTGGCCTGGTGCACCGGCGGCGCGCAGGGCTACTTCGAAGCCGCGATCGCGGCGGGCGCCGATGTCTTCATCACCGGCGAGATCTCCGAGCCGCAGGCGCATTACGCGGCCGAGACCGGCGTGGCCTTCATCGCCGCCGGCCATCACGCGACCGAACGCTACGGCGTGCAGGCGCTGGGCAAGGCAGTGAGCGAGCAGCTCGGCCTGCAGTACCGATTCATCGACATCCCGAATCCGGCATGAGCACCCGTCCCTTGCTCCTGACCATGGGCGACGCCTGCGGCATCGGCCCTGAGATCGCCGTCGCGGCCTGGGCGGCTGATCGCGGCGCGGACCTGCGGCTGGTGGGCGATGCGGGTGTGTTCCGGCGTGCGCTGGGCCTCATGGGCCTGGCGTTGCCGGTGGCGGTGCTCGACCAGGCCGACGATGTCGCGCCACCGGACTGCCTGCCCGTGTGGCAGCCGGCGGGTTTGCCTGCGGATCTGCTCGATCAGCCGCTGGGCCGCGTGAGCGCCGAGGCGGGCGCCGCCGCGGCGCGCTGCATCATCGCGGCGGTCCATGAGCAGCAGGCCGGGCGATCCCGCGCGCTGGTGACGGCGCCCATCCACAAGGAGGCGCTGCATGCCGGCGGCATCGACCATCCGGGTCACACCGAGCTGCTGCAGGCGCTGTGCGCCGACGGGCAGGGCCGCCTGCCGCCGGTGCGCATGATGCTGGCCAACGACGAGCTGCGGGTGGTGCTGGTGACCATCCATGTCGCGCTGCGTCAGGCGGTCGACCAGATCACCACCGGCCGCGTGCTGCAGACCTTGCGCATCACCGACGAAGCCTTGCGCCGCGCGGGCATCGCCGCGCCGCGCATCGGCGTCGCCGGCCTGAATCCGCATGCGGGGGAGGGCGGCCTGTTCGGTGACGAGGAGATCCATCACATCGCGCCGGCCATCGATCAGGCGCGCTCGCTCGGGATCGATGCGCGCGGCCCGTTCGCCCCGGACACCGTGTTCATGCGCGCGCGCCATGCGCCACCGGCGCATCCGGGCGAGTTCGACGCCGTCGTGGCGATGACGCATGACCAGGGCCTGATCCCGGTGAAGTACCTGGGCGTGGAGCAGGGCGTCAACGTGACGCTGGGGCTGCCGCTGGTGCGGACCAGCCCCGATCACGGGACCGCCTTCGACATCGCGGGGTCAGGTCGTGCTGATCCGGCCAGCATGGCTGCGGCGATCCGCATGGCGCGGACGATGTCGGCGGACTGAACGGCGGATCGGTCGGCGGATCGAATGCGGAAAGAGAGCGGCCGTAGGGCCCGCTCTCAGGCCTTGGCGCCCAGCGCCGCGAGCTGCTGACGCGCGCGCGCGGTGGCGCGTTCCAGCAGATGGGCGTGCTCGAAGGCGCGCAGGCGGCCGGCCTCGCACAGCTTGCGCAGCATGCGCGCGGTCATGGTCAGCGTCTGCTGATGCTTCTGGCCGTGGGTGAAGATGAAGAAGCTGCGGCTGGCGCTGATGTGGGCCAGACGCACCTTCTCCCACTGGCCGTCGCGATGCATCTGATAGGCGACGCCCAGCTGCAGGTGGTCGATCAGCAATTCGCCGGCGGTGGGCGCGGGCGCCTCCTCGGCCGCGGGCAGGCCGTCGATGCTGATGTCGACGGCAGCCAGCGGCTGCTCGTCGGCGCTCAGGTCGATGTCCACCTCGCCCGACCAATCCACGTGCTCGTCCTGGACCAGGCCCAATCGGCGTGCTTCCTCGTCGGACAGGCGCTCGGTGAGGTCCAGATCCAGCGAATCGTTCTTGGCGTTGGGCGCCGGGAGGTCCTGCTCGCGCGGCGGGGCCATGCCGAAGACCGACTCCAGCTGCTTGGCCAGCAGGTTGTATTCCAGCGGGCTCAAGGCCTGACCCTTGAGCGATTCCGCATGCGCCGGCAGCAGTTCGGCGAAGAACTTCTTGCGCGAGGGCTCCGGCCAGCGGACCAGATCCAGGCCTTCGTTGAGCGTGCGCATCAGCACCGGCAGCGAGGCGAGGAAGGCCTGGCGCTGCTGCGGCGTTGTTTTCGGCTGTACCGACAGGACCAGGTCGCGGCCCATCTGCCGCAGGCGATCCACCAGCGCGGCGTCCAGGTCGGGATGGCGGGAGGCGTAGACCAGCACCTCGCTCCAGGTGCGGGTCAGGAACTCGCGCATGAAGTCGCGCAGGTCCATGTCCGCCATCGCGCGCTCGAGCTGCTGCATGTAGCGCTGCTGCAGACGGAGCTCGGTTTCCTTGCGCTCCAGCAGCGCCGCCGCGTCGCCCTGCGACTTCAGCGTCTGGGCGGATTGGTCGGCGATGAACTGGTCCAGCTGGTCGAGCTTGGACTCGTACAGGTCCATGCGGTCGAAATCGCCGCTGACCACGTCCTGGACCAGCTCGCGCACCAGCGCGAGGAAGGACTTGCCGGGGTCGTCGGTGAAATCGTCGTAAGCCGCCGCCAGCGAGGCGATGCGGTTGACCAGTCGCCGCACCGGATGGCGCCGCGACGAGAAGAAGGAGCGGTCGCCCAGGGCCGCGCGCAGTACCGGCAGCTGCAGCCGAGCGATCTGCTGCGCCATCAGCGGCGGCAGCTTGGCGTCGGACAGGATCTGGTCGAACAGGCCCGCGACCACGTCGATCACCATGTGGTCCAGCGAGCCGCTCGCCGCCTGGCGCAGTTCGTCGCGGTGCAGGTGGATCAGGTTGGGCGGCAGGACGATGGGGCCGCCGTCGAGGTAGCCGCCCGCGCCCGGGTCGGCGTCCCAGCCCTGCCACTGGCTGTTGGATGCGAGGCCGCCGCCGGTGCTCGGGCCGGAGAGGCCGCCGGACGGGCTCTGCGCCAGCCGGCGCAGCAGGTCCATCAGTTGAGGATCGACGCTGCCGCCATGGCCACCGTGTCCGCCATGACCGGCCACGCCGCCATAGGCGCCCGGGCCGCCGCCCTGGAAACCGCCCGACACGCTGTGCAAGCCGCCGGCACGACTGCCGTGGCCACCGGCCTGCAGGGCGCCGGGCAGGGTCGCGTAGCGGCTGTCGTGCAGCGGCACGCCCGAGGTGCTTCCGCCCAGACCGCGTGTGCCGGCGCCTCGGTGGCTGTCGGTGCCGCGCACGCGCAGGTCCTGCGGGCGCAGGCCGCGGCTGCGGAACAGTCCGGCGATGTCGGCGTAGCAGGCGCGCATCTCCAGCGCCATCGCGCGGGTCAGCTCGTCGGTGAGGATCTGGCGGGTCTCGGCGTCGTCGGTGACGGCGTTCACGCCCTCGAGCAAGGCTTGCGCGATCGCCTGCGGGCGCAGCGGATGCCGCTCGTCGGAGACCCCGGGGATGTCGCCCATGAAGGCGTTGACCTCGCGCAGCTCCCACTCGCTCTGGTGACCGAGCGCCAGGCCGATGCGGTCGGTGGCGACCATCGCGTTGACCTGGTCGTCGTCCATCAGGGAGAGCTGGTCCCATTGCGTCGACTTGGCGCCGGCGCGCGACGAGGACGACGCCGAGTTCGTGGCGGCGGTCGAACTGGTCGACTCCTCCGCGGCCTGCTGACGCATGGACTGATCAAAACGCTGCGAGAAGAGCGCCTGATGCTTGCGGAAGAGGAACTGGGCGGACAACAGCGCGTCCCGCCGCTTGGCCTGTCCTGCGGACAGGGCGGAGAGACCCAGACCTTCGGCGCCGCGTTCGGCGGCTTGTTCCGCCGCCGTCCGCACGCGCTGCAGCGCCACGTCGACGTGGGGGTTGAGACGATTCATCGAGGCATCAGGACGCAATGTGGTGATGGCACCACATGACAAGTATCAGCCAGCCCATCCCCCGTATGGATGGGTGGCGCGCGTCATTCGCGCAAAAGCTGACGATTGACCGCGGCTTTACGCTTTGTCACGCCTCAGCGAATCGCGGATCTCGCGCAGCAGGACGATGTCCTCCGGGGTGGCGGCCGGCGCGACGGGCGCGGCCGGGGTTTCGCGCTTGAGGCGGTTCACCTGCTTGATCATGACGAAGATGATCAGCGCCAGGATGATGAAGTTCAGCAGCACGGTCAGGAAGCTGCCGTACGCGAACAGCGGGACGCCGGCCTTGGTCAGGGCCTCATAGGTCATGGGGCCGGTGTACCCGGCGGGCGGGTCGGACAGCATCACGAAGTAGTTGCTGAAGTCCAGGCCGCCGACGACCTTGCCCACCAGCGGCATGATCAGATCCTTGACCACCGAGTCGACGATCTTGCCGAAGGCGCCGCCGATGATCACGCCGACGGCCAGGTCCATCACGTTGCCCTTGACGGCGAACTCTCGGAATTCGGTCAAAAAACCCATCGCTTGCTCCTTGTGGTTCAGGTGTGCGAAGGCGCTAATACCAAGCGCTTTCCCGGGTGGCCCTCCGCCACCGAGCAAGCATCCTACCGGGGTTCGCGCCACCAGAAATGTCAACTTGGTGCGCGCCTGCACATCGGTAGAGCGCCTAGGGGCGGCCAGGATTTTTCGTGCCTAGAATCTTTGGTTGCCCCTGATCAGAAGTTCCCTGTAAGGACCCCAATGAGTGACCAACAAGTGGACCAAGGCAAGCGCACCTGGCTGATCGCCACCGGTTGCGCGGGAGCAGTAGGCGGCGTGGCCACCGCCGTCCCGTTCGTCAGCACCTTCGCCCCGAGTGAGCGGGCCAAGGCCGCAGGCGCCGCCGTCGAAGTCGACATCAGCGCGCTTCAACCCGGTCAGAAGCTGACCGTCGAATGGCGGGGCAAGCCCGTCTGGATCGTGCGTCGGACCAAGGAGCAGCTCGACGCGCTCAAGTCCAACGACGCGGACCTGGCCGACCCCAACTCCGACCGCAAGGCGTATCCCATCCCGGAATACGCCAAGAACGAGTGGCGCTCGCTCAAGCCGGAGTATCTGGTGGTGGTGGGCATTTGCTCGCACCTGGGCTGCTCGCCCAGTGACAAGTTCCAGGCGGGGCCGCAAGCGTCATTGCCGGACAACTGGCATGGCGGCTTCCTCTGCCCGTGTCATGGCTCGACCTTCGACATGGCGGGTCGCGTGTTCAAGAACAAGCCGGCACCCGACAACCTCGAAGTGCCCCCCTACGCGTTCCTGTCCGACACCAAGTTGTTGATCGGTGAAGACAAGAAGGCCTAACCAGGACCGAGGACGACATGGCTGAATTCAAGGAAGCACCCGCCGGCGCTCCGATGGGCGTGCGGCTGATGACGTGGGTGGACAACCGGTTCCCCGCGACCCAGCTCTACAAGGAGCACATGTCGGAGTACTACGCTCCGAAGAACTTCAACTGGTGGTACATCTTCGGCTCGCTCGCGCTGCTGGTGCTGGTGATCCAGATCGTCACCGGCATCTTCCTGGTGATGCATTACAAGCCCGACGCCGCGCTCGCGTTCGCGTCGGTCGAGTACATCATGCGGGACGTGCCCTGGGGCTGGCTGATCCGCTACATGCACTCGACGGGCGCCTCGGCGTTCTTCGTCGTGGTCTATCTGCACATGTTCCGGGGGCTGCTGTACGGCTCGTACCGCAAGCCGCGCGAGCTGGTCTGGGTCTTCGGCTGCGCGATCTTCCTGTGCCTGATGGCCGAGGCCTTCATGGGCTATCTGCTCCCGTGGGGCCAGATGTCCTACTGGGGCGCGCAGGTGATCGTGAACCTGTTCGCCGCGGTCCCGTTCGTGGGTCCGGACCTGGCGCTGCTGATCCGTGGCGACTACGTCGTCGGCGACGCGACGCTGAACCGCTTCTTCAGCTTCCACGTCATCGCGGTGCCGCTGGTGCTGCTGGGCCTGGTGGTGGCGCACATCATCGCGCTGCATGAAGTGGGCTCGAACAACCCGGACGGCGTCGAGATCAAGGCGAAGAAGGGCCCGGACGGACACCCGCTGGACGGCATCCCGTTCCACCCGTATTACACGGTGCATGACATCTTCGGCGTCGGCCTGTTCCTGATGGTCTTCACGTCCATCATCTTCTTCGCGCCGGAGCTCGGTGGCTACTTCCTGGAGTACAACAATTTCATCCCGGCCGACCCGCTGAAGACGCCCTCGCACATCGCACCGGTGTGGTACTTCACCCCGTTCTATTCGATGCTGCGCGCGACCACCGACGTGATGGTCAACGTGCTGTGCGTCATCGTGGCGGGGGCCGCGGTGCTGACGGTGCTGCGCAGCGCGTTTTCAGGCAAGGGCAAGCTCGCGACCATCGTCCTGGCGCTGGTCGGCATTGCGCTGCTGAAGTTCTTCGACGCGAAGTTCTGGGGCGTCGTGGTGATGGGCGGCGCGGTCATCATCCTGTTCTTCCTCCCGTGGCTGGATCACAGCCCGGTGAAGTCCATCCGATACCGCCCCGACTGGCACAAGTACCTGTACGGCATCTTCGTCCTGGACTTCCTGGTGCTGGGCTACCTGGGCATCAAGCCGCCGTCGGACGCCGGCACCATCGTGTCGCAGATCGGCACGCTCTACTACTTCGGCTTCTTCCTGCTGATGCCGTGGTGGAGCCGCGCGGGCTCGTTCAAGCCTGTTCCCGATCGCGTGACCTTCACGCCGCATTGATCGCCAACGTCACGGAGTCGAACGAATGAAGAAAATCATCGCCACGCTGTTGACGTCCATCGCACTCGGATCCGGGCTGATGTCGACGGCGTTCGCGTCGGAGGGCGGCATCGAGTGGGACCGCTTCCCGGCCACGAAGATGAACGACATGGCGGCGCTGCAGAACGGCGCCAAGATCTTCGTCAACTACTGCCTGAACTGCCACAGCGCGAACTTCATGCGCTACAACCGGCTCAAGGACCTGGACCTGACCGACGAGCAGATCAAGGCCAATCTGCTGTTCGCCGGAGAGAAGGTGGGCGAGACGATGAAGGTCTCGCTGGACCCGAAACAGGCCAAGGAATGGTTCGGAACGTTGCCTCCCGACCTCACGGTGATCGCCCGTTCGCGGGCCGACGGCAGCAAGGGATCCGGTGCGGATTACCTGTACACCTACCTGCGAAAGTACTACCGCGACGAAACCAAGGCCACGGGATGGAATAATCTCGCTTTCCCCAGCGTGGCCATGCCGCATGTGCTGTGGGAGCTCCAGGGCGTCCGCACCGCCAGGTTCGAGGAAGAAAAAGACCCGCATGACCCCGCCAAGGTCACGCATGTCTTCAAAGGCTTCGAACAGGTCACGCCCGGAACGATGACGACGCAGCAGTACGACGAGACCATCGCCGACCTGGTCGCCTATCTCCAGTGGATGGGCGAGCCGGCGCAGGGTCTGCGGTTCAGGCTCGGCATCATCGTGGTGCTGTTCCTGCTGGGGTTCACCGTGTTCGCCTGGCGCTTGAACGCTTCCTATTGGAAGGACGTCAAGTAAAAGTCCGATGATCTGGCGCGAGCCGGGTCTTCAAGCGCAGTGGGGCGCCGAAAGGCTCCCACTGCGTTGTCGTTTGTTTAGAAGAAGGAAGCCGAGAGGTTTCCACAGGAGTCCACAGCCATGATGGTGCTTTATTCCGGAACCACTTGCCCCTACTCGCACCGTTGCCGGTTCGTTCTGTTCGAGAAGGGCATGGATTTCGAGATCCGGGACGTCGACCTGTTCGCCAAGCCCGAAGACATCGCGCTGATGAACCCGTACAACGAGGTGCCCATCCTCGTTGAACGCGACCTGATCCTGTACGAGTCGCACATCATCAACGAGTACATCGACGAGCGCTTCCCGCATCCGCAGCTGATGCCGGGGGACCCGGTCGCCCGTGCCCGCGTGCGCCTGTTCCTGTTCAACTTCGAGAAGGAGCTGTTCGCCCACGTCAACGTGCTGGAGAACCGTGGCCAGGCGACCAAGCCGACGGAGAAGCAGCTGGAAAAGGCCCGTTCGCAGATCCGCGATCGCCTGACGCAGCTGGCCCCGATCTTCCTGAAGAACAAATACATGCTGGGCGACGATTTTTCGATGCTGGACGTCGCGATCGCTCCGCTGCTGTGGCGTCTGGACTATTACGGCATCGACATGTCGAAGAACGCCGTGCCGCTGCTGAAGTACGCCGAACGGATCTTCTCGCGTCCTGCGTACATCGAGGCGCTGACGCCGTCCGAGAAGGTGATGCGCAAGTAATACACTGCGGCGCTATGGATGACAGCAAGGACGGCGGCCCCTCGGCCGCCAGCTCGACGCGGCCCTATCTGATCCGCGCACTGCACGAGTGGTGCACCGACAACGGGTTCACGCCCTATATCGCGGTGCACGTCGATCGCACGGTGCAGGTCCCTTTGGAGTACGTCAGCAACAACGAGATCGTGCTGAACGTCGGTTTCGACGCGACCAGCAATCTGGACCTGGGCAATGAACTGATCGTGTTCAAGGCCCGGTTCGGTGGCGTCGCGCGCGAGATTCAGGTGCCGGTGGATCACGTGGTGGCGATCTACGCGAGGGAGAACGGGCAGGGCATGGCCTTCCCGCCGCCCACGCCGGAGGAGTCAGCCGCGGCGCCTCGGCCGGCGGCCGCGCCGCGCGGCCTGCGTCTGGCCTCGGACGCCGACGGCGAGCCGACCAAGCCGGAAGCCTCGCCCGTGATGACCCCGCCGCCCGAGGATGACGATCCCGGCGCGGGTCCGTCGGGCGGACGTCCGGCGCTCAAGCGCATCAAATGACGCAGCGGTCCGGCCAGTCCGGGCCGGGCTTCTTTTGCGTCTAGAATGAAGCCCACGCCGCACTTGATTGCGGCGCTCAGTTTTCAGCGTGCCGGCTTAGCTCAGTTGGTAGAGCAACCGCCTTGTAAGCGGTAGGTCATCAGTTCGAATCCGATAGCCGGCACCATCGAACACTCTCGAAGCCCCGATTCGTCCCAGGACGAACCGGGGCTTCGTTCATTCGGGCTTCCGAAAGCTGCTCCCGCCGCTGACGCAAGGCGGTTGCAGGCGCCGCCGATCGCCCGAAAGTCACTGTCGACCCGCTTGACAGTTCTGTGAACCATCACACGTATCAATCTGTACGTCATTGATTCTGATGATGTTTCCCGAATGGCACAGGGTTTGCTCTAGGCCGCCCCGTGTTCAACACGCCGGCCGACCTCCCAGAGCCGGCTTCACAGGGAGTCTTCATGCAGAACTTGTTCCGTCGCGGCCTCGCGACCTTGGCTGTCGCCGCATCTTTGGGCGCGGTGGCCGTGGCCCACGCGGCGCCGACCGATTTCTCCTTCGCTGGCAACTTCAGCAAGGCCAACGACGTCCAGACCTTCACCTTCACCGCCAACGGCTCCTCGGCGGTCCGTCTGATCACCTACAGCTACGCCGGCGGCACGCAAGCCAATGGCAACGTGGTCGCGGCGGGCGGCTTCGATCCGATCCTGGCGCTGTTCGATGCCAGCGGTGAACTGGTCGGCCAGAACGACGACGCCATCAGCAGCACCGCGGGGGCGTGCGGTGATGCGTCCGTCAACCCGGACCCGGTCGGCGGCGCGCGCTGGGACACTTGCCTGGACCTGACCCTGAGCGCGGGCGTCTACACCGTGTCGGTGATGCAGTACGCCAACTTCGCGATCGGCCCGAATCTGTCGAACGGCTTCCGCTACGACGGCAACCCCAACTTCCTGGCCAACCAATGCGCCAATGGCGTCTTCTGCGACGACGGCCGTCGTGAGCGCACCTCGTTCTGGGCCTTCGACATCCTGAACGTGGAAGGCGCGCAGCAGAACGACGTGCCGGAACCCGCCTCGCTGGCGCTGGCCGCGATCGCGCTGGCCGGACTGGGCGGCGTGCGCCGCCTGCGCCGCAAGGCCTGACCCCACGGCCACCTCGGGCGCGCAGGCAGCTTGGACGCGGCCCGAGGCGGCTAGGGGCGACCCGACACCGCCGACGCCGCCCGGGGCGGTCCCGCCGGCTCGGCGGCCCGGCTCGGCTGAGCCCGACCCATCGAGGGCATGCCCGCGAGCCGCGCCAGATCGTCGGTCACGCGCTGGGCCATCTCCGAGCCCGGCTCGAGCAGCCCCAGCAAGCGGGTCCAGTGCTGCCGAGCGGTGACCCGATCGCCGCGCCGCGCCGCCGCCGCGCCGCCCAGGGCGAGCGCCTTGGGCTGGTCCGGATCCAGCGCCAGCGCGGCATCGATGGCCGTCTGTGCCGGTCCCGACAGATCACCCCCCTGAGCCGATCCCAAGGCATCGGCCAGATCGGCCTGCAGCTTCGCGCGCAGCGGCAACAGGTCCGGCGCGCCCGCCAGCGCGATCGCGCGCCGATAGGCTTCGGCGGCATCGCCGTAGCGCTCCTGCACCTCGCGCGAGCGCGCCAGCATCTGCCAGCCCTGCAGATCGTCCGGCTTCTCTCGCAGCTTCGCGGCCAGACCCTCGACCATCGCCTCGACGTCCACGCCCGTGGTCGGATGCGGCTCGACGGTGCCGACACCGGTCACGATCTCGGCGGCTGCGCGGGGATTGCCGACCTTCAGGTACACGGTCAGCGCCGCGATCGGCAGCGCCAGGCTCACCAGCGCCGCGGCGCCCAGGCGCCAGCCCCGTCCGACCTGACGCGCAGCAGGGCCAGGCGAAGGCGTGGGCTCGCCATCGGCCCGCAGCAAGGGTCGCAGCAGCACCGCCAGCACGAGCAGCAACAGCGTGGTCGAGCCAGCCCACAACGGGAACAGCGCATTCATCGGGAAGGTCCTTGTTCGAGAAGATCGGCGTCGGGAGGCTCGTCGGCGCGCGGATCGTCGACGTTCAGCGAGGGATCGAAGGCGCCGCGTCGGCGCAGCGCCAGGGCGAGCCCGGCCAGTCCCACGAGCAGCACCAGAAACGGTCCCGTCCACAACAGCCAGGTCGACGGCTGCCAGGGCGGCGAGTAGCGGACGAAGGCGCCATAGCGCTGCTCGAAGAAGGCCACGATCTCGTCGTCCGCCCGGCCGGCGCGCAGCTGCTCGCGGATGACCTGACGCATGTCGGCGGCGAGCGGCGCATTCGATTCGGCCACCGTCTGGTTCTGGCAGACGACGCAGCGCAGATGGTGCGCGAGCAAGTTCTCGCGTGCCTCCAGCGCCTCGGACAGCGGCGCCTCGGCTCGAAGTGTCCCGGTCGTCGTCGGGCTTGCGGAGAGTGCCGGCCCCGCGGTCAAGGCGAGCGAGGAGGCCGCCACGCACGCCGCGAACGCTGCAGCCAGCCCCATCGATCTCAGCGACGTCATCGACCTCTTCGACCTCTTCGACCCGATCGCCTTCATTGCAGCGCCTTCATCGCCGGCATCAGCTTGTCGCGCCAGACCTCGGCGGTCACGGGGCCTTGATGGCGCAAACGCACGCGGCCCTGGGCGTCGATGAGGAAGGTCTCCGGCACGCCTTGCACGCCGAAGTCCATGCCCACCCGGCCGTCCGCGTCCACCGCCGAGGCCCGGTACGGATTGCCGACGCCCGCCAGCAGCGCCAGCGCCGGTTCGTCCTGGTCCTTGTAGTTGAGCCCGTAGAGCGGGACGCCGTCGCGCGCGGCGAGCTGGCGCAGCGTGGGTAGCTCCTGCCGGCAGGGCTCGCACCAGGACGCCCAGACGTTGAGCATCCACACCTTGCCCTTCATGGCCGCGGTGCCGAAGCGCTGGTCCGGGGCATCGAGCACCGGTCGCACGAAGGCCGGGGCCGGGCGATCGATCAGCGCCGAGGGCAGCACCCGGGGATCGCGGTCCAGCCCCAGCCCCAGCATCAGCGCGAGCACCAGGAACAGACCGAGCGGTATCAGGAATCGCATCAGGACGCCTCCGGTCGGATGCCGCCGACGGCGGGGATGGCGCGCTCGTCAGGGCCGCGTGCGGCCCGGCTCGTGTCCGTGACGCGCGACGGGCGATAGCGCCGATCCGCGAGCCCCAGCAGACCGCCCAGGGCCATCAGCGCGACGCCGGCCCAGATCCAGGCCATGAAGGGCTTGACCTGCACGCGCACGCTCCAGCGGCCATCGGGCAGCGGCTCGGCCAGCACCACGAACAGATCGCGACGCCAGCCGACGTCGATGGCCGGCTGGCTGAGCGCGGTGCCGTCCGCGTGGAAGACGCGCTTCTCCGGATACACGCGGGCGATCTCGCCCAGCGTGCGGCCGCCGTCACCATCGAGCGCATCGACGACAAACGTGCCGCGCATGCGGTCGTGATTGGGGCCCTCGCCCGGGGTGAGCGCCTCCAGCCGGAAGCGCAGACCCGCCACGTCGACGCTGCCGCCCAGCGCCAGGGTCGCCTCGCGCCGATGCTCGAAGCCGGTCGCCAGCGTCGCGCCGAGCACGAACACGCCGACGCCGGCATGCGCGGCCAGCATGCCCCACCAGCTCGCCGGCTGGCGGCGCGCGCGACGCCACAGCGAAGCCAGCCGACCGTCCTCGTCGTTGCCAGCGCTCAAGCGCTCGACCGCATGCGCGATCGCGGCGCCGACACACCAGGCCGCGAGCACCACGCCAAAACTGGCCAGCGGCGTCCAGCCGGACATGCCGCGCGACGCCGCCGGCACCGCCCAGGCGGCGAGCGCCGACAGCGCCAGCGTGCACAGCGCGCTGGCCGCCAGCGCCCAGCGCATCTGCCGCGCCAGCTCGGGCCGGGGCGCGCGCTTCCAGCGAGCCAGCGGCCCCACGCCCATCAGCAGCAGCGCCGGGACGATCAGCGGAATCACGACAGCCTCGAAGTAGGGCGGGCCGACGGAGATCTTCTCGCCGCGCAGCAGGTCCAGCGCCAGCGGGTAGAGCGTCCCCAGCAGCACGGCCAGCGCGGCGGCGACGAACAGCACGTTGTTGATCAGCAGCAGCGTCTCGCGCGAGAGCGCCGCGAAGCGGCCGCCCAGTCCGACGTTGGGCGCCCGCCAGGCGAAGAGCAGCAGCGAGCCGCCCACCACCGCGATCATCAGGCAGAGGATGTAGAGCCCGCGCCCCGGATCGACCGCGAAGGCGTGGACCGAGGTCAGCACGCCCGAGCGCACCAGGAAGGTCCCCAGCAGGCTGAGCGAGAAGGCCGCGATCGCGAGCAGCACGGTCCAGCTTCTGAAAGCGCCGCACCGGTCGGTGACGATCAGCGAATGGATCAGCGCCGTCCCCGCCAGCCAGGGCATCAGCGAGGCGTTCTCCACCGGATCCCAGAACCACCAGCCGCCCCAGCCCAGCACGCCGTAAGCCCAGGCGCTGCCCAGCAGGATGCCCAGCGTGAGGAAGCTCCAGGCGGCCAGCGTCCACGGGCGCGACCAGCGCGCCCAGGTGGCGTCCAGCCGGCCCGAGATCAGCGCCGCCAGCCCGAACGCGAACGCCACCGCGAAGCCGACGTAGCCCATGTAGAGCAGCGGCGGATGCGCGACCATGCCGGGGTCCTGCAGCAGCGGATTCAGGTCGCGGCCTTCGGGCGCGGCAGGCGACAGGCGCGAGAACGGATTCGACAGGAAGAGCAGGAACAGCAGCATGCCGATGCCCAGCCAGCCCATCACCGCGAGCACGCGCGCGGCGTAATCGGGCGGCAGCGCGCGGCTGCGCAGCGCCACCGCGCAGCCCCAGCCGGCGAGCAGCGTCTGCCACAGCAGCATCGAGCCCTCATGACCGCCCCAGACCGCGGTGAAGCGGTAGATCGCGGGCAGCTTGGAATGCGAGTTGGCCGCCACGTACAGCACAGAGAAATCGCCGGCCAGGAAGGACCAGCCCAGCGCCGCGAAGGCCAGCAGGCTGAGCGCGCCCTGCAGCAGCGCCGCCGGCTTGGCGACGCGGATCCAGGGCTCGATGCGCCAGTGCGCGCCGATCAGCGGCAGCGTCCCCTGGACCACGGCCACCAGCAGCGCCAGCACCAGCGCGAAGACGCCGATCTCCGGAATCATGGCTGGACTCCCGTGCCGGTCTTCTTCGCGCGGCCCCGCTCGAGCGCTTGCGCGGCCTCGGGCGGCATGTAGTTTTCGTCGTGCTTGGCCAGGACCTCGGTGGCGGTGAAGGAGCCGTCATGGGCGAGCCGTCCGGAGACGACGACGCCCTTGCCCTCCTTGAACAGGTCGGGCAGCAGCCCGCGATAGGTGACGGGGATGCGCTGGGTCTCGTCGGTGACGATGAAGCGCACGCTCAATCCGTCGGCGTCGCGGCGCAGCGAGTCGAGCTCCACGAGACCCCCGAGCCGGAAGGCGGCGTCGCGCGGCGCCTGCTCGGCGTGCACTTGGGTCGGGCTGAAGAAGAAGGTGACGTTGTCGCTGAGCGCGCGCAGCACCAGCGCCGTCGCGCCGCTGAGCGCCGCGAGCCCGATCACGATGAACATCAAGCGGCGATGGCGGGCTTTCATGACGCGTTCTCCTCATCGGACGGGCGCAGCGGCGTTGCCAGCAGGCGGCGACTGCGGCGCCACAGCACGAAGATCTCGACGAAGAGGAGCAGGGCGGAGGTCCAGCCGACGGCCAGGAAGAAAGCGTGAGCGTTCATGGGGATTCCCGCAGCAGACAGCGCGCGCGAGCGAGCGATACCGCGATGGCATAGGCCCAGCAGGCCAGCGCCATCAGCAACATGCCGGTCAGCATGGACGCGGCCATGGACGGCGCGGTGTCGAAGCGGATGGAGGCGCCTTGATGGAGCGTGCTCCACCACTGGACCGAGAAGTAGATGACGGGCACGTTGACCACGCCCACGAGCAGGAGGAGGGCGCCGGCGATGTCGGCGCGCCGGGTGTCCTCGATGGCCGAGACCAACGCGAGGTAGCCCAGGTAGAGGAAGAGCAGCAGGAGCTCGGAGGTGAGCCGGGCATCCCAGACCCACCAGGTGCCCCAGGTCGGCTTGCCCCAGGCGGCGCCGGTCCACAGCGCGATGGCGGTGAAGAGCGCGCCGGTGGGCGCGATCGCGCGGGCCATCACGAAGGACAGCCGCGTGTGGTACGTGAGCCCGAGCGCGGCGTGCAGCGCGGCGACCAGGTACAGGAACATCGACATCCAGGCGGCGGGCACGTGGATGAAGATGAGCCGGTAGACCTCGCCCTGCTGGTGGTCGGTGGGCGCGACGAAGAACGCGACCCAGAGCCCCGCGAGCGCGAGCAGCGCCGCCAGTCCCGCGAACCACGGGATGACACGCGCGGCCCAGGGATCGAAGCGGACCGGCGAGGTCAGCGCGCGCCAGCGCCGGGGCGGCGCCTCGTGGCGCGGCGGGCTGCCGAGTCGGGTGGTGTGGACGGTCATGGCAAGGCGATGGAAGAGGGCGGTGAGATCGATGGCACCGGGGGGATCGACGGGGCCGCGGCGGTCATTCGACGGCGAGCCGGAGCGCGGCGCTCGCCGCCCAGGGTACGGTGACCAGCGCGACCAGCAGCACCGCGCCCAGCAAGCTCAGATGCGGCGACGCCGATAGACCGTGAAGCGATGCGACGGCCGCGCCGCTGCCGAAGATCAGCACCGGCACGCACAGCGGCAACACGATCAGCGCGAGCAACACATGACCCCGCAGCCCCAAGGTCAGCGCCGCGCCCAAGGCGCCGAGCAGCGACAGCGACGGCGTGCCCAGCAGCAGTGCGAGCGCCAGCACGCCTACGACCTCGCCCGGCAGGCCGTACTGCAACGCGAGCGGCGGTGCGACCAGCACCAGCGGCAGCCCGGTCATCAGCCAGTGCCCCAGCGTCTTGGCCGCGACTACCGCCAGCGCGCCGCCGGGCGCCAGCAGCGATTGCTCGAGGCTGCCGTCCGCCAGATCCGTCTCGAACAGCCGGTACTGCGACAGCAGCATCGCGAGCAGCGCGCAGACCCAGATCACACCTGGCCCCAGCGCGCGCAGCAGCGCCGCGTCCGGCCCGATGGCCAGCGGGAACAGGCTGGCCGCGACGACGAAGAAGGCCAGCGGACCCAGCGCGTCGGAGGGGCGCGCCGCCGTCAGTCGCAGGTCGCGATGAAGCAGCGCCAGCATCATGCGGGGAGGGCGTCTGCATGGCGGGCATGGGCGCGATGGGCGTCCAGATCCAGATCGATGAGGCGCTCCAGCGGGAGCGCGAGCGGGTGGTGGGTCGCGACGACCGCCAGGCCGCCGGAACTCAGGTGCGCGTCGAGCAGCGTATGGAAGCGCGCCTCGCCGCCGGTGTCCAGCGCCGCAGTGGGCTCGTCCAGCAACCAGAGCGACTGCCCGCTCATCGCCACACGGGCGAGCGCGACCCGGCGTCGCTGTCCTTGCGACAAGCGCCGAACCTGCAGCGGGGCGAAGTTGCGCAGGCCGACCGCGTCGAGCGCATCGCTGATCGTGCGGATGCGCGGCGCCTGGCTGCGGCCGCTGCCAGCCCCGTCGTCGAAGCCGGCGATGCGCCGAGCGAAGACCAGGTTCTCCTCAACGGTCAGATCCAGGTTCAGCCCGTTCTGATGCGCGAGATAGGCGAAGCCGCTGGGCCGGTCGATCACGCCGGTCTTGATGGGGAGCAGGCCCGCGATGGCCCGCAGCAGGCTGCTCTTGCCGCTGCCGTTGGCGCCGCGCAGCGCCAGCGCCCGACCCGCGCGCAGCTCCAGGCTCAGGTCACGGAACAGCCATCGTCCACCGCGCACGCAGCCCAGCCGCTCGATGCGCAACGCTTCAGCGCTGGGCGGGACGGTCGGCATCGTTGGGTCCGGCCGCGCTCACGCGCGCGGCGTCGTCGCCCTTGGGCACCGTCTGTCCGGGGCTGTCGGACGGACCCTCGCCGGGCGGGATGTGGGGGAGGTGGTGCGCGATGCCCTTGTGGCAGTCGATGCAGGTCTTCTCCTTGCTCGCCAGATAGGTCGAGTGCATCGCCTGCGCCCGCACGCTCTGGCGCGTGAAGTCCATCGAGTCGTAGTTGTGGCAGTTGCGGCACTCCAGCGAGTCGTTGGCCTTCAGCCGCGCCCACTCGTGCTGCGCCAGCTCCAGGCGTTTCTCCTGGAACTTCTCGCGCGTGGAGATGGTGCCGAAGATCTTGCCCCAGACCTCCTTGGACGCCTGCATCTTGCGGGCGATCTTGTAGGTCCAGTCATGCGGGACATGGCAGTTCGAGCAGATCGCCCGCACGCCCGAGCGGTTGGTGTAGTGGATGGTGCTCTTGAGCTCCGCGTAGACGTTCTCGCGCATCTCGTGGCAGCCGGTGCAGAAGGCCTCGGTGTTGGTCAGTTCCATGGCGGTGTTGAACGCGCCCCAGAACACGATGCCGCCGATGAAGCCGCCCAGCGTCAGAAAGCCCAGGCTGAAGTGCACGCTGGGCCGTCGCAGGACGGTCCAGTAGCGGTGCAGGAGCCGGATCGTGGCTTGAAACATGGCCGTCCTCCGCCCTCACTTGCGCGCGGGCGCCTTGCCGGCGTCCTTGCTGCGGTTCTGCTGGTCGCGCTGGATCAGCGCGTCGACGTCGACGAAGGTGTTGGGCACCACCAGCGGGGCCGCGTCCTGCGGGACGTGGCATTGCAGGCAGAAGTAGCGCCGGGTCGAGACCTGGCCCAGCATGTGCCCGTCGCGGTCCATGTAATGGGTGACGCTGACCGGGATGGCCTGCGACACCGCCGTCTTGGCGCGCGCATGGCAGTCCAGGCACTTGTTGAAGTTCTTGTCGACCTGGTAGCCGTCCACCCGATGCGGGATCGTCGGTGGCTGCATCGTGTAGTTGCGGGTGCGGCGCAGGTCGTCGTTGACGGCGTTGCCCAGCAGCGGCGGCTTGGTCGTCTCGAGGACGGGCGTCGGGCCGCGAGCGGCGTCGACGAAGGTCTGGCCCTTCTGCAGCCCGGGCTGCTGGGCGAGCGCGACCGCGCCCGCCAGCAGCGCCGCGCCGGTCATCAGGACCGCCGCGAGGCGGCGCAAGGTGTGCATCGTGTTCATCGCGGTCCTCCTCAGGCGATCTTGCTGATCTTGACCGCGCACTTCTTGAAGTCGGTCTGCAGCGAGATCGGATCCGTGGCGTCCAGCGTGACCTTGTTGATCAGCTCGCTGGCGTCGAACCAGGGCACGAACACCAGGCCGCGCGGCGGCTTGTTGCGGCCGCGGGTCTCCACCCGCGTCTGCATCTTGCCGCGCCGCGACGAGATCTCCACCAGCGTGCCGCGCCGCACGCCCAGCGCCTTGGCGTCGTCCGGATGCATGTAGCAGTAGGCGTTGGGCACGGCGCGATGAAGTTCCGGAACGCGCCGCGTCATCGAGCCCGAGTGCCAGTGCTCCAGCACCCGCCCGGTGGACAGCCAGAACGGGTAGTCCTTGTCGGGCGACTCGGCCGGGGGCTCGTAGGGCAGGGCGAAGATGTTGGCCTTGCCGTCCGCGTTCCCGTAGAACTGCCAGCCGGTGCCGGCTTTCACATAGGGATCCTCGCCCTCGCGGTAGCGCCAGCGCGTCTCCTTGCCGTTGACGACCGGCCAGCGCAGGCCGCGGGCCTTGTGGTACTCGTCGAACGGAGCCAGGTCATGCCCGTGGCCGCGGCCGAAGCTGGCGTACTCCTCGAACAAGCCCTTCTGCAGATAGAAGCCGAAGGCCTGCGCCTCGTCGTTGGCGTAGTTCTTGTCCAGGTCCGCGACCGGGAACTTGTCGACCTGACCGTTGCGGTAGAGCACGTCGTAGAGCGTCTTGCCGCGCAGCGCGGGCTGCTTGGCGATCAACTCCTCCGGCCAGACCTCCTCGACCTTGAAGCGCTTGGAGAACTCCACCAACTGCCACAGGTCGGAGCGCGCCTGCCCCGGCGCCTTCACCAGCTGATGCCAGAAGTGCGTGCGCCGCTCGGCGTTTCCGTAGGCGCCTTCCTTCTCCACCCACATCGCGCTGGGCAGGATCAGGTCGGCCGCGACGCCGGTCACCGTCGGATAGACGTCGGAGACGACGATGAAGTTCTCCGGGTTGCGGTAGCCGGGGTAGCCCTCCTGCGTCAGGTTGGCGCCGGCCTGCATGTTGTTGTTGACCATCACCCAATAGAAATTGAGCGCGCCGTCCTTGAGCTTGCGGTTCTGCTCGACCGCGTGATAGCCGGGCTTGGCGGGGATGGTGCCCTCGGGGATCTTCCAGATCTCCTCGGCATGGGCGCGGTGCTTGGGGTTGGCCACCACCATGTCCGCCGGCAGCCGGTGCGAGAACGTGCCCACCTCGCGCGCCGTGCCGCAGGCCGAGGGTTGTCCGGTCAGCGAGAACGGGCTGTTCCCCGGCGTCGAGATCTTCCCGGTCAGCAGGTGGATGTTGTAGACGAGGTTGTTGGCCCAGGTGCCGCGCGTGTGCTGGTTGAAGCCCATGGTCCAGAAGGACATCACCTTGACCTTGGGATCGGCGTAGAGCTCGGCCAGCGCTTTGAGCCGGTTCTTCGGGACGCCGGTGAGCTCGGCGGTGTAGTCCAGGTCGTACTTGCTGACGAACTTGGCGTACTCGTCGAAGCTGATGGGCTTGGCGCCGTTGGGATCGCCCGCGTTCTTCGCCGCCTTCTGCAGCGGGTGCTCGGGCCGCAGGCCGTAGCCGATGTCCGCGTTGCCCAGCTTGAAGTTGGCGTGCTTCTCGACGAACTCCTTGTTCACCCGGCCCGTCGTGATGATGTAGTTGGCGATGTAGTTCAGGATCGCCAGATCGGTCTGCGGCTTGAAGGTGAGCTCGATGTCGGCCAGCTCGTAGGAGCGGTGCTCGAAGGTCGACAGCACCGCGACCTTGACGTCCGGCCCGCTGAGCCGGCGGTCGGTGACCCGGGTCCACAGGACCGGGTGCATCTCCGCCATGTTGGAGCCCCACAGGACGAACGCCGTGGCGTTCTCGATGTCGTCATAGCAGCCCATGGGCTCGTCCATGCCGAAGGTGCGCATGAAGCCCGTCACCGCCGAGGCCATGCAGTGGCGAGCGTTGGGGTCGATGTTGTTGCTGCGCAGGCCGGCCTTCATCAGCTTGACCGCCGCGTAGCCCTCCCAGACCGTCCACTGGCCCGAGCCGAACATGCCCACCGCCGTCGGCCCCTTGGCCTTGAGCGTCTTCTTGCACTGCTCGGCCATCACGTCGAAGGCCTGGTCCCAGCTGATCGGTGTGAACTCGCCGTCCTTGGCGTACCGGCCGTTCTTCATGCGCAGCACGGGCGTGGTCAGCCGGTCCGCCCCATACATGATCTTGGACAGGAAGTAGCCCTTGACGCAGTTCAGGCCGCGGTTGACCTCGGCCTCCGGGTCGCCCTGCGTGGCCACGACGTGGTTGTCCTTGACCGCGACCTGCACGTGGCAGCCGGTGCCGCAGAAGCGACAGGGCGCCTTGGACCAGGTCAGCTTGGACGCGTCCGCGGCCACGCTGCCGTCCTGGGCCAGGACCTCGATCGGAATCCCCGCCACCGCGCCCGCCGCGACGGCGGCGGAATGGCGGACGAAATCACGTCGTGTGCTCATGGTCGAACTCCTTGTCCATGTCGGTGGCCGCCGTGACGCGGCCGTTGTCGTTGTCGAGGCCGTGAAGCCCCTGATTGCCGTGAACGCCGCCCTCGTCGGCGTCCTGCCCTGGCTGGGGCTCCGGCTCGATGTGCTGGTAGACCAGCGCCACGTTGACCACGCCGCGCAGCTGCTGCATCGCGCGGACCTGGTCGAGGATGTCGTCGGCGGTGGAACCGTCCAGCGTCACGACCAGCTTCCCGGCGTCCGAGCGGCCGTGAATGCGCGCGCCGGGCAGGTCCTGGACCGCCGACGCGACGTCGTCGAGCAGGCGTGGCTGCGCCTGCACCACCACGCTGGCGATGTGCATTTCAGAAGTCATGGGCAACCCGTGGGGTTGAGGCAATGGATGCGGTCGGGCACCCGCCGGTGGGGCCGATCGCTGCGGGGGGGACGGCGCGGATGGACGCGCCGTGGTCGTCCAGGACTAGCTGCCTGGAGGGCCCGCGAACATCTGGTAGATCCAGACGATGAAGCCGTAGCTCGCGACGGTCAGGACCGCCAGCACGGGCGCCATGACGACGGAGAGGAAGATGAAGCTGCGCAACTCCTCGGACCGCGTGGACGGGGCCGTGGAGGGCTTGGGGAAGGTTGGCATGAGGCTGCTCCCTGAGCGTCGTCCCCTGTGCCTACCGGCATCTTGTTTGTTCGAAGGGCGACGGAAAGGCTTATATCTGGACGCGGGAATTGCTGTCAACGCCGCGTCACCCGTGTCCGACGAGCGGTATCGGCAGGCGTCGGTCGAGAGCGGGGCAGACTGCGAGGACATGGGCGCGATTCTTCGCCGGCGGGGCCGGGGGCGCATTGACGAGCGTCAAGGGCGCGAGCGCTGAGGCGCGATCAACGCGCGGCGGCGTTCAGGCGGGGGTCATGTCTTGCCTGCGCCATCGAAGGAGCGGTCGAACGCGGGTGGAACAGCGGAACGCCGACGGCGCGTGGATGCGCCTGCGCGATGCCCCTTCAGAATGGGACTTGGGTCAGGACTGGCGCACGCGGATGCGCAGTTCGCCCTCGAGCAGCAGGCCTTCCTCGTGCAGCAGCTGCAGCAGCGTGGGCTGCATGTGGCGCAGCTTGGCGGCGATGGCGGCGTTGTCGGCCACCAGGGTCCAGCCGTGCTCGTCCAGCGTGCCGGCCTGGACGAAGCGCTTCATCGCGCCGGGCAGGGCGACCCGGACCGTCTCCAGATGCTTCTGCGACAGCGCCAGCCGCTGACCCAGCCGCGCCAGGATGCCGTGGCCGGACATCGCCCGGCCGAAATCCATCGGATCGGGCGTCACGGGCTTGGGGCGTGGCGGCAGGTAGCGGGTGGCCATGGGAGGCAGTGTAGTCCGGGGGCGCCTGCTAAACTCCGCCGGTTTTTCTCCGTGTCGACGCTTGCAGATGAGGGCTCACGCCCTCAGTTGAGCCTGATCGCGCGGACCCGCCCGTCGTCATCGGGGTGGCCGCCTGTCTTCCCGGGCTCACCCGCCCGGCGTCACGGCCAGGCCTGACGGGGCCCTTCACAGAAATTCGTAAAGCTGCATGTTGCCCAAGCTTTTGACCCAGATTTTCGGCAGTCGCAATGAGCGCCTGCTCAAGACCTATCGCCAGGTCGTCCAGCGGATCAATGCGCTGGAACCGCAGTTCGAGGGCCTGAGCGACGAGCAGTTGCGCGCCAAGACCGAGGAGTTCAAGCAGCGCATCCAGAACGGCGAGACCGTCGACGACCTGCTCCCCGAGGCCTTCGCCGTCTGCCGCGAGGGCAGCAAGCGCATCCTGAAGATGCGCCACTTCGACGTGCAACTGATCGGCGGCATGGTCCTGAACGCCGGCAAGATCGCTGAAATGCGCACCGGCGAGGGCAAGACGCTGATGGCCACGCTGCCGGTCTATCTGAACGCGCTGACCGGCAAGGGCGTCCACGTCGTGACGGTCAACGACTACCTGGCTCGCCGCGACGCGGAATGGATGGGCCGGCTGTACAAGTTCCTCGGCATGACCGTGGGCATCAACCTGCCCAACATGCCGCGTGACGAGAAGCAGGCGGCCTACGCCGCCGACATCACCTACGGCACCAACAACGAGTTCGGCTTCGACCTGCTGCGCGACAACATGGTCTACGAGGTCCGCGATCGCGTGCAACGCGGCCAGGCCTACGCCATCGTCGACGAGGTGGACTCGATCCTGATCGACGAGGCCCGCACCCCGCTGATCATCTCCGGCCAGGCCGAAGACCACACCCAGCTCTACGTCGCGATCAACGCGGTGTCCCCGCAGCTCAAGCGCCAGATCGGCGAGCTGGACCCGCGCACCGGCGAGGGCGTCATCGAGCCCGGCGACTTCACCGTCGACGAGAAGTCGCACCAGATCTATCTGACCGAGGATGGCCACGAGAACGCCGAGCGCCTGCTGTCGCAGGCCGGCCTGCTGGCCGAAGGCGCGTCGCTCTACGACGCCGCCAACATCACGCTGATGCACCACCTGTACGCGTCGCTGCGCGCGCAGCACGTGTACCACCGCGACCAGCATTACGTCGTCCAGAACGGCGAGGTGATCATCGTTGACGAGTTCACCGGCCGCCTGATGACGGGCCGCCGCTGGAGCGACGGTCTGCACCAGGCCGTCGAGGCCAAGGAAGGTGTGCAGATCCAGGCCGAGAACCAGACGCTCGCGTCGGTCACGTTCCAGAACTACTTCCGCCTCTACGGCAAGCTGTCCGGCATGACCGGCACGGCCGACACGGAAGCCTATGAGTTCCAGGAGATCTACGGTCTGGAAACCGTGGTGATCCCTCCCAATCGTCCGACGATCCGCAAGGACGAGCTGGACCTGGTCTACAAGACGACCAAGGAAAAGTACGACGCGGTCATCCAGGACATCCGCTCGTGCCACGAGCGCGGTCAGCCGGTGCTGGTGGGCACGACGTCCATCGAGAACTCGGAGCTGGTGGCGCAGCTGCTGACCCAGGCCAAGCTCCCGCATCAGGTGCTGAACGCCAAGCAGCATGCGCGCGAGGCCGACATCATTGCCCAGGCCGGTCGTCCGGGCGTGATCACCATCGCCACCAACATGGCGGGCCGCGGCACCGACATCGTGCTGGGCGGCAGCATCGAAAAGGAAGTCTCCGCGGTCGAGGCCGACGAGTCGCTCTCGCACGCCGACAAGGAAGCCAAGATCGCCGCGCTGAAGGCCGCCTGGCTGCCCGTGCATGAGCAGGTCAAGGCCGCCGGCGGTCTGCGCGTGATCTCGACCGAGCGTCACGAGAGCCGCCGCATCGACAACCAGCTGCGCGGCCGTTCCGGCCGTCAGGGCGATCCGGGCTCCTCGCGCTTCTATCTGTCGCTGGACGACCAGCTGATGCGCATCTTTGCCGGCGACCGCGTGCGCGCGATCATGGACCGGCTCAAGATGCCCGAGGGCGAGGCCATCGAGGCCGGCATCGTGACGCGCTCGATCGAGAGCGCCCAGCGCAAGGTCGAGGCCCGCAACTTCGACATCCGCAAGCAGCTGCTCGAGTACGACGACGTCTCGAACGACCAGCGCAAGGTCATCTATCAGCAGCGCAACGAGATCCTCGAGGCGCAGGACATGCTGGAGCAGATCGCCCACCTGCGCACCGGCACGCTGACCGACGTGGTGCGCGGTTTCGTCCCCGAGGAATCGCTCGAGGAGCAGTGGGACCTGCCGGCGCTCGAGCGCGTGCTGCGCGACGAGTGGAAGCTGGACATCGGCCTGGGCGAGATGCTCAAGAAGAGCGAGACGCTGACCGACGAGGACATCCTCGAGGCTGTGCTCAAGGCCGGCGACGCGGCGTTCCAGGACAAGCTGGACCGCGTCGGCCTGGAACAGTTCACCCCGTTCATGCGCATGGTCCTGCTGCAGAGCATCGACCAGCACTGGCGTGAGCATCTGGCCTCGCTGGACTACCTGCGCCAGGGCATCCACCTGCGCGGCTATGCCCAGAAGAACCCCAAGCAGGAATACAAGCGCGAAGCCTTCGAGCTGTTCTCGCAACTGCTGGACGCGGTGAAGCTGGAAGTGACCCGCGTGCTGCTGAACGTGCGCATCCAGTCCCAGGAGGAGGCGACGGCCGCCGCCGACGCGATCGAGCAGCGCGCCGAGAACGTCAGCAACGTGACCTACACGCATCCGAACGAGGATGGCTCGGTGTCGCAGGACGCGGCACCGGTCGCGGGCGGCACGCAGGCCGTGCCGGGCGAGTGGGGCCATGTCGGCCGCAACGATCCCTGCCCCTGCGGCAGCGGCAAGAAGTTCAAGGCCTGCCACGGCAAGCTGGCCTGATCGGCCGCTTCTGATCAGCCGCTTCGAGCAGGACCGCGACCCGCTTTCGGCGGGCTCGACGACCACGGCGCTCACTCACGGGCGCCGTTTTTCATGCCCGCCCAGGCGTGAGCAATGTCACGGCTTCTCTTCGGTTGACCGCTTTTCCCCCCTCGGCGCGGGGGACCGTCGGCGGAACCCCGCCGATACAGTGCAAGGCAATACCTGCCCCCAGGGCGCTTGAACGGACTTCCACGGGATTGCCATGAAGCACATCGCACGCCTCACCCTCGCCGCCGCGCTGGCCGCCGGCGCCGTCGCCGCCCAGGCCTCGGTCGTGACCGCGGCGCAGTCGGTGGCGCTGCAGCAGAGCTCGACCGCCAACACGCTGACGGCCGGCTTCTCCACCGTGCACACCGTGGCCGGCGAGTTCATCGACACCTTCACCTTCACCGGCTGGAGCTACCAGTCGCTGTTCAACGGCAGCCTGACGACCATCGGCTCGACCGCGATGCTGGACATCGACTTCATCACCGCCACGATCAACGGTGTCAGCTACAAGTTCACCGTCACGACCTACGGCCGCAACCTGGACGGCATCGAGCAGGGCAACCTGCCCAACACCGCGATGAACGGCCCGCTGGTGCTGACCGTGCACGGCATCGCCGGCAGCGGCCTGGCCGCCGGCACGGCGATCAACGCCAGCTACTCCGGCACCGTGAACGTGACCAAGATCCCCGAGCCCGCCTCCATGGCGCTGGCCGGCCTGGGTCTGCTGGGCCTGATGGGCGTGCGTCGCAAGGCCGCCAAAGCCGCCGCCGGCAAGGCCTGACCCCGATCGTCCCGGTCACGCCCCGCCCCAGCCCAGAACACGCCACAACGCGTCCAGAACAAGATTCGGAGGAACTTCATGTCCCTGACCCAACGCTTCGCTCCCGCGCTCGCTTCCGTGATCGTCGCCTCGCTGATGGCGCTGTCCGCCACGGCCGCCAGCGCCGCCTCGCAGGACCAGACGCAAGACCTGACGCTCACCGGCAGCGCCGCCACCGGCTACACCGCCGCGACCTCCAACATCCATCTGGAAGCCGGCAGTTTCGAGGACACCTTCCGCTTCAAGGCCACCAGCCCTTCGCTGTTCGAGTTCTCGCTGGTCACCATGGGCGCCAACCAGGACCAGCTGGTCAGCTTCAGCAGCGTGTGGCTCAACGGCACGCAGCTGACGCTGACGCCGGTTCCCGGCAGCGCCGGTCTGACCTACGGCAACCTGTCGACGCCGGTCTACGGCGACCTGGTGCTGACGGTGAAGGGCTATGTCGGCGGCACGCTGGTCGCGGGCAGCCCGACCGCCGCGAGCTACTCCAGCACCTTCAACCTGGTGCCGGCCTCCGCCGTACCGGAGCCGCAGAGCTACGCGCTGTTCCTGGGCGGCCTGGGTCTGATGGCCGTGATGCTGAACAAGCGCCGCAAGCAGCGCGCCTGATCGACGCCTCCTCGCTCCCGCCCGCCACGCCCCGCCTTGTCGGGGCGTTGTCGCTTCTGGAACCGGAGGGCGCTCCTACAATCCTGCGTTCCATTCTGGAAGTTCCTCCACCTCCTCCAACGCTCGACCGCCATGCCCGTCAACCTGACCGCTCCCGACCCGCAATCCCTGCTGCCCGTGCCCGGCGTGCGCCTGGGCGTCACGATGGCCGGTGTGCGCAAGGCCAACCGCCGCGACCTGACCGTCATCGCGCTGGACGAGGGCGCCAGCGTGGCCGGTGTGTTCACCGCCAACCGCTTCTGCGCCGCGCCGGTGCAGGTCTGCCGCGAGCATCTGGCCGCGGGCGCCGAGATCCGCGCCATCCTCGTCAACACCGGCAATGCCAACGCCGGGACCGGCGCCGACGGCCTGGCCCGGGCGCGCCAGAGCTGCGAGGCGCTGGCCAAGGAACTGGGCATCCAGCCGCAACAGGTGCTTCCGTTCTCCACCGGCGTGATCATGGAGACGCTTCCTGTCGACCGCATCGTCGCCGGCCTGCCTGCCGCGATCGCCGCGCTCAAGGCCGACAACTGGGCCGAGGCCGCCGCCGGCATCATGACCACGGACACGCTGCCCAAGGCCTGCTCCAAGCAGGTCACGATCGGCGGCAAGACGGTGACCATCTCCGGCATCTCCAAGGGCGCCGGCATGATCCGTCCCAACATGGCGACCATGCTGGGCTATGTCGCCACCGACGCCGTCATCGCGCCGGAGCTGCTGCAGCCCCTGGTCAAGGACGCGGCCGACCAGTCCTTCAACCGCATCACCATCGACGGCGACACCTCGACCAACGATTCCTTCGTCCTGATCGCCACGCACCAGGCCGGCCATGAGCGCATCACCTCGCTCACAAGCGCCGAAGGCCGCGCGCTGCGCGACGCGGTGGTGGACGTCTCGCGCCAGCTGGCGCAGGCCATCGTCCGCGACGGCGAGGGCGCGACCAAGTTCATCTCGGTGGTGGTGCAGGGCGGCAAGGACGAGGACGAGTGCCGCAAGGCCGCTTACGCGATCGCGCACTCGCCGCTGGTCAAGACCGCGTTCTTCGCCAGCGACCCGAATCTGGGCCGCATCCTGGCGGCGGTCGGCTATGCCGGCATCACCGACCTGGACCAGAGCCTGATCGACCTGCATCTGGACGACGTGCACGTCGTGACCCAGGGCGGCCGCCGTCCCGAGTACAAGGAAGAGGACGGTCAGCGCGTGATGAAGCAGAGCGAGATCACCGTGCGCGTGGGCTTGAACCGCGGTACGGCCGAGACCACGGTCTGGACCTGCGACTTCAGCCACGAGTACGTGACGATCAACGCGGACTATCGGTCCTGATCGAGCTCAGAAATCCACCGCCCGCGCCCGCATCCCGCGGGCCAGCAGCGTGGCGTTGATCAACTGCGCTTCCTCGCGGGTGGCGAAGGGCCACACCGCGGCGCGCCAGCCGTCCTTGGTCTGGAACACATCCGCATTGGCCGGCCCCGCGCCACCCATCGTCACCGCGATCATCTCGCGCATACGGGCGAGCTGAGCCTCGGCGTCGGCCTTGCTCTTGACGGGCAGGCCCACGAGCGCGACCGGCTTGCCGCCCGGCGCCATGCCGCGTTTCATCAGGCTGGTCAGCCCCACGTCGTCGACGGCAAGGCGCTTCTCGGCCTCCGTCACCGGCGCAGACGAGCCGGGTTTGGCCGCCTCGGCGGCCTTGTCCTTGGTGTTCGGTGACGCCGCCGATGGCTTCGCGTCCTTGCCGCTCTTGGCGTCCTTGCTGTCCTTGGCGCTGCTGCCGTCCTTGGACTCGGCCGGTACGGTCACGGCGGTCGACTGCTCGCGCTGGGCACGGTCGACACCGCTCTGCAAGGTGGGGCGGATGTTGGGGATGGCGCCGCTGGCGACCGGCGACGATGCGCTCGCCGTCACCGCCGGAGCGGCCGATGCGGATGCCTCCGGCGCGCTGGCCGACGCCATGGTCTCGGACGCGGCTTGTGCGGCGGAGGCCGCCGATGCCGCTTCAGCCGCTGCCGCGCTGGCCGCGAGTGCTTCCGCCGCCGAGGCCGCGGACGCCGCCTGTGCCGCCGCCCCGGCCGACGCCGCCTCGGCCGCCGCGATGGCGGCCTTCTCTTTCTCCGACGGTCCGGACGGCCACGCCGCCCAGATCGCCACGATCAGCATGAGCGCCGCGACACCGCCGACCACGCCCAGCCGCATCGGATCCAGCGCCCGTTTGCCCAGCACCTGATCGCGCCGTCCCACCAGCACGCGGCGACGCGCCGGCCCCAGGTCGAAGGCGGCGCTCAGCAGCACCAATTCCATCGGCCATGCACCAGGCTGGTTCGCTTCGCCCGCCAGGGCCTCATCGTCGATCTCGACGCGGCGCAGCGGCAGCTCGTCCGGTGCGCTGGTGAAGCCGTTGTCCAGCGCCAGGGCGGCCACGTCGGGCGCCTTCAGCCCGGGAATGAATTCCTCGCGCCAAGCGGGTCGGGGGCCGCTGGCGGGGGCGGCCGCGCGCTGCCAGGGCCAGCGGCGCCTGGGCGTGGCGGGCGCCGCCTCGACGGGCGCCTCGGCGGCGGGCGCCTCCAGGCTGGGCTCCTTGGGGAGGGCCTGCGCCATGAAGGGCAGGGCCACGGCACCGACGGTGTGCACGTCCTTGATGCCCAGCCGGCGGGCCAGCGGATGCTTGTTGTGCCAGTTCACCAGCAGCCAGGCGACGACGTCCGGCGACGGGCCTTCCCACGGCGCGGCGGGCGCCGAAGGCGTGGGCGGCGCGGGCTCGGAGGCGGGCGGCGCGGCGTGCGGGTCGTCGTCGGGCGAGGCGGGGGTATCGTCCATGGCGCCGGCCATTGTGCGTCAGGCCCCGCCCCTCGATCCGCCGACGATCCGGGGGATTGCGGCGGTGTTCCGGGCTTGGCAGGCTGTCGACGAACCCGCCCCGGGAAGCGGGCATGGGACTTGTATGGTGATGCGCATGCCGACGTTGCCGCCCGAAGCTCCTCTCCCACCGAGCCCTCCCGACACACCGCCCGCGCCGAACGCGGCGAGCGTGCCGCGTGCTGGGGCACCCGTGCGC
>NZ_JBCNLU010000002.1:0-281787 GCF_039595295.1 Roseateles sp.
AACCTTGTCGAGGGTATCAACAACAAGATCAAAGTCATCAAGCGCATGGCCTACGGCTTCCGCGATGACGACTACTTCTTCCTCAAGATCCGGGCAGCATTCCCCGGAGATCGGCGATGAACCAAAAAAAAACCGCGCCGGTGAGGGCGCGGTTTCGTCGCGGGGCGGCCGAGGCCGCCGCGAAGTCGTCGACGGATTAGAAGTCGGCGCTCAGGTTCATCGACACGAAGCGTGGGGCGCCCAGGTAGTAGAAGACCGTGCTGGCGTTCTGCGTGTACTTCACGCCGCCGACCGTGGCGCTGTAAGGCTGGGCGTTGGTGACCGTGCCCGAGCTCGGGTTGCGGTAGGACGCGTTGCCGATGTTGCTCACGTTCAGGCGCAGCTGCACGTTCTTGACCCAGTCGCTGACATTGCCGAAGTTGTAGCCGGCGTCGACGTCGCCGACCCAATATGCCGGCACTTCCTCGTCGTTCATCAGCGTGGCTTGTTGCGTGCCGGTGCGCTTGACCTTCAGGCGGGCGTAGAACGGGCCGTAGGTGTACTGCACCGAGCCGGCCAGGATCATGTCCGGCGTCAGCGTCATCTTGTTGCCCTTGGTGGGCAGGTAGAGCTGCTGATAGACCGGGGTCTGACCCGTGGGCGCGACGTTCACGCGGGCGATGGACAGGTCGTTCTGGACTTCGCTCTTCTGCAGGGTCAGCGAGCCGTAGGCCGAGAAGCCCTTGAAGGTGCCCGAGCCGACTTCCAGCTCCAGACCGTGGGTCTTGACCTTGCCCACGTTCATGTAGGTGGACTTCTGCTGTTCCCAGTCGAAGGCGTTGGCCTGGCGGTCCTTGAAGTTGACGTTGAACAGCGTCGCCGACAGCGAGATGTCACGCGTCTGGAAGCGGTAACCCAGGTCGGTGTTGATCGAGGTCTCGGCCTTGGCCTCGCGAGCCAGGGCAGCCTGTTGGCCGACCACGTTCACGTTGGAGCCGGTGAACGCGAAGTTGGGCGGCGCGCGGAAGTTCTTGGCCACGTTCAGGAAGACCTGCTGGCTGCTGGTCAGCTGATAACGCACGCCGACTTGCGGCAGGAAGTCGCTGTAGGACTTCTCGAAGCGGTAGTCGACCGGCACGCCTTCGTTGGCGGCGTTCTTGACGTCACGCTTGACGGTCGGGGCGCGGAAGCCCAGGGTCAGCAGGCCCTTGTCGTCGGCGAACGACCAGGCGTCGTTGGCGTAGAGCTGGTAGGACGTGCTGATCGACTGCCAGTCGCGGCCTTGGTAGCGGCTGCCGTCCGGACGGGTGATGTAGCCGTTGTTCAGCCACACGCTCGCCGGATTGCCGGAGTTGTCGACCGTGACGGCCGGTTGGGTTTGACGGTGGTTGGCGCGCTCGTACCAGAGGCCCAGCTTCAGGAAGTGGTTGCCTTGCTGCGAGTTCACTTCTGTGGTGACGCCCGGACGCGAGGTGCGGGTGACGCTGCCGCGGGCCACGATGATGGTGTCGGCCGTATCGCCGTCGCCGTTCAGGTCCTTGGAGGCCGAGACGGTGTTGGTGGCGGGGTTCAGGAAGCCGCCGTTTTCCTTCAGCGTCGTCTGCTGCACGCCGCCGTTGCCGAAGCCGTACCACAGGTAGGGCTGAACCTTCAGATAGGTGTCCTGGGCCAGCTTGAACGAGCCGGACATCGACACGACCGCGTTCTCGAACGGGTTGTTGGCCAGCTTGTAATAGGCGGGCGACGGAGCGATCTTGCTCTCGTCCTGCGCGCCGGCGCCCGGGGTCAGGTGGCCGGGGAAGCTGGTCGAGAAGTCGTAGTAATAGCCGTTGGCCTTGATCTGGGCCAGGCTGATGCTGTTGATGTTGTTGTTGATCGCGCGGTTGTAGAGCACCGAGCCCAGGATGGTGTTGTCCTGGTTCAGGTCCCAACGGAAGGCGGCGTCCAGGTGGTCCTTCTTGGCCTGGCCGGCGCCCTTCCACTTGTCGGCTTCCGTGTGCGAGAGGCTCACGAAGACCTTGGCGGAGTCGTTGAAGAAGCGGCCGGTGTCATAGCGCACGAAGCTGCGGGTGTAGCGCAGTTGACCGAAGCCCTGGCTCACGCGGAAGCGCTGCTTGTCTTCCGGATCGCAGCTGGTGACGGTGATGTTGCCGCCGGTGGCGCCGCCGTTGGGCGAGTCCACGTCCGGCGTGCCTTGCGCCAGGGACTGCGTGCACAGGTTTTCCTGGTCGGCGTATTCCTGCGGATAGACGGCGAAGTTGCCCGAGTCGTTGACCGGCACGCCGTTGATGATCATGCCCATCTGGTCGGCGCCGAAGCCGCGGACCGTCAGGCCGCCGCCGAACAGGCCGGTAGCGTCGTAGTTGAAAGTGTTCACGCCCGGCAGCAGGGCCAGCGCTTGATACGGGTTGCCGGACGCGCGGTCCTTGTCGATCGCCTCGCGGGTCACGGTGGAGCGGGACTTGGCGCCGTCTTCGTTCAGCATCTGACCAGCGGCCAGCTTGCCGCCGCTGCCCACGATGGTGATCGTGCCCAGACGGACCTTGTCTTCCTTGGCGCGAGGAGCGCCGTCATCGGCGGTGGTGTCCGCGTCCTTGACGACGGTCTGGGCCATCGCGGGCATCACGGCCACGAGGGCCGCGGCGGCGGCCAGGGCCGTCTTGTTGAAACCCAACCAATTCTTCTGACTCATTCCTGCGCTCCTGTGCGACGAGATCAACTTTGAAAAAACCGAAACGACCGATCTCGGCTGGCGAAGGCTTCCCGCCCTTCTGGAAAGCTTCAGGGACATCGCGCAAACGTTTTGCGCCACCCGTTGCGGCCCGAAAAATTCGTTGAGCCGCCGCCTTCTCGAACCAACCTGATTGCTTGCGGGGACCGTCGAGCGCGGTCCTCCATCACATCCGAAGCAAAAAGCCTACCAGCCGGTCCATTCGCCAGCAATGCGGCAGAAACCGTGTTGCCGAGCCGGGGACCGCACCGTCAGCCCTGGAGTTCCGGGCGTTCCGGGACCCGCTTCAGCGATGCACGGCCGTGAGTCTCATAGCCTGATGTTGTGGGTTTGTGACAAGGAATGACAGGGTTCCCCACCCAAATCAGCGTGTCAGCGGCACGCGACGGACCGGGCGCTCCGCGCGCGTCCGAGGCACTTGCGTGCGAACCCCATGACTCGTTCCGACTAAGGGTTTACACGGAGGTCGGGCGCGCCCGGCCTTGCGCCGGGACGTTGCGCGGAGTCGACAAATCGCCGGCGCGTCAGACCAGGAAGGTCGCGCGCGGGCCTTCCTGATGGATCGCATTGAGCGCGCTGGCGACCAAGCACCAGCCTGGTTCCAGTGCACCGAGTTCGCCATCCGGGCGCACGACTTCGAACACCCAGGCCGAGCCCGCTTGCCGCGTGTCGCGTTTCCATAGCGCGAAGGCTCGCGCCGGCGCACCCTGCGTGGTGGCGAGCTTGAGCTTGCCTTCGGCGCGCGTCAGCGTCACCGGTCCGCAGGCCGGGGCGCTGAGCCAGGGCGTCTCCGGCGGGATGGCCGCTTGCAAGTAAGCGCCGGTTCTCAAGGTGTCCGCGAGGCCGCGTCGGTTCCTGAGCAAAGCGACCATGCTGAAGTGGAGATGCCCGCCCGTCGCGGGCGCGGCGCGCATGAGCTCGATCTGGGCGGGGATCTCGTCCAACGGCCAGCCGTCGGACTCGATCGCCGCCTTGCTGGTGAACAGCCCCGGCCACACGTGACGGCCCAGCGGATTGACCGCCTGCCAGCCGCGCAACAGGGGCTCGAAGGCCTGCGCTTTCTGCGCGCGCGGCCAGTAGAGCTGCGGTGCCAGATAGTCCAGCCAGCCCATCGCCATCCAGTGCTCGACGTGGGCGTAGAGCTTGTCGTACTGCGAGAAGCCCGTGATCCCCGCCGGCCGCAGATCCGGCCGCTGCAGCCCGAAGGGACTGATGCCGACCCGCGCCGTCGGACGCAGCTCCCGCACCAGCTCATACATGCGGCGCACCAGCTGATCGACGTTGTCGCGCCGCCAGTCCGCGCGGGCCAGCGTGCCGCCGCCGCGCAGATAGCGTTGCCAGCTGGGCTCGTCCGGGAAGTCGACGTCCTGCTTGGCGGCGTCCTGGACCGGGTAGGGATAGAAGTAGTCGTCGATGTGCAGGCCGTCGAGCTCATACCGCGTCAGCAGATCGCGGCAGACCGCCAGCGTGTGCGTCGCCGCGTCGGGCTCGCCCGGATCGATCCAGAGCTGATCCCCGTAGCGCTTGACCCATTCCGGATGCGTCTTGCTCAGGTGCGTGGCCGAGGCCGGCGCCTTCGCGTTGCTCTGGCGCGCGCGGTAGGGGTTGAGCCAGGCGTGCAGCTCGATGCCGCGCGCATGGGCCTCGGCGATCCAGAAAGCCAGCGGGTCGTAGCCCGGGCCTTGGCCTTGCACGCCCGAGAGGTACTCGCTCCACGGCTCCAGCGTCGACGGGTACAGCGCGTCGGCGCTGGTGCGCACCTGCAGCACGATCGCGTTCAGGCGCAGCGCGCTGGCGCTGTCCAGGATGGCGAGCGTCTCGGCACGCAGCGCGTCGTCGCTCAGGCCGCGGCGGCTGGGCCAGTCGATGTTGGCGACGGTCGCGACCCAGGCGGCGCGGAACTCGCGCGGCGCGGCGGGCGGTTGATCGGTCGCCGCGGTCGGGGCCAGCGCAGGCACGGCTTCCTGGCGACGCCAGAACGCGCAACCGGAGAGTCCCGTCAGCGGAGCCACCAGGGGAGCGGCCAGCGCCGCGGTCATCAGACGTCGTCGTTGCATCAGGGATCCACCGGCGGGCGTCGAAGGGACCCGCTCACACTTTCACGAACCAGCCGCGCGCCCACATCGCCCGCGCGATGCCGTAGAACACCAGCACGAAGCCCAGCGCGAACAGCAGCGAGGCGACACGCGCATCCACCGGCAGCGCCTTGATCGGCGCATAGAGCCAGGCCTTGAGCGAGACGCCCTCGGCCACGTGGATCAGCCCCAGCAGCCGGGCCACGAGGCCCGACAGCGCGAACAGGAACAGCGCATTCATGCCCAGCACCACCAGCGGCTGGAAGCGCCGCGCCATCGCGTCGCACAGACGGGGCAGCGGCGCCGCGTCGAGCAGCCAGTAGAACACGCCGAAAACCAGGCACCCCCAGCCGGTGCACAGGAAAACGTAAGCCGGGGTCCAGAGATTCTTGTTGATGGGCAGGGTCCAGGCGTCGAGCACCTGAGCGGCCCAGAGGCAAAGCAGGCCGGCGACCATGAACCAGGTCGCCTTCTCCGCCGGATCGCGGCCACGCAGCGCCAGCCAGCGGCCCGCGAGCAGCCCCGCGATCTGGCTCGCGACGGCGGGCACCGTGCTCAGCAAGCCTTCCGGGTCCCAGGTCTTGCTCCGTACCCACAGGTGGCCGCCGAGCAGCGTCCGGTCCAGCCAAGCGCCGACGTCCTCGCCGGGCAGCAGCGAGCCGCGATGCCACACGCCCTGCGCGTCGGGGACGGCGACCACGGTCTGGACCAGCCCATAGGCCGCGAGCAGTCCGAGGAACCACGCCAACTGCGCGCGCCAGCCACACCACAGCGCGATCGGCGCGGCCAGGAGGGTGATCAGCCCCAGACGCTGGAGCACGCCGGGGATGCGGAAGCTCTCGAAGTGGAAGTAGGGGAAGAGGTTGAGCAGCAGACCGAGGGCGATGATGGTCGCGCCGCGGCGCCAGGTGTGCAGCAGCACGGCGCGCCGGTCGGCGATCTGGCCGCGGCGGGCCAGGCTGAAGCTCATCGAGATCCCACTGATGAAGACGAAGAACGGGAAGATCCAGTCGGTGAAGGTCCAGCCGTGCCACTCCGCGTGGTCCAGCGGATGGAAGAGCGCGGACCAGTCACCCGGGTTGTTGACCAGCAGCATGGCCGCGATCGCGAAGCCGCGGAAGGCGTCCAGGGACAGCAGCCGGTCGCTGCTCGGGCGAATCGAAGAGCTCAAGCGTCGGGCTCCTTGCGGCCGAAGCCGTCGGGGATCTTGATGAGGGCCGTCATCAGCAGCGAGGGCACGGCCGCGATCAGCACCCAGCCGAAGAAGTGGAAGTAGCCGAGCTGCGTCTGCAGCCAGCCGCTCCACATGCCGGGGATCATCATGCCCAGCGCCATGAAGCCCGTGCAGATCGCGTAATGCGCCGTCTTGTGAGGGCCCTCGGCGATGAGGATCATGACCATGAGGTAGGCCGTGAAGCCCAGGCCGTAGCCGAACTGCTCGACCGCCAACGCGCCGCTGACGATCCACAGGCTGCCCGGATGGACCCAGGCCATCGCCAGGAAGACCACGTTGGGCAGATGCATCGCCAGCACCAGCGGCCACAGCGATTTCTTGAGCCCGAAGCGCGAGATCACCCAGCCGCCCAGCAGCCCGCCCAGCGTCAACGCGGTCAGGCCGACGGTCCCGTAGGCCAGCCCGACCTCCTTGTTCGTCAGCGCCAGCCCGCCCGCGTCCAGCTTGTCCAGCAGGAAGGGCGTGGCGAGCTTGAGCAGCTGCGCCTCCGGGAAGCGGTACAGCAGCAGGAAGCCGATGCCGACGACGATCCCGCGCTTGCGGAAGAAGGCGATGAAGATGTCGAAGAAGGCGCGAACCTGGCGACCGTCACCGGAGGCGGGCGCATCCGACGCCGGCTTGGGCAGCCGCAGCCAGTGCCAGAACGCCAGCGCGAGGAAGGCCCCGGCCAGCACCGCCATCACCACCTGCCAGGCCATCACCCAGCTGTCGCCGCGCTCGAAGAGCTCGCCCGCCAGCCAGACCAGTCCGCCCTGACCGCCGATGTTGGCCAGCCGATAGAAGGTCGATCGCACGCCCACGTAGGCGGCCTGCTCATGCTTCTCCAGCGCGAGCAGATAGAAGCCGTCGGCGGCGATGTCGTGCGAGGCCGAGGCGAAGGCCATCAGCCAGAACACCGCCAGCGAGAGCTGGAAGAACCTGGACATGGGCAGCGTCAGCGCCACCATCGCCAGCGCCGCGCCGATCGCGAACTGCAGCGCGACCACCCACAGCCGCTTCGTGCCCATGAGCTCGACCAGCGGCGACCACAGCGGCTTGATGACCCAAGGCAGATAGAGCCAGCTGGTGTAGAGCGCGATGTCGGTGTTCGAGATCTCCAGGTTCTTGTACATGATGACCGAGAGCGTCATCACGACCACGTACGGGATGCCTTGCGCGAAGTAGAGCGAGGGCACCCAGGCCCAGGGGCTGCGCGGGCCGCCAGCGGCGGCGGGAGAGCGTTGGAGGGAGGCGGACATGGGCCTCAGTGTCGGTGCAAACGGGGCAGCGGCAGGCTCGGGGAATGCAGCGCTTGCGTGCGGGCGGTGGAAGGGGGTGATGAAGGCGCGCTTGCGGTCGGGACCGAGGCGCCTGCAGCGCCCGCCGCGCTCGCGATGATGCTGCGCAGCTGCTGACGGCGACGCTGACGCGCCTGCTCCGCGTCGGCGCGCGTTTGCTCCATGCGGGCCGGGGTCACGCTGGCGCCCGAGCGCAGCGCCTCCTCCAGACGGCCCTCGCGGCCGGCGCGTATCCAGTTGCGCAGCGTCTGCTCCGGCAAACCGAGCTCGCGCGCGGTCGCGCACAGGCCGAACTCGGCGGCGCGGCGCACCGCGTCGTGCTTGAAATCGAGCGTGTACTCGCGACGAGGCAGACCGCGCATCAGTTCAGGCCCCGCGTCCTCGTGTCCATGGCCGATTCGATCGGACAACGCCGCCGATCAACGCTCGGCCAGCGCGCGCCGCACGCTGCCGTCGTGACGCGCCAGCAACGCGAGCGCAGCCGCGGCATCGACGTGCTTGAGCAGCATCACCGTGGCCGTCTTCACGCTGAAGTCGCAGCGGTCCAGGGTCGCGCGGGCGGTGGCCTCGTCGACATCGGCGGCCCGCATGGTCAGCGCGACGGCGCGGCGCACGAGCTTGGCGTTGGTGGCCTTCATGTCCACCATCAGATTGCCGTAGACCTTGTTGAGCCGCACCATCAGCGCGCTCGAGAAACTGTTGAGCGCGATCTTCTGGGCCGTGCCGGCTTTCAAGCGCGTGCTGCCCGAGATGATCTCGGCGCCGGTGTCCAGCAGGATGGGGTGCTCGCTCTGCGCGAGCACCTCGGCGCCCGGATTGTTGGCGACGCCGATCGTGAGGCTGCCGGCCGCGCGGCCCGCGGCCAGCGCGCCCAGCACATAGGGCGTGTGGCCCGAGGCGGCGATGCCGATGACCACGTCGTTCGGACCGGGGCGGAGCGCCTCGATGTCGCGGCGGCCTTGCGGCTCGTCGTCCTCGGCGCCCTCGACGGCGACGAACATCGCGCCCTCGCCGCCGGCCAGCACCGCGATCGCGCGCTCGCGCGACCAGGAGAAGGTCGGTACCAGCTCCACGCTGTCCAGCACGCCAAGCCGGCCTGAGGTGCCCGCGCCCGCATACAGCAGCCGGCCGCCGGCGGCGATGCGCGGCAGCGCCGCGTCGACCGCCGCCGCCAGCGCGGGGGCCGCGGCGCTCACCGCCTCCACCGCCGTGCGCTGGTCGTCGACGAAGGCCTGCATCAGCCGGGTGCTGTCATACAGGTCCAGGTCGGGATGCTGCAGGCTGGGAGTCTCGGTGTTCAGGGTCTTGTGCATGGGTCGCGGGGCGGGCCGAGGCGAAAGAGGGCAGAAGAGGACGGCCTCAGGCTGCGGGCAACTCTAGTGGTCTGATAGTGGGCTCCGCCAATGAAAGCCATCGCGAGCGCCATAACCGGCGGTAATCGCCCGACGCCCTTGAGCGACGTGCGCCGGCGCTCCCCGGCGTTCCCTCTGAGCCCCTATGACCCCTTCAGCGCGTGGAGACCGCGACGCCCGCGGACTGCTCCGCCCGCAGCACCGCGCCGATGACCTCGGCCAGCGCGACCGGCGTCGGACCGGCGTCGAGCTCCACCAGCACCATGTAGCCGCGATCCCGGCCCTGATTCGTGAAGGCCTGCAGCAGCGCGATCTGGTCGCTGTGGGCCATGACGCCGTCGGGCGTCCAGTACTCCATCGCCACCAGGCAGCCGTCCGACGGCGTGCCCGGGAAGTAGCGGCTGCCGAAGTAGTAGCGCGGATCGATGGTGCTGCCGTGCATCAGCATCTCGTCCCGGCCCGCGCGACCCGCCAGCCATGCTTCCTGAAGCGGCGCGTAGTCGCGCCAGCTCGCCGGCAGCAGCGCGCGATAGCGGTCCAGCGTCCAGGGCTCGGCACTGGCAGGAACGGATGCGGGAGCGCGTTGCTCGTACTCGGCGATGCTGGCCTCGAAGGGGACCTTGGTGTGCAGGTAGGGTGTCGGGCCGATCCAGATGTTGCTCGCGGCACGGCCCGCGCCCTGGATGGTGAACAGGCCCTGCGGCGTGTTGCCCAGCGTGATCGTGCCGGGCAGGCCGCTGCTGGACAGCGCCAGCTGCGCGATGTTGAACAGCCCGCCGTCGGGTCGGCGCACGAAGCGGCCGTCGGCCTGCCGCACGAGTGCCAGGCCCATCTGCTGACGGCCCGGACGCTGGAAGCTGAACACCACCGGATAGCCCGGACGGACGGTCAGCAGATCCGCCAGCGGCGGACGCGCCTGCTGTGGCATGCCTTGCGCGCTACCGACTGCCAGGGCCAGCGCCTGCAGCCGCGGCTCGTCACGGTCGCGCTGGGCAAGCCGGGACTGGATCAGCGCCAGGTCGGAGGCTTGCCGCGTCTGCATCAGCGTGTAGGCGGCGATGGCGAACTCGCGCGGCGTGCTCAGACGCGGCAGCAGATCGCGCAGCAGCGGCGCGGCGTCGGCCGGGTAGAGCGTGTACGCGGCGGTCAGCAGCGGGCGCTGGATGTCGGCTGGCTGACGGTCCAGCGCGGGCAGTGCGGCGAGCAAGGGCGGCCCGGCCACGTCGAGGTCCACGCGGTAATGCGCGACCAGGCGCAGCGCCTGCGCCAGCTCGCGCAGCGCGGCGGCGTCCTGCGGCGCGCTCAGCGCCTTGGCCGAAGCGGCGCGGATGCTGGCGCGGTCGTTGTCGAGCCGCTCGCGCGCCTGCGCCGCGCTGCCGACCGTGGAGCGGAACTGTTCCGGCCGAAGCGACTGCAGCGCGCCGGGGCTGAAGGGACCGCCCTGGGCGGCGGGTTTCGGCGGCGTCCCGGGTGCCGGCGACGATGCGGGCGACTTCGACAGCTGCGCGCAGGCGGCGAGCAGCAGCGGCGCGGCGAGCGCGGCCCAACGTTGCCAGGCGGGGAACGCAAGGGCGGTCATCGTGCGGGCTCCTCGGCCGGTCGGATCATCAGCGCGTTGGCCAGCGGCCGCAGCGCGGTTTCGTTGAAGGGGCGGTCCATCACCGAGCGGCCTTCGATCAGCAGGCTGCTGCTGCCGCCGCCGTCGAGGTTGAAGGCCTGCGTCACGCCGCGCGCGGCCATCCGCTCGGCCAGGCGGTGCAGGCTCAGGCCGGCGATCGGACCGCGGCGGCCCTCGGCCAGCACCAGCGTCAGGAAGCGGCCCGAACGGTCCAGTCCGAGCGCGGTGCGCGGATGCGGCATGGCGCAGAAGCGCTCGCAGCTGGCGTCGTCGGCGACGCCCCGCACCTGGCCGTCGCGGATCAGCCAGGGCGTGCCGGCGACGGCCAGCCAGGTCGAGCCGCTCAGCGCATAGGGCGGCTTGAGCTGCAGCGTGCAATGCGTCGGCCGGTCGCAAGCGATGAGCGGGCTGTCGTCCGGCGTCATCACCGGGGACCAGACCTGACCCTGCGACACCGTCCAGCCGCGCGGCTCGTAGGTCTTGCTGAAGAAGGAGGCGTTGAGCGCCGCCAACGCCGCGCCCGCGCCGTCGAAACGATCCAGCGTCCGGCCGCGCTCGTCCGGGGTGCTCAGGCTCAGGCGCAGCGTGGGGTCGTTCAGGTCCAGGCGCAGCCAGTGCAGCACCTCGCCCGGCTGGCGATCGTCGCGCTCGTAGCGCAGGCTCGCGTGGCCGCCAACGGGCAGGCCCCAATCCATCGGGCCGGAGGGGCTTGCCGATGCGCGTGGCGTCGGGGCTGTGGGCGATGCAGGCGATGTCGACGATGCCGACGATGCCGACGGCGCCGTGCCCGGCGTAGAAAACCCGGCGCAGCCTGCGAGCAGCGTGGTGGCGATGAGGGCGGCGCCGGCTCGCAACAGACGCCCGGCGCTCGGCGCTCGGCCGGCCGGGGCCGACAGGGCAGGCAGGCGGGCCCGACGAGCCCGACCGGAGAGATCAGAGCGCCCGGAGAGCGCGGAGCGAGCACCGCCAAGCATCTGGGGCAGGGGCAGGTCGTGCGCGGCGGGTGTGGGCATGCGGGTGATTCTAGGGAGCGCGCTCTTGTTTGATTGCTCAGGCCGGAAATGACTCAAGCCGGGAACGTCGTTTGCACCTGTCGCCCGCCGCGCGGAGCCGTCCGGTCGCGCCCACAGGGAGTTCTTACATGCAGACCATTCGTGCCGCCGTCCGGGCGGTGTTCAGGCCCGCGGGGTTGGCGGTGCCGGTGCCGCTGCTGGCACTCGCGCTCGGCGCGCCGGCCGTGGCGCGCGCGCAGGCGGCGGTCATGCCGGCCGCCGGGCTGCCGTCGGCTGCGGCATCGGCCGCGGCTTCCGCGACCTCGCCCGCCGATTGCACCGCCATTGCCGACGCGCAAGAGCGCCTGGTCTGCTACGACCGCCTGCATGGCCGGGCGCCGGACGCGCCACCTCCGTCGGCCGTCGCCCGGGCCGCGCCGCAAACGGTGCCGGCCGCCTTGCCGGTGGCGGCCAACGCCGCCTCGCCGCGCGCCGACGACCCCTGCACACGCCTGCCCGAGGCGGCCGGCAGCGCGCACAGCTACCTCGGCTCGACGCTGTCCGAGCGATGGGAGCTGTCCTGCCGCGACCAGATGCCGCGCTTCCTGCCGCGGCCGTACAAGCCGGTCTATCTGCTGCCGGTGTCCTGGAGCTCCCGCACCAACCGCGGCCCCATGGCCTCGGAGACGCCGGACAACGGCGTCGTCACCGCGCTGGACCTGGACAAGAACGAGGCGAAGTTCCAGGTCAGCCTCAAGTCCAAGATCTGGGGCCTGGACCAGGACGGGACCTTGTCGGTCTGGGGCGCGTACACGCAGAGCTCGCGCTGGCAGGTCTACAACGGACGCGAGTCGCGGCCCTTCCGCGAGACCAACTACGAGCCCGAGCTGATCCTGGTCCACGGCACCGACGTGGCGCTGCCCTTCGGCTGGAAGGCCAGCATGCTGGGCCTGAGTCTGAACCACCAGTCCAACGGCCGGGCGGTGCCGCTGTCGCGCAGCTGGAACCGGGTGATCGGCGAGCTCGCGCTGGAGCGGGGCGAGACCACGGTCAGTCTGCGCCCGTGGTGGCGCATCCTCAACACGGGCGTCGACGACAACCCGCGCATCCAGGACTACATGGGCCGCGGCGAGGTGCTGGTGACGCAGAAGATCGGTCGTCACGTGCTGGCGCTGACGGCGCGGCACAGCCTGCGCTTCGGCGACCGCTCGCGCGGCTCGGCCCAGCTGGAATGGGCCTTCCCGATCGGCGGCGGGCTGCACGGCTACCTGCAGCTCTTCAGCGGCTACGGCGAGAGCCTCATCGACTACAACTTCCGCGAGTCCCGCATCGGCCTGGGCGTCTCCGTCGTCGAGTGGCGCTGAACGGGCCCCACTTGCTCCCGCCCCTCTCCCGACAGCGTCTGGGTCGTTGCCCTTTTCTCCCTCTCCGGACAGCGTCTGGGTCGTTGCCCTTTTCTCCCTCTCCGGACAGCGTCTGGGTCTTCGCTTCTGGCTCCCTCTCCCGCTTGCGGGAGAGGGCGGGGGAGAGGGTCTTCGCGCTGCCAGAGCCCCGATGCCCCCGCCCGATTCGATGAATAAGCCGCACCCGCGCGCCCCTCGCCCATGGCGATCGGGCGGCGGCTGATCTACCCTGCGCGGATGTCCGCGTTCATCGATACCTGCGTCATCTGGGTGGTGGGCTACCGCCTGGACGGGCGCGACCGCCAATGGGTCCGCGCATTGCCGCCCTCGGCGGAGGCGCCGGTGCGCACGATGCTGCTGGAGGAGCTCGAGGAGCTCTACGCCGACCGTGCCGAGCTGAGCTGGCTGCGCCAGGCGACCGCCGCGGAGCGCGAGGTTTTCCTGGCTGGCGGACAGCCCTTCTGCCCGGTGACCCCGCCTGCGGCACCCTCCGCCTGAGCCGCTCGATCCCCGCGCTTGGTGGTGCGGGCGCGACACATCGCGACGCCATTGCCCCGTGATCTCGTTGTCATCGCGGTTTCATCGCGGTTACGCCGCCGCGCGTGAAGTCTCCACCGCAGAATCCGCCGCCATGTCGTCCGCCGCCTCTGCCCCCACGCCCGCCCACACGCCCGCACCCCGCCTGTTCTCGCTGGCCTGGCCCCTGTTCCTGGAGCTGTGCCTGGGCATCGCCGTCGGCGTGATCGGGACCATGCTGGCCGCCCGCATCTCCGACCCGGCCGGCGCCGCCTTCGCGCTGGCGAATCAGCTCGCGGCCACGCTCTTCATCCTCTTCCGCATCATCGGCGCCGGCATCAGCGTGGTGATCACGCAGGCGCTGGGCGGCGGCCGCCGCGCCGTGGCCGACGCGACCGCGCGCGCGGCGCTGGGCGCCAGCAGCTGGCTGGGCGGCGTCACCGCGCTGATGGCTTTGATCTTCGCGGGCCCGCTGCTGCGGCTCATGAACGCGCCGCCCGAGGTGCTGCCGCTGTCGCAGCCCTTCTTGATGGCGCTGGCGCCGGCCATGATGCTGGACGCCTGGAACGCCTCGATGGCCAGCGTCATGCGCGCCCACCTGCGCAGTCGCGACACGCTCATGGTCCTCGTGGCGATGCAGATCGCGCAGCTGCTGCTGTCGACGGCGCTGATGCCGCACCTGGGCCTGCCGGGCTTCGCGGTGGCGCTGGCGATCAGCCGCGGTTTCGGTCTGGGCTTGCATGTCTGGCTGTGGCGCGAGCGCCTGGGCCTGCGGCCCCGCGCCCGCGACTGGTGGCGGCTGCCGCGCGTGGAGCTCGCGGCCGTCCTGAACATCGGCCTGCCCGGCGCGGCCGAGAACATCGCCTATCGCCTGGCCTACATGGTCAGCGTCGCCATCGCCGGACACTTGGGCGCGTCGGCGCTGGCGGCGCACAGCTACGCCTCGCAGCTGATGTACTTCGTGCTGCTGCCCGGCCTGGCGACCGGCTTCGCGGCGGAGATCGTCGTCGGCCACCTGATCGGCGCCGGCCGGCTGCACGAAGCGCATCGGCTGGTGCGGCGCGCGCTGGCGCGCGGTCTGGCGATCAGCGTCGCGGTCGCGGCCTGCGCGGCGGCGGCCTCGCCCTGGCTGCTGACGCTCTTCACCCACGACGCCCGCATCCTGGCCAGCGCCGTGGTGCTGATGTGGATCACTGTGATCCTGGAGCCCGGCCGAACCTTCAACCTGGTCGTCATCAACGCGCTGCGCGCGGCGGGCGACGCGAAGTATCCGGTGATGGTGGGCGCGGGTTCGATGCTGCTGGTGCTGGCCGGCGGCAGCTGGCTGCTGGGCGAGGTCTTCGGCCTCGGGCTGGTCGGCTTGTGGATCGCCTACGCCGCCGACGAATGGATCCGCGGCCTGCTGATGTGGCGCCGCTGGGCGCGGCTGGGATGGGTGCCGAAGGCGCGAGCCGTGCATCGCCGGCTGAGGCTGTCGGCACAGGCGCATTGAACCTGGGGGGCCGCGCGCCGGGATGGCGCTGTCGGCGGATTTGACACTTCGTCCCGTAGGCGCCCGTGCCCGCCGGAAAACTCCAATCGGCGCCGTGACTTGCCGACCTGGCCCGCGGTTTGCAAGCTCTGTGTGCCGGCGCACATAGTAGGTGCCGGCAAGGAACAGGGAGGGTTCTCGACGATCCACGAGCGAGGCGCGGATGACGCGCACCTCGGGGAGGAGCCAGCCATGCCCGTTCTAGCCACGCTCCTGCTGGCCGCCGCCAGCGCCACGCCCGTTCCCACCGCGCCGGCCCAGGCGGCCGCGTCGCTCTGCGCGCCGTCCCGACCATCGCAGCTGCGATCCGACCTCGCACCGGTCAACGCCCTGGAGCGCTACACCGACCTCAGTCCCGAGCTGCGCACGGCACTGTCCGAGCGCATCGCGCGCCTGCGCGTCGATGACGTCGTCACGCTGGGATCGTCCGGTGTGATCGGCCAGTACCGGTATGAGGATCAGATCCGACATGCGCTGACGGGCGGGCAGCTCTGCGACCGGCTGGACCTGTCGGCCTGGAAGCCGGACATGCGCGTGCGCGCGCTGGTCTATTGCGAGGGCGACGCCTGCGTCGCGATCACCGCGGACGGTCACGTGATGGCGCGGCTGATGCGGCACAAGCCGGACGCGCTGGACGCGCTCGCCCAGGCGCTGCGCGTGCGCCCCGGCGGTCCGCAGCAGGAGCTGCTGCTGCCGCCGCCCGCCGCCGGCACGCCGGCCAACGGCTGGGCGCGGCAACGCCTGCTCGTGCAGACGCGGGCCGGGCTGTCGGACAAGGACCTGGCCAAGATCGTGTCCACCCATGGCGCGAAGGCGCGGCGCATCGGGCGCACGCAGCTGGCCGTGGTGGACCTGCCCGCCAACGCCTCCGAAACCGCGATCGCGATGCTGCTGGCGCGACATCCGCAGCTGAAGTCGGCCGAGCTCGACATGCGCATCGCGCCGGCGGTGGTGCCCAACGACCCTTATCTGGGCAGCGAGTGGCACCTGAACCGGCTCGGCGCACAGCAGGCCTGGGACGGCGCTCAAGGGGCGGGCATCCGCATCGCCATCCTCGACACCGGCGTGGACGGGACGCATCCGGATTTGGCGGGGCGCCTGGTCGCCGGCTGGAATTTCTATGACGGCAACGCCGACACGAGCGACGTCAACGGCCACGGCACGGCGGTCGCGGGCGCGGCGGCGGCGTCGACCAACAACGGGACCGGCGTGGCCGGCATGGCCGGGCAGGCGCAGCTGATGCCGGTGCGCATCGCCGATCCCAATGCCTATGCCTACTGGAGCACGGTCGCGCAGGGCCTGACCTGGGCGGCGGACCAGGGCGCGAAGGTGGCCAACATCAGCTACAGCGGCGTGGCCGGCAGCGCCACGGTGCAGAGCGCCGCCAGCTACATGCGCAGCAAGGGCGGGCTGGTGGTGGTGGCCGCCGGCAACAACGGCATCGACGAGGGCATCGCGCCGACGACGACGATGATTCCCGTCTCCGCGACCGACGACACCGACACGCTGACCAGCTGGTCCAGCTACGGCAGCTTCGTCGCCGTCTCCGCGCCGGGCCTGAACATCTGGACGACGACGCGCGGCGGCGGCTACGGCGCCTGGTGGGGCACCTCGCTCGCGAGCCCGGTCGTGGCCGGGACGGTGGCGCTGTTGATGTCGGCACGGCCGGCGCTGCCCAACACGACCATCGAAAGTCTGCTCTACGGGACCGCGGTCGATCTGGGCACGGCCGGCCGCGATCCGCGCTACGGCTATGGCCGGGTCAACGCCGCGGCGGCGATGCAGGCGGTGCTGAGCGCGGCGGCGCCGGATGCGCAGGCCCCGACGGTGACGCTGAATGCGCCGCTGGCCGGGGCCTTGGTCAGCGGTCTGGTGGCCATCGACGTGAGCGCGGCGGACAACATCGGCGTCGTGCGCGTGGACCTGTCGGTCAACGGGACGAAGGTGGCCTCGGACACCGCGGCGCCATATGGGTTCAGCTGGGACTCGACGACCGTGGGCAACGGCGGCGTGACGCTGACCGCCACCGCGGTGGATGCGGCGGGCAATGCCGCCACGAGTCGGTCGGTGACGCTGTCGGTGTCCAACCCGGTCGCGGCGATCGTCGACACCCAGGCGCCGCAGGTGAGCATCACCAGCCCGGCGAACGGCGCGCGGGTGAACGGGAACACCATCACCGTGTCGTCCGCGGCGAGCGACAACGCCGGCGCATCGGGCATCCGTCAGACGATGACCATCGACGGCCAGCAGGTGGCCAGCGGCAGCGGCGCGAGCCTGAGCTACACCTGGAACATCAAGAAGGCCAGCAGCGGGGTGCACACCATCCAGGTGGTGGCGCGCGACGCGGCGGGCAACACGACGACGGCGACCTCGCAGGTCACCAAGTGAATCGGAGGCGCGGCCGATGGCCGCGCATTCTCGCCAACGCCGAAAGCCCGCCGAAGCGGGCTTGGCCGTGAACGAGAGGGCCGCTCAGCGGCGGCGGATCTTGAGCGCGCGCCGCGAGAGTCCGGCCGCCAGTGCGCCGATGGCGATCAGCGCGAGCACGTCGGGCTCCGGCACATTGCCGCCACCGCCGGCTCCACCGCCGCCTCCACCGCCGCCTCCACCGCCGCCGCAGTTGGGCCCTTCGATGCAACCGGCGAACTCCCAGGACTGTCCGCCGTTGCCCACGTCCTGGAACTTGATGCCGTAGGGATCGGCGAAGGTGATCCCGCTGGTCATGAAGTTGCCGGAGGTCGTCAGCATCAGGTTGAAGCTGGCCGAGCCGCCTTCACCGAGACCGTTGTTGATGTTCCCGCCGGTGCAGCCGTTGCTGCTCCAGATGCACAGGCTGACGGTCTGGAAGGTCGGCAAGGTCTGATTGACGTCGGCGTCCCATGAGGCGCTGTTGGTGGACGCGCCGGTCAGCGTCGGCGACACGGTGCCGATGCCAAACGACATCAGCCGGTTGGTGCCGGGTCCGGAGGACGCGTTGGTGACGATGGTGGAGAAGGTGGCGGTCGTGGCCGTCCAGCTCAGCAGCGTGAACTGCACCGACGCGTTGAGCGCCGCGCCGTCTCGCGTGGTGATGAACTTCAGGGTCGTGCTCTGGTTCAACGTCGTGAACGTGACCGGAGCGGCGTACGCCTGTGGGGCGAGCGCCATGGCCGCGGCAAGGGCGACCCAACGGATGATTGGCTTCATGATCGTTCCCTCGTCGGGCGATGCACGTGGCTTATGTTCTCCCTGTGCCCGTGGGCATGCATATTGCGCGCCAGCGCGGCAAGTCCTTGATTTCGCAAGAGGGCTGATAAAAGTGATTCTGAAACTGTAAAAAGCGCCGACACGTTCTTGGGTGCCGTTGGAAGCGGTGCCGACAGCAGAAGAGGGCCGTCGCGATCAAGTGCGGGTCAATCGCGCCAGAGCGGGAGGGATTGCCAGTCGCTTGAGGGGACGAGGGACGCGGGCGGAAGAGCGGGGGAAAAAGAAGTCCCCCACATGCCGATCCGCGCTTTCGCCGGGGACAGAGGTGGGGGAGCTATTGCCGTGAATCATATCGAGCCTCCGGGACTTCGAAACTGCACATTCGAGTAGAGATGAAGAGATGAGGCCCGGAGCACATTCGCTGCGCTGCGCCCTCATCGGCAAGGCCGGGAGCATCGACCCCCGATGGGCGCACAACAATCGCAAACTCCAGTGAAGTTGAAGCCGGTGTGGCGTCCACGCCTATGATCCCGCCCGCCATGACCTATCTCCTCAAGCGCCTGGCGGTCCTGGGGCTGACCCTGCTGGCCGCCTCGGCGCTGATCTTCGGCGCGCTGGAGTGGCTGCCCGGCAATGCCGCCCAGCTCATCATGGGTCCCGAAGCCCCGCCCGAGGCCGTCGCCGCCCTGGCCGCGCAGCTCGGGCTCGACCAGCCCGCCTGGCATCGCTACATCGACTGGCTCGCCGGCCTCGCGCGCGGCGACCTCGGCCTGTCCTACGCCTACGGCGCGCCCGTCGCCGACCTCATCCACGAACGCCTCGCGCTCACGCTGCCGCTGGCGCTGCTGTCGATGGCGATGACCGTGGTGCTCGCGCTCGCCGCGGGCTGGTGGGCGGCGAGCCAGCAAGGCCGGCTCGGCGATCACCTCGTCATGGGCCTGACCCAGCTCGGTCTGGCCGTGCCAAGCTTCTGGCTGGGCATGCTGCTGGTGCTGCTCTTCGCGGTGAAGCTGCAATGGGTCGACGCCGGCGGCTTCCCCGGCTGGGACGCGGAACTCGGCGGCGGCCTCTGGCCCGGGCTGCGCGCGCTGCTGCTGCCCGCGATCGCGCTGGCGCTGGTGCAGGCGGCGATCCTCGCGCGGATCGCGCGCTCCGCGCTGCTGGACATCGCCCGCGAGGACTTCATGCGCAGCGCCCGCGCCAAAGGCCTGTCGCGCCGCGCGGCGCTGTGGCGCCACGGCCTGCGTCATGCGGCGATCCCGCTGCTGACGCTGGGCGGATTGCAATTCGCCAACCTGCTGGCCGGCACCATCGTCATCGAGAACGTCTTCACGCTGCCCGGCCTGGGCCGCCTGATGGCACAGGCCATCGCGAACCGCGATCTCATCGTCGTGCGCAACGGCGTGATGCTGCTGGCCGCGCTGGTGCTGCTGATCAACTTCGCCGTGGACCTGTTGCACGGCTGGATCGACCCGCGCCTGCGCACGCGGACCCAGGCATGAAGCGCGCGGGATTCTTCCTCGGCGCGGTGCTGACCGCGCTGCTGATGGCGACGGCGCTGCTGTCGCTGATCTGGACGCCGTGGCCGCCCGAGCAGATCGACATGGCGCGGCGCTTCGCCGCCGCCGACGCCTCGCACTGGCTGGGTTGCGACCAGCTGGGTCGCGACGTGCTCAGCCGGGTGATGGCCGGCGCGCGCAGCGCCTGGCTGGTCGGCATCGTCGCGGTCGGGATCGGGCTGGTCATCGGCACCGCGCTCGGTCTGCTGGCCGCCGCGCGGCGCGGCTGGGTCGAGGCCATGGTGCTGCGCGGCGCCGATCTCGGCTATGCCTTCCCCGCGCTGCTGCTGGCGATCCTGCTCGCCGCGGCGCTCGGTCCCGGCATGACGATCGCGATGGTGGCCATCGGCCTGCATGCGGTGCCGTCCTTCGCGCGCTTGGTCAACGGCAGCGCCAAGAGCTGGTGGACGCGGGATTTCGTGCTCGCCGCGCGCGTGGCGGGGCAGGGGCGATGGTCCATCACGATTCGCCATGTGCTGCCGCAGCTGCTGCCGCTGCTGATCGTCCAGGGCACGACCAGCTTCGCGCTCGCGATCCTGGCGGAGGCCGGTTTGTCCTATCTCGGTCTGGGCACGCAGCCGCCACAGGCGAGCTGGGGCCGGCTGCTGGCCGAGGCGCAGACGCTGATGTTCGAGGCTCCGCAGCTGGCGATCGCGCCGGGCGTCGCGATCACGCTCGCGGTACTGGGCCTGAACCTGCTCGGCGACGGCCTGCGCGATCGGCTGGATCCGAAGGAGCAACCGCGATGAGCGCGGGAAGCACGACCCGCGAAGCACCGCTGCTTGCCGTGCGCGATCTGCAGGTACGCTTGCCCGGGCGCGGCGGCGCGCGGCTGCATGCGCTGCGCGGCCTGGACTTCGACGTCGACCGCGGCGAGAGCCTCGCCCTCGTCGGCGAATCCGGCAGCGGGAAGACGCTGACGGCGCTCGCCGTGATGGGCCTGCTGCCCGACGGCGCGGAGGTCGAAGGCCAGGTCTTGCTCGACGGTCGCGATCTGCTGACGCTGGGCGAACACGACTGGTGCGGCCTGCGCGGTCGCCGCGTCGCGATGGTTTTCCAGGAGCCGCTGACCGCGCTGAATCCCTTGCAACGTGTGATCGCGCAAGTGATCGAGCCGATCCGCCTGCACCGCCTGGCACCGGATCGCGACTCGGCTCGCGAGCGCGCGATGGCGCTGCTCACGCGGGTCGGCCTGGACGACAGACAGGCGCGGGCCTATCCGCACCAGCTCTCCGGCGGCCAGCGCCAGCGCGCGCTGATCGCGATGGCGCTCGCAGCCGAGCCGGATTTGCTCATCGCCGACGAGCCCACCACGGCCCTCGACGCCCGCCTGCGCATGCAGGTGCTGGAGCTGCTCAACGAGCTGGTCGCCGAGCGCCGCATGGGCCTGCTGTTGATCTCGCACGACCTCGCGCTGACGGCGCGGCGTGTCGACCGCATGGCCATCCTCTACGGCGGACGCGTGATGGAGCAGGGCGCCGCGCGTGAGCTGCTCGACCGCCCGCGCCATCCGTACACGCAGGCGCTGTGGGCGGCGCGGCCGCGGCTCGGCGCCGGGCGTGATCAGCCGCTGCATCCGCTGGCGGGCAACGTGCCGGCGCTGACGCAACTTGGCGCCGGTTGCCCCTTCGCGCCTCGCTGCCCGCTCGCGACCGCGCGATGCGCCGCGGAACCGCCGGTCTTCGACGGCCGTCTCGCCTGCTGGGAGGTCGGCCCATGAGCGCGCTTGTCGCCACGCCGTTGCTCCAGGTTGACGGACTCGAGCAGCGCTATGCCGGACGCACGGTGCTGCGCGACGTCTCTTTCACGCTCGCGGCGGGCGAGTCGCTCGGCGTGATCGGCGAGTCGGGCGCCGGCAAGAGCACGCTCGCGCGATTGGTGATGGCGCTGGAGCGCCCGCATGCCGGCTCGGTCCGCTGGTCCGGCCAGGACGTGAATGCGATGTCCTCGGCGCATCGGCGCGCGCTGCGGCCCGCCGTGCAGATGGTCTTCCAGGATCCCTATGGATCGCTCGATCCACGCTGGCGCGTCGGGCGCAGCGTGTTGGAGCCGATGGCGGCGCTCGCCATGAGCGAGGTCCAGCGGCGAGAGCGCTTGGGCGAGGTGCTCGCCGCCGTCGGTCTGGAACCCGACGCGGCGCTGCGCTATCCGCATCAGTTCTCGGGCGGTCAGCGACAGCGGCTCGCGATCGCGCGGGCGCTGGCGACGCGGCCCCGCCTGATCGTGGCCGACGAGCCGCTGTCGGCGCTGGATGTGTCGGTGCAGGCGCAAATTCTCGCGCTGCTGCGCGAGCTGCAGCGGCGCGAGGGCATCAGCCTGGTGCTGGTCAGCCATGACCTGGCCGCAGTCGAGGTGCTGTGCGATCACGCGCTGGTGCTGCGTGGCGGGGAAGTCGCGGAGCAGGGCCTGGCGGCGCAGGTGCTGGGCGAACCGCGTCATCCGTACACCCGGGAGCTGCTGTCCGCTTTGGCATGATCCGCGCCATGGACAGACGCCACTTCAATCGCCTCACCGGCGGCGCGCTCGCGGGCGCCGCCACCCTGGGCGCGCTTCCCGTGCTCGCGCAGACCGGTGCGAAGCCGCTCGTGATGGGCATGACGCTGGAGCCGCCCGGCCTGGACCCGACCGCCGGCGCGGCCTCGGCCATCGGCGAGATCGTGCTCTACAACGTGCTGGAGCCGCTGACCAAGGTCGGCGAGGACGGCGCCGCGCAGCCGCTGCTGGCGCTGCGCTGGAGCGCCTCGCCTGATCTGCGGAGCTGGACCTTCACGCTGCGGCCCGGCGTGCGCTTCCACAACGGCGAGGCCTTCGATGCGAGTGCGGTGAAGTTCAGCTTCGAGCGCGCCGCCGCGGCCAAGAGCACGAACAAGGATCGCCGCGTCTTCGAGAACATCGCCGCCATCGCCACGCCCGATCCGCTGAGCGTGGTGCTGACGCTCAAGAATCCGGAGCCGCTGCTGCCGGAGCTGCTGGGCCAGTCCACCGCCGTGATCGTCGAGCCCAAGAGCGCCGCCGGCAATGCGCAGAACCCCGTCGGCACCGGGCCCTACCGCGTGGCGCAGTGGCAGCGCGGCGCGAGCCTCAGCGTCGTCGCCTGGCCCGGCTTCCGCGACGCCGCCAAGATCCGCATCCCGCGCGTGCAGTTCCGCTTCATCGGCGAGCCGGCGGCGCAGGTCGCGGCGCTGCTGGCCGGCGACGTCGACGTCTTCCCGCGCGTCGCGGCGGCGCGCGCGCTGAGCCAGTTCAAGGCGCAGCCCAAGCGTTTCCGGGTGCTGACCGCGTCCTCGCGCGCCAAGACCATCCTGGCGATCAACAACGCGCGTCCGGCGCTGGCCGATGCGCGGGTGCGCCGCGCCATCGCGATGGCGATCGATCGCCAGGCCGTCATCCAGGCCAGCGCCGACGGCTTCGGCGTGCCCATCGGCAGCTACGTCACGCCCGACACGCCGGGCTATGTCGATTGCACCGCGATCAACGCCTACGACCCGGCCGCGGCCAAGGCGCTGCTGACGCAGGCCAAGGCCACCGGACTGAGCTTGTCCCTGAAGCTGCCGCCGGTGCCCTATGCGCGCCAGGGCGGCGAGCTGATCGCCGCGCAGCTGGGCGCCGTCGGCATCCAGGTCAGGATCGAGAACGTCGAGTGGGCGCAGTGGCTGTCGGGCGTCTACGGCAGCAAGGCCTACGACCTCACGCTGATCTCGCATGTGGAGCCGCATGACTTCGGCAACTTCGCGCGGGCCGACTATTACTGGGGCTATCGCAGCGAGGCCTTCAACGCGCTGTACGCGCGCATGCAGGCCAGCGCCGATCCGGCGCAGCGCTTGAAGCTCTTCGCCGAGGCGCAGCGCCTGGTGGCCCAGGACGCGGTCGCGGCCTTCCTCTACCAGCCGCAATGGATCACGGTCGCCCGCGCCGGGCTCAAGGGCCTGTGGGCCCGCACACCGCTCTTCGCCAACGATTTGTCATCGCTGCACTGGGGCTGAGCCCGGGCTTTTCCTCTACAGTGGCGCCCCCGGCCGGTGTAGCGTGCCCGGTTCGGAGGAGTCGGAGGAGCGCATGCCGTTTGATTTGCCAGAGACCCTGCAGCCATTTCTGTTGCCGCTGCTGATCGCCATTCCGCTGGCCATCGTGATCATCATCATCACGGTGCGCCGCGGCGACCACCGCGATGTCGGCGTGCCTCCGCCGCCGCCTCGTCCGCAGCCCGCGCCCGCCCGACCCGCGCCCGCCGCCCCGGCGGCCCCGGTCGCGCAAGCCCCGACCACCGCCGCGCCCGCGCCGCGCCTGCCGCTGCTGGTGGTGGACGACTCGGCCGTGGTGCGCGCCAAGCTGCTCAAGCTGTTCAGCGAGGCCGGCCATGAGGTCGTCGCCGCGCGCGACGGCGTGGAGGCGCTGGAGCTGCTCGGCCAGACGCGCTTCGGCGTGCTGATCACCGACCTCGAGATGCCCAACATGGACGGCTTCGAGCTGATCCGCGCGGTGCAGGGCGCCCTCGCCACCGAGGACCTGCCCATCATCGCCATCAGCGGCCATGAAGAGCTCCACGCCCGTCTGCACCAGATCCAGGGCCTGTACGGCATGTTCCAGAAGCCCTGGAACGATCGCGACCTGATCAAGCGCGTCGAGGCGCTGGCCCAGCTGCGTCAACCGGCCAAGTCATGAGCACCGCGGGTCGTTGGCTCAAGCGGGGCGTGATCTCGCTGGCGGTGCTGGTCGCCATCGGCGCGGCCGGCGTCACCTGGCATGTGCGCGCCAAGCTGCCGCAGCGCGACGGGGAACTGCAGCTCACCGGCCTGAGCGCGCCGGTGCAGGTGCGCTACGACGAATGGGGCGTGCCCCACATCGACGCCCGCAACGAGGCCGACCTCTATCGCGCGCTCGGCTACCTGCATGCGCAGGACCGGCTGTTCCAGATGGAGATGCTGCGCCGGCTCGCGCGCGGCGAGCTGGCCGAGGTGCTCGGTCCCAAGCTGGTCGAGACCGATCGCCTGTTCCGCACGCTGGGCATCCGCGCGCGCGCCGACGAGATCGCCGCGCAGGTCGCCAAGCAGCAACCGGATTCGCCGTCGCTGCGCGCGCTGCGGGCCTATCTGGACGGCGTCAATCAATACCAGGCGACGCGTCCGGCGCCGCTGGAGTTCGAGGTGCTGGGCATCCCCAAGCGGGCGTTCACCGAGGCCGACACGCTGAGCATCGCCGGCTACCTGGCCTACAGCTTCGCCGCGGCCTTCCGCACCGAGCCCGCGTTGACCGCGGTGCGCGATCAGCTCGGGCCCGAGTACCTTCGCATCTTCGATCTGGACTGGCATCCGCAGGGCATGTTGCAGGCGCAGCCCGCCGGCACGCTGGGCAGCGCCGGGCCGATGCTGATGCGCATCGCCGCGGCCAGCGACCGGGCGGCGGAGCTCGCCGGCCTGCCGCAGTTCGAGGGCAGCAATGCCTGGGTCGTGTCAGGCAGCCGCACGGCCAGCGGCAAGCCGCTGCTGGCGGGGGATCCGCACATCGCGTACTCGACGCCCGCGGTCTGGTGGGAGGCGCATCTGCGCACGCCGGATTTCGAGCTCTACGGCCATCACCTGGCGTTGAACCCCATGGCGCTGCTGGGACACAACCAGCGCTTTGGGTGGAGCCTGACGATGTTCCAGAACGACGACGTCGATCTGATCGCCGAGAAGATCAACCCCGCCAATCCCAACGAGGTCTGGGTGCACGGGCAGTGGGTGCCGATGAGCTCGCGTCAGGAGGTGCTCAAGGTCAAGGGCCAGCCGGACCAGATCCTGACGCTGCGCCGCTCGCCGCACGGGCCCATCATCAACGACGCCGTCCCCGGCGATAAGGGCGAGCGCCCGATCGCGATGTGGTGGGCCTTCCTCGAGACCGAGAACCCGGTGCTCGATGCCTTCTATCAACTGGGCCGCGCGGACACGCTGGAGAAGGCACGCCAGGCGGCAAGCCTGGTGCATGCGCCGGGGCTGAACATCGTCTGGGCCAATGCCGCGGGCGACATCGGCTGGTGGGCCTCGGCCAAGCTGCCGCAGCGGCCCGAGGGCGTGAACCCGAGCTTCATCCTGGACGGCACGCAGCCGGAGTCGGACAAGCTGGGCTTCCTGCCCTTCTCCTCGAATCCGCAGGAGGAGAACCCGGCGCGCGGCTACATCGTGTCGGCCAACTTCCAGCCGGTGGCCGAGACGCCGGTGCCCGGTTACTACAACCTGGCCGAGCGCGGCCGGCGACTGGACGGCCTGATCAGCCAGGGCAAGCGCTGGGACACGCAGAACAGCCAGGCCCTGCAGCTGGACGTGCAGACCGATTACGGCCCGCAGGTGCTGCGGCCGCTGATCCCCGAGCTGCGCGGCGCCGCCTCCATCGAGGAGCAGCCGCTGGTCGAGGCGCTGGTGCGCTGGAACGGCGCGTACAAGGCCGACGGCCTGGCGCCGGTGCTGTTCCAGCAGTTCATGGCCGAGCTGGTGCGGGCGACGATGAAGGACGAGCTGGGCGAGGCGCAGTTCGAGAACCTGCGCCGCACCCGCGCGCTGGACCATGCGCTGCCGCGCCTCACCGCCGACGACGCCTCGCCCTGGTGGGACGACCGCACGACGCCGCAGCGCGAGACGCGCGCGGACATCGTGCGCCGCGCGTGGAAGGCGGCGCTCGCGCATCTGCAATCGACGCTGGGTCCCGACAGCGGCCAGTGGCGCTGGGAGCGCGCGCACACGCTGACCCACGAGCATCCGCTGGGCAAGCAGAAGCCGCTGGACAAGATCTTCAACGTCGGGCCGTTCCCGGTGCCGGGCGGGCATGAGGTGCCCAACAACTTCGCGCAGCGCAACGGCGACGGTCCCTGGGCGGTGACCTACGGCCCGTCGACGCGCCGGCTGATCGACTTCGCGAAACCGCAGGAGGCGCTGGGCGTCAATCCGGTGGGCCAGAGCGGCGTGTGGCCGGATCCGCATTACGGCGATCAGGCGCCGCTGCTCGCCAAGGGCCAGTACCGCCGCGAGTGGCTCACCGAGGCCGACATCCAGGCGCATGCCCGCAGTGTGCTGCTGCTGAAGCCGCGATGAAAGCCGTCACGCTGTCCCTCGCGCTGCTGATGGGCGTCGCGGTGGCGCCCGCCGCGTGGAGTCTGGAACTGCCGGCGCCCGCCGTCGCCCGGGAGCAGTTGAGCGCCGCCGGCATCTCCGCCGAGCCGGTCACCGTCTTGGAGCCGCATCTCGCGCGCAAGGGCCGGATGCCGGAGGTCCGCTACGTCGGCTTTCCGGCGAACGCGGCGCTGGCGCAGTGGCTGGGTGCTGACTGGAATGCGGCGGGACGCGAGCTGGAGCTGCGCGCGCTCGACGGTTTCGTGTCGCGCATTCCGGTGGAGCGTTTCGCGCAGCACCGCGCCTGGCTGATGATCGCGCGCGAGGACGGCAAGCCCTTCCAGGTCGACAACCATCTGCAAGGCGAGAAGCAGGTGCCGCTGGGCCCGTTCTATCTGGTCTGGGACAACCGGCGCTCCAAGGCCTTGCAGGCCGAGGGCGGCGCACTGTGGCCCTATCAGGTCGCGGCGGTGAGCAGCGGTCCCTCGTCGACCAAGGCGCTGCTGCCGGGCGACATGGCCAAGCGCTACGGCGCTGCCGCCGATCTCGCCCGCACGCATTGCCTGAGCTGCCACCGCATTCGCGGCTACGGCGGCGACAAGATGCCCTTGGACCTCGATGTCGCGGTCAAGGGCTTCGACGCGGCGGCGTGGCGGCGCTGGCTGCTGACGCCGTCGGCGGTGCGGCCCGGAACGACGATGCCGGCGCTGGCCGAGGGCCGGCCAGACGCCGAGCGCGCAGCGATCGCGCGCCAGCTCTACGACTACCTGCACGCGCTGCCGCCGCGCTGAGGCTCAGCGCGGAGCGGGTTCCGCTCGTTCAGAACCAGGGCTTGGGCAGCTTCTCGGTCTCGATGGTCTTGAGCAGCGCGGGGCGCTGCGCCATTCGTTCCAGGAAGGCGCCCAGCGCCGGGCGGTTGCGCGCCGGATCGCTGAAGTTGCGCGTCCAGCGGCACAGCATGAAAGCGAAGGGGTCCAGGACCGAGAACTGCTCGCCCAGCAGGAAGGGTCCGCCGTGGCGCTCGAACTCCGCGGCCAGCAGGTCCAGTTGCGCGGCTGCGCGGACCTGCGCCTGCGCCTTCACCTCGGCGCTGCCGCCGGTGTTGCCCGGCGCGACGAAACGGTCGGGGTAGTAATACGTGATGACGGTGGGCTGCAGCGTGTTGGTCAGCCACATCAGCCACTTGTAGGCGGTGGCGCGGGCGGGCGTGCCCAGCGCCGGCATCAGCCCGGCGTCGGGATGCGTGTCGGCCAGATGCAGCAGGATCGCGGCGGTCTCGAACAGCACCAGACCGTCTTGACCGGGACGCGTGTCGCGCAGCGCGGGCAGCAGGCCGTTGGGATTGATCGCCAGGAAGGCCGGGCTCTTGTGCTCGTCCTTGTCGCGGTCGACGAGCGTCAGCTGGAAGGGCAGCCCCAGCTCGTTCAGGACGACGTGGGGCGCGAAGCTGGCGTTGCTGGGGAAGTAGTAGAGCTCGATCATGTCGGCGGCAGGGTGTCTGCTGAGTCGGAAAGGGCGGTGAGTCGCGGCTCGGTGGGATCGCGACGGCGCGCATCATCGCCGATGGCTGCGGGCGCGTCGTTCGGTCGCGAACGAGCGTGGCTTCGCGCGCGGCGTGCGAGGGCGGGCCCCGGGTGCCGCGCGGAGCAATGGATCTTTACCCCGGCGAAACCGCGCTCCGTAGACGGCCCCGGAGCAGCCGGCGTTGAATGGTCACCTGACTTTTCCTGCGCCGTAGGCGGAGATTCATCATGAGCAAGCTTCGTTGGCTGATTCCTCTCGCGCTGGCCCTGGGCACCGGGCTGGCGTCCGCGCAACACCACGGCGGACCGGGGCCGCGGGTCGACATCGGCCTGCGCTTCGACACCCGCTATCACCACGACCACTACTACCCCGCGACCGGCTACGTCGCGCGCGGCCTGCCGACGGGCGCGGTCTTCGTGGGCGGGCGCTACTGGTACCACGGCGGGGTCTGGTATCAGCCCTACGGACCGAGCTTTCGCGTGATCGTGCCGCCGGTGGGGGTCATCGTCCCGGTGCTGCCGTCGGCCTACGTGAGCCTGCGCATCGGCGGCTACCCGTACTACTACGCCAACGGCGTGTATTACCAGACCGCGGTCTCGGGGCCGGGCTACGTGGTGGTCGCGCCGCCCCCGGGCGCGGACACCGCGACGCCGGCGCCCGTCGCGCCGCCGCGGCCCGATCCGATCATCTATCCGCGCAACGGCCAGTCGGCCGAGCAGACGGAAGCCGACCGCCAGGCCTGCAACCGCTGGGCCACCTCACAGCCCTCGGCGATGAACGACGCCGGCGTGTTCAACCGCGCGGTCGAGGCTTGCATGGATGGGCGGGGGTACAGCATGAGGTGAGGGCAGGGCGGGCTCACACCACGCAGCCCGCCTCGTTCCCGCCGCCTGGCGCGGCGCTGCTGGTGAGTGTCACGCCATAGCGTTCGGCGGTCATGTGCGCCAGGATCGCCAGCGCGATTTCCGGTGGCGTGCGTGCGCCGATGTGCAGGCCCACCGGGCCGTGCAGCCGATCCAGCTGCGCATCCGTCAGGTCGAAGTGCTCCTTCAGGCGCGCGCGCCGCTTGGCCTGATTCACCCGTGAGCCGATCGCGCCGACGTAGAACGCCGGACTCGCCAGCGCCTCCATCAACGCCAGGTCGTCCAGCTTGGGGTCGTGCGTCAGCGCCACGATCGCCGTGTGGCCGTCGGGCCGCAGCCGCTGGACGACGTCGTCCGGCATGTCGCGCGTCAGCGGCGCGGCCAGCAGCGTCCAGGGATAGTCGTCACGCGGATCGCAGACCTGCACCTGGTAATCGAGCGCCAGCGCCATCTGCGCCAGGTACTGGCTCATCTGCCCCGCGCCGATGATCAGCAGCCGCCACTGCGGCCCGTGATGCGTCTCCAGTCGCGTCTCGCTCAACACCAAACGGTCCGCGCCGCCGAGCGAATGAGAGGGCGGCTCCGACAGCGTCACCGCGCCGGTGGCGAGATCCAGCGTTCGCAGCACCCGCTCGCCGCGCGACAGGCGCGCCAGCAATTCAGCGACCGAAGAGTCCGGCCCGACCGGCTCCAGCATCAGCTCCAGCGTCCCGCCGCAGGGCAGTCCGAAACGCTGAGCCGCCTCCGCGCCGACGCCGTAGCGGATCAGCTCCGGCGCCCGCAGCGTGAGCGCGCCTTCCCGCACCTTCGCCACCAGGTCGTCCTCGATGCAGCCGCCCGAGACCGAGCCCGTGATCAGCCCATCTCCGCGCACCGCGACGATCGACCCCACCGGCCGAGGCGCTGATCCCCAGGTGCGAGTGATCGTCCCCAGCACGACGCGCTGATCGGCGTCCAGCCATTGCTGCACCTGGCGCAGCACCTGCAGATCCATGTTGTCCATCCGCGCACCATAGCGAAATTCGCTCCCGCGCGCAGTCGACCACCTCGCCCGGCCACAATCCCCCGCATGCCGACCCTCGCCCTGAATGACGACCTCGTCCTGCCGGTCCCCCAGGCCACCGCCTGGAAGGCGCTGCACGACCTGGCCCTGCTCGCCGACGCGCTGCCCGCCGGCTCATCGCTGGCTGCCGCCGATGCGGCCCGTGCCTTCGCGCTGGCCATGCCTGGCTTCACTGGCAAGCTGCTGATGTTGGACATCGAGGCCCCCAGCCGGCTGCGGCTGAGCTTCGACGGCCAGGGCCCCGGTACCGGTGGAGCGACTGGCCAGGCCCAGATCCGGCTCGAGACGCTCGGCCCCGACCGCACGCTGGTGCACATCGCCCTGGTGATCCAGGCGGAGCGCGCCGTCCCCTCCAAGGTCGCCGGCTTGGCGCTGCTGCGGCAGCGGCTCGGCGCGCTGGAGCAGGCCGTCGAGCAGCGTCATCCCTCCGATCGCCCCAAGCCGGTGCCCGCGCCGCCCAAGCCCTGGTTCCAGCGCTTGATCGGCTGGTACCTGGGCTGGTTCGCGGCCATCTTCAACGGGACCCTGTTCCCGCCGCCCAAGCCGCGCGCCCGCCGCTCCGGTCCGCCTCGCTCCCCGCGCTGATCGACCGCCGGGCCGCCGCACAGCGCCTATCCGGCACCCTTCCGGGCGTCATGCGATCCTCACACCACCTGCACGCGAACGTAACTTGTTGATTCGCATATAGAATTCGGCATCGATTCACGGCCGCCGCGAGGCGGCCGTCGCTTTTCCTTCCCCCATGGCTTCACGTCTGCTTCCGCTGGACGCGCTGCGCGCCGTCGCGGCGCAGCTGATCGTCCTCCATCACCTGTCGGTCTACGGGCCCATCGCCGAGGCGATGCACGGCCTCTTTCCGCTCCTCACGGGATGGCTCTACGACTACGGCCGCATGGCGGTGCAGGTCTTCCTGGTCCTGGGCGGCTACCTCAGCGCCCGCGCGCTGGCGGCGCAAGACGCGCAACTGCGCCAGTCCGCGCCCGCGCTGTTGGCGCAGCGCTACTGGCGCCTGGTCCCGCCCTTCATGGCCGCGGTCGGCCTGACGCTGTTGAGCTCCTGGCTGGTCGCGCCGCTGCTGCCCGAGCTGGTGCCCTCGCAAGTCCACGCGGCCCAGATCCTGGCCCACGCGCTGCTGCTGCACGATCTGATGGAGGTCGAGGCGCTGACCGTCGGCGCTTGGTACGTGGCGATCGACTTCCAGCTCTTCGCGCTGCTGTTGCTGCTGATGTGGGCCCTGCGCTGCCTGCCTCTCCAGCGCGCCACCCGCGCCATCGTGGCGCCTGCGGTGGTGGGCGTGCTCTGCGCCGCCTCACTGCTCAAGTTCAACCGCATGGCCGACCTGGACGCCTACGCCATCTACTTCTTCGGCGCCTACGGCCTGGGCGCGTTGCTGTTCTGGTGCCAGAGCTGGTCCACCGGGGCGCGTCGCGCGGGCCTGATCGCCCTGGGCGCGCTGATGACCGCGGCGCTGATCCTGCAGTTCCGCGAGCGTTTGGTGGTGGCCGCGCTCACCGCGGTCGTGATCGCGCTGTGGCGCCGCGGCGCGGGTCCGCGCTGGCTGCAGGACGGGGTGCAGGGGATGGCGCGACACGCCTATGCGCTGTTCCTGATCCACTTCCCGGTCTGCCTGCTGGTCAACGCGCTCTATGAGCACCGCGCCGAAAGCCCCGCGCCCATGCTGGACGCGCTCGCTCCGCTGGCGCTGCTGGCCGCCTGGGCCCTGAGCAACATGGCCGCCGTCCCATTCCACCGCTGGATCGAGGCGCCGCTGCTGCGCTGGCGTCCGGCGGCCACCGCGCTGCCGCGCGTGGCGATCCGCTGATGGCCGCGCCCTCGGCTGCGCTTGCGATCCGTCGATTGATCAGTTGATCGGTCGATCAGTCGATGGGTCCGATGGTCGGAACGCGATCGTGGTCCGCCAGCTTGTAGGCGTACCACTGCGTGCCGTGGCGGCTGAAGCGCAACACGGCGCGCCCCGCGACGCGATCAGCGTTGGCGATCGCGTCGCGATAGGACTGCCGCTGATGGCGCATCCCATAGGAGGCGATGACTTGACCCGTCCGGTCTCGCCCCGCCCGGCAATGGACGAAGACGGCCAGGGCCACGCCCTCCCGGACCGGCTCGCGCAGCAGCGCGCGTAGCAGCTCCAGCAGTTCATCCATCCGGTCCAGTCCACCGCTCCCTTCCAAAGCGCGTCTGATCGGCTGTGGGAGACCGGTCGGATCCGTCAACGCGCCAAAGATCGGGTGATGCACGAAGCGGCCCAAGTGGGGATGCTCTTGCCAGAAGCGGCGTTCGATCTGGAGATCCCGGCTGTCGGCGATCTCGTTCAACAGGCTGACGTCCACGATCTGGACGCGCTCCGGCCAGACCGCACCGGCCTTGAGCGTGGCGTCTCGCAGCGTCGCCAGCAGGAACTCGTACTCGAAGCCGGTATCGCCCACCGGCAAGTTGCCGCGCAGCAGCAAATGGGGCGAGCCGTCCCCGCGGTCGACCAGCCGGACCACGCCAGGATCCAGTCGCGTGGAGGCCTGACGCTCCTCCTCGTAAGCGCGCCCGAGGCGCTCCCGATCGGCCGCGTCCGGGGCGTCATCCGCATCGGATCCGGCGCCGCAGGCGCTCAGCCACGGGCCGGCGAACAACGCGGCGACGCCCAGCGCCTTGCGGCGAGTGAGCCGGCCGGTGGCATCGGGCAAAAGAACAGGGGGCAGGTCGGAGCGGCGCATGAGCGTCCTCGAAGTCGAAGGACGCGCAGGCTCGACGCTCACGGCGCGGCGGCCAATCCTCTATTGATGCACGAGCGCTCGTGGACCCGCCAGTTCAGTCGCTCGCGTTGACGAGGATCAAAAGAGCGCGAGGCGCCTCAGGCCCAGTTCTCGCGTGCATTCTCGCGGCGCTGCAGATCGGCCAGCGTCTTGCCGGGCTCGTCCCGGAAGCGCTCGGGCATCAGCTCCAGGTCTTGCACGCGGTCGACGCGGAAGCTGCGGAAGTCCTCGCGTAGCTCGCACCAGGCGGAGAAGGTCCACACCGGCCCCCAGAAGAAGCAGGCCAGCGGCCGCACCACGCGGGTGCTCGTCTGATCGCTCAGGTCCAGGTAATGCAGGCGCAGCTTGTTGCGGGACTCGGTCGCCTGGCGGAGTTGCGACAGCCGCTCGCGCGTGGCGTCGTCCAGGCCGCGCTGCGGCGCATAGACGGTGAGGCTCTCGGCCGCGGCGCGCGCCGTGCCCGGCAGCACCGCGAAGATCTTGCCCAGCGCCTCCTCGGCGCGTTGACCCAGCACCGCATCCAGCTGCGGCTGCGCCAGCCGGACCGCGGCCACCAGCGATTGCGCCTCCTCCGCGCTGAACATCAGCGGCGGCAGTTCGAAGCCGACGCGCATGCGGTAGCCCACGCCCGCCTCGCCGTCGATCGGCACGCCCTGCTGCTGCAGCGCCGCCACGTCGCGATAGACGGTGCGGATCGAGACCTCCAGGCGCTGGGCCAGGAATTCGGCGGTGGTGAGGCGGCGTCCACGGATGAGCTGGACGATCTGGAACAGGCGGTCGGCGCGTCGCATCGGGCGATTGTCAGCCATCGGATTGACCCATCCGGGTCGTCATCCCCGCTAGGATGTGCTGCATGGATGCCGACCCTGCCGCCCCCTCCGCCCCGTCCTCCTCTCTCCCCCATGTCGTGATCGTCGGCTGCGGCTTCGGCGGCCTCGAAGCGACCAAGGTGCTCGACGGCGCGCCGGTGCGCATCACGCTGATCGACCGCAGCAACCATCACCTGTTCCAGCCGCTGCTGTACCAGGTCGCGACGGCCGGCCTGTCGGCCCCGGCGATCGCCTCCCCGATCCGCCACATGCGGCGCCACCAGCGCAACCTGACGGTACTGATGGCGGAGGTCCAGGCGGTCGACAAGGGCCGCCGCGAGGTTCATCTCACCGACGGCCAGCGCATCCCTTATGACCACCTCATCGTCGCGGCCGGCGCGACGCACAGCTACTTCGGCAACGACCAGTGGCAGGAGCACGCGCCCGGTCTGAAGACGCTGGCCGATGCCTTCAAGCTGCGGGCTCGGCTGCTCAGCGCCTTCGAGCGCGCGGAGACCCTGCCCGACGCCGCCAACCGCGGTCCGTGGCTGACCTTCGTCGTCATCGGCGGCGGGCCGACCGGCGTCGAGATGGCCGGGACGCTGGCCGAGATCGCCCGCCACACGTTGCGCGACGAGTTCCGACGCATTGATCCGAGCCGTGCCCATGTGCTGCTGGTCGAGGGCTCGGACCGCGTGCTGGCCGCCTTCCAGCCCAAGCAGTCGGCGCAGGCCCGGGAGCAGTTGGAGCGCCTGGGTGTGCAGGTGCGCACGGGTTGCCGCGTCGTCGGCATCGACGAGGACGGCGTGGATCTGCAGACCGCTGACGGCAAGACCGAGCGCATCGCGTCCAAGACCAAGGTCTGGGCCGCGGGCGTGGCCGCGTCGCCTCTGGCGCGCACGCTGGATGTGCCGCTGGATCGCGCGGGGCGCGTGGTCGTGGACGAGCACATGAACATCCCCGGTCATCCGGAGGTCTACGTCGTGGGCGACATGGCCGCCGCGACCAGCCTGCAGAAGGACGGCAGCCGCAAGCCGGTGCCCGGCGTCAGCCCCGGCGCCAAGCAGGCCGGGCGGCATGCGGCGAAGCAGATCCTGGCGCGGATGCAGGGGCGGTCCATCGCGCCCTTCCATTACAACGACTACGGCAACCTCGCGACCATCGGCCGTCGGGCGGCGGTGGCAGATCTGGGGACTATCCAGTTCAGCGGCTTCGCGGCGTGGCTGTTCTGGCTTTTCGTCCACGTGTACTTCCTGATCGGCTTCCGGAATCGGGTTCGAGTGTTTGCGGATTGGGCCTGGGCGTACTTCACCTTCCAGCGTCATGCGCGCATCGTCGTGGAGCCGCAGGCGAAAGGGCATCAGCACCACGACGAGGCTTGAGCGATGGCGGCCCCCGGCGGATGGGGCGGTCTCCTGCTCTGCGCTCTGGTGTGCCACGGCCCTCACCCCAACCCCTCTCCCGCAAGCGGGCGAGGGGCAAAGAGCGCCCCTCTCCCATGAAGTGGGAGAGGGGTTGGGGTGAGGGCCGTCGCACCCCAGAGCCTCCCTCAAATCGGCGTGCAGATCTCCACCAGCGTCCCATCAGGGCATCGCACATAGGCGACCACCTGTCCCCAAGGCTTGGTCGTCGGCGGGGTCAGGCCTTGCGCCCCCGCGCCCAGCGCCTGGGCATACGCCGCCGGCACGTCCTGCGTCGACAACCCGATCTCCATTCCCAACGGCGCCCCATCCTCCGCGCGCCGATACTCCTGTCCGAGATTTCCCCTCGCGATGTCATGCCGCGCAAAGGACAGCGTGGTCCCCCCCGTCTCCAGCTCCCCATACGCGCCCGACTCATGCAGGAAGCGGCGCTTCAAGCCGAAGGCCCGCTCGAAGAAGTCCAGCGAGGCCGGCACGTCGGCGACGTAGACGATGGTGTAGGCGAAGCTCATGCTCATGGGGGACTCCCGGCCGGCGGACCCGGCGTGTGTGAAAGTGACTTGAAGGATCGAGGCCTGTCCCCATCGCCTGGGGCAGGGCTTCCTCGATGCCGCCATCGGCCGTAGGACGATGTCGCGCCGATGATGCGGACCCGCTGCTGACAGCGGATTGGCAGCTACGATCACGCCCCATGAGCGCTAGCCCCGAGCCCCAAAGACTCCCGAACGGCCTGCTCTGGCTGGCGCGGCCCGTGCCGGGCGCGCTGGCCACGGTGCGCGTCGTCTACCGATGCGGCGGCCGCGATGATCCCACCGGCCGCAGCGGCCTCTCTCATCTGACGCTTCGGCTGATCGCCGGCGCGAGCCGCTATCTGGAGCCGGGCCAGTTCCATCGCCTGATCGCCTCGGCCGGGGGCCGCGGCGTGATCGAGATCGATGAGGATTTCTCCGCCCTGCAGACCCGTGTCCCTGCGCATCAGCTGGAGCGACTGCTCTGGGCCGAAGCCGAGCGCATGAGCAATCCGCGCATCGACGCCGACACGCTGGCCTCTGCGCGTCAGCAACTGCGCCAAGCGGTGCAGGCGCCGCAGCTCGATCCCTATGCGCGGCTGGACCTCGCCGTCGAGCGTCACGGCTATCTCACGCACCCCTATCAGCGCGGCGCGCTCGGTGATCCGGAGCAGCTGCGCGACCTCGACGCCGATGCGGTGCGCGCGTTCCACGCCGCGAATTTCCGTTGCGACCGCGCGCTCGTCATCGTGACGGGCGCCTTCGACGAGGGCGCCGTGGCGCGCTGGATGCTGCATTACTTCGGCTCGATCCGGCCGCCGATGCTCGGCAGCGCGGCGCGCGAGGGGCAGGGCGCTTCGGCATCCGCCTCCACATCGTCGACCGCCGGGCCCGTCGCCGCTTCGGGCGCAAGCGGGGCGGCGAGCCCGTCTTCAAGCGCGGCTTCCCCGTCGACGCCTTCCCCGAGCACGACTCCCCCGAGCGCGCCATTCCCGCTCTTGCTGCCCACCGCCCAGCCCGCGGACCTGCGCGAAGCGCGTCGCCCGCAGAGCCAGACGCTGAAGCTGTCGCTCTCGCAGGCGCCGCTGCCGGCCGCCGCGCTGGTCTGGCAGGTGCCGCGCGCCGACGACGCGACGACCCCCGTCTGGCAACTGGCGCAGGCGCTGCTAGGGCTGGGCCGCTCCGGCCGGCTGATCGACACGCTGGTCGACGAGAAGGCGCTCGCGCATCAGCTCAGCCTGCGGCTGCTGCAGCGCCGCGAGGCGGGGCTGCTCGTGGCACAGGCGCTGGCCGCGCACGGTCAGACCGCGAGCCCGGTCGCGCAGGCGCTGCAGCAGGAAGTGCTGCGCCTGGCCGACGAGGCGATCACCGATGAAGAGCTCGAGAAAGCCAAGGCCATGCTGCGCCGCGAGACACAAGCACAGGACTGGACCTCGGAGCGCCTGGCGCGGGCGCTCGGCGAGGCCTGGGCAGTGCGCGGCGACGTGAACGCCGCGGCCAAGGACGCCGCCGTGCGCGCCAAGCTCACGGCCGCCGAAGTTCAGCAGCTCTGGCGCAAGCAGATCGTGCAAGCGCCGATGCTGACGCTGCTCGCGGACATCGGCCCTGCGGCGGGGGTGGCGGCATGAGGCGCGATCACGGATCTCCGACGTCGACCCGCGTGAATCGCCGCGAGCTGATGCTGGGCGGCGCGCTGATGACCGGTGCGACGGCGCTGCCGGTGTTGGCGCAGAACGGGTTCGATCGTCCGCCCGAAGCGCCGCAGGCGCCCGCGGTGCCGGCGCTCACGCTGGAACAAGCCAAGCTGCCCAACGGCCTGCGCGTGCTGGTGCTGCCGCGACCGGGCGCGGCACGGACCCAGGTCCGCCTGATCGGCGAGGGCGGTTGGCTGCGGGATCCCACCGGCAAGGAAGGCTTGGCCGAGGTGGCGCTGTCCATGCTCGCGCAAGGGGCCAAGCGCGACGGCGAGGCGATGGAGTCCGCCGACATCGCCTATGCGGGCGATCTGCTGGGCAAGCCGCTGGCGCTGGAGATCGGCGCGGCCAGCGCGGAGATCGCGCTCGAGGCCCTGCCCGATCAATGCGACGACGCGGTCAATCTGCTCGCGGACCTCACCCAGCGTCCGGCGCTGGCCTTCGAGGCGCTGGAGCACATGCGCAGCCGCGCGCAGGATGCGCTGGTGCTGCGCCGGGCTGACGCGCAACTGCTCGCGCCCTGGGCGGCACGACGCGCGTTCTGGGGGCGGGCTCAGCCGGTGCAGACGGCGGGCAGCCTCAAACGGCTCAAGCGCGAGGACGTGCTCGCATTCCATCGCCAGTTCTGGCGGCCAGAGCGCAGCACCTTGCTCTTCGTCGGTGATCTGACGCTGGAAGCGGCCAAGGGCCTGGCCACCGACTTCATGGCCGAGTGGCGCGTGCCCAAGGCCGCGCCCGCCGCCCCGGGCGCCGCCGCCGCGCTGGCGACGGCCGTGCCGGCACCGGGTTCGGCGCAGTTCCTGCAGCTGCCGCAAGGGCAGGGCTGCCAACTCGTCGTGCAGTCGCCGGTGCCGCGTGGCACGCCGCCGGTGCTGCGGGCGCTGGCGCGCGAGCTCATGCATCAGCGCGTGGCCGCGAAGCTGCCCGGACCCTGGGAGAGCGAGATCGAATCGCTGGGCGGCGCCTCGCGCTGGAGCTTCAGCGTGACGCTGCCGGTGGCCGCCGTTCCGGAGCACTTGGCCCTGCTGCGCGAGCAGCTGCCGCTGCTGGCCGCCGAGCCGGTCACCGCCGAGGATCTCGCGATGGCGCAGGCCTTGGCGCTGGGCGACTGGCAGGCCGGGTTGGCCGAGGCGCCGGATGCGCTGATCGCGTCGGCCGTCGCGCGCAATGAGCTGGACGACTGCGTGCAATGGCCGCAGCGGATCAAGGCGGTGAGCGCGCCGGTGCTGCAGCTGCTGATGGGCTCGAGTTGGCGCGACAACCGCACGCAACTGCTGCTGCTGGGCGATGCCGGACCGCCGGAACCCGCACAGCGGGCATGGCCGGGACTGACTCTGGCTACAATCCGCGCTGTCATTGGGGAGTAGCCGCTGCACCCCGCTCGTCGCCCGACGGGCCCATTCAGCAGACCCGCGTCAACAAACTTGAGCTCCGGCTCATGGCGCGCGGTAGCCAGGAACCTTCGCGTTCCCAGCCTGGCGAGACCTTTGACCACGCTCCCGGGTTGCGGCCGGCGGAGGCGTGGTCATTGGTACGTCTCGGCCGCTGAGCGTTTTCATGGAAGCCTTCCTCATCTCCACCGGGCTCGTGGCCCTGGCCGAAATCGGCGACAAGACCCAATTGCTGGCCTTCATCCTGGCCGCGCGATTCCGCAAGCCCGGGCCGATCGTGCTGGGCATCCTCATCGCGACGCTGGTGAATCACGCCTGCGCGGGCGCGGTGGGCAGCTGGATCACGACGCAGGTCTCGCCGCACACGCTGCGCTGGGTGCTGGGCGTGGGCTTCATCGCGATGGCGGTGTGGACGCTGATCCCCGACAAGATCGACGACGCCGAGACGGGCGGCAAGTTCAAGCTGGGCGTGCTGGGCACGACCATCGTGGCCTTCTTCCTGGCGGAGATGGGCGACAAGACGCAGATCGCGACCGTGGCCTTGGCCGCGCGCTTCAATGATCTGTGGCCGGTGGTGGCCGGCACGACGCTGGGGATGATGATCGCCAACGTGCCGGCGGTGCTGGTGGGCGACAAGCTCGCGCACAAGCTGCCGGTGCGGCTGGTTCACGGGATCGCCGCGGCCATCTTCGCCGTGCTGGGCGTGCTGACGCTGTTGGGGGCGGGCGAGGCGATGGGGATCTGATCCACGAGGGTCATGCCGGCCGAACGAGCCGCGGCCCGGTCGAACGTCATGGTTCTGGCGCAGCCAGCGCCGAAGCATCGACGTTCGACCAGGTAGTCCTGCAGATTCGCGTTTCCGGTCAGGAAGTTCCCCACGGCCTCGGAAACCTCTTCCTTGTGTTCAATGAGGAGGTGGGGAGCGTCCAGCAGCCTGCGGACCGCCCGTACCAGTGCCATCTTCTCCATCTGGTAGGTCCTGTGAAGCACCCACCAGAGCTCCAACAAAGCGACAGTGGAGATGTATCCGGGTTCCTCGGGCGTGAGCGCTTCCATGAAGCGCTGGGCGATCGCCGTCTGACGGACATCGTCGCTCACGAAGATGCGCACCAGGATGTTGGTGTCGATGCCAGTCATCGGGTGTGTCCTCCGCGCGCGCGGATGGCGCGGGTCATGTCCTTGATCGAGACCTTGCGTTTGGGCTTGCCGAGCATGCCCTGCATGCTGAGCGGGTGCTCGGCCGAGTAGATCAGGTACTCGTGGGGGGCGAGCCACAGGAACTCGACGCGATCGCCCGGATTCAGGCGGAGCTCGTCACGGACTTCGTCGGGGATGTTCAGCACCTGGCCTTCGGCGTAGGTGCCCAGCTTGATCAGGTCGGCGATCTTGGTCATGAAGGGCCTCTCCCTTGTGGAAGCCCGTCACTCTATGGATGCCGACTGTCCTGCGCACTTCCTCAAATCAGTCATTGAGGGGGGAGAGACCTGACCCCCTGACGGGGGAGAGGCGCGAGCGACTCGCGCCATGGGCAATGAATCAACGCGCCGAGGCCTGCCTCACCGCGCGCTCCCAATGCGCCATCAACTCCTGCGCGCGATCGCGCGGCATGGTCGGACGGAACACGCGTTCCGTCTGCCAGTTGCGGCCGATGTCCTCGAGGTTGCCGTACACGCCGGCCGTCAGGCCCGCGAGATACGCGGCGCCCAGCGCCGTCGTCTCGATCACCTTCGGACGCACGACCGGAATGCCCAGCAGGTCCGCCTGGAATTGCATCAGCAGATCGTTCACGCAGGCGCCGCCGTCCACGCGCAGCTCGCTCACCGGCGCGCCGCCCGCGGCGACCGCGTCGCGGCTCATCGCCTGCAACAGCGCCGCGCTTTGGAACGCGATGCTCTCCAGCGCCGCGCGCGCGATGTGCGCCACCGTCGATCCCCGCGTCAGACCCACGATCGCGCCGCGCGCCTCCGCGTCCCAATAGGGCGCGCCCAGCCCGGTGAAGGCCGGCACGAACATCACCCCGCCCGCGTCCGGCACGCTCTCGGCCAGGCCTTGCACCTCGCCGCTCGCCTTGATCGCGTTCAGCCCGTCGCGCAGCCATTGCACGACCGCGCCGCCGATGAAGACGCTGCCCTCCAGCGCGTACCGAGGCGACGCGTCGGTCTGCGCCGCGCTCGTGGTGATCAGCCCGTTCCCGCTGGTCTGGAAGACCGGCCCCGTGTGCATCAGCATGAAGCAGCCGGTGCCGTAGGTGTTCTTGGCCATGCCGGCCTCGAAGCAGGCCTGCCCGAACAGCGCGCTCTGCTGATCCCCGGCGATTCCGCCGATCGTCAGCGCGCCGCCCAGATGCTCCGGCGCCGCGCGACCGAAGTCGGAGGCTGAGGGCTTCACGTCGGGCAGCACCGATGCGGGAATGTCCAGCAGCGCCAGCAGCTCCTCGTCCCAGCGGTTCTCGCGCACGTCGAAGAGCATGGTGCGCGAGGCGTTGCTCACGTCGGTCACATGGACCTCGCCGTTGGTGAGCTTCCAGATCAGCCAGCTGTCGATGGTGCCGAAGGCCAGCTCGCCGCGCTCGGCCTGCTCGCGCGCGCCGGGCACGTTGTCCAGGATCCACTGCAGCTTGGTCCCCGAGAAATACGCGTCCACTACCAGCCCCGTCTTGCGCTGGATCAGCGGCCCGTGTCCGCGCTCGCGCAACTCGGCGCAGCGCGGCTCGGCGCGGCGGTCCTGCCAGACGATCGCGTGATGGACGGGTCGGCCGGTCTTGCGATTCCACACCAGCGTGGTCTCGCGCTGATTCGTGATGCCCAGCGCCTTCACGTCGGCAGCCTTCAGCGAGGCCTTGGCGAGCACCTCGCGCGCCACCGCCAGCTGCGAGTCCCAGATTTCATCGGCATCGTGCTCGACCCAGCCCGGCTGCGGATAGATCTGGCGGAACTCCCGCTGCGCCATCGCGACGATGCGGCCCTGCGCATCGAAGACGATGGCGCGGGAGCTGGAGGTGCCCTGGTCCAGGGCCAGCAGATAGGTCATGGCTTGTCTCGCTCGTTTTAATCGGCCACCACCAGCTCCACGCCCGCGTCGCTCATCAGCGCGGGGAAGGGCTCCGGCGGCGCCTCGTCGGTGAACAGCGCGTCGATCTGGGGCAGGCGCGCCACCTCGGCCATCGCGGGCCGGTTGAATTTCGTCGCATCGGCCGCGACCCAGACCTCGCGCGAATGCTCGACGATGGTCCGTGCCACCATCACCTCGCGGTAGTCGAAATCGCGCAGACTGCCGTCGGACTCAATGCCCGAGATGCCGATCAAGCCGATGTCCACCTTGAACTGCCGGATGAAGTCGACCGCCGCCTCGCCGACGATGCCTCGATCGCGGTGCCGCACCGAGCCGCCCACCATCACCAGCTCACAGTCCGGGTTGTCGCTCAGGATCATCGCGACATTCAGGTTGTTCGTGATGACCCGCAGGCCCTTGTGGTGGAGCAGCGCATGCGCCACCGCCTCGGTGGTCGTGCCCAGGTTCAGGATCAGCGAGCAGCCCGCCGGAATGCGCGCGGCGATGGCGCGCGCGATGCGCGATTTGCCGTCGGCCTGCATGGCCTGGCGCTGGCGATAGGCGATGTTCTCGGTGGTCGACGCGGGCACGCGCACGCCGCCGTGGAAGCGCTGCACCAGGCCGGCCTCGGCCAGCCGCTGCACGTCGCGGCGCACGGTCTGCAAGGTCACGCCGAATTGCTCGGCCAGCGATTCCACGCTCACCGAGCCGCGTGCGCGCACCTCCTGCAGCAGGTCGTTCTGGCGGGGATTGGGATTCATGGCGCGCAGGCTAAAGGAACCGAAACGAACAATTGACCGGGTTAACCCTGGCGTGAAACGCGCGCAATCGCGCTAAAAAGAAAAAAGAAGAACACAGCCGCGAACATCCGAGTCGCGGCGACGCCCCCGAAGGAGACCTCGCCCTTGACCTCCGCTTCGAACTCCGCGACGACCTCAGCGCCGGCGGCCGCCCCTGCGACCTCCTCCGCCATCGACGGCTGCGATGTGCTGGTCGTGGGTGGCGGCATCAACGGTGCGGGCATCGCGCGCGACCTCGCGGGGCGCGGCTGGAAGGTCGTGCTGGCCGAGGCGTCCGACTTCGCGGCGCACACCTCGTCCTCCTCGACCAAGTTGATCCACGGCGGCCTGCGCTACCTGGAGTACTACGAGTTTTCGCTGGTGCGCAAGGCGCTGCAGGAGCGCGAGGTGCTGCTGCGCAGCGCGCCGCACATCATGTGGCCGCTGCGTTTCGTGATGCCGCATGACGCGGCCATGCGTCCGGCCTGGATGATCCGCATCGGTCTGTTCCTCTATGACCATCTGGCGCGCCGCGAGGTGCTGCCCGGCTCCGAGGGCGTGGACCTGCGCGGCTCGTCCTACGGGGAGCCGCTCAAGCGCGAGTACACCAAGGGCTTCGTCTACTCCGACGGCTGGGTGGACGACGCGCGGCTGGTGCTGCTCAACGCGCTGGATGCGCGCGAGCACGGCGCCGTGCTGCATACCCGCACGATGGTCACCGCCGCTCAGCGTCATGCGGATCACTGGACCGCGACGCTGCGCTGCGCCGATGGCGAGCGCCAGTTGCGCGCCCGCGCGCTGGTCAACGCGGCCGGGCCCTGGGCCGAGGGCTTCCTGCGCCAGGTCGCGACGCCCGCGCATGGCGAGGTCATCGCGACCAAGAGCCTGCGTCTGGTGAAGGGCAGCCACATCATCGTGCGCAAGCGCTTCCAGCACGACCACGCCTACATCTTCCAGAACCCCGACAAGCGCATCATCTTCGCCATCCCCTACGAGGACGACTTCACGCTGATCGGGACGACCGACGTGGAGTTGCCCGCCGACGCGCTGGCCGGCTTCGCCAAGGCCCGCATCGACGAGGGCGAGATCGCCTATCTCTGCGAGCAGGCCAGCCGCTACTTCGCCGCGCCGGTGACGCCGGCCGACGTCGTCTGGACCTATGCGGGCGTGCGGCCGCTGCTGGACGACGCGTCCGGCGATCCGTCGGCGGTGACACGCGATTACCTGCTGGAGACGCATGCCGAATCGGGGGCGCCGCTGCTCAGCGTGTGGGGCGGGAAGATCACGACCTTCCGCAAGCTGGCGGAGGACGCGGCCGATTTGCTGGGCGACATGCTGGGCGATCGGCGGCGGGCCTGGACCGAGCATGCGCATCTGCCGGGCGGCGATCTGCGCGACTGGATCGGCGCGCCGCAGCGGCCCGACACCGACTTCCAGCGCTTGCTCGTGGCCATCGGCCAGCGCCATCCCTGGCTGCCGCCCTCGTTGGCGCGGCGTCTGGCGCGGGCTTATGGGGCGCGGGTGGAGCGAGTGCTGCATGGCGCGGAGTCGCTGGGCGACCTTGGTCCGGAGATTGCCCCGGGGCTGCATCAGGCGGAGCTGGAATACCTGGTGCGCGAGGAATGGGCGCGCGCCGCGGACGACGTGCTGTGGCGGCGCTCCAAGCTGGGACTGCATTACACGGAGGCGCAGCGGATGGCGGTGCTGCGCTGGTTTGAGGAACGCGAGCATTTGTGGGTGAGGCCGCCGGGGGTGTCGGCATGAGCTGACCCCGGAAGACCCTCTCCCCCGCCCTCTCCCGCAGGCGGGAGAGGGAGTAAGGCCACGCCGCCTCGCGCAAGCGGGAGAGGGAGTAAGAGCGACAGTCTTCGGACGCTCCCGCTGACGGCTCCCTCTCCCGCTTGCGGGAGAGGGCAGGGGAGAGGGTCTTCGGGCTCTCCCGCCGGCGACTCCCTCTCCCGCTTGCGGGAGAGGGCGGGGGAGAGGGTCTTCGTGCTCCAAGACAACGGCAACAACAACAACCGGAGAGACAAGCGATGGAGTTGAGCGAATGGAGCTGAGCCTGCGCGGCGTGAGCCACAAGGTCGGCGCGCAGCAGCACCTGTACCCGATGGACCTTCGGCTGGCGCCGAACGCGGTCACCGTGCTGCTGGGCGCGACGCAGGCCGGCAAGACGACGCTCATGCGTCTGATGGCGGGCCTGGACAAGCCCAGCGAGGGCACGATCACCGTCGACGCCGTGGACGTCACCGGCTGGCCGGTGCGCAAGCGCGACGTCGCGATGGTCTACCAGCAGTTCATCAACTACCCGTCGATGAGCGTGCGCGACAACATCGCCTCGCCGCTGAAGCTGCGCGGCCAACTGGACCGCGACGCCATCCGCCGTCGCGTGGACGAGCTCGCCGCCAAGCTCCACATCGAGATGCATCTGGACAAGCTGCCGGCGCAGCTCTCCGGCGGCCAGCAGCAGCGCGTCGCGCTGGCACGCGCGCTGGCCAAGCAGGCACCGCTGATGCTGCTCGACGAGCCGCTGGTGAACCTCGACTACAAGCTGCGCGAGGAGCTGCGCGAGGAGCTCGGCCAGCTCTTCGCCGCCGGCGAGTCCACCGTGGTCTACGCCACCACCGAGCCGGCCGAGGCGCTGCAGCTGGGCGGCTTCACCGCCGTGATGGACGCGGGCGAGCTGCTCCAGTACGGCCCCACCGCCGAGGTCTTCCACCGTCCCGCGTCGCTGCGCGTGGCGCGCGCCTTCAGCGATCCGCCGATGAACCTGCTGATCGCGCAAGGGCAGGGCGACCGGCTCCAGCTGCGGCCGGGCCTGGAGCTCGCGCTGCCGGGTCAGGGCGGCGTGACCGTCGGGGTGCGCGCCGGCGCGCTGCGCGTCAGCGCGCAACCGGGCGACATCGCGATCCAGGGCGAGGTCGAGCTGGCCGAGATCTCCGGCTCCGACACCTTCGTCCACGCGCGCACCGAGCTGGGCAGCCTCGTCGCCCAGCTCACCGGCGTGCACAACTTCGAGCTCGGCGTTCCGCTGACGCTGTATCTGAACGCGGCCCATGTCCACGTCTTCGACGCGGCCGGCCTGCTGACGCGCGCCCCCGAGCGCCGGGGAGGCCGCTGATGGCTCGCATCGACCTGGACCTGGCCCACGCGTACCGGCCCGATCCGAAAGAGGACAGCGACTATGCGCTGCTGCCGCTGAAGATGAGCTTCGAGGACGGCGGCGCCTATGCGCTGCTGGGCCCCTCGGGCTGCGGCAAGACGACGCTGCTGAACATCGTGTCGGGACTGCTGCGGCCCTCGCAGGGCTCGGTTCGCTTCGACGGCCGCGAGGTCACCGCGCTGTCGCCGCAGCAGCGCAACATCGCGCAGGTGTTCCAGTTTCCCGTCATCTACGACACGATGACCGTGGCCGAGAACCTCGCCTTCCCGCTGCGCAACCGCGGCGTCGCGCCCGACCGCATCAAGGCGCGCGTGGGCCGCATCGCCGAGATGCTGGAGCTCAACGCCCAGCTCGACCGGCGCGCCTCGGGCCTGTCGGCGGACGCCAAGCAGAAGATCTCGCTGGGCCGCGGCCTGGTGCGGGAGGACGTGTCGGCGGTGCTCTTCGACGAGCCGCTGACCGTCATCGATCCGCATCTGAAATGGCAGCTGCGGCGCAAGCTCAAGCAGATCCATCACGAGCTCAAGCTCACGCTGATCTACGTCACCCATGACCAGGTCGAGGCGCTGACCTTCGCCGACCGCATCGTCGTCATGACGCGCGGCCGCGCGGTGCAGGTGGGCACGGCGGGCGAGCTCTTCGAGCGGCCCAGCCACCGCTTCGTCGGCCACTTCATCGGCTCGCCGGGCATGAACTTCCTGCCGGCGGCGCTGGAGGGCGACGGCGGCCTGAGCGTGGCGGGGCAGCCGGTGGCGGGATCGGTCGATCCCGGCGCGGGCGCGGCCTTGTCGCGCGCCGAGCCCTTCATGCTGGGCGTGCGGCCCGAATACATCCAGGTCGACGACATCGACGACGGCGACGAGCGCCTGCCGGGCGCGATCACCGGCGTGGTCAGCCAGGTGCAGGATATCGGCACCTACTGGCTGCTGACCGCCCAGGTCGGCGCGCACACGCTGAAGGCACGCCTGTCCTCGCATGCGCGTCCGCCGGCGCCCGGCGCGACGGTGGCGCTGCGCGTGCTCAATCCCCACACCTGCTTCTACGGCGCCGACGAACGCCTGATCGCCACCCCGGCGACGGTGGCCCGCGCCCAGGAGGGCCTCGCATGAAACCGATCAATCAGAAGGCCTGGTTCCTGGTCCTGCCCGTGTTCCTGTGCGTGGCTTTCTCGGCCATCCTGCCGCTGATGACGGTGGTGAACTACTCAGTGCAGGACATCATCTCGCCCGAGCGGCGCGTCTTCGTCGGCACCGAGTGGTTCGCGGCGGTCATGCGCGACGAGGAGCTGCACGGCGCGCTGCTGCGACAGTTGGGCTTCTCGCTGGCGGTGCTGCTGGTCGAGATCCCGCTGGGCATCGCGCTGGCGCTGTCCATGCCGGCGCAGGGCTGGAAGGCCTCGGCGGTGCTGGTGCTGGTCGCGCTGTCGCTGCTGATCCCGTGGAACGTCGTCGGCACCATCTGGCAGATCTACGGCCGCGCCGACATCGGGCTGCTGGGCGCCGCGCTGCAGGCGCTGGGCGTGGACTACAACTACACCGGCAACGCGACCGACGCCTGGCTGACCGTGCTGGTGATGGACGTGTGGCACTGGACGCCGCTGGTGGCGCTGCTGTGCTTCGCCGGGCTGCGCTCCATCCCCGATGCCTACTACCAGGCGGCGCGCATCGACGGGGCCAGCAAGTTCGCGGTGTTCCGCTTCATCCAGCTGCCCAAGATGCGGGGCGTGCTGATGATCGCGGTGCTGCTGCGCTTCATGGACAGCTTCATGATCTACACCGAGCCCTTCGTCCTGACGGGCGGCGGGCCGGGCAACGCGACCACCTTCCTCAGCCAGTACCTGACGCAGAAGGCGGTCGGCCAGTTCGACCTGGGCCCGGCGGCGGCGTTCTCGCTGATCTACTTCCTGATCATCCTGTTGCTGTGCTTCATCCTCTACAACTGGATGCAGGCGCTCGGGACCCAAGAGAAAGCGGAGGCCGCCCATGGATGAGCGCCGTTTCAAGAAGCGATCGATCTTCCTGATCGCCTACCTGATCTTCGCCCTGCTGCCCATCTACTGGATGGTCAACATGAGCTTCCGCAGCAACGAGGAGATCCTGTCCAGCTTCAGCCTGTGGCCGCAGCACTTCACGCTGGCCAGCTACAAGACCATCTTCACCGACCCCAGCTGGTACGACGGCTACATCAACAGCCTGATCTACGTCGCGATCAACACGATGATCTCGGTCAGCGTGGCGCTGCCGGCGGCCTACGCCTTCAGCCGCTATTCGTTCCTGGGCGACAAGCACGTCTTCTTCTGGCTGCTGACCAACCGCATGACGCCGCCGGCGGTGTTCCTGCTGCCGTTCTTCCAGCTCTACACGACGCTGGGGCTGATGGACACGCACATCGCCGTCGCGCTGGCGCATCTGCTGTTCAACGTGCCGCTGGCGGTGTGGATCCTCGAAGGCTTCATGAGCGGCATCCCGCGCGAGATCGACGAGACCGCCTACATCGACGGCTACGGCTTCCCGCGCTTCTTCCTGACCATCTTCCTGCCGCTGATCAAGGCGGGCGTGGGCGTGGCGGCCTTCTTCTGCTTCATGTTCAGCTGGGTGGAGCTGCTGCTGGCGCGCACGCTGACCAGTGTCAACGCCAAGCCCATCGTCGCGACGATGACGCGCACGGTGAGCGCGTCGGGGATGGACTGGGCGACGCTGGCGGCGGCGGGCACGCTGACCATCGTGCCGGGCGCGATCGTGATCTGGTTTGTCCGCCATTACATCGCGAAGGGTTTCGCGATGGGCCGCGTCTGAGGAGACCGCGATGTTCGATTGGATGGTGTGGACGACGCCGGTGGCGGTGTTCTTCACGTGCATCGTGCTGATGCTGATCGGGATGACGGTGTGGGAGATCAAGTCCCCCACGACCCTGCGCAAGGGCTGGCTGCCGATGCGCACGACGCGCGGCGATCGCCTGTTCATCGGGCTTCTGACGGCCGCGTACATCAACCTGGCCTTCGTCGGCCTGGGCGGCCGGATGGCCGAGTGGTTCCAGCTCGAGGCCGAGCCCAGCGTCTGGATCAGCTTCGTCGCCTCGATGCTGGTGCTGGCGCTGATCCTGCGCAAGGGCTGAGCCCGCGGCACCGATCGCTGATCGCTGAAGATTGAAGCTTCAAGGAATTCGGCTTCCCGTTCCCCCGGAGCCGCGATTCATCCTCAAGCAGGGGGAGATCGACGACAAGAGGAGACAAGCGTGAACAAGAGCAAGTATTCCGCGCTGGCCGTGGCGGCGCTGCTGGCGCTGGGCGCCCACGGCGCGTGGGCCGGCGAGGCCGAGGCCAAGAAGTGGGTCGACAGCGAGTTCCAGCCCTCGACGCTGAGCAAGGACAAGCAGCTGGCGGAGATGAAGTGGTTCATCGACGCGGCCAAGAAGCTGCAGGCCAAGGGCGTGAAGGAGATCTCCGTGGTGTCGGAGACGCTGACCACGCACGAGTACGAGAGCAAGGTGCTGGCCAAGGCTTTCGAGGAGATCACCGGCATCAAGGTCAAGCACGACATCATCCAGGAGGGGGACGTCGTCGAGAAGCTGCAGACCTCGATGCAATCGGGCAAGAGCATCTATGACGGCTGGATCTCGGACTCGGACCTGATCGGCACGCATTACCGCTACGGCAAGATCATGAACCTCACCGACTACATGGCCGGTGCGGGCAAGGAGTGGACCAATCCGGGGCTGGATCTGAAGGACTTCATCGGCACCAGCTTCACGACGGCGCCGGACGGCAAGCTCTATCAGCTGCCGGACCAGCAGTTCGCCAACCTGTACTGGTTCCGCGCCGACCTCTTCGCGCGCAAGGACCTGCAGGACAAGTTCAAGGCCAAGTACGGCTACGAGCTGGGCGTCCCCTTGAACTGGAGCGCCTACGAGGACATCGCCGAGTTCTTCTCGACCGACGTGAAGACCATCGACGGCAAGCCGATCTACGGCCACATGGACTACGGCAAGAAGGACCCGTCGCTGGGTTGGCGCTTCACCGACGCGTGGCTGTCGATGGCCGGCGCGGCGGACAAGGGCATCCCCAACGGCATGCCGGTGGACGAATGGGGCATCCGCGTGGCCGACGACAAGTGCACGCCGGTGGGCGCCTCGGTGGCGCGCGGCGGCGCGACCAACTCGCCGGCGGCGGTCTATGCGCTGACCAAGTACGTCGACTGGATGAAGAAGTACGCGCCCAAGGAAGCGACGGGCATGACCTTCGGCGAGTCCGGTCCCGTGCCGGCGCAGGGTCAGATCGCGCAGCAGATCTTCTGGTACACGGCCTTCACGGCGGACATGGTCAAGCCGGGCCTGCCGGTGGTGAACGCGGACGGCACGCCCAAGTGGCGCATGGCGCCGGGTCCCAACGGTCCGTACTGGAAGCAGGGCATGCAGAACGGCTACCAGGACGTGGGCAGCTGGACCTTCTTCGCCAACGGCGACCCCAACCGCACCGCGGCGGCTTGGCTGTATGCGCAGTTCGTGACGGCCAAGACGGTCAGCCTGAAGAAGAGCATCCACGGGCTGACCTTCATCCGGGACAGCGACATCCGCAGCGAGTACTTCACCAAGAACGCGGGCAAGTACGGCGGCCTGATCGAGTTCTACCGCTCGCCCGCGCGGGTGGCGTGGACGCCCACGGGCAACAACGTGCCGGACTATCCGAAGCTGGCGCAGCTGTGGTGGAAGAACGTGGCGCAGGCGGTGACGGGCGAGAAGACGCCGCAGGCCGCGATGGACAACCTGGCCGACGAGATGGACGCGGTGATGGCGCGTCTGGAGCGGGCGGGGATGGCGCGCTGCGCGCCCAAGCTCAACAAGAAGGAAGACCCGAAGAAGTGGCTGTCGGACAAGGGCGCGCCGTGGGCCAAGCTGGCCAACGAGAAACCCAAGGGCGAGACCATCGCCTATGACAAGCTGCTGACGGCGTGGAAGGAAGGGCGGGTGCGCTGAGCGCGTCAGCCGGCGCTCTCGCATGGGCAGGGCCGCGTCCTCGGGCGCGGCCTTTTCCGCTTTTCATGGGCACTTAAGACCCGCGTAAGACCCGAAATCACGCGCGTGCCACCATGAGCCCCATGTTCAAGTCGCTCATGGACTTCATCGACGGGCTGGCGCCGCTGGACGGCGCCGCGGCCGTGCGCAATCCGTCGCCGCAGCTCGCCGCGGCGGTGCTGCTCGTCGAGGTGATGCGCGCCGACGCGGATTACTCGCTGCTGGAGCGCGCCGCGGTGCGCCGCGCCCTGATCGAGCTCTTCCCCCAGTCCGAGAGCGAGGCCGAGGTCCTCATGACCCAGGCCGAATCAGCCGCCCGCATGGCCAGCGATCTGTTCGCGTTCACCTCGCCCATCGACGAGCGCTGGGACATGCCCGCCAAGCTCCGATTGGTGGAGCTGATGTGGAGCGTGGCTTACGCCGACGGCAAGCTCAGCGACATCGAGCGCCACACCATGTGGCGCATCGCCGATCTGCTGCACATCCCGCAGGGCGCCTACGTGCACGCGCGGATGCGGGCGAAGGCGGCGGCGGGACTGGATCCCGACGAGTGACCTGTCCGGCGTGCCTCAGCGGCGGCCCTGACAGGCCGAGATGCGGAAAGGCCCTCGAGCGATCGAGGGCCTTCTTGTTGGCGCCGCCAATCGGCGCGCGGCATGCCGCTCAGCGCGGGTTCTGCAGCGCTACGCGCTCCGCCAGCTCGCGCGGCGCGACCGGCGTGCGCTGGATCTGATCCAGCACCTGAACGGCGCGCTCGCAGCTCACCGGCGCGGGGCCGGCGGCGCCATCGGTCCACAGGCGCGAGAACGCGCCCGCGGCCGTCGCGCCCACCGTGCGGGTCACGACTTCCATCTCCAACGGTGTCGGCGTGAGCGAGCGGGTGCGGCTCTGCGGCGGATCGCCGGCCGACTCGATCAGCCAGCGGGTCTCCCAGGCCATCGCTTCCGCGGGCAGCAGGCGCCGCGCCGCGGGCGAGCCCGACAGCCAAGCCTGGCAGGTGCCGGCGCCCAGCGTCTGCGCCGCGGCCAGCTGCACCCGCACGACCTGCATGTAGCGCCGGCGCAGGTCGGCCGAGCCGTTGAGCAGCAGCTCGCGGATATGCGGCGCGAGCACGCTTTGCGCGGCCATCTGCGCGGCGTCGATCTCCTGCGGCGATCCCGCCAGCGACTCGCGTGCGCTGCGCATGGCGGCGGCGGCGTTGTCGATCAGGCCGGGGAAGCGCTGGTCCAGACGGAACCAGGCCTCGCTGGCGCGCAGCGCGTTGACGTAGTCCGTCAGCGGCGCGGGCACGCCGGGCTTGTCGGCCTCGGGCAGCGCGACGTCCAGCGTGCTGGGCGGCGCCACGATCAGCGAGTGTCGCACCAGCTCGTCGCTGGTCGGATACCACATGCGATGCGGCGGGGTGCTGAGGGTCTGCTTGATGAAGTCCTCGGGCAGCTCCATGCGCCGGTAGGTGCGGGCGAGCTGCTGGTTGGCGAGCTCGTCGAAGGCCGGATTGAAGGTGCCGGTGGAGGCGCGATGGAAGCCCAGCTGCGCGCCCGGCATCAGCTGGCGCTTGGCGCCGGCCAGGAAGACCAGGGTGCAGGCGCTCTGGCAGTTGCCGATGGCGCGGGTGCCGGCGCCGCGCTCGCGCACCAGCTCGACCATGCGCTCGGCCTCGACCAGACGGCCGCCGGGGGAGGCGAGCTCGAACACGCGCACGGCGGGGGCGGTTTCCAGCAGCGCGCCCAGGCGGCGGGCGTCGCCCATGCCGATGGGGCCGTTGAGCTGCAGACTGCGCCCGTCGGCGCTGAGCTCGAAGCGGGCCTGGCCGATGGGGTCGATGCCGCGGGCCATCTTCCAGTAGTTGCCGGATTGCGGGATCAGGCCGAGGAAGAGCGAGACCAGGATCTGCACGGCCGACAGCAGCAGGAAGGTCCGGGCCAGGAAGCCGATGAAGGCGGAGCCGTCGTCGTCGCGGTAGCCGCGGATCGCACGCCAGGCGCCGACGACGCCCCAAGTCTCGAGCACCAGCATCACCGGCCAGCCGATGAGCACGGCGATGGCGCCGGCCTGCAGGCCTTCGCCCTTGGTCGCGATCCAGGTCATCAGGCCGTAGACGCCGGCGGCCAGCGGCGTCATCAGCAGGATGTGATTGAGCCAGTAGCTGCGGGCCAGGCTTTGCTCGCCGCGCCAGTGCGAGCCGATGTAATCGATCAGCAGGCCCTGCCCGTCGGCGGGCGCCGGACGGCTACGCAGCACGCGGGTGCGGGCGATGCGGTCATGCCAGGCGCGGCCCTCGGCGTCCACGCGCGCCCACAGGAAGCCGGCGAACAGCGGGACCGTGGACACGAGATACCCGACCCAGCGCAGCAGCGCCTGCACGGGCGACGGCTTGCGGCCGGTGCTCGCGTCGACGACCTTGAGGCCGACGATGAGCTTGCCGGGCGTGGCGCCTTGCCAGCTCCAGAACAGCACGCAGGCGATCAACGGCAGCAGCCAGTTGATGACGATGCTGCCGGGTCGCAGGTCGTTCCACTTGGCGATGGGTTGGCCGTAGACGGCCCACATGAGCAGGGCGCTCAGACTGGCCATCAGGACCACATCGATGGCCATGGCCAGCGCTCTTGGCGCCAGGCCGGCGGATTGATTCGACATCCTCTTCTCTCCCTCGTGCGCGGGGGAGTGTAGAGAGCCCTCACGCCATCTCGACGTCGGTCGCCCCGCTGGGCGAGAGGCTGTATTGATTACGTCACAGCGGAGGGAGAGGACTCCCCCTTTGGGAGGAGAGGGCTAGATCAATCCCACAAGAATCGGCGATCCGGATACACCACGCTCTGCGAGGTGCGGACCACGACGTGGTCCTTGAAGTGCACATTGAAGCGCAGCAGATAGCCGTTCATCTCCGGTGCGACGCTCCAGTCCCAGACGTCCTCGCCGCTGAGTTTGTAGAACACCCGCGAGCGCTCTCGGCCCAGCATCCGCGTCACCTGCTCCTCGCTCATGCCGGGCTCGACGCGGAAGCGGTTCTTCTCCGTCAGTGCGTCGATGGCGCTCACCAGCCGGTCCTGCGCGTCCAGCCGCACCATGTAGCAGGTCTGGCCGAAGGGCTGCGTCGCGTACTCCAGTGTGCGGCCGCCGTCGGCCTCGGGCCACACGCGCGAGGGCTGGCCGTAGTACTGCTGCACCTCCGCGCCGGTGCTCACGCCCGGACGCATCCGCTCATCCTTCACCGGCGTCGCGCAGCCGCTCAAGGTCATCATCACGGCCGTCGCCAGCGCGGCGCCGGCCATCGTCATCCACTCGCGCATCGGAACCTCCTGGGATGCTGAACGGCCATTCTCCCGCGCCGTCGCCGCGACGCCACGTCGGCGCGCCATGCCCCTGCCGACAGCGCACAATCCGCCCCCATCATGTCGCGCCGTACCCTGTCCGCCAACGCCTCGAAGCCATCGCCATTGCGCTCCCGTGCGGGCACGAGGTCGGCGTTCGCGGCCGTCGCGACGCGGCTGGTGATCGGGCTGGCCATCGCGCTGACAGCTTCGGGATCCGCATCGGCAGCCGAGACGGCCACGGCGTCCGCCGGCATCCCCTGCACGCTGGTCTTTGGCCAAGGCCGCAACTTCGATCCCGAGCGCCCCGACCGCAACCGCTACTGGGACGAGGCCAACGCCACCTTCAACCTCGCCGTGCGCGAGCCGCTGACCGCCGCGGGCCTGCCGGTGATGAACATCGTGCTGCCGGTCTCCGCGACCGACGTGCCCGGCAATCTGCGCGGGCTCGTCGAGGAGCTGCGCAAGCGCGGCTGCTCCCGCGTGCTGGAGACGACGCTGTTCTCCGACCCGGCCGCCGGCTTGCTGATCGCGCGGCTGCGGCTCTATCCGGTGATGAGCGCGCTCGGCCCGCAGGCGGCGGACAACCCGCCCCGCATCGGCGCGCCGTCGTACACGCAGCAGCGCGAGTTCGCGCTGGACAGCCGCACCGTCGAGCGCATCAACCCGCGCCACATCGGCCAGCAGATGGGCGAGGAAGCGCTCGCCGCGCTGCGTCCGCGATAGCGCGTCCCGGCTCGCCGCCTCAATGGTTCTTGGCGAGTCCCAGCACCGGCGAGAACAGGTACTCGACGATGCGGCGCTGCTCCAGCACCAGGTCGGCCTGCAGCGTCATGCCGGCGCGCAGCGCGGGCGCGTCGCCGCCCAGCCCCGGCACGCCCTGGTCGAGCGAGACCAGCACCCGATACACCGGCCCCTGCGCGAGCAGGCCCATCGGCAGCTCGCGCGCGTCCACGGCGGCGCGCGACACGCTGAGCACGCGTCCGCGGCCGACGCCGAACTTCTGATACGGGAAGGCGTCGTAGCGCAGCCGCACCTCGTCGCCCGGCTTGACGAAGCCGATCGCGCGGCTCGGTGCGAACAGCTCGGCCCGCAGCGCGCCGTCCGCGGGCAGCAGGTCGGCCACCAGCGTGCCGGCCTTCACCGCCGCGCCGGGTTCGACACGCACGTTGGCCACGCGCGCCGCGATCGGCGCCACCAGCACGACCTGACCCCGCCGCGTCGCCTCCGCGCTGCGCTGATCCAGCGCCGCGATCTTCTCGCCGACCTCCGCCAACGCCACGTCGCGATCGTGGCCCACGCCGGCCAGCTCATGCCGCGTGCTGCCCAGCGTCGTGTCGCGGGCGAGCATGTCCTGTTTCACCGATTCGCGCTGCTCGGTCACGGCCAGCACCGCGTCCTCCAGCCGGTCCGCGTCGCGCCGCGAGATGTAGCCCTGCTTGGCCAGATCCGCCTGATCCCGCACCTGACGCTGCGCCAGCTCGGCGCGACGCTCCAGCGTTTCCAGCTGCCGCTTGTACTGCGCGATCTCGGCCTCCAGATTGCGGACCTCGCCGCGCAGCCGCGTCTCACGCAGCTCATAGCGCGAGCGCACCGCGTCGCGTTGCTGCTCCAGCTGCTCGCGCTCTCGCGCCAGATCGACAAGCAGCCGACCCGACAGGCTCTGCCCCTGATCCAGCTGCCCATCCAGGCGCAGCGTCGCGATCTCCGCGCCGCGCGCGACGGTGTCGCCTTCCGATGCGTGCAGCGCCTCGATGACGCCGTCGCTCTGCGCCTCGACGCGGATCACGCCGCGCTCGGGCCGCAGCCAGCCGCCGACGGTCTCCTTGCGCGCATAGGTCCCCAGGAACAGGAAGCCCAGCAGCAGCGCGAAGACCAGCACCACCAGCGCGGTCACCCAGCGCGCGCCGGCCGGCACATGCAGCAGCACCTCGCCGAGCAGCCGCTGCCCGCGGTGCTCGATGGCCTCCTTGCGGAAGAGATTTGGCTTCATGGGCGGCGCTCCTGGCCTGACGCCACGGACGCCACGGACGCGTCCGACGCATCGGTCGTGGCCGGCGCGCGGGCCGCGGCGACGGCGGCGGCTTCCGCATCGATGAGCTCGGGTTCACCGGGTGCGCGGTCGGGGGCGCGGCGTCGCTCGACCAGACGGCCTTGCACCAGCTCCAGCACGCGATCGGCGCGGTCGACCAGCTCGGGCCGGTGCGCGACGACGATGCGCGTGATGGGCATGTCCTGCACCAGATCGGCGATGCGGCGCTCGGCGCCGGGGTCGAGGTTGGCGGTGCCCTCGTCGAGGAAGAGCACGGCGGGCTTGCGGTAGAGCGCGCGGGCCAGCAGCACGCGCTGGCGCTGGCCGCCGGAGAGCGTGGAGCCCATGTCGCCGACCATGCTCAGGTAGCCCATGGGCATGGCCTGGATCTCGTCGTGGACGGCGGCGGCCTGGGCGCTCTCGACGACGCGGGCCATGTCGACCTGCGGGTCGAAGAAGGCGATGTTGTCGGCGATGGTGCCCATCAACAGGCCGTCGTCCTGCTGCACCACGCCGATGGCCTGGCGCCAGGCGCGGATCCCGAAGGACTGCAGCGGCATGCCGTCGACGAGGATCTCGCCGGACGTCGGCGGGAGCAGGCTGAGCATCAGCTTGAGCAGCGTGGTCTTGCCGCCGCCGGAGCTGCCGACGATGGCGACGTACTCGCCGGGCTGGATGTCCAGCGAGATCGATTGCAGCAGCAGCGGCTCGTTCTGCGCGTAGCGGAAGGAGACCTCGCGCAGGCTGAGCGCGCCGCGCGGCGTGCGCTCGGGCAGGGCGGCGGCGGATTCGAGGCCGGCCTCGCGCGGGGTGGTGACGATGTCGGCCAGGCGCTCCATGTGCAGGCGCAGCAGGCGGAACTGCACGACCTGGCGCAGCAGCGCCTCGGCGCGGTCGCCGAACTGGTTGCGGTAGAGCAGGATCGCGAACAGCATGCCGGCGCTGAGCGAGCTCTCCATCACCATCAGCGATCCGAAGTAGACGACCAGCACCAGCTGCAGATTGAAGATCAGGCTGCGGGCGAACTGGGTGCCGACCTCGACCTGGCCGGTGCCGAGCGCGGCGTTGACGACCTGGCCGAAGTGGTTGCGCCAGACGACCTCGCGCTGCGATTCGCGGCCGTAGAGCTTCACGGTCTTGGAGGCGCGGATCGATTCGATGAGGTAGGTCTGGGCCTCGGCCTGGGCGATGAGCTGTTCTTCCTCGCGGCGGCGGCGCAGCGGGTAGAGGCCGAGGACGAAGACCGCGTAGAGGACGAGCGAGACCAGCACGATGCCGCCGAGCGCGGGGCTGTAGATCATCAGCAGCACGGCGGTGGCGATCATCATGACGCCGTCGATGAGGGCGGTGACGGCGGACTGGGTCAGGGCTTCCTGGATGGGCTTGACGGCGCCCATGCGGGAGAGGATGTCGCCGACGATGCGTTTCTCGAAGAACTCGGCGGGCAGGCGCAGCAGGTGGCGCAGCACGTTGCCGGAGAGCTGGAAGCTCATGGCCTGGCCGAGTTGCAGCACGGTCCAGCCGCGCAGGGCTTCGGTGAGGGACTGCAGGATGTACATCGCGCCGAAGGCGAGCGCGAGCACGAGCAGGAAGTTCTGGTCGAGGCGGGCGACGGCGTCGTCCATGGCGAGCTGCAGGAAGGCCGGGGCGGCCATCGTGAACAGCTGGAGCATGACGGACAGGACCAGGGTCTGGAGCAGGGGGCCTTGCCAGCCGCGCACGCGGGTCCAGAGGTCGCGCATGCGGGCGCGGATGCGGACCTCGCGGGGCTGGAAGCTGGCGGTGGGGGTGAGCTCGAGGGCGACGCCGGTGAAGCTCTTGGCCATCTGGCGCGGGGAGATGCGGCGCACGCCCAGGGCGGGGTCGTGAATGATGGCGTCCTCGCCGCGGAGCTCCTTGAGGACGACGAAGTGGTTCATGTCCCAGTGCAGGATGCAGGGGAGCTGGAGCTTGTTCAGATGCGAGGGTTCGAGGCGCAGCGGGCGCCCGGCGAAGTCCATGCCGTCGGCGATGCGCATCAGGTCGGCGAGGGTGGCGCCCTTGAGGGAGAGCGCGTATCGCTGACGCAGGCCGTTCAGATCGACGTGATGCCCGTGATACGCCGCGATCATGGCGAACGACGCGAGGCCGCATTCAGCGACCTCGGACTGATGAAACATCGGCAGCTCGCGCCGGCCGCGCAGCCAATCGAAGGGGTTCAACGGGGTTCCCGAATCTAGGAGGGAAGGGCGGTATTGTGCCGAGGGACCGGCAGGCTGTAAGGGGGAAAACAGCGAGGGCGTCGTGGGGCGCTCCTTGGACAGATGCGCTAGAGCAACTGCGCATTGAGGTCGGTCGGCTCACTTGAACCAACGTCTTGATCGGCTCCGCACCCTGGAAGCAGAATCCGTCTTGCTCTTTGAAGCCTTGTTTGCGTCCAGCCCCTCGGGGACTCATCTGGACAACCGCCCTTAGAGGCCTTGGGAAGCCCAGTCGAAAGACTGGGCTTCTATCGTTTCGGGGTCAGGGCTTGCTCCAACAAAAAGGGCCGCGAAGCGGCCCCTTGTATGCTGGCGAGGTGAGTCGCTCAGGTCGGCAAGTCATTGACGACTTGCGGGCCGCCGGAGATTGCGGACAGGTCGTCTGGGTTGACCAAAGTTGGCCAATCGTTGATGACCTGCGGGCCACCAGCCACATCGGCCACTTCATTAGCAGTCAAGCTGCGCGGCTCGGCGGCGTCTTGTTCATTTGATTGGATTTGTTGCTTGTCGTTCATCTGTTCCTCTCAGAAGTGAAATGCGTGGAGGCGGATCCTTGGGATGCGCTAAACAATTCTGCGCGGCAATTCTTGAAACGACAAGGGCCGCATTGCGGCCCCAATCGAAGAGGATTGAATCGGGGATCGCCCGAGTCTCTGACCTCAAGCGCAAGAGGCCGTCAAGGGCAGTTGGACGGACCGTCGTTAATCACCTGAGGGTCGCTGCTCGGGTACAGGTTCTGCACCGTCCCAGGGGTCGAGAACAGGAGCACCACTCCCTTTGTGATCGTGTTCGCGGGCATAGAGAACGACACATTGTTGAAGTCGTCCGCCGGCGCGAAGTTGCTGGCGTTCATGCCTGCCACGGACCCAATCGTCTTGAACGTTGCGCCAATCAGAATCAGCGAAGTGGACTCGGCCGGGGCGAAGATGCACTCGCCTGCCTCCTTCGGGATGTGAATCTCCGAACCATCGATCTGATTGTCGGGATTGCCATCGGAAGTCGTGAAGTATTCGCAGACGGCAAAGTTGCCATCGGCGCTAGGTTCGGCGGCGACATAGACGGTGTAAGACATTGACTTCTCCTTGAGCAGTGAATTGGAATGATCAGGAAGGGTCACCCACGGACCGATCGCGAACCAGCCATTGAGCTGCGCGTTTCACGTCCACTCGATCTCCCTGTCCCAAGCAAGATTGGGCCTCAACCCAGCCTTGGGTGATCTGTTGATGTGAGCCAATTGCCGCAGGTATCTTCTTCGTAATGTCATCAATCTGACGGCATTCCGCACGGATGTCGATCGTGCTTTGCAAAGCGGGGTTCGATTGCACGAGGTTGATCAGCATTCGTCGAGTTTCCACAAATGAGGTCACTGCGCGAATGTCGCCCGAGGTCGATACGGTTTCAGCTTCGCTTGCCGCTTCATCTCTTAGGACTTTGATTGCTCCAGCGACATCTCCTTTTGCCTGCAGGGTCCGCGCCATCAGATTGGCCCATCGCCCCCACACCTCGATCAGGCGAGCCTTACTTCCCGGTCGTGCCTTTGCGTACTGCTCAATGCGCGTCTTCATCGCTTCGAGCTGCTCAAGCCTTGTGGCATGTGTCAGCCCTTGCCATCTGATATCCAGCTCGGTGATTTCACTCTGCAACAGATTCACCCACCATTGAGCATTCGCGGGATCCTGCGCATGCATCTTTCGCAGTGTTGAGGTCGCCGCTTCAACCTCGCTGGTAGCCTGTGGGATCTCTCTCAATCGAAGAAGAGCCTCCGCACGCCAGCGACGCATTACGGCTTCGCGATAGGTCCATGCGTTGTCATTGGGTGCAATGGCTCGGACCTCGGCCAACACGGCAGTGACCTCCGCAAAGACACCTTCTGCGGCGCGGAAGTTTCCGCTTTGCATGTTGGTCGTGCCGAGCCAACTGAGGCTATCCGCCAGATCCGCTCGAATCGATGGGTCTTGCTTGTTGGCGGTCAGTACGGCTTGGCGCTTCAGCTCAATGGACCGTTTGAAGTACTCCTTGGCACCCTCCAAGTCGGAACGTTCCATTCGGGCCGTACCCAGGCTGTTATACGCATAGGAAAGCTCAATGCGCGCCTCACGATTGTCGGGTTGAGCAGTCACCCAGGCCTGCTCTGCATCACGGTAATCGAGCCAAGCCTTCGTTGCTTCGTCGTGATCACGTGCGTAGTAATGGGCATGGCCAACCCAGAACGCAGCCGCACCTTGCGCCTTTCGCCATTCGCCGATTAGCTCAGACGTTGGCGGGTCACCTTCGAGCAGCTTCCGCGCCGCCTCCAACGGCTCCAACGCCTCCTTCAAATTCCTCTTCGAAACCCGTACCTCGCCAATAACCGTCAGCGCCTTCGCCCGTTGCAACCGCTCCTGCGGCGACGCCTCGCTGTCCTGCGCCAAATACGTCAGCGCCTTGCTCCCCACGCTATCGAGCAATTCCAACCGCCCAACCGGCCGCAGCTTGTCCGCAAACTCCCCGAGCATGTAGCTCAGCAAGTCATCCGCTTGCTGCCGTCGCTCCTGCGCCTGATGCTCCGCCATCGAAGCCCGCTTGGCCTGCAGCACGCTGACCGTGGTCAACCCGACCAGCGCCAGCACCGCCGCGCTGCCCGCGGCCACGCTCCACCGGTGCCGCCGCACAAACCGCCCCAGCACATACAGCCGCGTATCCGGCCTCGCCGTGATCGGCTCATGCGCGAGCCAATGCCGCAGATCGACCGCCATCGACTCCGCATTGGCATACCGCTCCGCCGGCACCTTCTTCAGCGCCTTCCCGACGATCGTGTCCAGATCCCCCCGCAGCAGCTTCGATTGCCGCGCCACCACCGGATCCAGCTGGTTCTCCGCCACGTCCGACAGCCGCTTGGGCACCAGCTCCACCACCGCCTTCAGGCGCTCCAGGTGTTGCTGCGTGTCATCCGCCGTCGGATGCCGCCCCCCCAGCAATTGATAGAGCAGCACCCCCAGCGCATACACGTCGGTCGCCGTCGTCACATCCCCTTGCTGGACCTGCTCCGGCGCCGCGTACTGCGGCGTGAACGCGCTGCCCGCGCGCTGCGTGAGCTCCGTCGCCGCGCCCGACTGCGTCGCGTCGTCCAGCAGCTTGGCGATGCCGAAGTCCAGCAGCTTCACCTGCCCGTCATGCGTGACCAGGATGTTGCTGGGCTTCAGGTCCCGATGCAGGATCAGCCGCTGATGCGCATGCGCCACCGCCGCCAGCACGTCCAGGAAGAGCTTGACCCGTGCCTCCACGTCCAGCCCGTGGACCTGGCAGAAGCGATCAATCGGCAAGCCGTCGACGTACTCCAGCACCAGATACGGCTGATGCCCGTTGTGCAGCCCCGCGTCCAGCAGCCGCGCGATGTTGGGATGCGAGAGCCGCGCCAGGATCTGCCCCTCGCGCTCGAACCGCCCGCCGTCGCCCCGGCCGAACAGCCCCGACTTCAGGAACTTGACCGCGACCTCGCCCTCGAAGCGCCCGTCGGCGCGCCGCGCCAGCCACACCGTTCCCATGCCGCCATGGCCGAGCTCCCGCTCCAGCACATACGGCCCGATCGAATCCCCCGTCAGATCCGGCGCGACGGGCGAGCTCATCAGCGGCGGCAGCGAGCCCTGCAAGGCCTCGGCCGCCGGCTGCTCCAGGAAGCTCTCCTGATGCAGCGCGGCATCCCGCGCCAGCAGCGCCTCCAGGTGCTCCGCCATCGCCGGATCGCCGGCGCGAATCTCCGCCAGACGCGCGCTGCGTCCGGGCTCCTCCAGGTCCAGCAGCTCATCGAGCAGCGGGCTCAGCGCAATCCAGCGCTGTTTGTCGAGTGCGTCCATCTTCCCTGTGGGCGTCTTGTGGGCAAGGCGCCGATTCTGACTGTTGAGCGCCGACCGGCGTCAGGTCTTGAGACTCATCGACAGCAGGATGCGGGCTTTCTGCCAGTCGCGCTGCACCGTGCGCTCGGTCACCCCCAGCGCCTCGGCGATCTCCGACTCCAGCAGACCGCCGAAGTAGCGCATCTCCACCACCTGCGCCAGCCGCGGGTCCACGCCGGCCAGCTCCTCCAGCGCCTCATGCACCCGCAGGATGTCCTCGTCGGTCTGGGGCGTCTGCTCCGCGATCGCGGTGTTGAGCGTCACCGCCGGCTGATCGCCGCCGCGCCGCTCGGCCTGCCGCGCCCGCACCAGGTCGATCACCACATGCCGCATCACCCGCGCCGCATAGGCCAGGAAATAGCGCCGGTCCGGGAAGCTCTTGCCCTGCGCGCCGGCCAGCCGCAGCCAAGCCTCGTGCACCAGCGCCGTGGTGTCCAGCAAGGTCATCTCACCCGCCGCGCGGATCTTCTGACGGGCCAGCCGCTGCAGCTCGCCATACAGCTCCGCCACCACCTGGTCGGCGGCGGCGCGGTCGCCTTGCCCGGCGGCCTGCAGCAGTTGGGTGATTTCCGTCATGGGCGGGACTCTAGCGGCCTCGTATGACCCTGGTGCAGCCCCCTGGGCGACGGACGCGCCAAACCTGACCCTCCCGGCGTCATTCCAAGGGTTTCCACCTACAAGATTTTTGCGAGCGAAATGTCGGGACGGTCGTCGGGAATCCGTTCTGTATTGATGAGAGCGCGATTCGGTCATGTGGCAAGGGAGGCCGGCATGGACGGGCTGCTTCAGCAGAGTCGCGCTCTCACCCCATTCGAACGCGTCCCCGCGACGGTCCAGGAGGCCGGCGGCGGGCGCGACATCAAGAAGTCAGCAGGGAGTTGTCGCGCATGAGCCTGTCCACCGTCACCGCCACGTCCGGCGATACGTCCGCCACCGCGGAGACGGCTCGGATGGACCGCGTCAAGCCGACCCGCCACACCCCGGCCCTGTGGGTGCCGCGCGTGGACGCCCTGGCCGAATTCGGCCTGATGATCTCCCGCCACCTCACGCAATGCCGCCGCTACGGCGGGCATCTCGCGGTGCTCTGGCTGGAAGCCGAGCCGCTGGCCCGCGAGGGCCAGTCCTGGCCGCCCGAGGCGCAGGACGCGCTGATGACCGCCGTGGGCCGGCGCCTGCGCAGCCGGGTGCGCGGGACCGACATGGTCCTGCAGGTCGGCGAGACCAGCTTCGCGGTGATGCTGCTGGACGCGGGCTCGTCCGAGGCGCACATCGTGCAGCAGCGCCTGATGCAGGTGCTCAACGGCCCCTACAACGTCGAGGAGCACACCATGCACGTCGGCCTGAACCTGGGCTCGGCGGTGTTCCCCGAAGGCGGTGTGCGCGGCGCCGATCTGGCCGAGAGCGCCCGCTCCGACCTGCGCCGCCGCGTCGGCTGAGCGCCCCCGGGGACGTCCCTCGGAAGTCCCCAGACGTCTCTCAAACGTCTCTCAAACGTCCCGTCCGTAGACGATGAATCCCTTGAACTCCGCCACGCGGTCGTAGAGCGCGCGGCCGGTGGCGTTGGTCTCGTGCGTCTGCCAGTAGAGGCGCTCGCTGCCCTGGGCCTTGGCCGCGGCGGCGGTCGCCTCGATCAGCGCGCGGCCGATGCCCTTGCCGCGCAAGGCCGGGGCGGTGAACAGGTCTTGCAGATAGCAGACGCCCGCCGGCCGCGTGGTGCTCAGGTGGAAGAGGAAGTGCGACAGCCCGACCAGCTCCCCGTCGAGCTCCGCCACCAGCGCGTGCATTGGCACGCGCTCGTCGAGCAGCCGTTCCCAGAGGATGCGGGTGCGCTCTTCCGGCAGGGCGGTCACGCCCTCGAGTCCGTAGAAGGCGTTGTAGCCGTCCCAGAGCGGCCGCCAGGCAGCGAGGTCGGAGGCGGTGAGGGGGCGGATGAGGAGGGTGGAGGACATGCGCTCGTGAACAGGTGAAGAGGGCGAGATCCAGGCTCATGCCCGGGTCACGGTCGAGGCCATTGCCATTGCCATTGCCATTGCCATTGCCAAGGCCTGGGGCGAGCCCGGATCTTCGGGCCCCGCTCGCCCGGTATCAAACGTCACGCCGTCATCGCACCCGCCGCGGTTCAGCGCGCCGGACTGTCAATCACCCTCACCACCTCGCGCCACGGCACCAGCTTGAAGTTCTGCCGCCCCGTCGGCCAGCGCTTGTGCCCGTCCTGCACGACGAGCAGTCCTTCGCCGTACGCCCCGCCCAGCGACACCGACGTCACGTCCAGCCCGTCCGTCTCCGACGCGGCGTCGATGCCCTTGTCAATGTTCAGTCCGACCCGGAAGCGACCCTTGACCGCATACGGCGCCTCGGCATCCAGCACCACGTAGCTGTCGTTCCCTTGCGAGGACACCACCAGCCATGCGCCGCGCGGTCCGCGATGCACCGCGATGCCCTCGACGTCCGCATGCAGCACCTCGCCCACCGGCAGGATCAGCGTCGCGTCGCCGAGCTTGCCGTCCGCGTCCAGCGCCACGCGCCACAGGCCGCGCTTTTCCTCGCCGACGAAGAACTGCTTGCCGGCCTCGTCCGCGACGCAGCCCTCGGGTTGCGTCGCCAGCTTCAGCGTGGCCACCGTGGTCGAGCGCCATGCGCCGCGCTCGCGCGACACGCGCATCTGGATCAACCGCCCGTCCTTGTCATTGACGAACACATCCAGCCCGCCGCCCGGATGCCGCGCGCTGCAGATGCCGTAGACCTCGTCGAGGCCCGTCGGCAGTTCGGTCAGCGTCGACAGGCGGCCCTTCGCGCCGATCCCGAACAGCACCACCGTGCGGCGGTCCCGCTGCGTCGCCACCGCGAGGTCCCAGTCGCGGCCGTCGTAGCGCAGGCGCTGACGCACGTCCACGTTGTTGACCCGGCCCACCGGCAGGAACTGCGTCTCGCGGCCCTGCAGGTCGTAGACGCCGAGACCGCGCTTCTTGTCCGTGCCCAGGATGCGGCTGCGCGAGGGCTGGGCCGCATCGATCCAGATCGCCGGATCGTCGGCCGCATCGCCGCCGCCGCGCACCGGCTCGGTCTGCGCGCTCGGGACCGCGACCGGAATCACCGGCAGCGGCCGCGAGACCCGCGCCTCCAGCCACAGCGCCGTGTCCTGCGGCGCCAAGCCAGGCGCCACCAGCGCGCGGCCGGCGCGCTCGGGATCGGTGTTGAAGGACCACAGGCCCACGTCCGCCTCGGCGACGTAGAGACGGCCTTCATCGTCGCGCACCGCGCAGCCCTTCGCATCCGGCACCGTCGCGAGCTGGCGCAAGACCTGGCCCTCGGTCGACGCCTTGGCCTTGGCGCCGCTCAGCAGCCACTGCTCGGTCAGGCCGTCGCTGCCGATCAGGAAGGCTTGCAGCGACTGCTGCCGCGGCTCCAGGTACAGGCACACGGCCTCCACGTCATAGGCCGGGCCGGACCAGTGCGCGCGCTCGCGCAGCTTGCCCTCGCGGACTTCGAGCAGGCGCAGCGCGCCGCTGTCGGCGTCCTGCAGCAGGGCCACCGTCGTGCCGTCGGCGAGCACGCGCCGATCCCAGCGCTTGGCGCGCACGCCGAACTCATCCAGCGCCTGCCCCTTGGAATCGCGTAGCGTCAGGCCGTGCTTGCCGAGCTCCAGCACCGGCGCGGCGGTGGCCGCGCGGGCCGGCGCCGCCCCCAGGCCCAGCATCGCCATCGTGGCCGCGGCGATCAGCGCCGCCCGCATCGTGCGCGTCGTCGGCTTCGTCGTGATCTTGTTCATCGTCGTCATGCCTCGCCGCCTCAGAACATCGCCAGCTTCAGGCTGACCTTGTAGGCGCGTCCGTACTGCTCGTACTGGACGTTGCGGGACTTGGCGCTCTGATAGACGTAGTAGCGCTCGTTGCCGAGGTTCAGCGCCTCGAGCTGCAATTGCAGGCCCTTGGTCAGCTGCACGCGCATCGACGCGTCGATCTGGTTCTGCGTGTCGACCTTGCGATCCTGCGCCGCGTCGAGGACATCGCCGACCTCCAGCAGATACGGCGACTTGTGGTTCAGCGCGACGCGCGCGCCGAAGGCGGGCGACTCCCAGCCCAGGCTCAGGTTGATGCTGCGGTCCGACTGGCTGGGCAGCGCGATGCGGCGCGAGACGAACTTGCCGCCGTCGTAGCCGCCGATGGTCGCGCGCGACTTCACGAAGCTGCCGTTGGCGCCCACCACCAGGCCGTTCCACGGCGCCGGCAGCGTGCTCAGCGCCTGGCTCCAGGACAGCTCCAGCCCGCGCACCGTCGCGTCGCCGCCGTTGGCGTAGGTCGTCACATGGCTGAAGTCCTCCCAGCCCTTCGTGCCGGCCAGATCGGTCTGGAAGGCGAAGTCGCGGATCTTCTTGTGGAAGACGTAAGCCGACAGCGCGCCGTCGCGGCCCAGGCGGCGCTCGACGCCCAGATCCAGGTTGCGCGAGCGCAGCGGCTTGAGCAGCGGATTGCCGACCGTGGCCTCGTCGCCGTCCACCGTCAGGCCGGGCGTCAGCTGGCCGAAGGCCGGCCGCACCACCGAGTTCGTCAGCGCCGCGCGCAGCGCCGTGTCGCCGCCCAGCTGCTGCTTGAGCAGCAGCGCCGGCAGCCAGTGGCGGCTGCTGGTCTCGGCACGGACCGGCGCGGTCTTGCCGTCGGTGGACGAGGTGCCGTCGGCGCTGAAACGCACGCGCTCATGGCGCAGGCCCACCAGCCACTGCGTGCCGCCTTGCTCGACCTGCGCCTGCAGATAACCGGCGTCGACGCGCTCTTTCATGCCGAAGTCGTTGACCACCGAGGCCACCGCGTCGCGGAAGCCGTTCAGGTCATAGGGCCTGAACAGGCCGCGCAGTTTCGCGGTGTCGATGCCGGGACCGAAGGAGGCCCACGGATAGTCGACCGCGTCGCCCGACACGAAGTTCGCCATGCCCAGCTGCGAGGACGTCAGGTTGTACGGCGCCTTCTTGAGCACCTTGGCGCTCGGCGCATAGGTCTCCTGCTCGTTGTCCTTGTCGCGGCGCGAGGCCTTCACACCGGCCTTCAGATCCACGTCCCAGCCGGCCAGATCCAGCTCGCGCTGCACGTCGGCCTTCAGGTGGCGGACGCGATCGGTGGCCAGGCTCTTCTCGATCTTGGCCTTGTTGAAGGCGTACTTGGACACGTCGTTCAATCCGGTGGCCGCGGTGGGCAGCGGCTTCATGGTGTCGGCGTGGCCCAGGCCGGTCAGGTCCGCGGTGAAGGCGGACGAGCTCAGCGTGTCGGGCTTGTCCTCGCTGGCGCGGCCGAGCCCGCCTTCCGCCCAGAACTTCCACGGGCCGCGCGTCAGCTCGGTCCCCAGCACGGCGGCCTTGGACTCGTTGATCTCGCGGCGTTCCTTGAGCCCGCGGCTGACGGTGCCGGCGCCCAACTCGCCCACGACCTGCGGCTTGGCGAAGGCCACCTTCATCGACTGGCGGTTCTCGTGATCGGTGAATCGGCTGGCGAAGCTGCGCAGATAGAAGAGCGAGCCCTCCTGCGGCTTCCAGTCCAGGTTGAGCGCGCCGCCCAGGCGCTCGCGCGTGATCGTGTAGCGCCGCAGCTCGAAGCTGGCGAGCTTGTCGCCCTCCCAGTCGCCGCCGGTCTCGACGTTGTCGCTGGCGAAGCGGCGCTGATCCGCCGACAGCGCCACCGCCACGCCCAGCGTCCCGCCGGCGAAGCGATCGGCGAAGGCGACCGCGCCACGGGGTCGGGATTTGCCCGCGTTGGCGTCATAGTTGCCGCCCAGCTCCAGCGTGAACAGCCGGCCCGGCTGGTCGAAGGCGCTGAGCGTGCGCACGGTGACCGTGCCGCCCAGCGAGTTGGCGTCCTGGTCCGGCGTCAGCGTCTTCTGCACTTCAAGCGCGCGGATCAGGCCGGCGGGCACCAGGTCCAGCGCGGGCGCGCGGCGATCGGACTCGGAGGCCGGGGTCAGCGCGCCGTTGATGTTCACGGCGTTGTAGTCAGGGCCCAGGCCGCGGACACGGATGAAGCGGCCCTCGCCCTGGTCGCGCTCGACGGACACGCCCGGCAGGCGGGCCAACGCCTCGGCGGCGTTGTTGTCGGGCAGCTGGCCGATGCCGTCGGCGTGCACGACGTTGACGATGCCCTGCGCCGCGGACTGCTTGTCCAGCGCCGAGCGCAACGCCGCTGCTTGGCCGACCGTCACGACGGTGTCGAGCTTGCGGGTTTCAGCGTCGCTCCTGGCATCGGCCTTGGTCTCGGCTTTCGTATCGGCTTTGGCGTTGGGCGTCGCCCCTGCCTTGGTATCGGTCACGGCCTGCTGGGCCAGGACCGGCATCGCGGCGAAGGCGCCGGACAGGCACAGCGCGAGCAGGGTGGGGCGGGGAAGGGAGCGGATCGGCGTGCGCATGGGGGTCGGTCGGTGAGTCACGGATGGGGGCGCACCTTAGAAACCGCGCATGGCGGGTCCGTGACAGCGCGGCATTGTCCGTGGGCCGCGGCGCGGACGGCTCCCGCCGCCCGCCGTGATGAGCCGATCCGACCCCCTTGTGGCGTCAGCGCCTCACGTCGTCACGGCTGCGCTGCCGCAGGGCCACGCAGGTTGCACAGTTTCGCGGGCGTGCCGGACGACATCTGGTTGTTGACGGCGAGGAAGGTGCGGCCCGGCGCTGTCGGCGTGGGCGCCGACAGCATGCAGGCGCTGAGATCGCGGTTGTCGAAGTGGTTATCGATGAAGCTCAGGTCGTTGATGGTGGTGTCCGTGGCGCCGTCGCCGGTCACGCGTTGGGTGATGTCCGCGACGCTCTGGACGAACCAGTTCGAGCGGATCGTGGCGCTTTTGGTCGGCGGCGGGGCATACGGCCAATCCAGGCTGGGGGCGCCTCGCACGATGTGTAACGCGACGCGCTCGAGCCGGTTGCCGACGAACTCCAGGGATTGCGCCCCGCCGATGGTCACCGTCGGGGCTCGCGCCGGCATCTCTCCGGCAATGACGAAGCGATTCCCTGTCATGCTGAGGGTGGTCGTATTCATCAGACGCGCGGCTTGGCGACCGGCACTGGTGGCGCCAAGGGGCGCCGAGGTCAGTTGCACCGTATTCCTGTCGATGGCGGCGGACGACGTTCGGGTTGCCATCAAGGCAAAGCTGAAATGTCCCTTGCCCTCAGATGCGTTCGGCACTGTGCCGTCGCGTCCCACCAGCGTCGACATCACGCGAGTCAGGCGGCGGACGCGCGTTGCATCGACATCGGCGGAGGCGTCCTGGCTGGCGAGTTCGGCGGCCCCCAGCACATTGCCCGTGATCCGAGAGCCCGTCGCTTCGCGGGCCTGGATGCCGATGCCCGGATGGCCGGGTTCACGCCAGAGCACGTTGCCCAGGACCTGGTTGGCGCCGGACAGCAGCGCGATCTGGGCGGAGGGCGAGGTCGTGCCGCGAATGCCCGTGTACCTGAGGACACTGCCGATGCCGGTCCTGCCGCCGCTGTGGAAGAACTGGACGGCGATGTTGTCCAGCACCAGACCCTCCACCAGAATCTTGTGAGCGCTGTGGTGCAAGTGCTGCGTGATGATCGAGGTTTCCTGAGCCGGATTGATGAAGTGCGTGACGCCGGATCGGCTTCCGACCAGGACGTTGCCCGTGCGCAGCGTCAACTGGCCGCCGACGAGGTAACGACCTTGCGGGAAGAACAGGCCGGCCTCGGCCGACACCAGCGAGGCCAAGGCGGCGCGGATCGCGTCGCCCTGGTCGCCCGGCAGATTGGGGGCGACGCCCTCGAAATCGAGCGCGCATCGCATCGCGTAGGGCGCCTCCAGGATCGGCATCGGCTCGTTGCCGCACATCTCCGACAAGGTCCGGCCCAGGGTGGGCTCGGGGAGCGGCAGTTCGACCGTCGCGGACGCGCCCAGCGGGAGCAGCAGCGCGAACATCGCGCCGGCGATGGCTGGCGGCCGATGTGGCCGATGCGACGGAGCCTGAGGGCGCGCGGAGCGGAACCAGGCGGCGCGAACGAATCGGGAGAGTCGGGACAGGGAACGGATCGACATGGGGCCTCCAAAGGCGGCGAGTCAGGGGAGGCGCTCAGTGGGAGCGCGGTGGATCGGGGTGGTCGCTCTCCTGGGGGGCGCGGACGTGAACTCGCGCGGGAGGAGGCGGCCGGCGCCAGCCTCATCCGCGGCGCTGGTACGGCGGTGCCGCGGCCGCGCTCGTCAGGGATGCTGGGGCGGCGCCGCGCCCTCGGCGCTCTTGAGCTGGAATATGTCGTGCCCGGCCTGCCACTGCGCCATGCCGAAGGGGACCGCAGGGGCGGACAAGTCGCCGCCTCTGCGGGACAACCGATCTCGCGCCTCGTCCTGGCCGATGTTGCGCGCGTGGCAGGCCCAGGCGCCGTCGCTGAGCGCGCCGTTGTCCGCGACAAGGAATCGGCGTTCGGGGACGTTCCATTCGACCGCCTCGATCGCGCAGGGCATCGGCGGGTTCTTGAAGCGGTTGCCGACGAGCACCAGATCCGTCGACGCCTTCAGGGGGCCGTCGAGGCCCTCGGTTTGCTTGACCTGAACAAGCGTGTCGAGGAACCAGTTGCCCACGATGGTGGGCCCCAAGGTGTTGACCACGCCGTGGTGCTCGCCCAGATCCACCGTCAAGGGCATCCGCTCGAAGGTGTTGCCGACCACCCAACTATCCACGGTGCCCAGCAGCTCCAGGTCGACGTCCCACGTCGGCGTCGCCGGAGCGAAATGATTGCCCTGCACCGACAGATGCTCCGTCGAGTACAAGTTGACGGACGCGCCAAACCGATTGCCTTGGATGAGGGTGCTCTTCATCGTGTGGCCGGACACCGCGCTTGGCGGAAATGGGGTCGGCGCCGGGTCGGTGGGGGGCATGCTGCCATCTCGCCGCGGCAAGGTGGCCATGCGCGCGCTCAGATCACGGGTCGTCGCGGAAAGACCGGTGGGGTCGGTCGTCGCGACCTGGTTTCCTTCGACCACGCCCTGGCGCGTGTTGAGCATTCGTATGCCTCCCACCTGATTCGAAGGCGAGGGCCACAGCACGTTGCCGATGATCTGGTGCGAGGCCGGTCCGAACACGCTGAGTTGGAAATTCAACTTTTCCATTTCTCGGAAGCCCGTGTACCTCACGACGTGGCCCTCGCCCTCGGCCTCGCCGTGCAGGTCCACCGCTCGGTTGTCGAGGACCAGCCCTTCGATCAGGACTCCGTTCCCATGCGCACTGATCGGATCGTAGGCCGACCCCGGATTGATGAGATGGCTCGTTCCCTGTCGGCTGCCGACCAGGGCCTGGCCCGACTTCAGTTGGATCACGCCGCCGACGATATAGCGTCCTTGCGGAAGGAACAGGCCGGTCGCGCTGGGTGCCAGCCGGCTCAGCGCCGCGCGGATGTTGTCCCCCTGGTCCGTGCCGGTGTCGCGCGCGATGCCGTGGTCGAGGGCGCAGACGATGGCACGGGATGGATTCAGGCGGGGGATGTACTCGTTGCCGCACATCGGGGTCGCGGGCGCGTCGGAGGCCCACGCGCCCAGCGGCAGCAGCAGGACGGGCCAGAAGTATCGAGATACGGAGCGGATGGACATGACGCCTCCTGAGGCAGATGAAGGAGGGCGATGAGTGCCTGCGCTCGCGCCGGCGCGCTGCCCATGAGCCGATCCGACCCCCTGCCGCCGCCCCGCCGCGCACATGACAGCCGTGTCACAAACGCCGCCTAGCATCGCGCGCCATGAAGCTCGCCCTGCCTCGTCCGCCGCTGGTGCTCGCGCCCGTCGCGGGCTCCCGTCACTTCGGCCATGCGCTGCTGCTGGCGATGGCCGGCATCACCTGGCTCTTCGCCTACTGGGCCGTGGCCAAGCCGCTGGCCGTCTGGCGCTTCATCGACATCCTCGGCGAGGCCGCGATCGTCGTCATGCTCGCGACCTGGCTGGTGCAGCTGCGCGCCAGCCGGCCCGCCGGCCGCGTCACCACCTGGCTGTGCCTGGGGCTGTCCGGCATGCTGCTGGGCGGCTGGGCCGACCTGATGGACGAGTTCTGGAAGTTTCCGCGCGACTACACCCTGCTGATGGGCATGGAATCGAGCTTCCACGTCGCCGGCATGATCGGCCTGACCTTCGGGCTGCATCTGTGGCGGCAGGAGCAGCTCGCCTTCAACGCCATGCGCGCCGGCCGCGAGCGCGGCTATCGCGAGCACGCCCAGATCGACGGGCTGACGCAACTCGGCGACGGCGCCTATCTGCTGGATCAGATCCGGCATCAGCAAGCGCAGCCGGGCTCGGGCGCGATGCTGGTGATGCTCGGATGGCAAGACCTGGCATCGCTGGCCCGGCAGCACGGGCTGGCCGAGGCCGACCGCCTGCTGCAAGCCACGGGTCCGCTGCTGCTGCTGCAGCTCCGGCCCGGCGACCTGCTGTGCCGCTACGCCGCCGACCGCTTTGTCGCGTTGCTGCCGGAGGCGGACTCGGCGCTGGCGGGCGACCTGCTGGCGGCGCTGTCCGCGCATGTGCACCCTTGCGCCGACGGCCGCACCCGCGCGCGCCTGAGCGCCCGCATGGCCAGCGCGTCGCTCAAGGCCGACGAGGACGCCGAGGCGCAGCTGCTCCGCCTGCTGGAGCGGCTGCGATGAGCGAGATCGCAGCCCCGGCCGGCGCCCAGGACGCGCTTGCCGCGCTGCGCCGGACCTTGCCGGTCCCCGCGGCGCCGCACTACGGCGCCGACCAGGCTTTCCTGCCCTGGGCCTATCAGGGCGCGCTGCTGGCGGAGTTCGCGCGCAGCCGGTCCATCGCGCCGCAGGAGTGGCTGACGCGCTGCGGCGTGACGCCGGGGCAGATGCTCTCGACCCGGCAGCTGCTGGGCATGCTGGCCGCCCTGCAGCCGCTGGCGCGTGATGTGGGTTTCGTGGTCGGCCAGCTGAGCCTGCCCGGGCATTACGGACTCGCGAGCCAGGCCCTGCAGCAGGCCGGCGATCTGCGGCAGGCGCTGCGCATGCTGTGCGCCTGGCCGGCGCGCCTGTCGCCGCTGCTGACGCCGCGTCTGATCGAGACCGACGATGAGCTGCTGCTCGTCTGGACCGAGTCCTGCGGCGCGCCGCCCACGCTGCAGCCGCTGCTGGTGGACATGCAGATGAGCGCGGTCGTCGCGATGGTGCAGTGGCTGGGTGGCGCGGCGGCGGGCGGGCGTCCGCTGCCGTGGACCTTCAGCTTCAATCGCACCCGGCCGCGCGAGATCTCGCAGCACGCGGCCTATCTGGGCGCCGATCTGCATTTCGGCTGCCAGGTCGACGCGATGCGGCTGCCGCTGTCGCATGCGACGACACCCTGGCCGTCCGCGGGGACGGGGCGTCCGGCGATGGCGCTGGGCGCGCTGGAGCAGGGCGCCGATCCCGAAGCCGGCTGGCGCGGCCAACTCGCGGCGCTCTACGACCATCTGCTCGCCGAGGTCGGCGGCGAGCACTCGCTGGAGCGCAGCGCCCAGCGCTTCGGCGTCAGCCCGGCCACGCTCAAGCGGCAGCTGGCCCAGCTCGGCACGCATCACCAGGCGCAGCTGGACCAGGTGCGCGCGCATGCGGCGCTCTACCTGATGACGCTGCGTGGGCAGCGCGGCGAAGCGGTGGCGCGCTCGCTGGGCTTCAACGACAAGAGCAACTTCCGGCGCTCGTTCCGGCGCTGGACGGGGATGACGCCGGGGATGCTCTAGATCGGCCGCAGCGCGGGCTCATCGTTCGCAGAGGATCGCCTCCAGGTCCCCTCGCAGGTTGCCGCCGATCTGGAATCCGTCAGGGCCCGCCTGGCTCGCTCGCGTGACGATGTCGCATTCCGGATGGGGTGCGTTCACGCGCTTGCCCTTGAACACGTTCTGCAGAAGCTTGATGTCCGCGGGTGACGAATGGTCGTCGCCGGCGCCGTTGACGCTGACCTCGACATGCAGCGCGGATCGAAGAAACTCGTTGGCGCTGACAAGGCTGTTCTTGGCATTCGCGCCAGGACTGCTCTCGCTGGGGGAGAAACGTAGATCCACGCCGTCCAGCGTGTTTCCATCCAGCGTGGCCCTCGCGGGCGCGCGCAGACTCACGGTCAGTCGGTTCCCCGTCCCTTCGCCGAGGGCGATGAAGCGATTGCCCTTCAGCTTCAGCCTGGCGCCATGCTCGAAGTCCGCCATCCGAGGCGTGCTCCCCCCATTCGACGAAGAGGCGATGGCCACCGTGTTGCCGACGAGCGTCGCGTTGACGTTTCCGATCGTGCGGATGGCCGTGCGGTACTGTCCGGCCAGGCGTGGGATGAACTCAGGCTTCAGCGGCCTGAGCTGCCCGACGAAGAGCTGCATCGTGCGTTTCTTCGACTTCGTCGGCGTGCCCTGGGGGATCGCCCCGATGAGATTGCGCATCATGCTGACCTTGACGGCGCGACCAAGCGCGGATGTCGATCTGGCTGTCGCGTCCACCAAGATGCCCTCGCCAACGCCATCGATGTCCCGCTGAAGCACGTTGCCGTTCACGTGATGGTGTCCGCGGGAGATCTCGATCTGAGGCGCGGGAGATCGTGTCCCAGACAGCACGTTGAACTGGATCTTTGCGGGTCGAACCGAGTCAAGCACGATCCTGGCGTTCGAGAGTTGCAGGTCCTCGACGTGATAGGGCGCCCCTTCGACCTCGTTGTCGGATGGGCGCAGCACGGTGGTCTCGGTCCCAATACCCGTGATGCGGGTGAAGCTGTTCCGGCTTCCGATCAAGCCGGTTCCGGGGGGGAGATGGAGGTCGCCGCTGACGTTGTAGTTGCCCGGCGGCAGGTAGAGGTGGGCACCTGTGTCGGCAGCCGCATGGAGGGCGCTTTGGAGGGCCTCCCGCTGGTCCAGATCGGTGTTGTCGTACACGCCCAGCTCGGTGGCGCAGCGCAGGACGAGATCCTCGCGCGTGGGGAGCGTGTCCTCGCCGCAGCGCGTCGCAGCCCCGGCGTCTAGTGCGAGCGCATACAAGCTCAGCGGTAGCCAGCTGAGACAAGCCCTGGGGAACCAAGTTGACATGGATTCACTTTCAACGCGGCATCCACAAGCGCCGCGCATGGCCATTGCATTCGCGCGCACGCGAGCGCGCCATGCCCTTCGCTTGCTCGACCCAGGTCCCCGGATGCGTCGTTCCTGCGAGGCGCTGAGCGATCAAAGCGGAAGAGTTCGCGGCGAGCGTCTCTGGCGACCGCGGGAGGCGACAGGCATAGACTCCCGCCATGTCGCCGTTCGAGCATCACGAGGACCAGGCCCAGTACCGCCGCCCCGCGCATCGCGCGGGCGTGGAGCTGTACCACGCCCACATCCTGCGGCACAGCTTCGAGCCGCACACCCACGAGGCCTACGGCCTGGGCGCGATCACGCAGGGCGTGGGCCGCTTCCGCTGGCGCGGTGGCGAGCATCTGGCGCCGCGCGCCACGCTGATGCTGATGAATCCCGAGGACATCCACACCGGCGAGGCCGCCACCACCGACGCCTGGGGCTATCGCATGGTCTACCTGGACGAGGCGGTGCTGTCGGAGCTCTACGGCGGTCCGGCCTGGCGCTTCGACGCCGCGGTCGCGCACGACGCGGAGGCCGCCTCGCGCGCCGCCGCGCTGATGGCGACGCTGTGGCAGGCGCGGGAGCCGCTGGCCTTCGACAGCGCTTTGCTTGAGCTGGTGCAGGGCCTGAGCCGCCATGCCCACCGCGCGCCGCTGCGAGGCGACGGCGCCGCGCCGCGTTTCGCGCCGGTGCTCGATTACATGCGCGCGCATCTGGACGAGTCGCTGGACACCGAGCGCCTGGCCGCCGTGGCCGGCCTCAGCCCCTTCCATTTCCTGCGCAGCTTCAAGGCGCAGCACCACGCCACGCCGCAGCAGGCGCTGATGGCGCTGCGGCTGCACGAGGCCAAGCGGCAGCTCGCCGCGGGTCAGGCGCCGGCGCAGGTCGCGGCCGCCGTCGGCTTGACCGATCAGGCGCACCTGACCCGCAGCTTCGCGCGGCGCTACGGCGTGACGCCGGCGCGCTATCAACAGCAACTCGGTACAAGACCCCGGCCCTGAAGCGGCGCGACACTGGCGCATGCTGTCCGGATTCCTGTTCGCGCTTGCCGCCGGCCTCATGTGGGGCCTGGTCTTCGTCACCCCGCTGCTGCTGCCGGAGTACCCCGCCGCCATGCTGGTCGCCGGCCGCTACCTGGCCTTCGGCCTGCTGGCCGTGCCGCTGGCACTGATCGATCGGCGCGAGCTCAAGCGGCTCTCACGCGACGACTGGCGCGACGCGGTGAAGCTCAGCGCCATCGGCAACTTCCTGTACTACTTGACGCTGGCCGCGGCGATCCAGCGCGCGGGCGGCCCGCTGCCGACCATGATCATCGGCACGCTGCCCGTGGTCATCGCGATCTGCTCCAACCGGCGCAACGCCGCGCGCGACGGCCATTACCGCTGGCGCGACCTGGCGCCCGCCCTGCTGTTGATCGCCGCCGGCATCGCCTGCGTGAACCAGGTCGAGCAGGCCGCCGTCGCGCCGCAGGCGATGGGGCGCTATCTGCAAGGCGCGGCGCTGGCCATCGTGGCCTTGGCGTGCTGGACCTGGTATCCCATCCGCAATGCCGACTGGCTGCGCGCCCACGCCGATCGCAGCCCGCGCGCCTGGGCCACCGCGCAGGGACTGGTGACGCTGCCGATGGCGCTGCTGGCCTTCGGGATGCTGGCGCTCGCGCAGGCGGCGGGGCTGCCGCTGCTGCCGGCGGGCTTCGACTTCCCGGCCGGGCCGCGGGTCTGGGCCTATGCGGGATTGATGCTGGCGGTGGGGCTGTTCGCGTCCTGGCTGGGCACGCTGTGCTGGAACGAGGCCAGCCAGCGGCTGCCCACGACGCTGGTCGGCCAGCTGATCGTCTTCGAGACCCTGGCCGCGCTGGTCTACGCGCAGCTGCATCGCGGCGGCTGGCCGCAGGGGCTGGCGGTGGTGGGTGTGGTGTTGCTGGTCGGCGGCGTATGCTGGGCCCTGCGTCTCAAGCCCGTGCTGCCGGGGCAGGAACGGCATCTGCCCGCTTCGCCGACATGAATGATTCGCCCGACCTCTTCCGCCTTCGTTCCCGAACCCTCTTTCGCGACGTCGACCAGCGATCGGATCTTCCCGATCACGAAGAGCGTCGCTCGCTGCTGAAGCGCGCCGCGCTGCTGCCCCTGGCGGGTGCGTGGCCGGCGGTCTCCGCCGTGACGGGCGCCGCCGGCTTGGCCCTCGCTCCTTCCGCTCATGCGAAGGACGCGCCCGATGCCGGCGTCCAGCAAGGCGTCTGGCGCGACCAGACCCGGCTGCGCGACATCCCCTGGCGTTTGCGCCTGCCCGAGGGCGACCGTCCGGTGGCCTTGGTGGTGTTCTCGCATGGGCTGGGCGGCAGCCTGGACGGCGGCACCGAGTGGGCGCGCGCCTGGGCCGAGGCCGGCATCGCGACGTTGCATCTGCAGCACGCCGGCAGCGACCGCGCGATCTGGCGCGGCGGCCTGCAGGCGGTGAAAGAAGCGGCCAGCGCCGAACAGCTCATCGAGCGCGGCCACGATGTGCAGTTCGCCGTCGAGCAGCTGCTCAAGCTCCAGAAGGACGCGGCCACGCCGTGGGCGCGGGTGCGTGTCGACGCGCTGGGCATGTCGGGCCATTCCTTCGGCGCGCAGACGACCTTGGCTGTCGCGGGCCGCGACTATCGGCAGCGCAACGCGCCGGATCTGTCCGAGTCGCACTTCAAGGCCTTCGCGGCGTTCAGCCCCTCGGTGGGTCAGTCCGCCGGCGGCATCAAGGCCGTCACCCGGCCCATGCTCTGCCTGACGGGCAGCCTGGACGGCAACCCGCTCGGCCAGGAGCGCGACGGCCACTACCGCCGCGCGGTCTACGACACGCTGCCGGCCGGCGCCAAGGCCATGCTGTGGCTGGAGGGCGCCGATCACATGAGCTTCGGCGGCGGCGGCGAAGCGGGCGCGGGATTCGCGCAGCGGCTGCTCGGCCGGCGCCGCGAGGGACCGCCCCAGAAGCTGGCCGCGCATCACGAGGCGCTCATCAAGTCGGTGACGACGGACTGGTGGCGCTGGCGGCTGCTCGGCGACGACGAGGCGGCGGCGCGATTGAAGTCGCCCAAGGGGCTGGACGCGAAGGACGCGTGGCTCCAGGGCTGAGGCCCTGGCGACCGCGAGACGCCGTCAGGCCGCGAGCGCGCCGTCCCGCGGCGTGGCCATCAGCCCCTTGGCCAGCGACCCGATGCGGCGCAGCGCGCGCGGATGCTCCACGCCCCACTTGCCGCCGACGCCCAGCCGCACGCAGTGCCGGAAGCGCGGGCTGGCCGAGAACATCAGCCCGGGCGCGATGACGATGCCCTCTTCCAGGCAGGCCTCGTAGAGCTGCGTGGCGTCCAGCGACTCCGGCAGCTCGACCCACAGGATGAAGCCGCCGGCCGGATCGGACACGCGCGTGCCCTTGGGGAAGCTCTCCGCGATCAGCTGGCGGGCCTGGTCCACCCGCGTCGCGATCGTCGCGCGCAGGTTGCGCAGCGACGCGCCGCCGCCGGGCTGCGTCAGCAGATCCGCCAGCGCCAGCTCCAGCACGCTGGTCTGCGCGCCGGACTCCACCGCCTTCATCTGGCGCAAGACCTGGCCCCAGCGGCCCGCTTCCACCCAGCCCATCCGCAGGCCCGGCGCGATCGTCTTCGAGAACGAGCCGCAAATCATGACGTGCCCCGTCGTGTCGAAGGACTTCACCGCGCGGCGCTTGTCCTCCTGCTCGGACAGGTCGTTGTAGATGACGTCCTCGATCAGCGCGACCTCGTGCCGCGCCAGCATCCCGGCCAGGCGGCGGCGTTCCGCCACCGGCATGCAGGCGCCCAGCGGATTGGACAGCGTCGGCACCGACAGCACCGCCTTGACCTGCTGCGTCTCGAAGGCCAGCTGCAGCGCGTCCAGCGACATGCCGTGGCGCGGATGCGTGGGGATCTCCAGCGCGCGCAGATGCAGGCTCTGGAGGATCTCCAGGAAGCCGTAATAGGTCGGGGACTCCAGCGCCACCACGTCGCCGGGCTTGCACACCGCGCGCAGGCACAGGCTGATCGCCTCCAGCGCGCTGTTGGTCATGACGATCTCGTCGGGGTCCAGCACGCAGCCCAACCCCAGCGCATGGCGGGCGACGGCGCGCCGCGTCTCTTCCATGCCCGGGCCGATCGGATAGGTGCACAGCAGATCGCGGTGGCGCGTGACCGCGCGGGTCATCGCGCGACGGACGCGGTCCTGGTCGAAAAGCTCCGGTCCCGGACAAGCCGCGCCGAAGGACACGAAAGACGGATCCTGCGACAGCGCCATCACCTGCGCGCCCAGCTGGTCCAGCTGGACCATGCGCGAGGCCTTGTCGGGCCGCGAGACCTGGGGTTCGGGCAAGCGTGGCGGGCGTGCCGCGACGAAGTAGCCGGAGCGCGGCCGGGCCTCGATCAGCCGGGCGTCCTCGAGCCAGCGGTAGGCCTGGACCGCGGTCGACAGCGAGACGCCGTGCTGACCGGCGAGCTCGCGCACCGAGGGCAGACGCTCGCCGCGTTTGAGGGTGCCCGCGCGCACCGACCGGGCCATCCGATCGGCGAGTTGCATATACAGCGGCAGCAGCGGCGAGTCCATGCGCTGATTCTGTGTGTTGTCACCTCGCGGTAACCAATACAGATCAGCGGGAAGCCGGCCAGCACAGGACCGGCGTGTGCGCGGGCTGTTCGGGTTCGCCCGGGCGGGGGCTGTGGATGGCGCGCCACAGCGGCGGTTTTTATCGTGAGCACATGAAACCGCAGTCCCGCCTCCTGCCTCGCCGCTCGCCTGGTCCCGAGCTCTCCCTCCCCGCCGACGGCCGCGTGGTGACGCTGCGCCTGCGCGGCCCCGCGCGCCTGAGCGTGCACGGGGGCCGGGCCTGGATCACCCGCGCCGGCTGGCCCGACGATCACTGGCTCACACCCGGCCAGACCTTGGACCTGCCGCGACCCGAAGGCTGGCTGGCGAGCTGGTTCGGATGGCGCGTGTCGGTGAGCGCCGAGGGCGCGGCCGCGGTCACCCTGAAGGCGGAGGCGCTGCGCTGACGCGAGCTTTGTCCGCTGAATCCCGCTATAACTCCGCCTCGAACGATTGCCGGCACGTGTCGAACCCTGTCGCCGGCGCTACAAGACCAGGGGTCCGTGACCCGGAAGAGGGGAGTTGCGATGAATCGATCCGCCATCCAGCGGAAAGCGCGTCTGGCCGTGGCCGGCGCGGTCGGGGCGATGCTGCTGCAGGCGTGCGGCGGCGGCGGGGGGCAAGGCGGGACGCCGATCGTGGGCGGCGCACCGTCCACCGGGGGCGGCACCATCATCATCGGCGGCGGCAACTCCGGCGGTCAGACCCTGCAGGCCAGCGCCACCTACGCCCAGCAATGCGCCCCGGGCAACACCGAGGCCGCGGCCAACCTGCGCACCGCCAGCCTCACGACCGAGAAGAACTGGATCCGCTCCTACATGGACGAGGCCTATCTCTGGCGTGACGAGGTGCCGACCATCGACGCCTCCAGCCCGGCCTACAGCGGCAGCGACGTGGGCCTGGCGCTGGACAACTACTTCCAGGCGCTCAAGTCCACCGCGCTGACCACCAGCGGCAAGCGCCGCGACGAGTTCAGCTTCACGATGAGCACGCGCGAGTGGAACGCCCTGTCTTCCGGCGGTGTGTCGCTGGGCTACGGGATCGAATGGACCATGGCCTCGCCGACGCCGCCGCGCAACATCCGCGTGGCCTACGTCGAGCCCGGCAGCGCCGCCGCCAATGCCGGCGTGCGCCGCGGCGACACGCTGGTCACCGCCGACGGCACCGCCGCCGACGCGGGCGACACGGCCGGCGTGGCAGCCCTGAACGCGGCGCTGTTCCCCGACGTCCTGGGCCAGACCCACAGCTTCGTGCTGACGCCGGCGGGCGGCGGAACGCGCTCGGTCTCGCTGGCCAGCGCCAACGTGCTCAAGACGCCGGTCCCCACCAGCCAGGTGCTGACCGGAACCGACGGCGCGCGGGTGGGCTACATGGTCTTCAACGACCACATCGCGCCGGCCGAGGCCCAGCTGATCAGCGCGATGCGCACGTTCAGCACCGCCGGCATCAGCGATCTGGTGGTGGACCTGCGCTACAACGGCGGCGGCTATCTGTTCATCGCCAGCGAGCTGGCCTACATGATCGCGGGCGACGCGCCGACCGCGGGCAAGACCTTCGAGCAGCTGCGCTACAACAGCCGCCGCTCGGCCGAGACCAACAGCGCCGACGCCCGCACGCCCTTCTACAACCAGTCCTGCGTGCTGGTGGGCAACAACTGCACCTCGCAGCAGGCGTTGCCGGCGCTCAACCTCAAGCGCGTGTTCGTGCTGGCGCAGGCGGGCACCTGCTCCGCCAGCGAGGCGCTGATCAACGGCCTGCGCGGCGTGGACATCGAGGTCGTGCTGATCGGCGGCACCACCTGTGGCAAGCCCTATGGCTTCACCGCCAAGGACAACTGCGGCTACAGCTACTTCCCGATCGAGTTCGTCGGCACCAACAACAAGGGCTTCGGCGATTACGCCGACGGCTTCGTGCCGGGCGGCACCGGCAACACCGGCGTGAAGGGCTGCCGCGTCAGCGACGACCTGGACCACGCGCTGGGCGACCCCAGCGAGCGCATGCTGGCCGCGGCCATGCAGTACCGCGTCAACGGCAGCTGCCCGGCGAGCGCCACCGAGGCGCCGCGCGCGCAGTCGCTCGCGGTGCGCGAGGCAGGCGCCGATGCGGTGGCGCTGTCGCTCAAGCGGTTGGCGGCGCGGTCCAACCGCATCGTGGGCGGCCGGCATTGAGCTGAGCGTCCCCCGCGACGCAGCAAACGACATGGCCACCCCCAGGGGTGGCCATTCTCATTGGGGGCGTCCGGAGGATCAGCCGAGCATCAGCGGGGGGTCAGAACCGGACGTTCACAGCTTCGGAATCTTGATCCGGCTGATCATCAGCGAGCCCGAGATCGCGAACATCAGCACCAGCGGATGCAGCGTGAAGCCCAGCAGCTTGAGCTCGCCGCCCCAGATGGCCGGGCCGATCGCGCCCTGCCAGGCCGCGACCCACAGAATGATCACCAGCAGCAGCGAGGTCGGAATCGGCGTGCCCTCGAAGTAGCTGACCTTGCCGGTGCCGCCGCTGAGCTCCTCGGCGGTGATGTTGTAGCGGGCCAGACGCGACACGCCGGCCGCGACGAAGAAGCCCAGCACGATGCGGTCCCACAGGCCCTGCATGCCGCAGCCGTAGGCGATCACCGCCGGCGCGACGCCGAAGGAGATCACGTCCGCCAGCGAGTCCAGCTCCCGGCCCATCGCCGAGCTCTTCTGGCGCCATCGCGCGATGCGGCCGTCCAGCACGTCGAACACCAGCGCGGCCGGAATCAGCGCGCAGGCGTAATACAGATGCAGCACCAGTCCGGTCTGCAGGTAGGTCATCACCGAGAACAGCGCGCCGACGCCGCAGAAGGCGTTGCCCAGGGTGAACCAGTCCGCCAGATGGAACTCGCGGATCATGGAAAAAGGCTTGGGTCGGTTCATGGGGAGGGAGCATAAGCGATGGCCCTGGCGAGGCGCGGCAAGGCGCGCGCCCGCCGAGGGCTTGACGCGAGCCGGGCTCAGCCCTGCGCGGGCGGCTTGGCGTCGGGCGCGCCGGTGGTGTCGGGCGTCACCGGCGCGGCGGTCAGGCGGCCCCAGGCTTTGCGGCCCAAGTGCAGCGCCAGCAGCCCGAAAGGCATGCGTAGCCAGTGTGAGCGCACGTACAGCGCCAGCTCGGCCAGTTCATGGCCGGGCAGCCGGCAGCTCTCGTGCGCCGGTCGGAGCAAGCGGCGATAGCAGGCGTCCAGCAAGCGGCGGGCGAGCGGTCCCGGCGGCGGGCCGAGCTCGGCCGGCAGCGAGTCGGGATAGGGCGTGTTCAGGAGCGCCCGCGTGTAGCGCAGCGCCAGCCACAGCGGCCGGCTCAGACCGATCTCGCGGGCGCGGGCGACCAGGCGCGGCCAGAAGCCGTCGAGGGCACCGAACTCGCGCAGCAGGGCGTCCAGGTCGAACAGGTCGCGCAGGCCGTTGTGCAGCTCGCCCTCGTGGAAGAGGTGAGCGGCGCTGTGCAGCAGCATGTCCTCGGGTGGCAGGACGAAGACGCCCGGCCGGCCCGGGAGGGGGCGCGGCGCGTCGAACAAGCGCTCGCTGTCCAGTGGCGTGCGCGCCGTCGGCGGCAGCAGGGTGTGGTGGACGTCCAGCGAGGTGCCGCGGCGCAGGTGATGCAGCGGCGGCAGCTCATGCATCCACTCGCGGTAATAGCGCTGATCGTAGGCGTCGAGCTCGTCGTCGAAAGCCCAGCCGTGCACCAGCAGCGTGGTCTCGCAGCGCGGCAGCTGCGCGGGCGGGATCAGGATGTCGATGTCGCTGAACATGCGGCCCGGCGCGGGCGCGTGTCCGCCCAGCGCATAAGCCGCACCCTTGAGCAGGATCACCGGACCGGGCAGCTCCGACAGCGTGGCCGCCAGCAGGTCGACCTCGCGTCCCAGCATCTGCATCTGCCGCCGCGACAGCAGCAGCGCCGAGCGCAAATGCGGTTGCACCGGCGCGGGCAGGGCGTCCAGCCAGCCGCCGCTTTCCATCTCATGAGCGAGCCGGCCGGCCAGGTTGGCACGTCGCGCCTGACGCAGCAGCAGGTCCCAATCGCGCAGACCCAGCCCGACGGCGATCGCCGGCGACAGCAGCACCCGCATCAACAGGGGCCGGCGACGGTCGTCGGCGAAAGGATGGCCGGGGACCGGATGAGCGATGGCGCGGGGCGCGTTCATGCGGGGCCTCCGTCGACCGGCGTCGCGGCCAGGGCCTCGAAGCGATCCATGGCCTCGTCCAGCCGGCTGTACTCGAAGCGGAACACCTCGCAACCGGCGACCAGCCGGCCCAGCGCGCGAAAGCCCCCCTGGCCGTGCAGGTCGTAGTTGAAGGACTGCGAGGCCAAGTCCATGAAGGCCTGGGCTCGCTCGATGGGGACGAGCTCGCCGTGCGCGTCGGCGCGCCAGGCGGGCAGCACGACCCAGGCCGGTCGGGCCGGACGCAGCCGGGCCGCGATGGCGTCGTCGGGCGCGCGCACCAGGGCGACCGTGCCCTTGGCGGTGTTGGGCATGGACGCGCTGAATCGCGCCTGCGGGATGAAGTCCTGGATCAGCGGGATCGAGGCGTTCTTGAGGTTGATCGGCCGCGCCATCCCGTGAATCAGGCCGGTCGTCATGTCGAGCAGGCCCAGCTCGTCCGACAGCAGGCGCCATCCGCGATGGGCCAGCGCCGCGCACAGCGTGCTCTTGCCGGAGCCCGGCGGCGCCGGCATCACCAGCGCGCGGCCGTCGCGCTCCAGCACCGCGGCGTGGATCAGCAGGAACTGGTGGGCGTGCGCGGCGATGCACCAGTTGATGCCCCACTCGAGCATCGCCAGCGCTTGGGCCGCCGGCAACGGCGTGAAGGAGCGCTGGCCGTCGAACCAGAACTCGGCCCGGCCGCGCAGCCGGCTCAGCCAATGCGAGCTGCGCCGCACGGCGACATGGAAGTCGACGAACTCGTCCTCGGCGGCGAGCTCGAAGTCTTCGTACATCAGGGCGATGTCGTCGGCGAGATGGGGGATGTCGGAGCGCACGCGCACGACGAAGGGCGCCAGCTTCAGCGTGACGCCCTCGCCGCGCAGCTGGTCGCGCAGCCCGCGGATGCCGACCTCCTGGAGCTTCAAGCCGGCGGCTCCTGCGTCAGCAGATGGACGTCGGTCAGGCGGGCCAGGTGGCGGTCCAGCAGGTCGGCCACGACCTCGGGCGGCTCGTCCCAGTCGATGTCGGCGGCCAGGCGGGCCAGCAGTTGGTCGCGGGTCAGCGGCGCGGCAGCCAGCCATTCGGCCAGTTGCGCGCCCAGCGCGGCGATCAGGTGCGTATCCCCGGAAACGGGGTCGAAAAAGACAGCGTGCTGCTCACCCTCCCAGGCGAGCAGCACGTCGGACAGCGGGTGCGGACAGCGCCACGCCGAACCGGACATCAAATCAGCCAGTTGGCCTTCAGATAGTCGTTCATGTCCTTCGCCGTCCAGGCGGCGCCGGTGGAGTTGGCCGGCTTGAACACGTTCGGGCCCAGCGAGGCCATCTGCGGCAGCATGTCGGTGCCGTTGGAGATCGTGCACTTGGACACCGGCGTATTGGCCAGCAGTGTGTTCAGACGCGCGGCCAGCAGGATCGCGGCGAAGTCCGGCGCGCCCTTCTTGATCAGCGTGTAGACGTTGGCCGAGGGGGAGACGCCCTTCAGACCACCGGGGAACACCTTGGACACGGGCAGGTTGTTCTGCACCCAGGTGTCGGACTTGCCGGAATACCACTTCTTGGCGGCGCAGCTCCACGGGGTCGCGCTGTTGCGCACCTGCGGACGCGTGCTGTTGTTGATCCAGTCGCTGATGTACCAGCACTCGGTGTTGTCGATCTCGGCCAGTTCGGCGCGCGCCTTCACGCTGGCGCCGCCATTGCGCAGCACCGCCGACCCCCAGGCCGAGGTCGTGTTGCAGTGCCAGGCCATGACCGGACGGCTGGCCAGCGTCAGGCCGACAGGCACCACGCCCGCCTGGATGAAGCGGCGGCGGCGTTGCGAGACAACGGCTCCGGCGACAGGCGTCGGGGCGGCCGAGGGCTGCTGGGAGTTGTCGCTGCTGTGATCCATAAACTCAGCTTTCGTGGTGCTTGGCCCGGAAATAGGGCAGACGCTCAAGCGGATCGGCGCTTGTCCGACCTGCGAGCGCAGTGTTCCACACAAGCCTGCCCCCGCAAAGCCCGCCCAACCCCTTGAACGGGTGGCATGCGGTGTCCGTCAGACAGTGGATAAGTCGGCGCATGCTTACGTTGAAATCGTTGAGCCGCAACGGGTCGTCGCAAGACCAACCGCCCTTGTAACCGGATGCAGGGGCATCCATGGCTCATTCGGCCCCGTCGTGAACGATGTCGCGACCGGAGGGGCTGTCGGTATCGCGCGGACGCCGCGTCGAGGCCATCGGGCCCTCGGTGCTTGCCGCCGAACTCGCGTCGGCCTCGCCCGGCTCCAGGTCCTCCTCGACCAGGAATCCCCCGCTCTGATGCGCCCAGAGCTTGGCGTACAGCCCGCCCTGCGCGAGCAGCGAGGCGTGGTCGCCCTGCTCGACGATGCGGCCCTGGTCCATCACGATCAACCGGTCCATCGCCGCGATCGTGGACAACCGGTGTGCGATCGCCACCACCGTCTTGCCCTCCATCAGGCGATAGAGGCTGCGCTGGATGGCCGCCTCGACCTCGGAGTCCAGCGCGCTCGTGGCCTCGTCCAGCAGCAGGATGGGCGCGTCCTTGAGCATCACCCGCGCGATCGCGATGCGCTGGCGCTGACCGCCGGACAGCTTCACGCCGCGCTCGCCCACATGGGCGTCGTAGCCCTGCCGGCCCTTGGGATCGGTCAGGCCGTCGATGAAGTCCTGCGCCTCGGCGCGCTCGGCGGCGGCGCGCATCTCGTCCTCGCTGGCCTCGGGGCGGCCGTACATCAGGTTGTCACGCACCGAGCGGTGCAGCAGGCTGGTGTCCTGCGTCACCATGCCGACCTGCGAGCGCAGGCTGTCCTGCGTGACCCGCGCGATGTCCTGGCCGTCGATCAGCACGCGGCCCTTGTCGATGTCGTGGAAGCGCAGCAGCAGATTCACCAGCGTGGACTTGCCGGCGCCGGAGCGCCCGACCACGCCGATTTTCTCGCCCGGCCGGATGGTCAGGGTCAGGTCGTGCAGCACGGTCTTGCGGCCGCCATAGCTGAAGTCCACCTGCTCGAAGCGGACCTCGCCGCGGCTGACCTCCAGCCGGCGCGCCTCGGGCGCGTCCTGGATGGCGATCGTGCGCGAGAGCGTGGTGATTCCGTCCTGCACCGTGCCGATGTTCTCGAACAGGCTGGCCATCTCCCACATGATCCAGTGCGAGATGCCGTTCAGCCGCAGCGCCATCGCGGTGGCCGCGGCGACCGCGCCGGCGCCGACCTCACCCTGGGTCCACAGCCACAGCGTCATCCCGGCGGTGCTGGCGATCAGGCCCATGGAGAGCGCGTGGTTCACGATCTCGAAGCCGCTGATCAGGCGCATCTGGCGGTAGGCCGTGCCCAGGAAGTCCTGCATCGCGCCACGCGCGAAGCCCGCCTCGCGGTTGGAATGCGAGAACAGCTTGACCGTACTGATGTTGGTGTAGGCGTCGGTGATGCGGCCGGTCATCAGGCTGCGGGCGTCGGCCTGCTGCGCGGCGGCCTTGCCCAGTCGCGGGACGAAGAAGCACAGCGCCACGATGTAGCAGGCCAGCCAGCCCAGGAAGGGGATGAGCAGCTTCAGGTCGAAGCTGCCCACCACGCCCAGCATGGTCAGGAAGTAGATCGTGATGAAGACCAGGATGTCGACGACGATCATCCAGCACTCGCGCACGGCCAGCGCGGTCTGCATGAGCTTGGCCGAGACGCGTCCCGCGAACTCGTCCTGATAGAAGCTCATGCTCTGCGCCAGCAGATGGCGGTGGAAGTTCCACCGCAGGCGCATGGGGAAGTTGCTGGACAGGCCCTGGTACTTGCACATCGACTGCACGGCGATGAGCAGCGGGCTCGCGAGCAGGATGCCCGCCAGCAGCAGCAGCGTGTCCTGCTGCGTGGACCACCACTGCGCGGGCGGCACCTTGGCCAGCCAGTCCACGATGGAGCCCAGCATCGAGAACAGCAAGGCCTCGAAGGCGCCGATCGCGGCGGTCAGCACCGTCAGGATCAGGATCAGGCCGCGCATCCCCTGGGAGCCGGCCCAGACGAAGGCGAAGAACCCCGCCGGAGGCTGCGGGGCCGGGGTCTGCGGGAACGGATCGACGAGCTTTTCAAACCACCTGAACACGGCGGACTCCCTGTTACTTCTGCGAGACCTGGGAGCCTAACGGAGTCCTGTGGCGCCGCGCCATCCACTCGGGGCGGGTGGGGAATGGACGGGCTGAGCTGCGGGATCCGCCGTTCGGGTGGCGCTTGCGTGGCGCTCGGGGGAGGCCGGGTCCCGGCCTCCCGGCGTCACTTCGCCGGCAGCGGCAGCAGCTTGCCCTGGGCTTGTTTGGGCGCGGGTACGTGCAGGATCGCGGACAGCGTCGGCGCCAGGTCGACGATCTCCACACGCTGCTCGATGCGGCCCTGGCCCACCCAACGGGGGCCCCAGGTCAGCAGCGGCACGTGGGTGTCGTTCTCATAGGGGCTGCCGTGGGTGGTGCCCATCACGCGCGAGCCGAACATCCAGCCCGCTTTCGGGATCACCTGCAGCGGCGCCGCGATGCCCGGGTACCAGGACTTGCGCATCTGCTCCAGATACGGCGTCGCGGTGTCGGTGCCGGCGAGCTGAGCGCGGGTGAACGCGGCCTGCACGCCGTCGACCTGGACGACCAGCTGCTTGGCGGCCTCGTAGACGTCATCCTGCTTCAGGCCGCGGGTCTTGATCAGCGCCTCGTCGAAGATGAAGCCGGTGCCGGACATGCCGATCACCCAGCGGCCCTCGCCGAACTGCTTGGCCAGGCCCGCGTTGACGAAGCCCACCGCCTGCGCCGGCACGATGCGGCCCGCGTCGCGGCCTTGCGACTTCGCCCATTCGGGCGTGTCGGTGAAGCCGTGGTCCGCGGTCAGCACGGCGATGTAGTTGTCCTTGCCGACCTTGGCGTCCAGGTACTTGAACCAGTCCTGCAGGTAGGCGTCCAGATGCAGGAAGTGGTCGTGCGAGAGCCGCGACTCCGGCCCGAAGGCGTGGTTGATGTAGTCGTGGCTGGACAGGCTGACGGACAGGATGTCGGTCTGGTCGTCCGCGCCCAACTGCTCGCCCTCGACCGCGGCGCGGGCGAAATTCAGGGTCAGCTCGTCGCCGAAGGGGGAGGGCAGGATGTTTCCGTAGAAGCGCGGGCCGGGGCCGTCCATGCCGGCGCCCAGCACGGCGGGCAGCTTGTTGCCGTTGCCGCTGTTGGCCTGCCAGGGCTGGCCGTCCGGCACGCTGCGCGCGTAGGCGGACTCGGGCAGCATCGGCGCCCAGGTCTTGCCGAAGAACTTGTCGGCCGGCCTGGCCGCGTTGAAGGCGTCCACCCAGGCCGGGTGCTTGTCCATGTAATAGGTGCTGGAGGCGAATTGCCCCGAGCCGCCCATGTACATGTAGGCCGTGCCCTTGTGTCCCGAGGGCAGGATCGCGCCGCGGTCCTTGCCCGAGATGCCGATCACCTTGGACCCGGGCTGCAGCGTGCGCAGCACGTCGCCGACGGTCTCGACCTTGTAGTTCTCGGGGCTGGTGCCGGCCAGGGGCTCGGTCTTGTTGCCGATGTACTGGTAGCGCGGATCGGCGGTGTTGTACTGCGGCGCGCCGGTCATGGGGTCGCGCCACTCGTTGCCGATGATGCCGCTGCGCTGCGGATAGGCGCCGCTGAGCATGATGGAGTGACCCGCCGCGGTGACCGTATAGCCGTGGCCGTAATAGGCATTGGCGAACCAGGCGCCGCGATCCAGGAAGCGCTTGAAGCCGTCGGGCTGCAGCTGGTCGCGATAGCCCAGCACCTGGCGGATCGGCAGGCCGTCCACGACCATGAAGACGATCAGCTTGGGCGGCTTGGCGGCGGCGAAGGGCGCGGCGGGCGCGACCGGCGCCGTGGCCGAGGTGCCGGTGGCGCTCGAGGTCGGGGCGGAGGTGTTGGCGCAGGCGGCCAGCGCGGCCAGCACGGGCACCAGCAGCCAGGTGCGACGGGTCATGGTCATGGCGGGGAGGCTTCGCGCGGAAGCCTGTGAAGGAAATGTGACGGCGCAGTATCTCCGTCATGCCCGCGTTTGGGGACCGATTTCGGGCGCATGACGAGCGGCCGGACCTCCGCCGACACGCCTTCCGCACCGCGGATCCGCGTCGCGCGCGGCGCTTCAGGGTTGACCCGGAGAACGCGGGTCTGCAGGCGCATCGCGGACCCCAATGAAAGAAGGCCGGTCACCACACGATGACCGGCCCGCCTTGCTTTCTGGTTGGATCGCTTGCGCGCTCCCCTCCTGTTATGGGAGGCGATTGTGGAGGCCGACGGCAAAGGGCATGCCCGGGTTTGCCCGAGGACGGGCGATTGGCGTGAGAACTCCTGCTCACGGGGGAGATGTTCTTGACGGATCTGATGTGCGGAAGCGACGCCCTTACGGCGCGAGCACCTCGTCCAGCACCTCGATCCAGTGCCGCACCGGCGTGCCGGTGCCGGCTTGCAGATGCTGGACGCAGCCGATGTTGGCGGACACGATGGCATCGGCCTGCAGCGGGGCCAGCGCCTCGAGCTTGCGCGCGCGAAGCTGCTTGGACAGCACGGGCTGCAGCACCGAGTAGGTGCCCGCCGAGCCGCAGCACAGATGACTCTCGCTGGGCGCGACGGCGATCTGGAAACCGAGCTCCCGCATGACGCCCTCGACGCCGCCGCGGAGCTGCTGGCCGTGCTGCAGCGTGCAGGGCGGGTGATAAGCAAGCTTGGGCCGCTCGCCGCCGCGGCCCAGGCGGGCGCGCAGCGCGGGGACGAGCTCGGGAAGGAACTCGCTGAGGTCGCGGGTGAGGGCGGAGACGCGTTGGGCCTTCTCCGCGTAGTCGGGGTCGTGCGCGAGCAGTCGCCCATAGTCCTTGACCTGGACGCCGCAGCCGGACGCGTTCATGACGATGGCCTCGACCTGCGCCCCATGCCCGTCGACCATGGGCCACCAGGCGTCGATGTTGCGGCGCGCGTCGTCCAGGCCGCCGTGATGGTCGTTCAGATGCGAGCGGATCGCGCCGCAGCAGCCGGCCTCGTCGCCGACCAGCGTCTGCACGCCGGCGGCATCGAGCACGCGCGCCGTCGCCGCGTTGATGTTGGGCATCATCGCGGGCTGCACGCAGCCCAGCAGCAACAGCACCTTGCGCGGGTGCTCGCGCCGCGGCCATTGATGGGCGCGCGCGTCCGGCCTCGGCGGGACCTTGTCCTTGAGCGAGGCGGGCACCAGCGGCCGCAGCGCCTGCCCCAGCCGCAGCGCCGGCTTGAACAGCGGCGAGGTCAGCCCCTCCTTCAGCAGCCAGCGCTTGACGCGTTCCTGGCGCGGACGCTCCACCTTGGCCTCCACGACCTGCCGGCCGATCTCCACGAGTTGGCCGTACTGCACGCCGGACGGGCAGGTGCTCTCGCAGTTTCGGCAGGTGAGGCAGCGGTCCAGGTGCTGCTGGGTGGCGGCGGTCGGTGTCTCGCCCTCCAGCACCTGCTTGATCAGATAGATGCGGCCGCGCGGTCCGTCGAGCTCGTCGCCCAGCAGCTGATACGTGGGGCAGGTCGCGGTGCAGAAGCCGCAATGCACGCAGCGGCGCAGGATCGCCTCGGCGGCGTCGCCCTCGGGCGTGCCTTGGAATTCGGGGGCGAGGTGGGTTTGCATCGTTCAGGCTGGCGGTCGGCGGAGGTCGATCGGCGGGCGAAAAGGGGAAGAGCGGCGTCGGCGTTCAAAGATCCGGATACAAGCGACCCGGATTGAAGATCCCCGCCGGATCGAACTCCCGCTTCAGCGACTGGTGGATGCGCGTGAGCTGCGGCCCCAGCGGCGAGAACGCGCCGGCCGATTTGTCGTTCGCATAGAACAGCGTCGCGTGACCGCCCGCCGCGGCCACCAGATCCCGCAACTGCGCCGGCGCCATCGGCGTCACGACCCAGCGCTGCGCGCCGCCCCATTCGATCAGCTGCTCGCCGTGCAGCGGCATGGCCGGCGTCGTCGGCGGCACCGCGATGCGCCACATCGCCGCGCCCCCCTGCACCGCGCGTCGCGCGCCCAGGAAGAACTCGTCGCTCTGATCGCGCAGGCCCCGCCAGAAGGGCGCGGCCATCTGCTCCGGGATGACGTCGCCGCCCAGTCGCCGCAGCGCCGAGCTCAGCGCCGCCTCCGCGCCGGACAGCCGCACGACCAGCGCGCCATCCCACCAGGCCGTCGCCGACACCGGCAGCGGCTGCCCGCCCCAGCGGTTCATCTGGATCAGCGCCTCGTCCTGGCCGGCTTCGAAGCGCAGCGTCGCCGAGGCCACCGGCACCGGCAGCACCTTGAGCGTCACCTGCGTGATCAAGCCCAGCACGCCCAGCGCGCCGGCCATCAGCCGGGAGACGTCGTAGCCCGCCACGTTCTTCATCACCGTGCCGCCGAAGTGCAGCAGCTCGGCTTGTCCGTTGAGCATGGACAGTCCCAGCACATGATCCCGCACCGCGCCCGAGGTCGCGCGCGCGGGGCCCGAGAGCCCGGTGGCGACCATGCCGCCCACCGTGCCCTGACCGCCGGACGCGGCGCCCACGAAGCGCGGCGGCTCGAAGGCCAGGTGTTGCCCGTGCGCGGCCAGCAGCGCTTCGACCTCCGCCAGCGGCGTGCCGGCCAGCGCGGTGAGGTAGAGCTCGCTGGGCTCATAGGCCAGCACGCCGCTGAGCGCCGTCGTCGACAGCACCGGCAGCGGGCCGGCCACGTTCGGGGGCGTCAGCGGGCCGCCGTAGAAATCCTTGCTGCCGTGGCCGACGATGCGCAGCGCGCCGCCCTCGCGGACACGGGCCTGGAGCTCGCGCAGCGCGGCCGATTGCGCGGCGTCCAGCGGCGCCGCGCTTGTTGTTTCGCCCGCGGCCCCGCCCGTGGTCCCGCCCGCCAGCGGCGAGTCCTGTGCATGCACCGTCATCAGAATCGCTCCAGTTCAGGGAAGGCCAGCATGCCGCGCTTCACATGCATGCGGCCGTACTCGGCACAGCGCTGCAGGGTCGGGATCACCTTGCCGGGGTTCAGCAGCCCTTGCGGGTCGAAGGCGCGCTTGAGCGCCAGCATCTGCTCGCGCTCCTCGGGCGAGAACTGCACGCACATGCTGTTGAGCTTCTCCACGCCGACGCCGTGTTCGCCCGTCACCGTGCCGCCCATCGCGACGCTGGTCTCCAGGATGTCGGCGCCGAAGCGCTCGCAGCGGTGCAGCTGATCGGGGTCGTTGGCGTCGAACAGGATCAGCGGATGCAGGTTGCCGTCGCCGGCATGGAAGACGTTGGCGCAGCGCAGCTGGTACTTCCGCTCCATCTGCTGGATGGCCAGCAGGATGTCGGCCAGACGCTTGCGCGGGATGGTCGAGTCCATGCACATGTAGTCCGGACTGATCCGCCCCGAGGCCGGGAACGCGTTCTTGCGACCGCTCCAGAAACGCAGCCGCTGCGCCTCGTCCTCGCTGACCTCGAGGCGAGTCGCGCCGCTGGCGCGCAGCACGGCGCTCATGCGGCCGATCTCCTCCTCGACCTCCTCGGGCGTGCCGTCGCTCTCGCACAGCAGGATGGCCTCGGCGTCCAGGTCATAGCCGGCGTGGACGAAGTCCTCGACCGCCGCGGTCATCGGCTTGTCCATCATCTCCAGACCGGCCGGGATGATGCCGGCCGCGATGACCGCGGCCACCGCGTCGCCCGCGCGGCGCAAGTCGTCGAAGCTGGCCATGATGCAGCGCGCCAACTGCGGCTTGGGCGTGAGCTTGACGACCACCTCGGTGACCACCGCCAGCATGCCCTCGCTGCCGACGACCACGCTCAGCAGATCCAGCCCCGCCGCGTCCAGCGCCTCGGAGCCGAACTCCACCGGTTCGCCCTCGACGCTGAAGCCGCGCACCTTGAGCACGTTGTGCAGCGTCAAGCCGTACTTCAGGCAATGCACGCCGCCGGAGTTCTCCGCCACGTTGCCGCCGATGGTGCAGGCGATCTGGCTGCTGGGATCGGGCGCGTAGTACAGGCCGTGCGCGGCCGCGGCCTCGGAGATCGCCAGGTTGCGCACGCCGCACTGCACGCGCGCGGTCCGCGCCAGCGGATCGATCGCGACGATGCGGTTGAACTTGGCCAGCGCCAGCGTCAGCCCCTCGGCATGCGGCATCGCGCCGCCGGACAGACCGGTGCCCGCGCCGCGCGCCACCACCGGCACGCCCAGCGCATGGCAGGCCTTGAGCACGCCGGCCACCTGGGCCTCGGTCTCGGGCAGGGCGACGGCGAGCGGCCGCTCGCGGTAGGCCGTCAGGCCGTCGCATTCATAGGGGCGGGTCTGCTCGTCCTGCCACAGCATCGCGTGGGCGGGGAGGACCGTCTTGAGCGCGTCCACCAGCGCGGCGCGTCGGCGCGCCCGGAACGCCTGCAGCTCCTGGGCGCCGCCCGCGTGCGGGCCGTGCGCCGGCGGTGCGGAGGCCGCGCGAGAGTCGGAGGAGGGGAGCTCGCCAGTCATGGCGTCGAACTGTAGCCCCAGGCGCGGACCCCGTCCGTCGCGCTCACGCGTCGAGGAAGACGGTCAGCACCCCGGTGTAGCCATGGACGCGGGCATGAGCGATCTCGCCGTTGGCGAAGAAGCCGGCGAGCGGTACCTCGCCCAGCGCGTGCTGCACCCATTGCAGCTCCGCCGACGGCGCCCCGAAGTGCGGGCCGCCGCGTCCGGTGCAGCTGATGTAGAGCGCGCCGGCCATGCGGGCGCCGAGCTCCTCGGCCTCGGCGCGGATCTCGGTGCAGATGCGGACGAGGTCGCGGCGGGCGGCATCGGGATGGCGCTCGCAGAAGCTGAGCAGTTCGCCCTCGCGCACCTGCTCCGCCACCGCGACGCCGCGGCGCGACGGGTCCAGCCCGACCAGATGGCGCACGCGGACCTCGGGGCCGTACTCGCGGCGCGCGCCGGGTGCGTCGTTGAGGCCGACCAGGGTCTTGCGGAAGAGCGGCATCGCCTGCCGCAGCGAGGAGGACTCGCCCGTGTAGGCCGGCAGCTTGAGGTCCTCCAGCAGCGCATCGAGCGCCGGCTGGCCGTCGAGCTCGGTGACCAGCGGCCCGTCGCAGGCGGTGACGCGGCGCTCGCGGCCCAGCGGCTGGCAGCCCTGGCTGACGCGCGAGATCCAGCGCACCTCGGCGCCCAGCGACACGCCCGACAGGCCGCCCTCGAAGACGCCGTCGGCGAACTGCACCGCGCCGGGGCCGCCGCTGACCAGTCCGCCGAACAGATAGCCGCTGCTGCAGCGCTGGGCGAGCTCGCTCACCAGCTCCTGCAGGTCGGGCGTGAGGCCGTCGGCATGCAGCATGAGGCTGCGGGCGTCGCAGTCCTGCGGCAGTGGTTGGCGGCCGGAAAAGATGCGCCACTGGTCCGCCGGCAGGTCGCACAGCAGCAGGACCAGGGCGGGCTCGTCGAAGTACTCGACGCCGGCGGCGCTTACCGCCAGCGCCGACGCGCCGACCCAGCCGCAGCCGGGCCAGCGCTGCCGGACCTCGTCGAGCAGCGCCTGCGCCTGGCCGGCATAGGCCGCGGTGATGTAAAGGAAACCGAGCGTCGGCGTCATGCCGGCGCGCTGGCCCTCGATCTGCGCGCCGGCCAGCGCCAGCGCCATGTGAGGGTCGGGATGGGTGGCGTGAGCCTGGATGAAGCGAGGCATGGACGGCCCTCGAGGGACTGCGGGAGGCTCAGGAAGAAGACTTGCGCTTGGGGGCGGGCTTGCGGGCGGACGCGGTCTTGGCGGCAGCCTTCGCCGGCGCCTTGGCGGCCCCGGCCTTCGTGGCGGGCCTGGACGTCGCGCCGCGGGCGGGCTTGCCAGCCGACTTCGCGCCGTCGGATGTCTTGCCGCGCGCACCCGTAGCGCTCGACCCTCCAGCAGCGGCCGACTTGGCTGCCGCTGTTGCCGCGCTGGTGGCTGACTTGGCAGCTGCTGTGGCTGCGGAGGTGGCTGCGGACGTCGCGGCTGCGGTTGCTGCGCTGGTGGCGGCGGCCGCGGTCTGAGCGGTCTTCATTGCATTGGCGGCGACTTGCGTGAATTGTTGGGTGAGGGCGTTCCACCACTGCATCGGGTCCGCGCCGACGGGCTTGCCCTCGTCCTTCCCCGCGTCGGTCCCGCCCTTTCCTTCCGCCGCCCCGGCGGTGTCATTGCCGGCGCCCGGGGTGGCCCCCTCGCCCGCTTGCGGGAGAGGGTGGGGGAGAGGGTCTTCCTCGTCCTGAGCCGCAGCCGCAACCGACGCCGCCTGCCACGGCGACGCCTGCCACGGCGCCGCCGCCGCCGCCGCATCCCCCTTCGGCCCCCCCGCCTTCAACACCTCCTTGAGGTCCGCCATCGGCACGTTCATCGCGTGCAGCGTGGACAGCGTCATCCGCTGCACCTCCAGCGCCTGAATCGTCGCCGCCAGCATGCGCGCGTTCTGCTCCAGCCAGAACTGCACGGTCCGCAGCTCATCGATCCGCTTGTCCAGCTCCTGCGGGTTGAGCGTCGGCGCCACCCACTGGTTGAACCCGGGAATCGCCGCTCCCGCGTTCTTCACCAGCCCTTGCAGGAAGTCGAAGCCGGGGACGAATCGGGTGAAGTCGGTGTCCGCCATGGTGTCTCCTCGGGTTCCTCGAAACAGTCATCGCGCCTGTGACCGCGCCAAGCGCGCTCGCACGCGCAGCAATCTCACGCCGGAATGCGGTTCAGATCCGCCCAGCCGGTCCACAGGATCTGGATGCCGATGCACAGCAGTACGAAGGCCATCAGCCGCATCATGACCAGGGTGCCGACCTCGCCCATGCGCATCAGCAGCCGGCCGCCGTTGCGATAGACCAGATAGACCACCGCCGCGGTAAAGGCCGCGCCGATCGCGGCAATGCCCGCGCCCATCACATACGGAATCGGCGAGCGCGGAATCTGCGCGCCCAGCGCGATCGCCGCCGCGATGCAGCCCGGGCCGGTGGTCAGCGGGAAGGTGACCGGGAAGAAGCTGCGCCGCACGATCTCGGCTTCGCTCAGATGATGGGCCTCGGCCAGTTCGCCGGACGCGTTCTGCACGACGGCGGTCTGGACGGCGTTGGTCTCGTTGCGGGTCAGCATGATCCAGGCGTTGTAGGCGACCAGCAGGCCGCCGCCCACCCGCACCACCGGCAGCGAGATGCCGAACAACTCCAGCACATAGGTCCCGACCAGCAGCGACACCATGATCACCACCCAGCCGTTGATCGCGACTTGGCGCGACAGCCGCTTGAGCACCCGGTCGTCGCCGCCCGCGGCGTCGATGACGATGGGCGCGACGCCCACGGGATTGATGATGGGCAGCAAGGTCAGCGGGACCAGGAACAGCGATTGGATAAACGACGTCAGGGCGTCCAAGATCGGGTCTCCGGAGAGCGGGAATCAGGGCGGGTCAGTGTGCCGCAAGTCCGTCACCGCGACGGCGAACGCGGCATCAGGGTTACCTCGAAGCCACGCTCGCGCAGCAGCACCGGCAGCGCCTGCGCGCCGGTCATGTGCATCGCGCCGACCGCCACCAGCAGGGTCTGCCCTGCCTGATGCAATTCCGAGACCCGGTCCGCCAGATGGGGGTTGCGGCTGTCGTTGATCCGTTGCAGCGTCGCGCGGTCGTTGGCGTCGCTGACGCAATCGCACCAGTCGGCGTAGCGGTCCAGCCGCTTGAGGTCGCCGCGATCCCACACCGTGACCATCTGGTCCAGCGTGCGCAGCAGCGACTTGGGGCGCTCCAGCTGGCGCAGATTGGCTTGCAACTCCTTGGCCGCGGCGGCCGGGTCGGCGGGCAGCAACGCGTCGAGCTGGCCTTGCAGCGTTTCCAGCGCCAGCACCGGCAGGCCGCGATCCCGGGCCCACTGGCTGAGCAGCATTTCCTGGCCGTAGCGCACATCCAGTCCCAGCGTGCGCGCGCGCAGCAGCATGTAGGTGCTGGTCTGCAGCAAGGGATGCAGGCTGGCCAGCGCCTGGGGCGGCAGACAGACGGCCGCGGCCTGCGCATCGAGCCGGCGCTGCGTGGCGGCGTCCAGTGGCAGCGCGGGCATGGGCGGCATCTTCCAGGCCTCGCGGTCCAGCGGGTCGAGCTCCAACGCGAGCGCGTCCACCCGTTCCAGCGCGGCGCGCAGCCGCGGCCCCGGCGCCGCCCAGGCCGGCTTGCCGACGTGCAGGCTGGCGTAGAGATACGAGGTGCGTCCGTCGCGCGTCAGCGACCACATCAGGCCGCGGTCGCGCGCCTGCGCGGCCAGGCGTTCGGCGGACAGTGCGGCGGGCTCCGGCGGGCAGACCGGCGCCGCGATCGCCGGCCCGCACAGGCCGCCGGCGATCAGGACGCCGCCGATGCCGCGCAACGCACGGCGAGACAGTGAGCGGAGGAGGGCGCAAATCGGCATGGACGGGACGATGCCACAGAACGCGCCGCCCGCCGGGGTCAGGCCTCGCCCGCGCGAAAGCCCATCGGGCGCTGCTGCCGGACCTCGGGCTTCACGCGATGCTCGGCCTCCAGCAGCGTCAGGAATTCCTGCGGCGACAGGGCCTCGCCGAGGATCTCCGCCTGCTGCCGCACCGCCGCGAAGTCGCCCGGCGTCAGCGCGTCCAGCAAGGCCAGCCGGTCCGCCGTCGCCGCATCGGGCGCCACCCCGACTTCGCGCTCGAACATGAGCAGGCGCTGGTCCGGCCGCAGCGGCTTGAAGCGGATCTTGAAACCGAAGCGCCGCAGCGCCGCCTCGTCCAGATCGTCGAAGGCATTCGTGGTGCAGATGAACAGGCCGGCGAAGCGCTCCATGCCGGCCAGCATCTCGTTGACCTCGCTGACCTCGTAATGGCGCTCGGCCATGCGGCGGCTGCGCAGGAAGCTGTCGGCCTCGTCCAGCAGCAGCACCGCGCCCTCGGCGGCGGCCGCCTCGAACATGCGGGCCATGTTCTGCTCCGTCTCGCCGACGTACTTGGACATCAGGTCGCTGGCCAGCTTGATCATCAGCGGCCGTTCCAGCTCGGCGGCAATGTGCTCGGCCAGCGCCGTCTTGCCGCTGCCCGGCGGGCCGTGGAAGCACAACGTGCCCAAGCCGCGGCGGCGCAGCGCCTCGATCAGGCGCGGCAGCGGGAAGCGCGACTCGCAATGGATCAGGTCCAGCGCGTAGCGCGTCACGGACGGCCGCGTCGGCACCGGCTCGTCGCCCTGGCCCAGCGCCTTGTCGGCATGGGCCAGCTGGCGGCACACCAGGCGTTCGTTCGCGTCGGCGTCGCCGGCGAAGCCGGCCTCGGCGGCGAGCCGCGCGAAGCGCACCGCCGTGCGCACCTGCGCCGGAGTCAGACCGGGACGCTCGGCGAGCCGTTCGGCGAAGCCCTCCGGCACGACGAGCTCCGCCAGCGCCCTGCGCACCAGGCCCAGCCGCGCGCCGGGCGGCGGCGAGCGCAGCTCCAGGTGATACTGGAAGCGGCGCCGGAAGGCGGGGTCGATGTGCTCGATGCGGTTGGTGATCCAGAGCACGGGGACCGGGTTGCTCTCCAGGATCTGGTTGACCCAGGCCTTGCCGTTGACCGCCATCGAGGCGGGCATCTCGAGCGCCGCGTCCAGCCGCGCCATCAAGTGCGTGGCGTCGCCGCTCAGATGGGGGAAGACGTCTTCGACCTCGTCGAACAGCAGGGCGACGTCGCGGCTGGCCTTCAGGAAGACCTGGCTGATCTGCAGCGAGCGATAGCGGTCGCGGCCGCTGAGCGCGTTGCCGTCGCGATCGGCGTACTCGACCTCGTAGAGCGCCAGGCCCGCTTCGCGCGCCACGACCTTGGCCAGTTCGGTCTTGCCGGTGCCCGGCGGGCCGTAAATCAGCACGTTGACGCCGGGCTGCGCTTGCGCGACCGCGTTGCGCAGCAGCGCGGCGAGCAAACTGAAATCCTCGGCGACGAACTCGAAATCGGCGCGCTGCAGCGGGCTGGGCGTGACTGGCCGGGTGAAGACGGCCATCAGGTCCTGCGGGCCCTGGTACTCGCGCATCAGCACGGGCGGGAGCTGCTCGCTGACCTTCATCAGGTCGGAGAGGTCGGTGATGTTGTGTTCGGCGATCAGGTTCTCGACCATGCCGACCCGCTCCAGCCGCGAGCCGGCGCGCAGCGCCTCCGCCACCTCGTGCGGATCGACGCCGGCGACCTCGGCGATCACCGCGAAGGCCTCCTGCGCGGTGTTCACCTTGAACTCGACCAGCGCGCCGCGCAGTTCGCGCTGATAGCGGGCCAGCGTGCCGTAGAGCAGCAGCGCGCGCTCGGCGGCGTTCAGCTGCAGCAGGCGGCCGAGGATGTCGATGTTCTGCTCGATCAGCGTCGATTGCCGGCGCAGCTGGCGATCAAGCGCCTCGCAGGTGCAGCAGAGCAGGGCGAGCAGGTCCTTGGGCGCGTCCTTGATGTACTCGTCCAGATAGAAGAAGACGGTGGCCTCGGCGAAGGGGCCGCGCCAGACGCCGTGGCGGGCGAGGAAAGCGGCGTCGCTGAGCTGCTCATGGCCGGCCCAGAGCGCATGCCCCTGGCAACGACGGCCCAGATACAGCCGTACCCGCGCCAGCACGGCGGGTGGCCAGACGAGATGGCGGGCGGTGAGCGCGAGCAGACCGCTGAGGTCGCGGCGCGGGTTGAAGCGGTTGGCGTGGCGAACCGTCAGCGTCAGCACGAAGTGCGAGCACATGCGGTCCAGCACCGGGCTGTCGGCGAGTCCGGGGGACGACAGCGGGGGCTGTGCGCGCTTGCCCATGGTGCGGGCAATCTTGGCGCACGAGACGATTCAGGACAAGCCCCGGCCCCGGGTGACGCGGCCCGGGTACCGTGAGCCTCAATGCGGGGAGGTCAATGCATCACGACGGGCTGGTGGCCGAGGTTGGCGTACTGGGAGATGAAGGCGTCCAGGTCCTCGACGTCGGGGCCTTGCTCGATCAGCGCCTCGACCCCTTCCTGGAAGGTCTGCGCGAGGGCGCCTTCGATGAAGATCTCCTTGCGCGAGACCTTGTCGACGATCTCGAACCCGTCGCGCTGCAGCGATGGCGGGGTCACCTCGCTGCGGGCCGCGTGAGCGGTGTCCCCGGCGGTCGGAGCGACCGGCACATCGAACTGGACGACGATGTAGCTCGGCGAGTCGTAGAGCATGTACATAAAGACTCCTTTGCGTCAGGAGTTATGGCCTGCCGCGACGGAATCAAGTCCCGTCGCTCCCAACCAGACCATGACCCCATGGTGGCAGAACTTGCGGTGAACGGTCCGCATGACCCCGCGCCCAAGTGGCGCCAAACGCACGGACGGTGCCAAGTCGATCACACGCCGCCCCGCGTTCGAGGGGACGTCGCCGAGCTACTCCAGCAAGCGGAGGGCCCACTGCTCCTCGTCGTCGAGGCTGAAACGCAGATCCACGGGGAGAAAACCCCGCGTACCGTCCAGCCAGACGGCCCATTGCAGGGCGGGGCGACCCGCGCCGCGTTGCGCCTCCCGGCGCAGCAGCCAGCGGTCGCCGTCGCGGGCGGCGACTTCGAAATCCCAGAAATGGACCCCCTGCGCACTCGCAACGGGCACGCGCAGCACCAGACCGAGTCGCCGGTCGGGCTCGGTGGCCATCATCGCGGCCAGTTGCAGCCACCAGGACAGACGGTCCTGCGTGCCCGCGGGCAGGGGATAGGCGCGGGCGCCGGCCAGCAGCGTTGCCGCGGAGGCGCCACGGCTGCGATCGAACACTAGCAACTCGCGGTCCCGGCCGGAACGGATGACGCGGTGGCGCTCGGGCTCCATTCCCCAGGGGCCGGTGCGGCCCTCGCTACGCCAGACCGGCATGTCGCGGGAACCGGCGCGGCGCTCCAGCGTCAAGGTGTAGCGGTTCGCGTCGATCTCGTAGCTCAAGGTGGCCTGGCCAGGCTGGCCGTTGATCGTGAACGCGTAGGCCAATCCTCCCTCGCCGTGTAGCGGGAGCGCCAACAACGCCGGCGTCGGACGCCACTCGACCGAGCACCCGGCCGCCTGAGCCGGTGCCCCCGCTCGCTCATACGCTCCGCCCGCGCCGCATAGCGACGCGTTCTCCGCAAATCGCTCGGAGGGCACCGGCTCAGGCGGCCTCCCCGACGAGCCCTCTTCTTTGACTTCGACCAGCTTCTCCACTCCCGCCGCATCCGCCTTGGCTTGCGCCTTCGCCTGCGCCGTCGCCTTGGGTGCTACGGGTTCCGTTGCTCGCTTCGGCGGTGTGCTCGGGTCGGACGGCGGCACAGGCTCGACGGGATCGACGGGATCGGGGGAGGGCTCCGGGAGGTCGGCGGTGAGGCGGGCGGCGATCGGCGAGGGCGCGACGACATGCGGGGGTGTCTCGCGCGCGAGCCCGGTCAGCAGCCAGGCATGCAGCGCGAGCGCGGCGGCGAGGGCCAGGGCGAAGGCCTTGCGCCGCATCGCGCGCTGGGCGCCGCGGCCGATCCGAACCTGAGGTGACAATGCCGCTGACGACTGCACGACGATGACTGCTCGACAACAATGAAACTCGCAACCTACCGCGACGGCTCCCGCGACGGCCAGCTGGTGGTCGTGTCGCGCGACCTGAGCCAGGCATGCTATGCCAACGGCATCGCGACGCGCCTGCAACAGGTGCTCGACGACTGGAATTTCATGGCGCCTCAGCTCGAGGCGCTGTCGCAATCGCTCAACCAGGGCCGCGCCCGCCACGCGTTCGCGTTCGACCCCAAGCAATGCCTGGCGCCGCTGCCGCGGCCGTCCGCCTGGATCGCCGGCGACGCCTATCCCGATCACGGCCGCGCGCTGCGCGAGCGCGGCATCGCCTGGCCCGAGCGGCTGAGCGCGCCGCTGCTGCGCGCCGGCGGCGCCGAGGCGATGCTGGGTCCGGCGGACACCCCCGCGCTGCGCGGCATGCCGGGACTGGAGCCCGAAGCTCAACTCGCCGTGCTGACCGCCGACGTGCCGCAGGGCGCGGTGCCGTCGCAGGCGCTGGAGGCCGTTCGGCTGCTGATGCTGGTGAACGACTGGGTGCTGCGTCCGGTGCAGCAGGAGGAGCTCGCCGGCGGCCTGCCCGCGATGCACAGCCGGCCGGCGCTGCAGTTCGCCCCGGTGGCCGTGACGCCCGATGAGCTGACCGGCGCCTGGTACCTGGGCCGCGCCGCCTTGCAGCTGCAGCTGATGCGCAATGGCCGCAAGCAGGCGGTGCTGGACGCGAAGGCCGGCATGCAGTGGTCCTTCGGCGATCTGCTGGCCGAGGCGGCCCGCAACCGGCCGCTGCGCGCCGGCACGCTGGTCGGCGCGGGCATGCCCGGCGGCGGCAAGCCGGTGACGCTGGAAGCCGGCGACAGCCTGCGCATCGAGTTCAAGCTCGGCGACGGGCCCGGCCCCTTCGGCGCCATCGACATGGACCTCGCCGAGCCCGATCATGACGCCGGCGCGGACGACGACGAGCCGCCGCTGGACGATGAAGCCGAAACGGTTGAGAAAGGAGACTCCGATGCGGACCCCGATGCTGAAGTCGCTGCCGCGACGTGACCTGATGGCGCTGCTGGGCGCGGGCCTGGCCTCGCCCTGGGCGATGGCGCTGGGGCTGAGCGAATCCGACGCCGCCTCGGGTGTGCGTGCCGCGCTGGAGCGCGGCGCCCAGGCGGCGCTGACCAATCTGGGCCGCACCGACGGCTTCCTCGGCAATCCGCAGGTGCGCATCGAGCTGCCGGGCGCGCTCAAGGACGCGGCCCGGCTGCTGCGCACCACCGGCCAGGGCAAGCGCATCGACGACCTGATCACCTCGATGAACCGCGCCGCCGAGCAGGCCATGCCCGAGGCGCGCCAGCTGCTGGTGAGCACCGTGCGCAACATCAGCGTCGAGGACGCGCTGAGGATCGTGCGCGGCGGCGATGACGCGGTGACCCGTTTCTTCGAGGACAAGACCCGCAGCCCGCTGAGCACGAAGTTCCTGCCCATCGTGACCAAGGCCACCGAGCGCCAGTCGCTGAGCGAGAAGTACAACGCGGTGGCCGGCAAGGCCGCCGGCTTCGGTCTGGTCCGCAAGGAGGACGCGAATCTGCAGTCCTACGTCACCGACAAGGCGCTGGACGGGCTGTACTTCATGATCGGCCAGGAGGAGAAGAAGATCCGCCAGGACCCGATCGGCACCGGCAGCGCCATCCTCAAGAAGGTCTTCGGCGGATGAGCGCGCGGGACGCCGTGTCGATCGCCGCCGTCGCGCCCGCGGACGACGCGCCCTGGCGGGACCTCGCCCACGACCTGGCGACGCTGGATGCGCTGCGCGACGTGTACGCGGCCCCCACCGCGCCGGCCACGCTGGACAAGGAGTGCGACCACGTGCACCCGCTGTACCGGCCCTTCATCGAAGCCTCGCCCTTCGCGATCCTGGCCACTCGCGGCCAGAACGGGCTGGACACCTCGCCCCGCGGCGACGGGCCCGGCTTCGTCGAGATCGCCGATCCCAACACCCTGCTGCTGCCCGACCGCCGCGGCAATCACCGCATCGACAGCCTGCGCAACGTGCTCCACGACCCGGCGGTCGCACTGCTGTTCCTGATCCCCGGCATCGGCGAGTGCCTGCGCGTCAACGGCCAGGCGCGCATCAGCGCGGCGCCCGCGCTGCTGGAGCGCTTTGTCGTCGAGGGCCAACTGCCCAAGTCGGTGCTGGTGATCGAGGTCCGCAAGGTCTTCTTCCAGTGCGCGCGGGCGGTCAAGCGCTCGGAGCTCTGGAATCCGGATCGCCGCATCGAGCGCTCGGCCCTGCCGTCGACCGGGTCCATCCTCGCGGCGCTGAGCCCGCGCGTGGACGGTGCCGCCTATGACGCGGAGCTCGAGGAACGCCAGCGCCGCACGATGTATTGACGCGTTTTCTACAATCAGGCCCATGAACGCCCCGACCGCTTCCCGTCCCGCCATCCGCTACACCCGCGGCGCCGCGCTGCCCGACATCCTGGCCAGCCGCATCGCCGTCCTGGACGGCGCGATGGGGACGATGATCCAGCGCTACAAGCTGACCGAGGAAGACTTCCGCGGCGCGCGCTTCGCGGATCACCCGAAGGACCTCAAGGGCAACAACGACCTGCTGGTGCTGACCAAGCCCGAGGTCATCGCCGAGATCCACCGCCAGTACCTGGACGCCGGCGCCGACATCATCGAGACCAACACCTTCGGCACGACCTCCGTGGCGCAGGAGGATTACGGCCTCGAGGAACTCGCCTACGAGATGAACATCGCCGCCGCGCGCCTGGCGCGCGAGGCCTGCGACGCCTTCAGCACGCCGGACAAGCCGCGCTTCGCGGCCGGCGCGCTCGGCCCGACGCCGCGCACCGCGTCCATCAGCCCGGACGTCAACGACCCCGGCGCCCGCAACGTCGATTTCGACACGTTGCGCGCCGCCTACTACGAGCAGGCCAAAGGCTTGCTTGAGGGCGGCGTGGACCTGTTCCTGGTCGAGACCATCTTCGACACGCTCAACGCCAAGGCGGCGATCTTCGCGCTGGACGAACTGATGGAGGACACCGGCGAGCGGCTTCCGGTGATCATCTCCGGCACCGTGACCGACGCCTCCGGCCGCATCCTGTCGGGCCAGACGGTGACGGCTTTCTGGCACTCGGTGCGGCATGCGCGGCCGCTGGCCATCGGGTTGAACTGCGCGCTGGGCGCGGCGCTGATGCGGCCCTACATCGAAGAGCTGTGCAAGGCCGCCGAGGACACGGCGATCTCCTGCTATCCCAACGCCGGTCTGCCCAATCCGATGAGCGAGACCGGCTTCGACGAGACGCCGGACGTGACCGGACGCCTGGTGGGCGAGTTCGCCTCGGCGGGCTTCCTGAACATCGCCGGCGGCTGCTGCGGCACGACGCCGGATCACATCCGCGCCATCGCGCAGAAGGTCTCGGCCTACCAGCCGCGCCGCTGGGGCAGCAAGCTCTTCAGCGAGCTGGTCGAAGGCGCCGAGGCCTGAGGCTTCTCGACAAGCGCTTCAATACAGCTTCAGCATCGCGTCCATGTGGATGCGCAGCCGCATCTCATGCGGCGCAAGGCTGGCCATGATGGCCTGAGCCGCCAATCGCGTGTCGCGCAGCACCGGCGCGGTCAGCGGCGTGCCGCTGCGGCCGACCAGCGAGGCCACCAGGGGCTCGCTCGCGCTGTGGCCGCGCTTGAGCACCATGCCCTCTTCGCCGCTGGTCAGCCGCACCAGCGACCCCGGCGGATAGAGTCCGATCGCCTTGATCAGCGCGGCGCCGGCCTCGTCGGGCTGCTGCAGTTCATCCAGATAGACCGCGCGCGCCGCCTGCGCCGCTGACAACGCACGGCGATTGCGGCGCGGGCTGATGCGCGCGCCGTAGAGGTCGACGCGGCGCAGCAGCCGCGCCATCGCCTCGCCGTCCGAGCGCCCGGCCAGCGGGCCAGGCCCGGCGTCGTGGTGCAGCCGCACCGCGGCCAGCCAGGCCTCGTCGTCCACGCCCGCCGCCAGCAGCTGCGCGGCAGCGCGGTCGCCGTGACCGGCGAGCCGATCGCGCTGCTCGGCCGTGAGCGGCTCGGCGCGCAGGGCGTGCTCGTCCTGCTGCCGCATCATCCCGAGATTCATCGTCAGCGCCGCCAGCCCCAGCGCGCGTCGCCGGCCTTCGTCCCAGCCGAGCTGGCGCGTGGTCAGCTCGCACAGGGCCAGCGACAGCAGCGCATGGCGGGCGCTGTAGTCCAGCGCCTCCTGCCCGGCGTCGTGGATGAGCAGCGCCAGCGAGGCGTCGGGCTGCTGGCTCAGGCGCATCAGCACGGTGTCCAGCAGTTGCGTGAGCCGGACCAGGAAGTCGGGCCGCGTCGGATCGCGCAGCACCTGCTGCGCATGCCATTGCAGATCGGCCCAGATCGCGCCGTGGGCCGGCGCGGTGCGCGGCGCCAGCCGGACCGTGTCGGTGGGCTTGAAGTCGGGCTTGGCCTTGGCCAGCTCCGACATCGACGCGCCCTGCAGCATCATCGTGTCGAGTTTGTGGGCGAGGGCGCGCTGGTACTCGCGCGTCTCGTGGGCGTAGACGTAGGGGCCGCGGGCGATCAGGTCGCGGACCTGCGGCGTGTCGGGCAGCGGATGGCCCGAGGCGAACAGCAGATGGCCCGCCGCGTCGCGCAGCGAGAAGCTCAGCACCTGTCCCACGCGCAGGCTGAGAGGGGGAAGTTGGACGAGTTCCACGTCGTTCTGTCGTTGTCGGAGTGTCGAACGGCGCGGGCGAGCATAAGCGCGGGCCCGGCGCCGGGCGGGCTGCCGGCACGAAGAAAGTGGGTCGGACCAGTAGAATGCACGCCGTTTCCGTCAGCCGCAATGCCGTGTTCGCGGCCAGCCCAGGTGTCCGCCCCGATGTCCGAAAAATCGCCCACCGCCGCCGTTCCGCCGATGAAACTCTCGGGCCTGGAGCCCGTCGCCATCGGCGCGGGAACGCTCTTCGTCAACGTCGGCGAGCGGACGAATGTCACCGGGTCCAAGGCCTTCGCGCGGATGATCCTGAACGGGGACTTCGAGCAGGCGCTCAGCGTCGCCCGCCAGCAGGTCGAGAACGGCGCCCAGGTCATCGACGTCAACATGGACGAGGCCATGCTCGACAGCAAGGCCGCCATGGTGCGCTTCCTCAACCTGATCGCCTCCGAGCCCGAGATCGCGCGGGTGCCCATCATGATCGACTCGTCCAAGTGGGACGTGATCGAGGCCGGCCTGAAGTGCATCCAGGGCAAGGGCATCGTCAATTCGATCTCGATGAAGGAAGGGGTGGACGAGTTCCGCCGCCAGGCCCGGCTGATCCGCCGCTACGGCGCGGCCACCGTGGTGATGGCCTTCGACGAGCGCGGCCAGGCCGACACCTATCAGCGCAAGATCGAGATCTGCGAGCGCGCCTACCGCATCCTGGTCGATGAGGTCGGCTTCCCGCCCGAGGACATCATCTTCGACCCCAACATCTTCGCGATCGCCACCGGCATCGAGGAGCACGACAACTACGCGGTGGACTTCATCGAGGCCACGCGCTGGATCAAGCAGCACCTGCCCGGCGCCAAGGTCAGCGGCGGCGTGTCCAACGTGTCCTTCAGCTTCCGCGGCAACGAGCCGGTGCGCGAGGCCATCCACACCGTGTTCCTGTACCACGCCATCCAGGCGGGCATGGACATGGGCATCGTCAACGCCGGCATGGTCGGCGTCTACGACGAGATCCCCGCCGACCTGCGCGAGCGCGTCGAGGACGTGGTCCTGAACCGCCGGCCGGATTCGACCGAGCGGCTGCTCGAGGTCGCCGAGTCGGTCAAGGGCGCGGCCAAGGACGACAGCGCCAAGCTGGCCTGGCGCGCCAACGACGTGACCGCGCGGCTCTCGCATGCGCTGATCCACGGCATCACCGATTTCATCGTCGAGGACACGGAAGAAGCCTGGCAGGCCATCCGCGCCAATGGCGGCCGGCCGCTGCACGTGATCGAGGGTCCGCTGATGGCCGGGATGAACGTGGTCGGCGACCTGTTCGGCGCCGGCAAGATGTTCCTCCCGCAAGTGGTCAAGAGCGCGCGGGTGATGAAGTCCGCCGTCGCCCACCTGGTGCCCTACATCGAGGAAGAGAAGCGCCAGATGGCCGCGGCCGGCGCGGACGTGCGCTCCAAGGGCAAGATCGTCATCGCGACGGTGAAGGGCGACGTGCACGACATCGGCAAGAACATCGTCACGGTGGTCCTGCAGTGCAACAACTTCGAGGTGGTCAACATGGGCGTGATGGTCCCGTGCCAGGACATCCTCGCCAAGGCCAAGGTCGAGGGCGCCGACATCATCGGCCTGTCCGGCCTGATCACGCCGAGTCTGGAAGAGATGCAGTACGTCGCCGCCGAGATGCAGCGCGACGACTACTTCCGCGTCAAGAAGATCCCGCTGCTCATCGGCGGCGCGACGACCAGCCGCGTGCACACGGCGGTGAAGATCTCTCCGCATTACGAGGGTCCGGTGGTCTACGTGCCGGACGCGTCGCGCTCGGTGGGCGTGTGCTCGGACCTGCTGTCGGACGAGCGCGCCACGCGCTTCATCGACGAGCTGAAGTCGGATTACGAGCAGGTCCGCCAGCTCCACGCCAACAAGAAGCAGACGCCGCTGGTGACGCTGGCGCAGGCCCGCGCGAACAAGCATCGCGTCGACTTCACCAGCTACGTCCCGCCCGTGCCGCGCTTCATCGGCAAGCGCCAGTTCCGCAACTACGACCTGGCCGAGCTGGCGCAGTGCATCGACTGGGGCCCGTTCTTCCAGACCTGGGATCTGGCGGGGCCGTTCCCGGCCATCCTCAAGGACGAGGTCGTCGGCACCGAGGCGCAGCGCGTCTTCAGCGACGGCAAGCGCATGCTGCAGCGCCTGATCGAAGGCCGCTGGCTGACGGCGAGCGGCGTGATGGGGATGTTCCCCGCCGCGCAGGTCAATGACGACGACATCGAGATCTACAGCGACGAGTCGCGCAGCCAGGTGCTCATGACCTGGCGCGGACTGCGCATGCAGTCGGAGCGGCCGGTGGTGGACGGCGTTCGCCGCCCCAATCGCGCGCTGGCGGACTACATCGCGGCCAAGGGCACGGTCCCCGATTACATCGGGCTGTTCGCGGTGACCGCGGGCCTGGGTGTCGACAAGAAGGAAAAGCAGTTCATCGACGATCTGGACGATTACTCCGCGATCATGCTGAAGGCCCTGGCCGATCGCCTGGCCGAAGCCTTCGCCGAGCGCCTGCACCAGCGGGTGCGCCAGGAGTTCTGGCACTACGCGCCGGATGAGGCACTCAGCAACGAGCAGCTGATCGCCGAGCAGTACCGCGGCATCCGCCCGGCGCCGGGCTACCCGGCCTGCCCGGACCATCTGGTCAAGCGGGACCTGTTCCGCGTGCTGCAGGCCGAGGACATCGGCATGCAGCTGACCGAGGGCATGGCGATGACGCCGGCGGCGAGCGTCAGCGGCTTCTACTTCTCGCATCCGGAGTCGAGCTACTTCAACGTCGGCCGCATCGGGGACGATCAGCTCGCCGACTGGGCCGCTCGCATGGCGATGGACGAGAGCGAGGCCCGTCGCGCGCTCGCGCCGCAGTTGGGCTGATAGCGATCGGTCCGAGCGGGTTGAGCCGTCCCCGAACTCCGCTCCGACGCCCCCAACCTGGGGGCGTTTTCATTGGCGAATCGATGCCGTCGGGCAACGAAAACCGCGTGTCGCGGCCTTGTCCTACAGGCGGCGTTTCAGCCGTTTACAAAAGGCACAGATTCGGCGTGCCCGGACTTGTAACAGCGTGGCATTCTTCGCCCGTCCCCCGAGCTAGGGGAAAACCATAAGAGGTGAATCATGGCGATGACTACCAATCACAAGATCGCGGCCGGTGCCGTTGGGGCGGCCGTTCTGGTCGTGGCTGCTTTCTTCGCGGGCCGACATCAGTCCGCTCCCTCGGCGCCTGACGCGCCGCTGGCGGCGATGACGCAGCCGCAGGACGAGAAGTCCAACATCGTGGATCGCAACGGCGCGAATGCGGCCGATGAGGCCCGTGCCGCCAAGCGCTCGGCCAACGAGTCCATGGACCGCCGCCAGGTGTCGCAGCGCCCGCGGGACGACAGCGGCGCAGCCGGCAGCGGCTCGGGTTACGGCAACGGCTCGTCCGGCGTCGCGCCGCGCGAGGAATCGCGCCTGTGCGCAAGCTGCGCGACAGTGCTGTCGGTGCGCACCGAAGCCCGTGAGGGCCAGGGCTCCGGCATCGGCGTGGTGGGTGGCGCGGTCGTGGGCGGCCTGCTGGGCAGCGCCATCGGCGGCGGCACCGGCAAGAAGATCGCCACGGTGGGTGGCGCGGTCGCGGGCGGCTACGCCGGCAACGAAATCGAGAAGCGCCAGCGCAGCACCACGGTCTGGGTCGTGAAGATGCGCAACGCCGACCAGAGCAGCCGCACGATGACGTTCAGCCACGACCCAGGCGTGCAGAGCGGCGACGTGGTCCGTGTGAGCGACGGTCAGTTGATCCGCCAGTAAGCGTCGGCGGTCTTCTCCGCCGTTCAATCCTCCCTGCCCGGCAGCGCCCGGCGCCACTGGATCGCCTCGGCGATGTGGATGCCGAGCACCGCCTCGCTCCCAGCCAGGTCGGCGACGGTGCGCGCGACGCGCAGCACGCGATGAAAGCTCCGTCCTGACCAGGCCAGACGCGCGGAGGCGCGATGCAACAGCGCCTCGGCCTCCGGCGCCATGCCGAGGTGCTCATCCAACTGCGCCGCGCTCAACAGCCCGTTCGCGCATCCTTGACGGTTCACCGCGCGCCGCCTTGCGGCGGCGACGCGGGCGGCCACCACCGCGCTGGGCTCTCCATCCGCCGAGGCCGACAGGATGGCGGTCGACAGCATCGGCACCTCCACGGTCAGATCGATCCGATCCAGCAGCGGCCCGGACAGCCGCCCCTGATAACGCGAGATCTCCATCGCCGAGCAGCGGCAGGCCTTGTGCGGATTGCCCAGGTGGCCGCAAGGGCAGGGGTTCATCGCGGCGACGAGTTGAAACCGTGCGGGGAAATCAGCCTGATGCGCGGACCGCGAGATGTGGATGCGGCCCGTCTCCAGCGGCTCCCGCAGCGCCTCCAGCGACATGCGCTGGAACTCGGGGAGCTCGTCCAGGAAAAGTACCCCGTGTTGAGCGAGGGTGATCTCGCCGGGACGGGGCGGCGATCCCCCACCGATCAGCGCGGCCGCCGACGCGGAATGATGCGGCGCCCGGAATGAGCGTCGCGCCCATTGCGACGGCCGGAACTGCCCGTTGGCGCTGAGCAGCGCCGCCGATTCCAGCGCCTCCGCTTCCGACAGCGGCGGCAGCAAGGACGGGAGCCGCTGCGCCAGCATCGACTTGCCGGTGCCGGGCGGGCCGACCAGCAGCAGACTCAATCCGCCCGCGGCGGCGATCTCCAGCGCCCGCTTGGGACCGGACTGGCCCTTGATGTCGCGCAGATCCAGTGCCGCGTCGCTGGCGGGCGGCGGGTCGCGCTGAACGCGGGTGAGCGGCGCATCGGACTTTGCCTGCAGCGCGTTCACCAGGTCCAGCAAATGCGTTGCCTCCTTCACGACCAGCCCTTGCACCAGCGCCGCCTCGTCGGCGCAACCGCGCGGCAGGATCAGTTCGCGATCGAGCTTGGCGGCGCGCAGCGCGAGCGCCATCGCCAAGGCGCCCTTCACCGGGCGCAGCTCGCCGGACAGTCCCAGCTCGCCCGCGCACTCGACGTTGCTCAGCAGGTCCTGATCGATCTGACCGCTCGCCGCCAACAGACCCAGCGCGATCGGCAGGTCGAAGCGCGCGCCCTCTTTCGGTAGATCGGCCGGCGACAGGTTGACCGTGATCCGCTTGTTGGCGGGGAAGTCCAGCCCGCTGCTCTGCAGCGCTGCGCGTACGCGCTCGCGGGACTCCTTCACTTCCAGGTCCGCCAGTCCGACCAGCGTGAAGCTCGGCAGCCCGTTGGCCAGATGGACCTCGATGTCCACCGCGGCGGCGGACAGGCCGTCGAGGGCGCGGCTGTGGATGATGGAGAGGGACATGGGGACGACCAGAACCTGCGAGGGATCGCGTGCTTCAACGCTTGTTCACGCCGTTCAGGACGGTCGTGAATGCCTCGGTAACGGCTTTCAGCAACTCCACGCCCGGCAGGTTGGGCCCCCCGGACAAGGCGGCGCCCCCGGGGCTCGGCGATCTGTCGACGTTCACCCGCATGCTGAAAGTGGCCCTGATCAAGCCGATCGCCAGCACGACGTCGGCGACCAGCAACGCGGTGATGGCGGCCACCAGGGCGCTCGGCCAGCTGCTCACGCGGCTCACGGCCTCCTCCGATCCGGCCGCTGCGTTGATCAACTCCGCCGGGATCACCCCCAGCGATTCCACGGGCATGGCGCGCTGCCCCTCGACGAGGGCGACCGTGACGGTGTGCAGGCTGGCTGACACCAGGATCAGAACGAACGCGGCGAGGCACAGCGACAAGGTGCGGAAGCAAAGTCGGGCACGTGCGTCGGTGGCATCCCGTGCGAGGTCCTCCTGCGTGAGCGGCGAGAGCGACCCCACCGAACTGGTCAGGGCTGGGGTTGGGGAAGGTGACATGGCGGTTCCTCGACTTCAGGACCAGCGGCATCAGCGGCGCTCGGCCAGCAACTGTGCGTAGCGATAGTTGAGCAGGGACATGGGGACGCAGAGCGTCCTCTCGATCTGCGCGGCATTCCTCATCCAGCCGCTCGTCACGCACCAGCGGAGGTCTTCTCGCGGCACCAGCAGGCTGGCGGCGAAACGTGCAGGCGGCTGATCGGGTGTCTCCACGGGCTCGCTGGAGGTGCGCTCACAGAGCTCCCACGGACAGGCAGGGGGGCGAACTTGTCTCAGGACGATCTGTCCGAGGGCATGCGCAACGGCAAATCTCTGCTCATAAACATGAATCGAGAGATCCACGAGGATCCACAGGATCCCCTCCGGATCGACCGTCACCGAGCCAAGTGGTTGAACGGTCAGCTCTCCGACTTTCACGCCCAGGTGCTGCGCGATCAGCTCCGGCTTGATCGGCATCACCCCCCCGCCATACCGCGCCACCAGCCACTCGGCTGCGTCCTCCGGCCGCATGTGCGACAGATCCACCGGCCACTTCACCTGGACCCCATCGACGACGTCGTTTCCTTGCATTCATGGCTCCTGAGCGCCCATCCCGGACGCAAGGCCGCCAGTGTCCCGAGCGGCCGGTTTCACGCCTAGCACCCTGTTGGGGCATTTCTCGGGGGTGCCCACCCCCCGCTCGCGCATGGTTTTGGTGCGCATGGGGGCTTGACGGGGCGTTGACCGCAACGATTCGTCGCGTCATGGGCCGCTTTGGGGCCGATGGGCGGTCGGTGCGCCCTGGCACAAAAGCTGCAAAGCCTGCCGTGATCGCAGTACGCCCCCAACCTCCAGGAGCCCTCGCGCATGAAAACCCACGCCGTCCGTGTCACCGTCCGCGCCGCCGCCATGGCCGCCGCCCTCGCCGCCACCGCCCTGCCGGCGCTGGCGCAGGAGACCAACCCGCTGTCCTTCAACCTCAGCGTGACCTCGGACTACCGCTACCGCGGCATCTCCCAGACGCGCCTGAAGCCGGCGCTGCAGGGCGGCGTTGACTACGCCCATTCCTCGGGCTTCTACGTCGGCGCCTGGGCCTCGACGATCAAGTGGATCAAGGACGGCGGCGGCGACGCCGACGTCGAGATCGACACCTACGCCGGCTACAAGACGGAGGTCGGCGGCGGCGTCACCGTCGACGTCGGCTTCCTGCGCTACAACTACCCCAGCAACAAGCTCCCCACCAGCGCCAACACCAACGAGCTCTACGGCGCCGTCAGCTACGGCCCGGCTACGCTGAAGTACTCGCACAGCATCAGCAACCTGTTCGGCTTCAGCGATTCCAAGAACTCCGGCTACCTGGATCTCAGCGCGACCTTCGATGTCGGCAGCGGCTTCACCGTCACGCCGCACATCGGCCACCAGTGGGTCAAGCGCAACGACGCCTTCAGCTACACCGATTACTCGCTGACGGTGAACAAGGATTGGTACGGCCTGACCTTCGGCGCCGGCTTCGTCGCCACGAGCACCGACGCCTACATCGGCGGCAAGGGCAAGGACCTCGGCAAGAACGGCGTGGTCGTCTCGGTCAAGAAGGTCTTCTGAATCTGAATCCGGCCGGTCGCGCCAGGCGCGGCCGCGCCGCCCGTCCGTCGAGGAGAAATCGCCATGAAACTGATCACCGCCGTCATCAAGCCCTTCAAGCTGGATGAAGTGCGCGAAGCCCTGAGCGCCATCGGCGTGCAGGGCCTCACCGTCACCGAGGTCAAAGGCTTCGGCCGCCAGAAGGGTCACACCGAGCTCTATCGCGGCGCCGAGTACGTCGTCGACTTCCTGCCCAAGGTCAAGATCGAGGCCGCCGTCTCCGACGGCGTCGTCGAGCAGGTGATCGAGGCGATCGAGAACGCCGCCCGCACCGGCAAGATCGGCGACGGCAAGATCTTCGTCTCGCCGCTGGACCAGGTCATCCGCATCCGAACCGGCGAGACCGGCCAGGACGCGCTCTGATCGCCGCGCCCTGAGCGAAACGTCCTGATCCACGCCCACCGTTTTCGAGTCTCCGCGGTCCTCGAGGGAACCGCGCCCGCCGATCCCCAAGATCCAACGAAGAGAGTCCCGACCATGAAGAAACTACTCGCCTGCCTGGCCTTGGCCGCGGCAGCCTTCACCGGCCTGGCCCCCGCGGCCATGGCCCAGGACGCGGCCTCCGCGCCCGTGGCCGCCACCAGCGAGGCCGCGCCCGCCAGCGCCGCGCCCGCCGCCGCCGCCGTCGCGGCTCCGGCCGCCTCCGCCCCCGCGGACGCCGCCTCGGCCGCCGCCGCGCCGGCCCCGGTGCCCAACAAGGGCGACACCACCTGGATGATGGTCTCCACCCTGCTGGTGATCCTGATGACCATCCCCGGCCTGGCGCTGTTCTACGGCGGCCTGGTGCGCAGCAAAAACATGCTGTCGGTGCTGATGCAGGTCATGGTGACCTTCTCGCTGATCGTCGTGCTGTGGGCCATCTACGGCTACAGCCTGGCCTTCACCGAGGGCAACAAGTTCATCGGCGGCTTCGACCGGCTGTTCATGAAGGGCCTGTGGGACAACGTCGCCGGCACCTTCGCCAACGGCGCGACCTTCAGCAAGGGCGTGGTGATCCCGGAGATCGTCTTCGCCGCCTTCCAGGCCACCTTCGCCGGCATCACCTGCGCGCTGATCGTGGGCGCCTTCGCCGAACGCATCAAGTTCAGCGCGGTGCTGCTGTTCATGGTCATCTGGTTCACCTTCAGCTACGCGCCGATGGCCCACATGGTCTGGTTCTGGATGGGCCCGGACGCCTACACCTCGGCCGCCGTGGTCGATGAGATGAACAGCAAGGCCGGTCTGATCTGGCAATGGGGCGCGCTGGACTTCGCCGGCGGCACCGTGGTGCACATCAACGCCGCCGTCGCGGGTCTGGTCGGCGCCTTCATGGTCGGCAAGCGCATCGGCTACGGCAAGGAAGCCTTCACGCCGCACAGCCTGACGCTGACGATGGTCGGTTCCGCGCTGCTGTGGGTGGGCTGGTTCGGCTTCAACGCCGGCTCCGCGCTGGAAGCCAACGGCTTCGCCGCCCTGGCCTTCATCAACACGCTGTTCGCCACCGCCGCCGCCGTGCTGGCCTGGTGCGTGGGCGAGGCGCTGCTCAAGGGCAAGGCCTCGATGCTGGGCGCCGCCTCGGGCGCGGTGGCCGGTCTGGTCGCCATCACCCCGGCCGCCGGCAACGTCGGCATCGGCGGCGGTCTGGTGATCGGTCTGATCGCCGGCTTCGCCTGCCTGTGGGGCGTGTCGGGTCTGAAGAAGCTGCTGGGCGCGGACGACTCGCTGGACGTCTTCGGCGTGCACGGCGTGGGCGGCATCATCGGCGCGCTGCTGACCGGCGTGTTCAACTCGCCCAACCTGGGCGGCCCGTCGGCCGTCGGCGACTGGGTGACGGCCGCCGCGATCGCGCCGGACGCCTACTCGATCGCCTCGCAAGTGCTGACGCAGGCCAAGGCCGTGCTGCTGACCGTCGTGTGGTCGGGCGTGGTCTCGGTGGTCGCCTTCAAGATCGTCGACCTGGTCATCGGTCTGCGCGTCTCCGAAGAGGAAGAGCGCGAGGGCCTGGACATCACGTCGCACGGCGAGACCGCGTATCACAAGTAAAACGAGCGCTCCTGCAATCGCTCAAGCCGCCCCTCGGGGCGGCTTTTTTCATTCGCCGGAGCGCTGCCCATAATCCGCCGCCATGAATCTCCGCTTTGTCGAAGCCTTCCACTGGGCCGCCTCGCTGCGCAGCGTCACGCGGGCGGCGCAGAAGCTGCACCTCACGCAGTCCGCGCTGTCCAGCCGCATCGCGTCGCTGGAGGAGGAACTCGGCGTGGTGCTGCTGGACCGGCGCGACAAGCAGTTCCGGCTGACCGTCGCGGGCCAGCGCTTCCACACGCTGGCGCAGCGGCTGCTGGAGGTGCAGCGCCAGGTGAAGGAGGAGATGGGCGGCGCGGGCGGGGCGGGGCGGCCGGTGACGCTGCGCATCGGCGCGATCGAATCCGTGGTGCACAGCTGGCTGACCGGCTGGCTGCAGGAGATGCGCGCCGGCAATCCGGACTTCGAGCTGGAACTCACCGTCGAGACCTCGCCCGTGCTGGTCGACCAGGTTCGCCGCGGCGCGCAGGATCTGGTCTTCGCGGCGATTCCGGCGGCCGACGCCGGCGGGGTGCGCACGCGGGCCATGGCCTCCATGCCCATGGGCTTCGTCGGCCGCGCGGATCTGCACACCAAGCGCCGCTACGGACTGTCCGATCTGGCCGGCCACGACCTGCTGACCTTCCAGCGCGGCTCGCAGCCGCATCAAGCGCTGCTGCAGATGTTCCAGGAGTCGGGCCTGCCGCTGCCGCGGGTGCATGCGATCTCGTCGATCTCCGCGATGGTGCAGCTGGTGGAGGGCGGCTTCGGCATCGCCACGCTGCCGGTAGCGGTGGCGGAGCAGCTCGCCAAGCGGACGTCGCTGCGCGTGCTGCGCAGCGACACCGACCTGGTGCCGCTGCCCATCCACGCCAGCTATCGCGAGGATCCGAGCTCCCAGCTCACCGAATCGGTGCTGCAGTCCGCGCTGGACTTCGTCACGCGGCGCAAGCCGTCCGGGAAAGCCCGCATGGCCGCGGACGCGCGCGGCGGCTAAGCGGAAGGGCTGCTTTGCTCATCGAAAAAATCGATGAGCGACGCGGGAAAATTTGCGTTGGATCCGGAGCCGGGCGGACTCCCACAATGCGTCGCATCGACCCGCCTCCCCAGCGATCCGCCATGACCTCCTCCCTCGCCAGCCGGACCTCCGCCCGCCCGCAGGACCACCGCCTCGACGCCGCATCGAGCGCGCTGGATGTTCGACTCGCCGCGCGCCGCGGCGGCTTCGTCGGCCACACCAGCGGCCTGGCCGCCGAGTACGTGCAGGCCAATCTCGCGGTCCTGCCGGCGGCCCAGGCCGAGGACTTCCGCCGCTTCTGCGCGCTGAATCCGCAAGCCTGCCCGCTGCTGGGCGTGAGCGAACCCGGCGATCCCACGCTGGCCGCGCTGGGCGTCGATCTGGACATTCGCAGCGACGTGCCGCGCTACCGCGTGTGGCGCCACGGCGAGCTGGTCGAGGAGCCCACCGACGTGAGCGCCTGGTGGCGCGAGGACTTGGTCACCTTCGCGATCGGCTGCTCCTTCTCCTTCGAGCATGCGCTGCTGGCCGAGGGCATCCCGCTGCGCCATGTCGAGCAGGGCCGCAATGTCGCGATGTACCGCACCAGCATCGAGACCCAGGCCGCCGGCGTCTTCCGCGGACCGACGGTGGTGTCGATGCGGCCGCTGAGCGCCGCCGACGCGATCCGCGCCGTGCAGATCACCGCGCGTCTGCCGCGCGTGCACGGCGCGCCGCTGCACCTGGGCGATCCCTCGCGCATCGGCATCCGCGACATCGCGACGCCCGATTACGGCGACGCCGTCGAGATCCGCGACGGCGAGCTGCCTGTGTTCTGGGCCTGCGGCGTGACGCCGCAATCGGCGATCGCCACGGCCCGTCCGCCCTTCTGCATCACCCATGCGCCGGGCTACATGCTGGTCACCGACCTGATGAACCGCGATCTCGTCGAGGCCTGATCCCCGACGCGCGCCGAGCTTTCGCCTCCTTCCCGCAGTCCTCGCAGTACCGTCCCGGCCGTCGCTCCGCAACGACGACGGCCGTCTCCGTCCCTCGCCGGACGTCGATCCGGCACGACCAGAAAGACGCTGACACCATGTGGCTCCGAGACACCACGCCCGCCGAGCGGCGCACCCTCACCGCGACCTTCGCCGGCTACGCCGTCGACGGCTTCGACTACATGATCTACACCTTCCTCATCCCGACGCTGATCGCGGCCTGGGGCATGAGCAAGGGCCAGGCGGGCGCCATCGCCACCGGCGCGCTGCTGACCTCCGCGATCGGCGGCTGGGCGGCGGGCGTGCTGGCCGACCGCTTCGGCCGCGTGCGGGTGCTGCAGTGGACGGTGCTGTGGTTCGCGATCTTCACCTTCCTGAGCGGCTTCACCAGCTCCTTCGAGCAGCTCTTCTTCACCCGCGCGATGCAGGGCTTCGGCATGGGCGGTGAATGGGCGGTGGGCTCGGTGCTGATCGCGGAGACCATCAGCGCCAAGCACCGCGGCAAGGCCGCCGGCCTGGTGCAGAGCAGCTGGGCCATCGGCTGGGCCGCCTCGGCGCTGGCGTTCTGGGGGCTGTACTCGGTGCTGCCGCCCGAGACGGCGTGGAAGGTGCTGTTCTGGATCGGCATCCTGCCCGCGCTGCTCATCCTCTACATCCGCCGCAACCTGGGCGAGCCGCCGGTGTATCTCGCCGAGCAGGCCCGCGCCAAGGCCCGCGGCGAGCGCGCCAACTTCCTGCGCATCTTCTCGCCCGCGCTGCTGCGCAACACGGTGCTGGCCAGCCTGCTGGCCACCGGCATGCAGGGGGCGTACTACTCGGTCACGACCTGGCTGCCGACTTTCCTCAAGACCGAGCGCCAGCTCTCGGTGCTGGGCACCAGCGGCTACCTGCTGGTGCTGATCGCGGGCTCCTTCGCCGGTTACCTGACCAGCGCCTGGCTGTGCGACGCGATCGGCCGTCGGCGCTGCTTCATCCTCTTCGCCGTCATGGGCGCGGTGCTGGTGCTGGCCTACACGCAGATGCCCATCACCGACGGGCTGATGCTGGTGCTGGGCTTCCCGCTGGGCTTCTTCCTGTCGGGCATCTTCTCGGGCATGGGGGCTTTCCTGTCCGAGCTCTTCCCCAGCGACGTGCGCGGCTCCGGCCAGGGCTTTTGCTACAACATCGGACGGGCGCTGGGCGCCGCGTGCCCCGCGCTGATCGGCCACTTCAGCACCACGCAGCCGCTGGGGCAGACCTTGGGCTGGATGGCGGCACTGTGCTACGGGCTGGTGGTCATCGCGGCACTCGCCTTGCCCGAAACTCGGGGCCGGGAGCTGACCCCCGCCGCAGCCTGACCGTCCCCCGCCTCCCTCACGTCCTCACCCACGACCTCATCGCGCTTCACCCCGTCATCGCGCCCCGACGCGCCCACGCGCTCGACGCCATTGACGCTTCAACGACTTCTGGACCTCACGATGCAAGCCATTCCTGTCCCCGATCGCTGGCAGTTCTGGATCGACCGCGGCGGCACTTTCACCGACTTGGTGGGCCGCGCGCCGGACGGCACGCTGCGCACGCTCAAGCTGTTGTCCGAGAACCCCGAGCACTACCGCGACGCGGCGGTCGAGGGCATCCGGCGCCTGCTCGACCTGAAGCCCGGCGAGCCCATCACCGCCGACCGCGTCGACTGCGTGAAGATGGGCACGACGGTGGCGACCAACGCGCTGCTGGAGCGCCGCGGCGACCGCACGCTGCTGGTGACCACGCGCGGCTTCCGCGATGCGCTGCGCATCGCGACGCAGGCCCGGCCCAAGCTCTTCGAGCGCCACATCCAGCTTCCCGAACTGCTCTACGAGCGCGTGATCGAGGCGAACGAGCGCGTCGACGCGCAGGGCGCCGAGCTCGAGCCGCTGGACGAGCCCGCGCTGCATGCCGAGCTGCAATCCGCGTTCGACGCCGGTCTGCGCGCCTGCGCCATCGTCTTCCTGCACGGCTGGCGCGCGCCGGCGCACGAGCTCGCCGCCAAGCGGCTGGCCGAGGCGGTCGGTTTCACGCAGATCTCGGTGTCGCACGAAGTCAGCCCGCTGATGAAGCTGATCCCGCGCGGCGACACCACCGTCGTCGACGCCTACCTGAGCCCGATCCTGCGCCGCTACGTCGACCAGGTCGCCGGCGAGATGCCGGGCGTGCGGCTGTTCTTCATGCAGAGCTCCGGCGGCCTGACCGAGGCGCGGCGCTTCCAGGGCAAGGACGCGATCCTGAGCGGGCCTGCCGGCGGCATCGTCGGCATGGTGCGCACCGCGCAGGCGGCCGGGCATGACAAGGTCATCGGCTTCGACATGGGCGGCACTTCCACCGACGTCAGCCACTTCGCCGGCGAGTTCGAACGCGCCTTCGACACCGAGGTGGCCGGCGTGCGCATGCGCGCGCCCATGATGAGCATCCACACGGTGGCGGCGGGCGGCGGCTCGGTGATCGCCTTCGATGGCGCGCGCTTGCGCGTGGGGCCGGCCTCGGCGGGCGCGAACCCGGGTCCCGCGAGCTACCGACGCGGCGGTCCTCTGGCGACCACCGACGCCAACGTGATGCTGGGCCGCATCCAGCCGGATCACTTCCCGCGCGTCTTCGGACCCGGCGCGGATCAGCCGCTGGACGGCGAGGTGGTGAAGCAGCGCTTCGCCGAGCTGGCCGCGCAGCTGTCAGCCGCCGGCAAGACCACCAGCGCCGAGGAGGTCGCGGCCGGCGCGCTGCAGATCGCCGTCGGCGCGATGGCCAACGCGATCAAGCGGATCTCGGTCGCGCGCGGCTACGACGTCACCGGCTACACGCTGCAGTGCTTCGGCGGCGCGGGCGGCCAGGCGGCCTGCCTGGTCGCGGACGCGCTGGGCATGACGCGCATCCTGGCGCATCCCTTCGCCGGCGTGCTGAGCGCTTACGGCATGGGCCTGGCCGACCAGACCGCGATGCGCGAAGCCTCGATCGAGCGGCCGCTCGACGCCGCGGGTCTGGAAGCGGCGCGCACGGCGGCGCAGACCCTGGCCGGACAGGCCTCGGGCGAGCTGGTCGAGCAGGGCGTGCAGGCCGAGGCGCTGCGCACGGTCGCGCGGGCGCAGCTGCGCTACCAGGGCACCGACACCGCGCTCACCTGCCCGCTGCCGCTGCATGAGCCCTCGACCGCCGCCATCGCGGCGATGCGCGAGGCCTTCGAGGCCGCGTACCGCCAACGCTTCGCCTTCCTGATGCCGGACCGGCCGCTGATCGTGGAAGCGGTGTCGGTCGAGTGCCTGGCCGCGGGCGCGGCCCTGGCCGAGCCGGCCGATGCCGGCATCGCCGGCGCCCATGAGCCCGAGCCGGCGGCGCGGGTGCGCATGTACTGCCTGGCCGATGAGCAGCCGGCCGGTTGGCGCGAGGCCTCGCTGCATCGGCGCGAACGGCTGAGCCCGGGCGCCCGCATCGACGGTCCGGCCATCGTGGCCGAGCGCAACGCCACCACCGTCGTCGACGCCGGCTGGCGCGCCGAACTGCAAGGCAACGGCGACCTGCTGCTGACGCGCGTCCGTGATCGCGTGCGCGCTCACGCGCTGGGGACCGAGGCCGATCCGGTGGTGCTGGAGGTGTTCAACAACCTGTTCATGAACATCGCCGAGCAGATGGGGCTGCGGCTCCAGAACACGGCCTACTCGGTCAACATCAAGGAGCGGCTGGACTTCAGCTGCGCGCTCTTCGACCGCGAGGGCCAGCTGATCGCCAACGCGCCGCACATGCCGGTGCATCTGGGCTCGATGAGCGAATCCATCCGCTCGGTCATTGCGCGCAATCCCGGCATGAAGCCCGGCGACGTGTTCGTGCTCAACGACCCGTATCACGGCGGCACCCACCTGCCCGACATCACCGTGGTCACGCCGGTGTTCCTCGACTCGGATGCGGGGCCCGACGCCGCGCCGGGCTTCTTCGTCGCCAGCCGCGGTCACCACGCCGACATCGGCGGCATCACGCCGGGCTCCATGCCGCCATTCTCCAAGGACATCACCGAGGAGGGCGTGCTGATCGACAACTTCAAGCTGGTCGAGCAAGGCCGGCTGCGCGAGGCGGCGCTGACGGCGCTGCTGACCGGCGGTCCGCATCCGAGCCGCAATCCGGCGCAGAACCTGGCCGACCTGCGCGCCCAGGTCGCCGCCAACGAGAAGGGCGTGCAGGAGCTGCGCGCGATGGTGGCGCAGTTCGGCCGCGCGACGGTCGAGGCCTACATGCGCCACGTGCAGGACAACGCCGAGGAGTCGGTGCGCCGCGTGATCTCGGTGCTCAAGGACGGCGCATTCACGCTGCCGCTGGACAACGGCGCGCGCATCCAGGTGGCGGTCCGGGTCGACGCGGCGAATCGCCGCGCCACGGTGGACTTCAGCGGCACCAGCGCGCAGCAGCCCAACAACTTCAACGCGCCCAAGTCGATCACGATGGCGGCGGTGCTCTACGTGTTCCGCACGCTGGTGGACGACGCGATCCCGCTGAACGCGGGCTGCCTCAAGCCCATCGACGTGATCGTGCCCGAGGGCTGCATGCTCAATCCGCGCCATCCGGCGGCGGTGGTGGCGGGCAACGTCGAGACCTCGCAGTGCGTGACCAACGCGCTCTACGGGGCGCTGGGCGTGATGGCGGCCGGGCCCTGCACGATGAACAACTTCACCTTCGGCGACGCGACCCACCAGTACTACGAGACCATCTCCGGCGGCTCCGGCGCGGGGCCGGGTTTCGACGGGACCTCGGTCGTGCAGACCCACATGACCAACTCGCGGCTGACCGATCCGGAGGTGCTGGAATTCCGCTTCCCGGTGCGGCTGGACGCCTATGCCATCCGGCACGGGTCGGCCGGTGCGGGCCGCTGGTCCGGCGGCGAGGGCGGCGAGCGCCGCATCCGCTTCCTCACGCCGATGACGGCCTCCATCCTGAGCAACGGGCGTACGGCGGGCGCTTTCGGCATGGCCGGCGGGCAACCGGGGGCGGTGGGGGAGAACCTCGTCGAGCGGGCCGACGGCCGCGTCGAGACCCTGGGCCACATCGGCCAGGTGGAGATGGCGCCGGGCGATGTCTTCGTGATTCGCACGCCCGGCGGGGGAGGGTACGGCACCCCGTGAGGGGACCCCTTGAGATGTGGGAGAAGACCCCAATGTCCGCGTGCCTAGAATCAGAAGACCCCGCCCTCCCAGGCTGTCCAGGCGTCGCTCATCATGGTCCCTCATCTCATCACCGCCCTGACCGGGCCCATCAATGAACTGGAGCAGCGCGTGCTCGAGTCGATGCCGGCGATCGAGCGCTGGTTCCGGCTCGAGTGGATGGAGCACACGCCCCCGTTCTACAGCTCGGTGGACCTGCGCAACGCCGGCTTCAAGCTGGCGCCCGTGGACACGAATCTCTTCCCGGGCGGCTTCAACAACCTGACCCCCGAGATGCTGCCGCTGGCGGTGCAGGCGGCCATGGCGGCGATCGAGAAGATCTGCCCCGAGGCCAAGAACCTGCTGCTGGTCCCGGAAGCGAAGAACCGCGGCAGCTTCTATCTCTCGAACCTGTCGACGCTGGTGCGCATCTTCTCGATGGCCGGCCTGAACGTGCGGCTGGGCACCTGGGACGAGTCGGTCAAGGAACCCACCACCCTGACCCTGCCCGACGCGACCTGGCTGACGCTGGAGCCGCTGGTGCGGCAGCGCTCGCGCCTGATGCTCAAGGACTTCGATCCCTGCACCATCCTGCTCAACGACGACCTCTCGGCCGGCACCCCGGACATGCTCACGCATCTGCACGAGCAGTACCTGCTCCCGCCGCTGCACGCCGGCTGGGCGCAGCGCCGCAAGAGCCAGCATTTCCGCGCCTATGAAGAGGTGTCCAAGAAATTCGCCAAGCTGCTGGGCATGGACCCGTGGCTGATCTATCCGCACTCGGTGGCGGTGGACGGGCTGGATTTCAGCACCGGGGCGGGCCTGGATGCGCTGCAGGCGCAGGTCGACGCGACGCTCACCCGCACGCGCCGCAAGTACAAGGAGTACGGCATCCAGGAGAAGCCCTTCGTCGTCGTCAAGCCGGACGCGGGCACGCACGGCCTGGGCGTGCTGACCATCCGCGATGCCAAGGACCTGGACGCGCTGGCCATCAAGGCGCGCGACAAGCTGGCCAAGCTGGAGGGCGTGCCGGCGCTGTCGCAGGTGCTGGTGCAGGAAGGCGTGGCCACGCATGAGCGCATCCACGACGCGGTGGCCGAGCCGGTGGTCTACATGATGGACCGCTACGTCGTGGGCGGCTTCTACCGCGTGCATGCGGACCGGGCCGAGGACGAGAACCTGAACGCCCCCGGATCGAGCTACGTTCCCTTGGCTTTCGCCCACTCGTCGCACCTGCCGGCGCCGGGCGAGAAGCCGGGCGCCAGTGCGCCCAACCGCTTCTACATGTACGGAGTCATCGGCCGGCTGGCCATGCTCGCGGCCAGCTATGAGCTCGAGACCACCGACCCGGACGCCGAGGACTACGCCTGAGCCTTCTGGCGACGTCGGGGTCAGGCCTTGATGTCCTCGCTGCGAGCCGCTTCGGCCAGCAACTGGGTGAAGCGATCCAGCGCCTCGCCCTGCGCATCGGGCAAGCACCAGACCGAGGTCGGCCCCAGGCCCAGGTCCACCGCGTGCGGCAGGATCACCACCGTGCCGCGCTTGGCCGCGGCCATCGCCAGGTCGTGCGGCATCACCGCGACCAGCGGCATCTCACGCATCAGGCTGACCGACAGCATCGCGTCGCCGCTCTCGATCAGGTCGGTCGGGGCGGGCAGCCCCATCTGCTGCCAGAGCCGGTCCATCAGCATGCGGGTGCGCGTGCCCGGCAGGTGCCAGATCCAGCGCTGCGCGCCCAGGATCTCCCAACTCAGGCTCTTGGTCCGCGCCAGCGGGTGATGGGCGCTCATGGTCAGCACCTCCGGCTGAGAAGCCAGCGGATGACGGACCAATCCCAGCGGCTCGTCCTGCGGCATCGCGCGGGCGACGATCAGGTCCAGCGTCCCGGCCTGGAGCTCCGCGAACAGCGAGCGCAGCGCATGCGTGCGCACGCTCAAGGTCACATGCGGATGCTCGCGTTTCATCGCGGTGATGGCCAGCGGAAGCAGCTTGGCCAGCGCCGCGTTGGTCGCCCCTATCCGTAGTTCCCCGGAGGCGCCGCGCACCAGCGCCGCCACGTCGCCGGCCGCGCGCTGCAGGTCCGCATCGAGCTTGCGGGCCAGTTCGAGCAGCCGTTTGCCCACCGGCGTGGCCTGCATGTTGCGTCCGCGCCGCAGGAACAGGGTTTGTCCCAGCGCCTGCTCCAGCTCGGCTAGCGTCTTGCTCACTGCGGGCTGGCTCACATGCAGGAAATCCGCGGCCTGACTGACGTTTCCGGTCTCGTGCAAGGCCAGCAAGACCCGCGCATGGCGAAGGCTCATGCGCCGCATGACGAAATGTTCGGCCCCTTCCGGGGAGGCTGGTAACGCATTCATAACCAAAGGTTCATCTACGGATCACAAAGCTTCATAGCAATTTGGAAACACATCTTTACCGTGACTGTCGCCGGCTGATGTGCATCGCATCAGACCGATGAAAAAGCCTCCCCAAAAAGGTCTGTCCCGTCACAGGAGTGATTTCCAACATGTCCCGCTCTTCCCACCCGTTCAGCCCGCACCGCTTGTGCTGGGCCGCCGTCGCCGCCATCGCCGCGATCAGCCAAGCCCAGGCCCAAACCCAGCCGGCCAAGCCCGCCCCCCAGGATTCCGCCAAGCTCGAACGCGTGGAAGTGACCGGCTCGCTGATCAAGCGGACCGACAAGGAGACCCCGTCTCCCGTCACCGTGATCACCGCCGAGGACATCAAGTCGTCAGGTTACGCGAATCTGGAAGATGTGTTGCGCGCCAATAGCGCGGTGGACATCAGCTCGGTGGGCGACGGTGCGGCCAGCGGCTTCGTCTCGGGCATTTCGGCCATCTCGATGCGCGGCATGGGCCCGCAGGCCACCCTGATCCTGATCAACGGCCGCCGTCTGGCGCCGGTGGGTGCGGTGGACATCAACTTCGGCCGCGGCAACCTGATCAGCACCAACACGATCCCCAAGTCGGCGATCGAGCGCATTGAAATCCTGAAGGACGGCGCCTCGGCGATCTACGGCTCGGACGCGATGGCCGGCGTGATCAACTTCGTGCTGAAGAAGGAATACCAGGGTGCCGAGATCAGCGCCTCGACCGGCGCGAACGACCACGGCGCGGGCAAGAACCAGAGCGCCAACATCGGATTCGGCTACGGCAACCTGGACACGCAGCGCTTCAACGTCTTCGGCGGCCTGGACGTCTATCACCGCGACCGCGTCGGCTACAACGAGCTGAAGAACGTCGGCAACCTGGCCCAGTACGACGCCTGGAACGCCACGCAAAGCGTGCTGCCCAGCTTCTTCCCCAGCAGCCGCAACTCCTTCTACGCCAACTACTACGCCGTCCCGACCACGGCCACCACGGCCAACACCAACGTCGACGGCAGCTCCTACCTGGGCACCCTGAACGGTTGCCCGGACGCGCTGACGGTGGGCAAGGGCGTGCCGACCAAGTCGCCGGTGAGCAGCTCGGTCTACCCGGCCGGCCAGTGCCGCTACAACCTGGACGACGCCAGCGAAGCCATCGCCAAGCAGGACCGCGTCAGCGGCTCCGTCCGCGGCAACTTCCTGGTGAACAACGACACGACGGCCTACGTCGACCTGATGTTCTCCAAGACCAAGACGACGCAGCGTTCGGCGCCTTATGCGCTGACCTCGTCGCTGGTGTCCTCGGCCGACCCGCGCGCCTCGACCTGGTTCCTGCCCAACGGCCAGACCATCTCGCAGAACGCGCTGATCCTGCCGGTCGGCCATCCGGACAACCCGACCAACGGCCTGCCCGCCGCCCAGCAGCGAGCCGTGCAGCTGCTGTACCGCTTCGAGGACATCTCGCAGGACGTCGTCTCCGACCTGCAGGCCGTGCGTCTGAGCACCGGCCTGATCGGCGAGTTCAAGGGCTGGGACTACGACACCGCCATCGTCTACAGCCGCTCGGACAACAAGGCGATCCGCACCGGCCGCCTGCTGCGCTCGGGCCTGACCGCGGCGCTCGCGCCCGCCGGCGGTCTGTACCACTTCGGCAAGCAGAACAACGCCGCCGCGATCGCCTCGATCTCGGCCGACGCGACCAACAAGGGCGAGTCGGAGATCACCTCCATCGACGCCCGCGCCAGCCGTGAGCTGTGGGACATGGCCGGCGGCAAGGCCGGCGTGGCCCTGGGCCTGGAAGCCCGTCACGAGAAGCTGTCGGCCACCCCGGACGACAACTACAAGAAGGGCGATTACATCGGCCTGGTGGCCAACGAGTCGCACGGCAGCCGCAACATGGTCGGCGCCTTCAGCGAACTGCGTCTGCCGGTGCTGAAGTCCCTGGAAGCCCAGGCCGCCCTGCGCTTCGAGAACTACAGCGACTTCGGCAACTCCACCACCGGCAAGCTGGGCTTCAAGTGGTCGGCCTTCCCGAGCCGTCTGGCCTTCCGCGGCACGGCCGCCACGGGCTACCGCGCGCCGTCGATCTCGCAGATCGGCACCGGCTACTCGCTGTCCTTCCACAGCAACACGGCCACCCGCGTCTACGACCCGCTGCGTTGCGACATCAGCAACCCGAACGCGCTCAAGAGCAAGTCCACGCTGCCCAACCAATGGCGTGACTGCAACGTGCTGGGCTACACCGCCGGCATCCCGACCACCGAGCGCCCGGGCAGCATCCCGACGGTCGTGTCGGCCAACCCGGATCTGAAGCCCGAGAAGTCCAACTCGCTGACCTTCGGCTTCATCGCCACGCCGACCGACTACGTCGACCTGGCCGTGGACCTGTGGTACTTCAAGCGCAAGAACGAGATCCGCGTCCAGCCGGGTCTGGCGGTGATGGAGGCCTACATCGCCAATCCGTCCGCCAACGAGCAGTTCCTGATCCGCGACCCCAACCAGGCCACCTGGCTGAAGGATTCGGCGGGCAACCTGATCCCCAACAGCGGTCCGATCCTGGGCCTGACCCGCAACTACGCCAACTTCAACTACACCGTCACCTCCGGTGTGGACTACGAGCTGAACATCCGCTTCCCGGCGACCTCGTTCGGCAAGTTCAAGGTGAAGTTCGAGGGCACCTACACGCCGCGCTATGACCAGAAGGTCCTGGACACGTCGGCGGTGGACCACTGGGCGGGCACGACCTCGGGCGGCGTGCCGCGCACCCGCGCGACGGTGCGTCTGGACTGGCGTCTGAACGACTGGAACGTGTGGACGCGCTTCAACCACAGCGATCCGCTGTGGAGCCTGTCGACCACGGCCCAGTGCCGCAACAACCCGACCGCGGCCCAGGCCGTGCCGAGCGCCGCCGGCTGGTGCACCTCCAACCGTGACCGCACGGTGGACCTGGGCATCGGTTACACCGGCTTCAAGAACCTGCGCCTGTACGGCTCGGTCCTGAACGTGACGAACAAGTACGACGCCACCAACGCGGGCTCGGTGCCCTCGGCCTGGTCGTACTACGACGTCAACACCACGGGTCAGATCGGCCGCCGCTGGCAGCTGAGCGCGACCTACACCTTCGACTGATCGAAGGCTGAGCGTCGCTCATCGCGGGGTCCTCGGGACCCCGCCACGGGCCGGAATCCTGCGGGGTTCCGGCCCGTTTCTGTTTCCGCCGCGCTTTCATTGCCGCGTCTCAGTGCCGCTTCCATTTGGCCGGCCTCGCGTCGGATCGGCGCGGCCGGATCCATCACGGTGCTGGCCCGCAGTGTGGGGGACACCGTCATCGCTTTCTGAAAGAGGGTGAAGGCCAGCAACGCGGCGATGTCTTCCGCCGTCAACTGCACCAAACCCTTCTCTGGCTCGCACGCGCAGGCATCCAGCACGATGTCGGGATCGAACCTGTGCAGATCAGGGGAACCTTCCCGCACGGTGTTCCGGATCTCTCTGGCAATCCGAATCAAGCGCGTCAACCGCTCGGGTTTCTCCCCGTACGCCACGGGCTCCAGGCCTTGCTTAATCGCCTCCTCGCAGGCGTCCAGCAACTGGTTGAGCGGGGTCGGCTCCGGCACGCCGGCGCGCGTCACCGGCACCTCGCAGTCCGGGCCCTTCATCCGGGCGCGGGGGTCGTGCACCCGAGTGCGGTACTGAGACAGCAGGTTCTGGTCATAGGTCCGGATCACGAAATGCGGGCGTGGCGGATTCAGCGTCGATCGGTTCGTGGCGAAGCCCACGCGCGACGACGTGTCGAGTGTCCGCGGGCTCCTCGAAGCGACCTGGCGGGTCAAATCGGCCCACGTCGTCTTGCCCGCCTGGAAGAAGGACCCCAGCACCCGTCCCAACGCTTGTTCCCGTGCCTTATCCGAGTTGGCCGGCGGCACGGGCTTGTCGCCATTCACGCCGGCCAGACAGGCCGAGAACAGAGATCGTGCGACACCAGTCATCGAGGGCATGGAAAGCGGCTCCGGAATCAGAAGAGGCCGTCAGTCCGGGGCCGAGCCAGGGGCATCCGCCACCCAAGCGCAACTGTCTGCGGCCGTCAAGCCCGTCCCCGCGAAGCCGGGTGACGCCGGTAAAGCCGGTTGACGCACTGCACAACGAAGGGCAGACAATACGCGCTTTCGACTTCCGGCGGCCGCTTGCGTGGCCGCCCCTGCTTTTCGTGAGTTCACACAACGCGGCCCGTTCCCCTGCGGCCCTGGCCGGCCTGACCATCGGCGCGCTGGGCGTCGTCTACGGCGACATCGGCACCAGCCCGCTCTACGCGCTGAAGGAAGTCTTCCACGGCGGCCACGTGCCGATGAACCACGACAACGTGCTGGGCGTGCTGTCGCTGCTGTTCTGGACGATGACCATCATCGTCTCGCTCAAGTACGTGCTGCTGATCCTGCGCGCGGACAACAACGGCGAGGGCGGCCTGATCGCGATGCTGGCCCTGGCCACGACGGCCGTCAGCGGCAAGCCGCCGCTGCGGCGCGGTCTGATGATGGTCGGTCTGTTCGGCACCGCCATCTTCTTCGGAGACGCGGTGATCACGCCCGCGATGACGGTGCTGGGCGCGGTCGAGGGCATCGACGTCTACTTCCCGCAGTACGACGACGCCATCGTCCCCATCACGCTGGTGGTGCTGGCGGGACTCTTCGCGGTACAGCGTTTCGGCACCAGCGGCGTGGGCAAGGCCTTCGGCCCGGTGATGCTGGTGTGGTTCACCTCGCTGGCGCTGCTGGGCGTCCCTCAAATCGTGCGCAACCCGCATGTGCTGCAGGCCATCAACCCGCTGTACGCGATCGAGTTCTGCGTCCATTACGGCTGGGTGGCCTTCGTCGCGCTGGGCGCGGTGGTGCTGGTGGTCACCGGGGGCGAGGCGCTTTACGCGGACCTGGGGCATTTCGGGAAGAAGCCGATCCGCATCGCGTGGTACGGCTTCGTGATGCCGGCGCTGGTGCTGAATTACTTCGGCCAGGGGGCGCTGCTGCTGGACCGGCCCGAGGCCATCAAGAACCCCTTCTTCCTGATCGCGCCGCAATGGGCGCAGATTCCGCTGTTCTGTCTGGCGACGCTGGCGGCCATCGTGGCCTCGCAGGCGCTGATCACGGCGGCATTCTCGGTGACCAAGCAGGCGGTGCAGCTGGGGCTGCTGCCGCGCATGCGGATCATCCACACGTCGGTGCGCGACATCGGTCAGATCTACGTGCCCTTCGTGAATTGGGGGCTGTTCGTCTTCGTCGTGGTGGCGGTGGCCTTCTTCGGCTCGTCGAGCCGGTTGGCCGGCGCCTACGGCGTGGCCGTGACCATCGACATGACCATCACCACGGTGATGACCTTCTTCGTGATCCGTTTCGGCTGGCGCTATCCGCTGTGGCTGTGCATCGTGGCGACGGGGCTGTTCTTCGTCATCGACGCGACGTTCCTCGCGTCCAACCTGCTGAAGGTGACGCACGGGGGCTGGTTCCCGCTGCTGATCGGCATCGGCATGTTCACGCTGATGCTGACCTGGAAGCAGGGCCGGCGGCAGCTGTCGGACAAGCTGCGCGAGGACGCCATCGATCTGAAGAGTTTCCTGGAGGCGGTGTTCATCAACCCGCCGACGCGGGTGTCGGGCAGCGCGGTGTTCCTGGCGGCGGAGCAGGGCGTGACGCCCAATGCGCTGCTGCACAACCTCAAGCACAACAAGGTGCTGCACCAGCAGAACCTGTTCGTGAGCGTCAAGCATCACGAGGTGCCGTGGATCGGCTTCGACAAGCGGGTCGACGTCGAGAGCCTGGACAACGACTGCTGGCAGGTCACGCTGCACTTCGGCTTCAAGAACGAGCCGGACGTGCCGGACGCGCTCAAGCTGCTGGAGACGCACGGCGTGCATTTGGAGGAGATGGAGACCAGTTACTTCCTGTCGCGGGACATCGTGATCCCGACGATCGGATCGGGCATGGCGCTGTGGCGGGAGAAGCTCTTCGCGAGCATGCACCGCAACGCCGCGGCCGCGGCGGACTTCCTGCACCTGCCGGCCAACCGGATCGTGGAGCTGGGGTCGAAGGTGGAGATCTGAGGCCGCGCGGCGGCGACCTCGATCGCCGCCGCAGCCGGCATCAAATCCGGGGAAGCTTCAGCTTGAAGTTGGGGTCCCCTTCGCACAGGGGCTCGGCGAGCGGCTTCTGCAAGGCCGGGCCGATGTAGATCCCCTTCTCCGAGATGCCCAGCACCTTCGCCGCGCGAGCGGGCGAAGGCGGCGTGTAGCCGGGGACGTTCAAGCCCAGTTGCCGCAGACCTTCGGCGTCGGGCACCCACCAGACGCAGCGTTCTCGCGAGAGCGTGAACTGCATCCGGAAGCTGTCGTCGTCATGGACCGCCTGGTTGACGCCGAGGCTGGTGGATCCTTCGACAAATTGCTGGATGTACTCGGGCACCCGCGACTGGGTGCGCCGGCCCTCGCGCAGCTCGGCCGATGCCGTCCAGATCGCCGGCGGGAACTTGGCCTTGAACGAGGCAACGGAGGCGCTGGACCGATCGTCGTCAATGCTCAGCGCACCGGCATCCAGCTGCTCGCTGACGCTGGCCCAGAGCTCGGGCAGCATGCCGAAGGCGATCACCGAGTCCTTGTCGACTTCCAGGCTGCGGCCGCTGTCGAGCATGAACCACGCACAGGCACCGACGCAGTGGCCGCGCAGCTTGATCGCGGGTTGCTGCTCGCGCAGCCACAGGCCGATGCGCATGACCTCGCGACCGTAGCTGTCGGGGTCGACTCTCAGGATCAGCGGATTGGCGAATTTTCCGGTGAGGTCGCGCTTGGCCTCCTCGAGTTCGCCGGGCTTGATGAGACCGCTGATGCGCGGGTCTCCCAACAGAGTCCCGATGCTGGCCGCCTGCGCGCCGGGCCCGATCTGTCCGGACCATCCGGCCAAGGCGATGCCGAGCATCGCCGCCGTGCGCGCGATGTGATGCTTGTTCATTGTGTTTCTCCCTGTGGGGCCGGACTCTAGCCGCATCGTGGTCGTTATGCTTGCCGCCATGAAACGCTGGCTGCAAGACCTGTCCCTCTCGTCCGCCGTCGCGGGCTTCGTCGCGGTGCTCGTGGGCTTCACGAGCTCGGTGGCGATCGTGTTCCAGGCGGCGCAGTCGCTGGGCGCGACGCCCGCGCAGACCAGCTCCTGGATCTGGGCGCTGGGCCTGGGCATGGGCCTGACCAGCCTGGGCCTGTCGCTCTGGACCCGCCAACCCATCCTCACCGCCTGGTCCACGCCAGGCGCCGCGCTGCTGGCCGGCATTTCCGGCGTGTCCATGGGCGAGGCCGTCGGCGCCTTCCTGATCTGCGGCACGCTGATCTTCATCGCCGGTGCCACCCGCTGGTTCGAACGCATCATGGACCGCATCCCGCTCGCCATCGCCTCCGCGCTGCTGGCCGGCGTGCTGGCGCGCTTCGGCCTGGACGCGGTGCTCGCCGCGAAGACCGCGCCGGCCATCGTGCTCACCATGGCGCTGGCCTATGTGCTGGCGCGCCGATTCATCCCGCGCTACGCCACGCCGCTGGTGCTGGTCGCCGGCATCGTGGTCGCCGCCGCGCAGGGCCGCCTGCATCTGGAGGCCGTCGAGTGGGGCTGGGCACATCCGGTGTGGGTCACGCCGAGCTTCTCGTTCACCGCGCTGATGAGCATCGCCCTGCCGCTGTTCCTGGTGACGATGGCCTCGCAGAACCTGCCTGGCGTGGCTGCCCAACGCGCCTCGGGCTACCAGACGCCGGTGTCGGCGAGCATCGCGGTGACGGGTCTGGCGTCGGTCGTCTTCGCGCCCTTCGGCGGCTACGCCTTCAATCTGGCCGCGATCACCGCCGCCATCTGCATGGGTCGCGAGGCGCATGAGGACCCCTCGCGCCGCTACACGGCCTCCGCCATGGCCGGCGTCTTCTATCTGGCGGTCGGCCTGGCGGGAGGCGCGGTCGTGGGCCTGCTCACTGCCTTCCCGCGCGAGCTGGTCGCCGCCGTCGCCGGGCTGGCCTTGCTGGGCACGATCGGCGGCGGCCTGTCCGCGGCGCTTAAGGACGAGCGCCACCGCGACGCGGCGATGCTGACCTTCCTGGTGACGCTGTCCGGCCTGACGATGGCCGGCATCGGATCGGCCTTCTGGGGGGTGGTCGCCGGTGCGGTTTCTCTTTTGGTGCAACACTTCCGGGCTTCCTCCAGCTCCCCGAAGTAACCGCCGGCGCGACGCGTCGACGTTCCGAAGAAAGACCCGCTCATGAAGATCCTGTTCGTCGCCGATCCGCTGTCCGCGTTCAACACCTACAAGGACTCCACCTTCGCGATGATGCGCGAGGCCGCCCGACGCGGCCATGAGATCTGGGTCTGCGAGGTGCCGGACCTGCTCTGGGTCAGCGGCGGCCGCGTGACCGCGCATGCGGCGCGGCGGCTCGAGTTGACCGAGGAGGCCAAGGCCAGCCAGGCCGGCACCAAGATCGAGATCTGGCACGCCGTCACCGCCACGCAAGACCTGGCCCTGGCCGACGTGGATGCCGTGCTGATGCGCAAGGATCCGCCTTTCGATTCCGAGTTCTTCTATGCCACCCACCTGCTGGAGCAGGCCGAGCGCGAGGGCGCCAAGGTCTTCAACAAGCCGGCCGCGCTGCGCGACCACCCGGAGAAGCTCGCGATCCTGGAGTTCCCTCAGTTCATCACGCCGACGCTGGTGACGCGCTCGGCGGCGGCGATCCGCGCCTTCCACGCCGAGCACCGCGACGTCATCCTCAAGCCGCTGGACGGGATGGGCGGCATGGGCATCTTCCGCGTCAAGGAGGACGCGCTGAACCTGGGCAGCATCATCGAGACGCTGAACAAGAACGGTGCGCAGTCGGTGATGGTGCAGCGCTTCGTGCCGGAGATCGCGCAGGGCGACAAGCGCATCCTGCTGATCGGCGGCAAGCCGGTCCCTTACTCGCTGGCGCGCATTCCGCAGGGCACCGAGGTGCGCGGCAATCTGGCCGCCGGGGGCAAGGGCGTGGCGCAGCCGCTGAGCGACGCGGACCGCCGCATCGCCGAGGCGCTGGCGCCGGTGCTGGCGGCGCGCGGCCTGCTGCTGGTGGGGCTGGACGTGATCGGCGACAAGATGACCGAGATCAACGTCACCAGCCCGACCTGCTTCCAGGAAATCATGCAGCAGACGGGATTCGACGTCGGCGCCGTCTTCATCGACGCGCTGGAAGCGGGCGTCGCCGCGGCGGCCTGAGCGAGGGCAACGCCTGACCCCCAGCCGGGATGAGTCCAAGCGCTCGCCGAGTGACATGCGAGCCAGAGAAGCCCAAGAAGCCCAAGAAGCCCAAGAAGCTTAAGAAGTTGGAGAAGTACTGATGGATATGCGACAGCAAGTGCAGGCCGTGACGGCGCTGGGCACGGTCACGAACGAGCACGGCAGCTACGGCGGTCGGCAGCTTTTCCTTACGCATGAGTCGGCCGAGATCGGCCTGCCGATGCGCTTCGCGTTGTATGTGCCGCCGGGCGGCGCGAAGGGCTTGCTGGTCTTCCTGGTCGGCCTGACCGCGACCGAAGAGACCTTCACGATGAAGGCGGGCGCCCAGCGTCTGGCCTCGGAGCTGGGCCTGGGTCTGCTGATGCCCGACACCAGCCCGCGCGGCGAGGCGGTGTCGGCGATTCCCGGCGCGACGGCGTCCTGGGATTTCGGCGTGGCGGCGGGCTTCTACCTGGACGCGACGCAGTCGCCCTGGTCTACGCACTGGCGCATGGAGAGCTATCTGATGCGCGAGCTGATCCCGCAGGTGCAACAGGCGCTGGGCCTGGACGCAGCGCGCACGGGCATCTCGGGCCATTCCATGGGCGGCCACGGCGCGCTGACGCTGGCGCTGCGGCATCCGGGCGCGTTCGCGTCGCTGTCGGCACTGGCGCCCATCGCCGCGCCCAGCCGCTGCCCCTGGGGGGAGAAGGCCTTCAGCGGCTACCTTGGCGAGGACCGCGACGCCTGGCCGGCGCACGACGCGAGCGCGCTGATGCAGGCGCGGGAGGAGGCGCCGTATCCGCATGGGATCCTGGTCGATCAGGGGCTGGCGGACAAGTTCCTGTTCCAGCTGCATCCGGAGGCCTTCGAATCGGCCTGCGCTTCGGTGAGCCAGCCGCTGACGCTGCGCCGGCACGAGGACTACGACCACGGCTACTACTTCATCGCCACGGTGATCGACGATCACCTGGCGTTCCATGCGCGGCGGTTGATCGGCGAATCGATCAATCGGTAATCGGGCGAGCGCCGCGGGGCCAGTTGCTCGACGCGCTGACCAGTTGATTCACCGGGAGGCCTCATGCGCATCGCCTTGCTGTCCGACATCCACGGCAATCTGCCGGCCCTGGAAGCCGTGGTCGAGGACATCCGACGCCGCGGCGTCGACCGCATTGTCAACCTGGGCGACATCCTGTCCGGTCCGCTGTTGCCGCTGGAGACTGCCCGCTATCTGATGACGCAGGGCTGGCCGACGATCGCCGGCAACCATGAGCGCCAGTTGCTGGCGATCACGCCGGCCAAGCCCGGTGGCGGCTCGGACCGCTTCGCGCGGGAGCGCTTGGGGGAATCGGAGCTCGCTTGGCTGCGCTCGCTGCCGAAGACGCTGCGGCTGACCGATGAGGTGCTGCTGTGCCATGGCACGCCGCGGCGCGACATCGAGTACTTCCTGGACACGCAGGAGGGGCATCGGCTGGTCCTGGCGAGCGCGCGGGAGATCGCCTCAAGGCTGGGGCAGGAGCGGGCGCGAGTGATCTGCTGCGGCCACACGCATGTGCCGCGGGCGCTGCGCTCCGCACGCGGCCAATGGCTGGTGAATCCAGGCAGCGTCGGCTTGCAGGCCTGGGATGACGCGCATCCGGTGCGGCATGTGGCGGAGACCGGATCGCCGGACGCGCGCTACGCGGTGATCGAGCGTCGCGCCGATGGGTGGCATGTCCAGCAGCTCAGCGTGCCCTACGACCATGAGGCGATGGCGAGGCTCGCCAGCGCCAACGGGCGCGAGGATTGGGCGAGGTGGTTGAGGACGGGACGGGCGGATTCATAGGTCGTCCTGATGTGCCCCCTCGTCATCGACGCCCGCGACGTCGAAGTAGATCTCGTCGGCAGGCACGATCAGATCGACCGACTTCAGCTCCAGCGAGGCCTCGCCCTCGTAGCGGTGAAGCGACCAGTGGTTGCCGGTCTCCCGGCGATGCAGATCGATGCGGCGCTTCTGGAATTCGATCAGCACGTACTCTTTCAGCGAGGGGAGCGTTCGATACGCCCAGAGCTTGGCGCTCCGATCCACTCGACGCGTGGAAGGGGACTGCACCTCGACGATCATCAACGCGTCGGTCAAGCCTTTCTGCTTGCCATCCGGTCCCTTTCGGCAAGCCACAGCGAGATCGGGCAGGAACTTGTCCCCCGACTTCGTCGATGTGAGCTGGGCGTTGGCCATGTAGCAGCGGCATGTCGTGCCGCGCAGGTGCAAGCCAATGGCGAGGGACAGATTCATCGATACCCGGACGTGGCCGAGCACCGGCGCTGTCATGGCGACGATGCGACCTCCAATGAACTCGTATCGGGTTTCCTCATCGGCATCCCAATCGAGGAACTCCTTCAGCGTCAGCCTCGGCTCCGGCCGGTCGAGCCCCTCGAAGAGCGTGGCGGTCGGCGCGCGCAGACCGACAGACAGGAGCTCGAAGTTGGAGGCAGCTGGATCCGAGACCGGCAGCCAATCTCCCGAGGACCCGCGGTGGTGGATCGCGATGGTCCGACGCTCGATGTCAATGCTGGCGAACTCGACGAGGCTGGGAATGCGCTTGGCGGCGGCGGCGCGTCGTCGCAGTTCTGCGGGGTCGACCTCTGAGGACAGGATCTCGATCACGAGTCGCGGCGCGCGGCCGGCGTCCGAATCCTCGATGACGACGGCATCGGGATAGATGACGTCGCGCTTTCCCATGGGGATGCGCTCGCCCTGGATGCGGGTCGCATAGGGCGAATCTCCGAGGTGCTTCTTCAGCGCGTTGGAGAGATTCACGAGGACTCGAAAGAAGCGCGGGTCACGCTCCCGGACGCCGTGAGGCGTTCCCTCGATCAGCTCAAGCAGCCCTTCGTGCTGCGTTTCCGCTCGGGCATGCTGCTCCGCATCCATCACCAGCTCTTCATGCATGTGGGCCATCCGTCGCTCCTGCCAGTCCGACAACGAGCGTGTGATTCTTCGGAGGGCGGGCGGGGCTGTCTCTGACTCGAATCAGCAGGATTCCAGTCGACAGCCCCGGATGAGAGTCGATGGGTGACTGAAGTCGGGGGCGAGGGGGTAAGGCCCGGTGGGCGTCGTCGCCGCTAGCTCGCCGACGCGGACGTCGAAGCATCCGCCGCCGGCGTGCTCTGCCGATGTCCGGCCGCCGCCTTGTAGCGCTTCACGAAGGCGTCGACCTCCGCCGGATCGATGACGTCCTCCAGCTTCCCGAAGCCCTGGGGCGCGCGCTCCTCGACCATGTCGAGGATGTAGTCGAGCCCCTCTTGACGATTGAGCTCCACGATACGCGCGCACATCGGACGGCGCTCAGCCTCATAGTTCGCGAGCGCCGCCTCCACGCGACGTTCCTCGCGGAAGGCCTTCGCGATCGCGCTGGCATCGAGGATCGCCTGCGTCGCGCCATTCGATCCGATCGGATACATCGGGTGCGCCGCGTCGCCCAGCAGCGTGATGCGGCCGTGGCGCCAGCGCGGCAGCGGATCGCGGTCGACCATGGGCCACTCCAGCAGTTGCGTCGCCTCGCGGATCACGCCGGGCACGTCCAGCCACGGGAAGCGCCAGTCGCCGAAGGTCGGCATCAGATCGTCGATCGAGCCCGCCTTGTTCCAGTCCTCGCGACCGGGCGCCGTGAGGCCGCCGCCCAGGCCGTCCTCGCGCAGCCGACGGTCGCAGATCCAGTTGATCAGCTGCAGCCCGTCCGGTCGCGGCGGCGCGATCGGATAGACCACGAACTTCGCGCGCCGGTGACCCGCCTGCACCATCGTGCGGCCGTCCAGGAAGGGCTTGGCCAGCGAGGTGCCGCGCCACATCATCATCCCGTTCCAGCGCGGCGCGCCCTCGTCCGGATAGAGCTGACGACGGATCGTCGAATGGATGCCGTCCGCCGCGATCAGCACGCCCGCGCGCCGCTCGACCGAGCGTCCGTCCGATGTCGTGAGCTGCGCGACGACCTCGTCGCCATCGAGCTTCGCGCCGGTGATGCGCTCGCCCAGGATCATGCGATCGGTGCCCAGTCGCGCGACCGCCTCGCGCCACAGCATCAGCTGCAGCTCGCCGCGATGCACGCTGAACTGCGGATGGCTGTAGCCGCCGGCCAGGCCGCGCACGTCCTCGTAGATGGTCTGTCCATGCCGGTTGGCGAAGACCAGCGCCGAGGTCGGCACCGCCATCGCCTGAAGCGAGGGCAGCAGACCGAGTTCGTCCAGCACCGCCACCGCATGCGGCAGCAGATTGATGCCCACGCCCAGCGGCTTGAGCTCGGCGGTGGCCTCGCAGACGGTGACGCGGTGGCCGTCGCGGTGCAGCGCGAGCGCGGCGGCCAGGCCGCCGATGCCGCCGCCGGCGATCAGGATGTCCAGGGGCATGGGTGTCTCCAAAGCGTTCTTCGATTGCCGCGGATCTTGCGCCCACGGTCCGTTCGGGTGGGGCAGGGTAAGCGAGATAGTTGCACTGCGCAACAGAACCTAAGCTCGACACGATGAGCCGATCCGCGACCGTCAAGCTCGTTCCCGAGCCGCCCGAAGCCCCGTTGCTGCCCGTCCCCGGACTGGACTACGGCGTGCTGGACGAGCTGCTCGGCTACGCGCTGCGCCGCGCGCAGAACGCGCTCTATCTGGATTTCCATCGGGCCACCGCCGAGCTCGACGTCAGCCCGCAGCGCTTCGCGGCGTTGGTGCTGGTCGGGCGCAACCCCGGCATGCGCCAAGGGCTGCTCGCGCAGGCGATGGGCCTGCACCGCAGCGGCGCGCTGCGCCTGACCGACTGGCTCACGGGTCGCGGCTGGGTCGAGCGTCGCGACGATGCCGAGGACGCCCGCAGCTGGGGTCTGCATCTGACGGCGCAGGGCAAGCGCAAGTTGGCGGTGCTGGAGCGGCGCGTCCGCGCGCACGACCAGGGATTGATGAGCGGCCTGGGCGACAGCGCCGCGCGCCTGAAGGCGGATCTGGAGCGCCTCGCGGCCGTCGCGGCGGCAGCCGCCGCGGCGATCGACACGACGCAGTAGGCAGTTGGCAGTGACGCTCGGTGATGGCGAGTCGGCGCAAGCCGGTGCCCTCTGAGCGATTTGCGGAGAACGCGTCGCTGTGCGGCGCGGGCGGCGCGTATGAGCGAAGGGGGCACCGGCTTGCGCCGACGTGCTCGGTCGACGACAGCAGAAGTCGGAAAACAACCCGTCAGAACGGGACAACAGGAGACAAGCGATGACCCGAAACGGAGTGAGCAGGCGCGACGCCTGCGTGCTGGTGGCGACCGGACTGACCGGCGCGAGCGGCGCCTTGCGTGCGCAGACGGCGGCGATGCCGCGCATCCTGGTGGGCTTCCCGGCGGGCGGCTCGGTCGATGTGAGCGCGCGCCGCGTGGCCGAGGCCTGGCGAGGACGCCTGGCGGAGACGGTGCTGGTCGAGCAGCGCGTCGGCGCGGGCGGCCGGCTCGCCATCACGGCGCTCAAGGATGCGCCGCCCGACGGTGGCACGCTGCTGATGAGCCCCTCTTCGATGTTCACCATCTATCCGCATGTCTATCGGAAGCTGGCCTACAAGCCGGACACCGACGCGATCGCGGTATCCCCGATCGCCAACGCGACCTGCGGCTTCGGCGTGGGCCCGATGGTGCCGGCCTCGGTCAAGACCTTGAGCGACTTCGTCGCCTGGGCCAAGGCGCATCCCGAGCAGTCGGCCTATGCGACGCCCGCCGCCGGCGCGATGCCGCACTTCCTGGGCGACCAGTTCAAGCGCGCCGCCGGCATCACGCTCACGCATGTGCCGTACCGCGGCGCCGCGCCGGGTCTGCAGGACCTGATGGGCGGGCAGATCGCCTCGGGCTGCTTCATCCTGGGCGACTTCCTCCCGCATCTGCCCGGCGGCCGCCTGCGCATCCTGGGCGTCACCGACCACGAGCGCTCGCGCTTCGCACCGGAGGTTCCGACCTTCGCCGAGCAGGGCTTCAAGGGAATCATCGGCGTCGAGACCTACGGCCTGTTCCTGCCGCCGAAGACGCCTGCGTCCATCGTGGACAAGATGTCGGACCTGGTGCGCGTGGCGCTGCGCGAGAAGCAGGTCGTCGAAGGCCTGGCCAAGCTGGGCTTCGAGCCGCTGGCGATGACGCCCGCCGACTACGCCCGGCGCCTGGCCGCCGAGCGCGTGCAATGGGGCCCCATCGTGCAAGCCTCGGGCTTCTCGTCCGACGACTGATCGCGCCCTTCTTATTCCCTCGCTTCCTACTCCCTCTCCCGCTTGCGGGAGAGGGCAGGGGAGAGGGTCTTCCTCCCGCCTACCGCTAAGGCCCCCGATGCAGCCGCCTCCAAGCCAGCAGCGCCAGCGGGACCGCCAGCAGCGACAGCCCCAGACTCACCCCGCCTGCGCTGCTCCACCCCCAGCGCTCCACCACCGCCCCCACCAACGGCGGCCCCATCAACGCCCCCGACGCCCCGAACTGCGTCAATCGCCCGCTCGCCAGCGAGAGCCTCTCCGGCGAGCCCGCCGCCAACGGCAGCAGCGCGAACACCAGACTCGGGAACACCCCCGAGCACAGGTTGATCGCCACCGCCAACGGCGCCTGCATCTCCGACGCGCCGCCATCGCGCATCACGCCCAGGAAACACAGCCCCGACAGCAGCAGCGACAGCCCCATCGCCACTGCGATCGTCGACGAACGCGCGCCATGCCGTCGCAGCAACCAAGCGCCGAGTGCGCTCGCGGGCACGTTGGCAAGCGCCGCGACCGCCGTCCAGCTGCCCGCCGCGCCCAAGGACATGCCGCCCTGCGTGAGCAGACTCGGCAGCAGCGCCAGCAGGCCCACCTCCGCGATCGCATACGCGCCGAAGGCCGCGACCAGCGCCCACAGCAGCACCCCAGTACGGCCGGGATGACGATGCTCATCGGCAAGCGCGGCTTCATGGGCCGACGGAATGCGCCGCAGGCCCAGCCACAGCAGCACGCCGCCCGCGACGCTCAGAACCTGCGCCGTGCGCCACCCCATCACACCCGCCGCGTTCGCGTAGGTCCAAGCGCCGACCGCCATCCCCACCGGCACGAAGGTGCTCCACAAGGCCATCGCGGCGGCCTGTCGCCGCCCGTGCGCCGCGCGCGCGACCAGCACCGGCGCCGCGACGACGACCACCAGATAGCCCAGGCTCTCCAGCAGACGCGCCAGCGTGAGCGTCACCACGTCCTGCGCGAACGCTGCCGCGGCCGATCCGATGACCAGGCTGAGCACCGCCAGCGACAGCCCGCGCCGCAGGCCCAGCCGCGGCAACCAATACCCGGCGACGCCGCCCAGCGTCGCGCCGCAGACTTCCAGCAGCGAGGTCAGCGCGGCCATTGCCGCCAGACCGAGATGGAGCTCCCGCGAGATCAGCGGAGACAGCGCCGCGAACTTGCCCAACTGAGCCGCCGCGAACACGCCGCAGGCGTAGTACAGGAGAATCCTCACCTCGCGCCTCCCCGCTGCCTCATCGACCTCTCCGTCCCGCCATGAACGACGCTCCCTTGCTCTCCTGCGATGCCCGCCAGCTCGGCCGCAGCCTGCGGCTGTGGCGCAGCGTGCGGCGATTGAAGCAGGGCGCGGTGGCCGCCGAGCTGGGCGTTTCGCAGACGACGGTGTCGCGCTGGGAGTCCGGCGGCAGCGCACCGACCTTCGACGAACAGCAGGCGCTGCGCCGCCTCATGGCCGCGCGCCTGGACAGCGCCGCCGATTTCGAGCTCGGCCGCCTGGTCGAGCGCGCGCCCGTGCCGGTGCATCTGATCTGCGATCTGAGCCATCGGCTGCTGGCGATGTCCCAGGGCCGCGAGCGCCATTGCCGGTTGCCACGCTCGCAGCTGATCGGCCGCGCGCTGTGGTGCTACGCCACGCCGGAGATCGTCGCGCAGGAAGCGCAGCTCGATGCGCGGGGCTGGTATGAGCCCGCGCCCGACGCGATCGAGTTCGACACCGGCTCCGCCGTCGAGCAGGACATGCCCATCTGGTCGAGCCGGATGCGCTGGGTGCGGATCCAGCTGTCCGACGGGAGCTTCGTGCGGTTGTCGGAAACGCTGGGCGTGGACTGAGCACGCGCGCGGCTTTGGCGCGGAGGGCCGATGACACGGCCAATGACATGGCCGATGCGGGAGTGACGGGAGCATGCCCGTCACGCTAAGCGGCGAGGACGGCGGCGTCCATGAATAAAAGATTCGCGGGTTCGCCCCTCAGCGCGGCAGCAGGCGCAGCCGCAGGGGATGCTTCGGGCGCAAGGTGATGTTGAGCACCGGCTCGGGCGGCGCCTTGCCGGGTACCCGCGCGAGGCGGTGCCGCTGCAGCACCATCGCCGCGACCAGCGTGATCTCGTTCAGCGCGAAGTGGCTGCCCAGGCAGACCCGCGGGCCGGCGCCGAAAGGCATCCAGGCGCCGCGCGGAATCTCCGCGTGACCGCTGGCCGGATCGAAGCGCTCGGGGCGGAAGTCCTCGGCATCCTCGAACCAGCGCGGGTCGCGTTGCATCACCCAGGGCGTGATGCGCAGCATCGTGCCGGGCTGGAGCTTGAAGCCGGCGATGTCCAGCTCGGTCGTCGCCTGGCGCGAGAACAGCGCCGGCGCCGCCGGATACAGCCGCAGCACTTCCTTGATGCACAGGCTCAGCCAGGGCATCCGGGTCAGGTCCGCCGCCGTGGGCGCGCGATCGCCCAGGACGGCGTCGACCTCTTCCGCCGCCCGGCGCTGAGCCTGCGGATGCGCGGCCATGCACCAGCCCCACCAGGTCAGCGCGGCGGCGCTGGTCTCGTGCCCGGCCAGGAAGGCGGTCATGCATTCGTCGCGGATGGCGGTGTCGTCCAACCCGCGGCCGTCCTCGTCGCGCAGCGACATCAGCAGCGCCAGCAGATCGCCCGGCCCGGCGTGCGCCGAGACGCTCCTGCTCGCTCCCGCCCCCATGCCGCGCCGCTGCGCCACGTGGCCGCGGATCAGTCCGTCCAGCGCCTTCAACGCGCGCCGCTTGCCCGCCTTCCACGGCGCCCACAGCGGCGCGCTGACGGGGACGTACATCTCGCCCATCGCGACGCGGCCCAGCTCATGGACCGCCCAGGCCGCTTCGACCGAGGCGGCATCGGCGTCGCCGCCATCAGGGCTCGTCGTGGAGAACAGCGTCCGCAGGATCACGTCCATGGTGAGCAGCGTCATCAGCTGCTCGAAGTCGACGTCCACCGGTTGGCGGCCCACGACGGCGACGCGCCCCAGCGCGCGCTCGGACGCCTCGACCATCAGCGGGACGAAGCCCTGCACCCGCTGAGGCGAGAACCCCGGCTGCAGCAGCTTGCGCTGGCGCTGCCAGGCCGGTCCCTCGGCCACCAGCACGCTCTGGCCGTGCGCGTCGGCGAAGACCCGCGTCGCGCGCTCCCAGCGGATCATCCCGTCGTGCGCGGCGATGAGCAGCTCCCGCACCTGGTCGGGGTGGAAGAAGTTGACGTCGTCCAGCCCCAGCAGGCGCTGATGCACGACGTCGCCGTAGCGCTGCCGCAGGCGCTGCATGTGGCCCAGGTAGTCGCGCCGCATGGATAGGACTTCGGGCAGGCCGGCCCAGCGGGGACGGGGGCCGGGGAGGTTACCGGAGAGGGCAAGGACGTGGCTCATGGTGTCGCATCGTGGCCGGCGTCTGGCGTGCTGTCTTGAATCGAAGCGACATCGCGGGGTTTCGCGTCGCGCCCTCGCGTGCGAGGCCGCGTCCCGCCTAGACTGCGGCGCCATGGACGCCCCTTTGCATCCCGACACCGTCGCCCGGCTGCGCGTGCCCTCGCTCGCGCTGGACGGCTGCGTCTACGCCTACCTCTGGCGCGATCTGAGCGCCGCGGCCGACATCAGCGACGAGCAGCTCACCACCTGGTTTCCCGCCACGCCGCTGTGCGGCATGAGCTGGGCCTTGAGCGGCCAGGTGCGGGAGCTCGCGCCCGACGGCACGCCCGGCGATTGGCTGCCGGCCGGGTTGGTCGGCGGACCGCGCAGCGGGCCCAAGCGCTTCCGCTCGACGCGTGGGGGCCGCGCGTTCATGGTCGCGATCCGGCCCGAGGCCTTCCAGGCGATGACCGGCGTCGACCTGAGCGCGCTCAAGGACCGGATGCTGGGCTTGTCCGAGGTCGTCGACGATCCGGACTGGCGTGCCTTCGATCGGGCGATGCAAGCCGCACGCGATGAGCATGAAGCCCAGCGCTTGTTCGAGGCCTTCCTGTTGCCGCGCTGGCGCGAGGCCAGCCGGCGGATGGCGGAGGAGCCGGACGCCGCGGCCGTGGCCCCGCGCGGCTACAGCGGCTGGATGCAGCATCTGGCGATGCGCGCGGTCGCCGCCGGCCACGGTCGCAGCGTCCGGCAGGCCGAACGCCGCATCAAGCAATGGAGCGGACAAAGCCTGCGCGCGCTGCGTCTGGTCAGCCGCGCCGAGGCGGCCTTCAAGTCGGTGCGCCGCCAGGAGGAGAGCGCCGAGACGATTCTGTGGAGCGCGCTGGCGCACGACAACGGCTACGCCGACCAGGCGCACCTGTGCCGCGAGACGCGCCGCCTGAGCGGCTTCAGCCCCGAGGAGCTGCGCCGCCTGGTGTCCGAAAGCGAATCTTTCTGGGCCTACCGTGTCTGGGTTTGAGGGGACAATCCCGGGATGGCTGTCCTCTCCCTCACCAACGCCCACCTCGCTTTCGGTCACGTGCCGCTGCTCGACGGGGCCAATTTCTCCCTGGAAACCGGCGACCGCGTCGGCCTGATCGGTCGCAACGGCACGGGCAAGTCCTCGATGCTGAAGATCCTCGCCGGCATCGAGAAGCTCGACGACGGGCTGCTGCAGCTGGAGAAGGGCCTGACCACGGTCTACGTCCCGCAAGAGCCCGACCTGCGCCCCGAGGCGACGATCTTCGAGGTCGTCAGCGAGGGCGTCGCCGAGGCCAAGGCGCTGCGCGAGCGCTACGAGGCGCATGACGAGAACGACGACCTGGCCTGGGTCCAGGAGCGCATCGAGCAGATCGGCGCCTGGAACTGGGAACAGCGCGTCGACGAGACCCTGCACCGGCTGGAGCTGGACGGCAGCCGTCGGGTGGGCGAGCTCTCCGGCGGGCTGAAGAAGCGCGTGGCGCTGGCCCGCGCGCTGGTCGCGCAGCCCGACGTGCTGCTGCTGGACGAGCCCACCAACCACCTGGATCTGGACGCGATCCGCTGGCTGGAAGAACTGCTGAACGCCTTCAAGGGCTCGCTGCTGCTGATCACCCACGATCGCGCCTTCCTGGACAACGTCGCCAACCGCATCGTCGAACTCGACCGCGGCCAGCTGCGCGGCTACCCCGGCAACTTCGCCGCCTTCCAGGCCGCCAAGGCCTATGAACTCGAGAACGAAGCGCTGGCCAACGCCCGCTTCGACAAGCTGCTGGCGCAGGAAGAGGTCTGGATCCGCAAGGGCGTGGAAGCCCGCCGCACCCGCAGCGTCGCCCGCGTGCAGCGCCTGCACGAGATGCGCGCCGATCGCGCCGCGCGCCGCGACGTGCAGGGCAAGGTCCGGCTGGACGTGGCCACCGGCGAGTCCAGCGGCAAGATCGTCGCGGAGCTGGAGAACGTCTCCAAGCGCTTCGGCGACCGCGTCATCGTCGACGGCTTCAGCGGCACCATCCTGCGCGGCGACAAGGTCGGCCTGATCGGCCCGAACGGCGCGGGCAAGACCACGCTGCTCAAGATGATCCTGGGCGAGCTGCCTCCCGATTCCGGCGAGGTGCGCCTGGGCACGAAGATGACCGTCGCCTACTTCGATCAGATGCGCGACGCGCTCAATCTGAGCGCCACGCTGGCCGACACGATCAGCCCGGGCAGCGAGTGGATCGAGATCGGCAACCAGCGCAAGCACGTCAAGAGCTACCTGAGCGACTTCCTGTTCTCGCCCGCGCGGGCCGAGTCGCCCGTGTCCAGCCTGTCCGGCGGCGAGCGCAACCGGCTGCTGCTGGCCCGACTGTTCGCGCGCCCGGCCAACGTGCTGGTGCTGGACGAGCCGACCAACGACCTGGACATCGAGACGCTGGAACTGCTGGAAGAGCTGCTGGCCGAGTACGACGGCACGGTCTTCCTGGTCAGCCATGACCGGCGCTTCCTGGACAACGTCGTGACCTCGACCATCGTCAGCGAAGGCGCGGGCCAGTGGCGCGAGTACGAGGGCGACATCGAGGACTGGCTGCAGCAGTCCAAGCGCGCGGCCGAGATCAAGGCGCGCCAGGCCCCGGCCCCGGTGGCCGCGCCCGCGCCGGCGCCCGCTCCGGCCGCTGCGCCGGTGGTCGCGACCAAGCGCAAGCTCAGCTACAAGGAACAGCGCGAGCTCGACGAACTGCCCGGCAAGATCGCCGCGCTGGAGACCGAGCAGAAGCACCTGAACGCGCTGCTCAACGGCAGCGAGCTCTACACGCAGGGCGCGGCGAGGATCTCCGAGGTGACGCAGCGCGCCGGCGAGATCGACGAGGAGCTGCTCGCGCTGATGGAGCGGTGGGAGGTGCTTGAGGCGAAGTGACGGCGCCCGCCGAACGGCTTTTGCACGAAGCAAACTCATCGGCCCTCTTCCACTCCAAGAGGGTTCGTCATGTGGACTTCAGTTCGTAGGGATGCGTCGGCCTCGGTCGAAGGCTCTGATCCGATCGGCGGCGCGATGACCGCTCCGGCCGGCATGCCGCCCGCCACGGTCCGCATGATGTCCGCGAACGTGTTGTCGATCGCTAATGGGCGGCACGATCAATGCGTCGATGACGCCGTTCATGTCCGCCTGGATGACGCGCTGATGACGGCGCCGATCCGGCTCTCCGGTCGATGGCGATGGGTCGAGATGACGAATGCGCGGATCATCGGCCCGACTGTGGACGGGCCGATGGTCGAATGCGCCGCGCTGCGCATGCGAAGCGCTCATCTGGTGGGGGACGTGCGCTGCGATGACCTGCAGCTATGTCCGAACTCCACGATCCGTGGAAACGTGTCTGTGGCGGAGAGCCCCTGCTCCTTCAGCATGGAGGGCAAGATCGACGGTGAGCTCTCGCACTTTGGCAATGACACGATCGACGGCCAGGTCCGGACGCTCAAGCTGCTCCAACGGGGAAGCTCGCCTTTCCCCGTTTATCTGGGGCCCCGGGCGGTCGTCGGGACACTGATCGCGCCTGCGGGCGCCATTGTCGGCATGCACCCACAGGCGCAGTTGGACAGCTGTCCCGCAGGCGTGCGCATCATGAGCCTCGACAAAGCCAGGCGCGAGTTCGACCGGCTGTTTCCGCCTCAACCCGAGGCGGAATGAGGGTCTTGATCAGGCGCGCACGACCAGGTCCCCCAGACCCGCATAGCGCGCCGTCACCATCGCCCCCTTGGCCAGCTTCGTCGCCACGCGCCACGACCCCGTCGTCACCACGCTGCCCGCCGGCACGGTCAGGCCGGTGCGGGTGGCTGTCTTCAGCCAGCCGGCCATCACCCAGGCCGGATCGTTCAGCCCGTGACCGCCCACGCCGCCCATCGGCGGCTGGTCGCCCACGATCAGCTCGCAGGGCTGATTCGCCCAGTCGTGTCCGGGCTTCCAGGCCTGCCACGGGCCCAGCGCGAGCGCCCCATGCGTCTGCGCATCGGCCAGACGCAGCAGGTTGTCGGTGGCCAGACCGTCCTTCCAGCGCGAGCCCAGCCACTCGATGGCCACGCACATCGCGGCGATCAGGTGTTCGGCCTGGCCAGGCACCAGCGTGGCAGCCATCTCGGGCGTGACGTCCTCAGCCAGTCGCAGCGCGATTTCCGCTTCGGCGCCGATCAGCGTCAGATCGCCGAAGTCCCCGCCGTTGCGCAGGCCGCGAACTTCCCGCGTGCGCAGCGGTGGCAGCGGCGAAGAGCCCAGCGCGCCGTCCCGCGACGAGCCGCCGACCTTCCAGACCTGCGGCCGGCCGGGGGCGAGCCAATCCAGGCGCTGGGCCAGCACGGCTTGGGCTTCATAGGCGGCGGCTTCGTCGTGCAGCGACCAGTCGGCCGCGTCCAGCAGTTGATCCGATTGCCAGGCCTGCGCGAGCGCATCGCCCAAGGCGGCGGGAGAGGAGTGGGTGGTGGCGTTCATGGCCGCCGACTGTAGCCTCGCGAGACTCCGCCAGCGTGCCGCGGGCTTGCGCCACCGCCCGACGACGCGATCCTGGCGGCGGTCAGCGCCGCGTCGCCTCGCGCACCTGATCCCGGGTCTTCTCCAAGGCCTGCCAGAACTTGGGGTCCTGCGAGGTCGCGAAGTTGATCCGCATCAGCGTGCCCGGCGTGCGCGTCGGGCTGAACAGGATGCCCGGCGCGATCAGCCAGCCCTGGTCCATCATCATCGGGGCCAGCCGCTCGGTGTCCACGCCCACCTCGACCCAGCCGAACAGCCCCGCAGGGGTCGAGACGAAGCGGCAGCCCGCTGCTTCGGCCAGGCGCACGCAGCGCTGGCGCGCGGCCTCGAGTCGCGATCCGATGCGCTCGGCGTGCTTGCGCAGCAGCCCCTGCTCCAGGCACAAGGCGACCGCGCGGTCCATCAGCGGACTGGTCGTGAGCGAGGCCACCAGCTTGAGCTCCGTCAGCCGCGCCATGCGGTCCGGGCTGGCCGCGACGAAGCCCACCCGCCAGGCCGGCGACAGCATCTTCGAGAAGCCCGAGACGTAGATCGTGCGCCGCAGCTGGTCGAGCGCCGCCAGGCGCGGCGCGTGATTCGGCGCGAACAGGGCGTAGGTATCGTCCTCGACGATCAGCAGATCGTGCTCGTGCGCCAGCTGCAGCACCTGGTGCGCGTGCGCCAGGTCCAGCGTCGCGCCGGTCGGGTTGTGCAGCACCGACACCGTCACGTACATGCGCGGCCGGTGCTCCTCGATCAGGCGGCGCATGACCGCGATGTCGGGGCCGTGCGCGCCGCGCGGCACCGGCAGCAGGCGCATGCCGGCCTGCGACAGCCGGGCGTACTCGATCGCCCAGCCCGGGTCGTCCACCAGCACCGCGTCGCCCGGCGACAGGAAGGAGCGGGTGATCAGGTCCAGCCCGTGTGTCGCGCCGACGGTGCTCATGATCTGCTCGGGTCCGGCCTGGACGGCGATGTCCAGCAGCCGCCGCGACAGCGCGCGGCGCAGACGTTCGTCGCCCAGCGGCTCACCGTAGCCGGACAGCAGCGCGTCGTCGGCCTGTGCGGCCAGGCGGCGCAGCGTCGATTGCAGCAGCGCCAGATCCAGCCACTCGGCCGGCAGCGTGCCCAGGCCGGGCGAGCGCCGCGCGTCCGCCTGGAACATGCCGCGGATCAGCGCGCTGGCGTCCACGGGCGGCGGCAGTGGCGCCGGCGCCTCGGTCGGGGCGAAGGGCGTGCGTGTCGGCAGGGCGCGGGTTTCGCGAACGAAAAACCCTCGCTTCTTGCGCGCCTCCAACAAGCCCTGCGCGAGCAGCTGGTCATAGGCCGCCACCACCGTGTACGGGCTGACGCCGTGATGGCGCGCGCAGTCCCGCACCGAGGGCAGCCGCGCGCCCGGCAGCAGCAGCCGCTGCTGGATGCGCGCCGCGAAGCGCTGGGCCAGCTGCTGCGCCAGCGGCTGGCTGGCATTGCGCGAAAGGACGACCGGCGCGACATTGGCGCTTGAGGGTGCGCTCAGGCCGGCGCTGGCTGTGCTGGTGTCCATGCCGATACAGATGATGCGGTGGTATGGCGCAGTGTATTGGTTCTGTGCTGGTCGAGGCACTAGACTGGGTCGCTCAACCGGAGACATCCCCCATGAACCGCAGTCCTTGGACCCAGGCCCGCCGCGCCGCGCGCATGAATCCGTCCATCATCCGAGAGATCCTGAAGGTCACCGAAAAGCCCGGCATCCTGTCGATGGCCGGCGGCCTGCCCAGCGCCGACACTTTCCCGGTCGAGGCCATCCAGGCCGCCTGCGACCGGGTGTTGACGAACAACGCCAAGGAAGCGCTGCAGTACGCCGCCAGCGAGGGCTTCGCGCCGCTGCGCGAATGGGTGGCGGCCAAGGTCGCGTCGCTGGGCATCAAGGCCCAGCCGGATCAGGTGCTGATCACCAGCGGTTCCCAGCAGGGCCTCGACCTGGTCGGCAAGCTGCTGTGCGACGCCGGCGCGCCGGTCGCCGTCGAGACCCCGACCTATCTGGGCGCACTGCAGGCCTTCACCCCCTATGAGCCCATCTTCGCCAGCCTGGCCAGCGACGACCAGGGCCCGCTCCCCTCCGCGATCGCCGCGCTGCCGCACGACGCGCCGGGTACCCGCTTCGCCTATCTGCTCCCGAATTATCAGAACCCCACCGGCCGCGTGATGAGCCGTGAGCGCCGCGAGGCCGTCATGGCCGCGGCCCGCCAGGCCAACGTGCCGGTCGTGGAGGACAACCCCTACGGCGACCTGTGGTTCGACGAGGCGCCGCCCGCCGCGCTGAGCTCCCACTGGCCCGAGGGCAGCATCTATCTGGGTTCGTTCTCCAAGGTGCTGACGCCCGGCTTCCGCCTGGGCTACATCGTCGCCCCGACCGAGATCTACCCCAAGCTGCTGCAGGCCAAGCAGGCGGCCGACCTGCACACCCCGGGGTTCAACCAGCGCGTGGTCTACGAGGTCATCAAGAACGGCTTCCTGGACGAGCACGTGCCCAAGATCCGCGCCCGCTACAAGGCCAATCGCGATGCGATGGCCGCCGCGCTGCGCGACTTCCTGCCTGCCGGCTGCGAATGGCAGAAGCCCGAGGGCGGCATGTTCTTCTGGATCCGACTGCCCGAGGGCCTGGACGCGATGGCGCTGCTGCCCCGCGCCGTCGATGCCGGCATCGCTTACGTGCCGGGCGCCGCGTTCTACGCGCACCAGCCCGATCCGCGCACGCTGCGGCTCTCGTTCGTCACGCTCACGCCGGACCTGATCACCGAGGGCGTCGAGAAGCTGGGCCGCATGCTGCACGAGGCGCTCGCCCAGACCGCCGAGACGACGCCCTGAGCGTCGGCGACTCACCGCCCGCCGGCGAGTCGCCTCTCGGTTCGCCACCGCACATCCGGCCGCCTGTCACCGTCGTGTCAGGCGGCCCGGGTGAACTTCGTCCCTACGTTTCGAGGTCCTCCATGTCCCAGTCGTCCGAATTGCGCCGCTTTGTCCAAGTGGATGTCTTTACCCCGCAGGCCTTGAAGGGCAATCCACTGGCGGTCGTCATCGACGGCGCCGGGCTGGACGAGGCCACGATGGCGGCCTTCGCCCGGTGGACAAATCTGTCGGAGACGACCTTCCTGCTGCCGCCGACGGATCCCGCGGCGGACTACCGGGTCCGCATCTTCACGCCGGGCGGCGAGCTTCCGTTTGCCGGTCATCCGACGCTGGGCTCGGCGCATGCCTGGTTGAGCAGCGGCGGTGATCCGAAGAAGCCCGGCGAGGTCGTCCAGGAATGCGCGATCGGGCTGGTGCGCATCCGCCGCGACGGCTCGCGTCTGGCCTTCGCCGCGCCGCCGCTGCGACGCGAGGGGCCGGTCGAGCCCGAACTGCGCGCGCAGGCGGTCAAGGCGCTGGGCATCGCGGATTCGGACCTGCTCGATCTGGTGTGGGTCGACAACGGGCCGCAGTGGATGGCGGCGCGATTGAGCTCGGCCGAGGCGGTGCTGCGGTTACAACCGGATTTCGTGTCAATGGCGGGACTCAAATTGGGCGTCGTGGGCGCTTATCCTGCGGGCTCGCCGCAGCAATTCGAGGTCCGGGCCTTCGTGCCCGGCCTGGGCGTTCCGGAAGACCCGGTCACGGGCAGCCTGAACGCGGGTCTGGCACTATGGCTGCAAGGCGCCGGACTGGCGCCCGACCGCTATGTGGCCTCCCAGGGCACGGCCATGGGGCGCGCCGGCAGGGTCCATGTGGCCCGCGAGGAGGGGCATTGCTGGATTGGCGGCGATGTCGCGCCATTGATTCACGGACAGGTGAGGTTGTGAGGCCATGAACATGGAAGTCGATCATCTCGTTGTCGCCGCGAACACGCTGGAAGAGGGCCGCGCCTGGTGCGAACAGGTCCTGGGTGTCGCCCCTCAACCCGGCGGACGCCATGCGTTGATGAGCACGCACAACCTGCTGCTCAACATCAGCGCGCCCCCGACCTATCCGCGCTGCTACCTCGAGATCATCGCCATCGATCCCGAGGCGCCCGATCCTGGCCGCCCACGTTGGTTCGACCTCGATCAGCCCGCCGTGCGCGAGCGGCTCAAGGACGGTCCCGCGCTGCTGCACTGGGTCGCGCGGGTGCCGAGTCTGGATGCGACGCTGGCGATCTGGAAAGGCGAGGGCATCGAGGCCGGCGAGGCCGTCGAAGCCGCCCGCGGCGACCTGGCCTGGCGCATCGCGCTGCGCGAGGACGGCCGCCGTCTGCGCAAGGAAGGCCTGCCGGTGCCGATCGAATGGAAGGGCAGCGCCCATCCGACCGACAAGCTCCCCGAGAGCGGCGTGCAGCTGCTGGGCTTCGAGGCCCGCGACGGGCTGCGGGCGCAGCTCGCTACACCCAAGGGGACGGTGGAGCTGGAGGCGATCGAAGGGACCTTGTCCGATGCGCCGACGCAGTCCGGCGACCTCGAGGACGTTCTGCCCTGATGAGCACGCTGGATCTGTTCCGCGAAGACGCGCAGCTGCGCGAATGCGGCGCGACGCTGCTGCGCGTCGACGAGCGCGGTCTGCTGCTGGACCGCACGGTGTTCTATCCGCAAGGCGGCGGTCAGGCGGGTGACGCGGGCACGCTGACGCTGGCCGACGGCCGGGAGATCCGCATCGTCGACACCCGCAAGGGCGAGGGCGGCGAGATCCTCCATCTGACCGAGCCCGAGCAGTCGCTGGCCGGCATCGACGCCGGAACGCCGGTGACGGCCCGCATCGATTGGGGGCGTCGTCATGCCCACATGCGTTTCCACACCGCGACGCATTTGCTGTGCGCGCTGGTGCCGCATCCGGTGGACGGATGCTCGATCACGGCGAGCTATGCGCGACTGGACTTTCACATGACCGACGCGCTCGACAAGGACGCGCTGACGGCCGGCATCGCGCGTCTGGTGGCGGAGGCGCATCCGGTCGGCCACAGCTGGATCAGCGATGAGGAGCTCGACGCGAATCCGGGTCTGGTCCGCAGCATGAGCGTGCAGCCGCCGCGCGGCAGCGGCCGCGTGCGCCTGCTCAAGATCGATGAGGTCGACCTGCAGCCTTGCGGCGGCACGCATGTCGCCAACACCGCCGAGATCGGCGCCGTGGTGGTGACCAAGATCGAGAAGAAGTCGGCCAAGACGCGCCGCGTCGTGCTGGGCTTTGCGTCATGAGCGCGCTGCGCGTGCTCGGCCGCGCCGGGTCCATCAACGTGCGCAAGGTGCTGTGGACCGGCGTCGAGCTGGGCCTGGAGATCGAGCGCGAGGACGTCGACGTCAAGGCGGAGGCTTTCCGGCTGCTGAATCCCAACGCGATGATGCCGGTGCTGATCGACACAGCCGAAGGCCTCGCCGGCGCGACCGGCGTGCCTTTCTCGATGTGGGAGAGCAACAGCATCTGCCGCTACCTCGCGCATCGCGAGGGCCGCATCGATCTGCTGCCCGACGAGCCGCATCGGCGGGCGCTGGTCGAGATGTGGATGGACTGGCAGGGTGGCGAGCTCAACAACAGCTGGCGCTACGCCTTCATGGGGCTGGTGCGCAAGAGCGCCCTGCATCAGGACGCCGCACAGATCGAGGCCGGTATCGCGGCCTGGAACCGCCACATGGCGATACTGGAGGGACAGCTGGCCGCGTCGGGCGGGCCCTTCGTGCTGGGCGCGAGCTTCACTGTGGCAGACGTGGTGCTGGGCTTGGCGACGCATCGCTGGCGCGCCGCGCCCATTGCGCACGCCGCGCTGCCACGGGTCGAGGACTATTACCAGCGTCTGCTGGAGCGTCCCGGTTTCGTCCTGCACGGGCGTGACGCGGGGCCCTGACTCCCATCGGGTGCTTTCGCTACACTCGCCCGGGTGGAAACCCCTGAGATACGACTGATCAGCCCCGATTCGCCCCTGTTGTGGGAAGAAGCGCGGCTGATCATGCGCGAATACGCGCAGACCCTGGACATCGACCTCGATTTCCAGAACTTCGAGCAGGAGCTCAGCTCGCTGCCCGGCGAGTACGCGGCGCCCCAGGGCGGCTTGCTGCTCGCGCTCATCGACGGACAGGTCGCCGGCTGCGGCGGCTTCCGGCCGATCGCCGACTCCGACTACGCGAACGCCTGCGAGATGAAGCGACTCTTCATCCGTCCGGCCTTCCGCCGCTTCGGACTGGGTCGCACGATGGCGCAGGCGCTGATCGACGCGGCGACCAGCGCGGGCTACTCCACCATGTTGCTGGACACGCTGGACGACATGGAAGCCGCGCGTGGGCTCTACGAGCATCTCGGCTTCGTCGAGATCCCGCCGTACTACTTCAATCCCATCCCCGGCGCCCATTACCTGAAGGTGGATCTGGCCTGAGGGCCAGGTCTTGCAGGTTTCGCCAAGTTACGGACATAGCATCGGGGCATGTCGCATACGCCCTCTCCGACGCCGTCCGCGGTGCCGTCGTCCTCGTCCGCAGCCGCCGACGAGCGCTTCTTCCAGCTGGAGCCCGCGTCGCTGACCCCGGCGCTGCTGGGCGAGTCGCCGTTCTGGCACCCGGTGGAGCAGCGGCTCTACTACCTGGACATTCCCGGCAAGGCGCTGCTGCGTCTGGACACCGGCGCGACCGAGCCGCGTCGTTGGGCGCTCACCGACGAGCCGGGCTGTGTCGTCCCACTGGAAGAGGGCGGGCTGTTGATTGCCCAGCGAGACGGTCTATGGCGCTTCGACCCCGAGCGGATGGATGCCGGAGATGCGAACGGCTATCAGCGCCTGATCGATCCGCCCTACGACCCGAGCAAGCGTCGTTTCAATGACGGCAAAGCCGATGCGAAAGGCCGCCTGTGGGTCGGCACCATCGATGACGCGCGCCAGCCGGAGTCCGCGCTCTACTGCCTGCGCGACGGCCGCTTCGAGCAGGTCAAGGAGGGGATCACGGTCTCCAACGGCCTGGCCTGGAGTCCGGACGACCGGACGATGTATTGGTCCGACACCAAGGCCCATGAGATTTATCGGCTCGACTTCGATGTCGAAACCGGCGTGGTCGGGGAGCGACAGCTGTTCGCGCAGTTCGAGCGCCGCGGACCCGAGCAACCGCTCGAGACCTATGGCGGGCGGCCCGACGGGGCGGCGGTCGACGTTGAAGGCTGCTACTGGGTCGCGATGATGGAGGGGCAGCAGCTGCTGCGACTCTCGCCGTCGGGAGAGGTCTTGCAGCGCGTCGCGCTGCCGGTGCGTTGCTCGACGATGCCGACCTTCGGTGGTGCGGATCTGCGCACCCTTTTCGTCACCACCGCACGCGAAAAGCGCAGCGCCGAGGAGCTGGCCGCTCAGCCGCTCGCGGGTTGTGTGCTGCAGATGCGGGTGCCGGCGGCGGGGCTGCCGACGCGATTCGCGAAGATCGACGAGACCCTGGGGAAAACCCCTGTGACTTGAGGCATGGCCCGCCCGCGGAGGGCGGATCAGGGTCAGGTGTTGCGCGCCCACTGCGCGCGCGACCGACTTTACGCGCGCGGGTCCGATGGCCGGGAAGGCCGATGGACACGGGCTCTCGGGCCCTTATGCGTGGATCGCACAGCCTGTCAAGTCGAGCCGGAAGGGCCGACGGCGGGGTCTGTTAAGGGTCTGTAAGGGCAAAGCACCTATAATCTCGTGGTTTTGCCGACCGCACCTCGCAGCCGTGACTCCCGATCCCGCGCGCGCCTCCGCGCCGCAAGCCGCCACGACGTCAGACGTTCAAGTGAACGCTCAGCGCCCCGCAGGCCAGGATCCCTGGGACGACCGGATCGACGCAGATGCGGACGGCGAACAGGCTTTCAAGCCCCTGTCTCGAGAAGAGGCGCAGGACTTGAGGGCCCGGCAGCCGGCGGTGTCGGCCTGGACCTTGTTGTCCTGGCAGGCGGTGGCGGGTGTCGCGATGGTCGCGCTGTGGGGTCTGCTGTCCCTACAAGCCGACAAAGCCCTGTCGGCGCTCTTCGGCGCCGGCGCGGTGGTGGTGCCCGGCGCGTTGATGGCGTGGGGCATGACCCGGCGAACGGCGATGAATGGCGGCACGGCGGTGCTCTCGTTCATGGTCTGGGAGCTGATCAAGATCATTCTGGCGGTCGCCATCCTGGTGGCGGTCGCCGTGGGGTTCTCGTCCTTGAGTTGGCCAGCCATGCTGTCGACCCTGGTCGTGACCCTGAAGGCAAATTGGCTGGCCCTGCTTCGGCAGGGTCGAATCAGAAAATAAGCATCGGAAAGCAACCATGGCAGCAGAAGGACACGCGCCGACCTCGGGTGAATACATCACCCACCATTTGCAGCACTGGCAAAAGAACTTCCAGTTCGAGAACGTGAAGCAGACGAACATCGTCGACTTCAGCGTCTTCAACTTCGATTCGCTGCTGTACACGTCCGTCCTCGGCCTGCTGGTGGTGTTCTTCCTGTGGCGTGCCGCTCGCAAGGCTCATGCCGGCGTCCCGGGCCGCTTCCAGGCCGCCGTGGAAATCCTGGTCGAGATGGTCGACAACCAGGCCAAGGCGCTGATCCACAACGAGAAGAGCCGCCGCCTGGTGGGCCCGCTGGCCCTGACCGTGTTCGTGTGGATCTTCTTCATGAACGCCATGGACATGCTGCCCGTGGATGCGCTGCCGTCCGCCTGGACCGGCTACGTCGCCTCGACCGGCCACGATCCGCACCACGCCTACATGCGCGTCGTCCCCACCGCCGACCTGTCGACGACGCTGGGCATGTCCACGTTCGTGCTGCTGCTCTGCTTCTTCTACAACATCAAGATCAAGGGCCTGGGCGGCTGGGCGCATGAGCTGATCGCCGCTCCGTTCGGTGACCACTGGGCGCTGTGGCCCTTCAACTTCCTGATGCAGGTCATCGAGTTCATCGCCAAGACGGTGTCTCATGGCATGCGACTGTTCGGCAACATGTTCGCCGGCGAACTCGTGTTCATGCTGATCGCTCTGATGGGCGGCGGCTGGGCCCTGACCGGCACCGGCATCGGACTGGCCATCGGCCACGTCATCGCCGGCACGGTCTGGACGCTGTTCCACATCCTCGTGATCACGCTGCAGGCCTTCATCTTCATGATGCTGACGCTGATCTACCTGGGCCAGGCGCACGACGCGCACTGATCCGGACGGACAGCCTCGATCTCGTCCCTCTCGTTTTTCTTTCCCTTTTCTTTTATCTAACTCTCTCAGGAGCAAAACATGGAAAACATCCTCGGTCTGGTCGCTCTGGCTTGCGGCATCATCGTTGGTCTGGGCGCGATCGGCGCTTCCATCGGCATCGCGCTGATGGGCGGCAAGTTCCTGGAGTCCTCGGCCCGTCAACCCGAGCTGATGAACGAACTGCAAACCAAGATGTTCATTCTGGCCGGCCTGATCGACGCCGCCTTCCTGATCGGCGTCGCTATCGCTCTGCTGTTCGCCTTCGCCAATCCGTTCGTGCTGCGTTAATCCGCCACGCCCCTTTCACGTCTGAAAGGATCGTGCCGTGAATATCAACGCTAGCCTGTTCATTCAGTGGATCCCGTTCGCCATCCTCGTGTTCATCACGATGAAGTTCATCTGGCCGCCGATCGTGAAGGCGCTGGACGAGCGGGCCGACAAGATCAAGGCCGGACTGGCCGCCGCTGACCAGGCGAAGAGCCAACTGGCCGACGCCAACAAGAAGATCGACGAGCAACTGGCGCAGACCCGCAATGACTCGACGAAGCTGCTGTCCGACGCTGAAAAGCGCGGCGCCGCCATCGTCGACGAGGCGAAGAAGCGTGCGGAAGAGGAAGGCGCCAAGATCATCGCCGCTGCCAAGGCTGAAGCCGAGCAGCAGTCGGTGCGCGCCCGCGAGGCCCTGCGTGAGCAGGTCGCCGCGCTGGCCGTCAAGGGTGCTGAACAAATCCTGCAGCGCGAGGTCAATGCCGGCGTGCATGCCGAATTGCTGAACCGTCTCAAGACGGAGCTGTAATCATGGCTGAACTCGCAACCATTGCCCGTCCCTACGCCGAAGCGCTGTTCCAGGTCGCGTCCTCGCAGGACCTCAAGACCTGGAACGAGCAGCTCGCCGCGCTGGCGCTCGTCGCCAGCGACAGCCAACTGCGCCAGTTCGCCGAAGACCCCAAGGTGAGCACCGAACAGGTGTTCCAGGTGGTGTCCGCGGCGAGCAAGCAGTCGCTGCTGCCCGGCGTTCAGAACTTCCTGCGCGAGGTGATCGCCAACGGCCGCCTGTCGGTGCTGCCGGCGATGGTCCAGCAGTTCCACGAACTGGCCAATGCCGCGTCCGGCGTGTCCGATGCGCACATCTACAGCGCCTTCCCCATCGAGCCGGCTCAGCTGGCCGAGGTGGTCGCGTCGCTGGAGAAGCGCTTCGGTCGCAAGCTGCAAGCGCAGGTTGAGCTGGAGCCTGGCCTGATCGGCGGTATCCGTGTGGTGGTCGGCGACGAGGTGCTGGACACCTCGGTGAAGGCCCGCCTGGAACGCATGAAAGTGGCGCTGACCGCCTGAGGCCTCTGGCCTTCAGGTGCTCAGCCCGACTGCCAAAGATCCCCCCGATTCACCCTGGTGTCCCGCTACGGCGGGATGCCGCTGGGAGCAAGCAATGCAACTGAATCCCGCTGAAATTTCCGAACTGATCAAGAGCCGCATCGAAGGCCTTGGCGCCACGACCGACGTGCGCAACCAGGGCACCGTCGTGTCCGTCTCCGACGGCATCGTGCGCGTGCACGGCCTGTCCGACGTGATGCAAGGCGAGATGCTGGAATTCCCCGTCGCCCCGGACGGCTCGCAGACCTTCGGTCTGGCGCTGAACCTGGAGCGCGACTCCGTCGGCGCCGTGATCCTGGGCGGCTACGAGCACATCGTCGAAGGCGCCACCGTCAAGTGCACGGGCCGCATCCTGGAAGTGCCGGTCGGCCCCGAGCTGGTCGGCCGCGTCGTCAACGCGCTGGGTCAGCCGATCGACGGCAAGGGCCCGATCAACGCCAAGATGACCGACGTCATCGAGAAGGTCGCCCCGGGCGTGATCGCGCGTCAGTCCGTGGACCAGCCGGTCCAGACCGGTCTGAAGTCGATCGACTCGATGGTGCCTGTCGGCCGTGGCCAGCGCGAGCTGATCATCGGCGACCGCCAGACCGGCAAGACCGCCGTGGCGATCGACGCGATCATCAACCAGAAGGGTCAGAACATGACCTGCGTGTACGTCGCGATCGGCCAGAAGGCTTCGTCGATCAAGAACGTCGTGCGCGCCCTGGAAGCCGCCGGTGCGATGGAATACACCATCGTCGTGGCCGCCTCCGCTTCTGAATCCGCCGCGATGCAATACGTGTCGGCCTACTCGGGCTGCACGATGGGCGAGTACTTCCGCGACCGCGGCCAAGACGCGCTGATCGTGTACGACGACCTGTCCAAGCAGGCCGTCGCCTACCGTCAGGTCTCGCTGCTGCTGCGCCGTCCTCCGGGCCGCGAAGCCTTCCCCGGCGACGTGTTCTATCTCCACAGCCGCCTGCTGGAACGCGCCGCCCGCGTGAACGCCGAGTACGTCGAGGCTTTCACCAAGGGTGAAGTGAAGGGCAAGACCGGCTCGCTGACCGCGCTCCCGATCATCGAAACGCAAGCCGGCGACGTGTCCGCCTTCGTTCCGACGAACGTGATCTCGATCACCGACGGCCAGATCTTCCTGGAAACCAACCTGTTCAACGCCGGCATCCGTCCCGCGATCAACGCCGGTATCTCGGTGTCGCGCGTCGGTGGCGCTGCCCAGACCAAGCTGATCAAGTCGCTGTCCGGCGGTATCCGTACCGACCTGGCGCAGTACCGTGAGCTGGCCGCCTTCGCGCAGTTCGCCTCGGACCTGGACGCCGCGACCCGCAAGCAGCTGGACCGCGGTGCCCGCGTGACCGAGCTGCTGAAGCAGGCGCAGTACAGCCCGCTGCCGATCAGCCTGATGGGCGCGTCGCTGTACGCGGCCAACAAGGGCTTCATGGACGACATCGAGGTCAAGAAGGTCCTGGCCTTCGAGCACGGCCTGCACCAGTTCCTGAAGACCTCGCACGCGGCCCTGCTGTCCAAGCTGGAAAGCGACAAGGCCATGGACAAGGACGCCGAAGCTGAACTGAACGCCGCGATCACGTCGTTCAAGAAGTCCTTCGCCTAAAGCAACCATGACCGGGTCTCGCTGAAGTACTGGCAAGACCCGGCCCTCACAAGGAGAAATCATGGCAGCAGGCAAGGAAATTCGCGGCAAGATCAAGTCGGTCGAGAACACCAAGAAGATCACCAAGGCCATGGAAATGGTCGCCGCTTCGAAAATGCGCAAGGCGCAGGATCGGATGCGCGCGGCCCGTCCGTACGCGGAGAAGGTCGGCAACATCGCCGCCAATCTCTCGAAGGCCAATCCCGAGTACCGCCACCCCTTCATGGTGACGAATCCGGACGCCAAGGTGGCCGGCTTCGTGGTGGTCACGACGGACAAGGGTCTGTGCGGCGGCCTGAACACCAACCTGCTTCGCGCCGCGACCAACAAGCTCAAGGAGCTTGAGGCCGCCGGTCAGAAGTCGGAAGTGGTGGCGATCGGCAACAAGGGTCTGGGCTTCATGAACCGGATTGGCGCCAAGGTCGTCGCGCATGCGACGCAACTCGGCGACAGTCCCCAGCTGGAGAAGCTGGTCGGCCCGGTCAAGACGCTGCTCGACGCGTATGCCGAGGGCAAGCTGTCGGCGGTCTATCTCTGCTACACCCGCTTCGTCAACACGATGAAGCAGGAGCCGGTGGTGCAGCAATTGCTGCCGCTGACGGCCGAGTCGCTGGAGACGGATGCCGCGGGCCACGCGTGGGATTATCTGTACGAGCCCGACGCCCAGACGGTGATCAACGAGCTGTTGATTCGCTACACCGAGGCCCTGGTCTACCAGGCGGTCGCGGAGAACATGGCGTCCGAGCAATCGGCGCGCATGGTGGCGATGAAGGCCGCGACGGACAACGCCGGGACGCTGATCGGAGAGCTGAAGCTGGTCTACAACAAGACCCGCCAGGCCGCGATCACGAAGGAACTGTCGGAAATCGTCAGCGGCGCCGCCGCCATCAGCGGTTGATCCCGCGAGCGATCGCAGGCAACGCATAGATTTGGAATTGAAGGAACGAAAAAATGGCTAACACTCAATCGGTGGGCAAGATCGTTCAGTGCATCGGCGCCGTCGTGGACGTGGAGTTCCCGCGCGACCAGATGCCGAAGGTGTTCGACGCTCTGAAGATGGAAGGCTCGGCCCTGACGCTGGAAGTGCAGCAGCAGCTGGGCGACGGCGTGGTGCGCACCATCGCGCTGGGCTCGTCCGACGGCCTGCGCCGCGGCACCGAGGTCTACAACACCGGCGACATGATCAAGGTCCCCGTGGGTCAAGCGACCCTGGGCCGCATCATGGACGTGCTGGGCAACCCGATCGACGAGCGCGGTGACGTCTCGAGCGCTCAGACGGCCCCGATCCACCGCAAGGCCCCGGCCTACGACGAGCTGAGCCCGTCGCAGGAGCTGCTGGAAACCGGCATCAAGGTGATCGACCTGATCTGCCCCTTCGCCAAGGGCGGCAAGGTGGGTCTGTTCGGCGGCGCCGGCGTGGGCAAGACCGTCAACATGATGGAGCTGATCAACAACATCGCCAAGGCTCACTCGGGTCTGTCGGTGTTCGCTGGTGTCGGCGAGCGTACCCGCGAGGGCAACGACTTCTATCACGAGATGTCGGATGCGGGCGTCGTGAACCAGGAGGACCTGAGCAAGTCGAAGGTCGCCATGGTCTACGGCCAGATGAACGAGCCCCCGGGCAACCGTCTGCGCGTCGCGCTGACCGGCCTGACGATGGCCGAGTCCTTCCGTGACGAAGGCCGTGACGTGCTGTTCTTCGTGGACAACATCTACCGCTACACGCTGGCCGGCACGGAAGTGTCCGCGCTGCTGGGTCGCATGCCGTCCGCGGTGGGCTACCAGCCGACGCTGGCCGAGGAAATGGGCCGTCTGCAAGAGCGGATCACGTCGACCAAGGTCGGCTCGATCACCTCGATCCAGGCCGTGTACGTCCCTGCGGACGACCTGACCGACCCGTCTCCCGCCACGACCTTCGCCCACTTGGACGCCACTGTCGTGCTGTCGCGTGACATCGCGTCGCTAGGCATCTACCCGGCCGTGGACCCGCTGGACTCGACCTCGCGTCAGATCGACCCGAACGTGATCGGCGAAGAGCACTACACGACGACCCGCGCGGTGCAGTCGGTGCTGCAGCGCTACAAGGAACTGCGCGACATCATCGCGATCCTGGGCATGGACGAGCTGTCTCCGGAAGACAAGCAGGCCGTGGCCCGCGCTCGCAAGATCCAGCGTTTCCTGTCGCAGCCGTTCCACGTCGCGGAAGTCTTCACCGGCGCGCCCGGCAAGTACGTCCCGCTGAAGGAAACCATCCGCGGCTTCAAGATGATCGTCAACGGCGAGTGTGATCACCTGCCGGAGCAGGCCTTCTACATGGTCGGCACGATTGATGAGGCTTTCGAGAAGGCCAAGAAGATCCAGTAAAGAGCCCTCGACGGAGTGCCGCGCGAGCGGCGCTCCATCGAACTCCGAACGGACTTCTCACTTCTCGATTAAGGAAACGCAATGGCAACCATCCACGTGAACGTGGTCTCGGCGGAAGAGCAGATCTTCTCGGGCGAGGCGAGCTTCGTGGCGCTGCCGGGCGAAGGCGGTGAGCTGGGCATCATGCCCAAGCACACCCCGCTGATCACCCGCATCAAGCCGGGCGCCGTGCGCATCAAGCGCCCGGACGGCGAAGAGGAATTCGTCTTCGTCGCCGGCGGCCTGCTGGAAGTGCAGCCCGACGTCGTGACCGTCCTGGCCGACACCGCGATCCGCGGCAAGGACCTGGACGAGGCCCGCGCCGAAGCCGCCAAGAAGGCGGCCGAGGACGCGATGAAGAACGCCAAGAGCGACATCGACTTCGCCAAGGCGCAAAGCGAGTTCGCGGCCATGGCCGCGCAGATCGCCGCGCTGCGGAAGTTCCGCGCCAAGCGCTGAACCCCGCCCGCGCGGAGTGGACTCGCGACGGCGAGCCCGCTCCCGCGACGACAATCGACGGCAGGCCGTGCACCCCGCACGCCTGCCGTTTCTCATTTGCGCCGCCGGATCGGCCTGCGGCCCGCCACCACCAGCATGAGCACTCCGATCTCCATCACCCGTCACCAGGGCCTTGAGGCCATCGAACTCCGCGCCCCGGACGGCGCCCGCGCGACGCTGCTGCTGCACGGCGCGCATCTGGTGTCCTGGATCCCCGCCGGCGCCGACGAGCAGCTCTATCTGTCCCCCAAGAGCGCCTTCGCGACGGGCCAGGCCGTGCGCGGCGGCGTGCCGGTGATCTTTCCGCAGTTTGCGACCCGCGGCCCGTTGCAGCGCCACGGCTTCGCGCGCGGCAAGCCCTGGCAGCTGGTGAGCGCCGAGTCGGGCAAGGATGACGCGCTGGCCGTGCTGCGCCTGACCGACGACGGCGCCACCCGCATGGTCTGGCCGCACGCCTTCGAAGCCGAGATCAGCGTCCGCATCTCCGGCCGCGCGCTGGAAATGGAGCTCGCCTGCGAGAACCGCGGCGACGCACCGCTGTCCTTCACCGCCGCGCTGCACACCTATCTGCGGCTGACGCAATACATGTCGGCCTCGCTGCAGGGGCTGTCGGGCCTGGCCTACTGGGACTCGACCATCGAGCGCGCCGGCACGCAGCATGAGGACCTGCTGCGCCTGGATGGGGAGATGGACCGCATCTATCAGGACATCAGGCATGACCTGACCCTGCGTGACGGCGAACGCCGCCTGGCCATCTGGCAGCAGGGCTTCGCCGACGCCGTGATCTGGAATCCCGGCCAGGAGAAGGGCGACGCGCTCGTGGACATGCCGCAGGGCGGTTGGAAGGAGATGCTCTGCGTCGAGGCCGCGCAGGCGCTGCGCCCGATCGAGCTCGCACCCGGGGAGACCTGGGCCGGTCTGCAGACCATCGTCTTGCTCTGAGCTTCCCGAGTTAAGCTGCCCCGTCCACCACCGACGGAGCCAGCATGGGCGACAAGAAGTCCGACAAGCGCGCGAAGCAGAGCAAGCTCTCCAAGGCCGATTACTACGACCGTCTGCTCCCGCTCCAGGTCGAGCTCAACAACCTGGCCCGCTGGCTGCAGCACACCGGCAAGCGCCTGCTGATCCTGGTCGAAGGGCGCGACACCGCCGGCAAAGGCGGCGTGATCAGCGCGATTTCGGAGACGCTCAATCCGCGCCAGTGCCGGACCGTCGCGCTGGGCAAGCCCAGCGAGCGCGAGCTCGGCCAGTGGTACTTCCAGCGCTACGTCCAGCACCTGCCCGCCGCCGGCGAGATCGTGCTCTTCGACCGCAGCTGGTACAACCGCGCCGGCGTCGAGTCCGTCATGGGCTTCAGCACGCCCGAGCAGGTCGACGCCTTCCTCAAGCAGGTCCCCACCTTCGAGCGCCTGCTCGTCGACGACGGCCTGCTGCTGTTCAAGTACTGGCTGACCGTTGACCAGGCCCTCCAGGAGGAGCGCTTCGCCGAACGCGCCATCGATCCGCTCAAGCGCTGGAAGCTGTCGCCCATCGACCTGGAATCGCGCGAGCATTACGAGGACTACGGCCGCGCCCGCGACCGCATGCTCGAAGCGACACACAGCAAGCACACGCCCTGGACCCTGGTCGACTTCAACGATCAGCGTCGCGGCCGGCTCACGCTGATCCGCCATCTGTTGGACCACCTGCCCGATGTGAGCGTCCCGCCCAAGGAGATCGAGTTTCCGCCGCTCACCCGCAAGGCGAAGAAAGAGCATTTCGGCTGGAAGCTCAAGCCGATCGATCCGGCGGTGTGATCGCCCTCGGCTCGGCTCGGCTCGGCGATTGGATCGGCGGCAAGGGCCGCCCTCAGATCACGACGACCGCGTCCGGCAGCTCGTTGCGCGGCGGCGCCGACGGATCGGGCGGGAAGTGCTCGGCGAGCAGGCCCTCGACCGCCCGCACCGCTTGGATGAGGCCCTGCTCGAACTGACCGGCCTTGAGGGAGCGCCCCAGCCCGTCGACGACCGCGTGCCATTGCGCCGCGTCCACACGCCGGTTCAGGCCGCGGTCCGCGACGATCTCGATCGCGTGCTCGGCCAGCAGCAGATAGATCAGCACGCCGTTGTTGCGCTCCGTGTCCCAGACGCGCAGCTTGCCGAACAGCGCCAGCGCCCGCTCGCGCGCCGGCGCATGGCGCCAGAGATAGCTGATCGGTAGCGAGGCCTCGACACACAGGCGGATCTCGCCGCCGTGCTTGAGCTCGCTCTCGGTGACGCGCGCGGAGAGCCGCGCCAGCGCCGCTGCGGGCAGCACGCGCCGCACGTCGGCCTCATCCCAGAAGCGATGACGCAGGAAGCGACGAAGCCGCGCGATCACGCCGCGCTTGGCCGGCGCTTGCGGCGGCATCGGGGGATGCGATTGCGATTGCGGCGTGGAGTTCGTCATCACCAGTCTCCCGACGCGCCGCCGCCGCCAAAGTCGCCACCGCCGCCGGACGAGAACCCGCCGCCGTCGCTGCCGCCGCCACTCCAGCCGCCACCGCCTCCACCGCCGCCGCCCCAGATGATGGGCGGCACGACGCCGCCGCGGCCGTGGGCGCTGCGCCGGTAGTTCGAGTACGGGGAATTGGGATTGCTCCGGCGCGCCGCGCCGATGCCCAGCAAGCCGACGAGGATCAGCGAGCCGACTGCCGCGCCGATGCCCAGCAGCAGGCTGCCGCTGAGCGTCCAGCCGACGGCGCCGGCGCCCATGCCGGTGACGACGCTGCCGAGCTTGCGGCCCAACATGGCCGTCAGCAGCGCACCGGCCAGCGGCACGCCGATGAAGGCGAGCATCGCGATCTCACCGATGTCGATGCCGGGACCTCGCGCGGGCTTGGCGGTCTGTACCGGCGCGGGCAGGTGCTCGCCGCGGATGCGCGCCTGCAGCGAGTCCACCGCGCGATTCAAGCCGCCCGCGAAATCGCCGGCCTTGAACGCGGGGCCGATGTCGCGCTGGATGATCTGGCGCGCGGCCAGGTCCGGCACGGCGCCTTCCAGCGCCTTGGCGGTCTGGATGTTGACGCGTCTATCGTTCTTCGCGACGACGATCAGCAGCCCGTCGCCCACATCGCGCCGGCCGATCTTCCAGCTGTCGCCGACACGCTGGGCGTAAGCGGCGATGTCCTCCGGCGCCGTGGTCGGCACCATCAGGATCACGATCTGCGGACCCGCCTCGCGCTCAAACGCGGCGAGCTTGGTTTCGAGCGCCTGCTTCTGCGCCGCATTCAGCGTGCCGGTCTGATCGACGACGCGCCCGTTGAGCGCGGGCACCGCCTGCACGTCCTGCGCGCGCGCCCGCGGCACCAGGCCGCCGAGCATCAGCACGCCCAGCAGCATCAGCGCCCAGGTCCGCAGCAGCGCGCCGGCTGGCCGGTGCCAGGTCATGCGCGCGTCCTCAGCGCGAGGCCGGCGAGGCTGCCGGGGCAGGGGCCACGGGCGTCGGTGCCGTCGTCGCCGGAGCAGCCGGTTTGTCGAAATTGACCGTCGGGGGCGCGGAGATCTGCGCCTCGTTCTGCACGGTGAAGTTGGGCTTGACGTCGTAGCCGAACATCTTGGCCGTCAGGTTGCTCGGGAAGCGGCGCGTCAGCACGTTGTAGTCCTGCACCGCCTTGATGTAGCGGTTGCGGGCCACGGTGATTCGGTTCTCGGTGCCCTCCAGCTGCACGCGCAGATCCTGGAAGCCCTGGTTGGCCTTCAGGTTCGGATATTGCTCGCTGACGACCAGCAGCCGGCTCAGCGCGCCGGAGAGCTCGCCCTGCGCGGCCTGGAACTTCTGCAGCGCCGCCGGGTCGCGCGCCAGCTCGGGCGTGACCTGGATGCTGGTGGCCTTGGCGCGCGCCTCGACGACCTTGGTCAGGGTCTCCTGCTCGAAGCCGGCCTCGCCCTTGACCGTGTTGACGATGTTGGGGATCAGGTCGGCGCGGCGCTGGTACTGGCTCAGCACCTCGGACCAGCTGGCGTTGACCTGCTCGTCCAGGCTCTGGAATTCGTTGTAGCCGCAGCCGCTGAGCGCCAGCGGGGCGCCCACGATCAGCGCCGACGCCGCGAGCGCGCGGGTCGACGACAGCCAACGAGCGGCGACGGGCTTGGATGTCTTCAGGGTCGTGGTCATCGACGGGTCCTCCATGTGTGCCGGCATATGGTTGGCGGCACGGGCATTTTCAAGGGAACACCGGCTTGACCGCATCGATCTGCCGCCGCCGGGTGTCCGACGACCCCGAGGATAATCGCCGCCCATGAGCGCCCCTCTGAAAAACGACGTCTTCCTGCGCGCCTGTCTGCGCCAGCCCACCGACTACACGCCTGTCTGGCTGATGCGCCAGGCCGGCCGCTACCTGCCCGAGTACCGCGACACCCGCGCCAAGGCCGGCAGCTTCATGGGCCTGGCCACCAACAAGGACTACGCGACCGAGGTCACGCTGCAGCCGCTGGAGCGCTATCCGCTGGACGCGGCCATCCTCTTCAGCGACATCCTGACCGTGCCCGACGCGATGGGTCTGGGCCTGTCGTTCGCGCAGGGCGAGGGCCCGAAGTTCGAGAAGGTCGTGCGCGACGAGGCCGCGGTGAAGGCGCTGGCCGTGCCCGACATGGACAAGCTGCGCTACGTCTTCGACGCGGTCAGCTCGATCCGCCGCGCGCTGGACGGCCGCGTGCCGCTGATCGGTTTCTCCGGCAGCCCGTGGACCCTGGCCTGCTACATGGTCGAGGGCGGCGGCTCCGACGATTACCGCCAGGTCAAGAGCCTGATGTACGCGCGCCCGGATCTGATGCATCGCATCCTCGAGATCAACGCCGATGCTGTCGCCGCGTATCTGAACGCGCAGATCGAGGCGGGCGCCCAGGCGGTCATGATCTTCGACTCCTGGGGCGGCGTGCTGGCCGACGGCCAGTTCCAGCAGTTCAGCCTGGCCTACTCGCGCCGGGTGCTGGCGCAGCTGAAGTCCGAGCATGAGGGACAGCGCATCCCGCGCCTGCTCTTCACGAAGGGCGGCGGCCTGTGGCTGGAAGAGATCGCCGATGCCGGCGCCGATGTCGTCGGCCTGGACTGGACGGTCAATCTGGGGCGCGCCCGCGCGCAGCTGAACGACCGCGTCGCGCTGCAAGGCAACCTCGACCCCAACGTGCTGTTCGCGCCGCCGGCCGCGGTGCGCGAGCAGGCCCGCGCGGTGCTGGACAGCTTCGGCCATCCGCTGCGCGCGGACGGCCAGTGGGGCGGCCACGTCTTCAACCTGGGCCACGGCATCAGCCAGTTCACGCCGCCGGAAAGCGTCGCCGAGCTGGTCGACGAGGTGCACCGGCACTCTCGCGCACTGCGCGAGGCCGGGACCTCGAAAGCGGCTTGAGATCGGGCTGGGACTCGACGGGGATTCGGCTGGGAATGGGCGCCGATCTGGCCTTGTCCGAGCCCCGCGCCAGCGTGAAAAATGTTCGGCCCGATTCCAGTTATCCCCAAATCCGTGCTTGTCACCGAAATGCAGCACATGCGGTCGGCCGCCGCTAGGGCTTTCCCCGATGGGCGCGTAAGTGATTGATTTCAAAGGGGACTACAGGTTTCCCCGGAATTTGACGCCGGCGGGCCCACGCGGCGCCAATCGGCCCGGAGGCGGAAAACCCCGGGCGTTTCCCACAAAGTTATCCACAGACTGACGACCCCCGTCGTGAACACCCTTGGAAATCAGGCACTTGGCGCGGCTTCCTCATGCCGCGTGCGCGTCGCCGTGGAGGCGCCGCAGCACAGCGGCCTGACCGGGCCGCTGGATTACCTGGGGCCGCAAGACCTGACCCCGGGCACCCTGGTGCAGGTGACGCTGGGCTCGCGCGACGTGATGGGGCTGGTGTGGGATCCGCTGCCGCCCGGGCAAGTGGACGAGGACGACCTGCTCCCCGAATCGGAGTTGCGCCCGGTGGGCGAGGCGCTGGACGCGCTGCCGCCGCTCTCGTCGGCCTGGCGGCGTCTGCTGGACTTCGCGGCCAGCTATTACCAGCGCAGCGTGGGCGAGCTGGCCTTGTCGGTCCTGCCCAAGACGCTGCGAGAGTTGGACGGCGCCCAGCTGCAGGCGCGGCTGAAAAAGCTGGACAAGGCGGACGCCGCCGCCGCGAAGGCCGCCGCGGACGCGCCGCTGGCGGAGCCGGCTCGACCCGCGCTCACCGCGCAGCAGCAGCGGGCGCTGGACGCGCTCTCGGCCGAGGCCGCTTCCGCGTCGCCGATCCCCTCGCTGCTCTGGGGTTTGACCGGCAGCGGCAAGACCGAGATCTATCTGCGCGCCGCCGAGGCCGCCCTCGAACGCGGCCAGCAGGTGCTCGTCCTGGTGCCCGAGATCAATCTGACGCCGCAGCTGGAGGCGCGTTTCGCCGAACGCTTCGTCGGGCGCTCCATCGTCTCGCTGCACAGCGGGCTGACGCCGGTTCGGCGCCTGCAGAACTGGCTGGCCGCCCACCTGGGGCGCGCGCAGCTGGTGCTGGGGACGCGGCTGGCGGTGTTCGCGTCGATGCCGCGGTTGGGGTTGATCGTCGTCGACGAGGAACACGACCCGTCCTACAAGCAGCAGGACGGGGCGCGCTACTCGGCGCGCGATCTGGCCGTGTACCGCGGTCATCTGGAGAAGATCCCCGTGGTGCTGGGCTCGGCGACGCCGTCGCTGGAGAGCTGGCAGCACGCGCTGGGCGGCCGCTATCGGCGCGTGGACCTGACCGAACGCATCGGCGGCGGCGCACTGCCGCAGGTCCGGCTCTTCGACATGAACCGGCTCGAGCGCAAGAAGGGCGTGACCACGGCGCTGTCCGTGCCGCTGCTGGACGCGCTGCGCAAGCGGCTGGAGCGCGGGGAGCAGAGCCTGGTCTTCCTCAACCGCCGCGGCTATGCGCCCGTGCTGCATTGCGACCAGTGCAACTGGAAGAGCGACTGCCCGAACTGCAGCGCGCATCAGGTTTTCCACAAGGAGGACCGCACCCTGCGCTGCCACCATTGCGGCGTGTCGCAGCGGGTGCCGCGCGCCTGCCCGTCCTGCGGCAATCCCGACATCGCGCCGCTGGGTCGCGGCACCGAGCGGCTGGAGGAGCAGCTCGCCGCCGCGCTGCCGGGCGCTCGGGTGGCCCGCATCGACGCGGACACGACCAAGCTCAAGGGCAGCCTGGAAGAGCAGCTCGCGGCGGTGCATGAGGGCGAGGTCGACATCCTGGTCGGCACGCAGATGATCGCCAAGGGTCACGACTTCCGGCGCATCACGCTGGTGGCGGCGGTGAACCCGGACGATGCGCTGTTCAGCAGCGATTTCCGCGCGCCGGAGCGGCTGTTCTCGCTGCTGATGCAGGTCGGCGGTCGCGCCGGGCGCGACGCCGCCCAGGCCTCGACCAGCGAGATGTGGATCCAGACCTGGTACCCGGATCACCCGCTTTACCAGTCGCTGGGCCAGCACGACTACGAGGCCTTCGCCGGCGCGCTGCTGCGTGAGCGCACGACGGCCAATCTTCCGCCGTTCGCGCATCTGGCGTTGGTGCGGGCGGAGGGCCGGACCGTCGAGGCCGCGCGCGACTTCCTCGTCGCGGCGGAGCGGGCCGCGCGGGCGCTGCCGCTGTCGCTGGGGCTGGTGATCTATCCGCCGGTGCCGATGTCGATGGCGCGGGTGGCCAATGTCGAGCGCTTCCAGATGCTGATCGAGGCCGGCAACCGTACGCAGCTGCAGCGCTTCCTGCGCGAATGGATGCAGGATCTGCACGCGCTCAAGCGCCGTCAGAAGGGCCTGACGCGCTGGGCGGTGGACGTGGATCCGCTGGCGATCTGATCGATCGCTCAGAGCAGCTTGGCGAGCGCGTCCTCGAGCACCGGCCAAGCGGCGCGGACGGCCTCGTCGGCCGCGTCGGATCCGGCGGCAGCCTGTTGGGCGTCGAGCTCCAGCTGACGCGCGACCGCGGCCGCCTCGGTGTGACCCAGCGTCAGAAGCACACTCTTGAGGCTGTGGGCCAGATGGCGCAGCTTGTCGTGCTCACCGCGTTCCCAGGCCTTGCGGCCGTTGGCGATGTCGTTGGGGAACTGCACGCGTGCCCGGGCCAGGAAGGCCTGGTACAGCGCGGCGTTGCCGCCGAAGTACTGCTCGATCGCCGCCTGATGGATGGACGGCGTGGCGGCGCTGGGCGGCGCGTCGCGCAGACCGTCCAGGCAGGATTGCAGGTCCGCCAGCGAGCAGGGCTTGGACAGGAACCGCGTCACGCCCAGCGCTTCCAGCTGCTCGCGCACGGCGGGATTGATGCCGGCGCTGAAGACCGCCAGCCGCGCCCCGGCGCGGAGTTCCGGCCGTTTGTGCAGCGTTTGCAGCAGATCCAGCCCGTGACGGCCCGGCAGCATCAGGTCGCTGATGACGAGATCGAAGCGTTGGGTCGCCAGCGCGAGCAGGGCTTCGTCGACGGAGATGCAGGCTTGCAGGCGGACGTCGTCCTCCTCCAGGGCCATCGCGACGAAACGCTGCAAGGTGGGGTCATCCTCCACCAGGAGGACGCGCACGCGGACCCCCATGTCAGGCGGCGGCCTGGGGCTGGCGGGCGCGGATACGCTGGATCGCGGCGCCCAACAGCGGCGGCAGATCGGTCACCAGACGCGGCTTGTGCACCAGCGGCAGGCCGGCCAGCGCGAAGGCGTAGGGCGCGCGCTGCTGCTCGTCCAGCGCGGTGACGAAGATCAGCTCGCTGCTCGCGAACTGCGGCTGCGAGCGCAGGCTGGTCACCAACGCCGCGCCGTCGATACCGGGCAGCAGGATGTCCACCAGCAGGATTTCGGGCTGCAGTTGCCCATACATGACGAGGCCACCGATCCCGTCGTTGGCGGTATGCAGGTCCAGGTCGGGATACTCCTGCTGGGCCAGCAGCGAGACCAGGTTCTGGTAATGGACGGAATCCTCGATCAGGAGCGCCTTGAGCCGGCGCGGCGATCCATCAAGCGGCGTCAGATCGGCCGGCTTGGTCGGCGCCAGCCCGCGCCCGGTCAGCCAGGCGTCCAGGGAGCTGCGCAAGATACGGCGATGGCCGCCCGGCGTGCGCCAGGCTTGCAGCTCGCCGCGGTCCACCATCAGCTGCACCGAGCGGACGGCCATGCCGAGGCGCTGCGCGACTTCGCGCGTGCTGAAATCCTCTTGCATATCGTCAGGGGTGCGGGCAATAGCAGTCATAGGTCGATTTTGCCGAATTTCCCAGATGTACAGGTGGGTGATCTCCCCATTTATAAGCGCTAAAACTGATATTCGGCGTGACAAACGACGGGCATTCGGAGTTCCCGCGAAGTGCGAGATACGGATCTCTGGTGCAATCCGGGGCCGAGGAGATGCGATGACCCTGTCTGTTCCCATGAGCGGCAAACGCCGCGCCGGCCTTTGGGGCCGCACGCGCGCGCCGGCGAGGCGGGCGTCGATCGCGTCGCTCACGGCGATCGCCACGGGAGCGATGGCCCTGATGCTCACGCTCACGCTCACGGGACCGGCGCGGGCCGAGCCGGCCAAGTCGGCAAAACCGGAGGCCGGACCGACGCTGCAGCGCATCCAGTCCGCCGGGGTGCTCCGGGTCTGCATCTGGCCCGAGTATTACGGCGTGACCTACCGCCATCCGCGCGACGAAACCCTCAGCGGCATCGACATCGACCTGTCCAACGAGTTGGCCAAGGAGCTGGGCGTGCGGCTGCGCTATGTCGAGTCCTCGTTCCCGCGCGTGGTCGCCGATCTGGACGGGGACCGCTGCGACGTGGCGATGTTCGCGGTCGGCGTGCTGCCGCAGCGGCGCGAGGCGCTGGCCTTCACCCAGCCCTATCTGCAGAGCGACATCTATGCCATCACCATGCGCGCCAGCCGCGTGGTCAAGCGCTGGGAGGACATCGATCAGGCCGGCGTCGTGGTGGCGGTGCAGGCCGGCACGTTCATGGAGCCGGTGATGCGCGCCGAACTGCGCCGCGCCAAGCTGCTGGTGGTGCATCCGCCGGGCACGCGCGAGCGGGAGCTGGAATCGGGCCGGGCCGATGTGTTCATGACCGACTATCCCTACAGCCGGCGGCTGTTGGACAACGCGGACTGGGCGACGCTGGTGGCGCCGCCCAAGCCCTTCCATGTGCTGCCCTATGCCTACGCGGTCAAGCGCGGCGACCCGGCCTGGCTGGCGCGGATGGACGATTTCGTCGCCCGCATCAAGCGCGACGGACGTCTGCGTGAAGCCGCCGCGCGCCATGGCCTGAGCGCCATCGTCGTGCCCTGAGACCGCGATGCTGGGTCCCGCCGTCCGATCGCTTCAACGCCTGCGCCGCGCCGCGCTGTGGGCGGGGGTGACGCTGACCCTGGGGACGCTGGCGGCGCTGGTCGGACCGGCCTGGGTCGGGCGTCAGGAGGCGATCGAGGAGGCGCGCACGCGCGGCGCGCTGCTGGCGCAGGTGCTGGAGGCCGATGCGAGCCGCACCATCGAGACGGCCTCCTTGTCGCTGCATGCGCTGGGCGACGGACTGGCGCGCGGCGCCGATGCGTCCGGTCATCGCGACGAGGAAGAGCACCTGGGCGAGCACTTCAATCATGTGCTGGTCGGGCTGCCGTTCATCCGCGCGGTGGCGCTGCTCGACGCGCGTGGCCGGGTGTTGACGAGTACCGATGCGCAGGACGTGGGGCTGGAGATCCCGCTCGACGACTTCGGCCGCTTGCCGGGACCGGATCGCGATCTGCTGCTGCCCTTGCGGCCCGGGCGCGGGCTGGCCGATCTGGCGCGCGGTCGTCAGCCGCGGGGCGCGACAGCGGTGAGCATGCTGCCGATGCTCTTGCAGCTGCCCGCGCCGCCGGATGCGCCGTCCAGCGCGGCCTCGTCGCCGGCCGGCGTCGTGCAGGGCCCGAGAGATCGCGATCCACGTTGGCTGCTGGCGCTGATCAATCCGGACGCCTTGGCGCAGGTGCAGCAGCGCGCGCTGCCGACGGGCCGCAGCGCGGCGTGGCTGGCGTCGACCGATGGGCAGCTGCTCGCGGCGATGGAGACCCTGCATCAGCTGCCCGGCCAACGGCTGGACGGCCACCCGGCCTTCGACGCACTGCGCCGCGGGCGCGAGCACGGCACCTACCTCGGCACCGGCGCGCTGCCGGGCGAACTGGTCGTCGCTTTCCGCGCGTCCAGCCGGCGGCCGCTGATCGTCGGCGTGGAGCAGTCGCTGGACGAGGTCCTCGCAGGCTGGCATGCGGGACTGCGCTGGCTGCTGCTGATCGGCGCGGTGGCGCTGGCGTTGATCGTGGCAGCGACCGCGACGGTGCGGCGCAGCCTGCAGGCGCGGGCCGAAGCGATGGAGGCGCTGGAGGGCGCGCATGAGCAGCTGGCCGATCGCGAGCGCGACATGCGGGTGCTGCTCAAGAGCGTGCAGGAGGTGATCTTCCGGACCAATCCCGGCGGGACGCTGACCTTCGTGAACGCGCGCTGGACGACCTTGCATCGCGGTCGCCCGGACGAGGCGGTGGGACGGCAGCTCGCCGATCTGGCCGAGCCCGCCGATCGCGAGGCGGTGGCCGCGCTCTTCGACGCCGATGACGGCGTGCGCGGTGTGGAGGCGACCATCCGCAACGGCGAGGGCGCGCCGCGCCGCTATCAGATCGCGGTGGTGCCGCTCAGGCGCGATGGCGAGCTGCTCGGCTATGCGGGCAGCGCGGTCGACATCACCGAGCGCTCGGCCGCGGAGCGGCTGACCCGTCAGGCGCGTGACGCGGCGGAGGAGAGCGCGCGCACGAAGGCGGAGTTCCTCGCCAACATCAGCCATGAGCTGCGCACGCCGCTGCAGTCCATCCTCGGCTTCTCGGAACTGGGCATCGCCCGCAGCGGCGAGCAGGAGCGACTGCGGGCGATGTTCGCGGACATCCACGGCTCGGGGCAGCGGATGCTGGCGCTGGTGAACGATCTGCTGGAGGCGGCCAAGCTCGACAGCAAGGTCGGGACGCTGGAGTTGCGTCCGCTGGATCTGCGCGAGCCGGTCGGCGCGGTGCTGCGGGAGCTCACGCCGCTGACCGCGAAGCGGCAGTTGAGCCTGGCGGTCGACATGCCCGAGGCGCTGCCCGCGCGCGCGGATCCGCTGCGGCTGCAGCAGGCGGTGCGGAATGTGCTGGCCAATGCGATCAAGTTCGCGCCGCAGGGTGGGACCATCGAGCTGCGCGGACGGCGCGAGCCGGACGGGGCGCTGCACCTGTGCGTCGCGGACCGCGGGCCGGGCATCCCGGAGGACGAGCTCGAGCGCATCTTCGATGCCTTCGTCCAGTCGAGCGCGACCAAGGACGGCTCCGGCGGGACCGGGCTGGGGCTGCCGATCAGCCGGCGCATCGTGGCGCTGCACGGCGGTCAGCTGTATGCGTCCAACCGTGAAGGTGGGGGGGCGGAGTTCCATTTGCTGCTGCCGCCGTGCGATGCTTCAACCTTGTCTCTGACGGACAGCTCAGGAGTCCAGGATGAAATGGGAAGGCCAGCGCGAGAGTGACAACGTCGAGGACGCGCGCGACGGAGGCGGCGGGGGCGGCGGCCTGCCGATCGGCGGACGCGGCATCGGCATCGGCGGCATCGTGGTGGCGCTGCTGGCGTCCTGGGCCTTCGGGATCAATCCGCTCACGGTGCTGAGCGCGCTGGACGGGAGCACCGTCCAGACCGCGCCGGGACCTCGCGAGGTCGCCCCGACCCATCCGCAGGATGAGCCGGCCCGCTTCGTGAGCGTGGTGCTGGCCGATACCGAGGACGTCTGGACCGGCATCTTCCGCGCCAACGGCCGCGACTATCAGGCGCCCACGCTGCGGCTCTTCACCGGACGCGAGGCGACGGCCTGCGGCACCGGCGCGGCGGCGATGGGGCCGTTCTACTGCCCCGGCGATTCCAAGGTCTACATCGACCTCAGCTTCTATCAGACGCTGCGGGATCGGCTGGGCGCGCCGGGTGACTTCGCGCAGGCCTACGTGATCGCGCATGAGGTCGGACATCACGTGCAGCATCTGCTCGGGATTTCCGACAAGGTCGACGCGGCGCGGCGCACCATGTCGGAAAAACAAGCCAATGCGGTCAGCGTGCGGGTCGAGCTTCAGGCCGACTGCTTCGCCGGAGTGTGGGCGCAGCATTCGCAGCAGTCCAAGGGCTGGCTGGAAGCCGGCGACATCGATGAGGCGCTCAATGCGGCCTCGCGCATCGGGGACGACACGCTGCAACGCGGCGCGGGACGGGCGGTGGTGCCGGAAAGCTTCACCCACGGCACCAGCGAGCAGCGCCAACGCTGGTTCAAGCGCGGGCTCTCCCAGGGCGATATGAGGGACTGCGATACCTTCTCGGTGAAGCAGCTGTGAGCGGTGGCCCCTTGATCAGTTCTGGCGGGAATCGCCCAGGCATCCCTTGAGCCATTGGCTCATTTCCCATTGCACCTGGCCCGCGGACTCGCGCGCGGCGTAGCCGTGCGCCTCGAAGGGGAGCAGGACGTAGCGGGCGGTTCCTCCCAGCCCGGCCAGGGCCTGGTACAGGCGCTCGCTCTGCATCGGGAAGGTGCCGCTGTTGTTGTCGGCCTCGCCGTGGATCAGCAGCAAGGGCTCCTTGATCTGCTGGGCGAAGAGGAAGGGGGACAGCTTCAGATAGATGTCCTTCGCGTCCCAGAGGGAGCGGCGCTCGCTCTGGAAACCGAAAGGCGTCAGCGTGCGGTTGTAGGCGCCGCTGCGCGCGATGCCGCAGCGGAACAGCTTGGTGTGCGCCAGCAGATTCACCGCCATGAAGGCGCCGTAGCTGTGGCCGCCGATCGCGACGCGCTTGGGATCCACCGTGCCCAGGTCCTCGGCCTTGTCCAGGATCGCGCGCGCATTCATCGTCATCTGCTCGATGAAGCTGTCGTTCATGTTGCGCGCGTCCCCCACCACCGGCATGGTCGCGTCCATCAGCACGACGTAGCCATCCATCAGCAGGTTCAGCGGGCTGATGCCGCTGAAGCTCATGTACCGGCCCGGTGAGCCGCTCAGCTGACCGGCGATCGCGGCGTCGTTGAACTCCAGCGGATACGCCCACACCAGCGCGGGTCGGCGCTCGCCCTCGCGCTGATCCGGCGGCAGGTACATCCAGAACGACATCTCGACGCCGTCGCTGCGCTTGAAGGTCACCAGCTCGCGCCGCACGCCCTTGAGCAGCGGCAGCGGATCCTTGATCTTGGTGAGCGCGATCGGCGGCTTGCCGTTCTCGCGCGCGACCAGATTGGGCGGCTCGTGCTCGGCCTCGCGCTGCGTGATCAGCTTGCGATCGTCGAGCAGCGCGACCGGCTGCTCGTAGACGCCGTCGGCCGACTGGAACAGCCGCTGCACCGTCAGACCGCCCAGCGAGAGCTTGTCCAGGAAGGGCCGATCGCCTTTGGGGCTCGCGCCCTGGCCCGTCAGCAGCAGCGCGCCATCCAGGGTCTGCGCGACCAGATGCCCGTTCGGCAGCGTGCGCATGAATGGGTTGCCGGGATGGCGGTAGCGCTCGCGCACCGAGTGCTCGAACAGGAGCCGGCTCTGCGTGCCGCGCAGCGGCAGCAGGTAGGTGCGCGTCCAGCCGCGGCTGCGGTCCTCCTCGGTCAGCAGGCCGTGGACGCCGTCGTCCAGGAAGCGCAGCCGCGTGAAGCGATACGGCATGCGCTGGACCTCGAAGGGATCGCCGGTGTAGGGGGGATCCAGGCGCATGACGCGGTCGCGGAAGCTGGCGCGCACCGCCGGGTTGCCGCCGTCGAGCGCCTCGACCCAGTAGATCGCGGCGTCCTTGGTTGGCGACGGATAGAACACGCGCGGGCCGGGCAGCGCGCCGTCGATGGCCACGCCTTGCTTGAGCGGCATCTTGGCCAGCTCGCGGATGAGCTTGCCGTCGCGCTGACGCACCTCGACGACGGTGGGGAAGTCGTCGAAGGTCAGGTTGTAGCTGAAGGGGCGGATCAGCCGCTCGGTGAGCAGCGCCTGGCCGTTGCCGACGCTGGAGACACTGGTGAACAGGCCTGGCGTGCCCAGGTCGCGGCTCTGGCCGCTGGCGATGTCGACCAGCGTCAGCTGCGAGCGGGCGTAGTACTCGAACAGGTCCTCGTCGCGCGGGTTGCGCAGCAGGTCGGGATAGGTGCGTTCGGGCGAGGCCTTGCCATGCGTCTCCTGGATCGCCGGGCCGGTCTGCGCGCGGCTGGGCAGGCTGCCGCGGTTGTCGGGCACGGTCAGCACCACCACCTCGCGCGGGTTGAGCCAGGCCATGTCGTCCGCATCGATGGCGTTGTTCAGACGCACGTTGTAGATGCGCCAGAGCTGGCCGTTGGAGGTCGAGCCGGCCCAGAGTTCGTCGGCCGTTTCGGTGCGGCGGGAGAGCAGGAAGCGCTGCCCGTCCGGCGCCCAGACGAAGTTGTGCCAGGTGCCGCCGGCGGGTAGCTCGACGTCGCGCTCGGTGGCGTCAGGCTCCAGCAACGGGCGCAGGCGCACGCGCTGCACGGCGCTGAGGTTCTGCTGCGTGGCGTTGCGCGGATCGAAGCGCGCGCCCGCCAGCCGCAGGCCCGGCCGGGCGAGCTCCTCCAGCGGCGTGTAGCGCCGCTGCTCGACCAGTGCCAGCGTCTGCCGGTCCGGGGACACGAGCAGGCGCGGCAGCGCGGGCGCGTCCAGCAGATCGCGGATCGCGGGGGAGGGCTGCTTGTAGGGGGAGGGCGCGGCCGTCGCGCCGGGCGCGGACAGGGCGGCGCTCAGCGCCGCGATCACCGCGAAGGCCTGCACGGCCCTGATGCGTCCCGCGCGCCCGACGGCCTGGAAGGCGTCGCCGATCGGGTCGGCCGCGCGGGCCGATGTCGCCGGAGACGGGGTCGGGGACGGGAGCGGGGAGGACGGACGGACCATTGGCTTGCGGGGTATGGGCCGCTTTGGCGGCACGTGGGCGCGTTGCCGGAAGTATCGCTGCGCTAGGATCCGCGGCCATGACCGAGCCGTTCGCCCCGCACGCCGACGCGCGTGATCCGCACGATCCGACCGGCCCGCACGGCTTCGCCGGGTCGGGCGACGGTCCGGTCCGCGCGCCCGCCGCGCTGCCGGTGGTCGGTGATCGGCTGGGCGTCTGGCGCGTCAGCGCGGCGCTTTTCGACTGCGGCTCCGGGACTTGGTATCGCGTCGAGCACGGCATGGCCGCGGCGCAGACGGGCTTGGCGCTGGTCTATCGCCACGAGTCGGACGCGCAGGCCGTGCTGATGCGCTTCGCCGAGGACTCGGACGCGCTGTCCCGTTTCACCCATCCCGCCTACGGTGCGCCGCTGGACAGCGGGCTGAGCCCGTCGGGACTCCCTTATCTGATCGTGCCCGCGATGGACGGCGCGCCCTTGCTGCGCGTGGCCATGGCGCTGCCGCTGAAGCGGCGCATGCAGCTGTTGCTCGATCTGATCGAGATGCTGGATCTGGCCCACGAGCAGGGGCTGGTGCTGCACGAGCTGGACCCCGGCACGCTATGGCTGAGCCCGGCGCAGCAGCTGCACTGGCTGGGGCAAGGCCTGGCGCCGACGGACAGCCAGGCGCCGGTGGCGCTGGTGCGCGCCGCCGAGCCGCTTGCCGCGACGCGACAGCGCGCCGGTGCGCGTCCCGATGCGCATGGCGAGACCTACGCGCTGGGACGCCTGCTGGGGCTGCTGGTCAACGGCCGGTTGCCACGCCGCGAGGGCGCCGAGGACCTGGGCCTGGACGAGGTCGAGCCCGGCACCACGCCGGTGGCCTCGCTGCAGTCCTGGCTGTCGCTGACGGCCGCGCAGCGCGAGAGCCTGGATCAGTTGCTGGACCGGGCGATGATGGACGGGCGCTCGTTCACCGATCGGCAGTTGCTGGCCCAGGCGGTGCGTGATTGGATCGACGCGGTGCCTGCGGTGACGTCGGGTACGAGCGACGCGGGCGGGTCGGCCCCAGCGGCCGGTCCGGCATCGGCGCCCGCGCCGCTGCCACCCCCGCCGCCGCTGGAGGACGACGAGCCGTCGACGACGACGCTGCCCGCCGCCTCCATCGCGGAGCGCATCGCCGGGATCGCGCTGGTGCTGGCCCTGGCCGGCGTCGTGCTGTGGATGCTGTTGCGCAGCTGAGTTGCTGCGACGGTCCCGGAAGACCCTCTCCCCCACCCTCTCCCGCAAGCGGGAGAGGGGGCAGTACCGCACCGAGCGTCGTTGCGGGCAGCCTCGGTCGCTGCCCGAGTGACTCTCTCACCCGCTTCTTTTTTCGAGAGCCACGAGTGACTCCCTCTCCCGCTTGCGGGAGAGGGCGGGGGAGAGGGTCTTCGGGGTCCTGACACCAGGATGACGCGTCTCCCCCCTCGCATCCCCCCAAATCGTCGACAAGCGCTCGCGACCCCCTTGACCAGTGCATCCGGCGCGATAGGTGGCTGACTCCCGCCCCTCACCGACTCGCACAAGCTAGTTCACCGTCACCACGCTCTCGCAGCGACCAGACGAATCCACAACATCCGCGCATCCTTCCGCAAAGAGAAGCCACCCGCGCGCCATTTCAGGCGGATTGTCCGAGGGCCGTCCCGCTGCCAGCATGCCTGCCCGACGTGACGACCGGCAGGGGCCGGCGAGGAGATGGCGCAGTGAAATTCGAGATGAAGCCGATGACGGCCGAGGACTGGCAGGCCTGCCGGCGCGACACCCTGACCGATCCGGAGTGTTCCGCCTGGCTGCGCAACGCGCTGGAGACCTGCAACGATCCCAAGGGATCGCGCTGGGTCCGCCTGGCCGAGCGATGGGCGGTGGACGCCGCCAGCGGCAACTACCTGGTGCGCCTGCCCTCGCTGATGGGCAGCCAGTTCGAGGACCAGTTCTGCGCCCGTGTCGGGCCGCGGATGTACGCCCTGCGCGGCCTGGGCGTGGGCGACCCCAAGGTCTACTTCAACGGCGGCTCGTCGCCCCCGCACACCGAGATGATGGAGGTGCAGGACGTCCTGATGGCCGCCTTCGCGGTGCACGGCTCCTACGGCGAGGACATCGGCCGCGACCCCATCCGCGCCCCCGTGTTCGTGCCCGGCCCGCTGCCGGAAGCCGGCGCGGCCAAGGCGCCCTCCGTGGTCCTGCCCCGGTGACTTCCCTCCCCTGGACGGCGCTCCTGGCGCGCCTATCATCGGGCCCTTCATGGACGCCGACCGCCGCCAACTGCTGCTCCGTCAGGCCGCCCTCGCGGCGCTGACCCTCGGCGTGCCGAGTCGCACGACGGCCCAGCCGACCGCCGCCTCATCGGCCACCGCGCCGCCAGCGTCCGCGACCGCCAAAGGCGCGGCCCTGCCCCGATCCGGTCCGGTGAGCATCGTCGGCACGACCTTCGCCAAGCTCTTCGAGCCCGCTTCCTCGTCGCGCGGCGCGGCCGAGGGCAAGCCGCAGGGCCTGGCAGTCGACCTGCTGGACGCGATCCTGATCCCCGCCGGCTACCAGCCGCGCTACGCGCTCTACCCGTGGCTGCGGGCCCAGTCCATGATCGAGCGCGGTCCGGCGCAGATCCTCATCGGCCCCTACCGCACGCCCGAGCGCGAGCGCCAGATGCGCTTCTCACGCCAAGCCTTCTACGAGGACTCGCTGGTGTTCTATGCGCGCCGCCGGGAGGAGGGCCTCTGGTGGGGTGACTTCCACGCGCTGCGCTCGCTGCGCATCGGCTCGGTGCAGGGCTGGGTCTACGGCGAGCGCTTCGAGCAGGCGCGCGCCGCGCTCGACGTCACACCGGTGCGCGACCTCCACACCGCGCTGCGGATGCTTCAGGCGCGCCGCCTCGACCTGATCGCGGCCAATCAGCGCAACTCGGAGCCGGTGATCCAGGAACTCGGCCTGAGCGATCAGGTGGCCCTGTGCGCCCCGCCGTTCGCACAGCTGCGCGGGCACTTCGCCTTCGGCACCGACGCGGCCGGCGCGGGCTGGCAAGCGCTGATCGATGCCGGCATGCAGCGGCTGCGGCAGTCCGGCGAGCTCCAGCAGATGGCCGCCCGCCGGGGCGTCAACCTGCCGGACTGAGGCCTCAAGCGGCCAGCGTCAGCGCCAGTCCGAGCGCCGCGGGGAGGGCCTGGATGAAGAGGATCTTGCGGCTCGCGGTCGCGGCCCCATACAGCCCGGCCACCAGCACGCAGGCCAGGAAGAAAATCTTCACCGGACCGCCAGCCGCGCCCAGCACGAGCCCCCAGATCAGGCCCGCCGCCAGGAAGCCGTTGTACAGCCCCTGGTTGGCGGCCAGCACCTTCGTCGCCTCGGCGAACTCCGGCGTCAGGCCGAAGGCCTTGCGGCCCTTGGGCGTGGTCCAGAGAAACATCTCCAGCACCAGGATGTAGACGTGGATCAGGGCCACGAGGGCGACGACGATGTGGGCAGCTGTGTTCATGGTTCGCACTGTACGTCCCGCTATCATCTTCGGCCGCCTCGAAGTTCCCTGTCCCTTACGCGCCATGTCCAAGACCACGCTCAATCCGGCCCAGTTGGCGGCCGTGCATCACCTCGCGGGTCCCTGTCTGGTGATCGCGGGCGCGGGCTCGGGCAAGACCAGCGTGATCACGCAGAAGATCGCCAAGCTGCTCTCTGAGGGCTACCGCCCGAAGAACATCGCCGCGATCACCTTCACGAACAAGGCCTCGCAGGAAATGCGCGAGCGCGCCAAGCACCTGGTGGGCAATAAGGCGGGCTCGGAGCTGCTGATCTCCACGTTCCACTCGCTGGGCGTGCGGATCCTGCGCGAGGACGGCCGCCACCTCGGGCTCAAGGAGCAGTTCTCCATCCTGGATTCGGACGACGTGCTGTCCGTGCTGCGCGACGCTGGCGGCACGACCGACGCGGCGACCGCCAAGTCCTGGCAATGGACGATTTCGCTGTGGAAGAACCAGAACCTCAGCCCGCAGCAGGCGCTGGCCTACGCCAAGGACGACATGGAGCGCGCCGCCGCCGTCGTCATGCAGCGCTATCAGGAGCGGCTGACCGCGTATCAGGCCGTCGACTTCGACGACCTCATCGGCATGCCGCTCAAGCTGTTCCAGACGAATGAGGAAGCGCGCGGCAAGTGGCAGGAGATGCTGCGCTATGTGCTGGTCGACGAGTACCAGGACACCAACGCCGTCCAGTACGAGCTGCTCAAGTACCTGGTGGGCGAGCGTGCGATGTTCACCGCCGTGGGCGACGACGACCAGTCCATCTACGGCTGGCGCGGCGCGACCATCGAGAACCTGAAGAAGCTGCCCGTCGATTTCCCGCAGCTCAAGATCATTCCGCTGGAGCAGAACTACCGCTCCACCAGCGCCATCCTGCGCGCGGCCAACAACGTGATCGGCAGCAATCCCAAGCTCTTCCCGAAGACGCTGTGGAGCGAGTTCGGCGAGGGCGATCCCATCACCCTGATCGAGGCCGACGGCGAGGAGCACGAGGCCGAGCGCGCCGTCGCCCGCATCCAGTCCATCCGCGCGAACCACCCGACGACCAAGTTCTCCGACTTCGCCATCCTCTACCGCGCCAACCATCAGGCGCGCATCTTCGAGCAGGCGCTGCGCCGCGCCGAGATTCCGTACAAGGTCTCCGGCGGCCAGAGCTTCTTCGACCGCACCGAGATCAAGGACCTGTGCGCCTGGCTGCGCCTGCTGGTGAACCAGGACGACGATCCCGCGTTCCTGCGCGCGGTCACTACGCCCAAGCGCGGCATCGGTCACCAGACGCTGGGCCACCTGAGCGAGTTCTCCGCCAAGTGGAAGCTGTCCATGTTCGAGTCGCTGTTCGCGGAGTCGCTCAAGGCGACGCTGTCGAGCAAGGCGCTGCATGGGCTGCACGAGTTCGGCCGCTACGTGGTCGACCTCGAATACCGCGCCCGGCACGCCGTCGGCGGCGAGGAGGGCAAGGCGCTGATGATGGAGTGGCTCAAGGACATCAGCTACGAGCAGTACCTCATCGATCAGGAAGAGAACGAGAAGGTGGCGCAGGCCCGCTGGGGCAATGTGCTGGACTTCGTCGACTGGGTCGCCAAGCGCTGCGGCGGAGAGATCTCCACCGACGGCGGCATCACGACCGAGAGTCCGCGCCAATCGCTGCTGGAGGTCGCGCAGACGATTAGCGTGATCCTGTCGTTGGCCGAGCGTCAGGAGGAGCAGGACCAGGTCGTGCTCACGACGCTGCACGCGTCCAAGGGCCTGGAGTGGCCGCATGTGATGCTGGCCGGCGTGAACGAGGGCCTGCTCCCGTTCAAGGCGGAGAACGACGAGCTCACGCCTCAGCGTGTCGAGGAAGAGCGGCGCCTGATGTACGTGGGCATCACGCGGGCGCGGCGGACGCTGGCGGTGTCGACGCTGCGCCGGCGCAAGAAGAATCGCGAGACCGTGGTGGGCGTGCCCAGCCGCTTCATCGCGGAGATGAAGCTCGACGAGAGCGGCATCAAGGAAGACCCACGCGAGAAGCTCAAGCGCATGCGCGAGCAACTGGCCGCCAAGGCCGCGGCCACCGCGGAGAAGCAGGCGCAGGCCGCCAAGAACGAGCGCTAGCCCGCCCGCGCTGAACCGATCTTGACCGGGCGGCTTTGAGGGGGGCCTTGACGGGTGGGCCTTGACGTGGCGACCGACCGTCGCCGAACGATTCTTACTGGTTCGAGTCATTTCGCTGGCGCGAACGGCTTCCTAGCATCCGTTCCCTCTGAAGCGCGCCCGCCGCTCCCCACCACCGAGGGAGCCGGCGGCGGCGCCTCGCCAGGAGTGCCGCGATGTCCGTCGTTCCGAAGTCCGCCCCATCCGTCGACCCGTCCCCCGTCTCGTCTTCTCCCCTCCCACCGTCCCCACGACGCCCTGTCGAGCTGGACGAGTCCCGGCTGCGCGAGATCGACGCCGCCGCGAGCGCGCTGCTCACCGAGTTCTGGAAGGAGGAGGGCGCTCCGCTCAACCTGGCCGTCTTCACCGACGGCGCCGGCGTTCAGGTGCGCGAGCGCGGCGGGCGGGCGGAGCCGATGTATGCCCATCACGGCCGCCTGCTGCGCCTGGACGGCGCGCCGGTCATCGAGGTCAACCGCGCGCTGGACCCATGGACTCGGCGCCTGGTGGCGGCGCATGCGCTCGGCCATCACGTGCTGGGCCATTTGGCCGTGCCGCCCGAGATCCCCGAGCACTTCGGCTCGACCTGTCAGTCCGTGATCGAGCGCGAGGCCACCCGCTTCGCGCTGGCCCTGCTGCTGCCCGAGGCGGCGCTGCGGCGCGGGATGGAGGAGGGCTGGGTTTCGGTGAAGCGGCTGTCCGAGGGCTTCGCGATGCCCGAGGCCTGCGTGCGCGAGCGCATCCTGCAGATCGAGCGGCACTGTCCGCTCTGAGCCCGTGCCGAGCGCGCCCGGGCGAATCGCGTTCACGGGCGTGAATCGCCCCGCGCCACCTGTAAGGTCTACCACCTCCGAGGGGGCTCCCTACCGCCGGTGTCGCCGCCAACCGGCAGAATGCGGCGCCATGACCGTTACCGCTCCCAAGTCCGGCGTCCTGTTGCCGCTGCTGACGCTCGCCAGCGCCGCCGTCGCGATCCTCGCGCTGTCGCAGCCCGCACAACTGCCTGCCGGACTGGGTTTCATCTTCAAGCCGCTGACCACCGTCCTGATCCTGCTGCACGCCTGGCCGCGCGGCGCCGATCAGCCGCGGCTGGCGCGCTGGCTGCGCGTCGGCCTGCTGTGCTCGCTGGCCGGCGACATCGCGCTGCTCTGGCCCGAGCAAGGCTTCCTGCCCGGGCTGGTGAGCTTCCTCGTCGCGCACCTCTGCTACATCCTGGGCTTCCGCAGCCGGGTGCGGCTGGGCGCGATCCGCTGGCCCTTCCTGATGTTCGGCGTGATCGCCGCGATGGTGCTGGGTCGGCTCTGGCCCAACGTGCCGGCCGCGCTGCAGGCGCCGGTGATCGTCTACGTCGTCTGCCTGGCCGCGATGGCGGCGCAGGCCTGGGTCTGGTGGCGCGCCAGCACCGGCCTGCCCGACGAGCCTCGTGCCCGCTGGGCCGCCTGGGGCGGCACGCTGTTCGTGCTGTCCGACGCGATGCTGGCGATCAACAAGTTTGCCGGCCCGATGGAGATGGCCAGCTTCTGGGTCCTGGCCAGCTACTGGCCGGCGCAATGGTGCATCGCCAACAGCCTGGGACGGACGCGCGCATGAAGTTCGTCCTCCCGACCCGGCCGTCCTCCTTCGGCGCGCTGGCCCTGAGCCTGGCTTGCGCCGTCACCGGCCTGTGGCTGTCCCGCCATTACCCGATCGAGCCCGTGGCGATGACGGCGCTCTGGGCCGCGATCGCGGTGGGCGGCTTCTTCGGCTGGCAGGTGCTGCCGATGCTGGTGCCGGCGCTGGTCCCGATCATCGGCTTCGCGCCCTGGACCGGCTGGCTCACCTTCGAGGAACTGGATCTGCTGGTGCTCGCCGTCGCGGCGGGCGGCTACGCGGCGTTGGCGCTGACCGTGTCCTCGCACCGGCCGGTGCCCTGGCGCTACCGCGCGCTGCGCTGGCGTGCGGCGGTGCGGGTGCTGCTGGCGGTCTTCGGGCTTTCGGTGGGCATCGCCATCTGGCGCGGCTTCGACCAGGCCGGCGGACTGCAGTTCGGCTTCTGGCAAGGCCTGCAGGAACCGATGAACAGCCTGCGAGCCGGCAAAAGTTTCGTGCTGGTGCTGTTGCTGCTGCCGCTGTGGCAGAAGGCGTCGGACCTGCGGCCCTCCGCCGTCCAGCGCCTGACGCGCGCGGCCTGGCTCGTGGCGCTGCTCCTGACCGCGCTGGGCGCCGTCTGGGAGCGCTGGGTCTATACGGGGCTGACCGATTTCTCGAGCGACTACCGCACCACCTCCTGGTTCTGGGAGATGCATGTCGGAGGCGCCTCGCTGGACGGCGCGCTCGCGCTGGGCGTGCCCTTCGCGCTGCTGTGGACGCTGCGGGAGCGGCGTCCGCTGCGCTTCGCCTTCGGGCTGCTGGTGCTGCTGCTGGCCTTCTACGCCTGCCTGACGACCTTCTCCCGGGGCGTCTATCTGGCGGTGCCGGTCGGCATGGGGCTGTGCGCGCTGCTGTGGGCGTCGCAGCGTCGGCTGGGCCTGGACGCGCCGCGATCCGGCGGCGCGCCGGCCTATGTCTATCCGCGGGTGGAACCCTCGCTGCCGCTGGGCTGGTCGGCGGGCGTGCTGCTGGGCACGGCGGTCGCGGCCTGGCTGCTGTTCAGCGCCGGGGGCTATCGCGCGATGCTGGCGCTGGCCGGCAGCGCCGCGGTGCTGCTCGCGATGCCGCATGCGCGCGCCGCCTGGCCGCGCGGCCAGACGCGGGCGCTGTTGGTGCTCGCGCCGCTGCCCGCGCTGCTGCTGGTGCTCGCGGGCGGTCTGCTGATCGACGTCTTGCCCAAAGGCGCCTACCTGATCGACGGCGCGCTGGTGCTGCTGGGACTGCTGCTGGGCTGGATGTGGCGCGGCGGGCTGACGCAGCCCGCGCAGGCCTTCGCGCTGGCGACGGTGTGGATGGGGACGCTCGCGGGCGCCGGCCTGGTCGCCGCGCATTGGGGTGAGGGCCGCGCCATCGTCCCCGCCGCCGTGGCGCTGGCGGTGCTGGCGCTGGTCTGGATCGCGACGCAGTGGTCGCCGCGGGTGGGCAGCGATCTGCGCACCGCCGGCTGGCGCGTGCGTGGGCTGCTGTGGACGGGCTGTCTGCTGATCTGCGCGGTGGTCGCTGCGCTGAGCGGTGGCGCCTACATCGGCCAGCGGATGTCCACCGGTACGCAGGATTTCGAGGGCCGCCTCGAGCACTGGCGCATCGGCCTGGGCCTGCTGCACACGGTGGACGAATGGCTGCTGGGCAAGGGCAGCGGCCGTTTCCCGGCGAGCTTCGCCAACAGCGGCCCCTACGAGGAACGCGTCGGCGAGGTGCGCCTGAACGCGCCCCGCAGCGAGCCGGTCCCGTCGCCCGCCGGCGGCGCGCCGGCCGAACCCTTCCCGGGTCCGACGATCACGCTCACCAGCGGCCTGCATCAGACCGGCTACAACGAGATGTTCCGGCTCGGCCAGCGCCTGCCCGCGGTGGGCGGCGACGTCGGCGTGACGGTGGTGCTGCGCGCGGCCTTCCCGACACGGCTGCGGGTCGAGGTCTGCGAGAAATTCCTGCTCTACCCGCTGCGCTGCGTGAATCGCGAGACCGAGATCAAGCCGCTGGACGGTGCCTGGCAGACGGTGCAGATGCCGCTGGGCCGGGTGCCGGCGGACTTCGGCGGACCGGCCTGGGCGCCGCGCCGGATCGAGATGTCGATGATGCAGAACCGTCGCGGCGGGCTGCTGGAGATCGCCTCGGTGAACTTGGTCGACAGCGAGCACGGTCCGCTGCTGCGCAACGGCGATTTCACCGAGGGTCTGGCGCGCTGGTTCTTCACCAGCGACCGCGTCCACATGCCCTTCCACATGAAGAGCTTGCCGGCGCATGTGCTGTTCGAGCAGGGCTTGCTGGGCCTGGCGCTGTGGACCGCGCTGCTGATCACGGCGCTGTGGCGCTGCGCGCTGGGCGCGGCGCGGCGGCATCCGCTGGCGCCGGCGGTGGCGGGCGGGCTGCTGGCCTTCCTCGTCGTCGGGCTCTTCGACAGCCTGATCGACGCGCCGCGCATCGCCTTCCTGTTCTACGCGCTGCTGGCGCTGGGACTGGGCCTGCGGACGCCGTCACGCAAGCCGATGCGGGAGGGGGAGGGCGACTCGATGCTCGGCATCGAGACCGAGTTGCCGGAGTTGGACTCCGACCTGGACGCGCCCGAGGTCCGGCGCGCCCTGGACGCGGCGGGCATCACCCGCCCCGTGCCCCTGAACTGACCCCAGCTCCGACGTCCACCGCCACGCGGCGACGAATCGGGTGCTGAGCTAGGCGCAGACCACAGCCATAGCAGCGCTATGGCGAGGATCTGCAACGACGCACAGCGCCCGATTCGCAGCCGCGTCACATGCCTTTGAACAGGTGGGTGTAGCTGCGGCTCACCTCGAGTTTCTCGTCGAGGCCGCGCACGCCGACCAGCTGGCGGCCGCGGAAATCGCGGCTGATGCCGTTGATGGCCTTCACGTTGACCAGCGTCGAGCGGTGGATCTGCCAGAACAGCTGCGGATCCAGTTCGTCGACCAGCTCCTTGATCGGCTTGCGGATCAGCGCCTCGACGCTGGAGGTCTGCACGCGGGTGTACTTCTCGTCGCTGATGAAGAAGAGCACCTCTTCGACCGGGATCATCTGGATGGTCTGACCGACCGAGGCCTGGATCCATTGCAGGTACTTGGGCGCGCCGCCGGTGTTGTTCACCCGCGCCGACAGCGAATGCAGCAGCTGCTGCAGTGTGCCGTTGGCGGGGCCTTCCGGCTCGAGCTCGCCGGCGCGCTGGGCCAGGCGCTTCTTGATGCGCTCGACGGTGACCAGCAGGCGCTCGCGCTCGGCGGGCTTGAGGACGTAGTCGCACACGCCCTGCTCGAAGGCCTCGACCGCGTATTGGTCGTAGGCGGTGATGAAGACGATCTCGGGCAGCACCCAGTCCTCGTCGTCGGGCAGCTGCGCGATCTGCTTGGCCGCCTCGACGCCGGTCAGCCCGGGCATGCGGATGTCCAGGAAGACCAGATCGGGCTTGTGTTCCTTGACCAGCTCGACCGCCTCGAGGCCGTTCTTGGCCTCGGCGACGATCTCAAGCTCGGGCCAGACCTCGGCGATGCGGCTGCGCAGTTGCTCGCGCATCAGGCGCTCGTCGTCGGCCAGGACGGCGCGGGGGGCGGTGGTGGTGTCGCTCATGGGGGGCGATGTTAGGTCAGCGAGGGCTCGGTCGGCGCGGTCGGACCGGTGGGGGGCTGGGGGGGCAGCGGCGCGGCGGTCGACATGGCCGGCGGGGCGGCGGCGGGCTTGCGCGGCTTGTCGCGCAGGATCAGCCAGAGGATCAGGCCGATGATGATGGCGGGCGACCCCAGCACCGCGCCCACGCTCAGCAGCGCGACGATGCCGGCCAGCAGCACCAGGCCCAGGATCAGCAGGGGCAGGCCCAGGCCCAGCAGCAGCACCAGCGGGATGACCAGGCACATCACGCCGAAGGCGATGACGAGGCCCAGGCCGGCGCCGAAGGCGTCGGCCAGATTCATGCTCGACCACATGAAGTCGTCGCCGTTGATGGTCAGGTGGGCGCCGGGAATGTCGGACAGCAGGCCCAGCACGCTGAAGCCCAGGACGGAGGCGAAGGCCGTCAGCGCCAGTCCCCCGATGAGGACGATCTTGAACAGCGTTTTCATGCGTGTGCTCCTTGTTCCTGGGCTTGATGGGCCGTCCGGTAGGGGACGGTGATGGTGACGACGGTGCCGCTGGGCTGGTTCTCCGCCACGGTCAGGCTGGCGGACTTCCCATAGAGCAGCGTCAGGCGTTCGCGGATGTTGGCCAGACCCACGCCGGTGCCCGAGGTCGCGGCCCGGCCGAAGCCCAGTCCCGTGTCGGCCACCGTGACCTGCAGCTTGCCGTGCACGATCTCGGCCTTGAGCGTCAGGCTGCCGCCCTCGGCCTTGGGTTCCAGGCCGTGCTTGATGGCGTTCTCGACCAGGCTCTGGATCATCATGGGCGGGAACTCCGCCGAGAGCAGGCCGTCCGGCACGTCGATGCGGCTGACGAGCCGCTCTTCCATGCGGACCTGCAGGATCTCCAGATACGGCCGGATGACGGCCATCTCGCGGCCCAGGTCGCGCACGCCGGTGGCGTTGGTCTCGCGCATGGTGGGCATGGAGGCCCGCAGCAGCGCGATCAGGTTCTTCTGCATCTGCGAGGCGCGCGGCGGATCGGTCTCGATCAGGTGGTCGATGGAGGCGAGGGTGTTGAACAGGAAGTGCGGCTCGACCTGCGCCTGCATCGCGGCCATGCGGGCCTCGACGACCTGGCGGCGCAGCGATTCCGCCTCGGCGGTCTCGGTGGCCTTGGCGGCCTTGACCTCGGCTTGCAGCCGGCCCTTGTAGGTCGCCTTGATCAGCGCCGAGGCCAGCACGATCAGCACCGCCAGCTTGTCCAGGAAGTCGCCCAGCTTCACCGTGCGGTAGCGGGTCTTGCGTGAGGTCTCGCGCTGGGCCTGCTCCAACTCCTGGCGCGCTTCCTCGGCGTCGGCCTTGGCCTGGCGGGCGTTCTCGGCGGCTTCCTCGAGGGCGCGCTTGGCCTCCTCGACGGCGGAGCGCACCGCCTCGCGCTGCTTCTCGGGCAGGCGGATGTCGAGCGAGGGCAGACCGGTGACGTCGGTCGCGTCGCCGGCTTCCGAGGCGCTGGACGCCGCGGCGCTGGCGGACATGCCCGGGGCCGCGCGCGGCACGATGCGCACGCCGCGGTTGTCGATCTGGACTTCGTAGCGCAGGCCGTTGACGTCGACGACGGAGCGGCCGTCGGAGCCCGCCTTCTCCGCTTCCCGGGCGGCGCGCAAGGCTTCTTCCTTGGCGCGCTCGAGACGCTCGGTCCGGGCGTCGTCGTCCTCGTCCTGGGACTGCTGCCGGGCCTTCTTGTCCTTGCGCAGTTCCTTGGGGGCCGAGGGCTTGGAGTGGACGGTCTCGGTGGTCTCTTCCAGGCGCTGCCAGCTGAAGGAGAAGGGCGGCAGCTGCTGCAGGATGTTGGCGCCGATGATGAGCAGCACCGCCAGCAGCGAGAAGCGCTTCCAGGTGATGGTCACCAGCCAGCTGCCGTAGGCGTGGAAGCCGTGCTCGGCCGCCTTCATGAAGGCGAGCCAGCGCTGGCGCATGGGGGTCTGGGCGGGAGTCGGCGCGTTCATGAGGGGACCTGTCGTATGGCTTCGCACTGTACGCAAGTCCTTTGCGCGCCCAGGGGCCGCGGCGACGCGCCGTGCGGTCGGCGGGATGGACTGCAGCGATCGCCGACAGGCCGGAGGGGCTCCCCAACGAAAAAGGCCCGCCGAAGCGGGCCTCGTTCAGGGGCGCAGGGGCTTACTGCTTGATCGCCTCGACCTGGATCACGACCTTGACTTCCTTGGGGAAGCCGTAGGCCACGCCGTAATCGGCGCCGAAGACGGTGCGGTCGAAGGTGGTCTCGAAGTCGCCGCCGCAGACTTCACGCTTGAGCATCGGGTTCTCGTAGCAGTTGAAGTTGTCGGCCTTCAGCGTCACGGGCGCGGTCTTGCCCTTGAGCGTCAGCTCGCCGTCGATGGACGAGACCTTGTCGCCGGTGAAGTTGAACTTCGTGCTGACGAACTTGGCGGTCGGGAACTTCGCGGTGTCGAAGATCTCGGCGCTCTTCAGGTGGCTGTCGAACTTGGAGAAGCCGGTGTTGACGCTGTCCACGTTGATGGTGATCTCGACCTTGCCGGTCTTGGCCGCCTTGTCCAGCTGCACGGTGCCTTCCTTCTTGTCGAAGCGGCCGCGGTTGGTCGACGTGCCGAAGTGGCGCATCTCGAAGGTGGCGTAGGTGTGGGTCGGATCGATCGCGTAGTTGGCGACTTCGGCTTGGGCCAGGCCGGTCACGGCGATCAGGGAGGCCAGCAGCAGGGCTTTCTTCATGGTGGGTGGTCCTGTTATGAACGGGTGGAACGGTGAGAAAGGTGGAACGGGACGGACCCGGACCGGTGGGGAAAACTGTCGATGAGCCGCAGGCCGCGCTTTACAGCGGACCCATGCCGGTGATGGCCAGCTTGAACTTCACCTGGACGTCGTTGGCGACGATGGAGGTGTCCTTCCACTCGCCCTCGCCGATCTTGAAGTCCAGGCGCTTGATGCCGAAGGCGCCCGTGGCGGTCGTCGTGCCGCCGGACTGCACCAGCGTGACCGGCACCACGGCGTCATGCGCCTGGCCCTTGATCAGCAGCTTGCCGGCGACCTCGAACTTGCCGCCGCCCAGCGTCTTGATGGACGTGCTCTGGAAGGTCGCGGTCGGCACCTTCTTGGCGTCGAACCACTCGGGCTTGATCAGCTCCGCGTCGGTGGCCGCGTCGCCGATGGTGGCGCTGGCCAGTTCGATGGCGAAGCTCACCTTGCCGGCCGCGGCGTTCTTCGGATCGAAGGCCAGCTGGGCGTCGAACTTCTTGAAGTGGCCGTCCACCGGGACGCCCATCTGGCGGAAGGTGAAGGCGATGTCGCTCTGCGCCGGCACCACCTTCGCGGCCGTGGCCGGCGCGGCGGCCGGAGCCGCCGCCGTGGTGGCGGCGGGCTTGGCCGCCGGCTTGGTCTGGGCCATCGCCGGCGCGGCCAGGATCAGCGCGGCGCTCAGCACCGACAGCGCGGTGACGGAGAAATGGGTGGCCAGTCGTTTCGTCATGAGAGTCCTCTTGAAGGCGGGGAGGTCTTGAGGGAGCGGGGCTCGCGCCGGGGCGCGAGGGTCAGGTCTTGTCTGCTTGTCTGGGAGTCGCCTGGATGGCCGCGCTCAGGCGCGGCCCGGGAGCATGCGCTTGAGCAGGCCGTCCTTGTCGATGACGACATGCTTGACCACGGCGCCGAGATGGGCAAGCACCAGCAGGCCGAGTCCGTAGGCGAAGAAGGCGTGGACTTCCTTGAGCGTGGCGGCCAGCGCCTTGTCCGGCGCGACGAAGTCGGGCAGCTGCAGCACGCCGAACCACACGATCGGGAAGCCGGCCGCGGAGCTGTAGGCCCAGCCGCTCAGCGGCACCGCGAAGAACGCGGCATAGAGCAGCCAGTGCACCGCGTGGGCGCCGAACTTCTGCCAGCCGGGCATGGGCAGATCCGCGGGCGGGCGGTTCGCCAAACGCCACAGCAGGCGCAGCGCCGACAGCGCCAGGATGGTCACGCCGGCCCACTTGTGCCAGTTGAAGAGCTTGAGCCGCGTCATCGAGAACGGCAGGTCAGACATGTACCAGCCCACCGAGAAGGTGCCGATGATCAGCAGCGCCAGCAGCCAGTGGAAGGCCATGGCCAGGCCGTCGTAGCGGGTCTTGACGGGCTTGGCCACGGGGGTGGGCGCGGCGGCGACGGCGGGCGGAAGCACCGGCGGCGTCATGGCCGCCGCGGCTTGCGCGGCAGCCTGAACCGGGACGGCGGGCGTGGGCTCGACCGGGACGGCGGCGGCCGGCGCGGGCACCGGGGTGCCGGCGGGGATGTGGTCGTTGTCGTTCGTGCTCATGTCGGGCTCTCGTCCTTGGGAAGTCCTGGGGTGGCTCCGGAATGGAAGCAAGTGTCCGCGCGGCGCACAGCGTGTCGGTTCACCGGAACTGAGGCCACTGTTCAGTCGATTTGAATGTGAGGGCCGGGGACAGTTCACAGATCCGTCATGGCGGACATCGAGACTGGCGGCCGCTCCGCTGTGGAGCCGAGCGTTCGGAAGGATTGGCCATGGACTTGATCGCCAAGATCGAGGCGCTGTTTCAGCGCCGCGGTCATTTGCGGTACGGCGACGAGCGTCGCGAACCCGTCACCGCCCTGGAGCACGCGCTCCAATGCGCGCAACTCGCCGAATGGGCGCACGCGGAGCATAGCCTCGTCGCCGCCGCCTTGCTGCACGACATCGGGCAGTTGATGGACGGCCCCGAGACCGCCCCGCTGCGCGACGACCAGCATGAGCTCAGCGCGCTGCCGCTGCTGCGCGCCGGTGGCTGCGGGCCCGAGGTGCTGGAGCCGATCCGGCTGCATGTGGCGGCCAAGCGCTATCTGGTCAGCACCGATGCGGCCTACGGGCCGGGGCTGTCGGACGCCTCGCGTCACAGCCTGGCGCTGCAGGGCGGCCCGATGAACGCCGAGGAGCGGCTGATCTTCATGGCCCATCCGCACGCCTCCGCCGCGCTGCAGCTGCGCCGCTGGGACGATCTGGCCAAGCGGCCGGGCATGCGCACGCCGCCGATGGCCTATTACCTGGCGTTGCTGGAGGAGCTCTTGCGGGACAAGCGCGCCCCGCACCGGATGAGCATCGCGTGAGGCGAGGGGGTGATCGGTTCGCCGTCTCCCTCTTGAGGGGGATTCCGGTGGCCGGGAGGCCTTTGCATACTGGCCCCCGATCGCGCGCTGCCTGGACCTCAGCGTCGTGATCAAGGGGAGGAGTGCTATGCCGACCTACCAAAGCCCATCGGGGCGGCGGTGGTCGGCATAGTTTTTTCTGGGGTTCGCGGGGAGGGACCGCGCGGGACCCCGTCTTTGGAGGGCGTTCACGCCCGGCGTGCCTACCGCCCGGGTGAGCCCGTGCCCCGAGCGGCACCGCTTGGGGTGATCGGGACCGGCGAGCTATATTGCCGGCCCAATACAAGGTTTACAAAAAGCATGCATTTCCACTCGTGGCAGCGGCCAGGGGCTGCCCCATCCGGTCATGGCGGGTGAACGCAGCGCCGGGCAGGCGAGCGTCGACCTCGAGCTGCTGCGCCTGATCGGCAAGCAGGGCCGGCGCGTGCCTTATCCGGTGGGCATCGCGGCCTTCGCGCTGGCGCTGATGGCGTCCAACGTGGTGTCGGGCTGGGTCGCCTTCGGCTGGCTGGCGCTGGCTTACCTCGTCCTGGCCGCGCGTTGGGCGGTGCTGGGCCGGCTCCCGGAGATGCATCAGCGCCCGCTCGACCAGCGCCTGAACTGGGCGGTGGTCCTGAGCCTGGTCAACGGCGTGACCTTCAGCCTGTCGCTGATCGTCGCCCCCCATTTCAGCGACTTCCAGCGCATGGTCCAGACCATCGTGCTGCTGGGCCTGTGCGCCGGCGCGGTGGCGACCACGGCCGGGCACCGGGTCGTGTTCCAGGTCTTCCTGTGGCCCGTGACCATCGCCAATGCGCTGGCCTGGGGGCTGTTCCACGACTCGGGCGACTACCGCTGGCTCGACGCGCTGCTGGCCGCGCTGATCGTGTTCTTCGGCGTGATCCTGACCGGCCTGGCACGCGACACCTACCGCGTCTTCGCCGAGTCCGTGCTGATCCGCCAGCAGCAGATCAAGAGCAACCAGCAGCTGCGCGCGGCGCTGTCGCAGGCGGAATCGGCCATGGCGGCCAAGACGCGCTTCCTCGCCTCGGCCAGCCACGACCTGCGCCAGCCCATGCACACGCTGTCGCTGTTCGGTGCCGCGCTGGACAAGCGCCCGATGGACGAGGAGGGCCGCGTCATCGTCACGCAGATGAATTTGGCGCTGCAGTCGCTGTCCTCGCAGATGGACGCGCTGCTGGACATCTCCAAGCTGGACGCCAACGTGGTGCCGGTGAACAACCAGGTCTTCGCGCTCCAGCCCTGGCTGGCGCGTCTGCAGCGCGAGTTCCAGCCGGTGGCCCTGCGCAAGCAGCTGCTCTTGCGGCTGGACTGCCCGCCCGAGGCCTGCGTCGAGAGCGACCCGGTGCTGCTGGAGCGGGTGGTGCGCAACCTGATCGACAACGCGATCAAGTACACGCAGCGCGGCGAGGTGGCCGTCGAGGTCAGCCGCGGCCAGGACGAGGACGTCTGGCGCCTGTCGGTGCGTGACACCGGCATGGGCATCCCCGAGCACGAACAGGCGCGCATCTTCGAGGAGTTCTATCAGGTCGGGAATCCCGAGCGCGATCGCGCCAAGGGCCTCGGCCTGGGACTGTCCATCGTGACGCGTCTGGTGGATCTGCTGGACCTGCACCTGGCGTTGCGCTCGGCGCCGGGCCACGGGTCCAGCTTCATGCTGAACGTGACCGCCGCCGACATGAGCCTGGTGCAGCCCGACACCGCGACGCGCCACGGCCCGTCGCTGCCGCCGGTGCGGGTGCTGGTGATCGACGACGAGGAGCCGGTGCGCGTGGCGATGCATGCGCTGCTGAGCGCGCACGGGTGCCAGGTGCTGGTGGCCGGCTCGACGCGCGAGGGCCTGCTCAAGAGCATGGGTCAGCAGCCCGATCTGCTGCTGACCGACTTCCGGCTGCGCGGGGGCGAGGACGGCATCAGCGCCGTGCGCTCGCTGCGCAGCGCCTTCCCGGGCCTGCCGGCGCTGCTCATCAGCGGCGACACGGCGCCCGAACGCCTGCGCGACGCGCATCAGGCGGGCCTGACCCTGCTGCACAAGCCGGTCACGGAGGAGCAACTGATCAACGCGATGCAGGCCGCCCTGGCCGAGCACCGCAGGGAGGGTTCCGATGTCACGTCCGTTCGAGGAGGCGCCGCCAGCCCGGCCTGATCGCGCCTCGTCCCCTGACTCCGCGCCGCCGGTCGACCCCGGCGGCGCGCGGCCTTTCGGCACGCGTTGGCTGTCCCGTCCGCTGGAGGACTGGATGGCCGAGCGCTTCGCCGCGCCCGCGCCGGGGCCGCAAGCCGTCGACGTCCTGATCGTCGGCAGCGGCTATGGCGGCGCGGCCGCCGCGCATGCGCTGGCCGGAAGGCTCGACGCCGAGGGCCGGACGCAACGCGTGGTCGTGCTGGAGCGCGGCCGCGAGTACCTGCCCGGCGCCTTCCCCGACCGCTTCGCCGAGCTCGCCGGCCATGTGCGGCTCGCCACCGCCGGTGGCGATGCGCCCTCGGGCCGGCGCGAAGGGCTCTTCGACCTGCGCGTCGGGCCCGATGTCTGCGTCGCGCTGGGCAACGGCCTGGGCGGCGGATCGCTGATCAACGCCGGCGTGATGGAGCGTCCCGATCCCGCGGTGTTCCGCGAGCCCGGCTGGCCGCAGGCCTTCCTGAACGAGGACCTCACGCCCTGGTTCGAGCGCGCCGAGCGCCAGCTGGGCGTGCGCGACGAGGCGGGCGACAACACCATCGAGCGGCTGCGCGGCCACAAGCCGCGGCGGCTGGAGGCGCTGCGCGGGCTCGAGGCCTCGCGCACGCGCCCGGTGCGCATCCAGGTCGCCTTCGACGAGCAGCCGCGCGGCGCGGCGGCGTGGCCGCACAAGACCTGCGCTGCCTGCGGCGACTGCGCGACCGGCTGCAACCACGAGGCCAAGCAATCACTGGACACCAGCCTGCTGCTGCAGGCCTGGCGGCAGGGCGCGGAGCTGGTCTGCGGCGCGAGCGTGGAAAGCCTGGAGCTGCTGCCCGGTGCCGGTTGGCGCGTGCAGGTGCAGCACACCGACGAGCTGCTGCGCCACCGGCAGGGCGAGGCCTTCGAGGTCGTCGCGCGGCGCGTGATCCTGGCCGCGGGCAGCCTGGGCTCGACCGAGATCCTGATGCGCTCGCGCGCGCGCGGGCTGAGGCTGTCGCGGATGCTGGGCCAGGGCTTCTCCGCCAACGGCGACGTCATCACCGTCGGCCACGAGCTGCCCAAGGCGGTGCACGCCGTCGCCGACGAGCGCCAGGCGCCTGGCGCTCGGCAGGTCGGACCGACCATCACCGCGATGCTCTCGGCCGGCGGCGATCATGTCGTGCAGGACCTGGCGATCCCCGGCGCGCTGCGGCCGCTGTTCGAGGAGAGCTTCGCGCTGGCCGGCACGTTGGACGCGCTGAGCCGCGCCAACGCCGGCCCGCACGAGGAGCGCGAGGACTTCGAGGATCCCTTCGCCGTGCGGCCCTCGGTGACCGACCGCTATCTGCCGATGGCCGTCATCGGTCGCGACAGCGGCACCGGGCGCCTGACGCTGAAGGACGGTTGCCAGGAGCCCGGCAGCCTGCAGGTCGAGTGGCCCGGACTGCGCAATGAGCCCGCGGTCGCGCGCCGGCATGAGCTGCTGGAACGCCGTCTTCGCCCGCTGGGCGCGCGGCTGCTGCGCAACCCGATGTGGCAGCTGCTGCCGCAGGAGATGGCTTTCCTGATGTCCGGCGCGCGGGGGCCGATGATCAGCGTGCATCCGCTGGGCGGCTGCTCGATGGGTGACATCGGCGCGGACGGCGTGGTCGATGCGATCGGACGGGTCTTCGCGGGCGAGGGCGACGCGGTGCACGAAGGCCTGGTGGTGCTGGACGGCGCCATCGTGCCGACCTCGTTGGGCATCAACCCGGCGCTGACGATCAGCGCGCTCGCGCAGCGCGCGCTGGATAGCCTGATCCCGCTCTGGGGCCTGGACGGCGCCGAGCGCGCGCCGACGCGCGTCGAACGCGTGCGTCCCCGATTCGGCGAGGTCGCACGCGACCAGGCGCCGGCCGATCAACCGACCGAGATCGAAGTGCGCGAGCGCCTGGGCGGCTTCGTGCACTGGCCCGGCGCGGAGGGTTCGCCGCTGAAGTACCTGGAGCTGTGCTTCGTCTATCAGCCCAAGGCGGTGACCGAGCTGCTGCGGCCCGGCCCGGCGCGCAAGCTGGTCGCGGCGCCGGGCAGCATGCTGCGCGTCTTCGAGGCGCGCGAGACCCGGCCCGGCCGCTTCGAGATCGTCGGCCCGCGTGCCGGCGACGGCCGCCTGTGGCCGCACCTGGAGCGCGGCGACGACAACGCGCTCTTCACCGTGCCCATCGCATCGGGCGAGCTGGCGATCTTCCAGCGCGAGGCCTCCAGTTCCCTTCGCCGACACGCGCGCGGACTGTGGGCCTGGCTCATGAATCGCGGGGTGCGCGACAGCTGGCAGGGCGTCGTCGATTGGGCGGCGGGACGCAGCGCGCCCAAGGCGCCGGGCGATCCGTCGTCGGGCCTGGGGGCGCGCATCGTCAACGCCTGGCACCTGTCGGGTCACGCGGGCGAGGCGCGGCTGATGCGCTACAGCGTCCGCCTCGACGAGGGCGCCGAGCTCCCGCCCTGGGCCGTCGGTCTGCGGCGGCAGACGCTGAGCGGCCACAAGCGGATCAGCTACACCCGGCGCGGGAATCCGTGGTCGCAGCTCAGCCGCATGACGCTGGCGCCGGTCGCGGGTCTGGCGCCGCCGCCGGGCGCGAAGGAGATCCGGCTTGAGCTGGACCTGCATCACCTCGCGCGCGAGCGCATGCCGCTGCTGCGCATCCGCAAGGCCCGGGACATTCCGTCCGGCGTGCGCGATGTCGGCGCGCTGATGGCCTACGTCGCACGCATGACGATCGGCCTGCATGTCTGGACCTTCCGCAAGCCCGACACGCCGCCGCCGCGCCGCATCGACCGCCTGCCCGGCAGCGTGCCGGGCCTGCCGGAGCCGACCATCCTGGAGATGGCCACGGGCCGCTGGGGCGATGCCGGCGCGCAGCGGCAAGACCTGGATCGCCGCCCCCGCGAGGACGACGACCGGCCGGTGATCGTGCGCCTGACCCGCTACGCGCGTTCGGGCGGCACGCCGGTGCTGTTCATTCACGGCTACAGCGCCAGCGGCACGACCTTCGCGCACCACTCGGTGCAGCCGGGGCCGGCCAAGCTGCTCTGGGACCAGGGCTACGACGTCTGGATCGTGGACATGCGCACCAGCGCCGGGTTGCCGACCGCCAAGCTGCCCTGGACCTTCGAGGAGGCCGCCTTCAACGACATTCCGCTGGCCGTCGACCGCGTGCTGCGCGAGACCGGCCGCGAGCGGCTGCATGTCTTCGCGCACTGCATGGGCTCGGTGATGCTGCACATGGCCTTGCTGGAACCGCGCGAGCAGTCCTGGGAGCGCTTCTACCCGCTGCGTCGCGGGCTGATGGGGAAGATCTCCAAGCTGGTGATCTCGCAGGTGACGCCGCTGATGGTGATGTCGCCGACCAACAGCCTGCGCGGCGTGCTGATGCAGTACCTGCGACCCTATCTGCCCTTGCAGGACTTCGCGTTCCGGCCCGAGGGCATGCCGACCTTGCTCGACCAGCTGATGGATCGGCTGCTGGCCAGCCTGCCGTATCCCGAGGCGGAGTTCGACATCGAGAATCCGCCGCCCTGGCCGATCTGGAAGATGAAGCGCACGCCGTGGACCGCGACGCGGCATCGCATGGACCTGCTCTACGGGCGGGACTTCGCGATCACCAACGTCGACCAGCCGGTCTTCGATTTCATCGACGACCACTTCGGTCCGCTGAACATGGACACGGTGGCGCAGGCGGTGCACTTCGCGCGCTGCCACGAGATCACCGACTGGCAGGGCGCGAGCGTTTATCTGGACAGCCTGGCCAAGAGCCTGGCGCTGCTGAAGTCCTTCCCGGTGCTGTCGCTGCACGGCGAGGAGAACGGCCTGTGCAGCGCCGACAGCGCCGAGCTGCTCGCCGACCATTACGCGCAGGCCGCCAAGGGCCGCTATCACTATCGCGTGATCGCCGGCCACGGCCATCAGGATTGTCTGATTGGCCGCGACATCGAGAGCAAGGTGTTCCCTTACGTGCTGGACTTCCTGGCCGACGGGCACGATGAACGCCGCGGCGCGCGGCAAGGAGAGGCCGCATGACCACGATCACCGCGCCGATGGTGGCCACGACGCTGCGGGCGCTGGCGTCACCGATGCCGCCGCCGGCGGATCAGGAGTTGCTGCTTTGCGCCGAGGCGCCTCGACATCGCGTCGAGCATGCGCCGCCGCAGGGCGATCGCGTGCCGCTGCTGAGCGCGCTGCGACCCGAGCTCGGTTGGCCGCATTGGCTGCTGCGCGTGCCGATGCGGTGGCTGGGCGAGTCGCGCTATGAGCGCCTGCAGGGGCTGGACTGGCAGGTCGAACCCTTCGTGCCGCCGTCGGTGGGGCAGCCGGGCGAACCCTGGCGGTTCTCGCTCGATGTGGCGCAGTTCCCGCCGCGTGCGGCCCGTGTTCCGCGCGTCGACACAAGCGTCGAATCCGCCACCGACGTCGGCGGCGTTGCGAGCGGCGAGGTGGAGAACGACGCAGGGGGTGAGGTCGACATCGAGATGAACGGCCTGCTGCTGCTCGGTCTCTACCTGGAGCCGCGCGCGGTGGTGATGGAAGGCGAGCGGCACGGCGTGATGCATGAGCTCTCCGCGGCCGAGTTGAATCAGCAGGTGGCGTGGGCGTTGGACGAGCTGTTCGAGTTGCCGCCGCATCGCTGGGCGCATGGCTTCGTGCCGTCGCCGGGCGAGGTCGACGCGCAGGCCGCGGCGATAAGCGAAGTGAAGGGCGAGTCGGCCGGCGAGTCCGACGGCGTCTGCTTCGTCGTCGCCGCCTGCCAGTACCCGCCAGGCATCCTGGACGTGAGCCCCGGCTGCGAGCTGGATCCGACGCAGGCCGGGCCGGCGCTGGCGGCGTTGGCGCGCCTGCATCGCTTCGCGCGCTCGACGGCGCTCGGGCGGCGCTGTTCGCTGGTGCTGTTCGCGGGCGATCAGATCTATGCGGACGCGAGCGGCGGGCTGGCGGACTCGCGCAGCGGTGTCGAGCGCTATGCCCGCAGCTACAACGAGTTCAAGGCCGGACCGGCGCGACTGCTGCCGCAGACGGTGGCACGCGTGGTGCACGGCATCGACGATCACGAGATCGTCGACAACTGGGAGCCGGGCGCGAGCGACGACCTCGGGCCCTGGTTCAGCGTGGCGCGGCAGGCGGCCTGGGATCACCGCTGGGAGGCGGGGGCGCGGGCCGGCGGACCGGAGGCCTTGTGGCACGACTTCGAGTGGCGCGGGGCCTCGTTCTTCATCGCGGATGCGCGCTGCGAGCGCGAGGCGCGACGCGTCGCCAACTGGTCGACGGCGCGCATGTGGACGGCGGTGCAGCGCGATGCCTTCGTCGCCTGGCTGGCGCGCAGCGCGGGTCGGCCGCGCTTCATGATGAGCGGTTCGCTGCCGCTGCCGCGACGCCGCGCGACGGCGGAGCATCCGGCCAGCAGCCTGCGTTCGGATGCCTGGGACGGCTATCCGCACAGCCTGCACGAACTGCTCGGCGAAGTCTGGCGCGCGCGGGCCTCGGGGCTGGTGTTCCTCTCGGGGGACGAACATCGCTCGGGTTGGGTGAGCGCGCAGATCTCGGCGGTCGACGGCGGGTCTGATGGCGAAGCCGGCGGCGATCCGGTGCGGATTCACTCGGTGCACAGCTCGGCGCTGTACGCGCCGTGGCCGTTCGCGATCACGGCGAAGGAAGAGTTCGCGGCGCCGGAGGCCTTCGAGTTCGACGGCCCGGACGGGCGGCGGCTGCGCTGCGTGGTGAGCGCCTGGGACGACCATCCGGGCGATGGCTTCGCCGTGCTGCGCGTGCGAGCCGGTGCGGTGGAGTTGTGGTTCGATCGGGCAGGGGATCCGGTAGGGGATGGCGCCGACCCCCATGCGACACTCCTCCGATGAATGAAATCGAGCTCCGCTTCCAGATCCCCGAGTCGCAATGGCCTGCCGTGCGGCGCTGGGTTGCTGGGGATGCCCGCTCCGCCACGGCGCAGGAGCGGCTGCAGGCCTCCTACTTCGACACCGTCGATCGCGACCTCGCGCAGGCGGGCTTCGCGCTGCGCCTGCGCCGCGAGGGCGAGGTCTGGGTGCAGACGCTCAAGGGCGCCGCGCCCGACGGGATGACCCGGCTCGAACACAACGTGCCCCTCGGCGCGGACGAGCCCGCGCTCGACGTCTCGCGTCACGCCGACCATCCCGCCGGACAGGCGCTGCAGCAGTTGCTCGCCGAGCTGCCCGAAAACGCCTTGCAGCCGCTGTTCCGCACCGACATCCAGCGCCTCACGCGCTCGGTGCGCACGCAGTTCGGCACGGTCGAGCTCGCGCTGGATCACGGCGCCCTGCTCGCCGGCGAGGGCGACTCGCTGCGCTCCACGCCGGTGTCCGAGCTCGAGATCGAGCTCAAGAGCGGCCAGGCCCGCGCGGTGCTCGAAGTCGCGCGGCAGTGGGCGGTGGAGAAATTCGGCCTCACGCTGGAGCTGCGCACCAAGGCGCTGCGCGGCGATCTGCTCGCCCGCAACCTCGATTGCGCGCGGGTGTCCGCGTCGTCCCCCATCCACTGGTCCGGCGACATGAGCCGCGACGACGCGCTGTATGTGCTGCTGGGTGCGTCGCTCGAACCCATCGTCGGCAACGCCTCTCAGATCGTGAGCGGGCGGCATCAGCCGGAGCATCTGCATCAGCTGCGGGTCGCGCTGCGCCGCCTGCGCGCCGGCCTGCGCCTGTTGATCGAGGACGGCGACGCGGGCCTGCAGGCGCTCGCCGATGGCGCGGGATCGCTGTCGCAGGTGCTGACCGCCGCGCGTGATGCGGACGCGCAGGCCGAAGCGTCCTGGCGCGTGGGGATGCTCGCGGCCTGGCAGGCGGAGCGTCCTTCCGCCTCGACCGAGTCGGAGCCGACTCGTCCGGTCGACGTCGCCGCGCTGCTGCGCGACAAGGACGTGCAGGGATGGATGCTCGCCATCATCGGCTGGCTGGCGCGTCCCGCCCCGGAGCAGCAGGAGGAACTCTCGGGCGTCCACGCGCGCATTGACGAATGGCGCGCCGCGGCCGACCAGCAGATCAAGCGCTTCGGCCGGCTGGACAGCGAGGGCCGCCATCATCTGCGGCGCCGCCTGCGCAAGATCCGCCTCGCGCTGGAGCTCGCGATCGCGCTGCCCGGCGGCGGTGCTGGGGCGCGTCTGTCGAAGAAGGAACTCGAAGGCCGCGGTCGACTGCTGGCGCAGGTGCATGAGGCCCAGCAGAAGCTGGGCGCGCTGAACGATCTGGAGGTGGGCCTTGCGCAGGCGCGCGAGCAGCTCGCGATGGCGATGGCGCGCGGCGACGTGCCGGCCGCCGCGCAGGCGGGCTTCTCGCTCGGCTATCTGCGGCCGCGTCAGGCGCAGGCGCTCGACAAGGCGGCCAAGGCCGTCGCCCGCATCAAGCCGGTCAAGGCCGCCAAGAAGACCGCAGACAAGGCCGCAGACAAGGCCGCAGACAAGGCCGCAGACAAGGCCGCAGACAAGGCGGAACCCAAGTCGGGCGACAAGAAGCGCTGATCGCGCGCGGCGCTCGCCTCACCGCGGTGCGGAGAGGCGCTGCGAACCGGATCCACGGTCCCTGATCACCACTCACGAACGCGCCGGGCCTCGTCACGAGGCCCGGTCCATGTCAACGCGTTCATCAGAGGCCTCATGGATCACGACCCTTCCCCGCTTCATCCGCTCCCCGCTGAAACCGCGTCCGCATCGACGGCATCGGACGACGCCCATTCACCCCTGCCGCCGCGGCCCGATGCGGATCGCATCGCGATGCTGCTCTCGCATGCAACCTCCGCCATGGAGCTGCGCGCCGCGCAGGAGCTCGCTGCTCGCAAGCTGTTGAACAACGCTGGCGAGCGCTATCCCGCCGACGGCTGCGCCATCACGCTGTCCGTGCTGATGCAAGGAGCGGGCTTCGACATGCCGGACCTGTACTGGGCCATCGAGGTGGCGCCGTACCTGGTCGGCCGCGGATGGATCGAGGTGCCCGTGGGCTCGCAGCGGGGCGGCGATGTCGGCAGCACCTGCCGCGAGTCGCCGCATCACGGCGAGGACCACGTCTACCTCGTGATCCGCGCGGTCAACGAGGACGAGATGGTTGTCGTCGACAACCAGGCCGCCCACCCGCACTTCCGCTGGGCCAGCGGCCAGGGCGGCAAGACGCCGACGACCCGCTTCTATCGCGCGCCGGCGGTGGGCGCATGATTCGCGACACCGCCTATCTGGTGCCCGGTGCGGCGAGCGCCGCTGCCGACGCCACGGTCGCCTCGGGCGCGGACGACGCCGGGGCCATCCGTGGTTTGCTCTTCCGGATCCGCCATGAGCCCCGCTGGCGACTCGATGTTTGGAAGGAGGCGAGCCGGCTGCAGGAGCTTCACGATCCGGACCAGGATCCTTATCCGAAGAACGGGTGTGCGAGCACGCTATCGGTTCTCCTCAAACGATGCGGCATCGACGTCGGCAACGAGGTGTATGCGCTGCGCCTCGTTCGTCAGCTGCTGGAGCGTGGTTGGGAGCGGGTCCCGGTCGGGCAACAACGCGCGGGGGACGTCGGAACGACTTGTGGAGATGAACGTCAGCCCGGCATCGATCACGTCTATTTCGTGCTCGACGTCGATCCTCTTGGCGGCATGACCGTGGTCGACAACCAGGATGGCCTTCGGCCCCACTGGCGCCCGACCGAGGCGCAAGAGAGCTTCAGTCCAACGACGACTTTTCTTCGGGCGCCGACGGCCAGCCGCTGAGTTCGCCGCCGCCCACGCCCGGAGGGCGGAACCGCTCGCCCATTGGCGCCTTGACCCCATGAGAATCGGCCCGCCCGGAGTTCCGGAACGGGCCGTGCGCGGGCCGCGAAGTCGGCGACTCGCCGTGCGGCGTACGCGGCTTACGCCGCTTCAGCCCAGCGCTTGCTCAGCTGGTCCCACTTCAGGCGGGCCGCCTTCACATTTCGCTCCTTCACGTGGCCGTAGCCGCGGATCTCCTCGGGGATGCGCGCCAGATCGACGGCCACCGGCAGGCGATCAGCGCTCAAGCCCTTGGCCAGCACCGCTTCGATGGTCGCGCGGTAGTCGACGATGAGCTGGCGCTCCATCTTGCGTTCCTCGGTCCGGCCGAAGGGGTCGAAGGCCGTGCCGCGCAGGCCCTTCATCTTGGCCAGCAGACCCATCGCCGGACGGATCCAGGCGCCAAAGGGCCGCTTCTGCGCCTCGCCCTTGTCGTTGGTCTTGGCCAGCATCGGCGGGGCCAGGTGATGCACGACCTTGAAGTCGCCCTCGAACTGGGCCTTGATGCCGTCCAGGAACTTCGGATCGGTGTGCAGGCGTGCGACCTCGTACTCGTCCTTGTAGGCCATCAGCTTGAACAGATAGCGCGCGACCGCCTCGGTCAGGCGCGTGCTGTTCAGCGAGGCTTCCGAGGCGCGGACCTTCTCGACAAACGAGCGGTACTGCTCGGCGTAGGCGGCGTTCTGGTAGCCGGTGAGGAAGTCCACCCGCTTGGCGATCAGCTCGTCCACGCCCTGGCGCTTGACGAAGTTGATCACCTGCTGAGCCGCGAACAGCGACTTCACCGCCGCCAGGTCATGCGCGCAACGACGACCCCATTCGAAGGCGGCCTTGTTGTTGTCCACCTGCACGCCGTTGAGCTCGATGGCGCGCATCAGCGCGGCGTGGCTCAGCGGGACGCGGCCCTTCTGCCAGGCGAAGCCCAGCATCAGCGGGTTGGTGTACAGCGAGTCGCCCACCAGCTTCACCGCGACTTCTTCCGCATCGAACATGCCCACGTGGTCGGTGCCGACGGCCTTGGCGATCGCGGCCTCGCAGGCGTGGCCCGGGAAGGACCAGTCGGCGTTGTTGACCAGGGTCGCTGTGGGGGAGCCATGCGTGTTCAGCGCGACATAGCTGCGGCCCTCGCGCATCACGGCCAGCGTCGTCTTGTTGGCGGCGACGATGGAATCGCAAGCGATGACCAGATCCGCCTCGGCGGTGCCGACCTTGGTGCAGTAGATCGCGTCGGGGCTGTTGGCGATCTGGATGTGGCTCCAGGTCGCGCCGCCCTTCTGCGCCAGGCCTGCGGCGTCCTGCGTGATGATCCCCTTGCCCTCCAGGTGCGCGGCCATGCCCAGCAGCTGGCCGATGGTGATCACGCCGGTGCCGCCCACGCCCGCCACCACGATGCCCCAGGCGTCGATCGCGTTGGGGATGGACGGCTGCGGGATCGCGGGGAGCGAGGCGTCGAAGGGGCTGACACGCTTGTCCTTCTTGGGCTTGCGCAGCTCGCCGCCCTCGATGGTGACGAAGCTCGGGCAGAAGCCCTTCACGCAGCTGAAGTCCTTGTTGCAGGTGTTCTGGTTGATCTGGCGCTTGCGGCCGAAGTCGGTCTCCAGCGGTTCGACCGACAGGCAGTTGGACTGCACCGAGCAGTCGCCGCAGCCTTCGCAGACCAGCTCGTTGATGACGGTGCGCTTGGCCGGATCGACCATCTTGCCGCGCTTGCGGCGGCGGCGCTTCTCGGTCGCGCAGGTCTGGTCGTAGATGATGACCGTGGTGCCGGCAATCTCGCGGAACTGGCGCTGCAGCGCGTCCAGCTCGTCGCGGTGATGCACGGTGACGCCGGCCGCCAGCGGCTTGCCGTCGTACTTCTCGGGCTCGTCGGTGACGATGATCAGCTTGGCCACGCCTTCGCTGATCAGGCTGTTCATGATCTGCGTGACGCTGTGGCCCTCGGGGCGCTCGCCGACCTGCTGACCGCCGGTCATCGCGACCGCGTCGTTGTAGAGCACTTTGTAGGTGATGTTGACGCCCGAGGCGATGGACTGGCGGATCGCGAGGATGCCGCTGTGGAAGTAGGTGCCGTCGCCGAGGTTGCTGAAGATGTGCTGCTCGGTGGTGAACGGGGCCTGACCGACCCAGGGCACGCCCTCGCCGCCCATCTGCGTGAAGGTGGCCGTGTTGCGGCCCGGCATCCAGGTCACCATGTAATGGCAGCCGATGCCGCCCACCGCGCGCGAGCCGTCAGGCACGCGGGTGCTGGTGTTGTGCGGGCAGCCGGAGCAGAACCACGGCGTGCGGTCCGCGCCGCCGGCGGTCTTCTCTTCCGACTTGAGCGACTGCTCCTTGGCGTCGATCAGCGCCACGCGCGCTTCCAGCCGCGCCGCGGTGTCCGCGTCCACGCCCAGCTTCCTGAGCCGCTTGGCGATGGCGCGGGCGATGATGGCCGGCGTCAGGTCGGCCTGCGGGCGCAGCAGCCAGTTGGTGCTGGGATTCGGGCGCGACCATTCGCCGCCGCTCTGGTCGCCTTCGGTCTCGTCGAACTTGCCCAGCACGTTGGGACGCACGTCGGGACGCCAGTTGTACAGCTCTTCCTTGAGCTGGTACTCGATCATCTGGCGCTTCTCCTCGATGACGAGGATCTCCTGCAGGCCCTGGGCGAAGTCGCGGGTGATGGTCGCTTCCAGCGGCCACACCACGTTGACCTTGTGCAGCCGGATACCCAGGCGGCGGCAGGCGTCGTCGTCCAGTCCCAGGTCGTGCAGCGCCTGGCGCGTGTCGTTCCAGGCCTTGCCGGAGGCGATCAGGCCGATGCGGTCGTTCGGCGTGGAGATGACGTTGTGGTTCAGCTTGTTGGCGCGGACGTAGGCCAGCGCGGCGTACCACTTGAAGTCCATCATCCGGGCTTCCTGATCCAGCGGCGGATCGGGCCAGCGGATGTGCAGGCCGCCCGGGGGCATCTCGAAGTCCTCGGGCATGAGGATCTGGACGCGGTCCGGGTCGACGCTGACGCTGCTCGAGGACTCGACGATCTCCTGGATGGTCTTCATGCCGGACCACAGGCCGGAGAAGCGGCTCATCGCGAAGGCGTGCAGGCCCATGTCCAGGATCTCCTGGACGCTGCTGGGGAAGAAGACCGGGAAGCCGACCGCCTTGAAGACGTGGTCGCTCTGGTGCGCGGCGGTGGAGCTCTTGGCGATGTGGTCGTCGGCCGCGATGGCGATGACGCCGCCGTGCTTGGACGTGCCGGCCATGTTGGCGTGCTTGAACACGTCGATGGAACGGTCCACGCCCGGTCCCTTGCCGTACCACATGCCAAAGACGCCGTCGAACTTGTTCTTCTCCGGGAACAGGTCCAGTTGCTGCGTACCCCAGACGGCGGTGGCGCCGAGTTCCTCGTTCACGCCGGGCTGGAAGACGATGTTCTGCTTGGCCAGGTGCTTCTTGGCGGCCATCAGCGCCTGGTCGTAGCCGCCCAGCGGGGAGCCGCGGTAGCCGGAGATGAAGCCCGCCGTGTTGAGCCCGGCGATGGCGTCGCGGGTGCGCTGCAGCATGGGCAGGCGGACCAGCGCCTGGACGCCGCTCATGAAGGCGCGGCCTTCGTCGAGGGCGTACTTGTCGTCCAGCGTGACCTTCTCTAGCGCACGCAGGATGTGTTCGGGCAGGGGGGCGTTCATGCGGGGAGTCTCCAGATGGGTGGCTGACCTCGGTCCCCGCTTGTGACGGGGCCGTGTGCCTTTGCTGCCGACGCGTCGAGTATGGCGCCGTGAGTCCAGTGTAGGAAACAAGCCCGGGCGAGTGCTTGCTTGTTCTGCCCCGGCGGATGTCGTTTGAGCAAGAATCTTTCCCAGAACATCGACACGGAGACGAAATGGCATCGAAAAATGTGGCTTCAGGGAAAACCATGAGGCGACCGGCGGGATCGCCGCCGGTCGAGGAGGCGGACGAGGGCGGCCCGGCGGGGGGCGAGCTGGACCGGTACCACGTGGCCATCCTGGCGGAGCTGCAGCGCGAGGCGCGGCTGTCGAATGCGGAGCTGGCGGCGCGCATCGGGCTGTCGCCGGCGCCGACGTGGCGGCGGGTCAGGTGGCTGGAGGAGCAGGGGTTCATCACGGGTTATCGGGCGGAGATCGATCGGCGGCGCTTGGGGCTGGGGGTGCTGGCCTTCGTGCGGGTGGATGCGGATCGGAACAACGGGTCGGCGACGAAGGAGCTGGAGGAGGCGATCCGGCAATTGCCCGAGGTGATCGCGTGTCACTACATCAGCGGGGCAGGGACCTTCGAGCTGGAGGTGATGGCGACGGATCTGGATGCGTTCAGCCGGTTCTCGATCGATACGTTGCTGAATCTTCCGAATGTGAAGGACATCCATACGAGCTTCTCGCTCGGGGAAGTGAAGGCGGGAGGGGCGTTGCCGTTGGGGCATTTGAGGCCGAAGGGGTAGGGGGCTCGGTGGCACGTGGCTCCCTCGCCCGCTTGCGGGAGAGGGCTGGGAGAGGGCCTTCTGCCTCGCTGTACCGGTCGCCCTCGCATCTCCCTGTACGGGGCGCTGGCCGCGCCCCGCTGGCATAGTCGGCGATCCCCTCGCATCCGCCCCCGCCGCCATGACGCTCCCGCTCCGCCACTTCCTGCTCGCGCTGTCCGTCGTGGCCATCTGGGGCAGCAACTTCGTCGTCATCCGCTGGGGCCTGAACGCCTTCCCGCCGCTGCTCTTCGCCGCGCTGCGCTTCACCTTCGCCGCGATCCCGGCCATCTTCCTGCTCCCCAAACCCAAGATCGGCTGGCGCAACCTCGCGGCCTACGGCGGCTTCGTCGGCGTCGGCCAGTTCGGCCTGCTCTACCTGGCGATGCGCTCCGAGATCTCTCCCGGCCTCGCCTCGCTCGTGATCCAGACGCAGGTCTTCTTCACGCTGCTGCTGGCCATGCGCATGAGCGGCGAACGCGTGCAGGGCTTCCAGTGGCTGGCGCTGGCGATGGCCGCGGGCGGCATCGGCATCATCGCGTCGCACGCGGACGGATCGACCACGGTCCTGGGCCTGGCGATGGTCCTGGTCGCCGCCTTCAGCTGGTCCAGCGGCAACATCGTCGGCAAGCGCGCCGGCGCGGTGAACATGCTGGCCTACGTCGTCTGGAGCAGCGTCTTCGCCGCCCCGCCGCTGTTCGCGCTCTCGCTGGTCGTCGAGGGCCCCCAGCAGATGGGCGACGCCCTGCGCCACGCGGGCCCGGGCGCCTGGGCCGCCGTGCTCTGGCAGTCGGCGGGGAACACGATCTTCGGCTACGGTGCGTGGAGCTGGCTGCTGTCGCGCCACCCGGCCGCGACCATCGTCCCGATGGCGCTGCTGGTCCCCGTCTTCGGCATGAGCTGCTCAGCCTTGCTGCTCGGCGAGGGCCTGCCCGCCTGGAAGCTGGTGGCCGCCGCGATGGTCATGAGCGGCCTGGCCGTCAACCTGCTGTGGCCGCGCCTGCGCGGCGTGCTGAAGGCCGCGTGATGGCGCGGTGCCCGCGCCCGATGAAGGCGGTCCATCGCGCGATCGGCGCTTTCATCGGCTTTGTCGTGCTGGCCGCGCTGCTGTTGCTGCTCGTCCCCACCGGCGCCAGCGCCCAGCTCGTGCCGCCCGACAAGAGCAAACCCGCGCTGGCCTCGGTGCGCGACCAGGAGATCGCCCAATGCCTGCCCGGCGAGATCCGCACCTGGGGCGACGGCCGCGACCGCCCGGCGGCCTCGCGCGTGCTGCGTTTCGCCTACCGCCACGAGGCCGCGCCGCCGTGGTTCACCGAAGCGCAAGTCCTGACCCTGGTGCGCCAGTCCGCGCACGCCTGGTCCGCCTGCGGCCTGAAGCTGGAGGTGATCGCCGTGCCGCGCGGCCAGGTGCCATCGGACGACGCGATCCAGATCCTGTGGAGCGACACCGGCAGCCGCGGCCAGTTCGCGTTGGCCAACGTCACCGCCAGGAGCCTGTCCATCGGACCCAGCCTCTTCGCGCTGCTGCGCGAGCGCAACCCCAAGCACCCCGCCGAGCAGACGCTCCAGATGGTGCTGTCCCACGAGATGGGCCATTTCCTCGGCCTGATGGCGCATTCGCGGCGCTGCGTGGACACCATGTCCTATTACGACAACGGCCAGGGCGAGCGCTGCGCGCTGCGCGATCCGAAGAGCTGGGGCAGCGTGGTCGAGTACCGTTCCATCTTGCCCACCGCCTGCGACATCGACCGCTGCAAGGCAATCAACCCGCCGCGTTGAACCCTCGCGGCGTATGCTGCCCCGCATGAATCCGCATCGCCGCCTCCTCTCGTCGACCTGCGCGCTGGTCGCTGCCATGGCCTTGGCGTCGTCACTCGCGCCGTCGCGGGCGCTGGCCGCCGGTCCGCGCCAGAACTTGCAGGTCGAGCTGCGCTGGGTCGAGTCCGAGCTCAGCCCTGCCGCCGTCTCCGGCCTGCGCGACGGCGGCACGGCGGTGAGCACCGGCGGCAGCGTGTCGGCGCGCGGCGGCGTCTCGCTGTCGACCGAGAACCGCGAGCAGCGCCAGCAGCTGTTCCCGCGCATGCTGGTGCTCAACGGCGCGCAGGCCTCGTTCACGATGACGGAGGCAACGCCGGTCCAGTGGGTCGACGTCGCCGTCGATCGCCAGCAGGGCGCGCAGGACCGGGTGGTCGTCGTCCCGCGGCAAGGCGTGGCCGAGCGGGTGCGCGGTTTCAGCGTCAAGCCCAACTGGCCGGGCGGTCGCAGCCCGGTCAACGTCGAGGTCCGCGCCACCGATCAGGCCCAGCAGCCGCAAGGCCAGTACGGCAGCCAGTACGGCACGGCGGGCATGGGCTCGGCAGGGTATGGAAGCTCGTCCGGCGACCCTCAGCAGCGGCCCTCCACCGACGTGCTCAGCACCGTCCAGGCGCCGCTGGGCGTGTGGGTCACCATCGCCCGCACCGGCGGCGCGGCGACCCCCTCGCCGCGCGGGACATACAGCACCCGCGACGCCGAGGTGCAGAAGCTGCGCGAGTTGCAGCTTCGGGTCGAAGTGGCTCCATAAAGGTAGCGTCGTGTTCTCCGAATCAGTCGAATTGGTATTTGACTGGTGTTGACTTTGCCAGGCTTCCGTTAAGCTGCGGCGTCCTTTGGAGGCCCCGCATGTCCGTTCGAGTCCTGTCCCGAATCACCGCCGCGCTGTCCGTCCTGGTCGTCGGCGCCGCCTTGGCCGCCGATGCCGCGCCGGCTGAAGCGCCCGGCTATGCCCTCTTCGGCGCCAAGCCGGTCGAGTTCGAGCGCACCGGCGGCAAGGTGGTCGGCATCTACGTCCCGAACTGGGAGCCGGTGGAGCTGATCGAGCGCGTCCCGCCGCAGAACCTGACCCATGTGCTCTACGCCTTCCTACGCCTGTGCGGCCCGGGCCAACTGGCGAAGGACGCCGCCAAGTGCGTCGGCAAGAAGGATTTCGAGATCGGCACCGGCCCGATCGACCAGCGCTTCGACGCCGCCTTCCAGCGCTACAAGCAGCGCGCGCCGCATTTGAAGATCGTCGCGTCGGTCGGCGGCTGGGGCGGGTCGGATCCGATCTTCCACATGGCCAACGACGCGTCGCGGCGCGCCGTCTTCGCGGCCTCGGCGCAGCGCTTCCTGCGCGAGCATCCGGCCTTCGACGGCATCGACATCGACTGGGAGCATCCCGGCGACAACGGCGCGGCCAACGGCGTGAAGCTCGGCAGCCCGCAGGACGGGCAGGGTTACGCGGACCTGATGGCCGACATGCGCCGCGCGCTGGACGCGCTCACCGCCGAGACCGGTCGCCCCTATCTGCTGACGACGGCGGTGAATCCGATGTCGCCCATCATCGACCGCATCAACTTCAAGCAGGCCGCGGGGCCGCTGGATCTGGTGTTCATGATGAGCTACGACTTCTACGGCAACTGGTCGCCGGTCGCGGGGCATCACACGGCGCTGCGCTCCTCGACGCCGGAGGCCGACGACAGCCTGGAGCGGTCGGTGCGCAACCTGACGAGGGCCGGCGTGCCGGCCGGCAAGCTGGTCGCGGGCGTGGCGGGCTATGGCCGCGGCTTCACCGGCGTGAGCGAGACCAAGGCCGGCACCGCCAAGAGCGGCAGCTATCCAGGCAGCGACGGCTCCCAGGGCTATCGGGAGTTCGCCGGGCGGCTGCTTGACGCGCAGGGCAAGGGCAGGCAAGGCTATGAGGCGCGCTTCGACGCGGTGACGCAGTCCTGGTCGCTCTACCACCCCCGGCTCAAGCTCTGGCTGGGCTATGACGACCCACGCGCGGTGCTGGCCAAGGGCCGCTTCGCGCGCGAGCAAGGCCTGGCCGGCGTCTTCGCCTGGGAGCTCAGCCAAGACAACGGCGACCTGCTCAACGCGATGAATCGAGGCGTCGGCAATCTGCCGCTCGTGCCGACCGAAGCCGCCGCCGTTCCGAAGACCGCCAAGCCCAAGGCCGCCGCGCAGCCGAAGGCGCAGAAAGAATCGCAGCCGTAACCGGATCGCGGCCGTCGCCCCCTACCATCGCGCCCATGACTGCAACGACCGCTTCCGCTCTCCCCGGCGACGTGCCGGCCAGCCCCGCCACGCCGGTCCGCCCCGGCCCGCTGCGCATCGCCCTGATCGCCCATGACGGGAAGAAGGACGAGATGGTGGTGCTCGCCAGCGAGTTCGCGCGCTTCCTGTCGGGTTGCGAGCTGGTCGCGACCGGCACCACCGGGACGCGGCTGAACGCGGAGGTCGGCCTGACGGTCGAGCGCATGCTCTCCGGCCCGCACGGCGGCGACCTTCAGATCGGCGCGCGGCTGGCCGTGGGCGGCGTGGACGCGGTGGTCTTCCTGCGCGACCCGATGACGCCGCAGCCGCATGAACCCGACATCAACGCGCTGGTGCGCGCCTGCGACGTGCACAACGTCGCCTGCGCGACCAATGTCGCGAGCGCGCGCTTGATGCTGGGGGCCTTGCAGGACGCCGCAGCCCGGAGTCGCTGAACCCCGCCGGATGCGTCGGAACTGAGGCCGTCCTTGATCGCGGCCTCACATGCACCAGCTAACCGCCCCCATCGAACAAACGACGGTCTTGTTGCAAACATGGGCGGACGGGGCGCCCGCGGCGCGAGGCGATCCGCCGCTCACGGGCGAGGCGGTCAGCGAAGCGAGACCGGCGTGGCGCCGCGCCCATCCGGCACCCCCGGGGGCGTTGACGAGGATCGTGGTCGACGTTCCTCCGGGGCCTAACGAATCGCTACTGAGCTACATCCACCGGACCGGCGTCAGGACGGGGTGGCGCTTCTCGGCCGACGAGTGCAACGCGCTCTTGCGAATTTGGGATCGCTTTGCCACCCCGCATTGCCCGCTGAGACAGGAGCCCTCGACGGGCGTGCCGCCAGGGCGCCCATTTCGTCCGATCGCGCCGGACGTGGAGCCCGCCCTCATGCGGGTGTGGAACTGGCGGACCGCGCCAGCGGGTGCGGACGAGGATCGCGAAGCGGCCATGCACCGGGTGTGCGCGGCCATCGTGCGTGGTCACCCCCATCTGTCATTGGCAGGTCTGCGGCTCAGAGGAACGCCCCCGTTGGAGAGCTGCCTGCAGCTGCGAACCCTCGATCTCTCCGGTAATCGCCTGACCGCGTTGCCGATGCTTTCCGCGCCGCAGCTGCTCCTGGTCGACCTCTCCCGCAATCCATGGCCTCAGCGGCCGCCGCCGATGCTGGGTGCCGTGTCCGTCATCGCAGGCCCGCCGCGTGCGGGCGATCGCTCCCGATCGGATCGCGCGCCGGTTCTGCGGCGCTTTGCTCGCGTCTTCTCGTGTCGGACCCGGGAGACGCCCATTCCAGCGATTCCGAATCTGCTCGAAGAACGATTGGCGCGCGCCAGTGAAAGCGTGGTCGAGTCTCCCGTCCGGACGCTGGATGCCGTGATCGTCCACGACCTCCGTGAAGCACCGGCGCAGGAGCGCAAACCGGAGCCGGGCCGGCTGCGCCAGGCCGCGGCGGCGGCGTGCTGGGTCGAAGTCGCGCTGGACCAGGCCCGCTCCGCCTTCTTCGAGGAGCTTGGGCAGTACTGCGACCTCACCGGCGACGGACCGCAGTGGCAATCGACCCTGGCCGATCGTCCTGCTTGCGTGCTGCACCATCCGATGGCCCCCGACCCCGCGATGGACGACGCCTTTCCGTGGCGCGATCCTGAGAATCCCCACCGGGTCCACCGCCGCTATGCGGATGCGGCCGGACGGGTGTCGCCATGGACCAGTGTCGGGCCGGTGCGATGGATGCCGGCGATGGACGCCCATTTCTGGACCCTGGCCGAGCGCGACGAGACCTTGCGGACACGCGCGCTTTCCGCGCCTGAGCGCAGGCAGTTGCGAGAGGCGCTGGCCCAGGACGTCCACGACGAGTTGGCGCGCCTGATTGCCGGGCGGCCGCGCACGCCCCGCTGTCATGTGAGGCGCTTGCGTCCTGAAGAGCTGCCGGCGCATGAGCAGCCGCTGGCGGGGCAGCAGGGCCTGTTCGTCGACGGGGCGGACGAGCCCGGTCAGCGCCACACGGCGACGCGCGGCCGGATCCTGGGGCTGTACATGGGCATGCTGTTGGAGTCCGAGGACGAGGAGGCTGCGCATCTGCAGCGGTATCCCGGCGGCAACGCCTATCTGCTCGATGTTCGCCGACCCGGAGGACGGTTGATTGGCCTGGCGGGGCTCGGGGCGGCCAACGCCGCGGTCTTCGCCAACACCAGCCTGCTGCCGGGCGAACCCGCGCGATATGACAAAGAGCGGCTGAACGCGAGCTTCGTCGCCTTCGATGTCCGGATGACCGACGGTCGGGGCCGCGCCGTCCGCGAGACGGCGGTCGCGCTCGTCGCATTCGACGCGCTCTATGGTCCGTTGCATCCTCGTCGAGAGGTCCGCGTCGATTACGGGGATGACTACCTGCGCCACTTCGCCGGCGGGTCGGTGCAAGGGGCGACGGCGTGCGACATCAAGCAGGAGCCGGGGCCGGAGTAGAGTCATCCGCCTCGGGATCCGTCGCGGATGATCCGCCGACGGTCTGTTCCGCCCCAAGGAGACTCCCATGCAACGTCGTTCCCTGATCGCCGTGGCGGCGAGCCTGTCCGCGCTCCCTGCGCTGTCCGCCTTGCCGGTGTCGACGGCTCGCGCGCAGGCCGCGAAGTCCGATGCCAAACCGGGTTCGGGGCCTTCGAGCCCGCGGAGCTTCGCCGCCGACACGACCTTCTTCATTTTCCTGGAGACGGGGCGCCCGACGCCCGATGACAAGGCCGCGGTGCAGGCCATGCAGCGCGGCCACCTGGACAACTTCAAGCGCCTGTTCGCCGAGGGCAAGCTGCTGGCGGCCGGGCCGCTGCGGGATCCGTCGCGGGCCAAGCGCGGCATCGTCGTCGTGAAGGCGCCGAGCCGGCAGGTGCTGATGAACTACTTCGAGCCCGACGCCTATGTCCGCGAGGGCTACATGACCGTCGACGCGCAGCCGGCGGTGGCGCATCAGGGGCTCAACCACATCGGCATCGATCCCGACGCGGGCATCGAGGAGCACCGCATCGTGCTGTTCTCGCGCGCGGACGAGAAGGACAAGGCCGGCGTGCCGGTGTTCCTGCAGCGCGCGCTGGACGATGGGGTGATCGGGGCGTGGTACTCGCTGGAGGACGGGCCGATCGGGGAGGTCGTCTTCATGCGCGGCACGGATGAGACCGCGCTGCGCAAGGCGATGGTCGAGTACCCGGGGCTGTCGGATCAGCGCGTGACGATGAGGATCTGGGGGCAGTGGTTGGGGAAGGGCGTGTTGAAGTGAGCGGGGCGGGGGAGCTCGAAGACCCTCTCCCCCACCCTCTCCCGCAAGCGGGAGAGGGGGCCGCCAGCGCTCAGGCGTTTGTGTGACGAGGGGGGCCGCCAGCGCTCAGGCATTTGCGTGGCAGACATGCCAGGCATGACCTGGCCCCATCGAGACATGTCGAGCCTGACGTGCCCCTCGCCCACGAAGTGGGAGAGGGGTTGGGGTGAGGGCCGTTGAAGTCAGCGAGCCCTCTTGCTCCCTCTCCCGCTTGCGGGAGAGGGCAGGGGAGAGGGTCTTCGAGGTCCCTCAACGCGACAACGGCAGCGGATAACTCGCCAGACTCGCGTGCCCGGACTTCGACACCGCCTGCACCCCGAAGATCAGGTTGTCCTTGGACAGCGGTAGCGTCACCGTGGTCACCAGACCGACGTCCTTCGCCCCCTCCCAGCCCTGCGACTCGCTGCGCCGCCACACGACGCGATAACCCGCCAGCTCAGGATCGGCACTCGCCGCCCACAGCAGCGTCGTGTCATTGGTCAGCTCGCGCGCGTCAATGCGCGCGCCCTTGACCGGCGACGGCGCCCAGGCCAGCGTCGCCAGCCCCACCAGATTGATCCGCGCCACATCCGCCACGTAGCCGAAGTCGACGAACTCCGGCAGATCCCCGTAGACCACACCGTTCTCGGTGCGCAGGTTCTGATGCTGGTGACGGAAGTCCTCGAAAGGCTCGGAAAAGCGCACCGCCGCATAGCCGCGCTCCAGGAAGGGCAGGTGATCGCCTCCTCGCAGGTAGCGGTCGCGACGCTGGATCAGATCCACATGGAAGCCGGGCAGATAGCGCTCGCCCTCGGCCTTCAAATGACGCCCGAACTGCTGCGTCGGCAGGTCTTCCCCGCCGCCCGCCACGGCCAGCGGCTGCAGCTGCGCGCGGATCGCCGCATTGGTCTTGGCCTCGTCCTCCGATGCCGGGCTGTTGCTGTTCGCGTTGACCAGCAGCCGCAGCAGCGGATCGAATCCGTCGGCGAACAGCCTCAGGCGCTTGGGGTCGTGCTCGCCCTTGTCGCCGCGTGAGCTGCCCACGATGTCGTTGGTGATCATGCCCTCGACGTTCAGCCCCTGTGCCCGCGCGCGGCGCGCCCAATGACGCGCGCCGAGCAGCCCCTGCTCCTCGCCCGGAACGGCCATGAACACCAGCGTGGCGTCGAAGCGTTGTGTCGCCATCGCGCAGGCCATGGCCATCACGGCGGCGGTGCCGGACGCGTCGTCATTCGCGCCGGGCGCCTCGCCGCTCGCGTCCATCACGTCGCTGTTGCGCGAGTCGTAATGCCCGCTGACCACCAGCACCCGCTCGCGCGGCGTGCCCGCCGACGCGCCGGGCAGCGTGGCCACCACGTTCACCAGCTCGGTGGGCTGCGTCAGGCGCGGGCCGGGGGGCTCGATGAACGCGTCCATCGTGACCTGCAGCCGTCCGCCCGTGCGCGCGCTGCAGTCCTTGAGCTGCTGCTCGATCCAGCGCCGCGCCGCGCCGATGCCGCGGGTGTCGCTCTTCGTGTCCGAGGCCGTGTGGCGCGTGCCAAAGGCGGCGAGCGTGCGGATGGTCTGCTCGATACGCGCGGCGGAGATGTCCGCCAGCATGGGCGCCACGCGCGGATCGAGCGGCGCGGGCGCCGTCTCGGCCGCCGCGCGGGCCGTCGCCGTCGACGGGGTCGTTGCAGTCCCTGTCGTCGACGCCGAGGTCGACGTGACCTGCGCGCAGGCGCCCAGGGTCAGCAGCACGGCGCTCAGCGCGAGGACGGTGGGGACGTGGTGTCGGTGCATGGTCGGCGCGGGTGGCTCGGGGGTGCGGGTGATCCGGCGGGCTCAGCCCAGATGCTTCTTCAGGAAGTCCAGCGTGCGGGTCCACGCGAGCTGGGCGGCGGCCGCGTCGTAAACCTCGGGACGGGTCTTGTTGGAAAAGGCGTGGTCGGCGACATAGCGGTGGATCTCGGGCTGATGGCCGCCGGCCTTGAGGCGCGCTTCGAGCGCGTCGACCTTCTCCGGCGTGCACCAGTCGTCGCGCGTGGCGAAGTGGCCGAGGAAGGGCGCCTCGATCTTGGCCGGATCGGCGAACTCGACCGGCGGGATGCCGTAGTAGCAGACCGCCGCCTGCAGGTCCTTGATGAAGACGCCGGACGTGATGGTCAGCGCGCCGCCCATGCAGAAGCCCATCACGCCGACCTTGCCGCAGCCCAGCTCGTCGCGCAGATGGTTGAGCGCGCCTTGCAGGTCCTGCGTGGTGGCGTCGGCGAAGTCCAGCCCGTTCATCATGTGGCTGGCCTCGTCGGCGTCGGCGGCGATGCGGCCGCGATAGAGATCGGGCGCCAGCGTCGTGATGCCGGCGGTGGCGAGCTGCTCGGCGATCTCCTTGATGTGGGGCTTCAGGCCCCACCACTCCTGGATCAGGATCATGCCGGGCGCGCCCTGGCCGCCTCCGGCGAGATAGCCGCTGGTGGTGCCGCCGTCGGGGCGGGCGAATTCGATCATCTGACCCATGTTGAACTCCTTCGTATCATCGACGCCCTCAAGGCCGTCGCGACCAGCGGTCGCATCCTGAGGGAGGAACCTGTGAGTCTGCACGAGCAGTTGTACCAATGGACGGCCCGGCAGGGCCTGGATGCGAGCAGCGCACGCCGTCTGCGCGCGTTCAGCGGCATCGACGATCCCCCCACGAATCCCTGGCTCTGGCTGCGCCGCGGCACCGGCGCGCTCGCGGCCGGCCTGGTCGGCTTCGGGCTGATCCTGTGGATCGCGGCGAACTGGGGCGAGCTCGGCCGCCTGATGCGCTTCGCGCTGATCGAAGTCCTGTTCATTGCGAGCCTGGCCGGCGCCGCTTTCCGCGCCGCGTGGCGCGCGCCGCTGGGCCTGCTGGCCTTCCTCACGTTGGGCGGGTTGCTGGCCTTCTACGGCCAGACCTACCAAACGGGCGCCGATCCCTGGCAGCTCTTCGCGGTGTGGGCGCTGCTGGGCCTGCCCATCGCATGGGCGGCGCGCTCGGACCTGATGTGGACGCCGTGGGCCCTCGTCGTGGCCACCGCCATCGGGCTGTGGATCCAGACCTTCTCCGATCACGGCTGGCGCGTGGACGCGCTGACGCTGCCGGTGCATGCGATCGGCATCGTCGCCTATGGCCTGCTGTGCCTGGGCATGGCGCTGCGGCCCGGTGCGACCTCGCGCTCATGGTCCTGGCGCGTCGCGGTGCTGGCGACGGTGATCGCCGTGTCGGCGATCGCGCTGGGCGGACTGTTCTCGCGCCACGTGGCCGCGCAGTACGGGCTGGGACTCGCGGCCATCGCCGTGGGTCTGGCGCTGGCGTGGATCCGGGCCGAGGTCTATGCGCTCAGCGCGCTGGCGCTGGGCTTCGACACGCTGATCGTCTGCGGCATCGGCCGCGTCGTCCTGGAGAGCATGCGCTTCGACATCGGCGGCCTGTTCCTGATGGGGCTGGTCGCGTGCGGCGTGCTCGCGGTGAGCGTGAGCCTGATCATGCGGCGCCTGCGCGCCGTGGGAGCGCGCGCATGAGCACGAGCGATACGACAGCGGCCGCCATGGGCGCGACGTCCATGAACGCGACCGCAACGCAGGCGCCCGAGTGGATCGCCCGAGCCCGCGCGGAGGGGCTTGCCCCGCCCGACGACGACGCGCCCCCGCGGCCCTGGCCGGTGGTGGTGCTGACAGCGCTGGGCGCCTGGCTGGCGGTGCCGCCCTTCCTGATCCTGTTCTTCGTGATGTTCGGCCAGGCCTTCGAGCGCGGTCCGATGCCCTACATCGAAGGCGTCGGCTTGAGCGCGGTCGCGGTGGTGCTGCTGCGCTCACGCGGGATGCCGCTGTTCCTGGAGCAGGTCGCGGTGCCGTTGCTGCTGACCGGGTTGGCGAGCCTGGGCTATGCGCTGGTGCGCGATCTGCCCGCCGTCGCGGTGGAGCTGATCGGGCTGCTCATCGCGGCCGGGCTGATCGTGCTGCTTCAGGCGAGCTGGCTGCGCGTGCTGCTGGGCCTCGCGGCGGCGCTGTTGACGGGCGCGCTGTTCAGCGACTTGCTGATGAGCGATCCGGGCAGTTTCTGGCGCCGCATGGACGAGCCGGGTTGGGGAGCGGTCTGGCTGGTGCTGGGCGCGGGCATTTCTCTGCTGGCGTGGCAGCACCGGATCGGCGGCACGGCTCGCGGGGCGGCGGTGGCGGCGGCGCTGGAACCCGTGCTGGCCGGCTGGTGGGTCGCGCTGTTGGGGGTGCTGGTGCTGCTGTCGGGCAGGTCCTGGGCCGCGCTGGGGACGATGCCGCTGGTCGATGCCGCCGTCGGCGGCGACCGTGCGCTCTCGTCATGGATGCCGCTGTATACGGCGATGGGCGCGTCGGCCCTGCTGGCCTTGGCGGCCGGTGCGCGCCTGGCCATGCGGTGGGCCTGGGCCCGTTCCTGGCGGCTGTTGCCGCTGTTGCTGCTGCTGACGGGGCTGGCGGCGCTGATGCCTTCGCTGGGCGGCTGCCTGTTGGTACTCGCGTTGATGCTCGAATCGAGGCGCCATCGGCTCGCGGCACTGGCCGCCGCGGCCGCGCTGTGGGTGCTGGGCTCGTTCTACTACGAGCTGCATTGGCGCTTGGCTGACAAGGCGCTGGTGCTGGTCGTCGCGGGCGTGCTGCTCGCGGTCTGGACGCGTTGGATCGCGTGGCGGCCCGCGGCGACGTTCGCATCGCCCGATGCGCCTGACGCGTCCGCTGCTCCGGTGGACGAGTCAGCGCGGCGCGAGCGGCTGCTGGCCATCGGCTTGCTGGGGCTTGCGGGAGTGGCCGCGCTGCTGACGGTGGACTACTCGATCGCGCGCAAGCAGCGGCTGATCGCGAAGGGGCGGCCGGTGTATGTGAAGCTGGCGCCGGTGGATCCGCGCTCGCTGATGCAAGGGGACTTCATGCGGCTGAGCTACGACCTGCCCGGCGTGGGCTGGCGCGGCCGCGGCGACGCAGAGCCGCCCATGCTGTGGGGCGCGCGGCCGCGGGTGGCGGTGACCCTCGACGCGCAGGGCGTGGCGCAAGAGCCCAAGCTGCTCGCGCCGGGCGAGGCGGCACCGCCGGGGACGCTGGTGCTGACGCTCACGCCCAAGGACGGCGGCTGGACCTTCGTCTCCGACGCCTGGTTCTTCAAGGAGGGCGAGGCCGCGCGCTGGCAGGCCGCGAAGTACGGGGAGTTCCGCGTCGACGAGGACGGGCGCGCGCTGCTGGTGGGGGTGGTGGGGGAGGGGTTGAGGCCGTTGTGACGACGGTCACGCAGGCCCGGCCAGCTCAATGGAGGGCGGCTTCCGTCGTCTCGGCGCCGCTTGGCCCCCAACCGGGGATCGCCACGTAGTAGCGAGTCGATCGCCCAGCGCCGACGCGACGCAGCAGGCCGAGCTGCTCCAACTGCAGCAGCTCGCGCGAAGCCGTCGCCTTCGAGGTGGCGCCGATGCTCTCGTACTTGCGTGTGCTCATGCCACCTTGGAAGCCGTCGGGGCCCGCGTCAAGCAGGACGTTGAGCACCTTGCGCTGACGCCCGGTCAGTTCGAGCGCCGCATGATCGACCCAGAAATGGAATTTCTCGATCGTGTGGTCAATGAGAAGGCTCGCCTCCTCGCAGCAGGTGCGTACCTGCTCGAGAAACCACAGCACCCACCGCGTGACATCCACGGAACGCGCCCCGCGAAGCTGGTCGTAGTACTCGGCCCGGACCTTGAGCAAGCGCTGGGAGGTGCGAATCAGGCGACTCGACGCGCCCATCTCCCGCGCGAGCACCAGATCGATCAGCGCCCGGCCCACCCGGCCGTTGCCGTCCTCGAACGGATGGATGCTCTCGAACCAGAGGTGCGCCAGGGCTGCGGCGACCATCGGGTCCTTTCCGAGCCGAAAAGCGGTCATAGCGTTCGCCCTCGATCGCCGCGGTCGCGAGCGCATCCTCGCTCCAAGCGGCGGCCTCCAGCACCGCGCGATGCCGGGTGGCGACGGACGCCCATTTGCCTTCCACCATGCCCTGAGCCCGTCTCGCCTTCGAGAGGGCATCAGAGACGAGATCGATGTCGAAACGCAGCTGAGGCCAGGCAGTGTCCTGCCAGATGAGAGGGAGCTCGTAAGCCATCGCAGTCTCGTCAATCAACTCATGGGGTGAGTTGATTATGAGTCGAGGATGCCGGGCTTGGCCTGATCGCCTCACGCCCCGTCCAACCCCTCCGGCTCCCCGCCATCGATCAACAGATCGATCAGTTCGCGCAGGAAGGCGAGGGCTTCCTCGGCGGTGGCAAAGTAGTACTCCCCGCCGAGGTCCGCCGGATGGCCGTCCGGTCCGACGTGGACCACCGACCATCCTTCCGCCCCGCCGCCGATCGCGCAGATGCCGAAGCTGCCCGGCGCGAGGTCGCGCGCGGAGCCGGCGGTGATGAAGATGTCCTTGCCCCGATGGGCGTAATAGCGTTTGAGCACGAGGAGTTGGAATGAAAGCGATCTGGAACGGCGTGGTCATCGCCGAGAGCGACGACACCGTGGTCGTGGAGGGGAATCACTATTTCCCGATGGCCGCGCTCAAGCGCGAGTACACGACCTTCAGCAACCACCGTACAAGCTGCCCTTGGAAGGGGCAGGCCAGCTACTTTAGCCTGCTGGTCAACGGCGACATGAACCCCGACGCCGTCTGGTATTACCCCGCGCCCTACGAGGCCGCCGCCGAGATCAAGGATCGCGTGGCCTTCTGGAAGGGCGTCCAGGTCACCGAGTGACTCCGGCCGCGAGGTCCGGTCGAGGCGCCGCTCAGCGGGCGCCCGCCGCGCCGGATCCGGCCGCCGCCGTGCCGGCGCCGTCCCGCGGCCACAGCGCCCACAGCCGCAGCGGCTGCTTCATGCGGCCCGCCTGGGTCTCCGCCTGGTCGCCCCAACCCCAGAAGTAGTCGGCCCGCACCGCGCCGACGATGGCGCTGCCGGTGTCCTGCGCCATCACCAGCCGGCGCAGCGGCGTGGTCGACAAGGGCTCCGTCGAGTCCAACCAGACCGGCGTCCCGTAAGGGATGCTGGCCTTGTCCACTGCGATCGAGCGTCCCGGCGTCAGCGGCACGCCTTGGCCGCCGCGAGGCCCCACCGCCAGATCGGGCAGCGGCTCCTCGCGAAAGAAGACGTAGCGCGGATTCGCCCACAGCGCCTCCTTGAGCCGCTGCGGATTGCGTCGCGCCCAGTCCTTGATGCCCGGCCAGGAGACTTCTGTCGCCTTGAGCTCGCCCTGCGCGATCAGCCACTGGCCCATCGATCGGTAGGGCTGCTCGTTGTGCCCCGCGAAGGACAGCCGCACCCAGCGGCTGCTGCCGTCGCGCTCGGTGATCCGCAGCCGACCGCTGCCCTGGATCTGCATCACCAGCGCATCCACCGGGTCCTGCACCCAGGCCAGGCTCAGCCGGCCCAGCGCGGTGTTGGCCTCGATCTGCTGACGGGTGTCGTAGGGCTTGCGCTGCGCCAGGTCCAGCGGCGGCGCCAGCAGCGGCACGCGGAACTCGCCCTGCGACTGGCGGCGCGCCTCCAGCTGCGGCTCGTAGTAGCCGGTCATGACGCCTTCTCGCTGGCCCTCGGGCGTCTCGATCCGATAGGGCTGCAAGGTCCTCATCAGCCAGACCATCGCCTCCCAGTCGTCGCCCGGACGCAGCGCCCGCGCCTGCGCGCACACCGTCGCCCAGCCGGGCATCGGGCGCTCGCAGCTGCGCAGCAGCGCGGGCCACCATTCCAGCGCGCGGTCCTGGCCCCAACCGGGCAGCTCGTTCCAATCGGCGGCGATCCACCGCGAGCGCTCGCGCTGCAACACGCGCCGGCCAGTGCTGACGTCCTCGCCGTTGAGCAGCTTTTGCGGATCCACCGTCGACCGCGGCGCGGCGGCGACGGGCGGACGGCTCGCGGGCGTACCCTGGCCCGCCGCTCCCGACGTCGCCCCCGGGACCGAGCCGAGGCCCGTGCCCGACGGCTGAGACCTGGGGGAAGCCCCCGGTTCCCGCACTGTCGGCGGGCCGCCGCAGCCGGCAAGCACGCCTAGAATCGCCAGCGCCGCGCTCCAGCGGCGAGTCCTGCAACGAAGAGCACCACGACACATCATGGGCGTGATTTTGCTGGAGGCGCTCGGCGCCCTTGCGCTGCTGATCTTCATCGTCTGGTGGACGATGTTTTCCGGCCGCAAAGGCGGCGAGCGGCCGGACGACCGCGACGCCGCCTGAACGGTGGCGCTCAGCGAGCCGCGGGCCCGCTCGGACCCGGCGCGATCGGGCGATCCGGCATCGTGTTGCTGTCGCTGCTGCTGTTGCTGTTGCCGCTGTTGCCGACGAGGGCGGTCTTCTCGCTCGTCGCTTCCAGGCGCGCCAGCAGCGACATCCGCGCCCGTCGATCAACGGCCAGATGCTGTTCCAGCGCGGCGTCGTCCGGCGGATTCGCACGCAGCAGCTGCTCGACGCGAATCGCGTCATCCCCCAGCCATTGATAGAGCGAAGGCCCCGGCCCACCGTTGGCCGACGCGGCCTGTGCACGCACGAGCTCGAGCGCGGTCTCATCATCGATCCAAGCTCGCTCCGCAAAGGTCGCGAAGGTCCGGATGTTGGCTTTCAGAAAGGGCGTCGCCCGCCGCCAGAATCGTTCTTGCGTGCTCGGCGCGCAGGAGGCCGGTGTTCGGGGCGCCAGCGCGCGCAGCACCGCCACCATGTGGTGGCGTTCGTCCATCGGCAGCACTTCCAGCAGGCGCCCGACTCCGTGCAGCCAACTGCGCCAGGCCTGGAGCGACTTCCCCTCGAAGGGCGTAGCGCCGTCGTGGAGCAGCATCTGCCAGGGCGCGGCCGGGCCCGCCCACAATGCCGGGAGACGCGCGGGCGTCAAGAGTCCTTCCCGCAGCGCTTCGGCGAGCGCCGCCAGATAGATCTCCAACGCCGTCGTCAGCCGGCTGAACAGCGCTTCCTGAGCGATGCCGCCGAACGCGTCGCCGCTCAGCAGCCGATGCAGGGTCGCTTCATCGACGACGCCGGATCGCCGCCAGCTCAGCACGCCGTCCAGCAGGGTTTCCCATTGGTCCATGCCGCCTCTGAGCGCGAGCTGAAACGCGGACGGCTGGTCCCGCCTCGGCGGCGCGAACAGCTTCAGCAGACCAGCCACCGACAGCCGGCCACCGGTGACGAGCTCGCCCAGCGCCCGAAGATGGCCTTGGATCAAGCGCGGTGACGAGCGCTCGCTCGTCATCTGGCGCCAGAAGCGTTGCGGATCGGTCGTTGACGCGGGGAGGAGCAGCTCGTGCTGCGCATCGGTGTCGAGCCAGCCCATGGCTGCGGATTCGCCGATCAGCATGACGTAGGTGGCGAGTGCAGCCGCGTCCTGGCGGCGCATCGCCTGCCACAGCCCGCCGTGCACGGCCGGGCAGGCGATGGCCCGCAACTGCGCGCGCATCGTCAGGCACGACGCGTGGTCGTTCGTCAGGCCCAGGTCGAGGAAACGCATCAGGACGGCGTCGCGGGTGTGGGCGTCCGGCTGGGCGAACGCCTCCCGAAGCAAGGCGGGCGCCAGCGCACGCGCTCTCGCGGGACCGCGGGCCGGACGATTCCAGGCATCGAAATGCTCGGCGCTCAGCAACGCATGCCGCTGCCTGCGGACCAGCTCCACCTGCCAGGCATGCCGGAGTGGATCCCGGAAGCCGCGACCGTGCCGGGCCAAGGCGGCCTGGAGTCTTTCGTCCGACAAGCAGTCGCAGCAGACCGCGCGGCTCTGTACGTCGATCATCCAGGACGCCGGGACGACGCCCTCGTCCGGGGGCGTGTTGGCCAGTGCGATGCGCAGCAGGCAAGCCCTCAGCGCCGGGTCCTCTCGACCGGCACCGGTCAGCAGCTCGAGATCGGCGAGGACGAGCCGCTCCGGGTGGCCGCGCATCAGCTTCCAGGCCGCGAGCCCTTTGCCCAGGGTTTCGATCGCCACAAGCGGCTCGAGACGGGGGCCGCCGTTCCTTGCCACGGGATATCCCTCCACCAGTCGCTCGGGATGGTCGTTCGCACCAGGGACGAGCAGCGCCTTGTCCTGCAACTCGATGTAGAGGTGGCGCGCCAGCAGCGACGCGTCGGCGGGCACACGCATGCGGCCGTCCCCGCCGACCTCCATCAGCGCGTGCTCGGGCAGCGGGCCGTAGCGCGCCACGACCGCGTCGCTCGCCGCCCGCGAGGCGCTTGCGCTGCGGTCGTCCCAGGGCACGCCGTCGATGAGCCTCGCGGCATCGACGCTCAGGCGAATCGCCATCTCGTTTGTCCAGGCGGCGAGAGCCTCGTCCGCCAGACTCGTGACCAACAGGGCCGGCCGCAGCGACGCGCGCAAGGCGTCCAGGCAACTCCTCACGTATTCCCTGGCGAGCGGCGCGGCGAGCCGGTCCTTCGGAGCGGGAAGACCGAAGAGGGGCAGGATCGCCCGTCGATAGGCATTGATGCGATGGATGTCGAGCGGCGACACGAGGCCTTGCGGCTGCTTGCCGACGCCGATCCTGCGCACGTGCTCGCACAGGGCGGCGTCCAGCAGACGTTCCAGCATCTGGCCGGCCTGGGCCGCCAAGCCGCGGCTCGAACGCCCCAGGGTGTTGAGCGACGTCTGGATCTCGCTCATCAAGCCATCGGCGCAGGCATCGAGACGATCGATCAGACGGGCGAACTCCACGCTGCGCCCGCCGGAGGACTCTTCCTCATCCTCCAACAGGGCGGCGACGCGCTCCAACGCGGGCATGCCCTGGTCGATCAGGAGCCAGATGCCGTCGCCGAAGGCAAGGTTGTCGCCGTGCCAGTCGGCAACGAACAGCCGGTGGTGCATCCCGGCCAATTCGCGGTCCAGGGTTTGCGGCGTGATCGCGTCCAGGCGCCGATTGACGGCGAGCAGACGCGCCGCGAGCGCCGACCAACGCCGCTGCAGCGCCAGGCCGGCGTCGCTGTCGCGGTAGCGAGCGAAGCTGGTCCTGTCCTCTTCGGCCGGACGCGGCGATGGTGGACCAGGCTCGATCGCTGGCGGCTCTGGCGCCGTGGACGGCGCGAACAGCAGTGGCGAGAAACCGGGCAGGGGCAGCGACATGGCAGCGTCAGTCCCGACGCGCCGGGCGGGGTTCTCGCCGCCCCCCGCCCCGCCCGCTCCCCGGCTATTGCAAGCTCATCGCCGGCTCATCCCTTGGGCGGCACCAGGAAGCTCATCGGCTGACGGCGCATGCGTGCCCAGATCGCCGCGCGCACCCGCTTCTGATCGGCCAGCCGGATGCCGCGCGAGCGCAGCGCCACCTTGAAGGCCAGGAAGAAGCTCACCCCCACGTTCAGCACGCCGGTTCCCAGGATGCTGATCACGCACAGCCAGAACGGCCAGTGCTTGAGCACGTCCCAGCCCAGCGCCCCGGCCGCCGCCGCGAGCTGACCCGTCGACAGCGTGACGTGCCTGACCTCGATCGGCAGACCGAAGAAGCCCAGCAGTGCCGGCACCAGGCCCAGCATCAAGCCCAGGCTGATGTTGGCGGTCAGGCCGGAGATGTTGTCCCGCCACCAGCGCGACCAGCGTCGCGCCCGGTTCATGCCCAGCGCCGCGACGATGCGCGGATTCCAGGCGATGGCGCTGTCCAGCCGGTGGAAGACGAACCAGTTCTCGACCCAGCCCGCGATCAGGCTGGACGCGAACAGCAGCACCCCGGTGAAGGCCGCGAACAGCAGCGACGGGCCCAGCACCGTCAGCGAGTGCAGCACGTGCTTGGCTTCCTCCGCGCCCACCAGCGGCCGGCCCAACGCGAGCCAGGCGGCCAGTTGCACCACCAGCACCATGGGCGCGGCCAGGGCCAGGTTGCCGATGATCCCGGCCGTCTGCGAGCGGAAGAGATGCGCCACCTCGTCGACGAAGGACTGCAGGCCGGCGTCGCTGTCGATGTGGCGCAGCTTGTCGGCCAGCGCCGGCGCGGTCATCGCCGGCTGCTTGGTCGCGACGGTCCAGTGCAGCAGCAGGATCAGCACGAAGCTGGCCGCGTAGTTCACGCCGGCCCAGAAGCCGCCCCAGAAGGCCGACAACCCGATCGCCATGATCGCGAACTTCAGGAAGGTCGTGCCCGCGATCACCAGTCCGCCGCCGCCGGCGCGGCGCAGCATGTCGCCGTACTCCTCGCGGTTGCGGGTGATGTAGTGCTCGCCGGTTTCGGCGCTGCGCTCGGCGACCTTGCGGGCCAACAGCGAGTAATGCTTCGCGAACAGCGTGCGGATGCTGCGCCGCTCGTGCACCACCGTCACCAGACCGGCGACCAGCCGCAGCAGTTCGCGCTGCGGGTGATCGGCCAGCAGCACCGCCAGCAGATCCTCCACGCGCCGCAGCCGCGCCTGCATCTGCTCGACGCCGAACATCAGGTCCACCGAGACGCCGTGCTCCTCCAGATGCTCCGGCACCGAGCGCACCGCGGCGCGGCATTCGTCGAGCAGGCCGCGCAGGAACTGCAGCGCGCCGGGCAGCGCGGCGCGGTCGTTTTCAATCAGCGCTTGCTCGACGCGCTCCCAGGCCGTGGCCAGGTTGCGGAAGGGCCGGCTGGCCAGGCGCTTGGGGTCCATGCGCACGCGCAGCGCGCCCGACAGGCCGGCCGAGCGCACCGCGCTGACCAGCACCGTGATCGCGGCGCGCATCTCCTCGCGCCAGTCGCCGTCGGGCGCGTCGGCGAAGAGCAGGCTCAGCCGCCGCAGCAGGTCGTCGTCGACCGCGTTGATCCACTGCTCGTCGCTCTCATGCGGGAACAGCAGCTCGAAGAGTTCGGCCAACTCGCGGGTGTCGGCCGTCTGCGGCAGCAGCCGGCGTCGCAGCCGGCCAAGGAACTCGCCCCACAGCGCCATGCGCGGCGCGAAGCCGACCTCGGCGAACAGTCCGATCGCGTCCACCTCGGCCCACACGCTCGCGATTACCGCGGCGAAGGACTTGGCGTGCTCGGGGTGGCGCTCCAGCAGGTTGAGCAGGTACTTGAGCCGGCGCACCGGCAAGGGCGTCGTGCCGATCGCGGGTGTCGTGGGCGCGGTGGATGCGGTGGATGCGCCGTCGGACGAGGGCTGCCGTTCGTCCTTGACGCGGTCTTCCTTGGCCCGTTCGTCCTTGAGCGGTGCGTGACGCAGCCACTCGATCAGCCGCACCAGCCAGAGGTTGCGCTCGGCCAGCGGCGCCTGCGGATGCGCCGCGTTGAGCAGCGCCGTGAGATCCCAGCCTTGTCGACGCGCCATCAATGCAGGCTGCCGCTGTCGGCCAGCAGGAACTCGGCCACCTCGGCCTCGAAGACCTCGGCGTGCTCGGTGACGCACAGGAAGCGGCCGCTCATCGTGCCGTGACGGGTGGGGATCTGCGCCCAGGAGCTGTACTGGAAGCGCTCGCCCGGTTGCAGCAGCGGCTGGTGGCCGACCACGGCCAGGCCGTGGACTTCCTGCTCATTGCCGTTGGCGTCGACGATCAGCCAGTGGCGGCCGATCAGCTGCGCGGTGACATCGCCGCGGTTCTCGATGGTGATGGTGTAGCTGAACGCGTACTCGTCGCGCTCCGGGTCGGTCTGCTCGGCCAGTGGCTCGACGGCCACGCTGCAGTGGAAATGCGGATGTGCCATCGGCGGATTCTAGGCGCCGGGTCGGCTATGCTGGATGGCGCACATGACCGGGTCGGCACGCATCCGGCCCGCATCCCCGATGGAGACAAGCGAAGGACATCAGCCAGCCTCCACGTCGGCCTCGCGCCGCGCCACGCTGCTGGCACTGCTCGCCGGTCTGGCCGGTTGGCGCGCGGTCGTGGCCGCGCCGCCTTCGACGGCGGGCTCCTCCGGTTCGTCCTCCTCGACCGCCGGGGCGACGTCGACCTCCTCCGCCTCGACCTCCACCGGCCCGCTGACGCTGCGCAGCGCCGGACAGGCCGGCGTGCCGGTCAAGTACGCCTTCGACGACCCCCAGCGGCCCGGCCTGTGCGCCGAGATCGCCGCCGCCGTGCAGCGCATCGACCCTGATTTGCGCATCGAGGGCCTGAACCAGGCCTTCCCGCTGCGCCGCCTGGAGCTCATGCTGTCCAACGGGGATCTGGACGTGTTCTTCTGCCTGCTCAATTCCGAGCAGCGGCGCGCGCAGATGCGCTTCCTGCCGGTGCCGCTGTACCGGGTGAATCACGTGGTGGCGATGCGCGCGGGCGACGCCCGCATGCCCAAGGGCTGGGACGAGTTGCGCAAGCTCGCCCGGAAAGAGCCCTTGCTGCTGGCGCAGGGGACCAAGCTGGCCTCGACGTTGCAGCGCGCCGACGTGGCCTTCACCGAGACCGCCCGCAACGACCGCGACGCGCTGATGATGCTGGTGCGCGGCCGCACCGCCGCGGTCTACGGCCAGGATCTGAACCTGCGTCTGGCCGCGCGCAGCGCCGGCCTGGAGGGACAGGTGCGCATCAGCACGCAGGTCTTCGAGGAGGACGTCCAGTACGCGGTGGTCTCGCGCCGGTTGCCGGACGCCATCGCGGACCGGCTGACCGAGCGGCTGCGGCAGCTCTCGGCTTCCGGAGAGATCGCACGCCTGGCGGAGCGCTATCGCTGAGCGGCTGGCGCGGCGGCCGGCGGGCTTTCTACAATCGCTGACTTTCCGCTGCCAGCGGCCGAGCCGGCCCGCCCCGCCATGAACCCGCCCCAATACCGCATCGCCCCGAGCATCCTGTCCGCCGACTTCGCCAACCTGGGCGCGGAGGTCCGCAACGTGCTGGCCGCCGGCGCGGACTGGATCCACTTCGACGTGATGGACAACCATTACGTGCCCAACCTGACCTTCGGCCCGATGGTCTGCGAGGCGCTGAAGAAGCACGCCGTCAAGCCCGACGGCACGCCCGCGCCGATCGACGTGCACCTGATGGTGCAGCCGGTGGACGCGCTGGCCCAGGCCTTCTGCCGCGCCGGCGCGGACCTGGTGAGCTTCCATCCCGAGGCCAGCCAGCACGTCGACCGCACGATCCAGCTGATCAAGGGCGAGGGCGCCAAGGCCGGTCTGGTGTTCAACCCGGCCACGCCGCTGGACGTGCTGGAGTGGGTCATCGACAAGGTCGACCTGGTGCTGATCATGAGCGTCAACCCCGGCTTCGGCGGCCAGAGCTTCATTCCCGGCGCGCTGAAGAAGCTGCAGCAGGCCAAGGCCATGATCCTGGCCTCGGGCCGCGACATCCGCCTGGAGATCGACGGCGGCGTGAAGGTCGACAACATCCGCGAGATCGCGGATGCGGGCGCGGACACCTTCGTCGCCGGCTCGGCCATCTTCGGCAAGCCCGACTACCAGAGCGTCATCGACGCGATGCGGGCCGAGCTGGCGCGCTGAGCGGGCGACGTTTCGGTGACGCGTCTCCTGCTCGTCTGCGCGGCCAACCTGTGTCGCTCCCCGATGGCCGAGGCCGTGCTGCGCGCGCGCGCCGCCGAGCTCGGTCTGAGCGAGGTGCGCTCGGCCGGCGTGTTCGCGTCCTCGCGCGCGCATCCGGTCGACAAACGCGCCGCGACGGTGCTGGCGCAGCGCGGCTACGAGCTGGACCGGCGCTGGCGTTCGCGCAAGCTGGTGGCCGAGGACTTCGACCAGTACGACCTGATCCTGGCGATGGACCGCAAGGTCCTGCAGGCGCTAAGGGCGACGCGGCCGGCGATCTCGCCGGCGCGGCTGGGGCTGTTCCTGGCGGGGATGACCGGCCTGGGCCTGGACGAGGTGCCCGACCCGTATTACGGGGCGGGCAACGCCTTCGTGCATGTGCTGGATCTGATCGAGGCGCGGGCGCACACGTGGCCGGCGGATCTGGCGCCCTTCCTCAAGGACGCGAGTTGAGTTGGGTCGTCGGGCACGGTGCTAGCGGCCGTCGCCCAGTGCCGTGGCGGTCTCCTCGGGCTTGAACGCCAAGGCGTCCATCGTGCGCTTGAGCAACTTCGCAAAGAAGTCGACCCTGTCGCTTTGATCGGGCGTTCGCTTCGCGCCGATCAGACGGCCGGACGTCAGACCGTCCAGACCGACGAGCTGCTTCAGCAGTTGCCGACGCATCTCCGTTTCGTGGGTCGGTCTGGTGGAGAACTGCCCACTGCTCGTCAGTCGACGTATCGGTTCACACGCGGTGGTGAAAGCGATCGCCATCTCCAAGGCCCAACGATCGACCACTTCCAACGGAAGCTTGTCGTCCACGCCGGCACGAGACGTCAGGGCCGCGACAGCCTCGTCGACCGTCAGCCGGTTCGCGAAGTGCAGGTTGGCGATGTGCCGGGCCCAGGTACGGGTCACACATGTCCAGTCGTCCCATTCCTGTTTACTTGAGAGGACGCGGTTCCGGGACATCGCGACACCACGCGCCAGCGCCTCACGAAGATCGGCTCGGGACAGGAGTCCTCGCTCGGTCGCCTCGTCCAGGAACGGCAGATAGATGCGTAGCGCATTCGTCCCATGGCGCTCGACATCCCGCATCATCAGGCCGTCGGCAACGGGCAGCGAGAAGCCAGTGCCCGGCTCTTGCTCGGGGCCGAGAAGCAGCATGCGGCAGGTGTCGGGAGACAGCTGATTGTGAGCAGGGGCTCGTATCACGAAGGGCAGGAATGACCTGAGCGTGTGGGAATCGAGACAGGGCAGGAAGTCGTCCGAGCCGGGTCGCCTCACGTCGGACCCAACGAGCCGTCGGACCAACTGCTCGGTCGACAGCAGACTGTCGCGCTGCAGTTCCGTCAATCCCTCCAGCATGACGTGCTTGAGGTCTTGATCGGCGGCGGTCAGACATGCGATCAGTGGCGCAGAGCCGCCGGGGCCCGAAGTCGTCATCACGGCCACCAGCTCCGCGGCGGACATCCGCGCGGGAGAAGCCCGCATGGCGGCGCCGACCGCGCCCCACCATTGCCTCAGCGGCTGGACATGGGACATGGTGCGCCGCGTGCGGAGCTCCTGCATCGAGAGTTGGTCAGCACCACGGCGCCGCTCTGCTGACCGTTGCATGGACAGCACCAGGGTCAGCTGATCGCGCAAGCCGTCGAGCGCAGCGGATGTCAGCGACCGGTCCTCGCCACGATCGGCCAGGAGCCGCTCGACATGGTCACGCGCAAGTTCGTGGGAGCCGGCCTCGTCGGACCAGGACAGCAGTCCGGGAGCGGCTCGACGCGCGCGGTGCGCTGCCTGCGCCTGGGCCCACCATTGCTCCACATCGCCGGGGCAGCCCCCCTCTTTTCGCCAACGGGCCATCAGCTGGCCGACGCCCTCCCAATCGAGGCGGCCACGCAGGCGATCGCCGACGTCGTGATCGAGCAACCAGTGCGGCGCGAAACCGTCGAGGAGCTCCGAGGGGGCGCTGTTCGTGATGGCGGTCGTCACCATGGATGGGCTCAGATCGGACTGCGGCACGTGGTCGAGATCAGCGAGCTTGAGCGGACGTGGCTTGCCGCCCTCCTCCGTCCAGGCCAGATCGCCCAATGTCTGGATCCGGCAGCAAAGCCCGTCCGAGTCCTGGTTGGGCGCTGCAATCCAGGTGGCGACGGTGTTGAAAGCTAGGCCCGGCACGACCTGGGTTTCATGCAGCCGATCAAGGAAGTACAAGGCAATCAGGGTGGCGTCGGTCAAGCATGCACACCGGTTGTCTTCATGCTCCCGCAGCAGCGTGTCGCGCGGCGGCGCCGGGCCGAACAGCGTCTCCAGCGGCGCGAGACAGTCCCGGAGCTGTGACTCCCCGGGGAGCGGCAGCGAACCATCCGACTGCTCGTCGATCGGCTGCGCAAGCTTTTCGCGTAGCGCTTCGCTGAAGCGCTGCAGGAAGTCGTCCGCCAGCAGGCGGACCACAGCGGCGGGGGTGATCGCCGGTGCCACTGATTCGGCGCAGCGTCGGATCAGCGCCGGTGGGAAGCGGGTGTGGGCGAAGGGGTCCTCGGGCAGCTTCCACTTGAGCTTAAGTGCCTCGTAGAGCTTGCGTTTCAGTCCGGCGACGTAATGCCGCTGGTCCAACTGCGCCTCGGAGAGCTCGGGGCCGTACTCGATCTCGACGGCGTCAACGGCGGCCTGCTCGATGATCTGTTCGATGCTGCTCTTGAAGAGACCGGGCAAGCCGTTGCGCTTCGGGTCGAGACGACCCAAACAGTTGTCCAGTGCCTCGATCACGCCGCCGGCACAGAGGGTCAGTTGCGAGGTGAGCTGGCGCAGCTCCAGGCGGCGGCTCTTCAGGCTCAATCGCTCGTCGCCGATGAGGCTGGCCAGCTTGGACAGGCCCTGAGCGGCGGCGCCGAACATGATGGGGGATTCCGATTCGCCGTAGCCTCGAGGGTGTCCGCTGGCATCGAGGTTGAAGAGCTTCGACTCCAGCAGGTCAAGATCATTGACGACGGGCTCCATGTCGGCGGCGAAGGCCCTGAGCGTGGCCAGGTCGCGTTTGACTTGCGTTCGGAAAGACGCGAAATCGGGATGCCCGGTGAACGCCGCGGGCGTGCCGTGACGGACCGGGCTGTAGGTGACCTCGGGATCCGTTGGCACGGCGGCGGCGTCCGTTGAGTCGGGTGGGGGCTCGGCGAGGAAGGCCGGCGAATAAAGCGCTTGGAGGGTAAACATGTGCGCCTGAGTAGGCGGCTCGAGAAAGCGGGCGAGCGAAGGCGAGCGATTTCCTGCTGACACCCCCGCGCGCCGGTCGCTGTGAGAATCGCGCGATCGAAATCCCGCAGGAGGAGAGACGATGTCCGAACGACTGGCCCAGGGCCCCGACGGCCAATGGCGCTGCAAGTGGTGCGAGGCCCCCGGCTTCGACGCCTACCGCGACTATCACGACAACGAGTGGGGCTACCCGGTGCACGAGGATCGCCGGCTCTTCGAGAAGCTCTGCCTGGAGGGCTTCCAGTCCGGCCTGTCGTGGCGGACCATCCTGGCCAAGCGCGAGAACTTCCGCAAGGCGTTCAAGCAGTTCGAGATCGCCAAGGTCGCGAAGTTCAAGGAGGCCGATGTCGAGCGGCTGCTCGCCGACGAGGGCATCGTGCGCCATCGCGGCAAGATCGAGGCGGCGATCCACAACGCCGCCCGGGCGCTGGAACTGCAGAAGGAGGCGGGCTCGCTGGCCGCGTTCTTCTGGCGCTTCGAGGAGCCCGATGCCGGCGGCGATGTGCGGCCGACGTCGGACACCTCGGTCAAGCTGTCCAAGGAGCTGAAGAAGCGCGGCTGGAAGTTCGTCGGCCCGACGACGGTCTACGCCTTCATGCAGGCCATGGGACTGATCAACGATCACGCGCCCGGTTGCATCGGGCGCGCGACCGTTCGGCAGCAGCGCAAGGCCTTCACGCCGCCGCAGTGAGCGGCGCGCCGCTCAGTCGGCGTGGCCCGGCGCCGGATGCGCGGTCAGCGAGGTCTGCTCGACCTCTCGCGTATCCGGCCCCTTCCCGCTGAAGCGGTCCAGCGCCAGGTAGATCACGGGCGTGATGTAGAGCGTCACCGCCTGCGACAGGATCAGCCCGCCCACCACCGCCAGGCCCAGCGGCTGACGCAGCTCGGCGCCGGCGCCCAGGCCCAATGCGATCGGCAACGCGCCCATCAGCGCGGCCAGCGTCGTCATCATGATCGGACGGAAGCGCAGCACGCAGGCCTCGCGGATCGCCTCGGCCGGCGTCATGCCGCCGTTGCGCTGCGCGTCCAGCGCGAAGTCGATCATCATGATCGCGTTCTTCTTCACGATGCCCACCAGCATCAGGATGCCGATGGTCGCGATGATGGTCAGCTCCATGCCCGCGAGCTGCAAGGTCAGCAGCGCGCCCACCGCCGCCGACGGCAAGCCCGCCAGGATGGTCAGCGGATGGATGTAGCTCTCGTAGAGCACGCCCAGCAGCACGTAGATCACCGCGATCGCCAGCACGATCAGCAAGACCTGGCCCCCTTGCGAGTCCTTGAACACCGCCGCGTCGCCGCCGTAGCTGGTGATGATGGACGGCGGCAGGCCGATCTCCCGGGTGAACTGGTCGATCTTGCCGGTGGCCACGCCCAGCGGCGCATCCGGCGCGAGGTTGAAGCTCAGCGTGATCGCCTGCAGCTGGCCCTGGTGGTTGACCGCCGTGGGGCCCAGCTCGCGCTTGACGCTGGCGAAGGCCGTCAGCGGGACCATCGTGCCGTTCTTGCCGCGCAGATAGATCTTGTCGAAGGCGTCCTCGCTGAGGCGGTCGCTGTCGACCGCTTCCATGATCACCTGATAGGTGTTGCTCTCCGCATAGATGCTGGACACCTGGCGCTCGCCGAAGGCCGAGTACAACGCGTTGCGCAGGTCCTGCATCTGCACGCCCAGCAGCGTGGCGCGCTCGCGGTCGATGACCAGATTCGCCTGCAGCCCGCGCAGCTGCGAGTCGCTGGTGACGTCGCGGAACACCGGATCGGCCTTGAGCTTGTCCTGCAGCTTCACCGCCCAGGTGTTGAGCTCGCCCGCGCTGACCGATTGCAGCGTGAACTGATAGCGGCTCTTGGACTGCCGGCCGCCGAGCTGCAGGTTCTGCACCGGCCGAAGATAGACGGCGATGCCGGGCACGGCGCGCAGCTGCTTGCGCATCTGCTCCAGCACCTGCGGCATCGGCGGACGCTGCGCCCGGGGCTTCAGGTTGATGAACAGCCGGCCGGTGTTGACGTTGCCGCCGCCGCCGCCGCCGCCCACCGCGGCGGACACCGACGCCACCGACGGATCGTTCTGGATCACCGCGGCCACGCGTTCCTGCAGCACCGTCATCGCGGCGAAGGAGATGTCCTCGGACGCTTCGGTGCTGGCCTGGATCTGGCCGATGTCCTCTTCCGGGAAGAAGCCCTTGGGGATCGCGATCCACAGCCAGGCGCTGGCGACGAAGCTGGCCAGCGCAACGAGGCCGATCACCCAGCGGTGCCGCAGCGCCCAGTCCAGCGAGCCGGTGTACTTGCCCAGCACCCAGCCGAAGCCGGCCTCGAAGGTCCGGCCCAGGGCGTTCTCCTCGACGTCGTGATGACTGCTCAGGAAGCGGCTGCACAGCATGGGCACCAGGGTCAGCGACACGCCCGCCGACACCAGGATGGCCAGCGACACGACCACCGCGAACTCGTGGAAGAGCAGCCCGATCACGCCCGGCATGAAGAAGATCGGGATCAGCACCGCCACCAGCGAGATCGAGATGGACATGATGGTGAAGGCCATCTCGCGCGCGCCGCGGATGGCGGCGTCGAAGGGCGCCATGCCGTCCTCGACGTGGCGGTAGATGTTCTCCAGCATCACGATGGCGTCGTCCACCACCAGGCCAACGGCCAGCGTGATGCCCAGCAGCGAGATGTTGTCCAGGCTGTAGCCCAGCGCGTAGAGCAGCGTCACCGCGCCGATCAGCGAGATAGGCAGGGACAGCGTCGGGATCAGCGTCGCCACCATGCGGCGCAGGAACAGGAAGATCACCATCACCACAAGCGCCACCGTCAGCGCCAGCGTGAAGTAGACGTCGTGCAGCGACTCGCGGATGGACACCGAGCGGTCGTTCAGCGTGCTCATCTGCACCGAGGCCGGCAACTGCGCCGCGAAGCGCGGCAGCATGGCCTTGACCGAGTCCACCACCTTGACGGTGTTGGCGTCGGGCTGGCGCTGCACGGCCAGCACGATGGCGCGCTCGCCATTGAAATTCGAGAAGGATTTGACCGTCTCGTAGCTGTCCTCGACATCGGCCACGTCGCGCAGGAAGACCGGCGCGCCGTTGCGCGTGGCCACCACGATGCCGCCGAAGGCCTGCGCGTCGCGCAGCTGCTTGTTGGCCTGGATGGTCAGCGTCTGACGCGAGCCATCCAGCGTGCCCACCGGCGTGTTGGCGTTGGCGCCCTTGACGGCGGCCTGCAGCTCGTCGAGCGTGATGTTGCGTTGCTGGAGCAGCTCGTTGCGCGCCTTGATGCGCACGGCGAAGCGCTTCTGGCCGTAGATCGAGACCTGCGCCACGCCGTCGATGGTGGACAGGCTGGGGGTGATCAGGTTCTCGGCGTAGTCGTTGAGGTCGGACAGGTTGATGGAGGGCGAGGTCAGCGCCACCAGCAGCACCGGCGCGTCGGCCGGATTGACCTTGCGGTAGGACGGCGGCGTCGTCATCTCCACCGGCAGCGCGCGCAGCGAGCGGAACAGCGCGGCCTGCACGTCGACCGCGGCGGCGTCGATGTCGCGCGAGGGGTCGAACTCCAGCGTCAGCGAGCTGTTGCCCAGCGTGTTGGTCGAGGAGATCGTGGTGATGCCGGCGATCGTGGAGAACTGCTTCTCCAGCGGCAGCGCGACCGACGAGGCCATGGTCTCGGGGCTGGCGCCGGGCAGCACCGCCTGGACGTTGATGACCGGGGTGTTGAAGCTGGGCAGCGCGGCGACCGGGATGCGGCTCCAGGCCGCGAGACCGGCGACGACCAGCGCGATGTTCAGCAGCACGGTCATGACCGGCCGCCGGATGAAGAGTTCGGTGAGATTCATGTCAGCGTCCGCGGCGAGGGCAGGGGCGAGGCAATCACGCGGGGCGCGGTCAGGGCGCGGCCACACCGACGGCGTTGCCGCCGCCTGGGACGTTCCGGCCGGACTCTGCCTCGGCGGCTGCGGCCAGCTTTGCCGCGGCGGCCGGATTGACGGCAGCCGGCTGCGTGCGGACCGGGCTGCCCGGGCGCAGGTTCTGCTTGCCGTCGAGAACGACTTGCGCGCCCTCGTCGACCCCGTCGACGACCGCCATTTCGCCGAAGGTGTAGCGGATGCGGACCGGCTTGATCAGCGCGGTCTTGTCGGGGCCGACGACGTAGACCTGGCGGTCGCTGCCGCGCAGGATGATGGCGGCCTGCGGGATCACGATGGCGCCGGCCATGCTGCGCAGCGTCATGCGCACGCGCAGGTACTGGCCGGGCCAGAGCTTCTGCGCGTCGTTCTGGAACTCGGCCTTGAGCTTGATGGTGCCGGTCGTGGCGTCGACCAGGTTGTCGACGAAGACCAGCTTGCCATGCGCGACGGACTCGACCGGCTTGCCGCTCTTGCTGTCCTTGCGCGAGGGGCCGCCCTCGATGGTCGGCAGCACGACCTGCACCTCGAGCGGCGTGGCCTTGGCCCCGTCCGCGCCGGGACGCATCGCCTCGAGCACGGGCGCGAGCTCGGTCTCGGGCAGGCTGAAGGCGATGGCGATCGGGTCGATCTGGACGATGTTGACCAGCGGCGTGCCGGTGGCGCTGGCCTGCACCAGGCTGCCCGGCCAGACGTTGACCGCGCCGGCGCGGCCGGCGAAGGGCGCGCGGATCTCGTTGTAGCTCAGCGCGACCTCGGCCGACTGCACGGCGGCGGCGTCGGCGTCGATCAGGCTGCGGCCGGCGTCGAGGTTGGCCTGCGCGGTGTCAACGGCGCTCTGCGCCACGAACTTCTGGGCCAGCAATTCCTTGGCGCGGTCGTACTGGCGCTGCAGGTCGGACAGATTGGCCTTGTCGCGGGCGAGTTGGGCGCGCGCCTTGTCCAGGTTGGCGCGATCGGCGCGCTCGTCGAAGCGAAACAGCACCTGGCCCTTGCTGACGGTCTGGCCGTCCTTCACCAGCACGTCGCGCACGGTGGAGGTGGTCTGGGCGCGGATGTCGACCTGGTTGATCGGGGTGACGGTGCCGCTGGCCTCGACGGTGACGGGCACGTCCTTGCGCAACGCGGTGACGACGCCGACCAGCTGCATGCCGCCGGGTGCGGTGGCCCCGCCCGCGCCGGCCGAGGCGGCGGCCGCGTCGTTGCCAGAGGCCGCTGTCCGGGACTTCCACCACCAGCCGCCACCGGCGATCAGAAGCAGGACGATGAGGGACAGGACGACGGGTTGGCGGCGCATGCTTTCACTTTTCCAACGACGGATCGCCGAGAGGGCGAGGAGGGTGGGAAAGCTTAGGTCGCGGCCATTCGACGAATGTTTCGATCAGGTTAATGCGATGTACGCGTACGGGAAAGCTGTGCGGGAGAGGGCAGGGGAGAGGGTCTTCGGGCTGCCCGAGCGCCGCTCAGCCCTCGCTCAACGCTTTCGCCAACGCCGCTCCTACGACCGCGTTGTTCTTCACGAGCGCGATGTTGGTCACCAGGCTGTCCCCACCGCTCAGATCCTTGATCCGCGCCAGCAGATAAGGCGTGACCGCCTTCCCGCTGATCCCCTGCTCATCGGCCTCCGCCAGCGCCTGCGCAACAAACCCGTCAATGCGCTCCTTCGCCATCGCGAACTCCGCCGGCACCGGATTGCTGACCACCGCGCCGCCCCCGAGCCCCAGCGTCCACTTCGTCCTCAGGAACCGCGCCTGCTCCACCGCGCCATCGATCCGGAAGTCCGCCTTCAAGCCGCTGTCCCGCGTATAGAAAGCGGCGAAGTTCTCCTGCCCCACCGACAGCACCGGCACCCCATGCGTCTCCAGGTATTCCAGCGTCAACGCCAGATCCAGGATGCTCTTGGCCCCCGCGCACACCACCGCCACCGGCGTCCTGGCCAGTTCCTGCAGATCCGCCGAGATGTCGAAGGATGTCTCCGCCCCCCGATGCACCCCGCCGATCCCGCCGGTGACGAAGACCTCGATCCCCGCCAGCTGCGCGCAGATCATGGTCGCGGCCACGGTCGTGGCGCCCACCCGCCCCGTCGCCAGCGCGAACGGCAGATCCCGCCGGCTCAACTTCATCGCATCAGGCGACCGTCCCAGCAACTCCAGCTGCTCTTCATTCAGGCCGATACGGATCTTCCCGTCCAGCACCGCGATCGTGGCCGGCACCGCGCCATGCTCACGCACGATGGCCTCGACCTCGCGCGCCGTCTGCACGTTCTGCGGATACGGCATGCCGTGGGAAATGATGGTCGACTCCAGCGCCACCAGCGGCTTGCCCTCGGCGCGCGCGGCGGCCACCTCGGGCGAGAAATCGATCAGCTGGCGCTCCACCAGGGATTGCAGATGGGTGGCGGCATTGACGGGGCTGAGGGTGCTCATGGGACTTCGCTTTCTCGTTGGGGACTTCGTTCAGGTCAGCAGCGCAGGGCTCAAGGCCTCGCTCACGGTGGCGTCGCTCTGCAGGGTCAGCGCGGCGAGCCGCAGACCCAGCGCGCAGGCCGCGCGCAGGTCTTCATGATCACGATGCAAGGCCGCCACGATGCCGGCGCTCATCGCGTCGCCGGCCCCGGTCACCTCGCGGATGCTGCGCGGATCCAGCGCCGGCGGCGACATCGTGGCGAAGTCGTCGCCCTCGCTGAACCGCAGGCCGCGGGCGCCGTCGCTCATCACCAGGCGCTTCAGGCCCGCGTGCTGCAGTTGACGCCAGGCGGCGCGCAGCGCGCTCTCGCTGCCGAGCTTGCGACCGGTCAGCGCCTGCAGCTCGCCGCGATTGAGCACCAGCAGCTCGACGCCGCGCAGATCCTCGCCCAATCGCGCCATCTTGGGTTCCGACACGGCCACCAGCATCAGCCGCTGGTCGCGCAGACGGGCTTCGTCACGCAAGGCATCCAGGGTCTCGCGCGGGAGGTTCAGATCGGCGACGACCCAGCGCGCCGGTGCCCGCTGCGGTGCGGTCTGGCGCAGGAAGGCGGGATCGAGTCGATCCGTGAGGGCCATGTCGGCCAGCGCGATCAGCAGGTCGCCCTGCGGGTCCAGCACCGCGGTGTAGCTGCCGGTGGGCGCGTCCGCCGCTTGCAGCGATCCGGCGCAGTCCGCGCCCAGCGATTGCAGCTGCGCGAGCAAGGCCTGCCCCGCCGCGTCGCGGCCGACGGCCGTCAGCAGATGCACCGGCAGGCCCAGGCGGGCGAGGTTCTCCGCGATGTTGCGGGCGACACCGCCGGGGGACTCGTGCTGGCGCGCCGGATTCGAGCTGCCCATCTGCAGCGCGCCCAGGCCGCGCAGCTTGCGGTCCAGGTTGGTTCCGCCCAGGCAGACGATGGGCTGGCGCTGCGGCAGCACGTAGGCGCGGCCAAGGATGCGGCCTTCCCTCGTCAGCTGCGCGAGATGGCCGGCCACCGCCGAGCGCGACAGGCCGAGCTGGTCGGCCAGCTCCTGCTGGCTGATGAAGGGGTTGGCCTCGACCAGCGCGAGCAGCTGATCCTTGGACGTCGGTTCCTTGGGGGAGGGCATGGGGCCGGATTCTATGCAGGTGGGCATATTGTCGCAAACAATTGTCCTTCTGCTAAACAATAGTTTATTGATGAGGATTTTCCGAAGCTGTCGACCCCCAATCGATTGAAGAGGCGACTCGCTCGATTGGCGAACATTGCCTACGCTTCACGCGGCCCCACAGATCGGCGGACGCCGGCGGGGCCTCGAGGCGAAACAACAGGAGGACGCCCCATGCGGAAAAACTTGCCCGTCACCCAGCGCCAGTACGATTTCCCGGCCGACGCCACCTTGATGTCGACGACGGACACGAAGAGCCGAGTCACCTACGCCAACGCCGCCTTCGTCGAAGCGAGTGGCTTCGCGCCGGAGGAGTTGCTGGGACAGCCGCACAACATCGTCAGGCATCCCGACATGCCGCCGGAGGCCTTCGGCGACTTGTGGAAGACGCTGCAGGGCGGCGAGTCCTGGACCGGACTGGTGAAGAACCGGCGCAAGGATGGGGACCATTACTGGGTCCGCGCCAACGCCACGCCGGTGATGCGCAACGGGAAGCCGGTGGCCTACATGTCGGTGCGCACGAGGCCGTCGGCCGAGGACGTGGCCGACGCCGAGCGGCTCTACGCCGACATGCGCGAGGGCCGCGCCTCGCATCTGCGTTTCCACAAGGGCGTGGTGCTGCGCAAGGGCGCGATGGCCTGGACCACGCTGCTCAAGACCCTGCCGGTGCGCTGGCGCATCCGGCTGCCGCTGCTGGCGCTGACCGTGGCGGCGATCGCCTCGGCGTGGATGAGCGCGGCGTCGCTGACCGCCGCGGGCGCTTGGATCGCGGGCTTCGTCGTCGTGTCGTTGCTGGCCATGTGGTTCCTGGAGGCGCAGGTGGTCGGGCCGCTGGAGGCGCTGTCGCGGCATGCGTGTCGCGTGGCCAGCGGGGACACGCGCGAGCCGCTGCAGATGGACCGTGTGGACGAGATCGGCATGGCGCTGCGCTCGCTGAATCAGCTGGGGCTGATGTTCCGCTGGGTCATCGATGACGTGGCGGCGCAGGTGATCACGGTGCAGTCGTCGAGCGGCGACATCGTCACCGGCAACAACGAGATCAGCGCGCGGACCGAGCAGGCCTCGGCGAGTCTGCAACAGACGGCGGCGTCGATGGAGCAGATGAGCGCCACGGTGAAGAGCAACGCGGATGCCGCGCGTCAGGCAGAGGATCTTGCGGCGGGGGCGAGCCTGGCGGCGGCGCAGGGCGGGGAGGTGGTGCGCAATGTCAACGAGACCATGGTGGGGATCACCGCGTCCAGCAAGCGGATCGGCGACATCATCGGCGTCATCGACGGGATCGCGTTCCAGACCAACATCCTGGCCTTGAATGCGGCGGTCGAAGCGGCGCGCGCGGGCGAGCAGGGGCGCGGGTTCGCGGTGGTCGCGAGCGAGGTGCGCTCGCTGGCGCAGCGCAGCGCGGCGGCGGCCAAGGAGATCAAACAGCTGATCGGGGAAAGCGTCGATCGCGTGGAGGCCGGCGGGAGGCAGGTCGACGAGGCGGGGAAGGCGATGCTGGACATCGTGGAACAGGTGTCGCGGGTGTCGGCGTTGATCTCGACGATCGGAAGCGCGACGAGGGAACAGGCGGCGGGGATCTCGCAGGTCAGCCAAGCGGTCAGCGAGCTGGATCGGACGACGCAGCAGAACGCGGCGCTGGTGCAGAGGTCGGCGGGGGCGAGCGATTCGCTGGAGAAGCAGGCCACGCAGCTGGTGCAGGCGGTGGCGGTGTTCAGGATGGGGTGAGAGTCCGAAGACCCTCGCCCCTGCCCTCTTCAATAGAACCCCAACGCCTTCGGCGAGTAGCTCACCAGCAGGTTCTTCGTCTGCTGGTAATGGTCCAGCATCATCTTGTGGGTCTCCCGCCCGATGCCCGACTCCTTGTACCCGCCGAAGGTCGCATGCGCCGGATAAGCGTGATAGCAATTGGTCCACACCCGCCCGGCCTTGATCCCCTTGCCCATGCGGAACGCGGTGTTCATGTCCCGCGACCACACGCCCGCGCCCAGCCCATACGGCGTGTCATTCGCGATCCGCAGCGCTTCCTCCTCCGTCTTGAAGGTCGTCACCGCCAGCACCGGCCCGAAGATTTCCTCACGGAAGATGCGCATGTCGTTGTGGCCCTTGAACAGCGTGGGCTGGATGTAATAGCCCCCCGCGAGATCCCCGCCCAGCTCCGCGCGGCCGCCGCCGATCAGGCACTGCGCGCCCTCCTGCTTGCCGATCTCCAGATACGACAGGATCTTGTCGAGCTGCATCGACGAGGCCTGCGCGCCCATCATGGTCTCGGTGTCCAGCGGGTTGCCCTGCTTGATCGCCTTCACCCGATCGATCGCGCGGGCGATGAACTTGTCGTAGATGGACTCGTGGATCAGCGCCCGCGACGGGCAGGTGCAGACCTCGCCCTGGTTGAACGCGAACAGCACCAGGCCCTCGATGGCCTTGTCGAAGAGCTCGTCGTCATGCGCCGCGATGTCGGGGAAGAAGACGTTGGGGCTCTTGCCGCCGAGCTCCAAGGTCGCCGGGATCAGGTTGGTCGCCGCCGCCTGCGCGATCACGCGGCCCGTCGCCGTCGAGCCGGTGAACGCCACCTTCGCGATGCGCTTGCTCTGCGCCAGCGGCATGCCCGCTTCCTTCCCGTAGCCGTTGACGATGTTGAGCACGCCCGGCGGCAGCAGATCAGCGATCAGCTCGGCCAGCACCAGGATGCTCACCGGCGTCGACTCCGCCGGCTTGAGCACCACCGCGTTGCCTGCGCCCAGCGCCGGCGCCAGCTTCCAGGCCGCCATCAGGATGGGGAAGTTCCACGGAATGATCTGGCCGACCACGCCCAGCGGCTCGTGGAAGTGATAGGCCACGGTGTGGGCGTCGATCTCGCTGAGCGCCCCCTCCTGCGCCCGCAGGCAGCCGGCGAAGTAGCGGAAATGGTCGACCGCCAGGGGCAGGTCGGCATTGAGCGTCTCGCGCATGGGCTTGCCGTTGTCGACGGTCTCGGCATAGGCCAGCAGCTCCAGGTTCTGCTCGAGGCGGTCGGCGATGCGCAGCAGCACGTTGGCGCGCTCCCCCGCGGAGGTCGCACCCCAGCGCTCGGCGGCGGCATGCGCGGCGTCCAGCGCCAGCTCGATGTCCGCCGCGTTGGAGCGCGCCGCCTGCGTGAACACCTGGCCGGTGATGGGCGTGATGACGTCGAAGTACTGGCCGTCGCGCGGCGCGGTCCACTGGCCGCCGATGAAGTTGTCGTAGCGTTTCTTGAACTGCAGCGGCGCACCGGCGGCATTGGGCTTGGCGTAGATCATCGTTGTCTCCTGTCTCTCTTGTGGGTGATCGGGTGATCCGATCGTTGGGGTGGATGAACGAGGCCTTCATTGCACGGGCCGTGCCAGCGCGCGTCGGCCGCGGGATTCGGGCGAGAAGCCCCCACAAGACGGCGTAAAGCCGCTTCCCACGCCGCAAGAACGCCGTCAGGATCGCGCCACAGACTGTCCCGGCACCGCCGCGGCGGCACAGGTGTTCCGAAATGGAACAACCAGGAGACAAAACCATGGTGAAACCCCCGAGCGGCGCGCTCATCGCGCCGCGGCTGCTGCGCGCGGCGCGGCGCGAGTTGCTGGACACCGGGCGGCTCAGCGTCCAGACGCTGGATGAAGGCCTGAGCCGCAGCTGGCTGCGCAGCCGGGACTTCGGGCTGAGCCCGGTGGGCCGGCCGCCCGGCGCGCCGCATGCGTCGGGCGCGCAGCTGCGACGCGCGCTGGAGCGCCAGCATGAGCTGGTCGCCCACGCGCGTCCCGTGATGGAGGACCTCTTCGAGCAGACCCGCGACGGCGAGGGGCTGGTGATCCTGGCGGATGCGCAAGGCATGTTGCTGCAGGCGCTCGGTGACGGGCGCTTCGTCGACCGGGCGGAACGCGTGGCGCTGCGACCCGGCGCGATCTGGGACGAGCGCTGGCGCGGCACGAACGCGATCGGCACGGCGCTGGCCGAGCAGCGGCCGGTGTCGGTGCTGGGGGGCGAGCACTTCCTGGAGCGCAACGCCTTCCTGAGCTGCACCGCGGCGCCGATCCGCGATCCGCAGGGGCGGGTGCTGGGCGTGCTGGATCTGTCCGGCGAGCGGCGCGGCTTCCAGCGCCACACGCTGGCGCTGGTACGGTCGGCCGCGCGGATGGTGGAGCACCGTCTGTTCCAGACCCGGCATGCCGACGGGCTAAGGCTGGAGCTGCATGTGCAGCCGGAAGGACTGGGGACGCCGACGGAAGGCTTGCTTGCGCTGAGCGAGGACGGCTGGATCCTGGGCTGCAACGCGGCGGCGCAGGCCTGGCTCGGGCCGGAGGCGGCGCGGCCGAGTCCGCTGGAAGCGGTGCTGCCGTTGCGTGTCGATGAGCTGATGGACTGGGCGCGGCACGGCGGCGAGGGCGCGCGGCTGCTGCATCGCGAGGACGGGCCGGCCTTGTGGGTGCGGGTGCGGATGCCCGGCGCGCGGGTGGTGATGTCGCGAGGTCAGGCGCCGGGATCGGTCGCTAAGGCTGCGGCCGTTGACGTCCAGGAGGCGGCGCATTCAGCCGTCCCGGCAGCGCTTCCTTCAGCGGTTCTCCCGGGGGGCCATCCTGCGGATCGCGTACCGGTGCTGCCGGACGATGCGTTGCAGCCGCTCGATCTCGGCGATGCCGCGATGCACCAGGCGGTGGTACGCACGCGGCGCGTGCTCGACAAGCCCATCGCGCTGCTGCTGCAGGGCGAGTCGGGCGTGGGCAAGGACCTCTTCGCGCGCGCCGTGCACGACAGCAGCGCGCGGCGCGATCGCCCTTTCATCGCGGTGAACTGCGCGGCGCTGCCGGAGTCGCTGATCGAGTCGGAGCTCTTCGGCTATCGGCCGGGCGCCTTCACCGGCGCCTCGCGCGAGGGCGCGCAGGGTCGGCTGCGCGAGGCGCATGGCGGGACCTTGTTCCTCGACGAGATCGGCGACATGCCGCTGTCGATGCAGGCGCGCTTGCTGCGCGTGCTGCAGGACCGGCAGGTGCAGCCGCTGGGCGGCGGCCCGTCGGTCGCGGTGGACTTTCAACTGATCTGCGCCAGCCACCGGCCGCTGCGGCAGCTGGTGGCGCAAGGGCAGTTCCGGGAGGACCTCTACTACCGGCTCAACGGTCTGACCCTGAGCCTGCCGCCGCTGCGCGAGCGTCAGGACTTGCCGCTGCTGATCGAACGACTGCTCGCGGCACTGGAGCCGACGCGGCCGGTGACGCTGGACCCGGCCCTGCACCGCGAGCTGACGGGCTATGCGTGGCCCGGGAACATCCGGCAGCTGGAGCAGGTGCTGCGCATCGCCTGCGCGCTGATGGAGCCCGGCGAATCGGTGATCCGCCGCGGGCATCTGCCGGATGACCTGATCGAGGAGCTGGATCAGCGCGATGACGCAGCGACGGGCAGCGACGAAGGGCCCGGTGCCGCCGGTCCCGCTTCTGCCGCAGCCGGCGTCCCTGGGATGTTGCGCGATCAATCGAAGGCGCATGCGCGGCGGGTGCTGGCGGACTGCGGCGGCAATCACTCGGAGGCGGCACGGCGTTTGGGCATCGGGCGGAACACGCTCTACCGGTTGCTGCGTTAGCCGCCCGTCAGCCAAGCCTGCGGCCGTAGGGCATCGCCCGACACCCGCATCAGCCAAGCGCCCGCCCGGCGATGCGGGAAGCGCCGCTGGGCGAGGCCGGATCAGCTCCCTAAAGTACGACTCATGCGGTCCAGGTTTTGGTGGTGGATCCGCAGAGGCGCAAGCCGGACGTCAATGGGTAAGGCGGACATTCGAAAGGATGTCCGCCTTCGTCTTTTGGAGGGGCGCGTCAACGCCTCTGCCCTGACCGCCAGGATCCATCCGCGAAGCCCTGAACGATGCGACCGACCCGCGCAGTCCGGAGCAACTCGGCGAGCTCCTTCATCAGCTCATCGCCATGACCGCAAGGCAGGCTCAGGAAGTTGTAGACCAGCTCGATCGGATAGCCGCCGTCTCGATCGGTCCTCCAGCCCGCGATGATGCGACCGTGGCGCTCGTCCTCGGTGCTGCGGATCACCAGTCGCTCGGTGAGGTCGGCGATGCTCAGCGCCAGTTCATCGTCCGAGTTCTGGAACTCTCCGAGGAACAGCTTGGCCTTGCCGAACGTCGCGCTCTGAAGGGCCTCGTCGAGTCGGTCGAGGATGCCGCGGATCTCTGCCCACTCGCCATCCGCGCTGTTGGCGGACGCGATGCCCGATTGAATGTCGCTGGCAAAGTCGCTCATGACGCGTGCCTTTCAAAGTGACCGACGATGGGCAGGTGGTCGACCAGACTGCTCCCGGATCCGACCAGATCGTCGAGCGCCGGCAACGAGAGAACCCGGGTGCGCTGCTCATTCATGCGCCAGCCCGACCGGCTCAGGAGCAGCGAGGACGACACGATCAGCTGGTCGAACGTGCGCCAGTAGGAGAACTCGCCCTTGGCGTGGAAGTAGGTGCCCGGATCGCTGAGGTGGGCGGTGGATCCCCCGCCCCCGAAGCTGCTGAGATGGCGCCAGAACGGGTTGTAGAGGAGCTTGGGATTTCGCTCGACGCGGAGCCGGTCGCGGCTGGCTCGGAGATAGCGCTCGATGCCCTCGTCGAAGGGCTCGTCATTGAAGTCGCCAAGGACGACGACGTTCGCCTGCGGGTTCAAGCGGAACAGATGCTGGTCTATCCATCGCCGAAGGAAGGAGGCGATGTGCGTCCTGGCGCTGTCTTGTCGGTCCAGGTGCAGGCGGCTGGGCCAGTGGGCGGCGATCACCTCCAAGGGCGGATCGCCCTCGGCCAGTTGGGCGCGGAAGTGCATCCCGACCTTGACCACCGGACCGCGGCCGTCGTCGACGATCGGAGACCGGAATCCGACCTTCACGTATCCCTTGCGGCCCAGAATGCAAAGCGAGAACCGGCTTCGTCCCGCCGTTTGGAAGAAGGGGAACCACACGTAATCCGATCGTGAGATCGGGCAGGCCTCTTGCAGGCCGGCGACGCTGCTCGGCGCCATCTCGCCCAGCACGATGAGGTCGGCGCGGACTTCATGAATGAGGTGCAGCAATACTGCCGCCGCGGTTTGATAGTCCTTGGGTTTGGCGCGGTCGGGGTCACGGGTCGGCGACAGACCTGTGTTCCACCACGCGATGCACACGCCCGATCCGGGCTGGATTCGATCTCGGTTCATGACTGCGAACCACCTCTGCAACGAAGCCATCACTTCCGCCAATCCATCGCGACCGGCGCCGACTCCCCGCGTTTCTCGCAGGGGAAGCCGGTCACTCTACGCGTCGGGATGTCACGCGGACCTGGACTTCGCAACCCTCGATAGGTGGACTTTCAGCCTCGACTGCCGCTCATAAACTACCGGACCCACCGAGATCTGCCATCGCTGCGTCCGGACCCCTCATGAAGCTCTACGAGAAGCTCGCCAACGACATCGAGCGCCAGATCCGCGGTGGGGTGCTTCGCCACGGCGACCGGCTGCAGTCGGTCCGCCAGACCAGCCGCCAATGCGCGCTGAGCGTCACCACCGTGCTGCGCGCCTACCTGCTGCTGGAGAGCCGCGGGCTCCTGATCAGCAAGCCGCAGTCGGGCTACTTCGTCCAGCTGCGACCGGGCAGCGATGCCGCCGAGGCCGCCGCCGACGCGGTGGAGGCGATCACCACGCCCAAGCCCATGGCGCTCTCCGCCACGGTCGACGTCTCGCGCCTGGTCCTGTCCACGCTGCGCTCCATCGCCGCGCACGACGCGGTGCCGCTCGGCTCCCCGTATCCCGACACCGGCAGCTTCCCGCTGCAGAAGCTCAACCGCTATGCCTATGCCGCCGGCCAGGACCCGTCGCTGCGCGCGCTGCAGACCGGCCTGCCGCCGGGGCATCCGCAGCTGATCCGGCAGATCGCCAAACGCTATCTGGACAAGGGCCAGACCGTCGATCCGGCGGAGATCCTCATCACCCTGGGCGCGACCGAGGCCATCAACCTGTGCCTGCAGGCCGTGGCCAAACCGGGCGACGTGATCGCTGTCGAGTCGCCGACCTTCTACGCGATGCTGCACGCCATCGAGCGCATGGGCATGAAGGCGATCGAGGTGCCCACGCATCCGGAGCACGGCATCGACGTCGACGCGCTGGCCGGCATCGCCGCGTCGCAGGCGATCGCCGCCTGCATGGTCATGCCCAACTTCCAGAATCCGCTGGGCTTCGTGATGCCGGATGAGCGCAAGCAGACCCTGGTGGAGCTCGCGACGCGGCTGGACATGCCGCTGATCGAGAACGGCGTCTACAACGAGCTGTATTACGGCGCCGCGCCGCCGCGCACGCTCAAGTCCTATGACCGCGAGGGGCTGGTGCTGCATTGCGGCACCTTCTCCAAGACGCTGACCTCGATCTATCGCATCGGCTGGGCGCTGCCGGGCCGCTATCGCGATCAGGTCGAGAAACTGAAGTTCCTGAACACGCTGACCACGCCGCCGCTCCCGCAGATGGCGATCGCGCGCTTCCTGACGCGCGACGGCTACGAGGCTCACCTGCGCCGCCTGCGCAAGGCCTATGCGCAGCAGGCCAGCCTGATGCGCGCGATCGTGCTGCGCTTCTTCCCGGAGGGGACGCGCGTGTCCACGCCGCGCGGGGGCTACGTGCTCTGGATCGAGATGCCGCCGCAAGTCGACGCGATGCGGCTCTACGAGCTGGCGCTCGCGCGCGGCATCACGATCGGGCCGGGTCACATGTTCTCGGTCTCGGACCGCTACCGGCATTTCATCCGGCTGAACTACAGCACGCCCTGGTCGCCCGCGATCGAGCGGGCCGTCATCACCGTCGGCAAGCTGGCCGCCGACTGCATGCGCTGAGCGGCGGGCGATGACCTGGTGACGGGCGCGCCGGTCACCTTGACCAGCCGCACCGGGATGGACTTGTACGAGGGCGTGCCGCTCTCCTCGTCGATGTCGTCCAGCGGCGCGAGCACGTTGGCCTCGGGGTAGTAGGCGGCGACGGAGCCGCGCGCGATGTCGTACTCGATGACGGTGATGCCGGGCAGGCGCAGCGCGCGACCCTCGGCGACGGTCTCGATGTCAACGACGTCGCCGTGCTCCAGCCCTTGAGCCGCCAGATCCGCCGGATGCATGAACAGCACGTCGCGCCGGCCGAAGACGCCCCGATAGCGATCGTCCAGTCCATAGACGGTGGTGTTGTACTGGTCGTGGCTGCGGATCGTGACCAGGCGCAGCGCGTCGGCGGACCAGGGCTGATAGCGCTCGCTCACGCCGCGGAAGACCGAGAACATCGCTTTGCCGCTGGGCGTGGGCCAGACGCGCTCGGTCGGCGGCAGCGGCATGCGGAAGCCGCCCGGCACGCGGATGCGCGCGTTGTAGCCGTCGAAGCCGGGCAGGGTGCGCTCGATCAGATCGCGGATGCGGTCGTAGTCCTCGACCAGCCCCAGCCAGTCGACGCGGCTCTGCGGCAGCGTGGCGCGCGCCAGCCCCGCGATGATCGCCGGCTCCGAGCGCAGCAGCGGCGACGCGGGCCGCAGCCGCCCCGCCGACGCATGCACCATGGACATCGAGTCCTCGACGGTGATGGACTGCGCGCCGCTCGCCTGCAGGTCGAGCTCGGTGCGGCCGAGCACCGGCAGCAGAAAGGTCTCGCGCCCGACCAGCAGGTGCGAGCGGTTCAGCTTGGTGCCCAGGTGCACGCTGAGTTCGAGCGACTTCATCGCCGGATGGCAGCGCTGCGGATCCGGCAGCGCCACGGCGAAGTTGCCGCCCAGGCAGATCAGCGCCTTCGCCTGACCGGTCTCCATCGCCTGCATCGCCTTGACCGCGTCGTGGCCGTGCGCGCGCGGCGGGGCGAAGCCGAAGACCTGCTCGATCTTGTCGAGGAAGTCCTGGGGCGGCTTCTCGGTGATGCCGACGGTGCGGTTGCCCTGCACGTTGGAATGGCCGCGCAGCGGGCAGATGCCGGCGCCGGGCTTGCCGATGTTGCCGCGCATCAGCAGCAGGTCGGCGATCAGCCGCACGTTGGCGGTGCCGGTGTTGTGCTGGGTCACGCCCATGCCGTAGCAGACGATGGTGGCCTTGGACTTGGCGTAGGCCTGGGCGACCCGCTCCAGATCGACGCGGCGCAGCCCGCTCTCCTGCACGATGTCGGCCCACGAGGTCGCGTGCAGATCCTCGACCAGCGCGTCGAACCCCTGCGTGTGCTCGGCGATGAAGGCGCGGTCCAGCACCTGGCCGCGCTTGTCCCAGGCGTCCAGCGCGAGCAAGGCCTTCATGACGCCCTTGAGCGCCGCCGCGTCGCCGCCGGCGCGGACCAGCAAGTAGGTCGAGGCGATGTCGGTGGAGCGGTAGGTCGCCATCTCCACCACGTTCTGCGGATCGGCGAAGCGCTCCAGCGCCCGCTCCCGCAGCGGGTTGAACACGATGATGGGCACGCCGCGCCGGGCCGCCTCATGCAGCGTGCCCATCATGCGCGGGTGGTTGGTGCCGGGGTTGTGGCCGATGGAGAGGATCAGCTCGGTCGTGTCGAAGTCCGCCAGCGACACCGTGCCCTTGCCGATGCCGATGGACTGCGGCAGGCCGACGCTGGTGGCCTCGTGGCACATGTTGGAGCAGTCGGGGAAGTTGTTGGTGCCGTACTCGCGGGCGAAGAGCTGGAACAGATAGGCCGCCTCGTTGGAGGCGCGGCCGGACGTGTAGAACTCGACCCGGTCGGGCGAGTCCATGGCGCGCAGCCGCTCGCCGATGCGGGCGAAGGCCTGGTCCCAGTCGACGGGGAGGAAGCGGTCGGACGCCGCGTCGTAGCGCATCGGGTGCGTGAGGCGGCCGAAGTTCTCCAGCTCGTAATCGGACATCGCCAGCAGCTCGGTGACCGTGTGACTGGCGAAGAACTCCGGGGTGACGCGCTTGCTGGTGGCCTCCCAAGTGACGGCCTTGGCGCCGTTCTCGCAGAACTGGAAGGTGGACTTGTGCTCCTTGTCGGGCCAGGCGCAGCCGGGGCAGTCGAAGCCGGCCGGCTGGTTGGTCCGCATCAGCACGATGGGCGCGGTGACGAACTCCATCTGCTCGCGCACCGCCTTGGCCGTGGCCTGCAGCGCGCCCCAACCGCCGGCGGGGCCGTCGTAGGGGCGGATGCCGGGGACTTCGCGACGCTTGCTCATGGGAACCTCTGGACGAAACGGAATGGGGGAACGGGATCGTTCGATGGACTGAATGGTGGGGGCGAGGCGGGTGGCGCACAGAGCACAGATCGGCGCGGCGCGGCAGTGCACAGTTCATCGTCGGTGCGCCCGGCCCAGGCGGCAATCGGGCGGGATCGCCGCATTCATCGGCATGCGCCGGCCTCGCGTCGGAGTCGTCCGAGGCGATGTGGCCATCGAGCGTGCGGAAGTGACGCAATACGCCGTGCGTTAGCGCCCGTCGGCTTCAGAGGCAGGCGGCCATGGCCGATAAACGCGGGTTGGTCCGATGCCATTTCGGCTCCCGCCCCTGTTCCCGCTCCTCTTCCAGAAGCTCCATGAAACTCCGTACTCGAATCTTGTTCCTCTGCCTGGCCGCGCTGGTCGGCATGCTGGTCTTGGCGGCCGTGTCGCTGACGACGCTGCGCCAGACCATGATGAAGGAGCGCACCGCGCAGCTGTCGACGCTGGTGGTGCTGGCGCACTCCGCGCTGGAGAAGCTGCACGCGCAGGAGGTCGCCGGCCAGATCACGCGCGAGGAAGCGCAGAAGCAGGGCAAGCTGATCATCGGCAGCTTCCGCAAGGACGAGCAGTACTTCTTCGTCCGCGGCTACAGCGACGACGTGAACCTGGTCCATCCGAATCCCAAGCGCGTCGGCATCGTCGACGCCAAGGGCGGCAAGGAAGCCGGCGTGCGCTACCGCGCCGCGCTGGAGGGCAAGACCATCGGCACGGTGATCGCGCCGGGCACCCGGCCCAACACCAAGGACGAGGTCGAGAAGCTCTATGCGGTGACGCGCTTCGGCCCCTGGGACTGGATCATCGGCTTCGGCGATTACATCGACGACATCGACAAGGCCTTCTGGCGCAGCGCCGCGATGCTGCTGGGGCTGGGCCTGGCGCTGATGGCCGTCGTGGGCGTGCTGGGCTGGCGTCTGGCGCGCAGCATCTATCGCCAGCTGGGCGGCGAGCCGGCTTATGCCTCGGACATCGTTCACCGCATCGGCGGCGGCGACCTGAACGTGGCGGTCGACCTGAGCGGCGCGCACGCCGACAGCCTGCTGTCGGCCATGGACCGCATGCAGCGCAGCCTATCGACCACGGTGTCGCAGATTCGGGGATCGACCGACACCATCGCCAGCGCCGCCGGCGAGATCGCCATGGGCAACCGCGATCTGTCCTCGCGCACCGAGTCGCAAGCCAGCGCGCTGGAGGAGACCGCCGCGTCGATGGAGGAGCTGACCGCGACCGTCAAACAGAGCGCCGACAACGCGCGCCAGGCCAACCAGCTGGCGATGTCGGCCTCCGAGATCGCGGTGCAGGGCGGCCGCGTGGTGGACGAGGTCGTGGCGACCATGGCGTCGATCAGCGGCTCGTCCAACAAGATCGTCGACATCATCGGCGTGATCGACGGCATCGCCTTCCAGACCAACATCCTGGCGCTGAACGCGGCGGTCGAGGCGGCTCGCGCCGGCGAGCAGGGCCGCGGCTTCGCGGTCGTGGCCTCGGAAGTGCGCACGCTGGCGCAGCGCAGCGCGACGGCCGCCAAGGAGATCAAGTCGCTGATCGGCGACTCGGTGCAGAAGGTGGAGGCGGGCAGCGCGCTGGTCACGCAGGCGGGCGCGACCATGTCGCAGATCGTCGGCAGCGTGAAGCGGGTCACCGACATCGTCGGCGAGATCACCAGCGCCAGCCAGGAACAGACCGCCGGCATCGAGCAGATCAACCAGGCCATCGCGCAGATGGACCAGGCCACGCAGCAGAACGCGGCGCTGGTGGAGCAGGCGTCGGCTGCGGCTGAGTCGCTGGAGCAGCAATCGCAGACGCTGGTCGCGGCGGTCGGCGTGTTCTCCTGAGGCGGCAAGCCCTGGCACGGGCCGGGGCGCGGGCGCATGGCGGCGGGCGCGACCGGCGAGGCGGCTACGATCCCGGCCCATGACCGCGCTCGTCCCCCGCCCCACCGCTTTCATGATCGACCTCGACGGCACGCTCGTCGACACGCTCGGTGACTTCGTCGCCGTGCTCCACCAAGTGCTGTCCGATCTGTCGCTGCCGGCTGTCGATCGCGGCTTCGTCGAGCACACGATCGGGCAGGGCAGCGAGCATCTGATCCGCAGCGTGCTGACCGAGGTCGGCGCGCCGCAGTCGCTTTACGACTCGGCCTGGGCGCTTTACCAGCGCCATTACGACGCGCTCAACGGCACGCATGCCGAGGTCTATCCCGGCGTGATCGAAGGACTGGACGCCTTGCGCGCGCTGGGTCTGCCGATGGCCTGTCTGACCAACAAGCCCGCCGCCTTCGCGCGCGAGCTGCTCAAGCGCAAGGGGCTGGATCGCTACTTCGACCGCGTCTTCGGCGGCGACGATTTCGAGCGCAAGAAGCCCGATCCGCTGCCGCTGCTCAAGACCTGCGAGGCGCTGGGCTCGATGCCCGGGACGACCTGGATGGTGGGCGACTCCAGCAACGACGCGCGCGCCGCGCATGCGGCCGGTTGCCCGATCGCGCTGGTGAGCTACGGCTACAACCACGGGCAGCCGATCGCCGACGTGCCGGCGCAGCGGCACATCGATCGCATCGACGAGCTGATGCGCTGAGCGCGGTGCTTACTTCGCGCCGCCCAGCAGGGCCGATTTCAGGCCGTTGTCCGCGGGGGACTTGCCGACCCAGATCTTCAGCAGGGCGTTGAAGAACTCGGGCTCCTTGATCGCCTCGCCGGGTACGAGCGCGCCGTTGACGAAGATCACCGTGCCGGTGCCCGGGATGAAGTCCACGCCGAAGCTCTCGCCGCTCTTGAGCTTCTTCTTCTGCACGAAGATCTCCGACATGCGCAGCACGCCGTTGATCGAGCGGCCGAATTCCTCGCGCGAGGTGTTCTGCTCCATGCCCTTGGTGAAGAGCTTGCCCAGCTCCTCGCCGTCGATGTCGCGCAGCATCTGGATGTGCATGCGCTTGGGACCGGTGTTGGCCAGGATCGCCTCGGGCGTGGTCGCCTTGGCGTTCATGTACAGGCCGGCCGTGTAGACCTTGAAGATTGCCTTGTAGCGGATGCCGGCGCCGTTGAGCACCAGCTTCTGGCCGGCGACCTCGACATTGGCCGGGTACTTCACGCCGGCCAGCTCCACCGGTGCGGCGGGCGCCTCGGCGGTGGCGGGTGTGCCCTGGGCCGTGGCGGGCAGCGGGGTGGACAGCGACAGCACCGTGACGGCGGCGGCGCTCAGGACAGCGAGAACATGGCGCTTGGACATCGTGTCTCCTTCCCTCGTGGAGGATCGGCCGGCTCCCATGCCGGCTCTGGCCGCGCAGTATCCGCCAAGCGCCCGCGCGGCGGCCATCGGGGATGCTCCTGCTACACTGCGCCGCACCATGTTTATCACGCGCAAGCACATCAAGGGGTCGAACGACCGGGGAGCCTGGCCCTGGCGATCCTGGCACGACTTCACCTGAAGCCGCCTGCTGCTTGCCACCCGCCCCGGATGCTCTTTCTCCGGCCGCGGGACACCGTCACACATTCTCTGCACCCTGGTCGATGGGGCAGGTCCAACAGGCGACCTGAGACTGCGCTTGCGCGCGTCGCGTCACGTGTCCAACACTGACCGCACGCCGCATTCACGAGAGGTTTGACGACGTGATCACCGAACTGGAATTCCAAAGCCTGGCCGCCGACGGCTACAACCGCATCCCCCTCATCAGCGAGGCCTTCGCCGATCTCGAGACGCCGCTGTCGCTGTATCTCAAGCTCTGCGCCGGCAACGGCCCCGGCCGTCACAGCTTCCTGCTGGAGTCGGTGGTCGGCGGCGAGCGCTTCGGCCGTTACTCCTTCATCGGCTTGCCGGCCCGCACCGTCCTCAAGAGCGAGGGCACGACCACCCGCGTGATCCGCGACGGCGAGGTCATCGAGATCCACGAGGGCGACCCGCTCGCCTTCATCGAGTCCTATCAGCAGCGCTTCAAGGTCGCGCTGCGGCCCGGCATGCCGCGCTTCTGCGGCGGTCTGGCCGGCTACTTCGGCTACGACGCGGTGCGCTACATCGAGCCGCGCCTGGCCGACTCCACGCCCGAGGGCGGCCTGCCCACGCCCGACGTGATGCTGCTGCAGTGCGAGGAGCTTGCCGTCATCGACAACCTGTCGGGCAAGCTCTATCTGATCGTCTATGCGGACCCGTCGCAGCCCGAGGCCTATTTCCGCGCCAAGAAGCGGCTCACCGAGCTCAAGGACAAGCTGAGCTATTCCGTGGCCGCGCCGCGCGTGGCCCGCGGCCAGGCGCATCCGGTGGAGCGCGAATTCGCGAAGGCCGATTTCCTGGCGTCGGTGGACAAGGCCAAGGAGTACATCGCCTCCGGCGACTGCATGCAGATCGTCTTCGGCCAGCGCCTGAAGAAGCGCTACACCGAGTCGCCGCTGAGCCTGTACCGCGCGCTGCGCTCGCTCAATCCCAGTCCCTACATGTACTTCTACGACATGGGGGACTTCCAGATCGTCGGCGCCTCGCCGGAGATCCTCGTGCGACAGGAGTCCACGCCCGACGGCCGCAAGGTGACGATCCGCCCGTTGGCGGGGACGCGTCCGCGCGGCGGCACGCCGGAACAGGACCAGGCGCTGGAGGTTGAGCTCAAGGCCGATCCGAAGGAACGCGCCGAGCATCTGATGCTGATCGACCTGGCGCGCAACGACATCGGCCGCATCGCGCAGACGGGCAGCGTCAAGGTCACCGACGCCTTCGCGGTGGAGCGCTACTCGCATGTGATGCACATCGTCAGCAACGTCGAGGGCATCCTCAAGCCGGACGTCGGCAACATGGACGTGTTCCGCGCCAGCTTCCCGGCGGGCACGCTGTCGGGCGCGCCCAAGATCCGCGCGATGGAGATCATCGACACGCTCGAGCCGGTCAAGCGCGGCATCTACGGCGGCGCCTGCGGCTACCTGAGCTTCGGCGGCGACATGGACCTGGCCATCGCGATCCGCACCGGCGTGGTCATGGACCAGGTGCTGTACGTGCAGGCGGCGGCGGGCATCGTGGCCGATTCGGTGCCCGAGCTCGAATGGAAGGAGACCGAGGCCAAGGCGCGCGCGCTGCTGCGCGCCGCGGAGCTGGTCGAAGAAGGTTTCTGAGGCTGAGGACGGAGAACGACATGCTGCTGATGATCGACAACTACGACAGCTTCACCTTCAATCTGGTGCAGTACTTCGCCGAGCTCGGCGCCGACGTGAAGACGGTGCGCAACGACCAGATCACGCTGGACGAGATCGCGGCGCTCAACCCGACCCACCTGGTGCTCTCGCCCGGTCCCTGCACGCCCAAGGAAGCGGGCGTGTGCGTACCGGCGATCCAGCGCTTCATCGGCCAACTGCCCATCCTGGGCGTGTGCCTGGGGCACCAGAGCATCGGTGCCGCGCTGGGCGGCCACATCATCCGCGCCAAGGTGCAGATGCACGGCAAGTCCTCGACCATCGCCACCGATCGGCAAGGCGTGTTCAGCGGGCTGCCGGAACGCTTCGACGTGATCCGCTATCACTCGCTGGCGATCGAGGAATCCTCGCTGCCCGCAGCGCTGGAGATCAGCGCCCGCACCGACGACGGCGAAATCATGGGCGTGCGTCATCGCGCGCTGGCCGGGACCGCGACGCCGCTGGAAGGCGTGCAGTTCCACCCTGAATCCATCCTGTCCGAGCACGGTCACGCGATGCTCAAGAACTTCCTGGAGTTGGCGCGATGAATGCAAGTACGAACGCGGTGAACACGAACCGCGCGAAGGTCGTCGACCTGCGCAGCGACACCGTCACCCAACCGACGGCCGCGATGCGCGCGGCAATGGCCGCGGCTCCGCTGGGCGACGACGTCTTCGGCGACGACCCCAGCGTGAACGCGCTGCAGGCGGCGCTGGCGGAGCGGCTGGGCTTCGAGGCCGGGCTGTTCATGCCGACCGGCACGCAGAGCAATCTGGCCGCGCTGATGGCGCATTGCGAGCGCGGCGATGAGTTCATCGTCGGCCAGTACGCCCACACCTATCGCTGGGAGGGCGGCGGCGCGGCGGTGCTGGGATCGATCCAGCCGCAGCCGCTGAATCACGCGGCCGACGGCTCGCTGCCGCTGGCCGACGTCGAGGCCAACATCAAGCCCGATGACCCGCACTTCGCGCGGACGCGCCTGCTGGCGCTGGAGAACACCATCGGCGGGAAGGTCCTGCCCATGGGCTACCTGGCCCAGGCCTCCGAGCTGGCGCAGCGCCACGGCCTGTCGCGGCATCTCGACGGCGCGCGGCTGTTCAACGCGGCGGTGGCCGTGGCGGCGGCCGAGGGCGGCGATCCCTATGCGGCCGCGAAGCGCATCTGCTCGCACTTCGACAGCGTGTCGGTGTGCTTCTCCAAGGGGCTGGGCGCGCCGGCGGGCTCCATGCTGTGCGGCTCGCGCGAGCTGATCCGGCGCGCGCGGCGCGCGCGCAAGATGCTCGGCGGCGCGATGCGGCAGACGGGGGTGCTCGCGGCGGCGGCGCATCATGCGCTGGACCATCATGTCGCGCGGCTGGGCGAGGATCACGTGCTCGCGACGCGTCTGGCCGAGGGGCTGCAAGGTCTGCCCGGTCTGACGGTGGAAGCGCCGCAGACCAACATGGTGTTCTGCGATGTGGACAAGGAGATCGCGACCCAGCTGGTCGCGCATCTGAAGCGCGAGGGCGTGTTGTCGACGGGGCTCTACAAGCTGCGCTTCGTGACCCACCTCGACGTGGACGCCGAGGGCGTCGACCGCGCGATCGCGGCGACGCGCCGCTTCTTCCAAGCCCAGGCCTGATCGGAGAGCTCCATGCCCATCACCGACAACGAAGCACTGGTCCGCGTCATCGAGCATCGCGAGATCTTCCATGACGAGATGCTGGCGCTGATGCGCCGCATCATGAGCGGCGACATCTCGCCCGTGACCGCAGCGGCCATCCTGATCGGCCTGCGCGTCAAGAAGGAAACCATCGGCGAGATCACCGCCGCCGCGCAAGTGATGCGCGAGTTCTCGGTGAAGGTGCCGATCGCACCGGGTCCGCACCTGGTCGACGTCGTCGGCACCGGCGGCGACGGCGCGCACACCTTCAACATCTCGACCTGCTCGATGTTCGTCGCGGCCGCGGCGGGCGCGCAGGTGGCCAAGCACGGCAACCGCAGCGTGTCCTCGAAGACCGGCAGCGCCGATGTGCTCGAGGCGCTGGGCGTGACGCTGTCGCTGCCGCCGCAGGCGGTGGCGCAGTGCGTGGAGCAGACCGGCATCGGTTTCATGTTCGCGCCCAACCACCATCCGGCGATGAAGAACATCGCGCCCGTCCGCAAGGAACTGGGCGTGCGCACCATCTTCAACATCCTGGGCCCGCTGACCAATCCGGCGGGCGCGCCCAACATCCTGATGGGCGTGTTCCATCCGGACCTGGTGGGCATCCAGGTCCGCGTGATGCAGCGCCTGGGCGCGGAGCACGCGGTCGTGGTGTACGGGAAGGACGGGATGGACGAGATCTCGCTGGGCGCGGCGACGATGGTGGGCGAGCTGAAGAACGGCGAGATCCGCGAGTACGAGATCCATCCCGAGGACTTCGGCATGCCCATGGTCGCGAGCCGCAATCTGCGGGTGAGCGGACCGGAGGAGAGCCGCAAGATCCTGCTGGGCGTGCTGGGCAACGAGCCCGGCGCGGCGCGCGACATCGTGTTGCTGAATGCCGGCGCGACGCTGTATGCGGCCAATGTGGTCGACAGCATCGCCGACGGCATCGCGAAGGCGCGCGTGGCGATCGAGTCCGGCGCGGCGCGCGCCAAGCTCGACCAGTTCGTCGCCGAGACGCAGCGGCAAGCCGCGGCGCAGTCCTGATCTGACGCCGCCGGAGGTCCTGAGCGACCTCTGCGCGGTCGTCGCCGGCGCTGACGCCGGAGAAGAAGTGAGAGAGCCATGTCCGACATCCTGGATCGCATCAACGCCGTGAAGCGGCAAGAGGTCGCGGCTGCGCAGGCCCAGCTGCCGCTGGCCGCGCTGCGCGCCAAGGCCGAGTCCCGCGCCGAGCCGACGCGCGGTTTCGTGAACGCGCTGCGCGCCAAGATCGCGGCGGGCCGCAGCGGCGTGATCGCCGAGGTGAAGAAGGCCAGTCCCAGCAAGGGCGTGCTGCGCGCGGACTTCCGTCCGGCCGAGATCGCTCGCAGCTACGAGCAGCACGGCGCCGCCTGCCTCAGCGTGCTGACCGACGCGCCGCATTTCCAGGGCTCGGTCGAGTACCTTCAGCAGGCCCGCGCGGCCTGCGCGCTGCCGGTGCTGCGCAAGGATTTCATGATCGACGCGTACCAGGTCTACGAGGCCCGCGCGATGGGCGCCGACTGCATTCTGCTGATCGCCGCCAGCCTGGACGACGGGCAGATGGCGGAGCTCGAGGACTGCGCGCTGGGGCTCGGACTCGACGTGCTGGTCGAGGTCCATGACGGCGCGGAGCTGGAGCGCGCGCTGCGTCTGAAGACGCCGATGGTGGGCATCAACAACCGCAACCTCAAGACCTTCGAGGTGACGCTGGACACGACGCTGGGACTGCTCAAGCAGGTGCCGGCGGACCGGCTGCTGGTGACGGAGTCCGGCATCCTCGGCCCGGCCGATGTGGCCCGCATGCGCGAGGCCCAGGTCAACGCCTTCCTCGTCGGCGAGGCCTTCATGCGCGCGCCCGATCCGGGCGCGGCACTCGCGGCGCTGTTCAACTGATGGGCGCGAGCTTCTCTTCCATCGATTGGCAGGTCGGCGACGGCTGGCAGCCGCTGATCGACGCATGGCGCGCGGGCGCCGACGGGCAGCGCATCGAGGCGCTGCTGAAGGCGCGCGTCGCGGAGGGGGCGGTGATCTATCCGCCCGATCCCTTGCGGGCGCTGCGGCTCACGCCGCTCACGAATGCGAAGGTGGTCATCGTTGGCCAGGACCCGTATCACGGGCCCGGGCAGGCCGAGGGCCTCGCGTTCTCCGTGCCCATCGGGCAAAAGCTGCCGCCGTCGCTGCGCAACATCTTCAAGGAGCTGCTGCGTGACCTCGGCCAGCAGCCGGCGATGTCCGGTCACCTCGTCGAATGGGCCAAGCGCGGCGTGCTGCTACTCAACACCAGCCTGACCGTCGAGGACGGCGCGGCGGCGTCCCATGCGAAGAAGGGCTGGGAGTCGCTGACCGACGCGCTCATCGCGGCCACCGCGCAAGACCCGGCCCCCAAGGTCTATCTGCTGTGGGGCGCGCATGCGCAGGCGAAGGCGCCGTTGATCGAGTCGGCAGGGCGCGGGCACCTGGTGCTGCAGGCCAATCACCCGTCTCCACTGTCCGCGACCCGCGGGCCCGCGCCGTTCATTGGTTGCGGGCATTTCTCGGCGGCGAGCGCTTGGTTGAAGACGCGGGGCGTGGACCTCGACTGGTCCTTGGACTGACGCGAAGGCGCGTCGTTGCGCGACCTGCGAGCGCTGCAAAGGCTGTGGGTGGTTTGACAAGAACAGCGGCAGACACGGCACGACGCCATCAGCGGGCAGGGCTATGGTTGGCAAGACCTGGTCGATATCGCTCAACAAATCAAGAACGGGACATGGTGATCATGGAGATTCCGTCCATCCTGATGCAGCGGCTGCCGCTCACCGTGAGTTCTGCGGACCAGTACTGGGGAAGCTTCGTCAAGATCGTCGGATCGAGTGAGGAGACCTTCTTCCGACTGCTCTATGCCGATTGGGCCTTGGAGTTGGGCGGGCGAATCATTGCCGATTCGTCCAGCTCTGCACAGCACAACCGATCGGGCTTGGACTTGCTGAAGGGGCGCTCGATCGAAGCGCTCACACTTGACGTGAGCGCGCATCGGATCACGTTGTGCAGTGGCGATGACCTGCGGCTGCAACTGAGCGCCAATCTCGCGGAGTACGAAGTCGATGACGAACTGCTCCTGATGAGCGTCCCGAACGCTTTCATCAGCTACTGCCCGGCCGCAGGTTGGGTCATCGAGCCACGTTAAGCGTGGACGTCAGGCCGAGATGAACATGCCCGACCACAAGGTGATCGCGGCCCTTTACCTCAAGGGCGCAGAACTCCAGCCAAGCGACGTTACTGCGGCCGTCAGCGTTGCACCGACGTCATCGCGGACACGCGGAGAGACGCGAACAACCTCGGCCGGGGCCACGATCTCCGCGAAGACTGGCCTGTGGGCCTTGATCGTTGAACGCGACGGGATGGAGGTCTCGACGGTCCTGACGGAGCTGCTCAACGCGCTGGGTCCACAGTCAGGGCTCTCAAACCTCCCCAACGTTGAAGAGGCCTACTTCGACATCTTTGTCGCGGCGCTCTCGAATGAGGACGGTGAGGGGACGTGCGAGTTTGGGCTGGCGCCGTCGCAATCGGCGGCGCTGGCGACGTACGGCTTGCCCGTGAAGTTCACCGTCAACATGGGCAAGCCGTAGCGATGGCGGGTGTGGTGGAACGCAGGTTGAGGGCCGTCGTCTCAGCGCTGATCGTCGCACTGGCGAGCCCGAACGCTGCCCAGGCCCTGCCCTCGGCCGACCCGGCGATGCGCCTTTACGCCGACACCCGATCGCAACGCAGGCCCGGCCCATGAGCGACAGGCATGCACCTCCTGCGAAGCATCGCGCGCTGCTGATGGTCACGCTCTTGGCCGCGAGCGCGGGCCTGGCTTTTGTCGGGCGTCTCGGCCTCGACTGGCTCATCGCCGCGTATCCCGACGAGGCCGGCGCCATCGAGCGCATTGGCGGCGGGATCCTTGGCATGGCCATCGGGTTGCTCGTCGTGATTCCGGTGTACAAGATGTATGGCGTCTTCGACGACAAGCACGAGTCCGGGCGACCCAAGCGATGAGGTGAAACGGACCAGCGAGGGCCGCGCGATACTCCCCGCTCGGCCCTCCCATCGGCGTTGCCCACAACTGGTACGCCGGTGGTCGTGGGCCAGATCCCCCTTGCGGAGCGGCCTCAGGCATCAGGGTTAAGTCCAGTGCGCTACCAATTGACGCTCCGCGTTTTTTGGTACTAAACTGGTATTAATCATGAATGCCCTCTCCCTGGCGGACGCCTGGTCCGCGCCGTTGCAGCCGCGCTTCGCGGTCGTCCGCTTCCTCGTGGGAGTGGATGGCGGTGGCACCGGCACGCGGGTCCGCCTCAGCGACGTCCATGGACGTCTGCTCGGCCAGGGTTGGGCCGGGCCGTCGGCGCTGGGGCAGGGCATCGCCCAAGCCTGGCGCCACATCCAGATGGCCGTTCAGGAAGCCGCCGCGAAGTCGGGCATCGAACGGCTGCCGCTCAGCGAAACCGCCATCGGGCTCGGACTGTCCGGCGCGGGCGTGGCCGCGCAGGCGCAGGCCTTCATCGCGCAGCAGCCGGGCTACGCCCACATCGAGCTGGTCAATGACGGCACCTCGTCGGTCATCGGCGCGCACGCGGGCCAACCCGGCGGCGTGATCGCGGCGGGCACCGGCACCGTCGGCGAAGCCCTGCGGGCCGACGGCTCCATGGTCTGCGTCAGCGGCTGGGGCTGGATCGGCGGCGACGAAGGATCGGGCGCGTGGCTGGGCATCCAGGCCATGCGCATCGCGCAGAAGGCGATGGACGGCCGCGTGGTCGCCGGACCGCTCGCGCAAGCCGTGTGGGGCGCCGCGGGCGCGACGCACGAGCAGGACCGCGACGCGATCAACGCCTGGGTCGCCCAGGCCGGTCAGCACGCCTATGCGCAGCTGGCCCCGCTCGTCTTCGAGCATTCGGAATCGGATCCCGCGGCCGGCGCGCTGGTCGCGCAGGCGGTGGCGGAGCTGGAGCAGCTCGCCCTCGCGCTGGACCCCACGCAGCAGCTGCCGCTGTCGCTGGCGGGCTCCGTGGCGCAGCGGCTTGCCGCGCTTTTCTCAGGCAACATTCGGGCCCGTTGCGTGTCGCCTCAAGGCGACTCGGCCGACGGCGCGCTGCGGCTGATCCGCGGCGCTCTCTCCGAAACACGTTGAGAAGAAGAGACGCCCGATGAGCACCAAGCTGCCCTTCCAGTTCAAGCCCGATTCCGCCGCCGCCTCGCCGTTGTACATGCAGCTGGCCCACAAGCTGGCCCAGGCGATCCGCGAAGGCCAGTACCAAGCCGACGAAGCGCTGCCGTCCGAACGCGTCCTCTCCGAGTCCCTCGACCTCTCGCGCGTGACCGCGCGCAAGGCCATCGACCGACTCGTCGAGCAAGGCCTGATCGTGCGCAAGCGCGGCTCCGGCAACTACATCGCCCCCAAGCTCGAGCAGCCGCTGTCGCGTCTGACCAGCTTCTCCGAGGAACTGCATCAGCGCGGCTTCAAGCCGAGCAGCCGCTGGCTCACCCGCGGCTTCGCCATGGCCGCGCCGGACGAGCAGCTCTCGCTGGGCCTGACCACGGGTCAACGCGTCGCGCGCCTGGAGCGCCTGCGCCTGGCCGACGCCGTCGTCATGGCCTATGAGCTGTCCGTGCTGCCCGAGGCCGTGCTGCCCGAGCCGCAGAAGGTCGAGTCCTCGCTGTACGAGCACCTCGCGCAACACGGCGGCGCGCCGGTGCGCGCGCTGCAGCACATCCGCGCCATCAATGCGGACTCGCGTCTGGCCGGCCTGCTGGAAGTCCCGGTGGGACAGGCGGTGCTCTTCATCACGCGGGTGGGCTACCTCGACCAGGGTCAGGCCGTGGAGCTGACCCATTCCTATTGCCGCAGCGACTACTACGACTTCGTCGCGGAGATGAGGCGCGACGGATGACGGCCAAGCACATCGACGGATTCATCCTGACACCCAGCGGTTTCGTCCGCGGTGTGCTTGAACATCAAGACGGTCGCATCCTCCGCATCGACGGCCATGCGACCTCCGAGTACGAGGTCCGCCACGGCGCGCAAGACCTGCCCCTGATCCTCCCCGGCTTCATCGACACGCATGTGCACGGCGGCGCCGGCCGCGACACGATGGAAGGCGGCGACGCGGCGATCGCGCTCGCCAAGCTGCATGTGCGCCACGGCACCACCTCGCTGCTGGCCACCACGATGACGGCGCCGCTGGACGAGATCCGCCATGCGCTGGACGCGCTCTCCACGCTCTGCCGCGAGCGCCCCGCTGGCGCCGCGCGCGTGCTGGGCGTGCATCTCGAAGGCCCCTACATCAACCCCGGCAAGCTGGGCGCGCAGCCGGACTTTCCCCGCAGCGCCACGCTGGACGAGATCCGCGCGCTGCACGCGATTGCGCCGATCCGGCTGATCACGCTGGCGCCGGAAGTGCCGGGCAATCTGGACCTCGTCGCCGCACTGCGCGCCGACGGCTTCCAGGTGCAGATCGGCCACACGCTGGGCACCTACGAGGACGGCGTGGCCGCGCTGGCTCGCGGCGCCGGCGGCTTCACTCATCTGTTCAACGCGATGACCGGGCTGCACCACCGCGAGCCCGGCATGGTGGGCGCCGCGCTGGCCCATGCGCAGTACGCCGAGATCATCCCCGATCTGCTGCATGTGCACCCCGGCGCGATCCGCGTCGCGCTGCGCAGCATTCCCTGCCTGTTCTGCGTCACCGACTCGACCGCCGCCGCCGGCATGCCTGACGGCGAGTACCGCCTGGGTCGTCACCGCGTCACCAAGTGCCTGGGCGGCGTGCGCCTGCCCGACGGCACGCTGGCCGGCTCGACGCTGACCATGGACCAGGCGCTGCGCAACCTGGTGCTGAAACTCGGCCTGGAGATCGAGGACGCGTCGCGGCGCGTCTCGACCCACGCCGCCGATTACCTGGGTCTGGACGACCGGGGCCGACTGGCTCCGGGCGCCTGGGCCGACTTTGTCGTCATGGACCGTGGCTTGCAGTTGCAACGCGTGGTCGTCGAAGGAGAAGCAATTGACCTCGCGAATGCTGGATGAGGCGCTGAGCGCGCCGCAAGCGGTGGCCCGTCAACTGGCCGCCGATCAGAACGCCTACGCCGCCCTGGGCGCCGCGCTGCGAGAGCAGCCGCCGACCTCGCTGCTGACCATCGCGCGCGGCAGCTCGGACCACGCCTCGCATTACCTCGCCTACCTGGTGATGGCGCGCCTGGGCCGCTTGGTGACCTCGCTGCCGATGTCGCTGATCACGCTCTATCAAAGCAAGATCGAAAGCAAGGGGTTGGTGTCGCTGGCCTTCTCGCAATCGGGCCAGAGCCCCGATCTGGTTTCGCCGACGCAGTACTTCCGCGCCAATGGCGCCCGCACCGTGGCCTTCGTGAACGCGGACGGCTCGCCGCTGGAAGCGGCCGCCGAGCACGTCTTCCGCCTGCATGCCGGCGTGGAGCAGAGCGTGGCCGCGACCAAGAGCTACATCGCGCAGCTGGTGGCAGGCGCGCGCGTGGTCTCCGCCTGGCAAGGCGACGAGGACCTGGCCGCCGCGCTGCAGACCCTGCCGCAGGCGCTCGAGGAAGCCGCCAAGCAGCGCTGGGACGTGGCGGTGGACGCGCTCAAGGACGCGGACAAGCTGTTCGTCATCGGCCGCGGCACCTCGCTGCCGATCGCGCTGGAAGCGGCGCTGAAGTTCAAGGAGACCTGCGGCATCCAGGCCGAGGCCTTCTCCGGCGCCGAGGTCAAGCACGGCCCGATGGCGCTGGTGGAAGAGGGCTATCCGCTGCTGTTGTTCGCGCCGCGCGGCCCGGCCCAGGCCGGTCTGCTGGCCCTGGCCGAGGAGATGCGCGGCCGTGGCGCGCGCGTGCTGTTGGCCGCGCCGGCCGGCACGCCCGGCGCCGAGCTGCCGCTGACCTGCACCGGCAACGAGGACCTGGATCCGATCGCCGCGGTGCAGAGCTTCTATCCGATGGTCGAGGCGCTGGCGCAGGCCCGCGGCCTCAACCCCGACCAGCCGCGCCATCTGGCCAAGGTCACCAAGACGCATTGATCCCGTTGAACGCGGCGAGGGCGCGAGCCCTCGCCGCCTGATGCCGCGGGGCCCGAGTGGATCGGACCTCCGCGACGAACCTTCGATTCCCAGCCGCCGACCCCGCGGGCCAGGCAACAAGAGAGCGACATGAGCGAGACAGCATTCCATCCGGGCCGGCTGGTGATGGTGGACATCCAGGGCAAGACGCTGGATGCGACGACCGCGGCCTTTCTGCGCGACAACCAGATCCGCGCGGTCTGTCTGTTCCGCAAGAACCTGGGCACCGAGGCCGAGGTCCGGCAGCTGACACGCGATCTGCGCGAGGCCATGGGGCCCGACGCGCTGATCGGTCTGGACCAGGAGGGCGGCTCCGTCGTGCGGGCGACCTTCCTGCCGCAGCCGCCGTCGGCGATGGCGCTGGGCGCCTCGGGCGACGAGGCGCTGGCCGAGTCCGTCGGCGCCGCCGTGGCGCGCGGGCTGCGCAGCATCGGCATCAACTGGAATTTCGCGCCGGTCACCGACATCAACAACAACCCGGCCAATCCGGTCATCGCGGAGCGCAGCTTCGGCGAGACCGCCGAGACGGTGACCCGTCTGGCGGGCGCGTGGATGCGCGGCTCGATGGCGGCGGGCGTGGCCTGCTGCATCAAGCATTTCCCCGGTCACGGCGACACGCATGTCGACTCGCATCTGGATCTGCCGACGGTGGACAAGACGCGCGAGGAACTGGATGCGCTGGAGCTCAAGCCCTTCAAGGCGCTGCGCGACGCGGCGCCGTCGATGATGACGGCCCACATCGTCTATCCGCGCATCGATCCGCTGTATCCGGCGACGCTGTCCAAGACCATCCTCGGCGGCATCCTGCGCGACGAGTACGGCTACGACGGCGTGGTGATCACCGACGCGCTGATGATGAAGGCCATCGCCGAGCGCTACGGCTATGCGAAGGCGGCGGTGCTGGCGATCGACGCCGGCGCCGACATGATCCTGGCGCAGGGCTCGCTGGACGAGCAGGCGCAGGCCATTCATGCGCTGCAGGATGCGCTGTCGCGCGGCGCGCTGCGGGTCGATCGCTGCCGTCAGGCGGCGGCGCGCCTGGACAAGCTGGCGCGCGACTTCCCGGTCCGCTTCGACGATTACCAGGGCGCGGTCCGCGAGGCCGACGACGTGCTGATGCGTCGCGCCTGGGCTGCGGGCCTGAGCGCGCTGCGCGGCGCGAGCGCGCCGGCGGTGGATCGCCCGGTGCGCGTGCTGGTGCAGGACGAGGTGCCCACCGACGGCGTGTCCGAGGCGGGCCCGACCGGCGCGCAGGTGAGGGCGCTGTTCGAGGGCTTCTCCAACGTGGAGTTCGTGTCGCTGGGCGACATCGCCGCGCTGGACTGGGCGCAGGTGCCGGCCGACGGCCGCTTCAACATCGTGGCCTCCACGCACCGCGCGCGCTACGGCGCGCAGGCCGGCGGCTGGAAGCCCGATCTGCATCTGGTGCTGTGGAATCCGTTCCAGTCGCTGGACGTGGCCGCGCCGACGGTGATCAGCTGGGGCTATGCCGACGGCGCGCTGGCCGCGCTCGGCGCCTGGCTGCAAGGCCGCGGCGACGCCGGCGGCCAGTCGCCCGTCACCCTGAACTGACCCGGCATCGGCCATCGTCGCCGACGCACCGCATCGATCCGAGGGCCTCCCCCATGAGCCAGTCGCAGATTCCCGCCGCCGACGCCGTCGACGCGGCCTCCGAGCGCAGCCCCATCCGCTGGGTGTCCAGCCTGTATTTCGTGCAGGGCATGCAGTTCTTCGTCGTGATGCTGATCGCCGGCCTCATGTACAAGAACATGGGCGTGGCCAACGACCAGATCGCGCGCTGGACCGGCCTGCTCGGCCTGGCCTGGGCGTTCAAGCCCCTGTGGAGCCCTTTCCTGGAGCTGGCCCGCAGCAAGAAGCTGATCGTCGTCTTCGGCCAATTCACCAGCGCGGCGGGGCTTGCGCTGATGGCGATGGCGCTGCAGCTGCCGATGTGGTTCGCGGCCAGCTTGGCGGTGCTGTTCCTGCTGGCCTATGCCTCGGCCACCCATGACATCGCCTGCGACGGCCTGTACATGGCCTCACTCGACGACAAGCAGCAGGCGGCCTATGCCGGCTGGCAGGGCGCGTTCTTCAACGCTTCCAAGTTCCTGACGCTGGGCGGCCTGCTGGTGCTGGCCGGTCATCTGGAGCGCGGCATCGGCGTCATGAACGCTTGGTCGGTGATCTTCGGTTTGCTGGCGGTGCTGCTGTTCGTGCTGGCCAGCTACAACGCCTATGCGCTGCCCGGCGTGCTCAACACCGATCACGGCGACCTCACCGCGGCCGGCGTGCTCAAGACGCTGCGCGAGGTGATCGCCGATTTCCTGAGCAAGCCCGGCATCTGGCTGATGATCCTGTTCATCGTGATGTTCCGCTTCGCCGAGGGCCAGGTGCAGACCATCGGCCCGCTCTTCCTGATCGAGGCGCGCGACAAGGGCGGCCTGGGCCTGACCACCGAGCAGGTGGGCGGGGTCTACGGCACCGTGGGCACGGCGGCCTTCCTGGCCGGCAGCATTCTGGGCGGCTACTTCACGAGCTGGCTCAGCCTGCGACGCGCCATGCCCTTCCTGATCATCGCGATGGCGGTGCCCAACGCGACCTTCTACTACCTGGCGGTGACGCTGCCGGCGGACCTGTGGCACGTCGGCGCCGCCGTCGCCATCGAGATGCTGGGCTACGGCTTCGGCTTCGTCGGGATGATCCTGTACATCATGCAGGTGGTGGCGCCGGGCAAGTTCCAGACGGCGCATTACGCGCTGGGATCGGGCGTGATGCAGCTGGGCTTCATCCTGTCCAAGACCATCAGCGGCGACATCCAGATCAAGATGGGCTACGAGCACTTTTTCCTCTGGACCATCGCCTGCGGCCTGCCGGCGCTGATCCTGCTGCTGTTCGTGCGCATGCCCGGCAAGGCGGCCAAGCCCGCCGAGGGCATCGCCGCGCCCGTGGAGAACGCGACATGAAGACGCAGCTGTCCACCGTCACCGCATTGACCGCGCTGGCCGTGTCGGGCGCTCTGCTGGCGACCGCCGGCGCGCATGCCGCTTCGTCCTCGCCGCCCCAGTATTTCTTCGACGACTTCAAGTACCCGGACATCGCCGCGATGTTCAAGCAGGGCTGGTCGCCGCGCAGCGCGGCGGGCCATCCCGGCATCCCCGGCGCCCGCTGGGCCCCCGAAGGCCTGAGCGTCGTCGACGGCAAGCTGCGCCTGCGCGGCGCGACCGACGGCACCGGCCCGGGCACAACGCAAGCGCAGGTCTGCCATCAGCGCAAGTACCTGGCCGGCACCTACGCCGCCCGCATCCGCTTCAGCGACACCCCCATCAGCGGCGCCGACGGCGACCCGGTGATTCAGACCTTCTACGCGGTCAGCCCGCTCAAGCACGACTTTGATCCCGAGTTCAGCGAGCTCGATTGGGAGTACCTGCCCAACGGCGGCTGGGGCAGCGACAAGACCCGCATCTACGGCATCACCTGGCAGACCGTGCGACTCGATCCCTGGCTGGCTTTCAACCAGCAGCACGAGGAGTTCACCGCGCTGGGCGCGCCCGGGCACGATTGGCACACCCTGGTGATGCAGGTCGCCGACGGCCGCACGCACTGGTATCTCGACGGTCGCAAGATCGACCAGCACGGCGGCCGCAACTATCCGGTCGTGCCGATGTCGATCAACTTCAACCTGTGGTTCTCGCCCGAAGGCCCGTTGCCGCAAGGCCCGGCCGGGGGCCCGCCGCGCGTCTACGAGCAGGACGTCGACTGGGTCTTCCACGTCAAGGACACGGTGCTGAGCCCGGCCCAGGTCGAGCAGCAGGTCGCCCGCTGGCGCCAGCGCGGCATCGCCCGCCTGGACGAGGTGCCGGCCGCGCAGCCCGCGCTCGAAAGCCGCTGCGATTTCTGAGACCCCGATGGCGCCTCCACGGCGCCGCGCTTTTCTGAGCCTCCGCTGACATGACCTCGACTCCCAAGCAGCGCATCGCGTCGGTGGACGCGCTGCGCGGACTCGCCGTGGCGGCGATGCTGCTGGTCAACAACCCGGGCGACTGGGGCCATGTCTACGCACCGCTGGAGCATGCCGCCTGGAACGGCTGGACGCCTACCGATCTGGTCTTCCCCTTCTTCCTGTTCATCGTCGGCGTGTCGCTGTCGCTCGCGATGGGCGCGCGCATCGCGTCCGGCGGCGGCGCCGCGCTGCGCGGCACGGTGATCAACCGCGCGCTGCGCATCCTGGTGCTGGGCCTGGTGCTGCACGCGCTGGCCTGGTGGCTGATGGACAAGCCGGCCTTCCGCATCCCCGGCGTCTTGCAGCGAATCGGCCTGTGCTTCGGCATCGTCGGGCTGATCGCGATCCAGTGGCGCGCGCGCGGGCAGTGGGCCTGGATCGCCGCCTTGCTGATCGGCTACGGCGCCTTGCTGCTGTGGGGCGGGCCGCTGGACAAGGCCGGCAACATCGCCAGCCGCATCGACGCCTGGCTGCTCGGCCCGCATGGCTATGAATGGGATGCGGTCACCGGTCTGGGCCACGACCCCGAGGGCATCGTCGCCACGCTGGGCGCGCTGGCCACGACGCTGCTGGGCTGGCGCTGCGGCGAGGCGCTGCGCGACGGCGCGCTCCGGCGGCTCGCGATCATCGGCGTGGTTGCCGCGGCGGCAGGCTTCGCGCTCGACGCCAGCGGGCTGATGCCGATCAACAAGAACCTGTGGACGCCGGCCTTCGTGCTGTGGACCGGCGGGCTGGCGGCGCTGGCGCTGCTCGCTGCGCACGCGCTGATCGACCGCGCCGGCTGGCCGCCGCTGTTCCGCAGCTTCGGCGTCAACGCGATCGCCGCCTACGCCGGCGCGTGGATGTGCACGGTCTTCCTCGAGGGCTTCCATTGGATGGCCCCGATCTACGCCCACGGCTTCGGCTGGCTGGAGCCGCTGGTCGGACCGGAAGGGCGCTCGCTGGCGTTCGCGCTGGTGTTCGTCGCGGTGTGGTGGGCGATCGTGAAGGTGCTGGAGAAGCGCCGGATCTTCATCAAGGTGTGAAGCCGGACGCGCATCGCCGCGACCCGACGGACAATCGCGCGATGAGCTTCGCCATCCGCATGCCGCCCGATGTGCAGTCGCTGTCCATCGGCGGCCACCAGGTTCTGCTGATCGACGACTTCCTCGAGGATCCGGGGGCACTCGTGCAGGCCGCCTGCGACAGCGTCTTCGAGCCGTGCCCCGGCGCGGCCGAAGGCAAGGGCTATCCGGGCATTCGCGCGGCGGCGCCCGCGGCCTATTCGCAGGAGCTGGCCGCGCTGCTGGATCCGCTGATCAAGATCAACTACGGCATCGACGAGTCCCTGCCGCTGCGCAAGACGCCGTGCATGTTCTCGCTGACGACGCTCGCGCCCGAGCAGCTCGGTCCGCTGCAGCGGCTGCCGCATTTCGACTCGAGCGCGCCGCGCTATATGGCGGCGCTGCTGTATCTCTGCGACGGTCGCCACGGCGGCACCGGTTTTTATCGCCACAAGGCCACGGGCCTGCAGCGCATTGCCGCCGACGACAAGGACCGCTTTGCCGCGGCGATTCGCGATGAGCTCGACCGCCGGCCGCCACCCCGGCGCTACTTCGATGCGGGCGACGAGCACTTCGAGTTCCTCGGCATGCTGCCGGCGAAGTTCAACCGCCTGGTCGTCTACGCCGGCGCATTGCTGCACACGGCCTGCGTGAATCCGCAGCTGAGCATCAGCGACGACCCGCGCCAGGGTCGCCTCACCGTCAACACCTTCGTGGACTTCTGATCGGCGTCCGCTGATGCGTCCTGGGAAGGGCACCGACGCTTGGCCATTCGCCAATGAAAAAAGCCCGGCGGCTGCCGGGCTTGGAAGAGGGCCGCAGCCCTCGGAGATGTCCAGGAATCAGAACTTGGCGCTGAGGCCGACGCGGTAGGTCGTCTCGCCCAAGAAGGACCAGGCCGGGAAGCCGGCTTGTGTCGGCGCCTTCGAGGTCGTGTTCTTGCCGGCGGCACCGTACTGGATGTCGTCGTCCTTGAGCAGGTTGACCGCTTCGAAGGACAGCTTGATCTTGTCGGTGATGTTCCAGCCCAGGCTCAGATCCAGGCTGCCGATGCTGTCGTGCATGCGGTTGCCATACCAGTACGGCGTTTCGCGAATCATGTACTTCGAGCGCCAGTTGTAGGCCAGGCGGGCGAAGTAGGTTTGATTCTCGTAATAGCCGACCAGGTTCCAGTTGTGCTTGGAGGACAGCGTGAACATGTTCAGCTGGTCTTCGTAGCTGGTGCTGGGGGCCTTGGCGTCCGAGTAGGTGTAGTTCACCGACGCGCCGAAGCCGTTGTCGAAGGCGTGGTTGACCTGGGCTTCGAAGCCGTTGATCTTGCCGCCGCCGGCGTTGACGTAGCGCGCCACGGTCCAGCTGTCCACCTTGCTGACCGGGTCCACGACGCCGATCTTCTGGTTGGTCTGCGTGACGGTGGTGACGAAGTTGTCGATCTTCTTGTGGAAGATGCCGAACGACGCCAGGTTGCCGCGGCCGTAGTAGTACTCGATGCCGAGGTCGAACTGCTTGGAGGTCTGCGGCTTCAGGGCCACCGTGCCGTAGGTCAGCGTCTCGTTGCCGGCGCGGTCGTCGGCGTAGCCCGACTGCTCCGCCTGGAACATGTTGACGAAGTTCGGGCGGGTCATCGCCTTGGCGGCGGCAAAGCGCAGGTTCGTGTCGCTGGCGAGCTTGTAGACCACGTTCAAGCTGGGCAGCGTTTCGCTGTAGCTGGACTTCTCGACCGTGATGTTCTTGCTCCAGCCCTGGTTCGCACCGGTGTCACCGGGCGTCAGCGGCGTGCCGTCGAAGGCGTAGCCGCGGCTCGTGGCGTTCGTGTGCACGTAACGCAGACCGAAGTTGCCGCGCCACGGGCCCTGATCGAACTCGAACATGCCGTACAGGGCCTTGTTCTCCTCCTTCAGCTGACCGTAGCCGGGACGCTCTTCCAGCCAGCCGGTGATGTTCTGGCTGGTGTTGTCCATCATCGCGTCGATGTTGGGCTTGACGAAGCTCCAACCCGGCGAGCCCATCGGCATGCTGCCGCCGTACACGTTGGACGTGGCGGTGTTGGTCGTCGTCGCGGCGAAGACGGCACGGTCCTTCCAACGGGTGAAGGTGTGCTCGGTCGCGCGGGCGCCGGTCTTGAACGAGGTCAGCGCGCCCCAGTCCAGATCGATGGTCAGGTCGGCTTGAGCGAAGCGCTCCTTGTCCTCGTTGGGACCGCGCGAGGTCGCCCAGGCGCCCGACGGACCCATCGTGGCGGGCAGGTTGCTCAGGCCCACGCTCTGGTTGGAGCCCGGGTTGACCTGGATCTGCTTGCCGGTGGCGTCGACGGTGCCGGTCCACTTCGGGAGCGGGTCGCCGGAGTAGGCGTAGTTCGTCGTCATCGACGTGCCGCCCTTGGCCTTGGTCGTGCCGACCACGCCGTCCAGCTTGAAGGACTCACCCTTGTACGAGCCGTCCAGCACGTAGCTGTCCGAGGTCATCTTCCCCTTGCGCGCCCAGGTCTGGATGAACGCGTCGTTGGTGGCGTTCGGGGTATCGCGGTGGCTCTTGACGCACAGGCCGTTGTCCGGGTTTGTCTGGTCGCAGACCGAGTTGCCGGTGAAGATGTAGTGGCTGGTGTTCGAGTTGTCCCCGACCAGCTCCAGCTTCATGATGTTCAGGCCGATGTCCAGGTTCTTGATCGGACGGGCCTGCAGGGCGACGTTCAGCGCGGTGCGCTCACGTTCCTGGATGAAGGTGGTCGGCGCGACGTCGCCGGACCAGCGCATGTCGGCTTCGACGCCGCGGCGCATGTAGTCGCCTTGCTCATAGGCGCCGGCCACCAGCACGCCGAACATCTTTTGCTGGTCGCGCCAGCTGAAGAGACCCGAGACCTCCTTGTTCGTGTCCTTGCTGATCGTGCCCTTGCCCAGCTTGGTGCTGATGAAGGCCGTCATCGGGGACAGGTCCAGCGGCTTGCGGGTCTTGACGATCACGGTGCCGCCGATGCCGCCTTCGGTGATGTCGGCCTGGGAGGACTTGTAGACCTCCATGCCGCCGATCAGTTCCGGGGGCAGCAGCGAGTAGTTGAACGACCGGTCCACCGACTGCTGGTCATACCAGCCGGTCGACGCGACGGTCTGGCCGTTCAGCGTGGTGTAGGTCATTTGGGGGTCGGAACCGCGGATGGACACCGAGGCGCCTTGGCCGAACGCGCGGCCCACCGAGATGCCGGGGATGCGGCCCAGCGCCTGGCCCACGTCGGCGTCGGGCAGCTTGCCCACGTCCTCGGCGGTCACGGCGTCGACGACAGCCGTGGCGTTCTTCTTGATGTTGGCGGCGGACTGCATCGACGCGCGGATGCCGGTGACCACCACTTGTTCCAGCTGGGCGCTGTCGTCCTTCTTCTGTTCTTGCGCCTGCACGGCGAACGCCGCGCTCAGCAGCGTCAGCGTCACCGCTGCCGCGATAGGGGTCTTGTTGACCTTCATGAACTGCTCCTCGAGTGGCCAGTCATCTGCTGGCCGGTGATGAAGACTTGGCACCTGAAATCACGACACCCTTCGGCGGAGTGGCATGCGGCTGGCGCCCCCGAATACACCTCAATACAACCAATGCCATGCCACTATAACGGCCGCTAGTGCCACTTTGCTACCAGTTCAAAGGCCGTGTTTTCCCTGCTGTGGCGGCGCCGCGACCCCGATGGAAAGCGCTGTCCAGCCGTTCGTCATGGCGACGGCGGGTGGGCGCCTCGGCGGTCTCTTGATGAGACCACTTGGTCGCAAATTGGTATTAGGACTGGTCCGCTCGATTGCGGTGTGTCGACCTGGATGCGGCGCTTGGCGATGGCTCGTTGCTGTAGCCGGCTTCACTCGCTTGGGCATCGGCGGGTGCCGTCGGGGTTGGCGAACGCAGCGTGACGCGAGGGGTTGCGCGAGTTGTCGGTTCGCGCTCCGGGAGGGTGTGGGCGCGGCAATCGCACGCTTGGGAGAATTCGCGCAGATTTTGTTTGCGCGAAAAAAGAACGGTGCTATAGTCATGGGCTTGCCTCGGAGGGGTGGCCGAGTGGTTAAAGGCAGCAGACTGTAAATCTGCCCGCTAACGCGTACGCTGGTTCGAATCCAGCCTCCTCCACCAAGGCAAACAAATGCAGAGACTCGAAGCGGGTGGCGTCACCCGCTTCGCAGTTGAAGCAGATGTGAATTGGAAAACTCCCGGGCGGGAGTAGTTCAATGGTAGAACCTTAGCCTTCCAAGCTAATGACACGGGTTCGATTCCCGTTTCCCGCTCCAACGGAAGTTTGAAGGTGTCGTGTCGAGAGATCGACACAGGATTGCTGATATGGTCATCAATCCTGTGTCGATGCCCATGTGGCTCAGTGGTAGAGCACTCCCTTGGTAAGGGAGAGGTCGCGCGTTCGATCCGCGCCATGGGCACCACCTCTTCTTCCTATCCCGTTTCTTGATCTGATCGCCAGGAGCGCAAGATGGCAAAAGGCAAGTTTGAACGTACCAAGCCGCACGTGAACGTGGGCACGATTGGTCACGTTGACCATGGCAAGACCACGCTGACGGCCGCGATCGCGACCGTGCTGTCGAAGAAGTTCGGCGGCGAGGCCAAGGCGTACGACCAGATCGACGCTGCTCCTGAAGAGAAGGCGCGCGGCATCACGATCAACACGGCTCACGTCGAGTACGAGACGGCCAACCGTCACTACGCGCACGTTGACTGCCCGGGCCACGCTGACTATGTGAAGAACATGATCACGGGCGCGGCGCAAATGGACGGCGCGATCCTGGTGTGCTCGGCCGCTGACGGCCCGATGCCCCAGACCCGCGAGCACATCCTGCTGGCTCGTCAGGTTGGCGTGAAGTACATCATCGTCTTCCTGAACAAGTGCGACATGGTGGACGACGCCGAGCTGCTGGAGCTGGTGGAAATGGAAGTCCGCGAGCTGCTGAGCAAGTACGACTTCCCCGGCGACGACACCCCGATCATCAAGGGCTCGGCCAAGCTGGCGCTGGAAGGCGACACGGGCGACCTGGGTGAGCAGGCCATCATGCGCCTGGCTGACGCGCTGGACACGTATATCCCCCAGCCGGATCGTGCCGTTGACGGCGCCTTCCTGCTGCCGGTCGAAGACGTGTTCTCGATCTCTGGCCGCGGCACTGTCGTGACCGGTCGCGTCGAGCGCGGCATCGTCAAGGTCGGCGAGGAAATCGAGATCGTGGGTATCCGCGATCTGCAGAAGACCACCGTGACCGGCGTGGAAATGTTCCGCAAGTTGCTGGATCAAGGTCAAGCCGGCGACAACGTCGGTATCCTGCTGCGCGGCACCAAGCGTGAAGACGTCGAGCGCGGCCAAGTGCTGGCCAAGCCCGGCACGATCAAGCCGCACACCCACTTCACTGCTGAGATCTATGTTCTGAGCAAGGAAGAAGGCGGCCGTCACACCCCGTTCTTCAACAACTACCGTCCCCAGTTCTACTTCCGCACGACGGACGTGACTGGCGCCGTGGAGCTGCCGAAGGACAAGGAAATGGTCATGCCTGGCGACAACGTCAGCATCACCGTGAAGCTGATCGCTCCGATCGCCATGGAGCAGGGTCTGCGCTTCGCCATCCGTGAAGGCGGTCGTACCGTCGGCTCGGGCGTCGTGGC
>NZ_JBCNLU010000003.1:0-244080 GCF_039595295.1 Roseateles sp.
AACAGGACCGTGAAACGACTCAGCGCCGATGATAGTGCGGATTCCCGTGTGAAAGTAGGTCATCGTCAGGCTAATATCAAGCAAACCCCTCGCACAGCAATGTGCGAGGGGTTTTGTCATTTGGGCGGAACTCTTATTCACTTCCCTCGTGAGTTTGTGTTGAATCGACTATCTGTTCGAAGTGGACAAACTTAAGTCACCTGCGTTTGCGTATCTCCCTCTTCAGCGGGTAAGAGGTCGCCCCTTATGAGGGACTGTTTTCTCTCCCGCTCCGGCATAGACTTCTCCCCTTCGATGCGAGATCGCGCGGGAGGCATATGCGGCGACTGGGAGACATTCAACGGGGCTGGTGGCAAGCTGTTTTGCTGACTATGTTCGGCGCGAGCTGGCTTCAGACGGTGGGAGCGGTCGAGTTACTGCAGGTGTCGCCCCAAGGCGAAGTTGGTCAGGTCCAGAATGTGGCGGTCAGGTTCAAGGAGCCGACTGCGGCGTTCGGCGATCCCCGTTTGCCGGACCCTGTCGAGATTCAATGCGGGAAGGTTGAGGTCAAGGGCACCGGTCGTTGGACCAGCGATCGCGAATGGGTCTTCGATTTCGTCCGCCCCTTGCCTGCGGGTGCGAATTGTCGGATTCGGGTCAAGGCTGATTTTCGACCGACCGCTCCAAATGCGTCGGGCAGCTGGGTCGGACGTCGCGAGTTCGGCTTCCAGATCGCTGCGCCGACCGTGCGACAGATTCGCCCCTGGGAAGGGGCTCGGATCGAGGAAGACCAGCGCTTTCTGCTGCAGCTGACCGGAGAGGCCAAGCTCTCGACCGTGGCGAGCAACCTTTGGTGCGAGTCGCAGGCTGTCGGCGAACGCATTCCCGCTCAGTTGTTTCCGGACGCCGAGAAGGAGGCCCTCCTCAAGGCGCTGAAGATGGATGCGGTTCGAGGACAGTCTTGCGTGCTTGTTGGTTGCAAGCGGCCATTGCCGGCTGGGGCTGATGCCACGCTGGTGTGGGGGCCAGGGATCGCAGGCGCTGCTGACGATGCGGTGCGTACGCGCGGTGAGCGTCGCTTCCGCTTCTCGGTTCGTCCACCGCTGACGGCTGACTTCTCTTGCGAGCGCGAGCGCGCCAATGCGCCTTGCTTGCCGATTCGTCCGCTGAGCGTCACCTTCTCCGAGCCTGTTCCGCGAGAGCTCGCGCTCAAGGTCCGGCTCAAAGCGCCGGATGGGCAAGAGATCAAGCCCGTCACGCCCAAGAACAGCGACGCCGACGAGGGCAACGCGACGCTGTCTTCCGTTCAGTTCCCTGTGCCACTTGCCGAGCAGCAGCAGTATCTGGTGGAGTTGCCCTCTGGCGTCAAGGACCTGAGCGGACGCGCGTTGTCCAACGGCGCGAGCTTCCCGCTCAAGGTCCGCACCGGCACGGCGCCTCCGCTGGCCAAGTTTGCGGCGGCTCCCTTTGGCATCGTGGAATGGGAGCCAAGTGGCCAGAGTCTGGTGCCGCTCAGCATGCGCCATGTGCAGGCGGATCTGCAGCCCAAGGCAGGCGGCCATCTGAAGGTCAAGCGGCTGACGGACGACATCGAGATCCTCCGCTGGTATGGCCGCATGGCCAATCAGCGCGAATGGGACGATCGCAAGATCGAGATGCTCAAGGGCGAATCTGGCCTCTCGTCGATGACCGTGCCCGCGCCGAACACCGACAAGGCGATCGACGTGGTCGGCATTCCGCTGTCGCAGCCGGGCTATCACGTGCTGGAACTCAAGTCGCCTCAGCTTGGGAAGTCCTTGCTCGACCCGGTGCAGCCGATGTACGTGCGGACCGGTGCGCTGGTGACCAATCTCGGGCTGCACTTCAAGCTGGGCCAGGACAACAGTCTGGTCTGGGTGACCAGCTTGGACAAGGGGCGCGCGGTCGAGGGCGCGACCGTGTCGGTTTACAGCTGCCAGGGCGAGCAACTCTGGACCGGCCGCAGCGACGCCAACGGTCTCGCCCGCATCGACCGACCCAATCTTGATCGCGGGTCGAGCGGCAAATGCATCGCCGAGCAAGGCCTGTTCATCACGGCGCGGCTGGATCAAGCCGGTCGTCCGAGCGATCAGTCCTTCATGTTCAGCGGCTGGAGTCGCGGCATCGAGCCTTGGCGCTTCAATGTGCCGATCTCGTGGGACCGGGAGCGGCAGGCCCGCGCTCACACCGTGATGGACAGAGCTTTGCTGCGCGCCGGTGAGACCCTGTCCATGAAGCACTTCTTCCGCTTCGAGACGCTGCAGGGACTCAACGACGCGACGCCGGATCAACTGCCGGACAAGCTCAAGGTGGTGTTTGAGGGCACCGGCGAGGACGTCGCGAGCTTTGATCTGAAATGGCAGGGCTCGCGCTATGCGTTGACGACGTGGAAGGTGCCGACGGACGCCAAGCTCGGACGGTATCGCCTGGTGCTGGAACGCAGCTCCGGCGGCGGCGAGGGGCAGCGCAGTTGGGACAGCGGAAGCGTGCGCGTCGAGGAGTTCCGCGTGCCGCTGGTGGATGCGCGCTTGATTCCACCCAAGACCAGTGCGCCCGGTGCAAAGGAACAGCCCTGGGGCGCGCAACTGAACTACATGTCCGGTGGCCCGATGGCGAAGTCGCCGATCGAGGTGAGCGCCATGTTGCAGCCGCGGTGGAGCAACTTCTCCGGCTATGAAGATTTCGCCTTTGAGCCGCCCGCCGCACGAGGTGCGGAGAGCGACGCCCCCACCAATCCCGAGGAGGACGGCGAGGGCGAAGGCTCGGCTGCGCCGGCGGGCAGCAACCGCCTGCTGCTGGACAAGCTGGCGCTGCAGACCGACGCCAAGGGTGCGGTCCAGTTCAAAGTGCCGCTGAAAGCCAATGTCGATCGCCCGACCGAGTTGCGGGTCGAGATGAACTATCGCGACCCGGATGGGCAGACCCACACCCGGGCTGCGTCGCAAGTGCTGTGGCCGGCCGATGTCATCGTGGGTCTGCGTGCGGCCAGCTGGATCGCCAACGGTCAGAAGCTGCGCGTTCACGCCGTTGCACTGGACATGAACGGCAAGCCGGTGGCTGGACGCAGCGTGAGCATCGGCGCGCGCCAGATCCAGACGCTGAGCACGCGCAAGCGTCTGGTCGGCGGCTTCTACGGCTACGAGCATCAGCGCCAGGTCAGGGATCTGGGCGAGCTGTGCAGCGGCAAGACCGACTCGCTGGGGCTGATGCAATGCGAGGTGACGCTCAAGGACAGCGGCCAGACCGAGTTGATCGCCGCGGCCACCGATGGCGGCGGGCGGACCGCGAAGGCAGCGCGCTCGGTGTGGGTGACGCGCGCGGGGCAGCTCTGGTTCTCGCAGGACAACGACGATCGCATCGACGTGCTTCCGGAACGCCGCCGGTATGAACCCGGTGAGACGGCGCGCTTCCAGGTCCGCATGCCGTATCGCGACGCGACGGCGCTGATCACGGTCGAACGCGAGGGTGTGATCCACAGCGAGGTGCGTCGGCTCTCCGGCACCGACCCGTGGATCGAGCTGAAGATCGCCAAGGAATGGGCCCCCAACGTGTACGTCAGCGTGATGGTGTTGCGCGGGCGGCTGCGCGAGGTGCCGTGGTACTCCTTCTTCAGCTGGGGCTGGCGCGAGCCCACCAACTGGTGGCGCGAGTGGCGCGCCTCGGGCGATTACCAAGCGCCGACCGCAATGGTCGACTTGTCCAAGCCCTCGTTCAAGTTGGGGATGGCGCCGATCGAGGTCGGTCAGGCGCGGCATCGTCTTCAGGTTGAGGTGGTGCCGCAGCAGGCGCAGTACGGCGTGCGCCAGAGCGCGCAGGTGAAGCTGCGCGTGACGCAGGACGGCAAGCCGGTGCCGGATGCGCAGATCGCCTTCGCCGCAGTCGACGAAGGGCTGTTGGCGCTCGCGCCGAATCCCAGTTGGCAACTGCTCGACGGGATGATCCAGACGCGCTCCTGGGGCGTGACCACCGCCACCGCGACGAGCGAGATCATCGGCCGGCGCCATTACGGCCGGAAGGCCGTGGCGGCGGGCGGCGGCGGCGGTTTCGCGACGCGGGAGCTGTTCGACACGCTGCTCACCTGGCAGCCCGCTGTGCGAGTCAACGCGCAGGGCGAGGTGCTGGTGCAAGTGCCGCTCAACGATTCGCTGACGCGCTTCCGGTTGGTCGCGGTCGCGGACGCGCCGGGGCAGCGCTTCGGAACGGGCGAGAACAGCATCAACGTCAGCCAGGACCTGCAACTGCTGTCCGGGCTGCCGCCGCTGGTCCGCGAGGGCGACCGCGTGCAGTCGATGATCACGCTGCGCAACGCGACCAACCGGGCGATGGACCTGCGGGTCACGCTGACCGGCAAGGCGACGATGGCGACGGGCGAGCAGCCGGTCGCCACCGAGCCGCGCATGGTGAAGCTCGCGGCGGGCCAGGCGCAGGAGCTGACCTGGGATGTCGTCGTTCCCGAGGGCGCGAACCGCATCGTGTGGGAGGCGCAGGCGCTGGAGCAGGGCACCGGCGGCGCGAAGGACGCGATGCGGACCACGCAGGCGGTCCAGCCCGCGGTGCCGCTGCGTGTGTTGCAGGCCACGCTGCGTCAGCTCGACGGGCCGGTGAGCATTCCCGTCGCCGCGCCGGCGGACGCCTTGCCGCCTCAAGGCGTGAAGAAGGGCGGGCTGGTCGTCGGTCTGCAGCCACGGCTGTCGAGCGCCCTCCCTGGCATCCGTCGCTACTTCGAAGAGTACCCCTTCACCTGTCTGGAGCAGCAGAGCTCCAAGTACCTGGCGCTGCACGACAACGCCGCCTGGGACGGTTTGATGGGGCAGCTGTCCAGCTATCAAGACTCGGACGGGCTGCTCGCCTACTTCCCGTTGTCGCGCTACATCGTGAAGGGCAATGACGTGCTGACGGCGCATCTGCTGTCGGCTGCACAGGAAGGCGGACGCACGATTCCGGCAGCTCAGCTGAGCAAGGCGCTGGACGGGCTGGCGGCTTTCGTCGAGGGTCGCATCGAGCGTCAGCATTGGTCGCCGCGTCCCGACGACGAGCCGCGACGCGTCGCCGCGCTGGCGGCGTTGGCGCGCTACGGCAAGGCGACGCCGCGCCAGTTGGGCACGGTGGACGGGACTCACTTGACGAGCTGGCCGACCAGCGCCGTGATCGATTGGCTGGTGATTCACCAGCGCATGGCGCAGGCGCCAAATCGCCAGGCGCAGATCGCCGCCGCGCAGAACCAGTTGCGCGCGCGCTTGAGCTTCAGCGGCTCCACGCTGCGCTTCGTCAACGAGGACACCGACTCATGGTGGTGGCTGATGGGCAGCGGCGATGCGGATGCGGCGCGCGCGATCCTCGCATTGGCGGAGGACGCCGGCTGGAAGGAGGACGTTCCTCGTCTGGTGGTGGGCGCGCTCGCGCGTCAGGAGCGAGGGGCGTGGTTCAACACGACGGCCAACCTGTGGGGCGTGTTGGCGCTGGAGAAGTTCTCCGCGCGCTTCGAATCGCAGGCGGTGAAGGGACGGACCGAGGCCAAGGTCGGCAACGCGCAGGCGGCGCATGACTGGAGCGCGAAGCCCGATGGCGGCACCCTGCAGCTCGCGTGGCCGGCGGCGGCCAGCGGCACGCTGAGCGTCACGCAGGTCGGCGAGGGCAAGCCCTGGGCGACGGTGCAGGCGCTCGCGGCGGTGCCCTTGAAGGCACCGCTGAACTCGGGCTACGCGATCAAGCGGACGGTGACGGCGGTCTCGCAGAAGGCGGCGCCGCGTTGGACGCGGGGCGACGTGATGCGGGTGCGCTTGGAGATCGACGCCGCGGCCGACATGACCTGGGTCGTCCTGAGCGATCCGCTGCCGACCGGCGCCGCCATCGTCGAAGGCACGATCGACAGCCAGGGCGAGCGCGCGGAAGGTCGGGCCTGGCCGGACTTCATCGAGCGCAGCTTCACCGCCTGGCGCGCCTACTTCGGCTTCCTGCCGCGCGGACATCACGTGCTCGAGTACACGGTGCGCCTGAACAATGCCGGCCGATTCCAGATGCCGACGACGCGCGCGGAGGCGATGTACGCGCCTGATCGCTTCGGCGAGACGCCGAACGTGACGCTGGAGGTCGCGCCGTGACGACGAGGCGCGTCCGTGCCGTCGCGGGCATGGCCGCGCGCGCGGCGGCGATCGTCGTCGCGCTGGGCGCGGCCCCGGTCGCTCGGGCCAACGACTTGCCGAGCTTCGCGCAGGCGCGTGCCGCGCATCCGGTTTCTGACCTGACCTTGCTGGACCGTCGAGGCGAGCCGCTGCAGACCTTGCGTCTGCACGCGGACCGGCGCGTCCTTCCCTGGGTGCCGCTGGGACGCATGTCGCCGTCACTGCTGCGAGCGATGCTGGTCTCCGAGGATCAGCGCTTCTACGAGCACAGCGGCGTGGACTGGTCCGCCGTGGCGGCCAGCGCCTGGGGCAATCTGTGGAACACGCGCACGCGCGGGGCCTCCACGGTGACCATGCAGCTGGCGGGTCTGCTGGATGAGGATCTGACCTCGCGCGGCGGGCGCAGCCTGATGCAGAAGCTGGGGCAGGCGTGGGTGGCGGGGCGTTTGGAGAAGCGCTGGACGAAGGCGCAGATCCTCGAGGGCTATCTGAACCGCGTGCCGCTGCGCGGCGAGTTGATCGGCGTTCCCGCGGCGGCACAGGCCTTCTTCGGCAAGCGGCCCGGCGGGCTGGATGCCCGCGAGTCGGCGATGCTGGCGGCGATGCTGCGCGCGCCGAACGCGTCGCCGGAGGTGATCGCCACGCGCGCGTGCGGCGTGCTCAAGGCCCTGGGCGAGGTCTGTTCAGGGTTGAACGACGAGGTCGGCGCGGTGCTGCGGCGCAAGGCGCTGTCGGTCGCTGACGCGCCGCAGTGGGCACCGCACTTCGCGCGCTTGGCGCTCAAGCCCAATGGTGGTCCGACGCAACGCAGCACGCTGGACGCGACCTGGCAGCGAGGCGCAGTGAACTCGCTGCGGCGTCATCTCGCCGAGCTGTCCGGACGGCAGGTCGAGGACGGCGCGGTGGTGGTGCTGGACAACGCCAGCGGCGAGATCCGCGTGTGGGTGGGTTCCAGCGGCAGCCAGCTGTCGGAAGCCGCGCAGGTCGACCATGTGCTGGCACGACGTCAGCCGGGCTCGACGCTCAAGCCCTTCCTCTATGAACTGGCGATTGAACGTCGTCTGATCACCGCGGCCAGCCTGCTCGATGACTCGCCCGCTCAGGTGGCCACGGCGGCAGGCGTCTACCTGCCGCAGAACTACGACAAGCACTACCGCGGCTGGATCAGCGCCCGAGCCGCGCTCGGCAACAGCCTGAACATTCCGGCGGTGCGGCTCTCGCTGATGCTGACGCCGGAGGTCGTGTTCGATCGGCTCAACGCGCTGGGATTGCAGCTGCCGGAGACGGGCGGCTTCTATGGCCACTCGCTGGCGCTCGGGAGCGCCGACGTCACGCTGCTGGCGCTGACCAACGCGTATCGCGCGCTCGCCAATGGCGGTCGCTACGGCGAGGTCTCGATGCCCGGCGCGGCGCCCGCGCGGACCTCCGTTCAGGACAAGGGCACGTTGTCGTCCGCTTCCTCGCGGTCGGCTAGGCCGGGTCAGGTGGCCGATGCGCGAGCGAGCTTCATCGTCGGCGACGTGCTGGCCGACAACAACGCGCGCGCGCTGACCTTCGGGCTGTCGAGCGCGCTGGCGCTCCCTTTCCCGGCCTCGGTGAAAACGGGGACCAGCAAGGACATGCGCGACAACTGGTGCATCGGCTGGAGCAGCCGCTTCACCGTCGGCGTCTGGGTCGGCAACTCGAGCGGGCAGGCGATGCAGCAGGTGTCGGGTGTCAGCGGCGCGGCGCCGGTCTGGCGCGAGGTGATGCTGTCCTTGCATGCGGGCCGCGTGCCGTCATTGGCCAAGGCGCCGGCGGGCGTGGTCCAGGTCGAAACCCGCTTCGAGGACCAGGACGAGCCGCGACGCCGCGAGTGGTTCCTCGCCGGCACGGAGCAGCCGGTGATCCACCGAGCCGCCGTCACGCCGACGCTCAGCAACCCGACCGACGGCGCCATCTACGCGCTGGATCCGGACATCCCGCCCACCGCGCAGCGCTTGCGCTTCACGCATGAAGGGCGGCTCGACAACGGGGCGGCGCAGTGGCGGCTGGATGGCCGCGTCATCGGTCGCGGCGCGGCATTCAACTGGCTGCCGATGCCGGGACGCCATGAACTGGCCTTGCTGGACGGCCGGGGGCGAGTCCTCCAGCAGGTCAAGTTCGAAGTGCGCGGCGCAGGCTTGCGGACGGCGCCGGGTGGCCCGCCCGGCGCGGGCGGCAGAAGGGGTGCAGACGGCAAGGGCGCCGTGCCCAAGCTCATTCCTCAGGCGGCGGCTGGTCGCCCCAATCCGGGTTGATCAGGGCGAAAGTCTCGTGATCGCGCCAGGCGCCATGGATGTAGAGGTAGCGCGGGCTGAAGCCCTCGCGCGCGAACCCCAAACGCTCGAGGACATGGCGGCTGCGTCCGTTCTCGGGCCGGACCGAGGCTTGGAGACGATGCAGCCAGACCCGCTCGCTGAAGACCTCGTCGCGCAACCGGCTGAGGGCTTCATGCATCAGGCCGTGACCGACTTCGGCCGCGTCCAGGCTGTAGCCGAGCATCGCGCTCTGGAAGACGCCGCGCGCGACCTGCGACAACGCGCATTGGCCGATCACGCGGTCCGGCGCCTCCGGCCGCACGAACCAGTAGCGCCAGAGGGTGCCGGCCTGGAAGGCCTCCTCGTATTGCGCCAAGCGCTCCCGAGTGGGCGCGACGTCCCAATAGTCCGGCGGGCGGATCGGATCCCAGCGATTGAAATGCTCGGCATTGCGGGCCTGGTAATCGCTGACGGCCGCCGCCAGGGCGGACGTGGAGGCCCGCATCAGCAGGCGGTCGGTGCTGAGCGTAGTGGCCGGCAGGCCGGGCTTGCGGACGACAGGGGCATTCATGGCGGGCGATTGTGCCGGGGGATCCCATCCCCGCATTCCGCAAGTCAAGCGCTCCAGGACGCAGTTCGTCGCCCCCCTGTGGTCTGGGCCGGGCTGACTTTCGATACTCCATCCATCGACGCAAAGTTCCTTCAAGGATCGGCAAAGATCCTGAATTCGCGCGGGGAGACCATGATCGCTAGCCAACGAGTTCCGATGACCACTGCCGCAGCCCTGTTGCGGGTGCCGCGCGGTGGCGCCAGCCTGATGGCCGCCCGTCGCGCCACGGGCGCGGCCGTCCGCGGTCTGGGCATCGCCGCGCTGGGCGCCGCGCTGCTGGTGCCGATGGCGCCGGCGCAGGCCAGCGAGGTGGTCAAGCTGGCGCGACTGGTCATCACCGGCAAGCGCCAGCCCAGCCGCCCGCCAGCGGCGCCGCAACCCGCACCCACCGACCGCGGCGACGTCACCACCCAGCCCCAAAGCCGCGCCGGCGACGGCGAGTCGCATGTCTATGCGCAGCAGCGGCGCACCGCCGAGGCGGCGCTCACGATGACCGAGTGACCCTCAAGCGACGGTCAAGCGCGCACCAAGGCGCCGCATTCATCCCCGTTTCGCGGCGTTACCGCACCAGCTCGGAACTTGTCGCCAAATGGCTGTGCGATTCCCGATGATGATGCTCAAAAGAGAGCATTTCTCCGCCTGACAAGGTCACGGTCGACCGCCACACTCCCGCGCTTCGCCTCATGAGGGCGTGACAGTTGGGAGAACAGGGAATGACCAAGGTCTATCGAAAAGGCCTGCCCTTCAGCGCGGAAGTCGCCCCCTTGATCGGGGCCATGCCGCTGCTGGACGAGTACCGCGAGCCGCTGATGCGCTTGCAGGGCGCTTGGGACAGCCTGGCCTTGCTGGGCCAGATGAGCGGCGCCGCCACCGACATGGCCGACACGCGCAGCGCCTTCGAGGCGCTCACCGGCCGGCTGCTGGACAGCCTGGCACGGCGGCAATTGCGCAACGCCGTGCAGCAGCTCCAAGGCCGGTCGCAAGTCGCGATCGACATCCTGATCCGCAATCTCTTCGAGCGCACCGCCGATGTCGGCTTCCTGGCCAGCGACGGCCCGCTGCGCGCGGCGCTGTCCGGCGCCGAGGATTTGCAAGCGTTGCGACAGCGCTTTGCCGCCTACGTCGCCAAGTACTCCGTCTATGACCAGGTTGTGCTGCTGAGCGCCGACGGCCGCCGGATCGCCGCGCTCGACGAGGCGCGCTGCGCGCCGCTGGTCGACGAACCCGCCCTGCGCGCCGCGCTCGATCCCGGACGCGCGTTCGTCGAGGTCCATGGCCCCACCGCCTTGCTCGGCGGGCAGGCGGGACTCGTCTACGCCGCAGCGGTCGAACCCGCGGGCACGGCCGGCGGCACCTCTGGCACGGCCGGCTCCTCCGGTCAGCGCGGTCTGCTGTGCCTGTCCTTCAAGCTGGAGGACGAGTTGCTGGGGCTGTTCCGCGCGCTGTGCGCGGGCGTGAAGCGCTCGGTGCTGGTGCTCAAGGACGGCGACGGGCGCGTGCTGCTGACCTCCGATCCCTGGCAGATCCCGCTCGGCGCGCCGCTCGCGGACGCGGGCGAGGCGCAGGGCTGGCGGCTGGACTTCGCCGGGCGCGACTACCTGTCCTGCAGCAGCGCCGCCAGCGGCTATGAGGGCTACTTCGGTCCCGGCTGGACCGCGCAGATGCTGCAGCCGCTGCAGCACGCGTTCGCTGACGCGCCGCCCGAACGGCAGGACGAGCGCGCCCGGCAGGTCGACACGCGCGCGCTCTTCGACGAGGAGCTGCGCAGCATTCCGCTCGAGGCGCGCCGCATTCAGCGGGAGCTGTCGCGCTCGCTGTGGAACGGCAAGCTCAAGAGCCGCGCGCAGGCGCAGGGATCGGCGCAAGAGAGCAACGCCTTCGCCGTGACGCTGCTCAACGAGGTCGAACGCACCGGCGACCAGTTGCGGCAGGTGTTCGAGCGCGCCATCGCGCAGCTCGAGGACGGCGCGCTGGGCGCGATCTTCGATGCCGCCGGCTTCCAGGCGGAGCTGGCCATCTCCATCGTGAACCGCAATCTCTACGAGCGTGCCAACGACTGCCGCTGGTGGGCGCTCGACGCGCGCCTGCAACAGGCGCTCGCCATCGGCGATGCCGCGGCGGCGAGCGAGGTGCTCGCGAGCATTCACGCGCTCTACACGGTCTACTCGCTGCTGCTGGTCTTCGACAACAGCGGTCGCGTCGTGGCCGTCTCGGATCCGGCGCAGGCGCATCACGTCGGTCGCTCGCTTCAGGGGGAGTGGGTGGGCGCCGCCCTCGGGCTGCGTGACACCAGCCGCTACGTGGTCTCCGCGCATGAGCCTTGCGGGCTCTATGGCGAGGACGGCCATGCGCCGTGCCTGGTCTACGCGGCCGGCGTGCCGCATCCGGACGGTGGGGGCCAGGTGGGCGGCCAAGTGGGCGGCATCGCGGTCGTCTTCGACGGCGCTCCGCAGTTCCGCGCGATGCTGCGCGCTGCCTTGCCTGCGCAGGCCGGTGCGGCCGCGTTGCTGGTCACGCGCGCGGGCCAGGTCGTCGCCAGCAGCGATGAGCGCTGGCATCCGGGCGATCGGGCGCCGGTGGCGCTCGCGTCCCTGCAGAGCCTGCCGGCCGATCGTCAGGTCACCGGCGAGTTCGATCACGACGGGTGCGTGCAGGCCTTCGGTCTGGCGATGTCCGGTGGCTATCGCGAGTACCGCCGCCTCACGCCGCCAGATCCGTCCGATCTGGCGGCGCTGGTGCTGATGCCGCTGGGCGAGCGGCTCGCCGACGGCGCGGGCATCCAGGGGCAGGCGGCCTTCGTGCCGCAGGCGCCGGCCGGCGCGCAGCAGGTCGACGTGGCGAGCTTCCTGGTCGACCATCAATGGCTGGGCTTGCCCGCGCTGCAAGTGCTCGCGGCGCTGGAGCGCCAACGCATCACCGCCTGGCCGCAGGCGCCCGCCGCGGTGCGCGGCATGCTGGGCTTCGAGGGACGCATGCTGCCGGTGCTGGATCTGGGGCAGTTGCTCTTCAATCGGCCCTGCGGCGACGAGGCCGCGTTGCTGGTCTGCCAGACCGCCGCCGGACAGCGCCTGGTGCTGGCGGTCCAGCAACTGGGTCAGGTGTTCGTCGCTGGCGCGGAGCAGTTGCAGCTCAGCCCGACGCGTCCCGGATGGGCCGCGCAGGCGCAGGTGCGCTTGCTCAAGGGGCAGGGGCCGTTGATGCTGACGCTGCTGGACGGCGACGATCTGTGGCGGCTGGTCAGCGGTGTCGCTGAGCCGGCGGCGCCCTCGACGCCGCCGGCCCTGACGCTGAACTGAGATCGCCCGGCCTGGGACCGGCCCGGACTGCGAGCGGCCCGGCCGGCTCACTCCGCGGCGCGCTCGATCACGGGCGGCCGGGGGTGCAGACGCGCCATCGTGAACACGTCCACGTAGCGGCCATGCCGCAAGCCGTAGCCGCGCAGCCGACCTTCGTGCTCGAAGCCGAAGCGGTCGTAGAGCCGGATCGCCGGCGCGTTGTCGACGAACACGGTCAGCTCGATCCGCAGCAGCCCCAGCCAGTCATCCGCCTGGCGCGTCAGCGCTTCCATCAGCGCCGAGCCGACACCCCGCCCATGCGCGTCCGGGTGCACGCCGATGCCCAGCATCATCGCGTGGCGCCGGCGCACCTGCGGCCCGACTGGATGCAGGCCCGCGTTGCCCACCAGACGATCGCCGTCGAAGGCGAGCAGCACCAGCTCGCCGGTGGACATGTCGGGCACTTTGGAGAAGCGCTCGCGCCACAGCTCCTCCGAGGTGTAGGGCGTCTGCAGCAGCCAGGGTTGCACGCCGGGGTGGCCCATGAGCTCCGCCTGGGCGCGCGCGTCCTCGGGGCGCGGGCGGCGCAGCGTGATGCCGTCGGCGACGCGGATCGCGGGGCGGTCGGTGCGAGGGGACCCGCCGACATGGGTGTCGCGGACATCGCGGTGGTCGTCGGAACGCGGGCTCAAGCTCGGGGTCGTCATCGGAGTCTCCTGGTGGGGTCGGGACCGAGGGCTGAAACGAACAAGGCCCGCGGGTTGCGCGGGCCTTGTTGGGGGAGGGGACTGGGATCTCTGAGGATCTGGGCCGGGGAAGCACTTGGAGCTGTCGGGCTCTGCTTCCGGGGCCGGGGCGTCTACCGCGTTCGACACCTGCCAGTCGTGTGCGTGCACATGCAGCATTGCAGCGAGTGCTGCTGCATCTGGACGACGACTAGACGGATGGCGCGGGACATGCGGGCCAGTATCTTGGCGGGGCTGCGAGGGCGTCAAGCCTGCCATTCGCCATGGCCTGGCCGCTCACGTGGCGACGGCGCGACAATGCGCGTTTCCCGATTCGTCGCGGCTTGGCCGCACGCCGACGCCATGCCTCGTTTGAGTTCCGTTGCTCCCACTGCCCCGGACACCTCCGCCACCGCCGCTGCGGCGGCAGCCGATGCCGGCCATGCCGGTCAGCCGGTGCGTGTGAAGGGGCAGCCCTTGCCGGCCGAGCGCTTCGCGCTGACCGTCGGACCGAGCGCGATCGACGGGCTGGGCGTCTTCGCGGCCGAGCCCATCCCGGCGCGGCTCAAGATCGGCGAGATGCGGGGAGAGGTCGTGTCGGTGCGGGAGGCGCGTCGGCGCATCGACGGCCGGCGGCGGATTCACGTGGTGGAGATCTCCAACAAGACCGCGATCGACGCGACCAAGTCGGATGGCGCGCTGCGTCATGTGAATCACAGCTGCGCGCCGAATGCGGTGCTGCGGATTCGGCAGGGGCGGGCCGAGTTCTACGCGATGCGGGACATCCAATCCGGCGAGGAGATCTGCGCCGATTACGGCGAGAGCCACCATGAGGGCAAGCTGCGCTGCCGCTGTGGGGCGCCGAATTGCAAGGGGCGGTTGTAGAAGACCCTCTCCCCAGCCCTCTCCCGCAAGCGGGCGAGGGGGTAAACAGCGTCCTCTGCGCAAGCGGGCGAGGGGGCAAACAGTGCCCTCTGCGCAAGCGGGCCATTCAGCGTGCTTCATCTCCGCCAGAGTGCGAAGGAGGGGCTCTTCTTACTCCCTCTCCCGCTTGCGGGAGAGGGCGGGGGAGAGGGTCTTCGAGCTCCCTGAGCTCCCGACGCTCAATGCTTCGCGTCGTTCGCGGCCAAGTCGGCCATTGCATCCTTGAGCGCGCGCTGCTGCATCCAGAACAGGCGCAGGTCCTGCACGGTGAACAGCATGTCGTCGATCAGCGCGTTCTGGTCGATGCCGTCGGCCTCTTCGTAGGCGCCTTCGATGTACTCGGCGCGCGGCGTCGAGCCCTCGTCCAGCGTCACCGCCTCGATCGCCTCCAGCATCAGCTTGAGGTCCTCGGCCGCATCGCCGTCCTGCAGACGCCAGTCGCTCTCGTGATCGTCGACGGCTTGCAGGAAGCCCTGGGCCCACATCGTGCCCGGCTCGGGCAGACGGTCCAGCAGCTCGGCCGTCAGCGCGCCTTGCGCCAGCAGCTCGGCCTTGGTCTCCTCGTCGAACTCGGAGATCAGCGGCACCAGGTGCATCTGCTCAGGCGCCTCCACCAGCGCCTCGGGCTCGACGCTGTCGCCGATCTCGTTCCAGCGCACATGCAGCGCGTCCATGAACGCGTCGGTCTGGTCGTGCTCTTCCAGCGCGGCCGGCCAGTCCTCGCCGAACAGCGCGTCCATCGCCTGAATCGGCGCCGCTTCCGACGGGCCCACGCGCAGCGCGGTCAGATAGCCGTCCAGCGTGTCCAGCGTGATCGCGGGCGCGTCCTGGTCAGCAGCGCCGGCCAGCAGGGCCAGCAGCTCGCCCAGTCGCTGCGCATTCTCCACGTCCAGCGTCACGCCCATGTCGTCGTCGGCCATCGGGGTGTCAGTCATTCATCTCTCCAGTTCAAAAAGCACAAGAGCCCGAGGGGGCCCTTGTCGCGGGCCCCGCCGGGCCCAGATCATCGCGTCGCCGTATGACGCGGCGGCGTCGTCCTTGTCAATCCGCGATCAGACGCGCTCGCCGACCCAGGCCTGCACGCTGGCCAGCGCCGCGGGCAGGGCCTTCGCATCGGTGCCACCAGCCATCGCCAGGTCCGGCTTGCCGCCGCCCTTCCCGCCGACCTGCTGCGCCACGAAGTTCACCAGCTCGCCGGCCTTGACCTTGCCGATCGAGTCCGCCGTCACGCCCGCCGCCAGCTGGACCTTGTCGCCGTCCACCGCCGCCAGCACGATGGCCGCCGTCTTCAGCTTGTCTTTCAGCTTGTCCATGGTCTCGCGCAGAGTCTTGGCGTCGGCGCCCACCAGCGTGGCGGCCAGCACCTTCAGACCCTTGACGTCCACCGCCTGCGACAGCAGCTCGTCGCCTTGCGCCGAGGCCAGCTTGCTCTTGGCGGCCGTCAGGTCCTTCTCCAGGGCGCGGACCTGGTCCAGCACCGCCTGCACGCGCAGCTCGACTTCCGTCGGTGCGGCCTTCAGCGTGCCGGCGACAGCGTTGAGCGTCGTCTCCAGCGATTGCAGGTAGTGCAGCGCGTTGTCGCCGGTCACGGCCTCGACGCGGCGGATGCCGGCGGCGACGCCGCTCTCCGCGACGATCTTGAACAGGCCGATGTCACCGGTGCGGCGCACGTGGGTGCCGCCGCACAGTTCCTTGGACGAGCCGATGCTCAGCACGCGCACCGTGTCGCCGTACTTCTCGCCGAACAACATCATCGCGCCGCTCTTCTGCGCGTCGTCCAGGGCCATGACCTGTGCTTGCGCGTCGGCGTTGGCGAGGATCTCGGCGTTGACGATGGCCTCGACCTTGCGGATCTCGTCCGCGGTCATCGGCGCGGTGTGCGCGAAGTCGAAGCGGGTGCGGTCGGCGTTGACCAGCGAGCCCTTCTGCTGGACGTGCGCGCCCAGCACCTCGCGCAGCGCCTTGTGCATCAAATGGGTCGCGCTGTGGTTGCGGACCGTCTTGGCGCGGCGCTCGGCGTCGACCTTGGCGGCGAAGACGTCGCCGACCTTGATCGTGCCCTCGACGACCTGACCGTGATGGCCGAACACGTCGGCCTGGATCTTCAGCGTGTCATCGACGACGACGCGGGTCGTGGCATTGCGGAACTCGCCCGCGTCGCCGACCTGGCCGCCGCTCTCTGCGTAGAACGGGGTGTTGTCGAGCACGACCACCACGTCGTCGCCCGCGTCGGCGCTTTGCACCGCGCTGCCGTCGACGTAGAGCGCGACGACCTTCGCGTCCTCGCGCGCCAGCTGGTCATAGCCGTGGAAAGCGGTCGCAGCGCCGGTGTACTCCAGGCCCTGCGCCATCTTGAACTTGCCGGCCTGGCGGCCGCGGTTCTTCTGCTCTTCCAGCAGGCGATTGAACTCGGCCTCGTCGACGGTCACGCCGCGCTCGCGGCAGACGTCGGCGGTCAGGTCGACCGGGAAGCCGTAGGTGTCGTGCAGCTTGAACGCGGTCTCGCCGTCGATCTGCCGGGCGCCGCCGGCCAGGGCCGATTCCAGCAGCTCCATGCCGGTGGCGATGGTCTTGAAGAAGCGCTCTTCTTCCTGCTTCAGGATCTCGGTGATGCGGGCTTCCTCGCGGCGCAGCTCGGGGTAGGCCTCGCCCATTTCCTTGGCCAGCGCGGACACCAGCTTGTGGAAGAACGGGGTGCGCGCGCCCAGCTTGTAGCCGTGGCGGATCGCGCGGCGGGCGATGCGGCGCAGCACGTAGCCGCGGCCCGCGTTGCCCGGGATCACGCCGTCCACGACGGTGAAGGAGCAGGCGCGGATGTGGTCCGCGATGACCTTCAGCGACGGGCTGTCCTTGTCGCAGTCGCCGGTGACGGGCGTGGCTGCGTCGACTTCCCGCTTGGCCGCGGCCAGCAGGTTCACGAACAGGTCGATCTCGTAGTTCGAGTGCACATGCTGCAGCACCGCCGCCAGTCGCTCCAGGCCCATGCCGGTGTCGACACTGGGCTTCGGGAGCTTGTGCATCACGCCGTCTTCAGTCCGGTTGAACTGCATGAAGACGTTGTTCCAGATCTCGATGTAGCGGTCGCCGTCTTCGTTCGGCGACCCGGGCGGGCCGCCGGCGACGTCCGGGCCGTGGTCGTAGAAGATCTCGGTGCAGGGGCCGCAGGGGCCCGTGTCGCCCATCATCCAGAAGTTGTCGGACATGTAGCGGCCGCCCTTGTTGTCGCCGATGCGCACGATGCGCTCGGCGGGCACGCCGACCTGCTGGTTCCAGATCTCGTAGGCCTCGTCGTCCTCGGAGTAGACCGTCACCCACAGCTTCTCCGCGGGCAGCTTGAAGTGCTGGGTCAGCAGCTCCCAGGCGAAGCTGATCGCGTCCTTCTTGAAGTAGTCGCCGAAGCTGAAGTTGCCCAGCATCTCGAAGAACGTATGGTGACGCGCGGTGTAGCCGACGTTGTCCAGGTCGTTGTGCTTGCCGCCGGCGCGGATGCACTTCTGCGCCGTCGTGGCGCGCGAGTACGAGCGCTTGTCGAAGCCCAGGAACACGTCCTTGAACTGGTTCATGCCCGCGTTCGTGAACAGCAGCGTCGGGTCGTCGCCGGGCACGACCGGGCTCGAGGCGACGATCTGGTGGCCCTTGGATTCGAAGAACTTCAGGAAGGTGTTACGGATCTCAGCGGCTTTCATGCCTGTCCTTTGGTAGCCAAACGCTTGATTTCGCGAAGCTTTCGATTATAGGAGCGCGACCCCGTCCCGCCCGCCCGGGCGCACCGGTGTCGCGTCCGTCACGTGGCGTTGACGCCAACGCCATTAGGATCGCCCGCCGTGCATGTGGGCACTCGGGCATCCCGGGTGCCCTGCCAGGACCAGGACCGCCCCGACTCCGGAGACCGACGATGGACACCAAGACCTCCCCGCTCACGCAGCTCAAGGATCCCAGCCTGCTCAAGACCGACGCCCTGATCAACGGCGAGTGGGTCGGCGGCTCGGCCCGCTTCGACATCGACGATCCGGCCACCGGCGCGGTGCTCACGCATGTGGCCAACCTGGGCGGCTCGGAGGCGGACGCGGCCATCACCGCCGCCAACGCCGCCTGGCCGGCCTGGCGCGCCAAGACCGCCAAGGAGCGCGCCGCCATCCTGATGCGCTGGTATCACCTGATGATCCAGCACGCCGACGACCTGGCCCGCATCCTGACCGCCGAGCAGGGCAAGCCGCTGGCGGAGGCGCGCGGCGAGATCGTCTACGGCGCCAGCTTCGTCGAGTGGTTCGCGGAGGAGGCCAAGCGGGTGCGCGGCGAGACCGTGCCGACGACCGACGCGACCAAGCGCTACCTGGTCATCCGCCAGCCGGTGGGTGTGTGCGCGGCCATCACGCCCTGGAATTTCCCGCTGGCGATGATCACCCGCAAGGTCGCGCCGGCGCTGGCCGCCGGCTGCCCGGTGGTGATCAAGCCGGCCGAGCAGACCCCGCTGACCGCCCTGGCCGCCGCCGAACTGGCCCAGCGCGCCGGCATGCCGGCCGGGGTACTGAACGTGATCACCGGCGACTCGGCACGCTCGATCGAGATCGGCAAGGTCTTGTGCGAGAGCCCGGTCGTGCGCCACCTGTCCTTCACCGGCTCGACCGAGGTCGGCCGCATCCTGATGGCGCAGAGCGCGCCCTCGATCAAGAAGCTGTCGCTGGAGCTGGGCGGGAATGCGCCGCTGCTGGTCTTCGACGACGCGGATCTGGACAGCGCGGTGGAGGGAGCCATCGCCAGCAAGTACCGCAACGCGGGCCAGACCTGCGTCTGCGCGAACCGGCTCTACGTGCAGGCGGGCGTGTACGACGCTTTCATCGCCAAGCTGGCGGAGAAGGTGGCCACGCTCAAGGTCGGCAACGGCTTCGAGGCAGGCGTGACGCAGGGGCCGCTGATCGACGATGCGGCGCTGGCCAAGGTGGAGCGCCACGTGGCCGACGCGGTGGAGAAGGGCGCCAAGGTGCTGATCGGCGGCGTGAAGCTGCATGACCGCTTCTTCCAGCCGACGGTACTCGCCGACGCAACGGCCGACATGCTCTGCGCGCGCGAGGAGACCTTCGGCCCGGTGGCGCCGGTCTTCCGCTTCCAGACCGAGGCCGAGGGCATCGCGATGGCCAACGCCACCGAGTTCGGTCTGGCGAGCTACTTCTTCAGCCGCGACATCGGCCGGATCTACCGCGTGGCGGAGGCCCTGGAGTCCGGCATGGTGGGGATCAACACGGGGCTGATCTCGACGGCCGAGGTGCCGTTCGGCGGCGTCAAGCAATCGGGCCTGGGCCGCGAGGGCGGTCATCAGGGCATCGACGAATACGTCGAGACCAAATACCTGTGCATCGGGGACGTCAACAAGTGACGGTGTCCGGCTGAGGCTCAGCCCGTGAGGGCTTTCATCTCCTCGGCGAGGTAGTCCAGGAAGCAGCTGATGCGCGAGGCCAGCGCGGTGTTGCGGTAGTAGACCGCGTGCACCGGCTGGCGCGTGTCGACGGTGTGCGACGCCAGCACCTGCACCAGCGTGCCGTCCGCGCGGTCCTGCGCGGTCATGAAGTCCGACAGCGACACCAGCCCCTGGCCGGCGATCGCGAGCTGCCGCAGCGTCTCGCCGCTGGAGGCGCTGAGCGTGGCGGCGATCGGATAGCCCTCGCCGCCGGACCAGCGCAGGGGCCAGATGTTGAGGCTCTCCGGCGCGGTGAAGCCCAGCAGCTGATGCTGGCTCAATTGCTCGACCTTGGTCGGCCGGCCGTGCGCGGCCAGGTAGGCCGGGCTGGCCAGCACCTTGAGCCGGAAGCTGCCCAGCGGCCGCGCATGCAGCGAGGAGTCCGCCAGCGTGCCGATGCGCAGCGCGACGTCGGTGCGTTGCTCCAGCAGGTCGATGATCTGATCGCTGCTGTTGAGCTCCAGCTCGATTTGCGGGAAGCGCTCGCGGAAGCCGCCGATCAGCGGCACCAACACATGCAGCATGAAGGGCGAGGCGGCGTTGATGCGCAGCCGCCCCGCCGGCTGATCGCGGCGCAGCGCGAGCTGCTCTTCCGCGTCCTCGACCGAGGCCAGCACTTTGCGCGCGCGAGCGAGAAAGAACTGACCCTCCTCGGTGAGCTCGAGGCGGCGCGTCGAGCGCCGCATCAGCGTCGTCCCCAGCTTCTGCTCAAGCCGGCTCAGTGCCCGGCTGACGGCCGAGACCGTCTGACCGAGCTGCTCGGCTGCCGCGCTGATCGTGCCCGCGTCCACGATGGCGGCGAGCACGGCGAGTTCGTCGAGGGTGCTTTTCATGCGCGGATCTCCCGCTTCCGATTGGGACGACGTCGGATCATATTTGCTTTGTAGGCAAGAATCATTTGGCCAATCGAGGCTTTTTTCGCAAGCGGCGAATGCGCACACTGGCGCCCATCGCAAGCTCACCGAAGGAGTCCTCATCATGCCGATCGCCTTGTGGGCGCTGACCGTCAGCGCCTTCGCCATCGGGACCACCGAATTCGTCATCGTGGGCCTGATCCCCACCATGGCCGCCGATCTCGGCGTCAGCCTGCCCTCGGCCGGGCTGCTGGTCTCGCTCTATGCGTTGGGCGTCGCCATCGGCGCGCCGGTGCTCACCGCGCTGTCGGGCCGCTGGCCGCGCAAGCAGCTGCTGCTCGCGCTGATGCTCCTGTTCACCGCCGGCAATCTGCTGGCGTGGCTCGCGCCGGGCTACGGCGCACTGGTCGTCGCCCGCGTGCTGACCGGCCTGGCGCATGGCGTGTTCTTCTCGATCGGCTCGACCATCGCCACCAGCCTGGTCCCGCGTGAGAAGGCCGCCAGCGCCATCGCCACCATGTTCTCCGGCCTGACCGTCGCCCTGGTGACCGGCGTGCCGCTGGGCACCTTCGTCGGCCAGCATTTCGGATGGCGCGCGACCTTCCTCGCCGTCGCCGCGCTGGGCCTGATCGCCTTCGTCGCGAGCCTGATCTTCGTGCCGCGCAAGCTGGCCCAGCCCGCGCGCGCCAGCCTGCTGCACCAGTTCGAGCCGCTGCGTCAGCCGCGCCTGCTGCTGGTCTATGCGATGACGGCCGTCGGCTACGGTGGATCCTTCATCGCCTTCACCTACCTGGCGCCCATCCTTCAGCAGATCAGCGGGATCTCGGCCAACGGCGTGAGCCTCGTCCTGCTGGTCTACGGCGTGTCGGTCGCGGTCGGGAATGTCTGGGGCGGCAAGCTGGCCGACCGGCGCGGCCCCGTCGGCGCGCTCAAGCTGATCTTCCTGGGCCTGGCCGCCGTGCTGTTCGTGCTCAGCGTCACGGCGCATTCGCCGATCGCCGCCGTGCTGACGGTGCTTGCCTGGGGCGCCTTCGCCTTCGGCAACGTGCCCGGCCTGCAGGTCTACGTCGTGCAGCAGGCCGAGGCCCACGCGCCCAAGGCGGTGGATGTCGCCTCGGGCCTGAACATCGCCGCCTTCAACCTGGGCATCGCCGGCGGAGCCTGGGGCGGCGGACTGATCGTCGAGCACCTGGGCCTGCTGCACACGCCGTGGATCGGCGCGGTCGTTGTGCTCGGCGCCTTCGCGCTGACCGTGCAGGCCGGTCGCCTCGATCGCCGCTACCCGCTGCCGCAGCGCGCGCCCGGCGCGGCACCGATCGCCGTCGGTCATTGAGCGACGCCGAGATCGCTTCCACCTGAACGGCGCCGCGATGCGCCGTCTGTCCCTCACGCATTCTCTCTGTGGAGTTCCCCCATGAGCAACGCCCCCATCACCGCCCGCTCGATTCCCATGCCCGTCCTGGGTCTGGGCACCTTCCGCCTGCAAGGCCAGACGGTCATCGACAGCGTCAAGAGCGGCCTGTCCATCGGCTATCGGCACATCGACACCGCGCAGATCTACGGCAATGAGGCCGAGGTCGGCCAGGCGATCGCCGAAAGCGGCATCCCCCGCGACGAGCTCTTCGTCACGACCAAGATCTGGATCGAGGCGCTGGCCGCCGATCGCCTGATCCCCAGCCTGCGCGAGAGCTTGACCCAGCTGCGCATGGACGCGGTCGACCTGACGCTGATCCACTGGCCGTCGCCGGGCGACGCGGTGCCGCTGAAGGACACGCTGGACGCGCTGATCGACGCCAAGCGCCTGGGCCTGACGCGCGCGATCGGCCTGTCCAACTTCACCGTCGCGCAGATGCGCGAGGCGGCGGCGCTGGTCGGCCCGGATCAGCTCGCGACCAACCAGGTCGAGATCCATCCCTTCCTGCAGAACCGCGCCGTCATCGCGGCCGCGAAGGCGCTGGATCTCGCGCTCACCGCCTACATGCCGCTGGCCTACGGCAAGGTCATGACCGAGCCCGTGCTGCTGGACATCGCCGCCAAGCACGGGACGACGCCGGCGCAGGTGTCGCTCGCCTGGCTGCTTCAGCAGGGCTTCACGGTGATCCCGTCCTCGACCAAACCAGCCAATCAGACCGCCAACCTCGACGCGCCGCGCCTGCGACTGGACGATGCCGACATGGCGCGCATCGCCACGCTGGACCGTGGCGAGCGCCTGGCCAATCCGGACTTCTCGCCGGCCTGGGACTGAGCGAGCGCCCGGCTTCTTCGTGAGCCTTTGCCGAGAGCCCCGACGACCGGGGCTCCTCATTTCCTCATTTGTGGAACGGTCATTCCAATAAGCGCTACAGTCGCGGCCATGGCCAGACCCAAGCTGTTCGATCCCGACGAGGCGCTGGACGCCGCGGTGGCGGTGTTCCGCGAGCACGGCTATGCCGGCGCGTCCGCGGAGATGCTCACCGAGGCGATGCAGATCGGCAAGCAAAGCCTCTACAACACCTTCGGCGGCAAGTGGCCGCTGTATTGCCGCGCGCTGGAACGCTACGCCGAGACCGAGACCTCCGAGCACATCACCGCCCTCAAGGCCGGCGACGGCGCGCTGGCCGGCATTGAGCGAATGATGAAGCGCGTGGTGGCGCAGGCACGCATGCCCTGCCTGGGCGTGAGCTGCGTCGCGGAGTTCGGCACGGACAGCGAGGGAAGTCCGGAGCTGGCCCGCATTCGCGAAGCCGGCGGCCGGGCGATGCGGACGCTGCTGCTCGAGAAGATCCGGCAGGCGCAGGCCGACGGCGAGATCGCCACTCGCGTGGACGCGAATCATGCGAGCGCCTTTCTGATCGCCAACATCGCGGCGTTGCGGCTGGCCGCGCGCGGCGGCGCCGGCGACACCGAGCTGCGCGCGATGGCGCGGCTCGCGCTGCAGGCGCTGAAGTAGGCAGTCGCCGATCAATGCGGGCGCCCCCTCGGCGCCCCTTCTTTTGGTTTTTTGTGGAACGATTGTTCAATTAAAGGAGTCGACGATGAAGGCGATGGTGATGACGCGACCGGGCGGACCGGAGGTGATGGATTGGATGTCGCGTCCGGACCCGGTGCCCGGGCCTGGACAGGTGCTGGTCGAGGTGGCGGCGGCCGGCGTCAACTTCATGGACATCGGCGTGCGGCGCGGCGGCTTCTGGTCGGAGTTCCAGTACCCGAAGCCGCTGGGGGTCGAGGGCGCAGGCCGAGTGCTGGAGGTGGGCGAGGGCGTGCGGGACTTCGAGCCGGGTCAGCGGGTCGCCTGGGTCTACGCGCCGGGCAGCTACGCGGACAAGGTGCTGATTCCCGCTGCGTCTCTGGTGCCGGTGCCCGACGCCATCGACGACAGGACCGCGGCGGCGGTGATGATGCAGGGGCTGACCGCCAGCCACTTCGCCACCGACTTCCATCCGGTGCAAGCGGGCGAGATCGCCCTGGTCCACGCCGCCGCCGGTGGGCTGGGGCTGCTGCTGACGCAGATCATCAAGCTGCGCGGCGGGCGCGTGATCGGACGGGTCTCGTCGGCGGACAAGGTCGAGGCTGCGCGCGAGGCCGGCGCCGACCAGGTGATCGTCGACCGCGAGGGCCGCTTCGCCGACGAGGTGATCCGGCTCTCCGACGGCGGCGTGCATGTGGTCTATGACGGCTCGGGGCCGGCGACATTCCAGGGATCGATGGACGCGTTGCGCCCGTCGGGGACCTTTGCCTGGTTCGGCCCCGTGCTGGGCGGTCCGGCGCCCATCGACGTCATGAAGCTGCCGCGCAGCATCAAGCTGGGCTATCCGGTCTTCATGGATCACGTGCGCAGCACGCAGCTGCTGCGTGAGCGCTCGGCGCGGTTGTTCGACTGGATCGCAGCCGGGCAGTTGCGGGTGCGCATCGGCGCCGAGTACCCGCTCGGCGAGGTCGCTCGGGCGCACGAGGCGATGGAGAGCCGGTCGACGGTGGGCAAGCTGCTGCTGATCCCGTGAGGCGGGCCGGCCCAGATCTCCGGGCGTGAAGTTTTTCGCGGTCGACGCGTGTGGTTACAGCTGGGGGCGGCGGGATTCGGCTTACAAGGCGAAGCCTTTGCATCACGACCGCCCCATGTTCCTGCTCCGCCCCCGCTCGAAACGCACCGGCAACTCCCCCGAGTCGGTGCTGGATCCGATGATGCCGACTGCTGCTCCCGAGGCGGGCTCGGCAGTGCCGGTCGGCGCGACGGCGGAGGGGGAAGCGGGCGCCATCGAGGCGCCCACCGAAGCACTCGACGCGGAGCTCGAGATCGAGCGCCGCAGCACGCCCAGACGCGGCGTCCCCCTGGGCCCCGCATTTCGGGCAGCGTTCACCTGGATGGGCAAGCCGCGCGATTTCATCCTCGACGACCTCTCGCTAGGCGGGGTGGGCATGCGCGCGCCGCTGGAATTCGGCCGCGGGATTCACCCCGGTCAGACGCTGCAGCAGGTCCGGCTGACGCTGGACGTGCACGGGTCGCTGGTGGTCGACCTGCATGTGCGTTCACGGCGTGGGTTCCGGTCTTTCCTTGCGGGCGAGCAGGCCTATCTGGGCTGCCAGTTCGGCGCCCTGGGCACGCGTGAGCAAGAGGAGCTGCAGCGCGTGCTTGCGCTGCTGGATCCGGCCCGGTACGGGCAACGCGGCAGCGAAGCCGGCTGAACGAGTGGAGCGGGCGAAGGGAGTCGAACCCTCGTCATTGGCTTGGGAAGCCAAGGTAATGGCCGTTATACGACGCCCGCTCTGGGCCTCCGCCGGCGCCGTCACCTGAGGTCACGGCGCGGGGAAGGCACGGAGTGTAGCGCGGTCCGCCCCCGTTTCCGGCGACGCCGCGCGGCCCCGCACGGGCGGCCAGCGACCCCTGCGGCCATCGGGCTGTCAGAAACGTGTTGGAATGCTGAACATTCCCTGAACGTCCGCTATCCGGTCCTGTCGCGCCAGCGCGCGACCCCGGACCGTCCGGCGTTCCCGTCGTTCAGGCGGTCCGCGGCCCCGGCCGTGGCGCTTGCCGCCCCAGCCGTATCGCTCCTGCCCATGTCCGCCGCGCCGCCTCTCGACTCCTCCGACCTCTCGACCCAGGCGCTGCCGCCCGGCGCCCGCACCGGCTGGGCGCTGCTGGCGCTGGCCATCGGCGGCTTCGCGATCGGCACGACCGAGTTCGCGGCCATGAGCCTGGTCCCCTTCTTCGCGCCCGACCTGGGCATCGACGCGCCCACCGCCGGCCACGTGATCAGCGCCTACGCGCTGGGCGTGGTGGTCGGTGCGCCGCTGCTGGCGGTGCTGGGCGCCCGCATGCCGCGGCGCTCGCTGCTGATCCTGCTGATGCTGGCTTTCGCGGTCGGCAACCTGCTCAGCGCGGTGGCGCCCAGCTATCACGCGATGCTGCTGTTCCGCTTCCTGAGCGGCCTGCCGCATGGCGCCTATTTCGGTGTCGGCGCGCTGGTGGCGGCCTCGATGGTGGCGCCGGAGCGCCGCGCCCGCGCGGTCAGTTTCATGATGCTGGGCCTGACGGTGGCCACCATCGTCGGCGTGCCGCTGGCCAACGCGCTGGGGCAGTGGGCCGGCTGGCGATGGGGCTTCGGCGTCGTCGCGGTGATGGCGCTGATCACCGCCGCGCTGATCGCGATGCACGCGCCGCGCGACGCGGTGCGGGCCGGCGCCAGCGCGATGCGCGAGCTCGGCGCCCTGGGCCGCCGCCAGGTCTGGCTGACGCTGGGGATCGCAACCATCGGCTTCGGCGGCATGTTCGCCGTCTACACCTACCTGGGCTCCACGCTGCTGGAGGTCACCGGCACCGGGCCCGGCATGCTGCCGGTGGTGCTGAGCGTCTTCGGCATGGGCATGACGGCGGGGACCATCGTCTCGGCCTGGGCTGCGGACCGGGCGCTGATGCCCACCGTCGGCGGGCTGCTGCTGTGGAGCGCCGCCTCGCTGGCGCTGTATCCCTTCGCCGCGGGCAGCCTGTGGACGCTGATCCCGGTCGTCTTCCTGATCGGCTGCGGCGGCGGACTCGGCGCCGTGCTGCAGACCCGGCTGATGGACGTCGCCGGCGAGGCCCAGACCCTGGCCGCCGCGCTCAACCATTCGGCCTTCAACGCGGCCAATGCGTTGGGGCCCTGGCTGGGCGGGCTGGCGATCTCGGCCGGGCTGGGCTGGACCTCGACCGGCTGGGTCGGCGTGGTGCTGGCCTTCGGCGGACTGGCGTTCTGGGGCGTGTCGCTGGCGGTGGACAGGCGCCGCTGATCGCCCGCCCGTGGCCGGGCCGTGCGTTCCGTCATCGGCGTGACGCCGGCCGATGGCGCGCGGCTCCTGCGGGAATGCCCTCATCCGGCGATAATCCCCGGCTTTGCGGCGCATCCTCCTGGAATCGCTCCGCAGGTGTTTGACGCCCCATCCGGCGTCCTCTGGAGAGATTCACATGGCCGACTGGCTGCCGCCGACCCGCTACTGGGTGCTGGCGATCTTCATCATCTCGGCGCTCTACGCCCACTTCCGCGGGCGCGTGCGCTTCAAGCTGTCGCGCGCGCTGACCGACTTCACCGTGCTGATCTCGCCGATCAACGCGCTGATGTACCTGTTCTCGCGCGCCCCGGCCACGCCTTACATCAAGACCGACCAGTTCCAGGAGCTGCAGCTGCTGCGCGACAACTGGCAGGTCATCCGCGACGAGGCCCTGCGCCTGAACGACGAGGGCTACATCAAGGCCGCGTCCGGCTACAACGACATCGGCTTCAACTCGTTCTTCCGCACCGGCTGGAAGCGCTTCTATCTGAAGTGGTATGACCGGGACATGGACTCGGCCCAGCAGCTGTGCCCCAAGACCGTGGAGCTGCTCAAGCGCATCCCGACGGTGAAGGCGGCGATGTTCGCGTCGCTGCCTCCCGGCGCGCGGCTGGTGCGGCATCGCGACCCGTATGCGGGCTCGCTGCGCTATCACCTGGGGCTGACCACGCCCAACGATCCGGGCTGCTACATCGACGTCGACGGCGAGCAGTACCACTGGCGCGACGGCGAGGACGTGATCTTCGACGAGACCTTCATCCATTACGCCGAGAACACCACGCAGCATCAGCGCGTGATCCTGTTCTGCGATGTGGAGCGGCCGCTGTTCTTCGCGCCGACGCGCTGGTTGAACCGCTGGTTCGGCAAGCTGGTGATGACCGCCGCCGCGACGCAGAACCTGGAGAGCGAACCCATCGGGGGGCTCAACAAGTTCTTCTATCACGCGTACAAGGTGCGGCTGTTCTTCAAGGCCTTCAAGGCGAAGAGCCGGACCGGCTACTACATCACCAAGTGGGTGTTGATCCTGGGCATCCTGGCGGCGATCTTCATCTGACGGGCACGACGTCCGTCGCAACGACAATTGGCTCCCTGCGGGAGCCAATTGTCGTTTGGGGGAGGGGCTTGCCGCCTTCGCGGCCAAGGGCCCGTGGCCCCACGGCCGCTCGGCAACCCGGCGGCTTGGTGAATCCGACCGAGCTTGCTGATCAGACCCGGCGGCCGGTTGGAGCCGCGGCAGAGATTGCGCCCGTCAGACGGAAGCCGCCTCTTTCTCCAGCTGCGCGGCCAGCGCGCTGCCCTGCGGGCCGAAGGCGTAGGCGTCCATGCCCAGGCAGCCGAAGGTGACGCCCTCGTGCAGGCGCAGCGGGGCGTCGTCGCGGCCACCGGCGCCCGCGGCCACGTACCAGGGCAGCAGATGCTCGTCGGTCGGATGCATCAGCACCGCGCTCGGAGCCAGGCGGCGGTAGTCGGCCAGCGAGGTCCAGTCGCGCTCCGACGAACGCTCCGCCATCCAGCCGCGGAAGGCCGCCGATTCGGGCATCTCGGGCGAGCGCTCCTCGGGCCGTTGGCCCGCGCCGTTCGGGCGGAACAGCAGCCGCAGGTTGTGCGTGATGCTGCCGGTGGCCAGGATCAGCACGCCCTCGCTGGAGAGCGCCGCCAGCCGCTCGCCCAGCGCCATCAGCTCCGACGGTGCGGCATGCGGATCGAAGGCCAGCGGCACGACCGGGACGTCTGCCTCCGGATAGATGTAGCGCAGCGCCGTCCAGATGCCGTGATCCAGGCCGCCGTGATCGAGGACTGGCACCTGCAGCGCGGCGCCGATGGAGGCGGCCAGTGTGGGCTCCCCCGGCGCGTCGTAGCGAAGCTGGTAGAGCGCGGGCGGGAAGCCGCCGAAGTCGTAGATCGCCTCGTGATGGGCGCCGCCCAGCAACACCGATTCGCGCGCCGTCGTGTGCGCGGACACGGCCAGCACCGCCTTGGGGCGGCCCCAGCCGGCGTCCAGCGCCACGCCCAGGCGTCGCATGAACTGACCGGCGTCGCCGGGCTCCAGCGCGATCATGGGCGAGCCGTGCGACACGAACAGGGGAGGGAAGACGGAGTTCATGACATCGATTGGACGCCCCGGTCCGCGCCCCATCGTCAAAACCGCTTGCACGGACTGTTCAAGCCGACTGCACGACGGCATGACCTTGCGGCGCCCGGGCACGCGCTTCGCTACAGTCCGCGCATGAGCGCGCATTCCTCTCCCTCGTCCGCCGGCACCACGCAAGCGTCCTCGCCTCAAACGACCACGACCGGAGCGCCCCGGCGGCGCCCGCCTTCGCTGTGGCGTCAGAGCGCGCTCCAGACCTGGCGCGACGCCCGCGCCGGCGAGCTCCACCTGCTGATCCTGGCGCTGATGCTGGCGGTGGCGGCGGTCTGCGCGGTTGCGTTCCTGTCGGACCGGCTGGACCAGGGGCTGCGTCGCGACGCGGCCCAGCTGCTGGGCGGCGACGCGGTCGTCGCCAGCGACCAGCCTACGCCTGCCGCGGTGCGCGAGCTGGCGGCCAAGCTCAACCTGCGCAGCGTCGACACGCTGAACTTCCCCAGCATGGCCCGCGCCAACGAGGACCAGGGCGGCGGCAGCCGACTGGTGGCGGTGAAGGCGGTCGGCGCGACCTATCCGCTGCGGGGCGCGCTCGCGCTCAAGGACGGCCGGCAGGTCGGTGCGCCGGCGGCGGGCACGGTCTGGGTCGACCCGGGCGTTTTGAGCGCGCTGGGCCTGAAGGTCGGCGATCCGCTGCTGCTGGGCGACAGCACGCTGCGCATCGGCGGCGAGATCGCCAACGAGCCCGACCGCGGCGCCGGCTTCCTGAACTTCGCGCCGCGCGTGATGCTGGCGCAGGCCGACCTGGCCGCGACCGGCCTGGTGCAGCCGGCCAGCCGCATCACCTATCGCTACGCGGTGATCGGCAATGAGCTCGGCGTCAAGCAGTTCAGCGCCGAAACCAGCCTGCAAATGAAATCCGGCCACTGGCGCGGCGTGCGGCTGGAGTCGCTGGAGACCGGCCGGCCCGAGATGCGCCAGACCCTGGACCGGGCGACCAAGTTCCTGAACCTCGTCGCGCTGCTGGCGGCGCTGCTGGCCGCGATCGCGGTCGCGCTCGCCGCGCGTGAATTCGCGAATCGCCACCTCGACGACTGCGCCATGCTGCGCGTGCTCGGCCAACCGCAGCGCCGGCTGGCCTGGGTGTTCACGCTGGAGTTCGCCGGCGTCGGCTTCATCGCCAGCGCGGTCGGCGTGCTGCTGGGCTTCCTGCTGCACTTCGGCTTCATCGCGCTGCTGGCCGGGTTGATCTCGGTGGACCTGCCTTCGGCCGGCATCTGGCCGGTGCTGCTGGGCCTGGGCATGGGCATGAGCCTGCTGCTGGGCTTCGGTCTGCCGCCGGTGCTGCAGCTGGCGGCCGTGCCGCCGCTGCGCGTGATCCGCCGTGAGCTGGGCCGGCCCAAGCTGGGCTCGCTGGCCGTGCTGGTGGCGGGTGTCGCCGGCTTCGCGGCGGTGCTCACCGCGCTGTCGGCCGACTGGCGCCTGGGCCTGATCGCCACTGGCGGTTTCGCGGTCGCGCTGGGCGTCTTCGCGCTGCTGGCCTATGGCGCGGTGATCGCGCTGCGCAAGCTGGTGCCGCAGGCCGGCGCGCCGCGCTGGCTGCTGCTGGCCACGCGCCAGGTCGCCGCGCGGCCGGCCTTCGCGGTGTTGCAGGTGGGCTCGCTGTCGCTGGGCCTGCTGGCGCTGGCGCTGCTGGTGCTGCTGCGCACCGACCTGATCACCAGCTGGCGCGCCGCGACGCCAGCCAACGCGCCGGACCGCTTCGTCATCAACATCCAGCCCGACCAGGCCGCGGGCTTCCGCGCCGACCTGGACCGCGCCGGCGTCAAGGACTACGACTGGTACCCGATGATCCGCGGCCGATTGGTCGCCATCAATGGCACCGAGGTCCGCGCCAACCAGTTCACCGAGGAACGCGCCCAGCGCCTGGTCGAGCGCGAGTTCAACCTCAGCCACACCGGCGCGCTGCCCTCGCACAACCAGCTCTCCAAAGGGACCTGGACGGCGCAGGAGAAGGACGGCGTCAGCGTCGAGCAGGGCCTGGCCGACCAGCTCGGCCTGAAGCTGGGCGACCGCCTGAAGTTCGACATCGCCGGCATGCTGATCGAGTCCAGGATCACGTCGCTGCGGAAGGTGGACTGGGGCTCGATGCGGGTCAACTTCTTCGTGCTCTACCCGCGCGCGGAGATGCCCGAGCTGCCCGTGAGCTTCATCTCCGCCTACCGCTCACCGGCGGGCGAGGGCGCGCCCGCCGCGCTGGATCGCAAGCTGGTCAACGAGTTCCCCAACCTGACGCTGATCGATGTCTCCGCCGAGCTGGCGCAGGTGCAGGGCGTGCTGGAGCAAGTGATCATGGCCGTGCAGCTGCTGTTCGCGGTGGCGCTGGCGCTGGGTGTGGTCGTGCTGCTGGTGGCGGCGGTGGGCTCACGCGATGCGCGCACCCGCGAGTTCGCGCTGATGCGGGCTTTCGGCGCGTCGAGCACGCTGATGGCGTCGGTGCAGCGGGCCGAGCTGCTGGGGCTGGGGGCGCTCGCGGGCCTGCTGGCCGGCGGCGCGGCGCAGGCGCTGGGCTGGGCGCTCACGCATTACGCCTTCGATTTCGAATGGCAGTTCAAGCCCTGGGTGCTGATCGGCACGACCATCGGCGGCGCCGTGCTGGCGCAGCTCGCCGGCTGGTGGGCGCTGCGCGGCGTGCTGCAGCGTCCGGTGGTGCAGACGCTGCGCGAGGCCGATACGAACTGAGCGTCAGAAGGTTTCCCAGTCCCCGTCGTCGACCTTGGGGGAGGGCGCCGGCGCGGGAGCGGGCCGGGGTGCCGCAGGCGCGGCCGCCACGGACACCGGCGCCGATGCCGCGCCCGCCGCGGCCACCACCGGCTTGGCTGCAGGGCGCGCGCCGGGCTTCGTCGTGTAGGTCTTGGGCGCCGATGCGCTGGTCGCGGCGCCGGGCGTGGACGTTGACGCCGCCGCGGTCGATGCCGATGCGGACTTCGCCGCCACGCTCGTCTTGACGAGCGGCTTGTGAGCCGCCGCCATCGCCGGTCCGTCATTCCCCAAGCGGAACACCGACACGATCTCCGTCAGCCGGTGCGCCTGGTCCTTCAGGCTCTCGGCGGCCGCGGCCGATTCCTCGACCAGCGCCGCGTTCTGCTGCGTCATGCGGTCCAGCTGCGTGACCGCGTCGTTGACCTGCGCGATGCCGCCGCTCTGCTCGGTGGACGCGGCGGTGATCTCGCCGATGATGTCCGTTACCCGCTGCACGCTGTGCACGATGTCGTTCATCGACGCGCCCGCCGCCTCGACCAGCCGCGAGCCGGCCTCCACGCGATCGACGCTGGCGCCGATCAGGGCCTTGATCTCCTTGGCCGCCTCGGCGCTGCGCTGCGCCAGCGAGCGCACCTCGCTCGCCACCACCGCGAAGCCGCGGCCCTGCTCGCCGGCGCGCGCCGCTTCGACCGCCGCGTTCAAGGCCAGGATGTTGGTCTGGAAGGCGATGCCGTCGATGGTGCCGATGATGTCGTTGATCTTCTTGGAGCTGGCGTTGATCTCGTCCATGGTCGAGACCACCTGGCTCACCACCTCGCCGCCCTTGGCCGCCGCGCTGGAGGCGCTGGAGGCGAGCTGATTGGCCGTCTGAGCCGCATCCGCGGTCTGCCGCACCGTGGCGGTCAGCTGCTCCATCGACGAGGCCGCCTGCTGCAGATTGGACGCCGTCTGCTCGGTGCGCTGGGACAGGTCTTGCGCGCCGATGGCGATCTCGCTGGAGGCGGTCGAGATCGAGTTGCTGGCCGAGCGCACGTCCAGCAGCATGCGCTGGATCTTCTCGGCGAAGACGTTGAAGGAGGACGCGATCCGGCCGACCTCGTCGCGTCCGCCCGAGGGCAGGCGCTGGGTCAGGTCGCCGTCGCCGGCGCTGATGTCGTCCAACGCCGCGCGCACCTGATCGACGCCGCGCAGCATCGCGGCGATGGTGCCGGTCATCGCCAGCGCGGCGATGGCCATCATGATCAGCGCGGTGATCACGGCGGTGCGCAGCAGCGCGCTCAACGAGCCCAGCGCCTCATCCTTGCGTGCCGCGACGAAGAGCTGCCAATCAGTCTCCGGCACCGGCGTGCCGCTGATCAGGAACTTGTTGTCGCCGACCTTGGCCTCGACCCAGCCGGCTTTCGGATCCAGCGCGTCCTTGAGGGCGGCGGCGCTGAGCTGCTCCGAGACCGCGCTCGCGTCCTTGAGCGCCAGCGAGGCGTCCGGATGGGCGACGACCTTGCCGTCCTTGGACAGCAGGAAGGCGAAGCCGCCGGGCGTGGGCTTGATCGCCTTGACCGTGGCGACGACGTCGTCCAGGAACACGTCCGAGGCGATCACCGCCTTGGTCGAGCCGCCGCTCTTGTCGGCGCTCGCGAAGGTCACGACCAGGCGGCCCTTGGAGGCGTCCATGTAAGGCGCCGTCAGCACCACGCCGGAGGCCTGCGCCGCGCCGGTGTACCAGGGGCGGCTGGTGGGGTCGTAATCGGCGGGGAGGTTCTGCGGGGTGTTGAAGACGATCTTCTTGTCGGCGAAACCGACGTAGGCCGCTTCCAGCCGTCCCGACTTCTGCGCCTGCTGGAGCAGGGGGACCGGGTCCGCCGCGCTGACCGCCGGCTGCAGCGACTGCACGATGTCGCGCTGCGTGCGGACCCATTGGTGGATGGCGTCGGCGCGCGCCGCGGCCAGCTCATCCAGCGCCTCCGACACCTGCCGCTCGGTATGCCCGCGCACGGTCAGGTAGTTGGCCACCGTGATCGCCAGCAGCGTCAACGCGACGATGCCGACACCCAGCGAGATCAATCGCGTCTTGATCGAGTCGAACATGAACCGGCCCTCCGAAGTGGCTTGCTCCATGCGGCGGGCGTCCGCTCCTGTGCGGGGACGCTCCGCGCGCTGACTCCCTTTTTGCCGGCGCGCGCTTGATGCGGCGGCGCTGCCGGCTCCCAACGACTTTCGACGATCAACGGTCACCGCTGCGGCTGCGTCGGGCCCGTCGACGGCCCAAGTCAAAACGCCCGGCAGTGCCGGGCGTTTCGTTCGATCAGGCGGCGGTCATCGCATCCATCAGACCCATGTCCGCGCTGGACATCAGGCCCTCGATGTCGATCAGGATCAACATGCGCTCGGCGACCGCGCCGATGCCCATGATGAAGCTGGTGTTGACGGTGCTGGAGCTCAGCTCCGGCGCCGGGCGGATGACGTCGCGGTTCAGCTCGAGCACGTCGGACACCGAGTCCACCACCGCGCCGACGACGCGATTCTTGACGTTCAGCACGATGACCACGGTGAAGCTGTTGTACTCGGCCGTGGCGCAGCCCAGCTTCAGACGCAGGTCGACGATGGGGACGATCACGCCGCGCAGGTTGACGACGCCCTTGATGAAGTCCGGTGCGTTGGCGATGCGGGTGGGCTGCTCGTAGGAACGGATCTCCTGGACCTTCAGGATGTCGATGCCGTATTCCTCCTGGCCCAGGCGGAAGGTCAGGTACTCCCCGCTGGCGGGCGCGGCGCTGGCGGCGCCTTGCGGGACCAGGGAGCCGGAGCCTGCTTGCACGACTTGGGTGCCGGGTTGTTGGACGATTTCCATGTGTGACCTCTTGAGCGGCGGATTAGAAGGTTTCCCAGTCGCCGTCGGCGGCGGTGGTTGCCGGGACCGCCGGCGCGGGAGTGAAGGGGGTGGACGCCGCCTTGGGCGCGACCGTGGATTTTGCGGCGAAGCCGGCCGTCGTGGCGCTCTTGACCGCGCTCTTGCCCCCGGTCTTCGTGACCGGCTTGACGGTCTTGGCCGCCGCCTTCACGGCCACGGGCTTCACGGCGGGCGTCGTCGATGCCGTCGATGGGGCAGTGGACGCTGGCTTGGCGGCGCTGAACTGCGGCTCGCTCTTCACGGCCGGCTTGGCGGGCGCCGACGCGAACAGCGCCGAGCTGGTCGCCGCGTTGCCGCCCACGCGGAAGCGGTCGACCACCGCGCCCAGGCGCTCGGCCTGGTCCTTGAGGCTCTCGGCGGCGGCGGCGGATTGCTCCACCAGCGCGGCGTTCTGCTGCGTCATCTGATCCAGGTTGCTCACGCCCTGGTTGACCTGGCTGATGCCGTCGCTCTGCTCGCTGGAGGCGGCGGTGATCTCGCCGATGATGTCGGTCACGCGCTGCACGCTGGCGACGATGTCGCTCATGGTCGTGCCCGCTTCCTGCACCAGGCGCGAGCCGGTCTCGACCCGCTCGACGCTGGCGCCGATCAGGGTCTTGATCTCGCGCGCGGCCTCGGCGCTGCGCTGGGCCAGCGAGCGCACCTCACCGGCCACGACCGCGAAGCCGCGGCCCTGTTCACCGGCGCGCGCGGCCTCGACCGCGGCGTTCAGCGCCAGGATGTTGGTCTGGAAGGCGATGCCGTCGATGGTGCCGATGATGTCGCTGATGCGTTTGGAACTGGTGTTGATCTCGTCCATCGTCGAGACCACCTGGCTCACCACGTCACCGCCCTTGGCTGCCGCACCGGAGGCGGAGGAGGCCAGCTGGTTGGCGGTACGGGCGCTGTCGGCGGTCTGCTTGACGGTGCCCGTCAGCTGGACCAGCGAGGACGCGGCTTCCTGCAGATTCGACGCGGTCTGCTCGGTCCGGCTGGACAGGTCCTGGTTGCCGGAGGCGATCTCCACCGACGCGGTGCGGATGGAATCAGCGGCGGTGCGCAGCTGGCCGACCATGGCCTGCAGCGCTTCCTGCATGCGGTGCAGCGAGCGCATCAGCTTGGACGCCTCGTCCACGCCTTCGACCGGCTTCATGCTGCGGGACAGATCGCCCTCGGCGATCGCGGCGGCCAGCGCTTCGGCCTCGGCCAGCGGCGCGCAGATGGTCTGCATGTTCAGCAGGGTCAGCGGCACCACGATCACCGCGGCGAAGACCAGCACCAGCACGAAGGTCGTCAGCACGCCGCCCTGCGTGCTCTCGATGCCCTGGCGCATGTCCTGGGACTGCGCTTCCAGGCGCTTGCTCAGCTCGTCGAGCTGCTTCTCGGCCTCGACCACCTGGTCCTTGGCGGGCTGCAGCAGACGGTCGGCCACGGCGGCGTGGTCGTAGGCGCCCGACTCCAGCTGCGTCACGACGTTCGCGGCCTTGGCGGCATAGGTCTCCAGCGCGGCCTGCAGCTTCTTGATCGCGTCCTGGTCGTCCGGGGCGCTGAGCTTGGCCAACGCGGCCAGTTCCTCCGAGGCCTTCTTGCGGGCGGCGTCCCACTTGGCGTGGCGCTCCTTCACCACCTCGGGCTTCTCGTAGTTGATGATCATGTCCTTCTCATGGACACGCAGCTTGCCCATGGAGCTGGTCAGATCGCTGATCAGGTGGCTCCGGGCGGTGGACTTCTCCAGGAACTCCTGGGTCTGACCGCGCATCGACTGCATGCCGAAGAGTCCCACGCTGCCCACGATCAGCAGCAGGACCAGCACGATGGCGATCGCGCCGATCATCCGGGTGCGGATGCTGAACTGACGCATCAGTGCACTGAAATTCATGTTGACCTCTTATGCCTGAGGCGGCCGGTCCCTTGACCGGCGCGCCCTCAAATTCGACCTGGGCTCAATGCCGCGAGCGGCGCACCAGGCTGCCCACGTCCAGGATCAGCGCGACGCGGCCGTCGCCCATGATCGTGGCGCCCGACACGTCGGTGACCTTGCGGTAATTGGCTTCCAGGTTCTTGACCACGACCTGCTGTTGACCCAGCAGCTCGTCGACCAGCAGCGCCACGCGACCGCCTTCGGCCTCGACCACGACCATGATCGAGCTGACATGCTCGAAGTCGAAGCGGGGGACGTTGAAGACCTGCTCGAGCTCGACCACGGGCATGTACTCGTCGCGGACCTCGACCACGCGGCCGGAGCCGCCCACGGTCTTGATGGTGTCGGACTGGACCTGGAAGGACTCGACCACCGACGACAGCGGCAGGATGTAGACCTCTTCGCCCACGCCCACGCTCATGCCGTCCATGATGGCCAGCGTCAGCGGCAGCCGCACCGAGACCTTCATGCCGTAGCCCTCGGCGGAGTCGATCTCCACGGTGCCGCCCAGCGAGGTGATGTTCTTCTTGACCACGTCCATGCCGACGCCGCGGCCGGACACGTCGGTGACCTGGTCGGCGGTGGAGAAGCCCGGCGCGAAGATCAGACCCCAGACTTCCTGATCGGTCATGGTGTCGGGGGCGTCGATGCCCTTTTCACGCGCCTTCTTGATCAGCTTGTCGCGGTTCAGGCCGCGGCCGTCGTCGCGGACCTCGATCACGATGGAGCCGCCCTGATGCGAGGCGACCAGCGTGATCGTGCCCTGCTCGGGCTTGCCCTTGGCGATGCGGTCGGCGGGCAGCTCGATGCCGTGGTCGCAGCTGTTGCGCACCAGGTGGGTCAGCGGGTCGGTGATCTTCTCGACCAGGCCCTTGTCCAGCTCGGTGGCTTCGCCCTGCGTGACCAGCTCGACCTTCTTGCCCAGCTTGGCCGCCAGGTCGCGCAGCATGCGCGGGAAGCGGTTGAACACGACCGACATCGGAATCATGCGGATGGACATGACCGATTCCTGCAGGTCGCGCGTGTTGCGCTCCAGGTCGGCCAGGCCCGAGGCCAGCTGTTGATACAGGCCCGGATCCAGGTTGCGGCTGTTCTGCGCCAGCATGGCCTGGGTGATGACGAGCTCGCCCACCAGGTTGATCAGCTGGTCGACCTTCTCGACCGAGACGCGCAGCGTGGACTGGTCCATGTTGGCGCCGCCGGCGCGCGGCGCGACGTCGGTGCGGGCTGGCGTGGCGGGCTTGGCGGCCGGCACGGGCACGGCGGCCTTGGGGGCCTCTTCCGGCTTGGGCTCGGCGGCGACACCGGCGGGCACGCCCGGGGCGTCGTCGAAGAAGCCGTAGCCCGGGTCTTCGTCCTTCTTGGCCTCGACCGGGGGCGCGCCGGGCGCGCCCTCATGGAAGCCGTAACCCTCGCCCAGCGGCAGGATCTTCACTTCCTCGCGCGAGACGTGGAAGGTGAACAGGTCCAGCAGGTCGTTGTCGGTGCTGCTGGTCAGGACCTTGAAACGGCGCATGCCGTCGGCCGAGATGCCGCCATCCAGCGGCTCGATCGTGCCCAGGTCGGTGATCTCCTTGAACAGATCGACCAGGTTGTCGGCCTGCGCGGGATTGCTCAGCGGACCGACCAGCAGCTCGAGCTGGCGCACGGTCGACTTCAGCGGGGCAGGGGCGGCGGCGGCCGGCGCGGGCGCCGGGGCGGCCTGCGGCGCGGGGGCCGGAGCGGGCGCGGCGGCGCGCGCGCCATCCAGCGTGCCGCCGTCGACCAGGGTACGGATGCTGCTCAGCAGTTCGCTGGTGTCCACCGCGTCGGCGCCCGAACCCTGATGACGGGCCAGTTGCGCCTTGAGCGCGTCGCCCGACTGCAGCAGCACGTCCACCATCTGGGACGTGGGGGCCAGTTCGTGACGGCGCAGCTTGTCCAGCAGCGTCTCCATCTGGTGGGTCAGCTCGGCCACGTCGTTGAAGCCGAACGTGGCGGCGCCGCCCTTGATCGAGTGCGCGCATCGGAAGATGGCATTCATCTGCTCATCGTCCGGATTGTCGATGTCCAGATTCAGGAGCAGCTGCTCCATGTTGTCCAGGTTCTCGCCCGCCTCTTCGAAGAAGACTTGGTAGAACTGGCTCAGGTCAATGCCGGCGCCCAGGTTCGCGCCTTCGGAGGTCATGTCTCCCATCGATATCTCCCGCGTGGACTCAGCGAATCACCTTGCCGATCACTTCGATCAGCTTGGCCGGGTCGAAAGGCTTGACCAGCCAGCCAGTGGCGCCGGCGGCGCGGCCGGCCTGCTTCATCTGGTCGCTGGACTCGGTGGTCAGGATCAGGATCGGCGTGGTCTTGAACTTGGGATTGTCACGCAGCTTCTTGGTCAGGCTGATGCCATCCATCCGCGGCATGTTCTGGTCGGTCAGCACCAGGTCGAAATCGCGCTGGGACGACTTCTCCCAGGCGTCCTGCCCGTCCACCGCCTCCACGACGTTGAAACCCGCATTCTTGAGGGTGAACGAGACCATCTGGCGCATGGAGGCCGAATCGTCTACGGCGAGGATCGAGGGCATTTTGAGTTCTCCGGATGACTTGCGTGTTTTCGGGTGGACCCGACAATTCTTGATGACGATGAGGTCCCTGGGATGACGCCGCCGACGGTTTCCGTGACGTAAGCGTCAGAAGCGGCGTCGAGGAACGGAACAATCAGAACAACTCGATCGACCCCGCGTCCATCTCGTCCTGCGTCACGGGGTTGGGTCGCAGCGGGGCGCTCTCGACGACGGCCATGCCGTCCTCGTCGTCCCCGAAGGTGTCTCGGGCCAGTTGGTCCGAGCAGTTGCGCAGCCGCTGACTCGTGTGCGCGATCAGCTGCGTGGACATGTCCTGGAACTGCAGCGCGGTGATCGCACCGGCCAGATGCAGCATCAACTGCTGCAGCGCGTCCTGATCCTTGGCGTCGGGCAGGCGCTCGCGCATCTGGTCGACCAGTCCGGACGCACCGAAGAAATGGGTCGACAAGGCCTCGCAAGCGTCGTCCAGCAAACGCTGCAAGCGCTCCAGGTCATTGTTGACCGTCATCAAGTGGTCTTGCAGCTCGGCCGCGGCCAGCAGCGGCATCAAGCCGCCATCCGGCTCCACCGCTGTCTCATCGATTTGCATCTTGGCTCCAACTAGGGCGTCCTGCTGCGTGATCACGTCTGCCCAACTCAGACGTGCGCCCGGACATTTGCGGCTGACAAGAATCTTCGGCCTTTGTATCGAATCTGTCGACGGGACTAACTGGTCAAAGTCAGTCCAATAACGTAGATCGACCAGGGGACACAAATTCTCGATAAGGGTAAACCCAAGACTCTACGGTTTCTAGCCCACATAAAGCTGCGGGTCCACCTGCACAGATGAGGGATACGCGACAAACTTGGCATACTCGCGGCCATGCCGACTGTCCCCCTCGCCGAGCGCCGCCTGCGTTTGCTGCACATCGAAGATTCCGACCTGGATCACCAACTGATCCTGGCCCAGTTGCAACGCGCCGGACTGCGCTTCGAGGTCACCCGGCTGGACACGCTGCCCGACATCGAGGCCGCCCTGGACCGGCCCTGGGACGCGATCATTTCGGACTACAACCTGCCCGGTTTCTCGGGTCTGGTGGTGCTGGACATCATCAAGCAGCGGCAACTGGTGCTCCCTTTCGTCCTGGTCTCGGGGGAGATCGGCGAGGACACCGCGGTGGCCGCGATGCGCACCGGCGCCTCGGATTACCTGCTCAAGAACAACCTGGCGCGGCTGGCGCCGTCGCTGCTGCATGCGATCGAGTCCTGCGAGGCGCAGCGCGCGCGGCAGGAGGCGGATCGGGAGCTGCTCAAGTCCAAGCAGCAACTGCATGAACTGGCCGGCCATCTGCAGACCAGCGTGGAGATGGAGCGCGCGGCCATCGCGCGCGAGATCCATGACGACGTCGGCGGCTCGCTGACGGCGCTCAAGTTCGATCTGGCCTGGATCGCGCGGCACAGCAAGGATGAGGACGTGCAGCAGCGCGTGCAGTCGGCGCTGGAGACCGTCACCAGCGCCATCGAATCGAGCCAGCGGATCATGCACAACCTGCGCCCGGCCATCCTGGAACAAGGATTGCTGGCAGCGGTGCAATGGCTGGCGGCGCGCTTCGAGCGCCGGACCGGCATCGCGACCGCCGTGCGGCATGTGGGCGAGCAGTTCCAGCTGCCGCCGGGCGTGCCGCTGGTGGCCTACCGCTGTGCGCAGGAAGCGCTGACCAATGTGTCCAAGCATGCCGAGGCAAGCAAGGTCGAGGTGGAGCTGAGCATGGAGGGCGGGGTGCTGACGCTGGAGATCAAGGACAACGGGCGCGGTGTGGCGCCGGGCGATCTGAGCAAGGCGCGCAGCTTCGGCATCCGCGGCCTGCGCGAGCGCGCGGCCACGGTCGGCGGCTGGGTGGATCTGAGCACGGGCCCGCAGGGCACGGCGCTGATCCTGTCGGTGCCGCTGCGCGGGGTGATCGCCGCGCTGGACTTCGACGACGAGGACGACGACAGGCCCGCCCCGGCGGTCAAGGCCGACGCGCCGGCCGTCACGGCGCACGACCCCTCCTCGTGGGGCGACCTATGATCAAAGTCATCCTCTGCGACGACCATGCGCTGATCCGCCGCGGTATCCGGGACACGCTGTCCGACGCGCCCGACATCGAGGTGGTCGGCGAGGCCGGCGACTACGGCGAGCTGCGCAGCCTGATGCGCACGCTGCCCGCCGACAAGCAATGCGACGTGCTGGTGCTGGACATCAACATGCCGGGCCGCAGCGGTCTGGACGTGCTGCACGTGCTCAAGGACGAGGGCGCCACCACGCGGGTGCTGATCGTCTCCATGTACCCCGAGGACCAGTACGCCATCCGCGCGCTGCGCGCCGGCGCCTTCGGCTACGTGAACAAGGGCGGCGATCCGCAGCTGCTGGTGCAGGCGGTGCGCACGGTGGCACAGGGCCGCAAGTACGTGACGCCCGAAATCGCCCAGATGCTGGTCGAGAGCCTGACCGCGCCGGCCCCCGAGCAGGCGCATCAGAAGCTGTCCGACCGCGAGCTGCAGACGCTGGTGATGATCGCCTCGGGCAAGCGCCTGTCGGACATCGCCGAGGAGCTGATGCTCAGCCCCAAGACCGTCAGCGTGTACCGCGCCCGGGTGCTGGAGAAGCTGGCGCTGTCCAACAACTCCGAGCTCACCGTCTACGCCATCCGCAACGGCCTGGTCGAAAGCTGAGCCCGCTTCCGCGTGTCGAACGCGGGGTCTGCCGTTCGTCGTCCCCCGAGGGCATTCGCGACCGCCATCCGCCATTCGTCGCAAGTCAGGATTGACGCGCGCCGGGCGCCGCGCAGAATTCGCCCCGATCCGAACAAGACCTCGCCGACTTGGCGAGTCCGCACTCCAAGGGGGCTGTCATCGATACCGCATTGTTGAAAGAACTGCGCATCCAGGGCACGGAGCGTGACGACCACGGCGGCGGACCGCCCAAGTGGGTCTGGACTCTGGTGGCGGTGATCGTCGTGCTGGCCTTGCTGGCCGGCGGCGGCTGGTGGTGGTGGCGACAGTCCCAGGTGCCCGAGGTCGAGACCGCGAACGCCCTGTCCCGCGGGGGCGCCGGCGGCGGCAACGCGGTGCTGCAGGCCACCGGCTATGTGACGGCGCGCCGCTCGGCGACGGTGTCCACGCAGATCACCGGCACCCTGACCGAGGTGCTGTTCGAGGAGGGCGATCGGATCGCCAAGGGCCAGGTGCTGGCGCGGCTGGAGGACGCGGCGCTGCGCGCCTCGCTGGCGATGGCGCAGGCCAACGTGAAGAGCGCTCAGGCCAATGTGGTGGCGACGCAGGCCCAGCTGGCGCAGGCTCAGGCCGACCTGAAGCGCCAGGACGAGTTGTCCGCCAGCGGCATGACCACCAAGCAGGCCGCCGAGCAGGCGCGCACCGCGGTCAACGCCTACACCGCCCAGGTCGAGGCCCGTCGCCGCGAGGCCGATGCCGCGATGGCGCAGGCGGCGCAGGCGCAGGTCCAGTTCGATTACACGGTGGTCAAGGCGCCCTTCGCCGGCGTCATCACCGCCAAGGCGGCGCAGGTGGGCGAGATTGTCTCCCCGCTGTCCGCCGGCGGCGGCTTCACCCGGACCGGCGTGGGCACCATCGTCGACATGGACTCGCTGGAGATCGACGTGGACGTGAACGAGGCCTACATCGGCCAGGTCAAGGCCGACATGCCGGCCGAGGCCGTGCTGGACGCCTATCCCGACTGGCGCATCGGCGCGCACGTGATCGCGGTCGTGCCCTCGGCCGACCGCGGCAAGGCGACGGTGAAGGTGCGCGTGGCGCTGGAGCAGAAGGATGCGCGCGTCGTGCCCGACATGGGCGTGCGCGTGTCCTTCCTGGCGCCCAAGCAGACCGGTCAGGTCGCGCCGCCGCCGGGCGTGCTGGTGCCCAAGTCCGCGGTCGTGACGCGGGACGGCGCGGACGTGGTGTTCGTCGTCGTCGGCCAGAACGCCGCGGCGCGCAAGGTCAAGCAGGGGACGCCGCTGGGCGCCCAGGCGGTGGTGCTGGACGGGGTCAAGCCCGGCGAGCCCATCGTCGTGAATCCGCCCGAGGACCTGAAGGACGGCGGCCAGATCCGCCTGGTCGCCTCGGGCAAATAGTCGGCAGTCCGTCGATTGGGAGTGCCGCCGCGCGTCGTGAGGACGTGGGGCGGCGATGCCGCGCGCCCGCGCAGGCATGACGCGTTTGAACCGTTGATGCGAGGAGTCACCGTGAGCAAGTTGATCGAGATCCGGGACCTGTCCAAGGTCTACACCCGAGGCAAGCAGAAGGTGGAGGTGCTGCACCACATCGATCTGGACGTTGAGCAGGGGGCCTTCCTGGCTTTGATGGGGCCCTCGGGCTCCGGCAAGACGACCTTGCTGAATCTGATCGGCGGGCTGGACCAGCCCAGCGGCGGCAGCATCGCCATCGGCGGCGATCGCATCGACCAGCTCGGCACCGGCGCGCTGGCCAAGTGGCGCGCGGCCAAGGTCGGCTTCGTGTTCCAGTTCTACAACCTGATGCCCATGCTCTCGGCGCAGCGCAACGTCGAGTTGCCGCTGCTGCTGACCAAGCTCTCCGCCGCCGAGCGCCGCAAGCGCGCCGCGATCGCGCTGCAGCTGGTGGGCCTGTCGGACCGCGCCAGCCACAAGCCGACCGAACTGTCGGGCGGGCAGCAGCAGCGCGTGTCGATCGCACGGGCCATCGTGTCCGACCCCACGCTGCTGGTCTGCGACGAGCCCACCGGAGACCTGGACCGCCAGTCGGCCGAGGACGTGCTGGCGCTGCTGCAGGCGCTGAACCGCGATCACGGGAAGACCATCGTGATGGTCACCCACGATCCCAAGGCGGCCGAGCGCGCCGGCCAGATCCTGCATCTGGACAAGGGCACCCTGGTCGAGCAGACCGCCCGCGTCACGGCCTGACCCCCAGCGAGGCATGCCATGAAATACCTTCATCTCATCTGGGCGGCGCTGTTCCGGCGCAAGCTCAGGACGGTGCTGACGCTGGTGTCCATCATCACGGCCTTCCTGCTGTTCGGCCTGCTGGACGCGGTGCGCACCTCCTTCGACCAGGCCGGCCAGAGCGCCAACGGCGCGTCGCGGCTGCAATCGGGCTCGCGGCTCTCGTTCATCCAGACGCTGCCCATGTCGCTGCAACAGCGCATCGAGGCGGTGGACGGCGTGAAGCTGGTGACCTACGCCAACTGGTTCGGCGGCGCCTATCAGGACCCGCACAACCAGGTCTTCAGCTTCGCCGTGCCGCCCAACTACCTGGACATGTATCCGGAGATGGTCGTCACCGAGCAGGCCCGCAAGGCCTTCGTGTCCACGCGCATCGGCGCGCTGGTGGGCGAGGGCCTGGCGCGCAAGTTCAACTGGAAGGTCGGGGACAAGATCCCGATGCAGTCGACCATCTTCCCGGACCGCAACGGCAGCAAGGACTGGCAGTTCGAGATCGTCGGCCTGATCCATGCGGCCGACAAGAAGACCGGCGGCTGGTACGACCAGATGTTCCTGCTGAACTGGAAGTACTTCGACGACACGACGCCCTACAACCGCGGTCAGGTCGGCTGGTACGTGACCAGCGTGAAAGATGCGAATCAGGCGGACCGCGTGGCCAAGGCGATCGACGCGATCTCGGCCAACTCGGACCATGAGACCCGCACGCAGACCGAGCAGGCGGCGATGGCCTCCTGGATGAAGCAGGTGGCCGACATCGGGCTGATCGTCAGCTCCATCATGGGCGCGGTGTTCTTCACGCTGCTGCTGCTGTCGGGCAATACGATGATGCAGGCGGTGCGGGAGCGCACCGGCGAGATCGCCGTGCTCAAGACCATCGGTTTCTCGGAGGTCAGCGTGCTGCTGATGGTGCTGGCGGAGTCGGTGCTGCTGCTGGTGATCGGCGGCGTGATCGGCCTCGGTCTGGCGAGCGTCATCGGACCGGCCGTCAGCGCCGGCAGCGGGGGAGCGCTCAATCTGCCGGCCGCGGGGCTGGGCAGCTGGGCCATGGGCGTGGGGCTGATGGTGCTGTTCGGCGTGATCGTCGGCGCGCTGCCGGCGCTCAACGCGATGCGCTTGAACATCACCGATGCGCTGGCGGGGAGGGCCTGAACATGAAATTCCTGAAACGACTCGGTTTGCTGGCGCTGCTGGTCCTGGTGCTGGTGGCGTGGGTGAAGTTGCCGTGGTTCGGCGCGCTGGGCCTGGCCGTGGTGCTGGCGCTGTGGATGCTGCTGTCGCGCCGCGGAGCGCAGGCGCGCTCGGTCACCAGCGTGGGCGTGAGCACGCTGCCGCAGCGGCTGGGCTCCTCGGCGGTGATCGTCGTGGGCATCGCCGGCGTGGTCGGCGTGCTGGTAGCGCTGCTGGCGATGGCCGAGGGCTATGCGGAGACGCTGCGCAAGTCAGGCAGCGAGGACACCGCCATCGTGCTGCGCGGCGCGTCGGCGGCGGAAGTCGCGTCGGTGCTGTCGCGCGACGACATCACGCAGATCGCGCAGGCGCCCGGCGTGGCCAAGTCCGCGAAGGGCGAGCCGCTGGTCTCCGCCGAGACCGTGGTCGCGGCCAACCTGCCGGTCAAGGGCACGACCACCGACGACGAGGGCAGCGTGCAGGTGCGCGGTGTGGGCGACGAGGCCTTCGCGGTGCGGCCGCAGGTCAAGATCGTCGCCGGCCGCAAGTTCCAGCCGGGGCTCAAGGAGCTGATCGTCGGTCAGGGCGCGGCGCGCCAGTTCGAGGGCCTGGAGCCGGGCAAGCAGATCCGACTGGGCAGTCAGATGTGGACGGTGGCTGGGGTCTTCGCCTCGGGGGACTCGATGGAATCGGAGCTGTGGGCCGATGCGCCTGTGGTGGCCGATACCTACCGGCGGGGCGCGAGCCGCAATTCGGTGACGGTGAAGCTGACGGACGCAAAGGCGTTCAAGGACTTCAAGGCTGCGCTGGAGGCGAATCCGCAGCTCAAGGTCGACGCGACGACGACGCTGGCCTTCTTCTCCAAGCAATCGGAGCAGATGACGAAGATCCTGCGCGGGATCGGGATCGTGGTGGGATCGATCATGGCGATCGGTGCGGTCTTCGGGGCGCTGAACACCATGTTCGCCGCGGTCGCGACGCGTGCGCGGGAGATCGCGACGCTGCGCGCGATCGGCTTCCCCGGTCTTCCGGTGGTGGTGGCGGTGATGCTGGAGACCATGCTGCTGGCGGCGCTGGGCGGGATCATCGGCGGGGCGATCGCCTACCTGCTGTTCAACGGGCACGCGGCGTCGACGATGGCGGCGGGCTCGGTGGGCAAGCTGAGCTTCGAGCTGCGGGTGTCGGGACAGCTGCTGTGGGAGGGGCTCAAGTGGGCCCTGGCCATCGGCTTCATCGGCGGGCTGTTCCCGGCGGTGCGGGCGGCGAGCGTGCCGGTGACGACGGCGTTGCGGGAGTTGTGATGCGCTGAGGAGCCGCGCCGCTGCGACGCGGCGCGGCCCTGACTCATCATGCTCCTGCACTCGCAGGCGTGTCCCGCAACGAGCGTTGCTGACTTAGCTTTTGTTCAGACCTGACCCTCGGCTGAACATGATTCGAACTGGTTGTCGATGGGGGAGAAAAAGCAAACAAAAATGCCCCCGAAGGAGGGTGCGTCGAGGGCCGCCGGAGGGGCGGCGAGGCGCGTCCGGCGCCGCGCTAGTTGAAGGCCGCGAGCAACCGCTCCAACGCGATCTCGAAGGGCTGGTGCATGAGCGGCAGCGTCGCCACCAGGCCCACCAGCCCGATGCTCACCGTCAGCGGGAAGCCGACCGAGAACACGTTCAGCTGCGGCGCCACGCGCGAGATGATGCCCAGCACCAGGTTCACGAACATCAGCATCGTGATCAGCGGCAGCGCGATCCACAACCCGATGCGGAAGACCTCCGCCCCCCAGACCTGTGGCTGCGCCACGCGCAGGAAGCGGAAGGGCTCGTCACCGACGGGGAAGGCCTGGAAGCTGGCCACCAGCGCATTGATCAGCATCAGATGGCCGTTGATCGCGATGAACAGGAAGGCCACCATCGACCCGAGAAAACGCGAGGAGGACGTGCCCTGCGCGCCGGTCGACGGGTCGAAGAAGCCGGCGAAGTTCAAGCCCATCTGCAGACCGATCAGCTCACCCGCGAACTCCAGCGACGCGAACACCAGCCGCACCGCGAAACCCATCGCCAGGCCGATCAGCATCTGCTGCGCGACCGCGGTGAGGATCTGCGGGAGCGAGTCCAGCGGGATGGTCGGCATCACCGGCAACGAGGGCTGCGCCGCCACCGCGATGAACAGCGCCAGCCCGATCCGCACCCGCGTCGGCACGTTGCGCTGGCTGAAGACCGGCATGCCGGCGAACAGCGCCAGCGTGCGCAGGAAGGGCCACAGGATCGGATTGATCCAGGCCAGCAGCTGGGCTTCGTTGAAGGTCAGCATCGGACGGCAGCAGGGTGTCGGCGCGCGGCGCTATGGACAGGAGCCCGGGCGCGGCCTCAGCCCAGCGCCTGCGGGATGCTCTGCAGCGTCCGCTGGATGTATTCGACCAGGGTCGAGATCATCCAGGGGCCGGCCACCGCCAGCACCAGCACGGCCGCGACGATCTTGGGCACGAAGGACAGCGTCGATTCGTTGATCTGCGTCGCCGCCTGGAAGACCGACACCAGCACCCCGACCGCCAGCACCGTCAGCAGAATCGGCGCCGCCACCAGCAGCAGCACGTACAAGCCCTGCTGGCCGATCGTGAAGACCTGTTGCGCATCCATCGTCCTGTCCTTTCTTGTCCGCTGCCCGTGTCGCCGCGATGCCGCTACTCGCCGCTACTGCGCGAACGAGGCCGCCAGCGATCCCAGCAGCAGATTCCAGCCGTCTGCCAGCACGAACAGCATCAGCTTGAACGGGAGCGACACCAGCACCGGCGACAGCATCATCATCCCCAGGCTCATCAGCACGCTCGAGACGATCATGTCGATCACCAGGAAGGGGATGAAGATCAGGAAGGCGATCTGGAACGCGGACTTGAGCTCGCTGGTCACGAAGGCCGGCACCAGCACGCGGAAGGGCACGTTCTCGGGCGCGACGTTGGGCTCGAGCTTGGCCAGCTTGGCGAACAGCGCGACGTCGGATTGGCGCGTCTGCTTGAGCATGAAGGCGCGCATCGGGACCTGGGCCCGCTCCAGCGCGACCTCGAAGCCGATCTGGCCCGCTTGATACGGCTGCCAGGCCTCGGCATAGACGCGGTCCAGGGTCGGGCTCATGACGAAGAAGGTCAGGAACAGCGACAGGCCGACGATGACCTGATTCGGGGGCGCCGCCTGCGTGCCCAGTGCCTGACGCAGCAGCGACAGCACGATCACGATGCGGGTGAAGCCCGTCATCATCAGCAGCACTGCGGGCAGGAAGCCCAGCGCGGTGAAGAACAGCAGGGTCTGGATGGGGACCGAGTAGCTGTTGCCGCCGGCGCCCTGGCCGATGATCAGCGGGACGCTGGCGCCGTTGCCGCTCTGCTGCGCCCAGGCCGCCGCGCCCAGGCCGCCGAGCGCAAGCACCGCGCCCGCGCCGAGCACGCGGCGCAGCATGCGCCTGGCGGGCCGGGGAGCAGCAGTGGCGGAAGCCGTAGCTTCAGCGGAGCAAGAAGTCGAAGCCGTCATGCGCGGACCCCGATCAGGTCGAAGACCCGGTACCGGGGCCATCGGCGTTCCTGCCCCCCAGGCTGCGCTTGAGCATCGAGGAGAACGAGGGCTGGGCCGCTTGCAGCGCCACGCCGGCGTCGGCCTGCGGCGGCATCACATGCAGCGTGCGGATCTGCTGGCCGGTGATGCCCAGGACCAGCCACTGCCGGTCCTCGTTCTGGCCCACCTCGACGATCACGATGCGTTGGCTCGGGGCGATCACCAGCTGCGCGACGGTGCGCAGTTGACCGCCCAAGGCCGCACCGCCCAGCGGCGTGCGTTTGAGCAGCCACAGCACGATCGGGATCAAGGCCAGGATGGCCAGGAACCAGAGCAGGGGAACGATGCTGTTGTTCATGCCGGAGTTCATGGGCGGCGATTATGACCGGCGCGAAGGGCGCCAGAACGCGAGCAGGCGGTCCGCTGGCCAGGCGCCATGCGCAGCCGGACTCCTGTCCGGCGAGCGCGGCAACGACGCCAGCGTGCCGTGTGCGAAGTCGGTCTGGCGTCCTTCGGGGGTCAGGCCTTGCTCAGGCGGCGCATGCGTTCGGACGGGGTCACGATATCCGTGAGGCGGATACCGAATTTGTCGTTCACGACCACCACCTCGCCCTGGGCGATCAGGTAGCCGTTGACCAGCACGTCCATCGGCTCGCCGGCCAGCGCGTCGAGCTCGACCACCGAGCCCTGCGCCAGCTGCAGGATGTTCTTGATCGGGATGCGGGTGCGGCCCAGTTCAACCGTGAGCTGGACGGGGATGTCCAGGATCATGTTGATGTCGCTGCCCGGCAGGTTGCCCGGCGTCGGCGAGAAATTGGTGAACGCCGCGGGCGCGACCTGCTCGGCCGCCGGCTGCACTTCGGCCGCGACCTCGCTGCCGCCGCCGCCAGCTTCTGCCAGCGCCGCCGCCCATTCGGCGGCCATCGCGTCCTGTTCGTCCATCGGGGTGTTGTCAGCCATTCCGGGCTCCCAGCCAGCCGGCATCCGGGCCGGTCAGCATCTTCTCAATCTTGATCGAATACTTGCCGTTCGAGGTGCCGTAATGGCAGTCGAACACCGGCACCCCGTCCACCTTGGCCTGGATGACCTGCGCCAGGTCCAGCTCGATGAAGTCGCCCGGCTTGAAGGCCAGCAGCTGCTCGACGGTCGCGGGCGCGTTGGCCAGCTCCGCCACCAGCTCGACCTCGGCCGACTGGATCTGGTGCTTGAGCAGGTTGACCCAGCGGCGGTCGGGTTCGGCGGAGTCGCCCTGCGTGGTGCTGTACAGCACGTCGCGGATCGGCTCCAGCGTCGAGTAGGGCACGCAGAAGTACACCGTGCCGCTGGTCTCGCCGATCTCCAGCGTGAACGACGTGGACACGACGATCTCGCTGGGCGTGGCGATGTTGGCGAACTGCGGCTGCATCTCCGAGCGCTGGTACTCCAGCTCCAGCGGATAGATGCCCTTCCAGGCCTTCTGATACTCCTGCGTGATCACCTCGACCAGGCGCAGGATCACGCGCTGCTCGGTGGCCGAGAAATCGCGGCCCTCGATGCGGGTGTGGAATTTGCCGATCCCGCCGAAGAGCGAGTCGATGACCGCGAACACCAGCGTCGGGTCGCACACGATCAGGCCCGAGCCGCGCAGCGGCTTCACCGACACGATGTTGAAGTTGGTCGGGACCACGATCTCGCGCAGGAAGGCGCTGTACTTCTGCACCTTGATGCCGCCGATGGCGACTTCCGGGCTCTTGCGGATGAAGTTGAACAGCCCGATGCGGATGTTGCGCGCGAAACGCTCGTTGATGATCTCCATGGTGGGCATGCGCCCACGGACGATCCGTTCCTGGCTGGCGAGGTTGTACTCGCGGATGCCGCCGGTCTGGACCTCTTCGGCCTCGAGCTTCTGGCTCTCGCCGGTGATGCCCTGGAGCAGGGCATCGACTTCGTCTTGCGACAGGATTTGCTGATTCATCGCCTGGTCCCTTCGGGGTCCGTGGTCACTGCACGATGAAGGTGGAGAAGAGCACCTGCGTCACCGGGCTCTCGACCGGACGCTTCTTTTTCTTCTTCTTTTTCGGCGCGGCGTCCTCGTCTTCGTCCTCGTCGTCGAGCTCGATGCCCATCGGACGCACCGACTCGCGGCGGATCTCGCGGGCCAGCTTCTCCTTGCCCTCGACGCTCAGCAGGTCCGCCGACGTCTTGTGCGACAGCACGATCAACACGTTGTTGCGGATCGCCGGCATGTAGGCCTTGAGCTGGTCCGCGAACTTGGGATCGGCGACCTCCAGCGTGATGCCGACCTGCGCGAAGCGGTCGACTTCCTTGTCCGCCAGATTCACGGTGAAGGGGTCCAGCGGGACGAAGGTGGGGGGCGTGCCGGGCTTGACGTGGGCGGTCGCGGCGGGCTTCTCCTCGGCGGCGCCTTCCTCCTCGTCGCCATGCGACTTCTTCTTCATCATGAGCAGCGCGGCGACGCCGGCCAGCACCACCACCAGGACGATGGCGATGATGATGATCAGCTTCTTCTTGCCGCCGCCCTTGACGGCGGCGTCGTTGCCAGCGGCTGCAGTGGCCATTGGGCGCTCCTGTGAGATGCGGTCGTTGTCGATGAATCGGATGCCGCGCGGACACGAGGTCCCGGCGAACTGGCTCCCATTGTGAAGCGGCGCCTTTGCGGCCAAACCACGAAAAGGCCGTGGAATCCGGTCAGACTCGTCGCGCTTCGCCCGCGCCGGGCGGACCGACCCTCAGACGGACCTTCAGCCGATCACGCGTAGAGGTCGACCAGTCCGCGTGCCGGGGTGCGGCGCTCGGCACGTCCCGTGGCCGCGATGCCGCCGTCGTCCTCATGACCCTGTGCGCCGCGGCGACCGTTGCCGCCTGACGAGCCGTCGGCCGATCCGTCGCGTTGATTCTGGCTGCCGCCGGGCTGTTGTTGGGCGAACACCCCGCCTCCGCTCAGGGTCAGGCCCTGGGCTTGCAGCGCCGCCGCGAGGTCGGGCAGGCTGCGTTCCAGCACCTCGCGGGTGGCGGCGTGCTGTGCATGGAAGTTGACCTGCGCCTGCTGGCCGTCGAGCTGGATGTTGATGGACACGGGGCCCATCTCGGTCGGGTTGAGCTGCAGCTGCGCCTCGTGGATGCCGTCCTTGAGCAGCAGGCTGACGCTGGCCGAAAGCTCGGGCGCGAAGTCCGGGCTGTGCAGCGGCTGGCTCAGCGGTACGCTGGGCGGCTCGGCGCGGCCGGTGGCCGACGAGGCGTTCGTGCCTGTCGCGCCGCCGGTCTGCTGCGCGGCGGCCAGCATGGCGTCGAAGCTCTGCGGCGTGCCGGACGCGGCGGTCTTGCCGTCGCCCAGCGCGATCTCGTACGCGCCCTGGCCGTTGACGGCCTGCATCGCGTCGTCCTTGGCGCCGGCGTCCTGGCCCTTGCCGCTCGCCGCTTGCGCGAGCTCGCGCTGCAGCTGCTGGCGCTCGCGCAGGACGTCGCCCGTCGTGGGTGGATGCTTGCCGTGGGCCCGCGTGCCGCCGGACAGGGCGGCATCGGCTGCGTCGCCCTCGGCGCTGTCGCCCTTGTCGCCGCGCGCGCGGCCCTTGACCTGCGCCGGCGCTTCGCCGCGCAGCATGGCCAGGATCTGCTCGCCGGGTGTCGCGGATGCGTCCTTCCCGTCCTTCGCGTCCTTGGAATCCTTGGCGACCTTCTTGTCCGAGCCTTCGCCATCGACGGCCTGAGCGCGCTCGGCGCCCTCGGCCTCGGCGGCGTCCTTGGCGTCGGCCGCCTCGGTCTGGCCGGCGTCCTCAGCGCGGGACTGGCCCGACGCCTTGGCGCCGTCGGCCTTGTTGGCGCTGCTGCGGCTCGCGGCGTTGCGCGCCGCCAGCTTGTTCTCGTCCTGCGCGGCGCTGTGCTCCGGCTCGGGCGCCTTGGGGGCGTTGTCGCGCGCGTTCTGGGCGTTCTGAGCCTGCTGGTTCTGCAGCTGCTGCGCTTGTTGCTGGGATTGCAACTGCTGCGCTTGCTGCTGTTGGCTCTGCAGCTGTTGGTTCTGCAACTGCTGGCTTTGCAGTTGCTGACTCTGCTGCTGGCTTTGCAACTGCCGGGTCTGGAGTTGCTGGCTGCTCTGGTTCAGCCATTGCGAGAAAGCGGGCACGCCGTCCTTGCGGGCGGCGCTGCCGGACGCGGCGGCAGTGGCCGCGGCGCTCAGGCCGTTGAGACTGGACGAGCTCAACAGCGGATTCTGGTTCTGGATCTGGTTCATGGCCGGGGAGGGTGCCAGGGCCGGGTCGCGCTCAGGCGACCAGGCGGGTCATCGGGTTGCCGCCGCGGGCCGCGGCACGCGCGGCTTGTTCGTCGGTGGCGCGCTGTTCCTGGCGCATCTGGCTGCGCATCGCCTCGGCGCGACGGCGCTCGATCAGCTTGCGCACCGAGGCCACGCGCATTTCGCGCTCGCGCAGCACGTCGCGGGCGGCGGTCAGGCGCTGGTCGGCGAAATCGGCGATGCCGGCTTGCTGGCCGATCGCCTGGTCCAGGCGCTGGCCGAAGTTCTGGTAGCAGCCCAGCATGCTGACGGTGGTCTGCCGGGTGAACTCCTGCGTCCAGCGTGAGGTGTAGTCCGTCCGGTACTGCGAGAGCTGGTCGTGCTGGTTGCGCGCCGAGCTGGCCCGCGACTGCGCTTCCTGCAGGAAACGCAAGGCTTCATCGCGCTCGGCCTCCGCGCGTTCGAGGAGAACGTTCAGGGCCTGCAGGTTGGAACTACTCATGTCGATGACCTCTCTTCACGGATGTCGGCAGCTATCACGCAAAGTTGAGTGTGGCGGCCAACTGATTGAGGCAATCCGTCAAAGAAGCGGGGGAATGCATGTCTTGTTGGAGCAATCGGTCCATGTCGGCATGCAAGCGCACGGCGCTGTCCAGCTCCAGGTCGTGGCCGGGCTGGTAGGCGCCGAGCTGGATCAGGTCGCGCGCCTTGTTGTATTTGGCGAGCAGCTGGCGGAAACGGCGTGCCAGCTCGATGTGGCGCTTGTCCGCGACGCTGGTCATCACGCGCGAGATCGAGCGCTCCACGTCGATCGCGGGATAGTGCCCACTCTCCGCCAGCTCGCGGCTGAGCACGATGTGGCCGTCCAGAATCCCGCGCGCCGCGTCGGCGATCGGGTCCTGCTGATCGTCGCCCTCGGACAGCACGGTGTAGAAGGCGGTGATCGATCCTTCGCCCGCCAGACCGTTGCCGCTGCGCTCGACCAGTTGCGGGAGCTTCGCGAAACACGAGGGCGGATAGCCCTTGGTTGCCGGGGGTTCGCCGATGGCGAGGGCGATCTCGCGCTGGGCCATGGCGTAGCGGGTCAGCGAGTCCATCAGCAGCAGCACGTGCTGGCCGCGATCGCGGAAGTGCTCGGCGATGGCGGTGGCATAGGTCGCGCCCTGCATGCGCAGCAGCGGCGGCGCGTCGGCCGGCGCGGCGACCACGACGCTGCGGCGCAGGCCTTCCTCGCCGAGGATGTCCTCGATGAACTCCTTGACTTCGCGGCCACGCTCGCCGATCAGGCCGACGACGATGACATCCGCTTGCGTGTAGCGGGCCATCATGCCCAGCAACACGGACTTGCCGACGCCGGTCCCGGCGAACAGGCCCAGGCGCTGGCCGCGACCGACGGTCAGCAGCGAGTTGATCGCGCGCACGCCGGTGTCCAGCGGACGGCGCACGGGATCGCGGTCCATCGCGTTGATCGGACGGCGGACCATGGGTTCATCACGCACGTCGGCCAACGGGCCGGCGCGGTCGATGGGATGGCCCTGCGGATCGACGACGCGTCCCAGCAACCCGTCGCCCATGGGCAGGTGAAGGCCGCGGTCCTCGTCGCGGCGCCAGGGATGACGCTCCTCGCCGAGCACGGGGCCGTGCAGCGCGGCCGGGCGCGGCAGCACCATCGCGCCGCTGGCCAGGCCTTGGATCTCGTCGGTCGGCATCAGGTAGGCGCGGTCGCCGGAGAAACCGACCACCTCCGCCTGCACCGGTCGCTGGCCGCGGCGCGGGCTGGCGGCGGACGAGGGCATGTGGATCTCGCAGACCGAGCCCACCGGCACCTTCACGCCGGTGGCCTCCAGCACCAGACCGGCGACGCGCACCAGTTTGCCCTGCGGCTCCAGCGCCGGCGCGTTGCCGGCGAAGGCCTGCAGGTCGCCCAGGTACTGCTGCCAGCGGTCGATGCGATCGCTCATCGCGATTCCTCGCCGTCGTACTGGCTGGGCTGCGCGTCGAGCCGGAAGTCCAGGCGCGAGTCGTCGGCCTCGTCGGAGGCGCGGCGGTCCTGCCAGACCGAGGTCTGACCCAGCGCGCCCACGGCCGCCTGCCAGCGCGCGGGCAGCGAGGCGTCCACGCTGCAGATGTCGGCGTCGACCTTGACGCCGCCGCGGGTGATCGTCGGATCGGGGATGACTTGGGCCTCGCGGGCGCGCAGTTCCTGGCCGGCGCCGTCCAGCACCAGCGGCAAGTCGTCCGGATGGACGCGCACCCGCACATGGCGGGCGTTGATCAGCAGCGCCTCGACCGCGTCATGGGCGACGCGCGCGATCAGCTCAGGCGCGGTCGACAGCTCGTTGCGAACGACTTGGCGGGCCAGCTCGACCGCGGTGCGGGCCAGCGCCGCCGCCATGTCCTGCTCGATGGCCTGCATGTCGTGATCGAAGCTGGCGACCAACTGGCCGACCTGCGCGCTGATCTGCTTGGCGAAGCTCTGCTTGAAGGCGTCCAGGGCGGCCATGCCGTCGCGGTAGCCGTCCTGGTAGCCGGCCTGGCGGGCCTGCTGCATGAGTTCCTCGACGCTCGGGCCGGGCGGGGGCGGCGGAGCCGGCGGCTCGACCGGCGCGGGCGCGCTGACCGAGGGCCGGCGCGGCGGCGCGCCGCCGTCGAGCGAGCCCGGATTCCAGGCGGCGAAGCCGGACAGCTCCTCGCGCGGAATGATGCGGCTGTAGGTGCCGCCGCCGCGGGGATCGCCGTCGGGGCGAGGGGGCGGCGGGACTTGACGGGGCGGGCGGGTGGCCATGGGCGGGTGGGTTCTCGGGCGTTCTGGTGCGGGGGATCCCGAGGATTACAGGAACTGGTCGTCGCCGCCACCGGCCAGCACGATCTGGCCCTCGTCGACGAGGCGGCGGACCACCTTGAGGATTTCCTTCTGCTCGGCCTCGACCTCGGACAGGCGCACCGGGCCGCGCGACTCCAGGTCCTCGCGCAGCGTCTCGGCGGCGCGGCTGGACATGTTGCGGAAGATCTTCTCGCGCAGCTCAGGGCCGGCACCCTTGAGCGCGACGATGAGCGACTCGGACTGCACCTCCTTGAGCACCGCCTGGATGCCGCGATCGTCGATCTTCTCGACGTCGTCGAAGGTGAACATGTTGTCCATGATCTTCTGCGCCAGGTCGGAGTCGGCCTCGCGGATGTAGTCCAGCACTGAGGCCTCGACGCTGGTGCCCATCATGTTGATGATCTCGGCCGCGGTCTTGACGCCGCCCAGGTTGGACTTCTTCATGCGCTCGCCGCCGGCCAGGATCTGGCCCATGACCTCGTTCAGGTCCTTGAGCGCCATCGGCTGGATGCCGTCCAGGGTCGCGATGCGGATCAGCACCTCATTGCGCTGACGCTCGCTGAAGACGCGCAGCACCGAGCTGCTCTGGTCGAAGTCCAGGTGCGAGAGGATGGCCGCGACGATCTGCGGGTGTTCGTTGCGCAGCAGCTCGGCCACCGAGCCGGGATCCATCCACTTCAGCGACTCGATCGAGGACACGTCCGAGCCCTGCAGGATGCGGTCCAGCAGCAGGTTGGCCTTGTCCTCGCCCAGCGCCTTGCGCAGCACGGAGCGGACGTACTCGTCGGTGTCGTTGACCAGAGTGCTCTGGGTCTCGGCGACGCGGTCGAACTTGTCGAGCACTTTCTCGACGCGCTCGCGCGGTACGACCTTCATCTTGGCGATGGTCTCGCCCAGCTTCTGCACTTCCTTGGGCGCGAGGTGCTTGAAGACCTCGCTGGCCTCTTCCTCGCCCAGGGACATGAGCAGGATGGCCGCGTCTTCTACGCCTTTGTCGTCCATGGTGGTGTCTCGTCGTCGATGCGGGTTGCGGTGCGGGCGGGCCGGGGCGATGGGGTCGGGCGGGGATCAGCGACGGCCGCCCGCGGGCGCCATCTCCAGTTCCTCGCCGTTGACCCAGGCGCGCATGATGTTGGCCACCGCGATCGGGTTGTCCTTGGCCAGCTGGCGGGCGCGCTCGAGCTTGTCATTGGAGACCGGGGCCTCCAGGGCCGGCAGGCCGCCGGACTGACCCGGGCCGCCGAGGGCCAGTTGCTCGTCCTCGACCACGCTCAGCTGATTCTGGGCAGTGTCGTCCTTCTGCTCGGCCGGCGGCGGGAAGGCCGCCTTGAGAGCAGGGCGAACCATGCCGAACACGGCGATCAGCGCGACCAGCACCAGGGCGGCAGGCACGGCCATGTCGCGGGCCAGGTCGCGCAGCCAGGGCTGCTGCCACAGCGGCAGGTCGGTGCTGTCCAGCTTGGGCGCGACGAAGGGCGCGCTGATGACCTTGATCGAGTCGCCGCGTTCCTGCGAGTAGCCCAGCGCCTCCTTGACCAGCGAGTCCAGCTTCTGGAGCTCGTCGGCGGACAGCGGCTGGCTGCTGGTCTTGCCGTTCTTGTCGGTCACCGTCTTCTGGTTCACGACCACGGCGGCGTTCAGGCGGCGGATCTGGCCGATGGCGTTGCGGGTCACGCGGACGGTGCGGTCCAGTTCGAACTGCGTGTCGTTGTTGCGGCGCATGTTCTGCGTGCCGCCGGTCTGGCCGGCCGGCTGCATGGGCTGGGCCTGACCGTTGATCGGCGCGGCCGCCTGCGGCGGAACCTGGTTGGTGGTCGCGCCGGGCACGCCGGTGGGCACGGCGGCGCTGCCGCCGGTCTGCTCCTCGGAGGTCAGGCGGCGCACCGAGCTCTGGGTGTTGGGGCCCTGGTTGGGCTTGTATTCCTCGGCGGTGGACTCGACCTGGTTGAAGTCGACGTCGGCGGTGACCGTGGAGCGCAGGTTGTCGCGGCCGACCACCGGTTCGAGCAGCTCTGCCACACGCTTGTTCAGGCTGGCCTCGACCTGCTGCTTGTACTGCAGCTGCTGGCTGTCCAGGCCGGAGCCGTTGCCGTCGGGGTTCTGGGAGAGCAGGGCGCCGGTGCTGTCCAGCACGCTGACCGCCTTGGGGTTGAGCTCGGGCACCGAGGAGGACACCAGATGGACGATGCCGGCGATCTGGGCGCGGTCCAGGGTGCGGCCGCCGCGCAGGGTCAGCATGACCGAGGCGCTGGGCTTTTGCTGCTCGCGGAAGAAGCCGTTCTGCTGCGGCATGGCCAGGTGGACGCGCGCGTCGGCGACGTCGGACATGGCGGTGATGGTGCGGGTGAGCTCGCCCTCGAGCGCGCGCTGGAAGTTCAGGCGTTCATTGAACTGGGTCTGGCCGATGGACTGCTTGTCCATCAGCTCGAAGCCGACGATGCCGCCCTTGGGCAGGCCGGCGGAGGCCAGCTTCATGCGCAGGTCATAGACTTGGCTGGCGGGGACCATGATGGTGCCGCCGGCCTCGTTGCGGTAGGGCACGTTCATCTGCGCGAGCTGCGCGATGACGGCGCCGCCGTCCTTGTCGGACAGGCCGGAGAACAGAGGCCGGTAGTCGCCCTTGCCGGTCATCAGGGCCATGGCCACGACAACGGCGATCAGCGCGGCCACGCCGCCGCCCAGCATCAGCTTGCTCTTGGCGGGCATGGCGGCCAGACGGGCGGGGAAGCTCGTCGGGGCGGCTTGCTGCACCTCGGGAAGTCCGGCGGCGGGGCTGCTCAGGGCGTTGTCCATGGGGCGGTCGGTCGAGTTACGGCTGGGGGCGGGCGGGGCGCCAAAGCGGACGCTCCGGCACAGTCGAAATTATTTCGATCCGGGGCCTCAAGAATGCCGAGAACAAGCCGACCAAGCCCCCCCAGTTCCAATCAACGGGAGTCCGCGCCCTGGCTACGATGCGTGCCGTGGACCTGAAACTCAAACCCTTCGACTTCGCCAGTGCGGTGGCCCGTGCCGGTCTGACCCCCCAAGGTCAGCCGGTGGCCAAGCCTGCGCCGGGCGCGAGCTTCGCCGATGCGATGAGCTCGGCGCTGAAGTCGGTGAGCACGCAGCAGAACGAGGCATCCCGGCTGCAGCGCGAGGTTCAGCTCGACAACCCGACGGTGAGCCTGGAAGAGACCATGGTCGCGATGCAGAAGGCGCAGATCGGATTCCAGGCCACGCTGCAGGTGCGCAACCGGCTGGTGTCGGCGTATTCGGAAATCATGAACATGCAGGTGTGACCGGGAGGTCGTGCCGAAGAACAACGATGCAGGCGACTTACACCGCCCGCCGCATCAACCGTTCCCGCTTCTGCGCCTGGTCGATGAAGACCTGGAGCGCGCGGGCCGCGTTCGGGGAGAGCGAGACGAATGCGCAGCCGACATGGTGTGGCGCGCCGTTCTCGCCCTCGCTGACGTGCTGCACCCGCAGCAAGGTGGAGAAGCTGACTTCACGCTCGAGCTCCAGCGTCCCGCTGAGCTCTTCCAGCGCTTGCGGCGTCGGGACGACGTTCGCCGGCCATTGCAGAGCGACGCCGCCCGCGCTCAGATTGACCACGCGGATGCGCGGCAGGTCGCCATCCGCCAGCTTGAGCGCCGGATACAGCTGACCGGCCGAGGCCACCCGGTAGGCCTGGCGTCGCTGGAAGCGGTAGATCCGCAGCGGCACCGGCGCGCGCAGTACCTCGCCCTCACCGCGGATCGCCACCAGTCCCGACACGTCGAACTGCAGTTTGATCTTGTCCAGGTAGGCGGTCGCCACCAGCTCGTCGCTGGCCAGTACGGGCGGCAGCGCCTCGCGCGATTGCGGCGCCTCCATGGTCAGCATCCCGTGCGGCGTGTCCAGGGAGCGCAGCACCGTGTGGATCGCCGATCCGTCCGGCGTGCTCAGCTGGATCCGGGCTTGCGAGCGCAGCAGCTCGCGCAGCCAGTTCATGATCTCGCCGGGCGCGTCCAGCCGGAAGTCGGTATCGACGACGGAGGCGGCTTCCGGGGCCGCGGGGGGAGTCTTCGGATCGCTCAAGGCGCAGCTTTCGGCAAGGAGTCGTACGCAAAGGGACGGATAAATTCTCGCCCAGTCCAAAGGCAAACGCCGCGCCAACCCATCGATGCAGGGGGTCGGTCGCGGCGTCGGCCGGCTCGGGGAGCGGTGCCGACAAGCGGCGTCGCTGCGAGCTCAAGTCCCGGTCAGGTCCGAATCACATCTGGATCAATGGACCGTCTTGGACTTGCCCTTCATCAGGTGATCCAGATCTTCCAGCCACGGCTCGGCCAGGTGGCGGATCTCGGCGTCGTTCACCAGGATGCGCTGCATGATGCGCGTCTTGAGCTGGGTCTCATCCGGGCCCAGCTGCTGCTGCGACGCGGCATGCTTGAGCTGCGAGATCAGCAGCACGCAAGCGCCCTCGAGCTTCACCACTTCATCCCAGTTGCCCGAACGGGCGGCGCTCAGCATGTCGGCGCTGGCCTGTTCGATGGCTTCGTAGTAGCTCAACAATTGGGTGTTCATGATGCGGTCCGTGGTCGTCGGGGCGGCGGCGGTCAGGGGCTTGGCGGTGTGCTTGGGCATGGAACAGCTCGAAATCTGAGGGCGGGGCGGTCGGTCCGGGACTCCGGATCAGGCCGCGGCGCGTTGTTCGGCGGCGGCCGGGGAGATCGAGCCCCAGGCTTCGCGAATCGGTTGCAGCAGGCGCACGCACTCCTCCACGGCGGCGACGTCGGTGTGCAGATTGGCGTGGGTGAGCCTCATGCACATGTAGGCATACAGGTCGCGCAGATCCAGCGCCAGGCTGCCGCTGTCCAGATCGAGGGCCGCCTTCAGGCCTTCATCCAGGATGCGGACCGCGCGGCTCAGGCTGCGGTTCTTGATCTCGACATTCCCGGTGCGGATCGCCCCGATGGCTTGCGTCATCGAGTCATTCGCGCCGTCCAGCAGCATGGCGACCAGGCGGTGCGGCGTCGCCATCAGGACGTCCGTCTCCACGCCCACGCGGTTGTACATGTTGCTTGCGCGTTGGCCGTGGGAAGCGAAAGGGGAGGAATTGCCGTACATGATCTGCTTTTCTGCTGCGGGATTGCTGTAGTGCTTGAATCAGTTTTCGGCCCGCGGCGGCTCAACTTGAGCCCTCCATCCGTTGAATATGTCTCTGAATTCTGAGCGATTCCAGAAAAGAGAAAGCCTCCGTGAGGAGGCTCGTCGACGCGCTTTTCGAAGCGCCGGAGAAGGGCGGTGACCACCGGCTAGTTCATCTCGTGCCCACCCCGTCGTGACGGGGCGTGGATGCGGCGCCGAGTCGCCGAGACCGCCCTCAGCTGCTGGTCAGCATGCTGGTGATCTTGTTGACGTAGCTCTGCATGTCGTTGAGCTTGGCCATCTGCGTGTCCAGCGCCGTGTACTGCGCGCGCACCCGCTTCTCGTAATTGGCGGCGCGGTCGTTGAGTTCGTCCACGCGCTTGTTGTTGGCCGTCACTCGCGACTGCAGCCCGGTGGTGCGCGTCGTGATCTGACCGTCGAAGCCGGTGACCTGGTCGGCGAACGAGCGCCAGCGCGAGGCCAGACCGTTGTTGTTCGGGTCGTTGTTGTCCACGCCCATGAACAGATTCTTCAGATCGCTCATGTTGCCCAGCGCGCTGGTGAGCTTGGTGTCGTCGACGGTGATGGTGCCGGCGGTGCCGATGCTCAGGCCCAGATCGGACAGGCGCTGGAACGCGCCGCCCAGCGTGCTGCCCGAGGCGGTGATGTTGCGCAGCTGGCTCTGCAGGCCCACCGCCGTGCTGTCGCCTTGCAGCGGGCCGGCGGTCTTGTTGGCGTCGTCGTACTTCGTGTCGTCGCGCATCAGGTTCATGAGCGAGTTGTACGAGGTGACGAAGTCGTTGATCGCCTTCTTGACGCTGTCCTTGTCCTGGCCGACGGTCACGGTGGACTGGCCGGTCTTGAGCAGATTGATGGTCAGGCCGTCGACGGCGCCTTCGATGTTGTTGGACGCGGAGCTGATGTCCAGGCCATTGATCGTGAGTTTGGCATTGGCCGCGGCCGTGTTCTGCGTCATCGACGTGATCGACGCGGTCGGGTCGTAGGCGAGGGCGGACAGGCCGCTGGCGTCGCCGTTGCCGCCGTCGTCGTCGGCCGTGGAGATGCGGAAGCCGTTGGCCTCGCCGGTGTCTTTGGAACGGATCACCAGACGCGAGCCGCTGGCGTCGGTCACCACCGAGGCCAGCACGCCGGCGCCCGAGCCGTTGATCTTGTCGCGGATGGTGCTCAGCGTATCCGTGGCGGAGATGCTGATGCTCACGGGCGAGGCGCCGTCCTTGCTGGTGAAGGTCGAGTTGTTCGTCCCGCTCCACTGGCCCAGCTCGATGGTCATCGAGCCCGAACCCACCGTCGCGTTGTTGGCGAAGGCCTTGCTGGACAGGCTTTGCGAGGAGGCCATGCTGGTGACGTTGAGCGTGTAGGCGCCCGCGCCGCTGCCGGTGCCGGCGATGACCGAGGCCATGGTGGCGTCGGACGAGGTCGCCGTCAGCCCCTGCCAGGTGCTGGGGTTGCTGAGCTTGGCCGCCGCATCCCGCATCGCGCTGAAGGCGCTGTTGATCTTGCCGTAGGCGGAGATCTGTGTCTGGATGGTGGACGTGCGGTCTTGCAGGTCCGTGATCGGCTGCTTCTCGATCGCGACCAGCTTCGAGACGATGCTCTCGACGTCCAGGCCGCTGCCCAGACCGGTGGAAGTGATGGATGCCATCTTGCGGAACTCCTGTGACCTTGGCCAGGCTTCGTGCGAAGCCCCATGCGCGACAGGGCCCCGCGAGAGGCCCTGTCCTGCATATCGGCGCCTGGCGCTCCGACTTTAGGACGGAGCCCTGGATGCTCTATTGCGTTTTTCTATCAGCCCTTGAGCAGCGACAGCACTTGCTGCGGCAGCTGGTTGGCCTGCGCGACCATCGCGTTGCCGGCCTGCTGCAGGATCTGCGCGCGGCTCAGGTTCGAGGTTTCGACCGCGAAGTCCGCGTCCATGATCCGGCTGCGGGAGGCGGTCTGGTTCTCGTAGGCCACCTGCAGGTTGGAGATCACGGCGTCGAAGCGGTTCTGCGTCGCGCCCAGCGTCGCGCGCTGGCTGTTGACCGAGTCCAGCGCCGCATCGATGTTGGAGACGACGGCGGCGATCGCCGTGGCGTCGGCCGTGTGGTCGATCACCGAGCGGCCGTTGCCGCTGTTGTCGTTGCCCGAAACCTTGGTGATCGCGTCATCCGAGGACATGTTGGGCGTGATGACGGTGATCTCGTCATTGGAGCTGGTGTTCGGGCCCACCTGGAAGGTCTGCGGGGTGCCCGCATCCGCGCCCAGGATGTACTTGCCGTTGAACGTGGTGCCGCCGGTGACGCGCTGGATTTCCTTGGCCAGCTCGCCGAACTCCTTGTCCAGCGAGTCCTTGTCGCTGTCCGCGTTGGTCGCGTTGCGGGCCTGGATGGCCAGCTCACGCATCCGCTGCAGGGAGTCCGCCACCTTGCCCAGCGCGCCTTCCGCCGTCTGCGACAGCGAAATGCCGTCGTTGGCGTTGCGGATCGCCACGGACATGCCGCGTGCCTGAGCGTTCATCCGCTCGGCGATCGCCAGGCCGGCCGCGTCGTCCTTCGCGGAGTTCACCCGCAGGCCCGAGGACAGGCGCTGCATCGACGTCGCCAGGGAGGACTGGGACGAGTTCAGATTGCGTTGCGCGTTCAGCGAAGCAAGATTGGTGTTGATGGTCTGTGGCATTGATGCGCTCCTGCGGAGATCCTGTCCTGGCTGCGATCCCGGTTGGGGTGGTCGTTCCCGACCTCGCCTGCGGAATCCGCGCCGCGCTGTCGCGGTCGATGTCGGAGCCCGCCGGTTGGACCGGTGATCGAGCCGTCAGTTCATGCTCGATGACTCCATTGTGCGAAGAGAGCGCATGCACCAATTGGCCGAACAAGGCCCCAAACACCCGCCAAAAGAAAACAACAAAAGAGGCCCCGCATCGCTGCCGAGAGGCGCGATGCGGGGCCTGGAGGCTCGGCCGCGAGGGCCGTGCTTGAGGAGTCTTGCGAGGGCTGGCGGTGTCCTGGAGCGACGCGAGCCTGGTCGATCAGCCGCGCAGCAGCGACAGCACTTGCTGGGGCAGCTGGTTGGCCTGGGCCACCATCGTGTTGCCGGCCTGCTGGAGGATCTGGGCGCGCGACAGGTTGGCGGTTTCCGCGGCGAAGTCGGCATCCATGATGCGGCTGCGGGCGGCGGTCTGGTTCTCCACCGAGACCTGCAGGTTCGAGATGATCGCGTCGAAGCGGTTCTGCGAGGCGCCCAGGACCGAACGCTGGCCCGAGACCGTGGTGATGGCGGCGTCGATGTTGTCGATGACCGTCTTCAGGCTGGCCGCGTCGGAGGTGTCGTCGATGACGCCGCCGGTCACCGCGGTGATCGTCGAGTCGTTCGTCATGTCGTTGGTGATCACGTCGACCGAGTCGTTGGTCGTCGTGTTGGCGCCGATCTGGAAGGTCTGCGTGCCGGCGTCGCCGCCCAGGATGGCCTTGCCGTTGAAGGTGGTGCCGCCGAGCACGCGGCCGATTTCGGCGCCGAGCTGGGCGTATTCCTTGCCGATGGAGGCCAGGTCGGAGGTCGTGTTGGTCGCGTTGCGCGCCTGCACCGCCAGTTCACGCATGCGCTGCAGCGAGTCGCTGACCTTGGACAGCGCGCCTTCAGCGGTCTGCGACAGCGAGATGCCGTCGTTGGCGTTGCGCACCGCGACGTTCATGCCGCGGACTTGCGCGTTCATGCGGTCGGCGATGGCCAGACCGGCGGCGTCGTCCTTGGCGGAGTTGACGCGCAGGCCCGAAGACAGGCGCTGCATCGACACCGACAGCGAGGACTGCGATTGCGACAGGTTGCGCTGAGCGTTCAGCGATTGCAGGTTGGTGTTGATGATTTGAGCCATGATCCATTCCTTTAAAAAACAGGGACCTTGTCGGTCCGGTCGGACGGTTGATTAACTGTCCGACTGGGCCGGACTACGCGGCCCCTTGCAAATTTGCGGACCCGTTGATGCAGTTATCGGGCCGCCAGGAATGGACTTGAGGCCTTCTTCAAAAGAAAGCGTGCAACGGCCTGTGTAGACCGTGATGGATTGGCGGGGGCCAATCGCAAGAGTCGGGAAAAAAGAGGCCGGCTTGTGCCGGCCCTTCGGTGGTCGCCGAGGCAGCGCGCGGGCTGCTTCGGCGATCTTGCCGCGCCGGGATCAGCGCAGCAGGGCCAGGACCTGTTGGGGCTGCTGGTTGGCCTGCGCGATCATCGCGTTGCCGGCCTGTTGCAGGATCTGCGCACGGCTCAGGTTGGCGGTTTCCGAGGCGAAGTCCGCGTCCATGATCCGGCTGCGGGCGGCGGACTGGTTTTCCACCGAGATCTGCAGGTTCGACACGATCGCGTCAAAGCGGTTCTGCGAGGCGCCCAGCGTGGAACGCTGCGTGGAGACCGTGGTGATGGCGGCGTCGATGTTGTCGATGACCGTCTTCAGGCCGGCGGCGTCGGAGGTGTTGTCGATCGCGCCGCTGGTGACGGCGGTGATCGTGGCGTCGCCAGTCATGTCGGTGGTGACCACGTCAACCGAGTCGTTGGCCGTCGTGTTCGCGCCGATCTGGAAGGTCTGCGTGCCGGCGTTGGCGCCCAGGATGGCCTTGCCGTTGAAGGTGGTGCCACCCAGCACGCGGCTGATTTCAGCGCCCAGCTGCGAGTATTCCTTGCCGATCGAATCCAGGTCGGAGGTCGTGTTGGTCGCGTTGCGCGCCTGCACCGCCAGTTCACGCATGCGCTGCAGCGAGTCGCTCACCTTGGACAGCGCGCCTTCAGCGGTCTGTGCCAGGGAGATGCCGTCGTTGGCGTTGCGCTGGGCGACGTTCATGCCGCGGACTTGCGCGTTCATGCGGTCGGCGATGGCCAGACCGGCGGCGTCGTCCTTGGCGGAGTTGACACGCAGGCCCGAGGACAGGCGCTGCATCGACACGGCCAGCGAGCTTTGGCTGGTGGACGTGTTGCGCTGAGCGTTGAGCGACAGCAGGTTGGTGTTGATGACTTGGGCCATGATTGCTCCTAACAGCTATACATAAATACCGGCAAAAGCGCCGAACCACACATGAGCGCCTGAGTCCTCCGATCCTCCGACCCGCCGTGAGGCGAACCGGCCGAGGATCTCGGATGCTCCTGCTGAACCTGCCGGGCGCATCCCGGATCGGTCCCAGTCCGACGCTAGTCAACCGTTGCCGTCCCACTCCCCCTCGTCGGGTTCCCTGGATCGTCTGGCCTTCTAACCGGACCACGTGTCGCTGCTGCTTCGATGCGCCAGCTGCTTGTTGCTGGCTTGTCGCTGCGATCAGCAGACCCGTTGTTTTGGTTGTCGGCACCCGCTCCATAGAACTTGAGGGCAATTTGTCAAGACATCTGATCCGTGGATAAGCAGGCCTTGCAACGCGCTATTCATCGTTTGACTTCGGCCCGGACTTGCGCCTGGGCGTCGTCTGGCGACGGACATGACTGTGGTTACGGCCGGAATGCGGCGGGATTGAGGGGGAAAGCCGGCGCTTTTCGTGCGCTCGATCACGGGGGTGCCCCCCTAAAGTGACCAACGGTGCTGCCGACAAGGGGTGGCACCGCATCCGCCGGGGTCCGGAGGGTGACACCACCGGGACTCGATCGACGAGCCACAACGACCATGGAGAGGTCTATGCCACTGCAATCGCAAACCGAGGCACGGTCCACCGTGTCGATGATCAACGCCTCGATCGAGGAACAAATTCACGGCGAGCGCCGCGTCCGTCAGGGCTCGAGCGAAGCCCGCCTGCTGCTGGCGCAAGCCCGCAATGCCGCTTATGCGCAAGCGGCGCAGGGCCGCATCGGCGACGGCGTGACGCTGCTGTGCGACGCGCTGGAAATGGCGCCGTCCAGCGTCGATCTGCTGAGCGACGTCGGCGCGCTGCTGCTGGCCTCGGGCCAGCTGCGCGACGCCGCGCTGTATGCGCACCGCGCCGTCGAGCTGTCCTCGCAGCACGCGCCGTCGCTGTACACGCTGGGCTTCGCGCTGTCGGGTCTGGGCGAAATCAAGGCGGCCATCGAAGTGCTGAGCATCCTCAGCGAAGGTCAGGCTTTCGAGAGCCTGAAGAAGGACTCGCCGGAGCTGGTCGCCATCGTCGAGACCGAGCTGGCGCGCCTGCAGGCCGCCTGAGCATCGGGCGCCGCTTGCTCGACTCCGGGGCGGTGTTCGCTCCGAAGCAAAAAGGCGGGCGGAGCGCGCGATCACAGCGTCGTGCTCCGCGCCGCCTTCACGCTTCGATCGGCGTCTTCTCGGACGCTGATCAATCGCTGATTCTTGTCAGTCGCCGGTCACCCGGCCATCGCCGCGCGTGAGCGCCGCCGCCGTCCCTCGCGGACGCGCCTGACAGGCGGTCCGCTTCGCCGCCTCCCTCCCAAGCCCCTGGCTGCCGGCCTTGCGGCGACTTCATCCCCCGCTCCCGCCGCGTCGGCCCTGGCACCGTGTAGGAATCCGTCTGACAAGCCCGTCGGCGGGCTTCGTAGCTTGTATCTGGCAGCAACCTGATGTTGCTGAAGCGGCTGCTTGTTCAGAATTCATTCCATCGCAGCACGCCACCGACCAGGAGCCCCCGAGATGAACACCGAGCAGATCCTTGCCGAAATTCGCGAAGCCAACCTGTCCTACCTGATGCTGGCCCAGAGCCTGATCCGCGCGGACCGCGAACAAGCGCTGTTCCGTCTGGGCATCTCGGAGGAGACCGCGTCGCTGCTGAACACGCTGAGCCCGGCGCAGATGATGAAGATGGCTTCCGGCAACACGCTGCTGTGCCGCTTCCGCATGGACGACGACCTGGTGTGGGGCCTGCTGACTTCCCACGGCAAGCCGGCCGCCAACGACAGCGTCTCCCGCCTGCATGCCTCCATTCTGATGGCGGGCCGCCACCAGGAAGCCGCCTGAGCCGCAGGGCTTCCGCCCCGCACAGGCAACCCGATTGCCGCCCGAGAACACGTTCCTATAAAGAGACGGAGCCGCCATGCGTACCAAGTCCATCTTGACCGAAGCCAAGCAGATCGAACGCGCCGTGACGCTGATCAAGCTCGGCGCCCGCCTGCAAGTGCTGGAATCGGAAACGGACCTGAGCTACGAGCGCCTGCTGCGCCTGTACAAGGAAGTCTCGGGCAAGAGCCCGTCCAAGGGTCAGCTGCCGTTCTCGACGGACTGGTTCATGACCTGGCAGCCCAACATCCACGCCTCGCTGTTCCTCAACATCCACGAGTACCTGAACAAGGTCGCGGAGATGGATGAGATCGACGTGGTCATCAAGGCCTTCCAGCTCTACGACGAGCAGACCAAGGCGCAGGGCCTGGAGCAGCTGCTGTCGGTGACGCGGGCCTGGCGCCTGGTCAAGTTCGTCGACAACGGCATGCTGACGATGACCAAGTGCAGCAAGTGCGGCGGCCACTTCGTGACGCACCCGCATGAGGTCGCCAAGCATTACGTCTGCGGCCTGTGCAACCCCCCGGCGCGGGCCGGCAAGGGCAAGGCGGCCGGCGGCATCCAGATGCATTGATTCGGCGCGGCTCGCATCGACATCGAATCTCCGCCCGAATCGCCCCGATTCCTTCTCGAATTCAAGCCTCAATCCCCGATGCGCTGGCGCAGCTGTCTCGTCGTGATCGCCCGCAATGAAGCGGCCACGATCACGAGGCTGCTGGCCAGCGTTCGTCCGTTCGTCGACGACATGCTCGTCATGGACACCGGCTCCAACGACGACACCGTGCGACTGGCCGAAGCCGCTGGCGCGCGGGTCGCGCATTTCACTTGGATCGATGACTTCGCGGCCGCGCGCAATGCGGCGCTGGACGCTGCGGGCGCGGACTGGCATGTGGTCCTCGACGCCGATGAATGGCTGATCGGGGAGGGCAGTGGGGCGGCGCTGAATGCGCTTCGACTGACCGCCCCAGAGTTCATCGGCACGATCGATCTGCACGACCAATTCGACGGCGGCACCGCGCAATCGCGATTGAGCCGTGTGCTGCCGGGTGCTGTCCGCTACACCGGGCGCATTCACGAGCAGCCCGTCCATTCATTGCCGATTCGCGCGCTGCCCATTCAGGTCGCGCATGACGGCTATCTGCCGGAGCGGCTTCACGTGAAGCAGGGGCGCAACGCGCAACTGCTGGTCGCGGAGATTCAGGGCGATCCGGCCAATTCGTATCTCTGGTATCAGCTCGGCAAGGACCACTCGGTCTATGACCGCTTCGCCGATGCGGAAGTCGCCTTCGCGAATGCGGTCGAGTGCTTGACCGCTTTGACCCCTCCGACCGATGCGGCCGAAGGGGCATTGAACGACGAATCGCAGCGCCCGCCCTGGTGGTTCGATCTGGTCGCGCGCCGGCTGTTCGGACTCAAGTCGCTGAAGCGCCATGCGGATGGTATGGTCTTCGCGGAAACGCAACTGCACCTTTGTGCGGAGTCTCCGGATTTCTTCTTCGCGCTGGGCGACTTGCTGCTCGACTGGGCGGCCGAGACGCCGGAGCAGTCCGAGGTCCTGATTCCGATGATCGAGGACGCTTGGCGACGCTGCCTGGAGATCGGCGAGCAGCCCGGCCAATCGGGCGCTGTCGCGGGACGCGGCAGTCATCTGGCGGCGCACAACCTGGCGCTGGTGCTCGAAGCGACGGGGCGAGCCGAAGAGGCGCAAGCGCTCAGAGCGCGTCATCGATCCGTCAAATAGGACGGCCGAAATAGCGCTGATCCGGCACCGTGTAGGAATCTGTCTGACAAGCGCGTCGGCGCGCTCCCTAACCTGTTGATGGAAGCGACCTGATGTTGGCTTCTTGTGGGGATCTCTACAGTTCGTATCACGCTGAAACGCAGCAACGAACACCCCGAGACCCCCGCAGGAGCCGAACGATGAACGCCGACCAAATCCTCGCCGAGATCCGCGAAGCCAATCTGTCCTACCTGATGCTGGCTCAGAGCCTGATCCGCGCGGACCGCGAGCAAGCCCTGTTCCGCCTGGGCATCTCGGAAGAAACCGCCGCTCTGCTGAACACGCTGAGCGCCGCCCAGATGCTGAAGATCGCCTCGGGCAACACGCTGCTGTGCCGCTTCCGCATGGACGACGACCTGGTGTGGAACCTGCTGACCTCGCACGGCAAGCCGGCCGCCAACGACAGCGTGTCCCGCCTGCATGCGTCCATCCTGATGGCTGGACGTCATCAAGAAGCCGCCTAAGCTAGTGATCGACGCCGTCCGACCGAACTGAAGCCGGAGACACCGACATGCGCACCAAGTCCATCCTGACCGAAGCCAAGCAGATCGAGCGCGCCGTGACGCTGATCCACCTGGGCGCCCGCCTGCAGGTGCTGGAGTCGGAAACGGACCTGAGCTACGAGCGCCTGTTGCGCCTGTACAAGGAAGTCTCGGGCAAGAGCCCGTCCAAGGGCCAGCTGCCGTTCTCGACGGACTGGTTCATGACCTGGCAGCCCAACATCCACGCCTCGCTGTTCCTCAACATCCACGAGTACCTGAACAAGGTCGCGGAGATGGACGAGATCGACGTGGTCATCAAGGCCTTCCAGCTCTACGACGAGCAGACCAAGGCCCAGGGCCTGGAGCAGCTGCTGTCGGTGACGCGCGCGTGGCGCCTGGTCAAGTTCGTCGACAACGGCATGCTGACGATGACCAAGTGCAGCAAGTGCGGCGGCCACTTCGTGACGCATCCGCATGAGGTCGCCAAGCATTACGTCTGCGGCCTGTGCAACCCCCCGGCGCGGGCCGGCAAGGGCAAGGCGGCCGGCGGCATCCAGATGCATTGATTCGGCGCGGCTCGCATCGACATCGAATCTCCGCCCGAATCGCCCCGATTCCTTCTCGAATTCAAGCCTCAATCCCCGATGCGCTGGCGCAGCTGTCTCGTCGTGATCGCCCGCAATGAAGCGGCCACGATCACGAGGCTGCTGGCCAGCGTTCGTCCGTTCGTCGACGACATGCTCGTCATGGACACCGGCTCCAACGACGACACCGTGCGACTGGCCGAAGCCGCTGGCGCGCGGGTCGCGCATTTCACTTGGATCGATGACTTCGCGGCCGCGCGCAATGCGGCGCTGGACGCTGCGGGCGCGGACTGGCATGTGGTCCTCGACGCCGATGAATGGCTGATCGGGGAGGGCAGTGGGGCGGCGCTGAATGCGCTTCGACTGACCGCCCCAGAGTTCATCGGCACGATCGATCTGCACGACCAATTCGACGGCGGCACCGCGCAATCGCGATTGAGCCGTGTGCTGCCGGGTGCTGTCCGCTACACCGGGCGCATTCACGAGCAGCCCGTCCATTCATTGCCGATTCGCGCGCTGCCCATTCAGGTCGCGCATGACGGCTATCTGCCGGAGCGGCTTCACGTGAAGCAGGGGCGCAACGCGCAACTGCTGGTCGCGGAGATTCAGGGCGATCCGGCCAATTCGTATCTCTGGTATCAGCTCGGCAAGGACCACTCGGTCTATGACCGCTTCGCCGATGCGGAAGTCGCCTTCGCGAATGCGGTCGAGTGCTTGACCGCTTTGACCCCTCCGACCGATGCGGCCGAAGGGGCATTGAACGACGAATCGCAGCGCCCGCCCTGGTGGTTCGATCTGGTCGCGCGCCGGCTGTTCGGACTCAAGTCGCTGAAGCGCCATGCGGATGGTATGGTCTTCGCGGAAACGCAACTGCACCTTTGTGCGGAGTCTCCGGATTTCTTCTTCGCGCTGGGCGACTTGCTGCTCGACTGGGCGGCCGAGACGCCGGAGCAGTCCGAGGTCCTGATTCCGATGATCGAGGACGCTTGGCGACGCTGCCTGGAGATCGGCGAGCAGCCCGGCCAATCGGGCGCTGTCGCGGGACGCGGCAGTCATCTGGCGGCGCACAACCTGGCGCTGGTGCTCGAAGCGACGGGGCGAGCCGAAGAGGCGCAAGCGCTCAGAGCGCGTCATCGATCCGTCAAATAGGACGGCCGAAATAGCGCTGATCCGGCACCGTGTAGGAATCTGTCTGACAAGCGCGTCGGCGCGCTCCCTAACCTGTTGATGGAAGCGACCTGATGTTGGCTTCTTGTGGGGATCTCTACAGTTCGTATCACGCTGAAACGCAGCAACGAACACCCCGAGACCCCCGCAGGAGCCGAACGATGAACGCCGACCAAATCCTCGCCGAGATCCGCGAAGCCAATCTGTCCTACCTGATGCTGGCTCAGAGCCTGATCCGCGCGGACCGCGAGCAAGCCCTGTTCCGCCTGGGCATCTCGGAAGAAACCGCCGCTCTGCTGAACACGCTGAGCGCCGCCCAGATGCTGAAGATCGCCTCGGGCAACACGCTGCTGTGCCGCTTCCGCATGGACGACGACCTGGTGTGGAACCTGCTGACCTCGCACGGCAAGCCGGCCGCCAACGACAGCGTGTCCCGCCTGCATGCGTCCATCCTGATGGCTGGACGTCATCAAGAAGCCGCCTAAGCTAGTGATCGACGCCGTCCGACCGAACTGAAGCCGGAGACACCGACATGCGCACCAAGTCCATCCTGACCGAAGCCAAGCAGATCGAGCGCGCCGTGACGCTGATCCACCTGGGCGCCCGCCTGCAGGTGCTGGAGTCGGAAACGGACCTGAGCTACGAGCGCCTGTTGCGCCTGTACAAGGAAGTCTCGGGCAAGAGCCCGTCCAAGGGCCAGCTGCCGTTCTCGACGGACTGGTTCATGACCTGGCAGCCCAACATCCACGCCTCGCTGTTCCTCAACATCCACGAGTACCTGAACAAGGTCGCGGAGATGGACGAGATCGACGTGGTCATCAAGGCCTTCCAGCTCTACGACGAGCAGACCAAGGCCCAGGGCCTGGAGCAGCTGCTGTCGGTGACGCGCGCGTGGCGCCTGGTCAAGTTCGTCGACAACGGCATGCTGACCATGACCAAGTGCAGCAAGTGCGGCGGCCACTTCGTGACGCATCCGCACGAGGTCGCCAAGCATTACGTCTGCGGCCTGTGCAACCCTCCGGCACGCGCCGGCAAGGGCAAGGCGGCCGGCGGCATCCAGATGCATTGAGCGGCGGCACCGAATGGCCGCCCGACTTCCTCGCGCCGCCGCCGGTGGCGACCATTCCCCCTCCGCCCTGCGCTGGCCCACGCTGGCGCTGCTCAGTTGGGCCGCGTGCTTCGCGGTCTGGCGTCTGCTCGGTCCGGGCTGGCCCGCGGTGCTGATCGCCTCGGGCCTGGGGCTGATCTTCGCCTGCCTCCATCGACAGACCTGGCGCCGGCTGATTGTCGCGGGCGGTTTCCCGCTCGCGTTGCTGGCCACGGGCTCGGACCTGCCGGCCTGGATCTGGCTGGTCCCGCTGGCCGTGCTGCTGCTGGCCTATCCGCGCCGCGGCTGGACCGACGCGCCGCTGTTTCCCACCCCTCATGACGCGCTCAAGGCCTTGCCCGAGCGTGTGAAGCTGCACGACGGCGCCCGTGTGCTGGACGCCGGCTGCGGGCTGGGCGACGGATTGGTGGCGCTTCGCCGCGCTTATCCGGGCGTCCGCCCGGCGGGGATTGAATACAGTGCCTTCCTGTGGCTGCTGGCCCGCCTGCGCTGCCCCTGGGCCGAGATCGCCCGGGGCGACCTGTGGGCCCAGTCGTGGCGCGACGTGGACTTGGTCTACCTGTTCCAGCGGCCCGAGTCGATGCCACGCGCGCTGGACAAGGCGCGCTCGGAACTGCGGCCGGGCAGCTGGCTGGTGAGCCTGGATTTCCCGCTGCCGGGGCAGGCGGTCTTCGCGCAGCTGGACACGGGCACGCGCCATCAGCTGTATGTCTACCGGGCGCGCGACCTCCAGGCCTGAAATCGGCCGCGGGGATCAGCGCCCAAAGATCCAGGATTCGAGAACGACGTCCGATCGGCGCCCGCTGATGTCACCGACCGAGCCGTGTCGGGCTCAAGCGGGCGGGGAGCCGGTCGATAAGGGATGAGACGACCCGTACCGCGAGGGGACGCGGCGGCAACTTCAAGACGGAACGATTTCCATGTTTGTCATCATCGGTTGGGTGCTTGCCCTGGCCTGCATCTTCGGCGTCTTCATCGCACACGGCGGCAACATCAGCGTCGTGCTGCATGCCTTGCCGTTCGAAATGACGACCATCTTCGGCGCGGCCATCGGCGGCATGCTGGCGACCAATCCGCCCAAGGTCATGAAGGCCACGATGAAGGGCCTGGGCGACTGCTTCAAGGGCAGCAAATACACCAAGGCCCGCTACATGGAGCTGCTGGCGCTGCTCTACGACATCCTGCAGAAGGCGCGCAAGGAGGGTCTGATGTCCATCGAAAAGGACGTCGAGGATCCGCACAGCTCGCCGCTCTTCCAGAAGTACCCGACGGTGGGCAACGACCACCACGTCGCCGAATTCATCACCGACTACCTGCGCATGATGGTCTCGGGCAACCTCAACGCTCACGAGATCGAATCGCTGATGGACGCGGAAATCGACACGCACCATCACGAGGCCTTCCTCGCGGTGATCGCGCTGCAGCGCCTGGCGGGCGGATTGCCCGCTTTCGGGATCGTGGCCGCCGTGCTGGGCGTGGTGAACACCATGGGCTCGGTGGGTCAGCCGCCGGCGGTGCTGGGCGGGATGATCGGCTCGGCGCTGGTGGGGACCTTCCTGGGGATTCTGCTGGCCTACGCCTTCGCCGAACCGCTGGCGGGGGCGCTCGAGGCCAAGGTCGACGAGGCCGGCAAGGAGCTGCAGTGCATCAAGACCACGCTGCTGGCCTCGATGCAGGGCTATGCGCCGCAGGTCGCGATCGAATTCGGACGCAAGGTGCTGTATTCGACCGAGCGCCCGACCTTTGCCGAGCTCGAAGGCCACGTCAAGAAGAAGTGATCGGAGTGACATCCCATGGCCGGTGACGCCAAGAAACTCCAGCCCATCATCATCAAGCGCGTCAAGAAGGGCGGCCATGCCGCCCATGGCGGCGCCTGGAAGATCGCATATGCCGACTTCGTGACGGCGATGATGGCCTTCTTCCTGCTGATGTGGCTGCTGGGCTCGACCACCGAGGGCGACAAGAAGGGCATCGCCGATTACTTCGCCTCTCCGCTGAAGGTGGCGATGTTCGGCGGTTCGGGCTCGGGCGACGCCTCGCACATCATCAAGGGCGGCGGTCAGGACCTGACGCGCCAGACCGGTCAGGTGAAGGCGGGTGACGTGGAATCCCCGCGCAAGACCATCAATCTGAAGGCGCTGAAAGAGGAGCAGCGACGCGCTGAGCGCGTGCGTCTGCAGCAGCTCAAGGACAAGGTCGAGAAAATCATCGCCGACAACCCTAAATTAGCGGCATTAGGTGGGCAAATCCGGCTCGACATGACTCGCGAGGGCTTGCGTATCCAAATCGTGGACGAGAATAATCGTCCGATGTTTGACAGTGGCAGCGCGGTGGTGAAACCGTATATGCGCGAGTTGCTGCAGGAACTGGGCGGCGTGCTGTCCGAGGTGCCCAACCGGCTGACGCTGGAAGGTCATACGGATGCGCAACCCTTTTCTGCGGGCGAGCGTGGCTACAGCAACTGGGAACTGTCGGCGGACCGTGCCAATGCCTCGCGACGCGAGCTGGTGGCGGGCGGTCTGCCGGATGCCCGGGTGCTTCGCGTGCAAGGTCTGGCGTCGAGCAAGTTGCTCGCTCCGAAAGACCCCAATGCCCAGATCAATCGCCGCATCAGCATCATCGTGATGAATCGCGATGCCGAGGATGCGGTGCTGAAGAACCTGCCCGACGAGGACGACGAACCGGCGGATGCCGCGGCCAGCGCGCCGATGCTCTCAAGTTCCGCGCCCGCGAGCCGATAAGGCTCCGGATGCGCCCGACTCCGAGTCCCCGTCGGACAGGAACACCGCAAAAGAATCGACTAGCCGTCGTTAGCCCTCCAGTCCCCCCAGAGGAACGCCATGAGCACTGACATGAAATTCTTGATCGTCGACGACTTCTCGACCATGCGCCGGATCGTGCGCGGTCTGCTGAAGGAGATCGGCTACAACAACGCCGAAGAGGCGGAAGATGGCGTCGAGGCCCTCAGCATGCTGAAACAGGCGAAGTTCGACTTCGTCGTCAGCGATATCAACATGCCCAACATGAACGGCTTCGAGCTGCTCAAGGCGATCAAGGAAGATGCGACGCTCAAGCACCTTCCCGTGCTGATGGTGACGGCCGAGGCCCGCAAGGAGGACATCGTCCTGGCGGCGCAAAGCGGTGCGGCGGGCTACATCGTCAAGCCCTTCACCAAAGCGACTCTGGAAGAAAAAGTCCAGAAGATCATGCAGAAGCTGGCCGCCGCGGCCTGATGCTGGAGAGTCCACCATGCAGATGGAAGAGCTGGCCAAACTGACCTCGCAGACCAACGAGCCCCTGATGGTCTCGCCCGAGGTGTTCCAACAGATCGGCACGATCACGCGCGTGTTGCACGACACGATGCAACAGCTGGGCGTGATGCCCAAGCTGCAGGTCGCCACGGACGGGCTGCCCGACGCGCGCAGCCGCCTGACCTACATCGCCAACAAGACCGCCGACGCCGCCAACAAGGTGCTGAACTCGGTCGACCAGGCCAAGGCCGAGCACGTCAAGATCACCGAGGCCGCCAATGCGATGGCCCAGGCGATCACGGCGGATCCGGTGCGGGCCGTGGCCTCGGGCGCGGTACTGAACTTCGTCAAGGAGGTCGAGTCCTCGACCACCAAGATCGACACGCACCTGACCGACATCATGCTGTCGCAGGACTTCCATGACCTGACCGGCCAGGTCGTCGCCAAGGTGGTGACGCTGGCCAACGACCTGGAAGATTCGCTGGTGAAGCTGCTGGTCTCGGTCGTCCCGCCGGAGCAGCGCGAGAAGGTCGATCCCAGCATCCTGCAGGGTCCCGTCGTCAGCCACGAAGGCCGTACCGACGTCGTGGCCAACCAGTCCGAAGTCGACGACCTGCTGGCCTCGCTGGGCTTCTGAGCCCGCGTCGACCGCAGCGCGAGCGCTGGTCGCTCGCCCCCGAAACCCGCGCCTCGGCGCGGGTTTCCGTTTTCTGGCGTCCGCCTCCCGGAGGCGGGCGGGCAGGGCGGTGAAGACCGCCGGATTTCCGCCCCTTATCGGACCAAGGCCCGGGGCGCTTCGGCCGAACAATGGCGGCACCACGGCATAGGGCCGTGACCCGCACATGGCCGATCAAGACGCACAAGACCGCAACTTACCCGCCTCGCAGAAAAAGATCGAACGATCGCGCAAGGAGGGTCAGCTGCCGCGTTCCCGGGATCTGCCGCATTTCGCGGTGATGGTCACCGGCGGCGCCTTGCTCGCGTCCACCGCGCCGTATGCCGTCGAGAAGCTCCAGCGTATGCTGGAGGGCGCGCTGCGTTTCGATGCCGAACAACTGCGCACCGCCGGGATGATGACCGAGCGGCTGTCGCTGCTGACCTGGCAGGGCGCGATGCTGGCGCTGCCGGCGATGGTGATCCTGGCGCTGGCGGCCATCGCCGCGCATTTGGCCGGGGGCGGCTGGAACTTCACCATGAAGCCGCTGGCGCCCAAGTTCTCGAATCTGAATCCGCTGACCGGTTTCGGCCGGCTGTTCCAGTGGCAGCACCTGATGCAGGCGCTGAAGGCGGTGCTGCTGGCCATCGTGCTGGGCATCATCGGGGCGCTGGCGCTCAAGGACCGGGTGGCCGGCTTCGTGGGAATCATGTCGGTGCCGCTGCCGGCGGCGCTGGCCTTTGCCGGCAAGCAGCTGATGGGCGGTCTGACGCTGCTGGGCATCGCGCTGGCGCTGTTCGCCGCGATCGACGTGCCGCTGCAGCGCTTCCAGTACCTGAAGCGGCTGCGCATGTCCCGCGAGGAAGCCAAGAACGAGCTCAAGGAAGCCGAAGGCAACCTGGAGATGAAGCACAAGATGCGCGCCAAGGCCCGGGAGATCGTCAAGCGCCGCATGATGGCCGCCGTCCCCAAGGCCGACCTGGTCGTGATGAACCCGACCCACTATGCGGTCGCCATCGCCTACGACGAGACCAAGATGGGCGCCCCGCGCGTGGTGGCCAAGGGCATGGACCTGCTGGCCTTCAAGATCCGCGATCTGGCCAAGGAGAACAAGGTCCCGGTGCTGCAGGCGCCGGCCCTGGCCCGTGCCCTGTACGCCCATGCCGAGTTGGACCGGGAGATCCCCGGCGCGCTGTTCGGCGCGGTGGCGCAGGTACTGGCCTACGTCTATCAGCTCAAGGCGGCGATGAAGGGGCAGGGCATGGCGCCGCAGGCGGTGCCGAACCCGCCGGTGCCCGACGAGCTCGACCCGCACAAGAAGCCCGGCTGGACCCCGCCGGCCGACGAGGCGGACGACGCCTTCCCCGAGGGCACGCCGGCCTGATATCGACGGGGAATCCCCCGCTTATCGCGCTAAAGCGAAGGACCGACCCGTCGAACAATGGCGGGGCCCGACGGCGGTGTCGGGTGTTTGAACACGAAGGCAGACCCGATGAACGAGCTGATGGCCCGTTTGCAACAGCTGATCGGTCCCCGCGCTGCGATCCTGCAGGCGCTCGGGGCGCCCATCGCCATCATGATGGTGCTGGCGATGATGGTCTTGCCGCTGCCGCCGTTCGCGCTGGACCTGTTCTTCACCTTCAACATCGCCATGTCCATCATGGTGATGATGGTGGCCTCCCAGATGGTCAAGCCGCTGGACTTCGCCGCCTTCCCCACCGTCCTGCTGATCACCACGCTGCTGCGCCTGTCGCTGAACGTCGCCTCCACGCGGGTGGTGCTGATGCAAGGCCACACCGGCGCTGGCGCGGCCGGCCAGGTGATCGAATCCTTCGGCCACTTCCTGATCGGCGGCAACTTCGCCGTCGGCCTGATCGTGTTCGCGATCCTGGTGGTCATCAACTTCATCGTGGTCACCAAGGGTGCGGAGCGCATCGCCGAGGTCGGCGCGCGCTTCACCCTGGACGCGATGCCCGGCAAGCAGATGGCGATCGACGCCGACCTGGGCGCCGGCCTGATCGACGAGAAGGAAGCCAAGCGCCGCCGCGCCGAGCTGGGCGACGAAGCCGACTTCTTCGGCTCCATGGACGGTGCCTCCAAGTTCGTCCGCGGCGATGCCATCGCCGGCATGCTGATCCTGTTCATCAACATCGTCGGCGGTCTGATCATCGGCATGGTCCAGCACAACCTGCCCGCGGCGCAGGCGGCCGACAGCTACATCCTGCTGGCGGTCGGCGACGCGCTGGTGGCGCAGATCCCGGCGCTGCTGATCTCGGTGTCCTCCGCGCTGGTCGTGTCCCGCGTGGGCAAGGACAAGGACGTGGGCCAGATGATCGGCGCGCAGATGTTCGGCTCGACTAAGGCGGTCGCGATCACCGCGGGCGTGGTCCTCGTCCTGGGCCTGATCCCGGGCATGCCGCACCTGGTCTTCCTGATCATCGCGGGCGGCCTGGGCTACCTGGCCTACTGGATGCGGACCAAGGAACAGGCCAAGCAGGCCGCCGAGTCCCGCGCCAAGCCCGCCGCCGCCGTACCCGGCGCGCCGAATCCGGATGCCGAGGCGTCCTGGGACGACCTGGTGCCGGTGGACACGCTGGGCCTGGAAGTGGGCTACCGCCTGATCACGCTGGTGGACAAGTCCCGCGAGGGCGACCTGCTGAGCCGCATCAAGGGTGTGCGCCGCAAGTTCGCCCAGGAAATCGGCTTCCTGCCGCCGTCCGTCCACATCCGCGACAACCTGGAGCTGCGCCCCAGCCAGTACCGCGTCACGCTGCGCGGCGCGGTCATCGGGGAGGCCGAGGCCTACCCGGGCATGTGGCTGGCGATCAACCCCGGTCACGCGACGCAGAAGCTGATCGGAACCGCGACCACGGATCCCGCCTTCGGATTGCCCTCGGTCTGGATCGAGGAGCGGCAACGGGAAATGGCGCAAATGGCGGGCTTTACCGTCGTTGATTGCGCGACCGTGGTGGCCACGCATCTTTCACACTTGCTGCAAGTTCACGCGGCCCGATTGTTGGGCCGGGTGGAAACCCAGCAGCTGGTGGATCACCTCACCAAGCAAGCGCCTCAGCTCATCGAAGACGTGATTCCGAAGATGGTCAATGTCGCCACCCTGCAACGAGTCCTCCAGTTCCTGCTGGAAGAGGGCGTGCACATCCGCGACATGCGTTCCATCGTCGAAAGCCTGGCGGAGAACGCCACGCAGACGACCGACCCGGCCGAGCTGGCCCGTCGCATCCGCATCCACATCGCTCCGGCGATCGTGCAGCAGATCTACGGTCCGGCCAAGGAACTGGACGTCATCGCCCTCGAGCCCGAGCTGGAGCGTCTGGTCACGCAAGCCCTGAACTCGCCGCACGGTGCGGCGCTGGATCCCGGCGTTGCGGACACGCTTGCACGGAGTGCCGCCCAGACCGCCCAGTCCCAAGAGGACCGTGGTTTGCCCGCTTGCCTGCTGGTGCCCGATCTCATCCGTGCCCCTCTGGCCCGACTGCTCAAGCGCGCTGCGCCGCGGCTGAAGGTCCTGGGACACAGCGAGATCCCTGAAACGCACACGATCCGCATCGGCTCCATCATCGGAGGCACGGCATGAACGTCAAACGCTTTACCGCCCGCAACACCCGCGAAGCCATGGCCCTGGTCCGCCAGGCCTTCGGCGAAGACGCGGTCGTGCTCTCGAACAAGTCGTGCCCCGAAGGCGTCGAGGTGCTGGCCATGGCGCCCGAAGGCATGTCGCAGATCGAGCGCGTGGCCGCTTCGGCGCCCCGCGCCGCCGCGCCGCGCCAGGCCGCCCCGCAGCGTCCCGCCGACGCGCAACCGCGACAGGCGCTCAAGCAGCGTCTGTCCGCCGCGCCGGCCGGCCGCGAAAGCCGTGAGGCGCGCGAGCCCGGCTTGGGCGCCTCGGTCGGTGACGACGTCAACGCGATGGCCATGAGCACGCTGTCCTTCCAGGACTACGTGCGCGAGCGCATGCTCAAGCGCCGTGCCGCCGAGATCAACGGACAGCCCGATCCGATGATGGACGAGCCGGCCCCGGCGCGCCTGTCGCAGTCGCAGCAGATGGCCGAGTCGGTCGCCTCGATGGCCGCGCAGCGCGATCAGCGCGCCCGCTCCGCGATGCAGACCCTGGGCGCCCGCCGCGTCGACGAGCGCGGCTACGAGCAGCAAGCCGCGCCGGCCCCAGCGCCGCGCGTGGTGCCGCCGGTGCTGCGCGACGAGATCCGCGTGCAGCCGTCGCAAGATCTGAGCGGCATCGCCGCCGGCTTCGGTGGCTCGCATCCGCTGAACGACATGCCGTCGACCCGCCGCGAGGCGGAGATGATGACCGAGCTGCGCGCCATGAAGGGCATGATCGAAGAGCGCTTCGGCGCCCTGGCCTTCATGGAGAAGCTGCAGCGCCAGCCGGCGCAGGCGCGCCTGACCCAGAAGCTGCTGGATGCCGGTTTCTCGCCGGCCCTGGTGCGCAAGCTGGTCGAGGGCCTGCCCGCGACGATGACCGAGGAATCGGAATCCCACACCTGGGCCTCCGGCGTGCTGGCGCGCAACGTCCAGACCGCCGAGCAACTGCCCCCGCTGGAAGACCAGGGCGGCGTGTTCGCGATGATCGGCTCGACCGGCGTGGGCAAGACCACGACGACGGCCAAGATCGCCGCGGCCTTCGCCACCAAGTACGGCGCCAGCCAGCTGGGCCTGATCACGCTGGACGCTTACCGGATCGGCGCTCACGAGCAGCTGCGCGCCTACGGCCGCATCCTGGGCGTGCCGGTGCACACGGCGCATGACCGCGCTTCGCTGGAAGATCTGCTGGATCTGCTGTCGAGCAAGAAGATGGTGCTGATCGACACGGCCGGCACGGCCCAGCGCGACAGCCGCACCGCCGAGCTGCTGGACATGCTGGCGCACAAGAACATCAAGCGCATCCTGGTCGTCAACGCGGCGCAGCAGGGCGAGACCATCGAGGACGTGGTCGGCGCCTGGCGCGGCACCGAGGCGCAGGGCGTCATCCTGTCCAAGCTGGACGAGGCGGTGAAGCTGGCCCCGGCGCTGGACACGGTGATCCGTCACAAGCTGCGCGTGCTGGGCGTGACCAACGGCCAGCGCGTGCCCGAGGACTGGCATCGCCTGTCGGCGCAAGCGCTGGTGCAGCGCGCGCTGCGCAGCCACGGTCAGACCGCTTGGCGCATGGATTCGGCCGACGTGAACCTGATCTTCGCGGCCGGCTCGGTCGGCGCGACGCCGGGTGTCTCGCCGATGGGCCTGAACTGAGCGAACCGCCCTCGGTGGCGCCCGCGGCGGGAACTGACCGGATGGTCAGTCAGCGGTCCGGGTTGCCCAAACGGGGCGAAGGTTCTAGAAACGAGGAAGGGCATGGCCCTTCCTTTTTCGTTTCCGGAGATGGAAACCGGGGGAGGGCGCTGCCGGAAGCGGGTGGCGGTCCGGGTCGGACCCGCCCCGGACCGGTCGAGAAAAGCGGGGTGTTTCCCCCTTTCAATTCCGCGTCACGGGGAGGGCCTCGGGGCGAAACTTCCGGTAACGGCTCCCGTGGTGCAGTCTCTGCGGACTGGAGCGAACTCGAAAGAAGACAAGAGCAGCCCATGCGCGACTTCAGCAATGCTCCCAAGGACCAGGCCGACGGCCTGCGACGCCTGTTCGCCACGGCGCGCGTGCGCGTGGTGCCGGTGGTGAGCAACCCGCATGTGGTGGGCAGCGGCTCGCTGCTGGAGGGGCTGTGCGCCGCCTTCGGCGAGCTGGGCCTGCACACCCTGGTGGTCGACGCCGGCGAGCAGGCGGCCGTCGCGTCGGATCTGGCCGCGGTGGACCTGGCCGCGTGTGTGGAGCCGCTGTCGGCCAAGGTGTCCTTCCTGGCCGCGCGCGGACTGCCGCTGCGCTACATCAACGCGAACGGGTCGGCCGCGCAGTTCCTGGAAGCGGTGACCGATGCGGCGCCATTCGCCGACGTCGTGCTGCTGCACGCGAGCGCGGCGGAGTTGAGCCGCGTGCTGGTCTCGCGCGAGGTGCGTCCGGTGCTGCTGGCCGACACCGACGTGCAGAGCGTGACCCACGCCTACGCCGGCATGAAGTGGCTCACGCAGCGCGCGGGTCTGATGGTCTACAGCCTGCTGCTGGCCTGCAATCCGCAGCTGCGACTGGCGGAGCGGATCGCGCAGCAGCTGTCGAGCTGCGGAGACGGATTTCTGGGCGCGGTGCTGCGCGAGTGGGCCTGCATGGACCCTCGCCAGCCGGTGAGCGCCCCCCTGACGCATGAGCTGCGTCACATGGCGCGCGAGCTGCTGCTGGCCTCGGTGCCGGGCGCGGCGCTGGACAGCGCCGCCGACGCGATGCCGCTGAGGCCGCGGCCGATGTGGCAACCCAAGGCAGGTCGCGCCCAGCCGGGTGCGACACTGGCTGCGCATTGACCTCGGATGGGAGACGAGAAGATGTACACCGCCAAGGGTCAACTCGACAACAACTCGTTGATTCGCCAGTACAGCCCGCTGGTGCGGCGTCTGGCGCATCAGATGATCGCCAAGTTGCCCGCCAACGTGGAGCTGGACGATCTGATCCAGGTCGGCCTGATCGGTCTGACGGATGCGCTGTCGCGCTTCGACACGGCGCAGGGCGTGCAGTTCGAGACCTTCGCGACGCAGCGCATTCGCGGCGCGATGCTGGACGAGCTGCGCGGCAGCGACTGGATGAGCCGCGGCTCGCGTCGTCAGCAGCGCTCGATCGAGACGGCGGTGCACAAGCTGGAGCAGAAGCTCGGCCGCGCGCCGCAGGAATCGGAGATCGCCGCCGAGATGGGCATTCCGCTGGCCGAGTACCAGGAGATGCTGGGCAAGGTGCGCGGGACGCAGCTGGTCTATCTGGAGGACATCTCCGGGGACGACGACAGCGACGACTATCTGGACCGCCACGTCAGCGACGAGGCCTCGGATCCGATGGCCATGCTGCGGGACCACCGCATGCGCACGGCGCTGGTGGAGGCGATCAAGAACCTGCCGGAGCGTGAGGGCTATGTCATGTCGATGTATTACGAGCACGACATGAACCTCAAGGAAATCGCGGCGGTGTTGAAGGTGACCGAATCGCGGGTGTGCCAGCTGCACAGCCAAGCGATTGCCCGGTTGCGCGTGAAGCTGCGCGACTGGTAAAAGAGGCCGAACCGGCCGCATTCCCCTTGTGGTCGCAGACCCAAAGGGAGACGGCCGATGTGGGACTCATGGCGCGGGCGCGCCGGGAAGGCGGCGCCTGACGCGTCGACGCACGACACGGGACTCGTGAGCGCGTCGTCGGCGAACGGCAAGACATCCACGGTGGTGCGGCAGCTGTCGAGCGGTGTCTCGAAGCTGGGCCGCGACGCCGCTGAAGTGCGTGGTCTGCTGGAGGACACGCAGAAGGTCGTGCTCTCGCAGGCGCAGGCGATGCAGGCGCTGGGCGGCGAGCTCGAACACGTCCGGCATGCGCAGGACGGCATCAATCAATCGACGCAGCAGACCCGCGAGGCGGTGGAGCGCGCGCGCTCGGCCTTGGCGGGCGTGGGCGAGGAAGTCGGCGGCATCGTGTCGACGCTGCGGCAGGTGTCGGACGCGGCGTCGGACATCACGCGCATCGCCTTGCAGACGCGGCTGGTGGCGTTCAACGCCTCGGTCGAGGCCAAGCGCGCGGGCGAGGCGGGGCGCGGATTCGGCGTCGTCGCCGATGCGGTGAAGGATCTGGCGGCGCAGGTCGAGGCCTCGTCCAAGGCCATCATGGGCACGGTAGGGACGCTGGACTCGCGCATCGAGACCTTCAGCCGGGAACTGCGCGCCGACGGCGGCGGCGGTGCGGGGCAGAGCTCCATCCATCAGGCCTTCGCGGACGTGGAGGTGGATGTCGACCTGATCGCGAAGTCGGCTCGGGAGAGCCAGTCGACGACGCAGCAACTGGCGGAGCGATCGAGCGAACTGGGCGTCGACATCCAGCAGGCGATGCGCAAGCTGGAAGCGGCGTTCGCCTGCAGCGACCGCTTCCTGCGCTTGTCGGAGCAGATGATCGAGCAGATCGCCTCGAGCGGGATCGAGGTCGAGGACTCGCCCTACATCCAGGCGGTTCAGGGCGCCGCGGCGGAGATCTCCGCGCTGCTGGAGCGCGCGGTGAAAGAAGGCCGGATCGATTCGGCGGCGCTTTTCGACGAGCAATACCAGCCGATGGCGGGGACGGACCCGCAGCAGTACACGACGCGTTTCACGGGGCTGGCGGATCAGCTGTTCCCGGAGGTGCAGGAGCGGATGCTGAGCGTCTCGGACAAGGTGGTGTTCTGCATCGCGGTGGACCGCAACGGCTACGTGGCGACGCACAACCGGCGGTACTGCCAGCCGCAGCGGTCCGGGGACACGGCGTGGAACACCGCGAACAGCCGGTATCGGCGGATCTTCAATGACCGGACGGGGCTGGCGTCGGCGCGGAATCAGCGGCCGTTCCTGCTGCAGACCTACCGCCGGGACATGGGCGGCGGGAACTTCGTGCTGCTCAAGGAGGCGTCAGCGCCCGTCACCGTGGCCGGGAGGCATTGGGGTGGGGTGAGGTTGGCGTTTGGGTTCTAGGATCTCGTACGTTTGTCGTACCGATCCCGAACGAAATACTGATTCCAGTCGGTCGACTACTGGTTGATCTTGTGAATCCCTGATTCCGTACAGATTCCAGTAATGGCGAGGATGGGTGAATCTGCCGATGATTCATCCTAGGTGCTCTAAATCACCTCACCACGAGTGGGAGGCCGCCTCCATAAGCGCGGCCCCTTTCGATCAACGGGTTTTCCCAATGGGCGAGATGGGCCTATCCGCGAGGACGGCCGCACGACTTGTGGCGTGATTTAGACATCTCGCCCACCCTTATTCGCATGTTCGCGCTGGGTGGGTTCCATCAACCTTCCCCGAGGAATCAGCAAATGTCCACTGTCTCCACCCCAGCCGACGTCACAGACGCCGCCCATCACTTCTCCGCCAAGCTCGCCACGATGGACGCCAAGTCCACCATGGCATTCGGCGGCATCCCTCCCCGCAACCCCCCGGTCGACATCTGCACCGCGCAAGCGGAACCCCCTCGCATCCCCATCCTCGACCGCTGCCCGCTGATGAACGAAACCAGCGTCTCGCTGGAGTTGATCAGCGAGCTGAGCAATATCCCCGGCCGCTATGAGCCGACCCGCCCGCAGGTCGTCGGCTCCCGCTGCTTCCTGCTGAATCCGAATCTGACGACCCGCGCCGCGATGTACAGCCTCCGCGACCGGCTCACGCAAGTGACCGCCATCCTGAAGGAAGCGCAAGTTCCTGTGGGCGTGCCCAATACCGATTCTGGGAATGTGCAGGTTGCTACCGCCGACCTGCTCCACGAGGCCAACTGCCTGCTGTCCGCCGTCGAGATCGCCATCTTCGAGGAACACGACTTCCAGACTCGCCAAGCCCGCCGACTGTCCTGATGCGTTCCCCACCCCATACCCCGGAAAGAGGGCAGGGCTCAAGAAGTTATCAGCCAAGTCCAAGAAGAAAGAAAACGAGCGCCCATGTGGCGCTCGTTTCGTTTTGGCAACGGGAACGCATTTCCTTCTGGAGCGGAGTCGGCGGCTTCAAGTCGGTGGGGCTAGCAAGGGATTGCTATGGAAATGACGCCTGCCAGATATTCCGGTTAATGGACTGCCAGCGCGCTCGATCGCGTCGATGTAGCAGCGAAAAGTAAATTACCGGAGTCGCGAAAAATATGACTGGAACGAGTCGTTGAAGGTTTTCTGACGACCTCATATGCTCCCGATCATTAAGTTGTCAAAGAATCGTCCGATCAGATGCGCGGTCAACAGGATTCAGACCGGCTCGCTGTTGTCAACATGTACTACTGAACAAACCAGAGGTCTGATATGAGCATCGAGTTCAAGGATGTTTTCTTCTGCTTGCTGCCTGGTGTCGTGGGTGGCGTTCCCTACTGGATCATTTGGCCGGTGCGTCGCCGCGTAGGTGATGTGCTCGCGATGAGCATTCTTCTGACGATTGCATCCGCCATCATCGCGGGTGGGTTTGCAAAACTATGCATTGCCGCCACTGGCGGATCCATGATGTTCGGCGAATGGGGCGAGGTGCCCTTACTCGCGTCGGTTTGCCTGATAGGGTTGGCATTGGGGACGATCGTAGGGATCGACTGCAATCGACGCGGACCGGATTTCTATCCGTACAGCCCGTTCTTGTTTCGCTGAGGCGGACGTGGTCGATTGCAAGCGCGAACAGCCTTGGGGACCCCCATCTGACGCGCCCGGTGATAAAACCCCGCATCCCCGCTCGCCAGGCGCCTCGCCTGCTCCCTTGCGCCGATGCCACCGCAGACCCTCACCGATCCTCGTATCGCCGCGCTCCGCCGCATGAAGCTGGTCGCCCTCGGCTGCCTGCTGCTGTCCTTGGCCGGCCTCGGCCTGAGCCTCGTGATGGGCGCCTCCGGTCCCTGGGCCTGGCTCAAGGCCTTTTGCGAGGCAGCCGCCATCGGCGGCCTGGCCGACTGGTTCGCCGTCGTCGCGCTGTTCCGGCATCCGCTCGGCCTGCCGATCCCGCACACCGCGCTCATCCCGCAGGGCAAGCACCGCATCGCCGACAGCCTCGCCGAGTTTGTTCGCGACAACTTCCTCCACCCCGAGGTCCTGCTCCGCAAGCTCCAGATCCTCAACCCCGCCGAGCGCCTCGGCGAATGGCTGCGCGAGCCCCGCAACCTCGCGCAGGTCACCGGTTCGGTCCGCTCGATGGCGATCGAGGCGCTGTCCCTGCTCAACGAGCAGGCCGTGCGCCGCGCCATCGGCGAGTTCCTCGTCGCTCGCGCGCTCGCCTGGAACGCCACCGCGACCGCCGCCTCGGTGCTCGACGTCATGACCAAGTCCGGTCGCCATCAGGACGTGCTTGACGGGGCGCTGTCCAAGCTGCGCGATTACCTCGCCACGCCCGAGGTCCGCGCGCTCGTCGCCTCCCGCCTGCTGAAGTTCGCGCGAGCCCAATGGCCCAAGGCGACCTCGCTGGTCGACACCATCGCCAACGTCGACAAGATGGCGGACTCGCTGTCCGACAAGCTCGCGCTGCAATTGGTCGAGGAGGTTCAGACCGCGCTCTCGCAGCCGGAGCACTCGGTCCGCCGCCAGTTCGACGCCTGGATCATCGAGTTCATCGAGCGCCTGCGGCAGGACCCCGAGTTCGCGCGCGACGTCAATGCGATGAAGGATCGCGTCGTGCAGAGCGACGATGTGCGGGCCTACCTCGACGGCGTGTGGACCGAGGTCCGCGCGACCATCGAAGCCGACCTGCGGCGCGACGACTCCGTGCTGATGCGGCATCTGGACCATTCGCTGGCGAGCCTGGGCGAGCGGCTGGGTCGCGACCCGGGTCTGGTCGAGGCGATCAACGAGCACGTGTTGTCCTCCGCCGCCCGCATGGTCGGCAGCATGCGCGAGGGCGTGACCCAGCACATCGCCACCACGGTCAAGGCCTGGGATGACCGCAGCCTCGTGCGGCAGATCGAGCTCAGCGTCGGCCGCGACCTGCAGTACATCCGGCTCAACGGGACGCTGGTCGGCGGGGTCATCGGGCTCGCGCTCTATGGGGTGACGGTGTGGATGGCCGGCTAGGCGAGGGCTCTGCATGTTCATGCGTGTCGTTGCTCATGAAACGTGAGGAGTAGTGCCAGGAGCGTTCGATCGCCATGCACTTTCAAGTCATTCCAGTGAATCGCCTGCTCAATCGAGTGGAAGCGGTAGTCAGATCAGACAGGGTGGGGCTATCGGAGGTCCGGGCTGAGATCCGGAGACTGGCGGACTGTTTTCCGCTAGATCAAAAGGTCTCCCGAGATGTCAGATCGCATCCTCCGATCCGCCCGCCACGCGGCCCACGTGGCGCAGTCTCCCGCTCAACCGGAGGCCACCGATACGGTGCTCCAAGCACTTCCCCGGCGCCGTCGAGACATCGATGCCGACGAGTCCGAGGACGAGGCGCTCACCGACCAGGAGAGTGCCGCATCGAGTGCCGCACCAGACGCGGCCGGAGCCGGTTCGACGTCCACGCTCTACATCGGGGGCGGCCTGCTAGGCGCCATCGGCATCGCTGCGGCAGCTGGTGGCGGAGGAGGCGCAAGTCCGATCGTTCAGGTCGAACCCGTCCCACCGAATCCCAAGCCGGAAGAGGACCGACCAGAACCGGACCCCATGCCCGACCCGAAGCCTGAACCGAAACCCGAGCCCACGCCTGAGCCTCAACCGGAACCCAAGCCAGAGCCGAAACCCGATCCTCAGCCAGAACCTGGACCAGAACCCAAGCCAGAGCCAGAGCCGAAACCCGAGCCCAAGCCGGAACCTGAGCCTCAGCCGGAGCCCAAGCCTGAGCCCAAACCGGAGCCCGGACCGGAGCCGGAGCCCAAACCGGAATCGAAGCCCGAGCCCAGTCGCCCGGCGGCCCCGACACTGAGCTTGCGCGACGACACCGGCGCGTCGATCGACGCCGATCCCGAGCAGCGCTCCGCCCGCGACGGACGCACGCGCGACGCAACGGTGCTCGTCGACGGCATCGCGTCCGGCGCCATCTGGGAGTACAGCCGCGACGGCATCGATTGGATCGAGGGCAGCGGCAATCGCCGCATCGACGCCAGCTTCTTCGGCAGCAACGACGGTGCCAAGTCCGTCCATGTCCGGCAGGTCGACACCGCCGGCCATCAGAGCGCCATCCAGACCCTGGCCTTCGTCCTTGATCGGACTGCCCCGGCGGTCACGCCGCTCACCTTGCTGGACCGCGACGGCGCCGCCAGCGCTGACCGCGTCAGCAGCAACGCCGGATTGCGTGTGGCCGCCGAGACCGGCAACTACTGGTTCTACTTCTTCGACACCGGCCACAGCGGGCAGGGCATCGGCGCGGGGATCACCGACGCTTCGCTGCGTGTGCCTGACGGCCAGCGGACGCTGACGGTGAAGCAGTACGACGGCGCCGGCAATTACTCAGAAGCCACGACTTCGTTCTGGCTCGACCGTACGCCGCCCTCAACGCCGATGGCGCAGCTCGATCAGGACACCGGCATCAGCGCCAGCGACCGTCTTACCCAGAACGGCAGTCTCACCATCTCCGGGCTGGAGGTCGCCTCAGTGTGGAAGTACCGCATCGATGGCGGCGCCTGGGTCACGCGGGCGGTCGACAGCAAGGCCGCGACCATCCCGTCCAGCGCCTTCGGCGCCGACGGCCACAAGCGCGTCGAGATCATGCAGACCGACCCGGCCGGGAACGACAGCGGTTTGTGCGTCTTCGAGTTCGACCTCGACCGCATCGCGCTCGCGCCCATGCTCTATCTGCAGAACGACACGGGACGGTCCGGTGACCTCATCACCTCGGATCCGACCGTCGTGCTGGGCGCCGTCGAACCAGGAGCGCGATGGCAATGGCGCCCCAGTGTCTTCCAGGCCTGGGAGGACACCAGCTCGGTGCAGTTCAACCCCGGCGTGACGTCCGGTCGTTCCATGGTGCACATCCGGCAGGTCGACGTCGCCGGCAATCTCAGCGACGCCCGCGTGCTCAGCAGCTGGATCGCGCCCGCCGGCGACGAGGCCCAGCAGCCGTTGTTGAACGCGAAAGGCGACGATGCGCTGCTGGTCGGCACCTTGGGCGCGGACGTGTTCAAGTGGCAGCCCAAGACGGTCATGCACACGGGCTTCGACCGCGTCCTCAACTATCGCGTCGACCAGGGCGACGTGATCGACCTGACCGGCATCCTGGACCTGAGCAGCGGCCCGCCGCAGGCGGAACGGCTCGTCAAGATGTACGGCCTGGTGGATCAGGCCGTGGTCCTGAATGTGGTGCACTCGTCAGGAGCGTACGTGGACTACGCCATCCAGCTCTGGAACACGCTGCTGACGGACCCGATCGCGGTGAGGGTCGGCGCGGAGACCTTCATGGTCTGACGCAAGGCAGGGCGGGCCGGCGCACGTAGACTGCGCCGGTCGCCATTTCCGGCGCTTCCACGTCCGAGTCCGCCATGCCCCGTTACGTTGCCTTCCTCCGCGGCGTCAGCCCGATGAACGCCAAGATGCCCGATCTGATCCGTGCGTTCGAGTCCGCCGGGTTCACCCGCGTGAAGACCGTGATCAGCAGCGGCAACGTGGTCTTCGATCACGAGGGCGCGCCGGTCGACGAGCTCGAACGCATCGCGGAACAGGCGATGACCGACACGCTGGGCAAGAGTTTCGGCACCACGGTGCGGCCGGTGGATCACCTGATCCGCGTCGTGGACGCCGATGTGCACCGGGCTTTCGACCCGCCCGCCAACGCCAAGCTCCTGATCACCTTCCTGAAGCGCCCACACGAGGGCACCGTCGAGCTGCCGCTGCGCGGCAACGATGCGGCCATCCTCAAGCTGGACGGCGTCGAGGTCTTCAGCCATTACCTGCCCAACGAGCAGGGGCCGCTGTTCATGACCATGCTGGAGAAGAGCTTCGGCAAGCAGATCACCACGCGCACCGTCGACACGGTGCGCAAGTGCATCAAGGCGTGATCCCGCCGAGCAACACCTGACCCCCGAGGCCGTCGTCGCGACGGGCGAGGGCGGTGTCTGCGTTCCTCAGGCCACGCAGGCGCGGTTCTTCCCGGTGCGCTTGGCCTCGTAGAGGGCCTCGTCGGCGCGGTCCAGCGCTTGCTCCATGGTCTCGCCCATGCGGAACAGCGTGACGCCGGCCGAGAACGTGACGAACACGTCGCGCCCCTCGTGCATGAACAGGCTGGCCGACAGCGAGCGCTGCAAGCGCAGCAGCACCGCCTGCGCTTCCTCGAGCGGCGCTTCCGGCAGGATCAGCACGAATTCCTCTCCACCCCAGCGGCCGACCTTGTCGCCCGGCCGCAGCAGTCCCGACACGCGCGCGGCGAGCGACTTCAGCGCCTCGTCGCCGGCCGCATGGCCGAGGTTGTCGTTGAGCTTCTTGAAGTTGTCGATGTCCAGCAGCGCCAGCGCCAGCGGCTTGGGATCGCGCTCCAGCTTGGCCCGCTCGGTGTCGAAGGTCGCGATCAGGCCGCGCCGGTTGGCGATCTGGGTCAGCTGATCGGTCTGCACCTCGCTGGAGAGCTTGCGCAGCTCGCCTTCGAGCTGCTCCACCCGCTCCGCCAACTGCGAGGCGCGGTCGTGTTCATCGCGCAGGCGGCCTTGCGTGGTCTGCACCAGCGACTGCACGCTGCGGCTTTCCTCGACCATTTCGCGCACCACGCCGGCCAGGCTCTCCAGCGAGTCCGCCTGCTCGATCACGGTGGCGTACTTGCCGACGCTGTCGCTGAAGCGGTCGGTGTGCTGGCCCAGCTCGCCCAGCTCCTGCAGCATGCGGTTGATCAGGCCCTTGAGCGCGTCGCGGGCGCGGCCACGTTCCTCGCGCAGGCTGTGCTGGCGCGCGCGGGTGTTGTGCAGCAGCTCGCTGACCGAGCGCACGCTGCGCGCCGTCAGCCCTTGCGACAAGGTCTGCGTCATGGCCTCGCACTGGCCCTGCGCCCAGGAATCGTCCTCGGCGAGATCCGCCAGGCTGCCCGTCAGTTCGCCGCAGAGCTTGCCCAGCTCGCTGAATGCGTGCTGGCGGTGATCCAGCCAGCGCCGCGCGCGGATGCACAGCGCGTCCATCTGCGCGGCGCGCTCGGGCGTCGCGCCGTCGCGAATGATCTCGGCGTGCGCCTGGCCCAGTTCCTCGATGAGCTCCAGTGCGCGCGCGTCGTCCGACTGCAGCGCGTGGCGCACCGTGGCGTTCAGGTGGGTGCCGACCTCCGGCCAGGATTGCAGTCCCGGGCCGGTCTCGCCGACCGCGCCGCCGTGCGCCCCCATCAGCGTGTCCAGCGACCCGTAGCGACCCGCCTCGGTCGCCGCGGCCCCGCTTGAGCCGGGCTCGGCCAAGGGCTGCGAATTTTCCTCGTCGGTGAAGAACTGCGTCGGCGTGCCGGCGCGTTCGTCATCGTCTTCGTCGCCGTCTTGCGAGGCCGGCGAGGGCGCGCCGAAGCGTGCCGATGCCGCCGCGCCGCCCGCCGTGCCGACGGTGGACGGCAGTTCGTCCAGCGGCGCCGGCTGCGTCTCCACGCGCGCGTCGCTGGTGTCGCCGTCCCAGCTGGTGACCAGTTGCCGCAGACGCAGCGTGAGCCGCTGCGGATCGCTGCGATTGCTCTGCAGCACGCGCAGCACGCCGTCCTTCTTGCGCGCCAGCGTCCATTGGCGCCCGCCACGTTCCAGACCGCGCATCAGTTTTTCGATCAGCTGAGCCAGTTGCTCCGCTTGGGCGCCGGGGCTGTGCGTCTGCTGCAGCGCTTCCAGCGCCCGTTGCAGCTCGTCCCAGCGACCGTCGCGCAGTTGCAGCGACAGGTTCTGGCGCTGCTGCGCATCCGGCACCGCCAGACCCAGCATGCGTGCCAGGGCCGGCTGCGCGCGTTCGGGCATGGCGCCGTTGTCGCGCGCCGGCTCGCCCGCTTCCTGCGCATAGGCGCGGGCGTAGTTCTCGGGCGTGGGCTCCAGCTTGTCCAGCGCCAACCGGCGCAGGGCCGCCTTGGCCAAAAGAGCGGGGGGCTGCTGCGGCATCGGTCGGGGCTCGTTGATTCGGTGGATTCAGAGGAGGGCCAGCGTGCGCGAGATCAGCGCGGGCTCAACGAGGCGGCAGGTCCTCGCCGGCCTCGGAGGCGGGCAGGATCCAGGGCGCCTTGCGCGTGAGCACCGTCTGCGCCAGCCAGCGCTCCAGTTCGTCGGGCGGGAGCGGCTTGCTGAACAGGAAGCCCTGCATCAGGCTGCAATCGAGCCGGCGCAACACTTCCATCTGGCGCAGCGTCTCCACGCCCTCGGCGATGACCTGCAGGCCCAGCGAGCGCGCCAGCGCGATGATGGCCGTCACCACGGCGGAGCTCTGCGGCGTGATGCCCAGGTCCCGCACGAAGCTGCGGTCGATCTTCACTTCGGAGATCGGAAGCGTCGTCAGATACGCGAGCGAGGAGTAGCCGGTGCCGAAGTCGTCGATCGAGATCTCGACGCCGACTTCGTTGAGCCGATGCAGCGAGGGGATCACGCTCTGCAGGTCCTTCATCAGGCCCGTCTCGGTGATCTCCAGCTGGATCGCGCGATGCGGCACGCCCCATTGGCTGACGAACTGGTGGATGTGCTCGACCAGGTCCGAGCGCTCGAACAGCCGATTGGGGAGGTTGACCGCGATGGACTCGCTGAAGCCGAAATTGAGCTGCCAGACCTTGGCCTGGCGCGCGGCCTCGCGCAGCGCCCATTCGGACAAGGGGACGATCAGGCCGGTCTCTTCCGCCAGCGGGATGAAGTCGCCGGGCGGGACCAGCGTGTTGCCGCGGCGCCAGCGCATCAGCGCCTCGGCGCCCACCATGCGGGCGGTGCGCACGTCGATCTTGGGCTGGTAATGCAGCACCAGCTCGTCGCGCTCGATGGCCTTGTGCAGCGCGGACTCGAGCTCCAGCTTCTCGCGTCCGCGGCCCGCCAGCATCGGCGAGTACAGCGCGGACGCATTGCGTCCCTGGTTCTTGACCGCGTACATCGCCACGTCGGCGTTGCGCAGCAGGTCGGCCATGGTCAGACCGTCGCGCGGATAGAGCGCGATGCCGACCGAGGCGGTGACGAAGCACTCCTGGCCGGCGATGAAGATGGGCTCGCGCAGCGCCTCCAGCACGCGCTCGGCGACGCGCTCGGCATCGCTCTCGTCGCCGACCTCGGGCAGCAGGGCGACGAACTCGTCGCCGCCCAGGCGGCCGACGGCCTCCAGCGTACGGTGCGAGCGGGTGCCGACCGATTCCAGCATCCCTTCCATCACCTGATCGCTGTGCCGTACGCAGCTGCGCAGGCGGCGGCCGACCTCCATCAGCAGGTCGTCGCCCGCCGCGTGGCCCAGGGTGTCGTTGATGACCTTGAAGCGGTCCAGGTCGATCAGCAACAGGCCGACCTCGTGGCCCATGCGGCGGCCGGCCTCGATGGCGCGCTCGGCGCGCCACATCAGCTGGCGACGGTTGGGCAAGCCGGTGAGCGCGTCGAAGTTGGCCAGCTCGCGGATACGGTCCTCGGCCATGCGCCGATCGGTCACGTCCTGGATCACGCCGGTGTAGCCGCAGGCGTTGCCGTGCTCGTTGAATTCGGGCTCGGCCTCGATGTGGATGACACGCTTGCGGCCGTCCAGCAGCGTGAACGGGAGGTCGGTCACCAGCACCGAGTTGTGGGCCACCACGTCGCGCAGCAGACGCATGAAGAGCAGCCGCTCCTCGCGCGGGACCATGCGCATCACGCCGATGAAGTCCAGCGGATCCGACGGGCCGCGGCCGAAGACGCGCAGCGCCTCGTTGGCCAGCTTGAAACCGTGGCCCGTCTGCCACTCGAAGCTGCCCATGCGTGCCAGGTCTTGCGCGCGGGCCAGCTTGGCCTTGCTGCGCTCGAGTTCCTGACGCGTGCGCGAGCTGCGCAGCAGATAGCGCAGCCGGCCGGCCAGCAGACGCCATTGCGTCGACTTGACGAAGAAGTCGGTCGCGCCGGCCTGGTAGGCGCGGTTGATCGACGCCTCGTCGTCCAGGCCGGTCAGCATGAGGATGGGGGCGTTCTCGAAGCCGGGCTGGGCGCGCAGTCGCTCGCAGACTTCGAAGCCGTCGATGCCGGGCATCAGCGCGTCCAGCACGATGAGCTCGGGGGTCCAGGTGGCGACCAGCTGCAGCGCGGCCTCGCCGCCGGTCAGGGCGGTGACCTCGAAACCGTGCTCCTTGAGCGCGGCCTCGATCAGCATCAGGTTCACCGGGTCGTCGTCCACCAGGAGGACGCGCGGGCGCTCGTTCAGTTCGACTTCCTTCACGTCGCGGCTCATCGGGACTCGCCGACCAGTTGTCGCATCGCCAGACGCGCCGCGGCGATGTCGCCCAGCACGCCGGTCAGCAGTTGATCCAGGCCGTCCTCACGACCGGCGCGGGCCAAGGCCTCGATCTCGGCGCAGCGCTGCGAGAGCGCGTTGGCGCCCAGACTGGCGGCGGCGGATTTCAGCGTGTGGGCCACGTGACGCAGCCCGTTCAGGTCGCGCGGCGCGTGCAGGCCTCGCGCGAGCACCTGCTCCTGTTGATCGAGCGATTTCAAGAACGCCGCCACGACGCGATGCAGCAGCTGGTTCACGCCGTCCGGGTCCAGTTCGCGCAGGCGCGCGAGCGCCTGCTCGTCCAGCACGGCGGGTTCGGGCTGCGGCAGCGGAGGCATGGTCGGGACTTGGGCTGGTGACATCGTCGGGTCATGACGCCGCGCGGACGGTTCCACGCGAAGTTGCGGACCATTGTCGTTCACCGCAAGGATGGGAGCGCGCGAAAAAGCAGTCAATTCTGGGCTTCTTGGAGAGTCATCCGCGGGTAACCCCCGGGGTCGGGTGTCGCTTGGAGGCTGCACCTGGACGCCGGCCCGACGGTGTCGCCGGGCTACATACAATCGCGCGCATGAACAGGTTGGGGGAAGCTGCCACGCGCCGGCGGCCATGGAGGGGGATCGCGCTGGCCTTGGGCCTGGCGGTGATGGTCCTGCTCCTGCTGCTCGCGCTCAACCTGGAGCCCAGCGGCCCCGGCCTGGTGCTGACCTCGGTGCTCGCGGGCGCGGCGCTGGTGGTCTTCGTGGCCGCGCTGACCTGGCACCTGGCGGTGCGCCTGGCGCGGGCGCAATTCGGCGAGTTGCTGCGCGAGAGCCGGCAGCAATCGCAGACGCTGATCCAACTCGTGCCCGACTGGCTCTGGCAGACCGATGCGCATCACCACCTGGTGCGCTGGCAGGCGCCGCAGGGCGGCGTGGCCTCGAGCTGGGCCGGCACGCCGATGAACGGCGCGGCGGTGACGCAGACGCTGTGGGAGCGCTTCGAGCCGGCCGCGTCCGATCTGGACCTGCGCCGTCGCATCGAGCTCGGCCAATCCTTCGACGGCCTGCGCGTGCGCGACGCGCAGGGCAAGTGCTGGGAGCTGCGCGCGCAGCCGGTGGCCGACGCCGCCGGCCGCTTCGCCGGCTACCTGGGCGCGGCGCGCGTGGTCGATCTGGAGGCGGAGGCCTCGGCGGCCGAATCTGCCGCGACCAACGCCGCCATCGGTGAGATGGCCCTTGCCGGATCGACCGCATCGACTGAATCAGCCGCGGTCGTGACCGACTGGCTCCAGGCCTTGCCCGGACCGGCCTGGCTGATCAGCGACACACAGCCCGGCGCGCAGACGCGGCTGCTGGACTACAACGAGGCGGCGGCCCAGATGATGGGCGCCGGCGCGCAGGCGCGCGGCCAGCTCTGGCGCGCCTGCGAGGAGCGCCTGCCCGAGGAGTTGCGCGAGGCGCTGGCCGATCCCGAGCTGCAATCGGGCAGCGCCTGCGGCGCGTGGTGGCTGTGCCTGACTTCGCTGCCGCAGGGCGGCCAGACGCTGCTGAGCTTGTGGCCGCAGGGCGCGGCCGACACGGTGCCGGCCGCGCTGGCGATGCAGGCGGCCGAGCAGGCGCGGGCGGATCAGGCGTCCTTCAGCTACACGGTGTCGCACGACCTGCGCGCGCCGCTGCGGGTGGTGGAAGGCTTCACCCGCATCCTCAAAGAAGATTACGGCCGGCTGCTGGACCGCGTCGGCAACGACCATCTGGAGCGGGTGCTGGGCGCGTCGGCGCGCATGCACAGCATGATCGACTCGCTGCTGGCGCTGTCGCAGCTGTCCTCGCAGGCGCTGCGTCATGAAACGGTGGATCTGTCGCTGCTGGCGGCGCAGGTGATGGACGAGCTCAAGCGCGGATCGCCGCAGCGCCAGGTCGATGTGCAGGTCCAGCCGGGCCTGCGGGTGCAGGGCGATCCGACGCTGCTGCGCATGGTGCTGGAGAACCTGCTGGGCAATGCCTGGAAGTACAGCGGCAAGCGCGAGCAGGCGGTGATCCGCTTCGACGCGCAGCAGCGTCAGGGCGAGCGGGTGTTCGTCGTCAGCGACAACGGCGCGGGTTTCGACATGCGCTTCGCGGACCGCCTGTTCGGCGTCTTCCAGCGGCTGCACAGCGCCAGCGATTTCCAGGGGACGGGTGTGGGACTGGCCTCGGCGCGGCGCATCGTGCGCCGGCATGGCGGGGACATCTGGGCCGAGTCCGAGGTCGGGCAGGGCGCCCGATTCTTCTTCACGTTGCCGGGCTGAACGCCGGCGCTCAGCTCCCGAGCGCGAGTTGCTCGACGGCCTCGACCAGGCGGCGGGCCTGCTCGCCCAGGTCGATGCGTTGCTCGGCGGCCATGCGCTGCAGACGCGCGAGCGCCTGAACGCGGGTCAGCGAGTAGCGATGCATCAGCACGCCCAGCGCCATGGCCTCGACGACCTGGAGCGAGGCATCGGAACCGGCTTCCGACGCGACGGGCACGGTGCTGACGCGGGTGCCGGGCGCGGGCGCGACGCCGGGCTTGGGCCGGTTGGCGAAGGCGGCCTCGACGGCGGGAACGATCTGGTGGATGTCCAGCGGCTTGACCAGATAGGCCAGCGCGCCCAGTTCCTTGACCTTGGCGACGGTGGCTTCGTCGGCGAACGCGGACAGGAACATGAACGGGAGCTGCAGATAGTCGCGCAGATAACCGGCGACATCGAATCCGGTCATCCCTTCCATGCGGATGTCGAGCAGGGCCAGGTCGGGGCGGTGCTGACGCGCGATGAGGATGGCGTCGTCGCCGTTGTCGGCGTCCAGCACCTCGTAGCCGGCCTGGGCCAGGCCGTGCGTCAGCGTGGCCAGGACCAGACGGTCATCGTCCACGACCAGGATGCGGCCCTTGCCGCTTCCGCTCACGTTGCTGCTCACGCCGTCCACGCTGCTCCCGCAAGAAGACTCCCCGTGCGGGGATGAGCCGGGATTGTCACCGAAATGAGGGTGGGGGGATTCCCGGGGACGCGGGACCTCACAGGGCTTCGAGCAGCTGCACCCCCGGCGGCCACAAGCTCAGCTCGCACACCACGTGCTGGCCTTCCTGCGTCAGTCCCAGCAAGACACTGCGGCGCGGCAACAGGGCGCGCACCAGGCCCAGGCCGGACACGCCGCCCCGCACCTGCGCCAGATCGAAGCCCGCCGGCAGCTGCCCCGTGTTGACGATGCGCAGCACCACCTGCTCGGCCTCGAACTGCAGCTCGCAGCGGACCGGCGCGTCGCCGCCGTGCTTGACCGCGTTGGTGAACAGCTCGTTGAGCGTCAGCGCGATCGGGATGGCCTCGGCCTCGGGCAGGCCCCAGCGGTGCGACTGCTCCGCCAGCGCGCCGCCGACTTCGACCTGGATCTCGCGCCCGAACATGCGCTGCACCGAGCCCATCACCGCCTCGACGATCTTGCGCAGCCGCAGCGGCCCCGACATGCCGACCTGCAGGCCGTAGACCTGCGCGATCGCCTGCACCTGACCGACCGCTTCGTTGATGACGCCCTGGACCTCCGGCCGTCGCGCGGCGATCTGCTGCAACAGACCTGCCACGCCCTGCAGGTTGTTCTTGATCCGGTGATGGACCTCCCGCACCAGCAGCTCGCGCTGCGCGATCGCGGCTTCCAATCGCGCCGCCTCCTGCGCACGCTGTTGCGTCACGTCGGTCGCGACCATCAGCAGCTGCTCCGCCTGCGGCTCGCCGCCGGGGTCTTGCACGCCGGACAGATGCAGCAGGCGCGCATCCCAGATGCGCGCCTGACCGCGCACGTTCAGCCGGTACTCGCGCTGCAGGACTTCGCCGCTTTGCAGCGCGAATTCCATGTCCGAGCGGATCGTCTGCGCCTGCTCGATACCGAACAGCGCTTCCGGGCTCGCCCCGAGCAGCTCTTCCTCGGGTCGGCCGGCCAGCGCCGCGGCGGCCTGGTTGATCTGCTGGACCTGCAAGGTCCGCGCGTCGTGCAGGCTGATGCCCACCGGCGCCGCTTCGATGATGCGGCTCAGCGAGGCCTGCGCCTGCTGGCTCTGGGCCTCGGCCTGGCGGCGGCGCTCGATGTCGAGCAGCGCATAGGTGAGCTGACGCGTGCCGTCGATGCCGCCGCCCGTCGCCACCGCATTGCCCACCACCCAGAACTCCCGGCCGTCGCGCGCGACGACCCGGCATTCGAAAGTCTCGGCTTGGCCCTCGGGCAGATCGTCCAGGTAATGCGTCTGGCGGAAGGGGTGGTCGGGCGCGTCGGTCGCGACGCTGCTGATGGGCTGACCGGCGAATTCCGGCAGGTCGCCGCCGAACATGCGCCGGGCCGAACGGTTCATCCATTCGATGCCCTGGCGGCCCACCGTCACGATGCCCACCAGCACCGAGTCCAGCACCGCGCGCTCACGTTCCGTTTGCAAGGCCAGCGATTGCTGAAGCAGCTCGTTGCGGGCCTGCGCCTCCTGGTGGTCGGTGATGTCCACCGTCAACACCGAGGTCGTGCGCTGGCCCGAGGCCAGCTGCCCGATCTCGACCCGCGTCATCAGCCAGCGCAGGCCGTGCTCGGGATGGCGCACCGCGTAGCGCGCCACCGTCGGCGTCTGCTGCTTGAGGGCGAGTTGCAGCTTCTCGTACTCCGCGCGAGAGGCGGGCTCGACCATCTCGCGGTTCACGCCTTGCAGCGCCGGCGCGGGCCGCGGGTGGGCGTCGTCGACGGGTCCCGGGCTCGGGCCGGGCGTGGGCGTGGTGGTGGGCGCGGCGCCGGTGCCCGGGCGCGACCAGCCCGCTTCCGGCTGGAAGGTCGCCAAGCCCACACCGGCCGTGTCCATCAGCGTCTGCAACTGCTGCTGGGCGAGCTCCAGATCCTGTTCGGCGCTGCGGTCCTCCAGCATCACCAGCGTGCGGGGACGCGGCCAGGGGCCGGACAGCCGACGGGCGCGTACGCGCATCCAGCGGCGGCGGTCGCCGGGCGGCGCGAGCAGCGCATTGCGGGTCGCCTCCTGACCGGCCTCGGGCGCGGGGCCGGCGATCAGGGCGCGCCACTCGGGCGGCAGCTCCTGCAGGCTGATCGGGAGCTGCGGCAGCAGCCGCTTGCACAGCGTGCCGAACGCACCGTTGAAGCGCAGCAGCAGGCCCTGGTCGTCGTGCATCAGCGCGGGCAGCGGGCAGAGATCGAGCCACTGGTCAATCTCGGATTGCATGCGGTCGGCGCGCTCGCGGGCGGCCAGTTCGGTGCTGTGGTCCTGCAGCAGCGCCAGGCCCAGGTCGCCGCCGTCCAGCGGCTGCACCCAGGCCTGAAGCAGATGCTCGCGGCCCTGGTCGTCGACCAGTCGCAGCTCCTGCGCCTTGCCGCTGGGCAGCAGGCGCCGACCTTTCAGGGAGACCTCGCCCATCAGGTCCTGCAGCCGGCCGTTGGTGAGCAAGACCTGGCCCCGCGCATCCATCACGAAGGCCGGCCACGGGCCGTCCCAGAGTCCGGCGAGCAGGTCCGGCAGCGCCAGCGCGCGGGTCTTCAGCAGGGCGCGAAGCGCGTCGAGGTCCGGGGAGGAGAGGGGGAGTTGGGGCGACACGCCGCGAGTTTAGGGAAAAAAGGTCTGCTGCCGGCGGCCGGTCCTCAGCCGCTGGCCAGCCGGCGCAGCGCGCTGATCTGATCGGCGATGCGCGGCGGCACGGGCTGGGCGCCGGCCAGGATGTCGCGGATCAGAGCCGCGTTCTCCCCGGGCTCGCAGGCCGTCGACAGCGGCCAGTCCAGATCCTCATTGCGCTCTGGCTGAAGATCCATTGCCGTCCCGTCCGCGAATCCCTGCAGGTGCGCCTTGCGTCGCAGATGCAGATAGGCCTCGCCCTCGCTGGCCCGCATCAGCAGGGCGCGGCTGCCGTCGGCGCTCAGCACGGGCAGGGCCTGGCCCATGCTGTCGACGTACTCGGGGTGCGTCACCGCCACCACGCGCACGCTGCGACCGGGCAGCGGATCCAGCAGCTTGGCCACGCTGTGGCTGCTGTTGCGCAGGCCCAGCCGGGGGCGCAGCGCCATCATCGCGTCCAGGCCGGCGTGGATCGCGGGGGTGGGCAGGATGGCCAGCCGCTCGGACGCCAGACGACGCGACGCGTCCTCGACATCGCCCGACACCGCCAGCCCCAGCGCCTCGAAAAGCGCGAAGGGGCTGACGCGGCTGTCGAAGTCGTGTCGGCCGTGGATCAGCACCGGGATGCCCTCGCGGGCCAGCAGCAGCGCCACCAGCGGCATCAGATTGGCCTGCTTGCGCGCGCCGTTGAAGGTGGGCAGCACGACGGTGCGCGGCAGGCCCTTCGGTGCCTGCACCCGCGCCGCGCCGGTCTGCATGGCCTCGACGAAGCCGAGCAGCTCATCGAGGCTCTCGCCCTTGATGCGCATCGCGATCAGGATCGCCCCGCGTTCCAGATCGGGGACGGTGCCGTCCAGCAGCTGCGCGAACAGGTCGCGCGCCTGCTCGCGCGTCAGGTCGCGGGCGCCGCGCGCGCCGCGGCCGATTTCCTTGAGCAGTGGGGCGAAGGGATACACGACGGTAAACAGCCGCGCGCAGGCGCACAGGCGCCCGGGGCGGGGTTGCTGAATGGGGAGAGGGCCGTCATGTTAATCAGTCGGCAAAAAAAGCACCGGCACGAGGCCGGTGTGGGAAGCCGCCCGGAAAGGGCGGGGAGAGCAGTCGGAAGCAGTTGGACGTCTCGAGCCAGACGCCAGATTCAGAAGGTCTTGCGCAGCGTGACGCCCAGGTTGGTGAAGCGCTTGTGGCCGTTGTCGACCTTCAGATGGGTCAGATCCAGCATGCCGCCCAAGCTCAGGCCCTCGGACAGTCGGTAGCTCACGCCGACACCGACGTAGGGGCCGGTGGAGTCAATGTGCTTGTCGCCGGCCTTGACCTTGTCGGTCCAGGACTCGGTGGTCATGCGGGCGCGGGTCAAGCCGGCGCGCGTGTCCAGCGTCAGCTCGTTGTTCAGCGGATGCCGGTAGCTGATGCCGAGCTGGCCGCCGCCGACCTTGCGCTTCAGGCCGGTCGTGTCGTTGCCGGCCTTGGCCATGCCGTAGCCGGCAAGGCCGGCCTCGACACCCAGGCCGTTGCCGAAGCCGTAGCCCAGCGTCAGGCGGCCGTCCAGGCTGCGGGTCTTGCAGCTGGCCATGCTGTCGCACAAGGTCTTGGGCGCCTTGCCGAGGCTGGCCTGACCTTCGAGATAGACCTGCGCCTGCGCCGAGCCGCCGGCCAGCGCCAGCATTGAAATCAGAGAGAGGGGGGCGATGAACTTCATGTCGTGTGCCTTGTGTCGGGACAAAAAAAGTCCAGCCGAAGCTGGACTGGCCATTCTCAGAACGGCCTTCCCGGCCCGATATGCCCACGATTTGCGCACTATTCACGCCTGACTGACTCAGATGAGCGGGCTCATACCCCTGAATCTGTAGGCCGGCGTGGCGTTCCCGCCTCAGACGGCGATGGGTTCCCGGTCTGCGGACAAGGCTGTGGCCACCGCGGTCGCCGGGGTCATCGGCACCCCCGGGGCCGCGGCGACCGGAACGTCGCCGAGGGACGGCGCCATCGTGCCCAGTTCGCCGAACAAATCCTTGGGATCGGCCATGTCCGGCACGAGCGGGAGCTCGCGTCCCAGTCCCAGCGCGAGTGCGCGTTCGCCCAGCCAGCGCAGCGTCGCGAAGTCTTCCAGCGCGAAGCCGACCGAGTCGAACACGGTGACCTCGTCCTCGCGTCGGCGGCCGGCGATCTCGCCGCGCAGCACGCGCCAGAGCTCGGTGACCGGGAAGTCGGCGGGCATCTGCTGCAGGTCGCCTTCGATGCGGGATTGCGGCTCGTACTCGACGAAGACGCTGGCGCGCTCCAGCACGCCGCGATGCAGCTCGGTCTTGCCGGGGCAGTCGCCGCCGACCCCGTTGATGTGCATGCCGGGCTCGACCATCTCGGGCGTGAGGATGGTCGCATTGCGCTTGTCGGCGGTGACGGTGGTGACGATGTCGGCGCCGCGCACCGCCTCGGCGGTACTGGCGCAGCGGATCAGCGTCAGGCCGTCGATGCCGGAGAGGTGCCGGACCAGCTTGTCGGTCGCGGCCGGGTCGATGTCGAACAGGCGGATCTCGGCGATGCCCAGCAGGTGGTGGAAGGCCAGGGCCTGGAACTCGCCCTGAGCGCCGTTGCCGATCAGCGCCATCGAGCGTGCGTCCGGACGTGCCAGGTGTTGCGCGGCCAGCGCCGACGTCGCCGCGGTGCGCAGCGCAGTGCTCAGCGTGAGCTCGGTGAGCAGGGTCGGGACGCCGGTCGCCACGTCGGCGAGCACGCCGAAAGCCATCACCGTGGGCAGGCCCACGCGGTGGTTTTTGGGGTGGCCGTTGACGTACTTGAAGCCGTAGAGCGAAGCGTCGGAGATGGGCATCAGCTCGATCACGCCGTCTGCCGAGTGGTTGGCGACGCGGGCGCTCTTGTCGAACTCGTGCCAGCGCCGGTAGTCCTCGGCGATGTGACCGGCCAGCGTGCGCAGGCTGGCCGCCAGGCCGTCGTGGCGGATCAGGCGCGCCACGTCGGCAGTCAACAGCATTCGGGTCATGGGCAGGCTCTCTGGTAGTGAAGATGCCCCGATTCTTCGGATCCGCCCTGTCAGCAGGAAGCCAAAGAACCGATCAATAATCGACCTGCATTGCGTATTTCGTCAGAGTCGGCTGGCGTTTTGACGTGAGATTCGGGTTAACCCGGGCGCAGTTCGCGCGTTCCGGCGGGCGGTGCGCCAAGGTGGTGCGGGCGCGACCAGCCGATCCCCGATCGGGCGATCGGGTGATCGGCCAAGAACGAGAGGACAAGGCAGGACATGGACACGCTCGACCAGCAATTGATCGCGCTGCTGCGGCAGGACGCGCGGGCCAGCATCGCGACGCTGGCGCACAAGCTGAAGGTGTCGCGGGGCACGGTGACCAACCGGCTGACGCGGCTGGAGGACAGCGGGCAGATCGTCGGCTACACAGTGCGGCTGCGGGCCGACGTGGCGCAGCCGCACATCACCGCGTGGATGAGCATCGCGGTGGAGGGCAACCGGACCCGCGAGGTCGTCGGCATCCTGCTGGGCGAGCCTGGCGTGGCCGGGCTGTTCGACACCAACGGCCGCTGGGACCTGCTGGCCGAGCTGCGCGCGGGCCATCTGGGCGAGCTCGCCGAGATCCTGGAGCGCGTGCGGCTGATCAAGGGCATCGGCGCGACCGAGACCAGCATCCACCTGCAGACCTACAAGGTCGGCTGAGCGCGCGATCGCGTGGCCGCCGCGGTGCTTTCCGCATCGCGGTCGTCGTCCGGTTCGGTCTCGGGATTGGGCAGCAGGTGGAAGCGGCCGTCACGCAGTTCCATGCGGGTGCGCTGGACCACGGCTTGCGGCGACGGGCACTTGCCCTCGTTGAAGCGCAGCACGATCTCGATGCGCGGCCCCAGGCCGGGGCTCAGCACGTTCACCGCCGAGCTCTGCGGTGCGGCGCCGGAGCCGCAGGCGCCCGGGCCAGGCTTGGATTCGAAGCCAAGCTCGGCTGCGAGTTGCAGCTCGCCGTCGCGCTCGATGACCAGGCGCTCCTGACGGTCCTCGATGCCGCCGTGCACGTCGGAAACGCGGCTGCGCAGCAGCCAGCGATCGTCGGCGAGCTGCAGCATCTGCAAGTCCTCATCGCCCGAGAACGGCGATCCCGGCATCAGCAGCAGCCCGCGCGCGCGCAACCGCCAGCGGCCCTGCGCGTCGGCGGCGAGCACCGCGGCGCCGAGCGCCGGGATGCAGGCATGGCACTGGAACTGCGCATGCGGGCCGGGCGTGAGCTGGTAGACCAGCATCAGCTTGTCGACGTCGGCCTCGACGTAGCGTGCGCGGAAGACCTCGCGCACCTCGGCCCGCAGCGTCGGCGCGCGGCCGCCGAAGAACGCGGCGGCGCGCTCGTCGCGCCAGGTGTTGCCTCCGTAGACCATCTTCATCGCCACCTCGGGCTTGGGCGGCGATTCGATGGCGATGGGGACCTGGGCATCGGCGGCCGCCGCGAAGCTCAGCCATGTGAGGGCGAGTCCGCGTCGCACCCCGCTCAGGCGCGGGGAGTGAAAGTCGGCGGAGGCGTGTTGACGGAGAGTGGACACGGACGGCTTGGCGGGGACGGCGAAGTGCACATCATCGCCGAGGCTTCCGCAACGGTGGCTCAATCGCGAGGGGGCTCGCGGTTCACGCTCAACACGAACTCGGGGTCGGGGACTGTGAAGCCGGCGGGGACGTCACGGTGCACGATCGTCAGCGTAGTGGTCAGTCACGATGCCTCGTCGCCGAGCGCGGCCTCAGCGTCCCGCGCAGTGCTTTGCCATGTACAGCCGATGCAGCGTTCCGAGCGCCGGGACCGGCAGCGGCGTCGAGGCCGGCTGCACGGTGATGAACTTCAGCTCCAGCATGTTGTCGGTGGGAGTGGTCTCCAGGCTCTTCCGCCACACCAGTTGGGGCTCATGCCGCCGCGCGTCGTGGAAGCCCTGATCGCCCGTGATTCGATGCTCGGGAAGGAACGGATCGTCGATCCAGCCCGGGGCATGGAAGGCATGAAGCACGCCGGCAGCGTCGATGCCGAAGGCGACGGTGGCGCGACCGGCATGGTCCGTCCGCCACGCGGCGAGGATCCGATCTCCATGCTTGCCTAAGGTGTGGAGCTTGCCGTCCCGGTAGCTCAGGCGCAGCGACTCGTTCGCCCAGGTGCCAGGCCCGTCGTGCGCTTCGCGCAGGCCTGACAAAGTCCACCGCGCATAGACGGTGCCGTGCTGATTCCAGGGACTGGTGTCCACATGGGCGACCCATCGCGGCAGCTCGTGGGATTGCCAGCCCGGCAGCCGCAACTGGAAGTGGGCCTCGACCACGCGTGTCCCGTGCCGGCCCGGGTTCGCGGTCAAGGCATCAGGCCCGCGGCCGGCGTCGAGCCGTTCCGCGACGACCTGCAGACCGGTTCCAGGAAGGTCCCCGCAGTCCGTCATCCGTACCGGGGGAAGGTCGACCCATGCGGTGGCGAAGGCCTCTGATCCGAAAGCCGAGGCGCAGATGACCGCGACCGCCAGCGCACCCGTGAACGAACGAGGAGCAAGGAAAGTGGATCTCATGGCATCGGACCGAGTCTTGATGGCGATCGTCCTGGGTGATCGTCGACCCGCGAGCGGGCATGACAACCCCATCACCTCGCGTTCATCGGTCCCGCGGGTACAGTCCCGGTCTCATGAGCCGCCCCTCGACCCATGCCCCCGTGATCCGCAGTCTGCTGGAGACCGATCTCTACAAGTTCACCATGTGGCAGGCGATGCTGCATCGCCATCCGCAGGCGCAGGCCGAGTACCGCTTCGCCTGTCGCAACACGCCGCAGTACCCGCTCGCCGAGCTGGTCGCGGACCTGGAGCGCGAACTCGACCACCTGTGCGCGCTGAGCTTCCGCAAGGATGAACTCGACTACCTGCGCTCGCTGCGCTTCATGCGGCCGGACTTCATCGACCTGCTGCGCATCTTCCGTTTCCAGCGCGATTTCATCCAGGTCGCCGCCGAGGGCGACAAGCTGTCGATCATCGTGCGCGGACCGCAGGTCCACGTGATGGGCTTCGAGATCTTCGTGCTGGCGATGGTCAACGAGCTGTACTTCCGCCGCTTCGACCACGGCCCCGCGATCGCCGAGGGCCGTCGCCGGCTGGCGGAGAAGGTCGAATCCCTGCGCGTGTTCTCGCGCGACGAGGTGCCGCGCCGCCACCCCTTCCAGTTCTTCGACTTCGGCCTGCGCCGGCGCTTCTCCGGCGAGTGGCATGCCGAGGTGCTGCGCACGCTGCGCGACGAGCTGCCTGATACCTTCCGCGGCACCTCCAACGTGCTGCTGGCCAAGGAGCTGGACCTGGTGCCCATCGGCACCATGGCGCACGAGTACCTGCAGACCTACCAGGCCACCGGCGTGCGGCTGCGCGACCATCAGAAGGCGGCGCTCGAGGACTGGGTGCAGGAGTACCGCGGCGACCTGGGGATCGCGTTGACCGACGTGATCTCGATGGACGCTTTCCTGGCCGATTTCGATCTGTACTTCGCCAAGCTCTTCGACGGCCTGCGCCACGACAGCGGCGAGCCGGTCGAATGGGGCGAGAAGGCGCTCGCCCATTACGACAAGCTGCGCATCGACGCGCACAGCAAGCGGCTGGTGTTCTCCGACGCGCTGGACATGCCCAAGGCGCTGGCGCTGTACCGGCACTTTGCGGACCGCGTCCAGCTGGGATTCGGCATCGGCACCAAGCTGAGCAACGACATGGGCCTGGCGACGCTGAACATCGTCATGAAGCTGACCCACGTCAATGGCCAGCCGGTGGCCAAGCTCTCCGACAGCCCCGGCAAGACCATGTGCGAGGACCAGACCTTCCTGGCCTATCTGCGGCAGGTGTTCGGGGTGCCGACGCCGACATGACGGCGATCGGGTTCACTCCCTCTCCCGCGCTGCGGGAGAGGGCGGGGAGAGGGTCTTCAATCCCGATGCGCCGTGATCCGATGCACCACCGGCCCCGCCAGCAGCGGCGTGTGCTTGCCCTCGACCCAGTCCTGATGACCGGCGCCGTAGAACGGCGACATGGGGTGACCGCTTTGACCGCCGGGCATGCTGAGCCAGCCTTGCTCCTCGCGCCCCGGTGAGACCACCAGCCGCTCCGACTGCCCGAACGCCGGTCCCGCGACATGCGGCAGGTTGCTGTCGCCGCTCTGCGGCACGGAGGGCATGTCCAGCCAGCGCGACAGCGCCGGGATCGCCTTGGCCAGCACGTGCTGGATGCGGCTCGCATTGGCTGCGCCCCAGGTCGCGCCGCCCAGGTTGCCGTCCGGCGCGGCGTCCTTCGCCGCCGCGTCCATCTGCGCCAGCAGCAGCGCGTCCCAGCTCGCGAAGACCGGCGGCAGCAGGTGGATCGGACGCTCGTCCAGCGCGCGGGCGGCGGGGTACTCGAACTGGTTGCGCCAGCGGATACGGCGCATGGGTTCGGTCTGGCGCTCGCCGAGCGACGGCGTCGTCCACGCGTCCCACAGCGTGTCCAGCACGCGCAGCCGCGTCTGCCGCACCAGCCGATACGCGGCGCTGTCGGCATCGGCGCGGCCGTTCCAGTTCTCGAGCAGCTGGACGAAGGCCCGATGCGTCGGGTTCTTGCCCGCGTCCGTGCGCGCGGCCGCCAGCAGCCGCGCCGACCAGGTCTTCATGAAACGCGCCTCGTCGTCCAGATGGATGGCGCCGATGCTGGCCTCGTCGTGCTTGGGCTTCTCGCTCAGCCGGTCGCGGATCTGCTGCGCCCGCGCGCCGAGATCGAAGCCGCCGTCGCCCAGCAGCTCGCTCGTGTCGCCCCCGAGCTGTCGGTTGTTGGCCGTCCACAGCTGGCCCTGCGCGGGCGACAGCACCTGCGGCGCGCGGTCGGCCGGCAGCCACTCGTGGTGGATCGCCGCGAGATCGGTGAAGCGGCCGTAGGTCGCGGTCAAGCCCGGCTGCGACCACAGCCGGCCGGCGATGGTCCAGCCGATCTGGCCGTCGCGGTCCACCGCGACCAGGTTCTGATGCGGCATGCCGGCCCGCTGCGCGACGCCCAGCGCTTCGCTCACATGCCGCACTTGCAGCATGCGGTCCAGCTCCAGGTTGTAGGCCGCGCCCTCATGCGCGATCCAGTGCAGCGCAAAGCGGCGCCGGCCCTCGGTACTGATGACCGGCGCGCCGTCGGCCTCGACGACCACCAGCGTCTGCGCCGCACCGCCCTTGACCTGGATGGGCTCCTGGTGCGATTTGATGACGGCGTGCTCCGGCAGGTCGACCCAGTCGAACCATTTGCCGTAGGCATTCGTGAACCCCCACGCCACCGTGCCGTTTGAGCCAACCACCATCGCCGGCAGGCCCGGCAGCGTCACGCCTGCGGCACGCAGCATGCCGCGGCCGCTGCCGATCTGGAACTGAGCGCGATACCAGATGCTGGGCACGCCCAGGCTCAAGTGCATGTCGTTGGCCAGGATCGCGCCGCCGTGCGCGCTACGCGAGCCCGAGACCGCCCAGTTGTTGCTGCCGAAGACGGGGGGCTCCGCCGCGGTCGCGCCGATCGAGGCGCTGATCGAGGCGTCACGTCTCGCGCCACTCGTCGCGCCGCTGGCGGGCGTCCCCGGCGCGCCGGGACGGGCGCGCAGATCGAGCTGATCCGGCGTCGGCATCACCGCCTCGGCCACGGTGCTGCCGTCCAGCGGCGCATCCCAGGCGCCGCCGCGCGGGCTCAGCCAGCCGAAGACCGCGTCGCCGACCTTCTCGCGCAGCAGCGCGCGCTCCAGGCCCGTGTCGATCGAGCCGGACTGCAGCATGAAGTACATCTCGCTGATCACCAGCAGCGAATCGACCGGCGTCCAGTCATCGGGCTTGGCCCGCAGCAGCAGGTATTGCCAAGGTCGCACCGGCAACGCGTGCAGGCCTGCGTTGACGCCTTCGGCGTAGGCGAGCAGCAGCAGCCGGTCCTCGCCGGAAAGCTGCTCGAAGCGATCGGTGAGCCGCGCGCGTAGCCGGTGCACCCGACGCGAGCGGTCGCGCTCCAGCGCCTTCTCCCCGAACAGCGCGGCGAGCTCGCCCGCCGCCGAGCGGCGCACCAGGTCCATCTCGAAAAAGCGCTCCTGCGCATGCGCGAAGCCCAGGCCTCGCGCGACATCCAGCCGCGTGCGTCCTTCGACGACCAGCGTGCCGCGTTCATTGCGACCCAGGCTCAGCGGCGCACTCAGGCCGGGCAGGGCGATCTCGCCGTCGAGCTGCGGGCGGCTGGCTCGCACCAGTCCCCACGCCGCCGCGGCCAGGGCGATCGCCAGCACCACCAGCGCCAGCAGGCCTCGCCGCATCCAGCGCCACGGCGCACTCCTTCGATTCATGGGGTCTCCCTGTTGTGCCTGCTTGAGGCGGGCGATTGTGAGTGCGCGGCGTCACGGGCCCGCTACCGCATTTCCCTAGAATCGGCGGCCATGTCTCGTGACCATACCAAGGACGGCCTCCCGATGCCGTCGCGCCGCCGCTGGCTGGGATCCGCCGCGGCGCTTTCCCTGACCGCCCTGGCTGCCTGTTCCACCGTGCCGACCCCGGCGCCGGACGTCGTGACGACACCGTCGCCCGAGCTCCCGACGCCCGTCACGCCCAAGCCCGTTCCCAAGCCGCCGCGTGTCGGTCTGGCGCTGGGCGGCGGCGCGGCACGCGGTTTCGCCCACATCGGCGTGATCCAGGTGCTGGAGGAGAACGGCATCAAGGTCGATCTGGTCTGCGGCACCTCGGCCGGCAGCCTGGTGGGCGCGCTGTACGCGGCCGGCCGCAACGGCAAGGAACTGCAGGCGGTGGCCGAGTCCATGGACGAGGGCGCCATCACCGACTGGACCTTCCCGATGCGCGGGCTGATCCGTGGCGAGGCGCTGGCCCGCTATGTCCGGCAGATGACCGGCAACCGCGGCTTGGAGCAGCTGCCCTTGCCGCTGGGCATCGTGGCGACCGATCTGGGCGACGGTGCGGCCATCCTGTTCCGGCAGGGGGATGTGGGCACGGCGGTGCGCGCGTCCAGCGCGGTGCCGGCGGTGTTCCAGCCGGTCAAGATCGGCACGCGCGAGTACGTGGACGGCGGCCTGGTCGCGCCAGTGCCGGTGCGTTTCGCCCGCCAGATGGGCGCGGAACTGGTCATCGCCGTCGACATCGGCGAGCCGCCCGATCCCAAGATCCCCGGCGACGCGATGCGCATGTTGATGCAGACCTTCTCCATCATGGGCAAGTCCATCAACCAGTTCGAACTGCGCGAGGCCGACGTGGTGCTGCGCCCCAAGCTCGATGGATTCAGCGGCGCGGACTTCAGCACGCGCCGCCGCGCGATCACGCTGGGGCGCGAGGTCGCGACGGCGATGCTGCCGGAGATCCGCCGCAAGATCGCCGCGAAGACGCGCTGAGCGCCAGGACCGATCAGCGCGAACGGCGAGGCGGCCGTTTGCGCGTCAGGAGGATGTCGTGCAGCTCCGGCAGCGGTGCGCGCCGCAGGTCCGACATGCTGAGTCGTTGGCTGCCGTCCGGCGCCCACAGCGAGGTGGTGATGGTGAGGGTCATCGTCTTGCTCTCGGGCCAGCGGACGCGGTAGTACAGGGGCAGCAAGCGCCCGTCGCCGTCCAGGTCCAGCCGCATCAACCCCTTCCGATGCCAGCCGTCGCCCTGGAAGAAGCGCACGCGGCCAGGATCGTCGATGCGCAGCGCCAGTTGGCCTCGGCCCTTTCTGCTCAGCACGGGGACGCGGCTTGCCGCGTTCGTGGCGAAGTCATCGATCAGCATCGGGCGCTGCTCGCCGGTCATCTCGATGCTGGCGTGTCGGTCGTAGCCGCCTGGGGGTCTGCTGAAGCTCGGCGAGTGATAGTGCTGTTCCGGCGTCCACGACATGAGCTTGCCCTGCGCATCCAGTCGAATGCCGGAGCGGTCCGGGTGAGGCATCGTGAACCGCACGATCCAGGTGGGTTGCTCGCGCGCGTCCCAACCCGGCAAGGTCAGCTGGTACTTCTTGCTCAGCAGCTTGCCGCCGCTGCTCACGTGCATCGTATCGCCCTGCGGCGCCTTGATCCTGCGCACCAGCTCCGGCGACGAGCACCAGTGGTCGGGATCGACGTAGCCGGAGAAGCCGGTCCATTGCGCCATCGCCCGGCCGCACACGACCGGCTTGAGCTGCTTGGGCGCGAGCGGGCCATGCTCGCCCGGCGCCAGGCAGGTGGTGGCGTCGAAGGACTTGCACATCACGTCGCCACGAGGATTCGTGGACAGCACGACCGGATAACCCAAGGGCTGATAGTTCGTCCATGTGGCGAAGAGGTTGGCGTAGGCGTTGTTGCACCAATGGTCCGACTGCTCGTAACCGTAGATGTTCTCGATTTCAGGGATGATGTGGCGAAGCGGGTGGGCTTGGCGCTTCGCGCAGCGGATGGGGCGCGCCAGGGCGGGGTTCGGCCTGTTCAGGCTGCAATGCTCGCCATCCTCGCTGTAGCACTGGACGTCGCCGGTCTCGTCGAGCCGGAAGTACCGGCCGTTCCAGGCCTTCCATTCGTCGGGGGCGACGGGCTCACCGGGCGCCGGTGCGGACGCGCTGGAAGCGGGTCCGGATGCTGGCGGCATCCCTTCGGACGGCGCCTCGACGGCTGAAGTCTCAAGGGCGTCCTCGGCGGTCGGGAGATCCTGGGCGGGCGTCAGGCCAGCGACGGCGCCAAGCGACAAGGCCAGCACGAGCTGGCGCAGGGGACAACGGAGTGGGAAAGACAAGGTCTGGCCTCCTGGCAACAAGGAGACCGGTCAGTGCGCGACGCCGGCTGGTCGGCTTGACGGTTAGGCGGGCCGGACGCCGCAGCTAAACCCGCTCGCCGCGCGCGCTGGCCTCGATGAGCTTGTCCAAGCGCGCCAGCTGGGTCTGCGGTTTCTTTGCGCTGAGGATGTGCCAGATCACCGTCCGGCGGTAGCCGTCGGGCTGGTCCTGGAAGAAGCGCCAGGCTTCGGGATGGCGCCGGAAGACGACCTCGTGCGCCGGGCTCAACTCGACCAGTTCCTTCGGTTGCTCGAAGGAGTAGACCCGCGACTTCTCTTCCTGGCGACGCTCGAAAGCGGCCAGTCCGGCGGGCCGCATGCGGCCCTCCAGGATCAGCGCCTGGGCGCGGCCGATGTTGACGGCGCTCCAGACCGAGACCGACTTGCGCGGCGTGAAGCGGATCTTGTAGGTCTTGTCGTCGATGCGGGTGCGCACCCCGTCGATCCAGCCGTGGCACAGGGCCTCGTCGACCGATTCGGGCCAGTCGATGCTGGGCGTGCCGGTGGCGCGCTTGTGGAAGCCCACGACCACCTCGGTGGCCGTGGCGGCATGCTGGTCCAGCCAGGCGCGGAACTCCGCGGCGGAGGCAAAGAAGATCGGGGTGCGGGCGGCCATGGGCCGGGAGTATGCCTGCGGCGTCAGGCCACCTTGAAGACCGACACGACCTGCGCCAGGCGCTGCGCCTGCTCGCTCAGCGAGCTGGCGGCGGCGCTGGATTCCTCGACCAGCGCGGCGTTCTGCTGCGTCATCTGGTCCAGGTTGGCGACGGCCTGGTTGACCTGGTTGATGCCGTCGCGCTGCTCGGTCGCGGCGGCGGCGATATCGCCCATCAGATCGGTCACGCGGCCCACGCCGTTGACGATCTCGTCCATCGCGCGGCCGGCCTCGGCGACGTCCGAGGCGCCGGCTTCCACCGTCTCCACCGAGCGGGTGATCAGCTGCTTGATTTCCTTGGCCGCCTCGGCGCTGCGCTGCGCCAGCGAACGCACTTCCGAGGCCACGACCGCGAAACCGCGGCCCTGCTCGCCGGCGCGCGCCGCTTCCACCGCGGCGTTCAGCGCCAGGATGTTGGTCTGGAAGGCGATGCCGTCGATGGTGCCGATGATGTCGGCGATGCGGCTGGAGGATTCGCTGATCTCGCGCATCCGGTTCACGACCTGGCCCACGACCTGCCCGCCGCGGGTGGCGGCTTCCGCGGCGCTGCCGGCCAGCTGGTTGGCCTGACGCGCGGTGTCGGCGGACTGGCCGACGGCTCCGGTCAGCTGTTCCATGCTGGAGGCAGTCTCCTCCAGGTTCGACGCGGTCTGCTCGGTACGGGACGACAGGTCGGCATTGCCCACCGCGATCTGCGAGGACGCGCTGGACACCGACTCGACGCCGTCACGCACCTGGGACACCACGGTCTGCAGCTGGCCGACCATGCGCAGCAGCGCGGTCTGGAGCTGGGCCACCTCGTCGCGGCCGAACACGGTCAGCGTGCGCGTCAGGTCGCCCTCGGCCACGGCCTCGGCCAGCACCACCGACGCCTCCAGCGGACGCACGATCTTGCGGGTGATGACGAAGGCCAGCACCGCGCCGATCACCACCGCCGCCAGCGTCATGCCGGCCACGATCCAGCGGCTGCTGGCATAGATCTGGTCGCCCAGGTCATTGGCCGCAGCGGCGCCCTGGGTGTTGAGGTCGACCAGGTCGTTGAGCGCCTTGCCCACGTTCTCGTAGGCGGCCAGGTTGTCCACGGTCAGCATGCGCTTGGCGCCGGCATCGTCGCCGTCGCGGGCGGCGGCCATCATGCGGGCGCTTCTGGCGGCGTAATCCGCCCACAGCGCGCGGGTGTGCTTGAGCTTCTCGCCCTCGGCCGGAGAGGCCACCAGCTTTTCGTAGGCGTCCAGGCGCTTGTCGACGGCCTGGCGCAGCTCGTCGGTCTTGGCGACCTCGGCGGCGCGCTCGGCCGGCTCTGCCAGCAGCAGGCGGTACTCGCGGGTGCGGTAGCGGGTGACGTCCTGATTGGCGGCCTGCGCGGCGCGCGAGGACGGCATCCAGTTGTCGGCCATGTCGCTGGCGGTGTCGTTGACACGGCTCAACTGGATGGTGGCCATCACGCCCAGCAGCGCGGTGATGACGAGGACGGAACAGAAGGCCAAGGCGAGCTTGGCGCCGACGGACAGGCGATCGAGCATGACGGACTCTCGGGAGGTTGAGGACCCTGCGGAAAGGGGCCGGATAAGGGGCGGGAGTCGACATGCGACCGCCAAGCATGTTGCGGTGCATCAGAGCGGGCGGTAACCCGCGGGCATGCCGTTTGCTCAAATTGTCGTACTTGTACGGGAAATCCAGAGTCCGTCAGCGGCGAGGGTTCGTGAGTATTTAACGTGGTCCCCCGCATGAGTTAACGTACACAAACGGTAACTTCTAACATCATGAAACAAGTGCGAGATGACGATCTGGGTGGCGCACGTGGGGCGCCACGGCTTCGACGCGGTCCGACCGAGATGGCGGCGCTCAAACGCGAAATGCTGGAGCGCGCCCGCCGCATCTACCGCGAGGAGGGCGTCGAAGCCCTGAGCATGCGGCGCCTGGCGCAAGAGCTGGGCATCTCGACGATGGCCATCTACAGCTACTTCGAGAGCAAGAAGGCGTTGCTGGACGGGCTGTGGATCGAGGTGTTCGAGTCCCTGACGGATGAGTTGCTCGATGCATCCAAAGGCCAGCGCGGCGCGAGGCGCGTGCTGGAAGCGCATGTGCGCTGCTTCATGGACTTCTGGGAGCGGCATCCGGAGCAGTTCCGGATGATCTATATGTCTTCGACGCAGACGGCCTCGCTGGACGAGATCGGCCAATCGCAGATGCCGGTCTACAACCGGCTGTTGGGTCTGGTGCGCGAGCGCCTGGCCGCCTGCGCCCCCGCCGGTGTGGAGCCGGACGAGCGGCGCATCCGCTTGCTGTGCGACCTGATGTCGGTGCGGCAGATGGGCTATCTGATGATGGTCGTGGGTCTGCCGCGCTACCCGGTGCTGGACCGGGAGCTGCTGCGCGAACGCACCGTGCAGGGCGTGCTGCGCGACGTGGCCGAGGAATATGCCGGCGAGTCCGGCCCTGCTGCGCCCGAGGCCGCCCCCGGCTCGCCCGGCGCCGCGGTCGGCGGCTGAGCCCCTAGTCCGTCCGGACGCCCGGCCGCACGCTTTCAGCGAGATCGGGCGATTCGCGGAGCACCGCTCTGGTGCGCGCGCGACCAATCGGAGCAGAACCTCGGGCGCGCAGGGGCAGCCACGCACAGGCAAAAAAAAGCCCAGCTGAGAAGCTGGGCTTGAAGGGCACTTGGGAAGCCTGGCTTCCTTGGGTACCGAGGAGACAACCGGTCAGGGCAACCGAGACACCTCAGGCGGCGCGCTTGGCGGCGCGCGAGGCGGTCTGGGTCGCCTTCACCGCCGTGGTCGTCACGGCGTTGAAGTTCGATTCAGCGATTTCGGAGGCTTGCTTGGCAGCCTTGTGCAGGCTTTCGTACGCGTTGTTGGCCGCGGCCACCGCCGACTTCACCAAAGCAACAGCATTTTCCGTGCCAGCCGGGGCGTTCTTGGTCACGTTCTCGACCACCGAGCCCAGCTTGGACTGCGCGTCGGCGACTTGCGCCTCGGCCAGCTTGGTGAATTCCGAGGACGTCGACGCGGCGATGTCGTACAGGTGGCGGCTGTAAGCCACGGCCTTCTCGGCCGACGGTTGCAGCAGCGAGGCCTGCAGGGCCAGCAGCTCCTGGGCGTCCTTGACGGCCAGGGCGGACTGCGCGGTTTCGGCGGCTTCGCCCAGCGCGGTCTTGGCGACTTGCAGGTTCAGTTCGACCAGTTTCTCGACGCCTTCGAAGGCCTTGCTGGTCAAGCCGAACAGGGCTTCCAGTTGGCTCTTTTGGGCGGCGATCAGTTGTTCAGCGGTCAGCATGCGGAATCTCCTTGAGAGTTGATATCAGCCAGGAAGCGGCAGGCTGAGAGCCGGGCTGCGAACTTTGTTGCGGTGCAGCATGGATCGAAGTATAGGACCGTCGAATCGGATTGCAAGCGCTTTTTGTTGCGATGCAGCAAAAACGCGAAAGCCCGTGGTGACGGGCTCCAAAGAGGCGGCGCTGTATGGTCGCGACCATGCTCGCGTTCCATTACGACCACCTGAGCCTGGCACTGCCGCCGGGGCATCGGTTCCCGCAATCCAAGTACCAGATGCTGCGCGAGCGCGTCGAGCGCCACCCCGGCCTGCTGCGCCTGCGCGTGGCCGAGCCCGCCGACCCGGCGGCGCTGGCGCTGGTTCACACGCCGGACTACATCGATGCGGTGCTGCATGGAACGCTCAGCCCCGCCGCCCAGCGCGAGATCGGCTTCCCTTGGGCGCCGGGCCTGCCGCGTCGCTCGCTGTGCTCGGTCGGCGCGACCATCGCGGCCGCCCGGGCCGCACTGGAGGAGGGCGTCGCCGCCAGCCTGGCGGGCGGCACGCACCACGCCTATGCGGACAAGGGCAGCGGCTTCTGCGTCTTCAACGACGTCGCGGTGGCCGCGCGGCTGATGCAGGCGCAGTGGCATCGTGCGCATCCGGGGGCGCCCGGGCTGCGGGTGCTGGTCGTCGACCTGGACGTCCATCAGGGCAACGGGACGGCCAGCATCTTCCAGGGCGACGACAGCGTGTTCACGCTCTCCCTCCACGGGGAGAAGAACTTCCCCTTCCGCAAGGAGGCCAGCGATCTGGACGTCGGGCTGCCGGATGCCTGCGGGGACGGGGTCTACCTCGACGCGCTGGGGACGGCCCTCGCCGAGGTCTGGCGCCGCATGGCCGATCGACCGCCGCAACTGGCCTTCTATCTCGCGGGCGCGGATCCGCATGAGGGGGATCGTCTCGGCCGCCTGAAGCTGAGCGCCGACGCCCTGCTGCAGCGCGATCGGCGGGTGCTGGAGGCGCTCTTCGAGCGGCGCATTCCGGTGGCGATCAGCATGGCCGGCGGCTATGGCGAGGACCTGAGCGTCACGGTCGACGTGCAGGAGCGGACCTTGGAGGCGGCGGCGCAGGCCTGGGAGCGTTGGCGACTGCGCACATCCGGCTGAACGGCACTGACGCGCTTTCCATTTCAGGAGGCGCTCATGGCGATGCCCCCCAACGTGTATGGCATGCAGTTCATGCCGATTGACGAGCAGGTCGTGAACACGCACGAATGCTGTGCGCCGCCGGCCATCGATTCTCGGCAATGGAAGGCGCCGCTCGGCGCCTTTCCCGAACCGATCGACATGGGCGACCTCAAATGCACCTGGACCGGTGAACGGGTGGTCATGCCCAAAGACCCGGCGATCCTCCAACTTCGCTTCGCACTGGCGAAGGGGAAGCGACTCGACGTTCATCTGCACCCGTATCCGCGGGTGGCGTTCGTGGTGAGCGGCAAAATACGAGTGGTCCAGTTGGCGACGCAGGATCAACCGGCCAAGACGAGGGAGTTCGAGGCCGGCGACACCATCGTGGAGACCATCAACCGATACCACTACGGGGAAGTGATCGGCAGCGAGGGGGCGGTGCTTCAGGTGTGGGACTACCTGCCGCCGCACCTGCCACGGAACAAGGACACCAACACCGTCTATCGCGACGCGAAGCCCATCTCCAAAGAGGGCGCGCGCGAGCCCGGGCAGTAGCCCGCGCGACAGCCCCCGGCCGGCGGCGATGGAAGAATCGCCGCCATGACCGACGCCCGCCCCGCCTCCAGCCCCGACGCCCGTCCCGCCGCCGAGCCCCGCGACGCCTTTGCCCGTTTCATCCCGGTGCCCACGCGCTGGATGGACAACGACCTCTACGGCCATCTCAACAACGTCGTCTACTACAGCCTCTTCGACACGGCGGTGAACCGCTATCTGATCGAGCAGGGCGCGCTGGACATCCACGCCGGCCAGGTCATTGGGCTGGTGGTCGAGACCCATTGCAACTTCTTCGCCTCGCTGGCCTTCCCGCAACAGGTCGAGGCCGGCCTGCGCGTCAGCAAGCGCGGACGCTCCAGCGTCCGTTACGAGATCGGCCTGTTCGCCGAGGGCGAGCCGCTGTGCGCCGCGCGCGGCCATTTCGTCCACGTCTATGTCGAGCGCGACTCGCGCCGCCCGGTCGATCAATTGCCCGAGGCGTATCTGAAGGCGCTGGCGCCGCTGGAGCGCTGAGGTCGCCTGCGACCGCCTGCGGTCGCCTGCGGTCGCTTGAGGTCGCTTGAGGTCGCCTGCGGTCGCTTGAGGTCGCGTGAAGCGGCGGGCGATCCTCGTCCGCGCCGAGCCGCCGTTGTGGATCCCCACAGCGCCGCGGGCTCGCGACTGCCTACAGTCGACGGTTCCTCAGCACTGCCCTGACCCGAAGGAGAACGAGATGAGCAAAGCGCGCGTCCTGGTGGCCCGCAAGACCTTCGACGACGTCGTCGACCGCTTGCGTCCCCACTTCGAGGTCGAGGCCAACGACAGCGACGACGGCTGGTCGCAGGACGAGCTCATCCGCCGCCTGCAGGGCAAGTCCGGCGTCTACATCGCCGGCGGCGACAAGATCGACGCCAAGCTGCTCGACGCCTGCCCCGATCTGAAGATCGTCAGCACCATGGCCGTGGGCTACAACAACATCGACGTGGCGGCCTGCACCGCGCGCGGCGTGATCGTGACCAACGCGCCCGACGTGCTGACCGAGACCACCGCCGATTTCGGCTTCGCGCTGATGATGGCCACCGCGCGCCGCATCACCGAGAGCGAACACTTCCTGCGCCGCGGCGAGTGGAAGCAGTGGGCGGTGACCATGTTCGCCGGCGCCGACATCCATGGCGCGACGCTGGGCGTGCTGGGCATGGGCCGCATCGGCGCGGCCATCGCCAAGCGCGGCCATCTGGGCTTCGGCATGCCGGTGCTGTATCACAACCGCTCGCGGCTGCCGGCCGACCAGGAAGCGCCGCTGGGCGCGAAATGGGTGGAGAAGGACGAGCTGCTGCGCCGCGCCGATCACCTCATCATCGTCGTCCCCTACAGCGCGTCCTCGCACCACCTGATCGGGCAGCGCGAGCTGCGCCTGATGAAGAAGACCGCGACGCTGACCAACATCGCGCGCGGCGGCGTGGTCGACGACGCGGCGTTGGCCGCCGAGCTCCAGGCCGGCACCATCGCGGCCGCGGGCCTGGACGTGTTCGAGGGCGAACCGACGGTGAACCCGGCGCTGCTCGCGTGCGAGAACGTGGTGCTCACGCCCCACATCGCCAGCGCGACCATCGCCACCCGCCGCGCCATGAGCAACCTGGCCGTGGACAACCTGATCGCCGCGCTGACCGGCGGCGTACCGCCCACCGTGCTCAATCCCGAGGTGCTCAAGCGCTGAGAGAATCGGACGCATGAATCTGCCCTTCTGGATGGTCGCGCTCATCGTCGGCGCGACCCTGATCTCCTTCTTCCTTCTCATAGTCACCGCGGTCTGCGTCATGGCGCTGCGGCGCGCGTCAGGCGGGGATCCCGCCGCGGCGCTCGCCCCGCTGATGCAGCAGTCCAATGAGCGCATCGAGCGCCTGGAGCGCTCGCTGCGCGACGAACTGGGGCGCGTCAACACCGGCCTGCGCGAAGAGGTCGGCCGCGGCAACGCCGGCCTGCGCCAGGAGACGCTGACGACGCTGACGCAGTTCCAGCAAGCGCTGCTGGCGCAGGGCGGCGACACGGCGCGCTCGCAGAACGAGCAGATCGACGCCTTCCGGCTGCAGCTGGCGCAGCTGCAGCAGGCGCTGGGTCAGCAGGCCACCTCGGCGCGCGAGGCGCAGGACGCCGCGGCCGCGCGCACGACCACCGTGCTGACCGAGCAGCTCCAGACCCTGGCCCAGCGCAACGAGGCCGGCCTGGCCGAGACCCGCCGTACGGTTGAAGCACGGCTGCAGTCCATCCAGCAGGACAACGAGAAGAAGCTCGAGCAGATGCGGGCGACCGTTGACGAGAAGCTGCACGCGACGCTGGAGCATCGGCTGGGCGAGAGCTTCAAGCAGGTGGCGGAGCGGCTGGAGCAGGTCTACCGCGGCCTGGGCGAGATGCAGACCCTGGCGCGGGACGTGGGCTCGCTGAACCGCGTGCTGACCAACGTGAAGACGCGCGGCATCTTCGGCGAGGTGCAACTGGCCGGGCTGCTGGAGCAGGTCTTCACGCCGGAGCAATACGCGTCCAACGTCGAGACGCTGCCGGGCAGCGGCGCGCGGGTGGAGTTCGCGCTCAAGCTGCCGGGCCAGCGCGACGATGGCAAGCCGATCTGGCTGCCGATCGACGCCAAGTTCCCGCGCGAGGATTACGAGCGCCTGCTCGAAGCGCAGGAGCGCGCGGACGCGCCGGCCGCCGAGCTGTCGGGCCGGGCGATCGAGACGCGCCTGAGGATGGAGGCCAAGACCATTCGCGAGAAGTACCTGGGCCCGCCGCACACGACCGACTTCGCGCTGCTGTTCCTGCCCACCGAGGGCCTCTATGCCGAGGCGCTGCGCCGTCCAGGGTTGACCGAGGCGCTGCAGCGCGAGCACAAGGTGATGCTGGTCGGACCGACGACGCTGCTGGCGACGCTGTCCAGCCTGCAGATGGGCTTCCGCACGCTGGCGCTGGAGAAGCGCTCGGCCGAGGTGTGGGACATCCTGGGTGCGGTGAAGACCGAGTTCGGCAAGTTCGGCGACGTGCTGGCCAAGACGAAGAAGAAGCTGGACGAAGCCAGCAACAACATCGAGATGGCCGAGCGCCGGACCCGGGTCATGACGCGACAGCTCAAAGCCGTCGAGGCCTTGCCCGAGGACCAGATCACGCGGGTGCTGCAGCTCGGCGCCGAGTCCGACGCGGACACCGATGAGGAGGGCGTCGCCGGATGAACGATCCCGACGCGGACAGGACGGCATCGGCGACCGCGTCTGCGGGCGACGACGCTGGTCGTGTGTCTGCGTTGACCGCCGCCGATGCGGCACCCGTCGCCGCACCCCAGGCCGCTGCGGGCAGCGGGCCGCCGTCCCCCGGTTTTGCGTCTGTCATCGCCACCCTGGTGGCCGTGCATGCCTGCATGGCGACGACGCGTGTGGCGGCGACGTTGTGGGTCCTGCATCAGGGCTACGGCGGCTGGATCGTCGGCGTGCTGCTCAGCCTGTTCGCGGTCGCCCCCTTGGGCCTGTCCCTCTGGGCGGGCCGGCTGGCCGACCGCTTCGGTTTCCATCGGCCGGTGGGCATCGGCGTGGCGATGGCCTTGGGCGGTGCGGTGATCGCGCTGGGTGCGCAATGGCTGGGCAGCATCGCGCTGATGGCTGTCGGCTGCCTGCTTTGCGGCGGTGCCGTGGCGGTGGCCGTGGTGGCCATCCAGCGGGAGGCGGGGTTGATGGCGGCGGATGCCGCCGCGCTCAAACGCGTGTTCAGCTGGGTCGCGCTCGGCCCCGCGCTGTCCAATGCGCTCGCGCCGGTGATCGCCGGCATCGTCATCGATACGGCGGGTTTCAGCGCCGCGCTGGTGCTGGCGACGCTGTTGCCGATCGCGGCTTGGGGCGTCGCGCGGCAGGTGCCGCGCCGGGCGATCGCGTTGACCGAGTCCAAGAGCAAGCCGCGTCCCGCCTGGGACCTGCTGCGCGATCGCGGCCTGCGTCATCTGCTCATCGTCAACGTCGCGATGTCCTCTTGCTGGGACGCCCATAGCTTCGTCGTGCCCGTGGTCGGACATGCGAAAGGGCTGTCGGCGTCGAGCATCGGATTGGTGCTGGGCAGCTTCGCGGCGGCCGCGACACTGGTCCGCCTGGCCATCGTGCGGTGGGCCCATCACATCGACGAGATTCGCGCGCTGCGCATCGCCATCACGGTGGCGACGGCGGTGCTCATCGTCTATGCGTGGCTGCCGGGAACGCTGGGTTTGATGATCGGCTCGGCGGTGCTCGGGACGGCGCTTGGGGCCGTTCAGCCGATGGTGCTCGCCACCCTGCATCAGGTGACGCCGCCCGATCGACACGGTCAAGCGCTGGGACTGCGCATGCTTGCCTCGAATGGCGCCACCGTCGCGATGCCGCTGGGCTTCGGCGCGCTTGCGACGGCGAGCGTGGCGGCGGCACCGCTGTGGCTGATGGCCTCCATCCTCATCGGGGCTCAGTTCGCGGCGAGACAGATTCCGAGACCGAGACCTTAAGACCCTCTCCCCAGCCCTCTCCCGCAAGCGGGCGAGGGGGCTCATGCCGCGACCGAGGGCTGTCGGTCAGGGCGCGCGGTGCTGGATGACTCCCTCTCCCGCTTGCGGGAGAGGGCGGGGGAGAGGGTCTTTCGTAGCAGACCTCGGTCACTCCCCCGCCGCCTGCGCCATCTGCCGCCGCGCCTCCTTGTGCTTCATCGCCACGTACTCCTCCAGCGTCTGCTCATGCAGCTGCCTGGCATACCGCTCCGTCGCCGCGAACCAATCCCTCAGCCGCTTGTCCAGCCGCTGCGCCTCCGGCGCCGGCAGCGTATCCAGATACGACTCGATGGCCAGGAAGTAGCGCATCGTGTTCCGCTCCGCGATCCCCTGAATCCCTCCGACATATCGCGGCGCGCCGTCCTCATCCCTGCCCACCACCGTGAACCCGACCTTGTCCCGCCCGCTGGTCGCCAGATAAGCGCTCGTCGCCACACGCGCCGCGAAGTTGTTGGCATACGCATACCGCAGCCGAATGAAGCTGCGCCGCCCCTCCAACGGGATCGCCTCCAGGGTCATCCTGTAATCGCTCGTCCCCATCGGCCCCTTCGCGGCGCTCATCTCCACGAGCAGATAGTCCTTGCGCTCCGCCAGCACCTGGAACTTGAAGTCCAGCGCATACGCATCCTCGATGGGCTGATCGAACTTGCGCCCCACCGCCATGTGCAGCGTGAGCGGCTTGGCCTCGTCGTCCACCACGCAGCGCTTCACGTTGGCCGGCAAGGTCAGCAGCTCGCACCAGGCATCGGCGTCGCGCAGCGCGCCCGCCAGAGTCGCGAACTCATGATGGACGACCGCATGCATTTCCCCGGTCGGGTGCTGGGTGTCGTCGACCGAGCTCAACAGGATCGGCTTCTGGAACGGACTGCGCGCCAGCTGCGGCGCCATCTGCTCATAGTGGGCCTTGAGGTCGCCCGCCTGCTGATCCGCCGACACCTCGGTGGCCACGAGCAGCAGTCCCAGCAACAGGGCCGCATGGGCGATCCAGAACATCACGCCGTGATGCGGCGCGCGTCCATGAGCATGAGCATGAGGACCGATATGAAACATCGGCGGGCGTTGCGAGAAGTGGCGCATGACGTTCTCCGGCAAACCTGGCTTCCAGCCTACGAGCCCCGGCGGGCACGCCGCGTCGGCTCCGGACGCGCGGGCGTGTCGGACAAGGCCGCATCCTCGCCAGACACCCCACGCCTTGTCGACCGCCATGCCAAGTCCCGACCATCGTCAGGGGCTTGCGTCAGGCGGTCGTGAGTTCAATGTGAACAAGACGGCAAGAAGCCATCCCCGTGCGGCCGTGCGACAGCGCGTGCCCACCAGCCCGCGATCCGCCGGCGACCCGCAGGCGACATAGCCGCGGGGCCCCGCCATGGCAATCACATCGAAGGGTGGACTGGCCGGCGATGTTGCCGAGCCGCTTCACGCCGCCGATGGCATTTCCGCGACGCTCCGGCGCGCTTGCACAATCGCCGCCAAGCCGCGCGTTCGCGGTACAGGAACGATCAATGAGGAACGTGTTCTCGAAGTCGACGCTCTCGATGCTCCCGCTGACGCTGGCGTTGACCACCCTCTGGACCGGCACGCAGGCCGACCCGCGCGACGCGACTGCCAGCCCGCCCGCCAAGTCGACGAAGGCACCCGCGGCCGCCGGCGCCAAGTCCGGCGGCCCGGTCGCGGCACCGATATTTGTGCGCGAGATCGGCGGGATCTCCGAGTACCGGCTGGCCAACGGCCTGCAGCTGCTGCTCTTCCCCGACGAGGCGCAGAGCACCACCACGGTCAACATCACCTACCGCGTCGGCAGCCGTCACGAGTCGCCCGGCGAGTACGGCATGGCCCATCTGCTGGAACACCTGATGTTCAAGGGCACGCCGGCGCACAAGGACATCTCCGACGCCTTCGCGCGGCGCGGCATGCGCTTCAACGGCACGACCACCTCGGACCGCACCAACTACTTCGCCAACTTCAACGCGGACGCGTCCACGCTGGACTTCGCGCTGACGCTGGAGGCGGACCGCATGGTCAACAGCTTCATCGCCAAGTCCGACTTGGACAAGGAGATGACGGTGGTCCGCAACGAGTACGAGCGCGGGGAGAACCAGCCCTTCGCCGTGCTCAACAAGCGCGTCATCGGCGCGGCCTACGACTGGCACAACTACGGCCACGACACCATCGGTCCCAAGAGCGACATCGAGAACGTCCCCATCGAGCGCCTGCAAGCCTTCTACAAGCGCTACTACCGGCCCGACAACGCGACGCTGATGGTGGCCGGCCGCTTCGATCCGAAGGCGGTGCTGGCGCGGGTCAATCAGCTCTTCGGCCCGATCAAGACGCCGTCCGCGCCCATCCCGCGCCCCTACACCGTCGAGCCGCCGCAGGACGGCGAGCGCACCGTGGTGGTCCGCCGCGTCGGCGGCCAGCCGGCGCTGATGGCCTACTACCACGTGCCCGCGATCACGCATCCGGACTCCGCGCCGTTGCTGGTGCTGGGGATGATGCTGTCGCTGCAGCCCAGCGGTCAGCTCTACAAGGAACTGGTCGAACCCAAGCTGGTGCTGGCCGCCGGCCTGCAGGGGCTGGGCGATGCCGACCCGGGCGGCGTGCGCGCCTTCGCGGTGATCCCGCCGGGGGGCGATGCGGCGGCGATCGAGAAGAAGCTGCTCGACATCGTCGAGGGCCGCACCGACGCCAAGTTCGACGAGTCCGAGCTCAAGCGCGTGCGCGATATGGCGCTGGTGTCTTACCGCGAGCAGATGAAGCAGCCCGAGGCGCTGATCCAGCAGATCTCGAACCTGGGCGCGACCGACTGGCGGCTGCTGTTCCAGCTGATGGAGGACATCCCCAAGGTGACGCTGGCGGACGTGGAGCGGGTGCGCAAGGCCTATCTGCGCCCGGCCAACCGGACCCTGGGCCGCTACTTCCCGACCGATCAGGTCGAGCGCGTCGAGATCCCGGCGGCCCCTCCACTTGAGCAGCGGCTGGCCGACCTGAAGGGCCCGCCCAAGGTGGAGGAGGGCGAGCGCTTCGACCCGACGCCTGAACGCCTGGCCGAGCGCACCGCGGTCAAGCGGCTGCCGTCCGGGATCGAACTGCTGACGCTGGCCAAGCGGACGCGCGGCAACACCGTGGATCTGCGCATGCAGCTGCGCTGGGGCGAGCGCAACGAGACCTTCAAACACCACGGTACCGACCTGATCGCGGCGCTGATGGGCGAGGGCAGCCCGTCGGTGTCCAAGCAGGCGCTGCAGGACAAGCTGATCGCGCTGCGCGCCGACCTGAACGTCCAGAGCGAGGACCAGGGCGCGCTGCTGACCATCAGCACCGAGAAGGATCAGCTGATCGAGGTCCTGGCCCTGGCGGCCGATCTGATGCTGCACCCGCTGCTGCCGGAGGACGCGTTCGATCGCATGAAGCGCGCGTCGATCGCGGGGCTGGAGGGCTCGCGCCAGGAACTGGAGGTGCTGCGGCAGGCCGCGACGCGCGATCACTACAACCGCGCTCGCGGCGTGAAGCTGGGCGATCCGGACTTCGTGATGTCGATCGATGAGCAACTCGCGTCGGTGAAGGCGACCACGCTGGACGATCTCAAGCGATTCCACGCGGCTTACTGGTCGGCCAACGACGCGCGGGTGTCGGCGGTCGGCGCGATTCCGGAGGGACTGGACGCGGCGGTGGAGAAGCTTTTCGGCGCCTGGAAGAAGCCGGCGGCGCCGAAGTTCATCCAGCCGGAAGCCAAGGCGGACGTGATCCCGGCGGCGCGCTTCGATGCGATCGCGCGGGACAAGACCAGCGCGGCGATGAAGATGCGCGTCGACTTCGCGCTCAATGACCGCGACCCGGACTACATCCCGCTCAGCCTGGCGGTGCACATCCTGGGCGGAGGCGCGCTGGAGAACCGGCTCTCGGTGCGGATCCGCCAGCAAGCGGGGCTGAGCTACGGCGTGGGCGCGTCCTTGTCGGCGGCGCACTTCGGTGACGAAGCGGGGCTGACCATCGCCGGGACTTTCGCGCCGCAGAACCGCGAGCAGATGTTGACGCTGGTGCGGGAAGAGCTCGAGCGCCTGACCCGCGACGGCGTCACCGCATCCGAGCTCGAGCGTGCCAAGAAAGACGTGCTGGAGGGGCGCCGCCAGGCGCGCGCCTCGGACGGCGTGCTGGCGAGCGCGCTGATCACGCAGGCGGACCAGGGCGAGACCTGGGCGCAGTCGGCGCAACGCGATGCGGCGGTCCAGGCGGCCACGGTCGAGCAGGTCAATCAGGCCTGGCGCAAGCACATCAAGCTCGACGGCTTCGTGGTGTCGACGGTGGGGGACTTCAAGGACAAGCCCTGACCCCGACATTTGGGCCGAGGGGAGCTCGGCCGCGCTCGCTCAACGAAAGGCGGCCGATCCCTCCCGGGAGGGGCCGATGCCTTTGCTCGGCAGGGCGATCTCCCTGCGGTTCCGGGTCTTGATCGCCTGATCGGCCGGCTCGCGACTGGCATACGATGCTCGCGGCCCCGGCATGCGTCGGGCGGGAGCTCGATGTGATGTGGGGAAAGCGCCAGAACCGGACCGACGCGCCGCGAGGCTTGCGTTGGCCCTCGCGCTGGGCCTGGATCCAGCTGCTCGGGCTGCTTCTGGTGACCGCGGCAGTCGTCGGGCTGTGGATGACACGGCTGCAGGCTGGGCCGCTCGGGGCCATTGACGGTCTGGCGGCCGACGCGCAAATGCGTTGGCGCGGTGCGATCGCCCCGGGCTCGACCTATCCCATCGTGGTGGTGGCCTTCGACGACACGAGCGCCCAACGCTTCGGCGCCGCGTCGCCGAGCCGGGAGCAACTCGCCGCACTCGTCGAGCGCCTGCGCGCCGCCGGGCCGCGTCTGATCGCCATCGATCAACCCTTGCTTGAGGCCCAGCCGGGCGATGACGCGCTCGCCGCGGCGATGCGCGGCGGCACGCGCGTGCTGCTGCCGCTCACCGCCACCGCGGCCACAGCGGCCAGCGAGGCGGGCGTAGCGGCCGCCGGTGCTCAAACGCGCTTGGCCGAGGCCTTCACCCACGCCGACGGCGTACCCCGCAGCGCGAAGCGCGTGGACGCGCTGCTCGCGCCGGCCGAGCCTTTGCGCTCGGCGGCCTTCTCGCTGGGCCATTGGATCGAGCTCCGCGATGCCGACGGATCGCCGCGACGGATCGCGCCCGTCGCCATCGCCGGCGGCCATGTCTATCCCTCGCTGGCCCTGCGCATTGCGGGCGACGCGATGCGGCAGCCGTGGTCGGAGGCCACGCTGCGCTGGAGCCGCGACGTGCGCTGGGGCTCGTTGGTCGTGCCGGTGGACCTGCTGACTCAGCAAACGGTCAACGCCTACGGGCCGGCGGGAACCTTCCCGACCATCCCCTTCGCCGACGTCGTCGATGGGCGAGTGCCCGAAGAGTCGCTGCACAACCGCATCGTCATCGTCGGGGCGACGACCACGTTCACGACATCGGGCACGACATCGGACTCGGCCACGAGAGCGGGCATGACAGCGCCCACGATCTCGGCCGCGACTACGCGCTCGGTGGCGAAGTTGCCCGCAATGGCGACGGGCGGGGGCGGCAGTTTTCGTCCGACGCCGTTCGGAGCGCTGTCGTCGCCGGAGCGTCTGGCGACTGTCGCCGACAACATCCTCACCGGCCGCGTCCCGTCGCGCCCGCTCTGGACGGGCACGGCCACGCTGGCCGCGCTGTGCGTGCTGCCGCTGCTGTGCGTGCTGCTGCTCGCGCGAGGACGTCTGTGGCGTGGCGTGCTGGGCGTCGCCGCGCTGACCGTCATCGGCCTGGCCGGCGCGCAATGGGCCTTCGAAGAGGAGCGTCTGCTGCTGCCCATCGCCTGGCCCTTGCTGGCGATCGCGGCATCGAGCGCCATGGCCTTGCTGCTGCGCGCGCTTGCCGCGCTGATGCGACGGCGTGCCGAGTCCCGCCGCCTGCGCGCGAACGAGGAACGGCTCTCCCTCGCCGCGCGCGGCGCCGATGACGGCCTCTGGGACTGGGACGTCGCGCGCGACCGTCTGGATGTCTCGGCCCGCTGGCGCGCGCTGATGGGACTGGAGGACGCGCCCATCGACGGCATCGCCGGCTTCTCGCAAACGCTGGAGGAGGGCGTCGGGTTGGCCTTCCAGGCCGCGCTCGACGCGCACCTCGCGGGGCGGTCGGCGCGTCTGCATCACGTGCTGCGCTTTTCGCAGGACGGCCGGCCGCGGGCGCTGCTGGTGCGCGGGCGTGCCGTCTTCCAGGACGATCGCGCGCTGCGCGTAGCCGGCACGCTGACCGACATCGCCGACGTCGACCGCTTCCACGGTCTCGACGCCCCGCAGGCGCGCGATGCGTTGCATGACCGCGCGACCGGGCTTCCGAATCGCGCGCTCTTTCTTGAGCTGCTGTCGCAGCGCCTCGCGACCCCCGTGCCGGGCGTTCCGGCCGCGGTGGCGATGCTTAGCCTGGACGGCTTCCGGGACTTCCTCGACCGCCACGGTCTCGCGGTCGGCGAGGCGGTGCTCGCCGAATGCGCGCAGCGCCTGGCGCCGCGCAACAGTCGGCCGGGCCGCGTGCTGGCCCGCGTCGATGTGGACCGCTTCGCCCTGCTGTTCGAGCTGCGCGTGGGCCCCGAGGGCACGCTGGTCGAGCGAGTTCCCGAATGGGCGCTCGCCCGCATCGAGGAGCCTGTCCCCTATGACCTCCTGACGGCGGAGGAGGGCGGCGCACCGAGCCGCACCGGCGCGCATCGGCTGACGGCCTGCGCGGGCTGGGCGCACACGGGCCAAGCCAACTTCAGTCCGCTGGATTTGATGAAGGCCGCGGAGAGCGCGCTGGCCCGGGCGCAGCTTGGCGGGCCGGGGCGGGTGCACTTGTTCGACGCGGTTGCCGCGCGCTTCCTGCCCATGCATCGCTGGCTGCAGGAGCGCATCGCGCCGGCGCTGGCGGCCAACGAGTTCGAGCTCCATTACCAGCCGCTGGTCCTTCTGTCCGACCGCACGCTGTTGGGCTTCGAGGCGCTGCTGCGCTGGAACCAGCCGGAACGCGGCGTGCTCATGCCCGACGCCGTGATTCCCGCTGCGGAGGAGAGCGGACACATGCCCGCGCTGGGCCGCTGGACGCTGATCGAGGCGGCGCTGCAGGCGAGGCGCTGGCGCGAGATCGGCTTCCGGGGCGAGGTGGCGATCAACGTCTCGGGCGCGGATTGGTTGGCGAGCGAGGACTTCGTTACCGCGGTGCGCGACGCGGCGCAAGCGCTCGGCGGCGGCGCGGAGGGACCGTCGCTGCGGCTGGAGCTGGCCGAGCGCGGCGTGACGCCACTGTCGCCGCGCGCCGAGTCCTTGCGCACGCTGACGGCGATGGGGGTCCAGGCGACGGTGGATGACTTCGGCGCGGGCGGCGCGTCGTTCACGGCGCTCAACCGTCTGCCGGCGGACTCGCTGAAGATCGATCGGGGTTTGGTCGCGCGCTTGGCCGACGACGAATCGGCCCGGGACGAGCTGCGAGGGATCGTGGCGCTGGCGCGTTCGCTGGGCTGGCGCACGCTGGCCGAGGGCGTCGAGGACGAATCGCAGGCGACGATGCTGGAGGACCTCGGCGTGATCGCGGCGCAGGGCAGCTGGTTCTCCAAGCCGCTGCCCGCCGATGAGGTGAAGCGCCTGATCCAGACCGTACCGTGGAAGAAGCCCTTGGCGAAGCCGAAGGGCTAGCTGGACAAGCGGCGATCAATGATCGCTAGCCACCCGACACCCCGTCCGCATGCCATGCAGCCGATTTGGTACTGGCTCCTATCGGTGGAAACCGCGCCTCACCTGACTCGGGTCAGGTGTTGCCCTCGCATGAACGCGTGGGGCGTCACTTCACCGTGATCGTCCCCACCACCACTTCGCTGCCCGTGCCCGTCAGCCGCAGCACGATGTCCTTGTCCACCTGATGCGAGGTCGCGAAGCCGGTGGACAGGCGCAGCATCAGCGTCGTCGACGGCGCGATGACCTGCTGGCGGTGGCCGAAGAAGTTGCCCCTCACCGTGTAGGTCCCCGGCTTGGCGAAGCGCAGCTCGAACTGCTCCGGCCCGTAGCCGCCGGTGAAGTCCTTCGACATCCGTCCGCCTTGACGCGTGTTCGGGTTGAGGAAGAAGGCGCGCTCGCCGTCGGGGTCGTCGACCCACAAGTCGATGTCGGTGTTGTCCGCGTCCCAGCTCAGCGTGACCCGCAGCGCCACCGGCAAGGGGCGACGCAAGCGCGCGTCGATCGCCGACAGGTCCAGCGGCTTGCCTCGCAGGCGCGATCGCTCGGCGATGGCGTTGAGCTCCTCCAGCGCGATCAGCTCGATGTCGGCGAAGCGGTTCTGCCAAGGCCGGTTCACGACCTCGGCCAGCAGGTCCACCGCGCGTTGCGGCTCACCGGCCTCGGCGAAGGTCAGGCCCAGATCGCGGTGGGACTGCGGCTCGTCCGGCGCCAGACGCAGGACTTCCTGCAACACCGGGATCGCGTCGCGCGGGCGCCCGGCCTGCTTCAGCCGGTAGGCCAGGATGCGCAGCAGCTGGCGATTGCCCAGATCCATCTCCGCCAGGTTGGAGAGCACGCGCACCGCCATCGCGGTCTGCTGGCGCTCGACCATCCGGTCCGCCACGTCCAGGAAGAAGGCCGAGCTGTTGGCGTAGGCCGGACGCTCGTCCAGATAGATCGCGTAGAGGTCCTTGTCGGCGGCGGACTTGAGCCGCTGGGCGTAGGGCTCGTCGGCGCGCCACGGGCGTAGCGCGATGTCGCCCGGGTTCGCGCGGACGGTGCGCTGGGCGTCGGCGCTGGCCGATGAACGGGCCGACCGCTGGCGCGACTCGGCCTCCATCGCTTCGAGGCGCTCTCGCTGCGCGGCGTCAGACACCGGCGCATTCATGATCGGGCGACGCGTCTCCTCCTGTGGCCGAGAGATCGGCGACGGCGCAACCGGCGCAGGCGTTGGCGCAGGTGCGGCTTCAGGCGCCGGAGCCGGCGGCGGGACGAACGGCGCGGGCTCGATGACCTTTGCCGGCGGGGGCGGGGGCTCGGCCGCTTGGCGGTTGTCCATCGCCGGGGCCGATCGCGCCGGGTGCCTGGAGGTCATGGCCTCGGGCGGCGGCGTGAAGGTCGGCTGGCTGCGCATCGAGGCGGCGATCGCCTCTTTCGCGGCTTCCAGATGCGCGCGCTTGGCCGCGGCGGCACGCGTGGTCGGCGTCTCCTTCCACCACGCCACCAGCGCTTCAAAGCGCTGCACCAGATCGGTCCGCGCCTGGGCGCGCTCGAGCTGTCTCAGGTTGTTGCGCCGCGCCATCTGGCGTTCCCATTCAGGACGCAGCTCGGCGGGCGGCTCGATCTCATGGCGGACGTAATCGGCCACCTCGTCCAGCACGATCAGCGAGGTCTCCCGCGTGGCGAGTCCGAACGCCATGCCGAGTCGCCGGACCGCCTGACGATTCGCGCCGCGGTCCGCGTCCAGCCGCGCCAGCCGGAAGCTCGCCCAACGATAGGCGGCCAGGCCCACCGGCTCGGCATCGCTGCGCGCCGCGCTCGCGGGCGCATCCGCGGCGTCCGCCGGCGCGCTCACGCGCAGCGGGACCTCGATCACACGGGGCGAACCGTCGGCGCTGGACAGCGTGAGCTTCATCCGCGCCTGCGCCTGCGTCATTACCCCCGCGATCAGCAATCGGCCGCCTTGGGGATAGACCGAGTTCATCTCCCAGTCGCCGGCGCCGAAGCCGACGACGTCCAGCACACGCGGCTCTTCCTCGGCCAGCAGCCGCAGCGCTGTCGCGGTCGATGTCGACAGCAGGTCCGCGTAGCCGCCGCCCTGGGCTTCCGCCGCGCGACGCAGCGTCGCTTCCGAGGCGCCCGCCGACGCCGAGAACGCGAACAGCGGCTTGTCGCCAGCCGGCAGCGTGCCGGCGCCCCAGGTGCCGACGCCGTCTGAGAACAGCAGCGTCACGTCACAGCCCTGCGGCGCGCCCATCGCGCCCAGCGCGGTCGCGCCGTCATAGGGCAATTGCTCCAGCCGGCGTCGCAGCGGGCGCCAGTCGCCGCCCCGGATGACGAAGCGCTCGACCGCCTCGGCCTCGTTGCGCACGACCTTCAATCGAAGTTCGACCTGGCCCAGCGTGCGCAGCCACTCGTCCAGCAGCGCGAACTCGCGATCGTGGTCACGACCGGCGCCGGAGGCGGAGGCGTCCCACACCAGGCCGACCACGCGCGGCGTCGGGCGCGGCCAAGGGGCGATGTCCACGGGAACTTCCGCCAGCAGATAGGTCTTGTCCTTGAAGCGCTCGGTGCTGATCGCCGGCGCCGACAGACGCGTGGGCAGCTCGATGCGAAGCTCGCCCGCCGCGGCCGCGGCATCGCGTCGCAGGCTCAGACGCGAGCCGTCCGGCGTCGCCGAGGCCGCCAGCGGCTCGGCGCCCCAGGAGGCCGACAGCTGCGACGGCGCCAGCCCGTCGACACGCAGGTCCAGCGCGAGCCGCTCGACTGCGCCGGAGAACTGCAGCGGCAGGCGCCAGACCGGCGCGGTGCCGGTCGCGGCCTCGATGGATTCGCGGATCTCCAGCACCACGCGGCGCGTGCCGCCGGGGAGTAGCGGATAGACCTGCAGCTTGTAGAAGTTGCCCTCGGTCACCTCCAGCAGCGCGGGGTCGACCCGGGCGCGGATGGTGTCCTCGTAGACCTGCCGGCCCTTGGCCTTCTCGACCGGGACGGCGCGGCGCAGCACGCCGTTGATGTCCAGGGAAAAACCGGTCACCGCCTGGCCCGCGTTGAGCGGGAACTGCAGCTCCCCGGACAGCACGCGGGCGTTGGGGTTGAAGACGGTCAGCTCGATGCGCGACACCGCGCTGCTGCCGCTCAGGCGGGTCTGCACGTCGACTTGACGGAGCCGGATGGGGAGGGTCGCCTCGGCGGCGCGGAAGCTGATCCAGCGCGGGGCGGGGTCGACCGGCGGCGGCTTGACCGGCGGCGGCGAGGGTGGGCGGGGGAGGGGATCGACCTTGGGCGGCCGGATGAGGGGCCGGTCCATCGGCACGTCCGACATCGGGCGCTCGGGCGGCGGCGGCGCGACCGGCGAGAGCGCCAGCGTCGTGGCCGCGGCCAGCAGCAGGGGAATCGCGGTCAGCGCGCGGCGCAGCGCGGCGCGGACAGGCGGGCGTTGGAACGGTCGATCACATGGCATCCGATGTCTCCCTCAGGGGGCGACGATCCGATGCCGCCGTTCCCGGGGCGCATGTTGCCAGTGATACGGACGCTTGAGGGCTCGCTGTCGGCGGGGACCCTCTCCCCAGCCCTCTCCCGCAAGCGGGCGAGGGAGTCACTCCTGCAGCGACCGAGACCGAGACTGTCAGCAACGACGCTCGGTGCCGTATTGCTCCCTCGCCCGCTTGCGGGAGAGGGCGGGGGAGAGGGTCTTCGGGAACCGTCGCAACGCTCGACGCGTTATGACTCCCTCGCCCGCTTGCGGGAGAGGGACTGACTCGGGCCGTGGCACCGAGCAGCTTGCCGACTCCCTCAGTCCTGCGCGTTCACTCGAGCTGAGCCGCCTTGTGCAGCGCGCGCAGCACCGCGTGGTTGACCTCGTCGGCGCCCAGCATCAGCGAGTCCAGCGACGCGCGCACGTCGAAGACGGATTCGTTCTCGATTGCCTGGACCAGGTCCAGGTAGCCCTTGTACGGCCCAGTCTTGTCCACCAGCGCCTGGCGCACCCGCTCGGGCACCGGGATGGACTGGAGCAGCTTCTCGAACGGCTGCTTCAGCATGTGGTCCAGCAGCGAGAACAGGCCGCAGATGAACATCTCGTCCCGCACTTCGGAGTCGTCCATGCTCTTGGACAGCTCTTCCATGATCAGCCCGCGGCGCAGCGCGCCGAACATCACCGGCCGCATCGCGTGATCCTTGCTCGCCGTGGCCAGCAGCAGCGCCAGCCAGCGGCGCAGGCGCGCATAGCCCAGCAGCATGATCGCGTGACGGAAGGAGGACACCTCCACCGACAGGCCGAAGGCCGCCGAATTCATGTAGCGCAGCAGCTTGAAGGCCAGGCTGGGATCGCGCTTGAGCGTCTGCTCCAGGCGCTCCACGTCCTCGCCCTGATCGACGCGCGACATCAGCTCGACGATCACCTGCAGGTCGGCCTGCGCATCGTTGCGCGCGGCCGGGGCCGCGGGGGGCTCGAACTCGCCATGCACCGTCCAGCCCAGCACGCCAGCCGCGCCCGCGTCGAAGGATTGCTTGAACTCGTCCGCGTTGCGCGCGCCCGCCACCAGCACCGACTTGCCCGCCGGGAGCGGGCCCGCGCCCAGCTCCTGCAGGTCCAGCACCAGTTGCTTGAAGCCGGCCGCGTCCGTGCGCCCCTTGATCAGCGCGCCGCGGGTCTGCGCCTGCGCGGCGACCTCCGCGTCCGACAGCAGGAACGCGGGCACCTCGATCTTGACGTTGCCCGGGAGCGTCGCCGCCAGCAGACCCTTGAGCAGCCCTTCATGGGCGACGTTCAGGATCACCGCCTTGGCGGGGAAGGCCTCGGCGATCGCCGCGAGCAGCTCGCCCGCGTCGGGCGAAGTCTCGGGGCGAAGCGCGAACGCCGTGACGCGGGTGGCCTCGATGTCGAGGGACTTGGAAACCAGGGGCGCGTACCCCAGGGCCAGTTGGCCCAACACGGCGTGGGTCGAATTCATGCGGAGAGCGGCGTCAGGTGTTGAGGTACTGGAACAGCGACATGCGCTGCACCATCGAGTAGGTCTTCAGCGCCGCATCGTAGCCCGTCTGCTGGTTCTGGAAGTCGGAAATGCCCTGCGTCATGTCCAGGTCCTCTGCGGCAGATTGCTCAGCCTGGTTGTAAACCTTCAGCGTCTGCAGCCGCGACTCCGAACCGTCCAGGTTGTTCATCTGCTCGCCCACCTGGCTGCGCACGTTGCTCAGGTTGCCCATCACCGCATCGATGTCGCGCAGGTTGACCAGGTTGTCCTGAGTCACCTCGGTGCCGGTGCGGCCGGTCTTCTTCAGCGACTCGATGGTCCGGTCCAGCACGTCGAAGACCTTGAGGCTGGCCGTCGCCGGCTTGACGGTGAAGGTGTCCCCGTCCACCGGCGCGCCCGCCACCGTCATCGCCATGCCGGCGAACTTGACCGTGTTGCCCGCCGTGTAGTTGTCGCTGGCCACCGGCACGTGACCTTGCGTCTCGTCGAAGACGGTGTAGGTCTGCGAGGGCGCGTTGCCGCTGATCACGATGCTGTAACTGTTGCCCGTCACCTGGGCCGGGTCGGTCACACGGCCGGAGTCGATGTAGCCCGCCGGCGACTTGCCGGTGATCGCGTTCTGGCCCGCGCCGGTCTCGAAGGTGCCGTTGCCGCTGCGCGCCTGTTCCCAGGCCAGGCGGCCGTCCACGCTCATCGGGTAGTTCTCGATGTTGCCGGTGGTGACCGCGCCGCCCACGCCCTCGAAGCCCACGCCGCCGCCGATGCGGGCACCCGAGGCGTCGCGCTGCACCGGGCTGTCCAGGAAGGGCGTGCCCGTCGTCCCCTGGCCGCCGAACAGATAGCCGCCCGCGCCGTCGGTGCGGTTGGCGATGGCCAGCAGCTGGTTGCGCAGGCCCTCGACCTTGTTGGCCAGGCCCTTGCGCTCGTCGTCGCTGTAGCTGGCGTTGCCGGCGGCGACCAGCGATTCGCGGATCTGCTGCATCAGCTCATTGGCGTCGCCCAACGCGCTTTCCGCCAGCGTCATGCTGTTGCGGCTGGCGTCCAGCGCGCGCTGGCTGGCGTCGACCTGGCCGATGGAGGTACGCGCCCGCTCGGCCCGCGCCGCGGCGGTGGGATCGTCGCTGGCCTTGCTCACGCGCTTGCCGGTGGTCAGGCGCTCCTGCGCGTCCTGCATGGCCTCCTGGCGGCGTTGCAGGGTCGCGATGCTCGCGTCGAACATGTTGGCGGTGGAGAGTCGCATGGCTCGCTCCTGGGAGTCGGGTCGATTCGGGTCGGTTCGGGGTCGGATCAGGTCGGGCGGATCGCGGCGCGTCAGCGGCCGGCGATGCTCAACAGCTGGTCGAAGAGGTTCTGCGCGGTCTGCAGCACCTTGGCCGCGGCCTGGTAGCCCTGCTGGTACTGCATCAGCTTGGCGGCTTCCTCGTCCAGGTTGACGCCGGCCTGGCTGGAGCGCGTGGTCTCGGCGTCGCTGGCCACCGAGGTGGACACGCCGGCCAGGTAGTCCGCGCCCTGCACCCGCGAGCCGATGTCGGCGATCGCCGCGGCATAGGCCTCGGTCACCGTCTGGCCGCGCGACAGCGTGCCGTCGGCCTGCAGCTGCTTGCCGACGAAGGGCGTGGTTTGCAACGCCAGGAAGGCCTTGGCGTTGCCGTTGTTGGTCGAGACCACCTGGTCCGAGACCTGCATGTTGATCTTGTCGCCCTCGCGCGGCGCGCCGTTGATGCGCAGCTCGAAGCCCAGGTCCACGCCATGGGCCGGATCGTTGCCGATCGCGGTGCCGGCCTTCCAGGTGCCGCTGTAGCTGGTGTTGTCCGACAGCGTGATCGTGTAGTTGATGGTGTTGTCGGCATTGACCGCGCCGAACTGCACCGTCGCCGGCTGCTTGGACTTGTCGAACTTGTCGTTGACCGCGTACAGCGTGTCGACCGTGGCCGTGCCCTTGTTGTTGACGTCGGTCGTGCCGATAACGGGCGAGGCGGCGGCGATGCCGTTGGGATCGTCCAGCGCGCGCTTGAAGCTGGCGGCCGCGTTGGCCACCGGCTCCAACAGAAAGCTGTCGCCCTGCTGCATCGTGCCGGTCTGCGTCAGGCTGACACCGTAGGCCGCCTTGATCTGGTCGTTGGTCATCAGCGTGGGCTGCCCGCTGGGGCGCACCGCGATCTGATAACTGTCGGGCGTGCCGGTGGGGTCGGGCGTCACCGTGAAGGACAGCGCCGGCACCTTGCTCCCATCCACCACGGTGGCGGTCAGACGCGCGTCGCCGCGGTTGGTGACGGCCGGCAGCACCGTCGGATCGGCCACGGTGAAGAGCGCGCCCCCCATCTGCGACTTCAGGTCGATGCCCAGCTTCTGCTGCTCGTTGACCTTGGAGGCCATGGCCTGCGCCATCTGGCCCAGCAGGTTGCGCGCGTCCTGCAGATGCGTGTTCTGGTAGCGCAGCAGCGCGGTCAGCGAGCCGCCGGTCAGCGTGCTGTCGTCCAGCACCCGGTTGCCGCCGGCGTCGCTGATAGACAGCTGCGCGCGCGCGCCGTCGTAGGGGTCGGCGGTGACGGCCAGCTGTTGCGCCTCGCCGCCCAGCACCAGGCGCTGGCCGCCGCCGATGAACACGCCGACGGTGCCGTCGCGCGCGTTGTCCACCGTGGTCACCTGCACGTACTGGCTGAGCTGCGAGATCAGCTGATCGCGCTTGTCCAGCAGGTCGTTGGGCGTGTGGCTGGAGCCCGAGGCCCGCGCGATCTGGTCATTGGCCGCGGCGATCTGCTTGGCCAGCTCGTTGACCTGCTTGACGTTGGCGCTCAGGTCGCTGACCACGCCGGCCTGCAGGTCGGCCAGCTGCTGGCCGGCGCTCTGGAAGCGGGAGGCCAGTTCCTGCGCCTTGCCCAGCACCACCTGGCGCGCGGACGGATCGGCGGGGCGGCTGGCCACGTCGACCAGCGCGTTCAGGAAGTCGTTGCTCGCCTGGCCCAGGCCGTCGGCGCCGGTGGGGAAGATCTTCTCCAGCTGGCCCAGCTGCGACTGCATGGTCGTGTCCATGAAGGCCTGCGACTTGGCGGCCGCGGCCTCGCGGGTCAGGAACTCGTTGTGCGAGCGCGTGATGGTCTGGACGTTGACGCCCTTGCCGAAGTAGCCCGCGCCGGTGAACTGGCCGTCGGGCGTCGTCAGCACCACGTCCTGGCGCGAGTAGCCCGGCGTGTTGGCGTTGGCGATGTTCTGGCCGATGGTCTGCAGGGCCGCCTGGTTGGCGAACATGGCACGCATGCCCAGCGACAGCAGCGGAGAGGTCCCCATGACGTGCTCCTCGTTCCTTCCTGATGGACCTCAGCAGGCGGCCGCGATCACGCCAGCGCGCGCTGCACGCGCATCGTGGTGTTGATCGTGCGCGCCAGCTTGGTCGCGTATTCGGGGTCGGTGGCGTAGCCGGCCTTCTGCAGGCCCTTGGCGAAGCCCTCGGCGCTGCCGGTGTTGGCCTTGGCGACGACGTCGCGGTAGCGGTCGTTGTTGCCGATCAGCTTGGCGTAGTCCTTGAAGGCCTCTTCATAGCTGCCGTAGGCCCGGAACTTGGCGGTGACCTTGGTGGCCTTGCCGTCGACGTACTCGGTGGTCTGCACCTCGGCGACCTTGCCGGTCCAGTTCGCGCCGGCCTTGATGCCGAAGACGTTGAAGCTGGACGTGCCGTCCTTGTTCAGGATCTCGCGCTTGCCCCAGCCGGACTCGTGCGCGGCCTGCGCGATCATGAAGCTGGCCGGGATGCCGGTGGACGCCTGCGCCGACTTGGCGGCGGCGTCGTGCTTGAGGATGAAGTCCTGCACATGCGGCTGCACGTTCTTGACCGCCAGCTGCGGCAGCTGCGTCGTGGCGGCGGCGTTCTTGGCGCTGGGCAGCTCGCCGTCCTTCACGCCGAGCTGGCGTTGCAGATGGCGTTCGATGGCCTGCGACAGCCCGCCGGGCAGACCGGTCATCTTGGCGGCGTACTGCTGGTCCAGCATCTCGGAGCCCATCTGCGTCGCCGAGTTGTCCATCATCCCGCTGCTCATGGTGGCCTGGCGCATGCTCTTCATCACTTCCTGCATGAACAGGGCTTCGAACTGCTTGGCCGTTTCCTTGACCGCCAGCTTGGGATCGCGCGAGGCGGTGCCCTTGAGCTGCTCGATCGAGCGGGTGTCGGCGCTCAGGCCGTTGGCGCCCATGCCGAGCGCGGTGCTGAGGGGAGTAGAGAGCGCCATGTCAGATCACCTCGAGCTCGGCGTTCAGCGCGCCGGCGCTCTTCATCGCCTGGAGGATGGCCAGCAGGTCCTGCGGCGTCGCGCCCAGCGTGTTGAGCGCCTTGACGACGTCGTTCAGGCGCGCGCCGGCGGGCAGCTGAATCAGCGAGCCGGGCTCCTGCTTGATCGAGATGTCGGTCTTCTCGGTCACCGTGGTCTGGCCGCCGGACAGCGCATTGGGCTGGCTCACCTGCGGCGTGCTGGAGATGGTCACCGCCAGGTTCCCGTGCGCGACCGCGCAGGGCTGCAGCGTGACCGCCTGGTTCATGACGACCGAGCCGGTGCGCGCATTGATGACGATGCGCGCGGCGGGGATCTCGTTGTCGATGGCCAGGTTCTCCATGTCGGCCAGGAAGCTGACGCGGGCGTCCGGCGACAGCGGCGCGCGCACGCGCACCACGCGGCCGTCGACGGCGGCGGCCGTGCCTTCGCCCTTGGCCTTGTTGATGGCCTTGGCGACCGCGCGGGCCATGCCGAAGTCCGACGAGTTCAGGTCGAGCTGGAGGTATTCGTTCTGCTGCAGCGGCGTGGGGACGCTGCGTTCCACCAGCGCGCCGCCGGGGATGCGGCCGGCGCTCAGGTGGTTGATCTGGACCTTGGAGCCGCCGGCCGAGGCGCCAGCGCCGCCCACGACCATGTTGCCCTGGGCGATGGCGTAGACCTGGCCGTCGGCGCCGCGCAGCGGGGTGGCGATCAGCGTGCCGCCGCGCAGGCTCTTGGCGTTGCCCATGGAGGACACCGTCACGTCCAGCGGCTGGCCGGGTTGGGCGAAGGGGGGGAGGCTGGCGGTGATCATGACCGCCGCGACGTTGCGCGGCTGCATGGTCACGCCGGGCGGGAGCAGCACGCCGAACTGCTGGAGCATGGCGGTCATGCTCTGGCCCGTGAAGGGGGCCTGCGTGGTCTGGTCGCCGGTGCCGTCCAGGCCCACGACCAGGCCGTAGCCGGTCAGCGGGTTGGAACGCACGCCCTGCACGGCCGCGACTTCCTTGATGCGTGTCGCCTGGGCCGGCGTCGCGATCGACAGCAGGGCCATCAGCGCGAGCAGGCCGGAAGCCAGCAGGCGGGGGGAACGATGGAAGAAGCGGGGGAAGGTGGAGGGGTACATCTCGGTCACACGGTTGCCAGACTCGTGTGACCGATTGTGGGGAAACTTAAATGGGCGAAAGGTTCAAGAAGAAGCGGGATAGCCAGCCAATTCCATGCGCATCGGCGACCGCGCCGCGACCGCGCTGTTCCACCCGGACGTTGGCGACCTGGGTCGAGGCGACCGTGTTCCCCTGACGGATGGATTGCGGGTCGACCTGGCCGTAGAAGCGCAGCACGTCGACGTTGTTATTCACCCCGACCTGCTTCTCGCCCGAGATCAGCAGGTGGCCGTTGGGCAGCACGCCGGTGACCACCGCGGTGATCGTGCCGGAGAAGTCGTTGGTGTTCTCGTTCGTGCCCTTGCCGGTGCTCTTGTTGGACGAGGACCCTGCCAAGTCGGCCCGGCCCGCGCCGAAGGAGTTGGCCGCGATGCCGGGGATGGCCGTCACGCCGGCCGCGACCGCGCCGGTCTTGTCCAGCGCGGAGCTGGACTTCTGCGAGGCGCTGACCTTCTCGGTGATCTGCACGGTGACGATGTCGCCGACCAGGCGGGCGCGATGGTCCTCGAACAGCGGGCGGTAGTTGGCGTTCTGGTAAATCGCGCCGTTGTTGGCCGCGGCCGGGATGGGCTCGGGCATCTTGACCACCGGGGCGGGCTGCATGTCCACGCGCGGCTGCGGGTACATGGTGCCGCAGGCGGTCAGGGCGAGCGCGGCGGAGGCCGCCAGGCTCAGGCGGAGAGCGGACAGGAACGAAGGCATGACTACTCCTTTGCCGATCAGATCTGCGAGAGCTTCTGCAGCATCTGGTCGGTGGTCTGGATCGCCTTGGAATTCATTTCGTAGGCGCGCTGGGTCTGGATCATCTGCACCAGTTCCTCGACCACGTTCACGTTCGAGGTTTCGACGAAGCCCTGCTGCACCGAGCCCAGGCTGTTCGTGCCCGGCGCGCCGGTCTGCGGCGTGCCCGAGGCGACCGTCTCGGCGTACAGGTTGCCGCCCAGCGACTCCAGCCCCGGCGGGTTGATGAAGTTGGCCAGTTGCAACTGACCCAGCGTCGTCGGCGTGGCGCTGGCGGCGGTGGTCACGCTGACCGTGCCGTCCGCGCCGATGGTCAGGGACTTGGCGTCGGCCGGCACGATGATGCCGGGCAGCACCGTGTTGCCGTTGTTGGTCACGACCTGGCCGTTGGCATCCAGCTGGAAGCTGCCGTCCCGGGTGTAGGCGGTGGTGCCGTCGGGCATCTGGATCTGGAAGAAGCCGTTGCCCTTGACCGCCACGTCCAGGTAGTTGGACGTCTGCGTCAGGCTGCCCTGCGAGTGGCTGCGCGAGGTGGCCACCGCGCGGGCGCCCAGGCCGACCTGCATGCCGGTGGGCAGCGTGGTCTGCTCGGTGTTGTTGGCGCCGGGCTGACGCAGCGTCTGGTACATCAGGTCCTCGAAGACGGCGTGGGACTTCTTGTAGCCGTTGGTCGAGACGTTGGCCAGGTTGTGCGAGATGACGTCCAGCTGGGTTTGCTGGGCTTCCATGCCGGTCTTGGCGGTCCAGAGCGAGCGAAGCATCGGGGACTCCTGAATGCTGATCTATGCGGGGGCGGATGCGTCCGGAAGCGGACGGATCAGCTGTCGGACAGCAGCTTGGAGGCTGCCTGGCCGTGGGTCTGGGCGATCGAGAGCAGCTTCATCTGCTGCTCGAACTGGCGGGCGGCGGCGATCATGCCGACCATGGTCTCGACCGGGCTGACGTTGGAGCCTTCCAGGGCCCCGGACTGCAGCCGTGCGGCCGGGTCGGCCGGCAGCGGGTCGCCGCCGGCGGCCACGAACAGGCCGTCGTCGCGACGCGTGAAACGGCCGTCCTCGGTCACCAGCTTGATCCTGCCGATGTTCACCGGGCGCTGGCCGTCGGCCTTGGCCACGACGGTGCCGTCGTCTCCGATAGAGATCGTCGAGTTGGGCGGAACGGTGATCGGGCCGCCGTCGCCCAACACCTGCAGGCCGTTGCGCATGCGCAGCACGCCGTCCTGGTCCACGTCCATGGAGCCGGCGCGGGTGTAGGCCTCGGTGCCGTCGATGGCCTGCACGGCCATCCACGACTTGCCCTTCATCGCCACGTCCAGATTGCGGTCCGTCTGCTGGATGGGGCCGGCGGACAGGTCGTGGCCGGTGGTCGTCTCCAGCGCGAAGGCGCGGGTCGTGGCGCCGTCGCCGCGGATGGGCACCGCGCGGAAGGCCTGCAACTCGGCCCGGAAGCCGTTGCTGTTGGCGTTGGCCAGGTTGTTGGACAGCACGTCCTGGCGTGACATCGCCGCCTGGGCGCCGCTCATCGACAGGTAAATCATGCGGTCCATGGAGATTCCTCAGCAGGGGACGGAAGGGATGCGATCGACGGGAATGACGGGTTTCAGGGCTCAGCCGGCGGTGCCGGCGTCAGCGCAGGTTGACCAGCGTCTGCAGGACCTGATCTTGCGTCTTGATGGTCTGGGCATTCGCTTGATAAACACGCTGCGCGGTGACCATATTCACCAGTTCGGAGGTCAGGTCCACGTTGGATTCCTCCAGCGCGCCCGGCGTCAGCGAGCCCAGGTTGCCGTCGCCCGGCACGCCCACCACGGGGGCGCCCGAGGAATTGGTCGCCGCCCACAGGTTGCCGCCCAGCGGCTGCAGGCCTTGCGGATTGCGGAAGGTCGCCAGCTCGACCTGGCCGGCAGGCTTGGATTCGCCGTTGGAGTAACGGGCGGTGACGATGCCGTTGTCCTCGATCTTGATGCCCACCAGCTGGCCCGGCGCGTAGCCGTCCTGCGTCAGGTCGGTCACGGCGAAGTTGGAGCCGTTCTCGGTGGCCGAGCGCAGGTCCAGCTTGATGCCCTGCACTGACGGATCGGACGGGTCGGCCGGCGGCGCGGGGATGGGCAGCGTCGGCGCGCCTTGCGCGTTGGTGCCGGCGGGAATCTTCAGGTTGAGGAACTCGCTGGGGCCGGGCGAGACCGGCTTGCCGCCCGTGGGCAGGAAGGTCATCTGCGTGAACGGGGTCAGCGGGTTGCCGTTGGCCTTGCCGTCGTCGGTGTCGATCGGGTTGCCGTTGGCGTCGAACTGCACCGCCGAGCCGTTGGCCGTCATGTAGACGTTCCAGACGGTGTTGCCGTTGGCGTCGTCGTTGTTGGCGCGCTGGTAGTACATGGTCAGCGCGATGGGCTGGCCCTTGGCGTCGTACACCGTCATCGAGGTCGCGTTGTTGTACGTCGACGGGTCGTTCAGCGTGATGCCGGTCTTGTCGATCTTGGCGGAGTTGGGGTCGGCCGGATCGGTCAAGTCATAGGCGGCGGTGGGCGCGGCGCGGGAGTCCAGGTTGAACTCCATGTTGATGTTGCCGGTGGTCTTGGGGTCGATGCCGCCGGTGGGCAGCTTCAGCGCTTGCGCCAGGCCGGGCTGGATCACGCCGTTGGCGTCCGCGGGGTAGCCCTGCAGCTTGAGTTGGGAGTTGTTGACGATGTAGCCGTCCTTGTCGACCTTGAACTGGCCGTTGCGGGTGTACGTCGTCGGGTTCTTGCCGTCGCTGACCTGGAAGAAGCCGTTGCCGTTGACGGCCAGGTCCATCGGGTTCTCGGTGACGGTGATGTTGCCCTGCGTGAACTGCTGGGCCACGGCCTGCAGCTGCACGCCGATGCCGACCTGGTTCGTGCCGGCCCCGTTGAGCGCCGAGGCGTACATGTCGCCGAACTCGGCACGCGAGGACTTGGCGCCGTAGGTCTGCGCGTTGGCGATGTTGTTGCCGATGACCTCCAGGTTCTTGCTGGAGGCGTTCAGTCCGGAGAGGCCTTGTTGGAAGCTCATGGTCGATCCTTGGGCGTGTCAGGCGGGTTGTCTGGCGTGGGGGCAGGGCGGCTGAACGTCAGCCGAGCGCGCGGACCTTGTCGTAATCGACCAGTCCGGATTTCTTGAGTTCGAGCTGCAGCGTGGAGCCCGAGGTGCTGACGGCCTTGACGGTGTCATGCATCAGCGTGGTCGCGGTGACCGGGTTGCTGTTCTTGGTCGCGGTGACGCGGAAGGTCAGGTTGGCGGTCTCGGCGGCCTTGGAGGCGTCCCAGGTGTAGCTCTGGCTGCCGGCCTTCATCGCGCCCAGGTCCTGGGTCGAGATCACCGCGCCGGCGCCGTTCAGGACTTCCAGCTTCACCGTGTCGGCCGGATCGGACAGATCGAAGTCCATCTGCGCCTTGCCGTCCGCGACGGCGACCTTGTTGCCGGGGATGGTGACCTCGCGGCCCACGAGGCTGACGCTTTGCAGCGCCTGCATCTGCTGGAACTGGCCGGCCAGGCTCTGGATGCTGTTGTTGAGCGTGCCCACGCCGGTCACCGTCTGGATCTGCGCGAGCTGGGTCGTGACCTGCGCGTTGTCCATCGGGTTCATCGGATCCTGGTTCTGCATCTGCGCGACCAGCAGCTTCAGGAAGCGGTCCTGGGTGTCGGCGGCGCCGCTGCTCTGGGCGGCGGTGCTCGTCGTCTTGTTGGTGCTGCTGTTGACGTTCAGCGCGGTGTAGTCCATGACGGGCCTTCCTGTTCCTGTGCGGGTGCCTGATCAGGCGGGCCTCAGCCCTGGCCCATCTGCAGGGTCTTGAGCAGCAGCGACTTGGCGGTGCCCATGACCTCGAGGTTGTTCTGGTACGAGCGGGAGGCGGAGATCATGTTGACCATCTCCTCCACGCTGTTGACATTGCTGTAGGTGACGTAGCCGTCGGCGTCGGCCAGCTGGTGGCTGGGGTCGTGCACGCGGCGGCCGGGGGTCTGGTTCTCCTGCACGCCGACGACCTGCACGCCCACGTCCGTCTGATCCATGCCGTTCTGGGCCATGACGCTCTGGAACACCACCTGGCGCGACTTGTAGGCCTGGCCGTCCGGGCCGGCGACGGTGTCCGCGTTGGCCATGTTGCTGGCCACGGCATTCAGGCGCTGGCTCTGCGCGCTGACCGCGCTGCCGGAGATGTGGAAGATGCTGAACATCGACATGAGGGGCTCCTTCTTTCAGCGCTCGCTCAGGACGCGTTCGGCGACTTCATCGCATCCATCATGGTGCGGATGGAGCCGTTGAGGAATCGCAGCGAGGCCTCGTACTTCACCGTGTTGTCGGCGAAGCTGGCGCGCTCGCGGTCCATGTCCACGGTGTTGCTGTCCATGCTGGTCATGGCGCTGAGGCTGCTCTGCAGCGCGTTTTGCGTGCGCTGCGTCAGGGTCTGGTTGCTGTCGGCCGGGGTGGCCGGGGAGGTCGCCTGGCGCAGGGCCTTGGCGAAATCCATGTCCTTGGATTGATAGCCGGGCGTGTCCGCGTTGGCGATATTGCTGGCGAGCAGACGCTGACGCTCGGCCCGCAGGGTCAGCGCCTGGGCCTGGAAGTTCATCGCGTCGGTCAGTTTGTTCAGCATGTGAATCTCCTTCGGGGACGGCGGCCGTCGTCACGGGACGCCCGGTCGGCGGGTCGCGCTCGGGCCGGGCGGAACACGCTCGGCTTTTCACGTTCGGGCATTGTGGGGACCGGGTCGGAAAACTTGAGCGCGATAAGACGGGTGATCCCGGCGCATTTCCAAGCCATCGGCGCGGGGCCAAGCCCTACAGTTCCGTCCCATGTCCAGAAGCTGCCCCCACACCCATGCGCAAGCGCTGCCCGCCCTGTTGGCGGGGGCGCTGCTGTCGGTCTGGCTGTTGTTCGGCGGTCTGGACGAGGCCGCCGCTCAGACCGTGCCCGCCCAGGCGGTGACGGCGCCGGTGAGCCCGCTGCTCAACAGCGACTCCTCGGGCCTGGCCGCGCTGGACGCCTCTCTTGAACAGCGTCTGCAGGTGCTGGCCATGGCTGGCGCCAAGCAGGTGGCGCCGAATCAGGCGCGGGTGGAAGTGGAGCTTGGCCGTCTGGATCCGCGCCTGCGTCTGGCCCCGTGCGCCCAGATCCAGCCCTATCTCCCGGCCGGCCAGCGCATGTGGGGCAAGACGCGGCTGGGGCTGCGCTGCCTTTCCGGCGCGACCAAATGGAATGTGACGCTGCCGCTGACCATCAAGGTCTACGGAAAGGCCTTTGTTGCGGCTTCCGACCTTCCCGCGGGGACGGTTCTGGCACAAGATCAGCTGCGTCTGGCCGAAGTCGATATTGCAGGCGAGGCCGGCGCCGTCTATACCCAAGCGGACGGCTGGGTGGGGCGGCATCTGGCCAAGCCCCTGGCCGCGGGGGAAACCCTGAGGTCGGCGGATCTGAAATTGCGCCAATGGGTGCAGCCGGGCGACCGGGTGCAGGTCATGGCCACCGGCAGCGGCTACGCCGTGGCTGGAGAAGGACAGGCGATGGGCGTCGGGCTGGAAGGCCAGGACGTCCGAGTGCGCTTCGACAACGGGCGCATGGTCACCGGGCGTACCATCGGTGAACGTCGGGTGGAGGTGTTACTGTGACGCCCCTGACCCGACCCGTTGTCGGATTTGTGAACCTCTTCCCTAAAGTCGGCTGCAAGCGGGCCGATATACCGGGTATTGGAAGGGGTCCGTCCGTGATCGGACCCGTGGAGATATCCCATGAAAATCGGTAACAGCCCAGAACTGAACGCGTACACCAAGCTGAGCAACGAGCGGACGGGTACCGCCGACGCCAGCAAGGCCAAGGCGGGCAAGGCCGGCGGCGCCGATGCGGGTTCGCAAGTGGAACTGTCCAGCACGGCCAGCAGCCTGATTGCAGGCAGCGGGTCGGAGGACGGCAGCTTCGACGCCGAGAAGGTGTCGCGCATTGCCAAGGCCATCGAGGAAGGCAAGTTCACCATCAACGCGGACGCGATCGCTGACAAGCTGATCGCCAACGCCAGCGAGATGGTGAGCCGGGCCCAACCGTCGCATTGATGGGCCGCTGAGAAAACCTGACGTCAGCGCCTGAAGACAACGAATTTTTCGTCGCCGCCATGACCGCCACCGCCGTGAACACGACCGCCGTCGACCTGGAGCAGCCGCTGCAGGACGTGGAAAGCTGCCTCAACCTGCTGGGCGAGGCGCTGCATCGACGCGACTCGGCGGCCATCGAGTTGCATGCCGCCTCGCTGCACTTGGCGCTGGCGCAGGCGATTGAGCAGTTCACCGCCGCCGCCCGCAACGGCACCGTTCCCGCCAGCCTGCGCACCCGGCTGATGCAAGCCGGCGGCCGCGTGGCCGCTCAGCGCGAGTCGCTGGCCCGGGCCACCGCTGCGCTGGATCGCGCCATTGACGTGCTGATGCCGGGCGAGCCCACCGGGCTGTACGGCGCTTCCGGCAAGAACGAGCGCAAGTCGGCCTTCGGCGGCTCCATCCAGGCCTGAGCCAGAAACACGCAGGAAGCTTCCGACCCGCTCGAGAAACCGCTCCCTGAATGAAGAAAGCCACGCGTTGCGTGGCTTTTCTGCTTTTTTGCGTCCGAAGCGGCGCCGGGTCGGCGCCGAGGCCGCTCAGGTCGGTGTGCGCGTCGCCTTGCGACGCAGGCAGTCCAGGTAGGCGTGACCATCCGGCGGCAGGCCGCTGCGCTGGGACGACCAGATCATCTCGCCCAGACACTCCATCGCCTCGTGATGGGCCTCATGCAGCGACTGGCGGCGAGCGGCCAGCAGGTCCAGCGCCTGGCGCACGCCGGTGGGCTGGTCGATCTGGTGCTGCTCGATCAGGCTCAGGTGCATGGACAGGTGCAGGAAGGGATTCGTGCGCCCGTCCTCGACGGTGTAGACCGCTGCCAGCGCCGCGTCTTCGTCGGCCAGCTCCTCGTGGTACTCCGGGTGCTGTTCGATCCAGTCCGCGGCGATGGCTTCCATCGGTGTCAGGGGCAGGCGGTCGCGCTGCTTGCGGTAGGTCTGGCAGAAGAAACGCCGGACCTCGAGTTGGGAAGGGGCAAACATAAGGGCGCGATTGTCGCCGGACGCGCCAGGCCTTGTCCGCTGGAGGTGTTCCAGCGCCTGCCGTCCGGGAGAGGGGATGCGTCGGGGTTGTCATGTACCCCAGGGGAGGGCGTCGACTGAACGGGCTTCGTCATTTTGTGGAGCCTTGACATGCCCCGCCTCTCTCTCATTGCCCTGTCCATGCTGGCAGCGATGTCCGTGCAGACCGCTGCGCTCGCGCAGACCCATGTGGACAGTCCGGCGCTCAGGGCATCGCTCCTTACTGGCGATCTGAGGTCAATCGCGACCGATCTGCGTTGCACGCTCCCGGTGTTGGCTGAATCCGCCGAGGGCCCCGCCGCACCAGCGCTGAAAGGACCACGCGATGCCTCTGAATGGATGGCCTTGTCACAACAGCTCCAGACAGTCTTGATCGAGGGAGCGATGGCGCTTGAGCAGTTGCGTGATCACGGAGACGAGAACGCGGGTCGGGCGGTGTCCGACGAACTCGACTTCTCGATCCAAACCTTCTGGACCCTCAGCGATCAGATCGCTGCCGATCGAGGGGTCGCGCCAGCCGGCCGCACATTCGCCCTTCCACCCGTCAAGGGGACGACACTGTCGGAGTTCCAGCGAGAGCTGGGACGCTTGGCGGCGCAGTTGATCCCGGTTTTCCAAGCTGAGGGGATTGCCATGGATGCACCGGCCCCGGCGCGATCGGCCGATGAGCCTGAAGCGGTGTGGCGGATCCGGCGCATGATGGCGTGCGTCGCCGAACGCTTGGCGGAGACGAGCTCGATCCATCTGTGGGCATCGAGGGACGCGTCACCCGTGGCGCGCTTGCCGGAGACTGTCGAGTCCCGGAGCGCTTACATCAGGACGCTGCAGTCCCATGCCTGGCTCCTGAAGGACGCAAGCGCGTCGCTGTTCCAGGTCCGCAAGCGATTTGAAGAGGCATCGTCGCCGGTCCGAACGGGTCTGGCGCGAATGCAAGGGCTGGTCGTGTGGACGGCGGTGCTCACCGATCGCTTGTTCGAGGTGGCCGCGCCCAGCGCAAGACCCGAGGACGGGCAGCCCATTCGCCTGGCCTATCAGACCGCAGGGATTGCAACGCTGTTCGATGACATCGCCCGTCTCGCGCCGCGTATCCAAAAGCTGGCCTCGGCGGCTGTGCCGCCCGAGCCGAAGCCTTGAATCCCTGTCAGGCCTTGTCCGGCTGGGGATGCTCGGGTGAGGCGCCCAGCGGCGCCGCGCCCGGCGGCATCGACGGCTCCTGCCAAGGCCGCGTGCCTTGACCGTCGGCCAGCGCGCGTCGCTCGGCGGCCAGACGCTCCTCCAACTGCTCCCGGCCACGCTTGGACATCGCGATCAGCGTGTCCAGGTCGCCGCGGTGCGGGCGCATCTCCTCGGTCTGCTCGACCGTGTGGCGGCGGAAACGCCACGCCATCTGGCGCGCCGCGTGCGGCGTCCAGCCGATCTGCTCGAGCACGCTGCGCGCGCTCATCAGCGCGGAGTCCAGCGTCTCGCGCTCGATGAGCTCCACGCCCAGCTCGCGCAGCGCGTAGTAATGCTGGACGTTGCGCGCCCGGGCCACGATGGTCAGGTGTGGGAAGTGCTGGCGCGCGATCTCGGCGATCTTGACGCTGTGGTTGAAGTCGTCGACCGCCAGCACCAGCACGTGGGCCGTCTCGGCGCCGGCGATGCGCAGCAGCTCCAGCCGCGTCGCGTCACCCCAGAACACCCGCCAGCCGAAGCGCCGCAGCGATTCCACCGTGTCGGCGTCGTGGTCCAGCACCGTCGCCGGGATGCCGTTGGCGAACAGCATGCGGCCGATGATCTGCCCGTAGCGTCCGAAGCCGGCAATGATGATCTTGGAGTCCTGCGGCTCGGTGAGCTCGTGCGGGGACTTGCGCTCGATCTGGCCGGCGCGGCGCTGGGCCCAGGCGAGCAGCGCGGGCGTCAGCGCCAGCGACAACGCCACCGCCGCCACCAGCACCGAACGCTGCGCCGAGTCGATCAGCGTGGCCTGCTCGGCCAGCTGGAAGACCACGAAGCCGAACTCGCCGCCCTGCGCCAGCAGGATGACGAAGACCGCGCGCTCCGGTCGCGGCAGGCCCATCAACCGGCCCAGGATCGCCAGCACCAAGCCTTTGCACAGCCACAGCGCGCCGAGCAGGCCCAGCACCGCGAAAGGCTGGTGCCACAGCACCGTCAGGTCCAGGCCCATGCCCACGGCGATGAAGAACATGCCCAGCAGCAGGCCCTTGAAGGGCTCCAGATCGGCCTCCAGCGCGCGGCGGTACTCGCTCTCGGCGAGCAGCACGCCGGCGGCGAAGGCGCCCAGCGCCATCGACAGCCCGACCTTCTGCATCAGCATCGCCGCCGCCAGCACCAGCAGCAGCGAGGCGGCGGTGAAGATCTCCGGCGTGCCGCTGCGCGCGATCCAGCGCAGCAGCGGACGTAGCAGCAGCCGGCCGCCCAGCACGATGGCCACCAGCGCCGCGATCGCCAGCCAGATGCGCGTGCCCGAGTGGCCCGCCGCGGGCCGGCCCTGGCTCGCCAGGATGGGCACCAGCGCCAGCACCGGGATCGCCGCAATGTCCTGCAGCAGCGCCACGCTGATGACGCTCTGACCGGCGCGGGTGCCGCCCAGGTTCTTCTCGCTCAGCACCGCCAGCGCCACCGCCGTCGACGACATCGCCAGACCCAGCGCCGCGATGACCGCCGCATGCCAGTCCGTGTCGATCAGGAAGGCCGGCGCCAGCAGCAGCGCCGCGCAGCCCAGCATCTGCGCCGAGCCCCAGCCGAAGATGGGCCGCCGCAGCGCCCACAGGCGCTTGGGCTCCAGCTCCAGGCCGACCAGGAACATCATGAGCACCACGCCGAACTCGCCGACCTCCAGCACCGTCGCCGGCTCGCTGATCAGCCCCAGCACCTGCGGCCCCAGCAGCACGCCCGCGACCAGGTAGCCCAGGATGGACCCCAGCTTCAGCCCGCGCGCCAGCGGCACCGCGAGCACCGCCGCGGCCAGCAGCACCAGCGGCGTGAACAACCAGTTGCCATGTACGGCATGCGTCGTCGCTTCCATCGTCGCTTGCATCAGACCGGCACTCCTTCCTGGTTGGCGGGGCGCTCGTCGTCGGGCACGGACTCCTGCGCGGGCTCGGGCTGGCGCTCGCACCATTCGGGCAGTTCGCGCAGGCCCTCGAGGAAGACACGCGCATGGGCCTGGACCTGCTCGGCCGAGGCCTTCTGCGCCCCGTGCAGCACCAGCGGCGGCAGGAAGCGCATGCCGCACAGCGCCGCGGTCTGGGCATAAGGGAGCAGGAAATCACCGACCGGATGACGGTTGTAGCCCTCGGCACTGTAGGAATGCGCGCTGCCGCCGGTGGAGCTCACCAGCCACAGGTCCTTCCCATGCAACGCATGGCCGGCCTGGCCGTAGGCGAAGCCCACGCTCAGCACCTCGTCCACCCACAGCTTCATCAGCGCGGGCATGCCGTACCAGTGCATCGGGTGCAGCCAGACCAACATCTCGGCGTCGCGCAGGGCGTCCTGCTCGGCTTGCGTGTCGATGGAGTAATCGGGATAGAGCGCATACAGGTCGCGGACCCGCACGTTGGGCAGGCCGTGCGCGGCCGACAGCAGCGCGCGGGTGATGCGGGAATGGGCGAGGTCCGGGTGCGCGGCCAGGATCAGGATGGACGGGGAGCTCATGGCGGCGGATTTTGCGGTATCGCCTAAGATCCCGCGCACCTCATCGAGGAGAGGAGAGGCCATGCCGGTGATCCTGGTCGCCAACCCCAAGGGCGGGGTCGGCAAGAGCACGCTCGCGAGCAACATCGCGGGCTTCCTGGCGCATCGCGGCCATGCCGTGATGCTGGGCGACATCGATCGCCAGCAGTCCTCGGCGCGCTGGCTGGGCCAGCGGCCCGCGACACTGCCGGCGATCCGCGGCTGGGCGCTGGAATCGACCGAGCAACTGCGCACGCCCAAGGGCGTCTCGCATGCCGTGCTGGACACGCCGGCGGGGCTGCACGGGAAGAAGCTGGCCCAGGCGCTGAAAGTCGCGGACCGCGTGGTGGTGCCGCTGCAGCCCTCGCTCTTTGACATCCAGGCGACATACGACTTCGTGCGCGGGCTGCAAGATGCGGCGCAGGATCGACGCGCCCCCGCCATCGGCCTGGTGGCGATGCGGGTGCGCGAGGGGACCCTGTCGCAGCAGCAACTGCACCAGTTCATCGAGCAGCTCGGGCTGCCGCTGCTGGCCGAGTTGCGCGACACCCAGAACTACGTCCAGCTCGCCGCGCGCGGGCTGACGCTCTGGGACATCGCCCCCGGGCGCGTGGCGCGCGATCTGGAGCAATGGCAACAACTTTGCGCCTGGCTGGAGCGAGCGGATACCGCATGACGCGACGCATGACCCCGGGCGCCTGAACGACAGGAGACCGGCATGCGCGTGTTCGAGAAGCTGGAGGATCTCGAGGCCCTGGTGGGGCAGGAGATCGGGGTGTCTGACTGGATCGCGGTGGCGCAGCCCCGCATCCAGGCCTTTGCCGACGCCACCGAAGACCAGCAATGGATCCACACCGAGCCCGAGCGCGCTGCCGCCGGGCCCTTCGGCACGACGATCGCGCATGGCTTCCTGACGCTGAGCCTGCTGCCGCGCTTCTATCAGACGGCCTTCCGCGTGGAGGAGGTCCGCATGGGCCTGAACTACGGCCTGGACCGGGTGCGCTTCCCGGCGCCGGTGCCGGTGGACAGCCGGTTGCGCGGGCGCTTCGTGCTCAAGAAGCTGGAGGCCATCGAGGGCGGCGTGCAGATGATGGTGGAGGTCACCGTGGAGCGCGAGGGCGGCGGCAAGCCGGTCTGCGTGGCGGAGTCGCTGACCCGCCAGATGCGCTGATGGCTTGGCATGGCGCGGCACCTCCTGCGCCAGCGACGCCAGGGGGATGTCGTGCTCGTCGGCGTGTCCCTGATTCCCCCTTCATGCCCGCTTCGGAGGGACGGCATCGAAACGCCGCTGTGCGATTCGCGCGACGACACACTCGGGCGGCAATCGCGCGATGGTGTCGTTTCCATCACTTGCTTCACCGGTTTTAGCCCCTGAAACACTCGGTAGAGGCCCGTCACCCGGGGATACCCGCGCGTGCGACGTTCCGTTGTAAAGATCGCTAATAGAACTTTCCGACGCTTGCGATGCCACCGTAAGGGGGAGTGCCGGTGCTGGATCGCACGCCTATGATCGGCGCCTCTCTGACGCTTGTCGCGGGGAGCACAGGAGGAAGGGTCCGACGACGGGCCCTCCCGGAAACGGAACGAACGAAGGAGACACACGCGTGCGGGTTTTGCTGATCGATGATCACCCCTTGATCCTGGCCGCGCTGCAGACCGTCATTCAGGGTCTGGGCGACGACGTGCAGGTGCTGGGTGCCGACAGCGCGGCTCAGGCGCGTGACACGCTGAAGTCGCGTCAGGATTTCGATCTGGTGCTGCTGGATCTGAATCTGGGCGACGCCAGCGGGTTCGACGTGCTGGAAGAGTTCCGCGCTCAATATCCGTCGCTGCCGGTGGTGGTCATCTCGGCCTCCGACCGCGCCAGCGACGTCATCCGGGCGATCGACCAGGGCGCCATGGGCTTCATCCCCAAGCGCACCAGCAATGAAGTGCTGGCGCAGGCGCTGAAGCTGGTGATGTCGGGCGGCATCTACGTGCCGCCGATGTCGCTGGGCTCCGAGTCCCCGACGGAGCCGGAGCCAGTTCCGCTGGCCGACGGCCCGGGCCACTCGGTCGGCACCAAGCTGCAGCAGGTGCATGCGCTGGCCAGCCAGGCCGGCTATCAGACCACCGCCGGCCTCGAGAGCCTGCAGCTGACCCCGCGCCAGACCGATGTGCTGGCGCTGCTGCTTCAGGGCAAGCCCAACAAGATCATCGCCCGCGAGCTGGGCGTGTCGGTCGAGACCATCAAGGACCACGTCGCCGCCGTGCTCAAGGCGCTGGGCGTGAGCTCCCGGACCCAGGCGGTGCTGGCGGTCGGCCAGATGGTGCAGCGGCAGCCGAGTACGGTGTTCACGACCTTCCGCTGAACGCTCCACGGCCTTCTCGAAGGCTCAAACAAAACGACCTCCCATGCGGAGGTCGTTCTGCTTTGAGAAGGACCTCGGCGCGCGTTCAGCTCGGCGAGTAAGCCAGTCGCACGTAAATGGGCGCGAAGGCCTCGGCCTGCGTGATCTCCAGCAGCCGCTCGCGCGCGAGCTCCAGCATCGCGATGAAGGACACGACCAGCACCTGCGGTCCGCGGTCCAGCTCGAAGAGATCCTCGAACTCGACGAAGCGCTGCCCTTGCAACTTGCGTAGCAGATGGCTCATGTACTCGCGCACCGAGAGCTGCTCGCGCGAGATCTTGTGGTGCTGATTGAGCTTGGCCCGCCGCATCAGATCGGCCCAGGCGGCCCGCAGATCCTCGACGTTGACGTCGGGCAGCCGCGGGGCGAGCGACTGCTCGATGTGGATCTGCACCCGCAGGAAGTCGCGGCCCAGCACCGGCATCTGGTCCAGCCGCACGGCGGCCTGCTTCATCTGCTCGTACTCGAGCAGGCGCCGCACCAGCTCCGCGCGCGGATCCTCGGGCTCCTCGCCCTCCGCGACCTTCTTGGGCGGGAGCAGCATCCGCGACTTGATCTCGATGAGCATCGCCGCCATCAGCAAGTATTCGCTGGCCAGCTCCAGGTTGTGCTTGCGCAGTTGCTCGACGTAGCTCAGGTACTGACGCGTGACGTCGGCCAGCGGGATGTCCAGGATATTGAAGTTCTGCTTGCGGATCAGATACAGCAGCAGGTCCAGCGGCCCCTGGAACGCGTCCAGAAAGACCTCCAGCGCATCCGGCGGGATGTACAGGTCCTGAGGGAGCGCGAACAGCGGCTCCCCGTACAGCCGCGCGACCGCGACGTGGTCGACGATCTCGGGCGTGGAAGCGCCGCCGCCCTGATCCGCCGGGTCGTCCGGCAGCGTCAGGGCGGTGTCTGGCTTGTCGTCGGCGTTGCTCATCGCGCCGCGGCGACCGGCATCGTCACTCGGACTTCGTCTGGTAGACGTAAGCCTGTTGCGAGACGCGCGCCTCGTTGTAGTCGGCTTGGGCCTTGCGGTCCTGCTCGCGGTCCCACAGCAGGGCGCGGCCGGCGCGCTGCTCGGCTTCCAGCGTCGGCTTCTTGGCCTTCAGCTCGTCGATGAAGTTGGTGATCTCGGACTTGTAGGGCTTCCAGAACAGCGGCATGGTCGTCTCGTGATGTCGTGAAGACAAATTCGTTCAAAAACTGGGGGCGATTCTATGAGGTCGCCCCCAATGCGGGGTCAGGGGCGGGCTCAGCGCACGCGCATCCCCGGCTGCGCGCCGGGGAAGGGCTCCAGCACGAAGATGCCGGGATTGGCCTTCTCGTCCGCGTGGCTGGCGGCCAGCACCATGCCCTCGGACACGCCGAACTTCATCTTGCGCGGCGCCAGGTTAGCCACCATCACCGTGAGCTTGCCTTCCAGCTGCTCGGGTTGATAAGCGCTGCGGATGCCGCTGAAGACGTTGCGCAGCCGGCCCTCGCCGACGTCCAGCGTCAGGCGCAGCAGCTTGTCGGAGCCGTCCACCAGCTCAGCCTTCACGATCTTGGCGATGCGCAGGTCGACCTTGCTGAAGTCGTCGATCTTGATCTCGGGGGCGAGATCCTCGCCGCCGGGGATGACCTTGGGCGGGGCGGGCGGCTCGAACAGCGCGTCCAGCAGCTTGGGGTCGACGCGTTGCAGCAGATGCTCGTAGCCGCCGATCTTGTGGGCGCCGAGCGCGCGGTCCGCGTCGTCGAAGCTCATCGGGGCGACCTGCAGGAAGGACTCGACCTTGGCCACGAGCGCGGGGAGCACCGGCTTCAGGTAGATCGACAGCAGTCGGAAGGCCTCGATGCAGACGGTGCAGACGTCCTGCAGCACCTGATCCTTGCCCTCGAGCTTGGCCAGCTCCCAGGGCTTGTTCTGGTCGACGTACTCGTTGACACGGTCGGCCAGCAGCATGATCTCGCGCAGCGCCTTGCCGAACTCGCGGGTCTCGTAGAGCTCGACGATGGTCGCCTTGTGGGCGCGCAGACCGTCCAGCAGCGCGCGGCCCTCGACGCCCACATCCGAGGACAGTTGGCCGTCGAAGCGCTTGGACAGGAAGCCCGCCGCGCGGCTGGCGATGTTGATGTACTTGCCGACCAGGTCCGAGTTGACGCGGGCGACGAAGTCGTCCGGATTGAAGTCGACGTCCTCGACCTTGCTGTTGAGCTTGGCGGCCAGGTAGTAGCGCAGCCACTCGGGGTTCATGCCCAGGGCCAGGTACTTCATCGGGTCCAGGCCGGTGCCGCGGCTCTTGGACATCTTCTCGCCGCCGTTGACCGTCAGGAAGCCGTGCACGAAGACGTGGTTGGGCGTCTTGCGGCCGCTGAACTTCAGCATCGCCGGCCAGAACAGGGTGTGGAAGTAGGTGATGTCCTTGCCGATGAAATGGATCTGCTCGGTGGACTCGTCCTTCACGAACGCGTCGAAGTCGCGGCCGGTCTTGCCGAAGTAGTTCTTCAGCGACGCGAGATAGCCGATGGGCGCGTCCAGCCAGACGTAGAAGTACTTGCCCGGCGCGTCGGGGATCTCGATGCCGAAGTAGGGGGCGTCACGGCTGATGTCCCAGTCGCCCAGGCCGCCGTTGCCGTCCTCGTCCTTGGTGAACCACTCCTTGATCTTGTTGAGCACCTCGGGCTGCAGCCGGCCGGGCGTCTGCGTCCATTGCTCGAGGAACTCCACGCAGCGTGGATCCGACAGCTTGAAGAAGTAATGCTCGGAGCTCTTCATCACCGGCGTCGCGCCGGTCAGCACCGAGAACGGATTCTTCAGTTCGGTGGGCGTGTAGACCGCGCCGCAGACCTCGCAGGAATCGCCGTACTGGTCCTTGGCGCCGCACTTCGGGCACTCGCCCTTGATGAAGCGGTCGGGCAGGAACATCGACTTCTGCGGATCGAAGAACTGCTCGATGGTCTTCACCGAGATCAGCTCGTTGGCGCGCAGCGCACGGTAGATCTCCTTGGACAGCTCGTGGTTCTCGGCGCCGTCGGTCGAGTGCCAGTTGTCGAAGCTGATGTGGAAGCCGTCCAGATACGGCTTGCGGCCCGAGGCGATGTCGGCCACGAACTGCTGCGGGGTCTTCCCGGCCTTCTCGGCCGCGATCATGATCGGCGCGCCGTGGGCGTCGTCGGCGCAGACGAAATGCACTTCGCTGCCCATCATTCGCTGGAAGCGCACCCAGATGTCGGCCTGGGTGTACTCCATGATGTGGCCAATGTGGAAATTCGCATTGGCGTACGGGAGGGCGGTGGTGACGAAGAGCTTGCGTGTCATGGCGCGATAAGAGCCTGGCGAAAGGCTGCCGGTGCGTGCAGCGGTCCCGCGAAGCCGGGCGCCCGCGAGGCAATCCCGGCAACGGGGAAGGAACCGGCGATTTTAGGCGTCAGACGGACGCGCCGTTGGCGTTCTGCGCCCGGGCCGGGGCGGCGCTCGCCGGGACCTGCAGCCGCGCCGCGTAGCGCTGGGCCAGCCAGGAGCACAGGATCAGCTGCAACTGGTGATAGAACATGATGGGCAGCACGATCACGCCCACCGCCGGATGCGCGCCGAACAGCAGCTTGGCCATGGGCACGCCCGAGGCGAGCGTCTTCTTGGAGCCGCAGAACACCGCGGCGATCTCGTCCTCCACCGACAGGCCCATCGCCCGCGCGGCCAGGCGGCTCAGCACGATGACGGCGCCCAGGAAGAGCGCGGCGCCCAGCGCGGCCTTGATCAGCAGCTCGGCCCCATGGTCCCGCCACAGCCCGGAAGCCACCGAGTCGCTGAAGGCCGACAGCACCAGCAGCACGATGACCCAGCGGTCGATCAGCGCGACACGCGCCTTGTGCTTCGCGTGAAAGCCCGCCAGCAGCGGCCGCAGCAGCTGACCCGCGATCAGCGGGAGCAGCAGCAGCTCGGTCAGCTTCCAGACTGCTTCGCCGAAGGGCAGGGTGGCGCCGCTGGCGCCGGACATCAGCGCCACCAGGGCCGGCGTCAGCACGATGCCCAGCAGGCTGGAGGCGCTGGCGTTGAAGATCGCGGCGGGCACGTTGCCCTTGGCCAGCACCGTCATCGCGACGGAGGAGGAGATCGTCGACGGCAGCGCGCACAGGTAGGCGAAGCCCAGGGCCAGGTCTTGCGGCAACCAGCGCCCGAACAGTTTCATGAAGCCCCACCAGAGCAGCGGGAACAGCACGAAGGTGCTGAGTTGCACGAGCAGATGCACGCGCCACTTGAGCGCCCCATCGCGCAGCGCTGCGGCGGACAGTCCCAGGCCGGTGAGGAAGAACACCAGCGCCACGCCCCAGTTGCTCACCGCCTGCAGCTGCAGCAGGCCGCCGCTGCGGCCCAGGTCCGGCCAGATGCTGGCCAGACAGACCGCGCCGACCAGCGCCAGCAGAAACCATTCCTTGCGGATCCGGGAGAGCACGCCCATCGCATCACCTTTGCTGCGTGGCCGGTCGGGGCAGGCGCGCCGCCCGGCTGGGAGAGCCGCCCCGCAGGCCGATCAAATGCGGGACTCTAGCGGGATCGGCACTTGCCCGGTTGTCATCAGGCCTGCCGGGAGGCGATTGACGCTGGTCCGCGAACGCTGTCCGCCCCCGGATGTCCGATTCGTGACGCTCGATGGTGCATTCATGACGGCAATCGCCCCGATGGACTTCGAGCCGCACACCGGACCGCGACTGGACTTGTAACGGCTCCACCCCCTGTCGCCGGTCGCCGACACCCTCCGCGGGGTGGGAAAACGCCGGCCCAAGCTCGTCCGGCGGTTCAAGGTCGGACGCTAAAGCCTTGATTTCAAAGACCCGAGGAAGCCATCCACAGATGCTGTGGATAACTATGTGGGAAACCTGCCCACCGGCGCGCTAAGCCCTTGATTGACCGACCCCTGAAGTTCCGTGCCACTTTTCCGGGCAGAGAAAATCTCTCTATATGAATCAACGACTTGCAGCGCTTGCGGGAAAACGAGCAGCTGCGTCGCAGCACGGCGGGGCGGGAAGGGGCGAGAGCGGCTCGATGGGGATAAGTCAAGCCCCGGCTCCGCGATTTTTAGGTTGACAACGCGGTGCTGACCCTGGAAGAAGCGACCCGGCGGTACTGCGCGGCCTCCCCCGGGCGGGTGAGCTGTCCCCCGCTCCTGTGGACAAGCATGTGCGTCTCCTGGCGACGAGCGTTGCAAGTGCTTGTCACGACCGGTATTTCGGTGGTGTGCCCGAATTTGTGGCAGTGGCGCGACCGACACATGACAGCCTTCGTCACGCCATCACCAGGAAGGCCCCTAAAAGGTGGGCTCGCGGGGACCGCTAAAATCCGCGCCTTTGCAATCGCATTCCCCATTTCTTTCATGACGCAGGCAGCGGCAGGCAGCAAGACTCCCGACCTTTTTGAATTGAAGAGCGCCTCGCTGAGCCTGCTCTCGTGCGTCCTGAAGACGGCCGACGCGGCCGCGCTGGATCGCGAGTTGTCGGCCAAGCTGGGCGAGACGCCCGACGCGTTTCACCACGACCCGTTGCTGATCGATCTCGGTCAGCTTCCGGCGGCGGAGGCCGATGTGCTCATGGAGGTGACGGGCGTCGCTTCAGCAGAGAGCGAAGCGACCGCACGCGCGCAGGGCGAGTTGAGCCTGGACCCCGCGCCGGCCGCTTCCGCGAATGCGGCCACCGAGCCCGCCGCCCGCGTCGATCTGGCCGCGCTGCTCCCGCTGCTGCGCCGTCACCGGCTGCAACCGGTGGGCGTGATCGGCGCGAACGCCGCCGAGCTGGCGCAGGCCGCCGCGCTCGGTCTGGCCGAGGCGCCCGACGAACCGGCGCGCGCCGAGCCGCGCGTCGAGAAGGTCGTCCAGCAGGTCGTCAAGGAAGTGATCGTCGAACGCCCGGTCGAAGTGCCGGTGGTGGCGGAGGCCAAGACGGTCTACGTCGACAAGCCGCTGCGCTCGGGTCAGCAGGTCTACGCCAAGGGCGCGGACCTGGTGGTGCTGGCGGCGGTCAACCACGGCGCCGAGGTGCTGGCCGACGGCAACATCCATGTCTATGCGCCGCTGCGCGGCAAGGCCATCGCCGGCGCGCGGGGCAACACGTCGGCGCGCATCTTCGCGCAGGTGCTGGAGGCGGAGTTGATCGCCATCGCCGGCATCTACCGCACCAGTGAGAACCCGCTGCCGGACAACGTCCGGGGCAAGGCCGCGCAGATCCGCCTGGACGGCGAGAAGCTGCTGATGGAGCCGCTGGGCGCTTGAGGCCGGCGGACCATCCCCACCAGACACATTGAAAGAAGGACTTCGACCCATGACCAAGATCGTTGTGGTGACCTCCGGTAAAGGCGGCGTGGGCAAGACCACGACCAGCGCCAGCTTTGCCACCGGCCTCGCGATGCGCGGCTACAAGACGGCCGTCATCGACTTCGACGTCGGCCTGCGCAACCTCGACCTGATCATGGGTTGCGAGCGCCGCGTCGTGTACGACCTGATCAACGTCATCAACGACGAGGTCAAGCTGGGCCAGGCGCTGATCAAGGACAAGCAGCTGGACAAGCTCTTCATCCTGGCCGCCTCGCAGACGCGCGACAAGGACGCGCTCAAGCAGGAGGGCGTCGAGCGCGTGCTGGAAGAGCTCAAGACCATGGAGTTCGACTACATCGTCTGCGACTCGCCGGCCGGCATCGAGACCGGCGCGCTGATGGCCATGCATTACGCCGACGAGGCGCTGGTGGTGACCAACCCGGAAGTCTCGTCGGTGCGCGACAGCGATCGCATCCTGGGTATGCTCAACAGCAAGACCAAGCGCGCGATCGAAGGCACGGAGCCCGTCAAGGAGCACTTGCTGATCACGCGCTACAACCCCAACCGGGTCGAGGGCGGCCAGATGTTGTCGCTGGAAGACATCCACGAGATCCTGCGCACGCCGCTGATCGGCGTGATCCCCGAGAGCGAGAGCGTGCTGCAGGCCTCCAACCAAGGTCTGCCGGCGATCCACCTCAAGGGCACGGATGTTGCCGAGGCCTATGCCGACGTCGTCGCCCGCTTCCTGGGCGAGGACAAGCCGATGCGTTTCGTCGAGGCCGTCAAGCCGGGCTTCTTCAAGCGCCTGTTCAGCCGCTGATAGAAAGAGGGAGACCCCATGGGATTCATGTCCTTCTTCCTGGGCGAGAAGAAAAGCACCGCGAGCGTCGCCAAGGAGCGGCTGCAGCTGATCCTCGCCCATGAACGCAATGGCCGGAGCACCAGCCCGGACTACCTGCCGCAACTGCAGCGCGAGCTGCTGGCGGTGATCTCCAAATACGTGTCGATCAATCCGGACGACATCAAGGTGCACATGGAGCGGCAGGACGACCTCGAGGTGCTCGAGGTCAAGATCGAGCTGCCCGAGATCCGCAAGGCCTGACCCCAGGCAAGGAAAAACGCGGCCAGTTCATCACTGGCCGCGTTTTCATTTGAGCTCCCCCCGCTCGGGCGGAGCCTGCGATCAGAGCCGGAAGCTCGCCACCGCGTCGACCAGCTGCGCGGATTGGTCCCTGAGCGACTCGGCCGCCGCGGCCGATTCCTCGACCAGCGCGGCGTTCTGCTGCGTCATCTGATCGAGCTGCCGCACCGCCTGGCCGATCTCGCCCAGGGTCAGCGACTGCGCGGCGCTGGAGCTGGAGATCTCGCCGATGATGCGGGTCACGCGCTCGACGCTGGTGACGATCTCGCGCATCGTCTCGCCGGTCTCGCCGACCAGGCGCGTGCCGCCATCCACGCGCTCGACCGAGGCCGAGATCAGCGTCTTGATCTCCTTGGCCGCTTCCGCGCTGCGCTGCGCCAGCGAGCGCACTTCGCTCGCGACCACCGCGAAGCCGCGGCCCTGCTCGCCGGCGCGGGCCGCTTCCACCGCGGCGTTCAGCGCGAGGATGTTGGTCTGGAAGGCGATGCCGTCGATGACGCCGATGATGTCGACGATCTTGTTGGACGACTGCTGGATCTCGTTCATCGTCGAGACCACCTGACCCACCATCTCGCCGCCGCGTCCCGCGACCTGCGAGGCGGTCTGCGCCAGCGAGTCGGCCTCGCGCGCGGAGTCGGCGTTCAGCTTGACGCCCTCGGCCAGCGTGGCCATGGCGGCGCCGGTCTCTTCGAGGCTGCTGGCGGCCTGCTCGGTGCGGTTGGACAGATCGGCGTTTCCGGTGGCGATCTCGCTCGACGCGTGACGGACTTGATCGGCGGCGGTGCGCACGCCCGCGATCGTCGTGGCCAGCTTGGCCTGCATCTCGCGCAGCGAGCGGCGTAGCGCGGCCACTTCGTCGCCGCCGGTGTCGGCGTCCTCACCCGAATCGCGTCGGCTCAGGTCGCCGTCGGCGATGGCCTGGCTGAGCGCTTGAGCCTGCGACAGCGGCTCGGTCACCGAGCGCGTGATCACCAGCGCGATGCCCACGCCCAGCGCGATGGCCGCGACCATCAGCGCGATCACCAGCGTGCGGGTGCTGGCGGCCTCGGCCTGCGCCTCGTCGCGCGCGGTCTCGAGCAGCTCGCGGGTGTAGTCGGCGAAGCGGTCGATGGCGGCGAGGTACTCGTTCATCGCCGGGATCAGCTGCGAGGCGGCCAGCGGCTTGACGTCCTCGCCGGCGGCCTTGGCCTTGGTGACCGCGTCGCGGGCGTCCTGGTACTTCTTGCGGGCCGTGCCGATCTCGCCGATCAGCCGCTTGCCGTCGCCTTCCTTGATGTTGTCCTCGAGCTCCTTCTGGATGGCGTCGATGCGCGCGGACAGCTCCTTGGAGCGCGAGGTGAAGGCCTTCACGAAGCTCTCGTCCTCGACCACCAGCTGCACGATGCGGCGCTGGATGTTGCCTTCCGTCAGGCCGGCCCATTGGCGCGACAGCTCCAGCGTGCGCATGTCCACCGCGACCAGGCGCTCGATGCGCTGATGCAGCATGGACACGCGGATCACGCCCACCGCCGAGGCCACCGCCATCAGCACGATCACCAGCGCGAAGCCGGCCAGCACGCGGCTGCGCAGCCGCCATTGATTCAGATTCAGCATCTCGACGTCCTTCTTTGAACGGACCGAATGCTGCCTGCTTCGGGTTAATGCTGATCGAGGGAACAGGGGGGGAAGCCGTGAACTACGGCGCGGAAGGTGGGAATTACTCCCTCTCCCGCGGGGCGGGAGAGGGCGGGGGAGAGGGGGGGAGCGCGGCAGTACCCCCGACCGCCCCGGGCGGCACCGGCACGTCAAAGAAATTGATCGCCTGCGGCTGATCCAGCACCAGATCCGTGCGTGCGCAGGCCACGCAAGGCAGGATCCAGCCCTCGCCCTTTTCCTCGCGCAACAGGCCGGGCCAGTCGATCAGGTACTCGACGCGGCCCGACACCAACCGGGCGATGCAGGCGCGGCAGGTGCCGTTGCGGCAAGAGTGGGGCAGGCGCAGCCCGTGGTCCAGCGCCGCCAGCAGCAGCGACTGGTCGGCGGGCGCGTCGAAGCGCCAGCCCTGGGGCTGGAGCTCGACCATGAAGCCCAGGGAGGGCGAGTCGTCCGGGGAATCGCTGTCGTGACGCATGGCCGACATGATGCCTGTGCGCTAAGCTCCCCCGATGGCTTCGAACACCGCTGCGGCAGCCGCGCCGCTTTCCGCCCCGCTCGTTGACGCGCGGACCTTCTTCGACCGTCTGAATCACGAGTACATCGCGGTCCACAAGCGCAAGGAGGACCTGTTCTGGGCGACCTACATGGCCACCAGCGAGGACCACGAGGGCTTCGGCCGCGCGGAGACCGACTACAAGGCCTTCATCTCCGATCCGGCCCGCCTGGCCCACACGCGCGCCCACCTGGCGGCGGTCGACGCCGAGCCCGCGTCCTCGGAGCGCGACGCGCTCGCCCACGGCCTGCGCGGCTGGTTGGGCGTGTTCGAGGCCAACATCGTCGACAGCGACGAAGGCCGGCGGCTCATGGCCGAGCTGATCGAGGCCGAGCGCATCCTTTTTGCCAAGCGCAAGGATTTCACGCCCACGCACCTCAACGATCGTGGCGAGCGCGAAGCGGCCACGCTGACCATGCTGTCGACCAACCTGTCGACCAATCCGGACGAGGCGCGCCGCCGTAGCTCCTACGAGGCGCTGCACGGGTTGGAGCGCTGGGTGCTGGACAACGGTTTCCTGGAGATCGTCGCGTTGCGCAATCGGCTGGCGCGGGCGCTGGGCTTCAGCGATTACTTCGAGATGAAGCTGCGCAAGAACGAGCGCATGAGCAAGCAGCAGCTCTTCGACATCCTGGACGACTTTTGCGCCCGCACCGAGACCGCGCAGCGCCGCGCGCATGACGCGCTGGTGGCGAAGCACGGGGCTGATGCGCTCGAGCCCTGGAACCTGCGCTTCCACAGCGCCGGCGACGTGACGCGCCGCATGGATCCATATCTGCCGTTCGGGCCGGCGCTGCGGCGCTGGGTGCGCAGCTTCCGGCGACTGGGCATCCAGTACCGCGGCGCGACCCTGCGGCTGGATCTGCTGCAGCGGCCGGGCAAGTACCAGAACGGCTTCTGCCACGGCCCGCTTCCCACCTGGATCGACGAGCGCGGCCATTGGCATCCGGGCGAGATCAACTTCACCGCCGAGGCCAAGCCCGATCAGGTCGGCAGCGGCGCGCGGGCGATGCTGACGCTGTTTCACGAGGGCGGCCATGCGGCGCACTTCGCCAACGTGGCGCAGAACTCCCCGTGCTTCTCGCAGGAGTTCGCGCCGACCTCGATGGCCTATGCGGAGACGCAGTCCATGTTCTGCGACAGCCTGCTGGGCGACGCGGACTGGCTCAAGCGCTATGCGCGCAGCGTCGACGGCGAGGCCATCCCCGACGCGCTGATCCGGGACCGTATCGCCGCGACGCAGCCCATGCGCGCCTTCGACGAGCGCGCCATCGCGGTGGTGCCGTATTTCGAGGCAGCGCTCTATGCGATGTCCGATGCCGAGCGCACGCCCGAGGCGGTGCTGGCGCTGGCGCGCGCGACCGAGCGCCGCATCCAGGGCGTGGACCGCGCGCCGCGACCGATTCTGGCGATTCCGCATCTGCTGAATCAGGAGTCGGCGGCCTCGTACCAGGGCTATTTGCTGGCACACATGGCGGTCTATCAGACCCGGGCCTTCTTCCTGCGCCGCGACGGCTATCTGACCGACAACCCGGCGATCGGGCCGGCGCTGGCCGAGCATTACTGGGCGCCGGGCAACAGCATCGATCACGACGCGACGCTGCGGCGGTTGACGGGCGAGGGCTTCGGCGCGCGCTATCTGGCCGAGGCCTGCGACGAGACGGTGGAGCAATGCTGGGCCGCGGCGCAGGATCTGCTGGAGGCGTCCGCGCGGCGTGGCGAGCGCACCGACGACGGCCCGCCGCTGGATGCGCGGGTGATGGTCGTTCATGGGGAGGAGCTGCTGGCGGACAACGGCGGCAGCGCCAATGGCGACGCGGCTGAGGAGGCCATGTTCGAGCGCTTCGAGCGCTGGGTCGCCGAGCACTACGCGGCGCCGGTCCCGGGTTGAGCGCTGCGACGGCCCTCTCCCCGGCGCTCTCCCGCTCAGCGGGAGAGGGGGCGCGTAGGCCGAAAGTTGTTGAGGTTGTTCGATGAAGTATTTGCAGGGCTACGCGCCCGCGCTGATCGCGCAGGCGCAGCGGCTGCTCGACGACGGCGAGCTCGGCCCGTTGATCGCGCGCAAGTACCCCGAGGCGCACGAGGTCCGCAGCGACAAGGCGCTGTTCGACTACACACAGGACCTGAAGCAGCGCTTCATGCGCAACGCCGGCCCGCTGGCGCTGGTGCGCTACGACGCCAAGCTCAAGGTCATCCAGCACGCGCTGGGCACGAACACGCGCCAGACGGTGATCCAGGGCAACAGGCTCAAGACGCGGCGCGAGATCCGCGTCGCGACCTTGTTCCGGGAAGCGCCCGAGGCCTTCCTGCGCATGATCGTGGTGCATGAGCTCGCGCATCTCAAGGAGCTGGACCACGACAAGGCCTTCTATGCGCTGTGCCACCACATGGAGCCGTCCTATGGCCAGCTCGAGTTCGACTTGAGGCTGTGGCTGAGCGTGCGTGACGCCGAGGAGAAGCGGCTCAAGCGTGAAGGCGGCGCACCCACGAGCAGCGACGAGGGCGCTCGCCGATCCGACGCGTGATCGAAACAACCCGGGCGCTGAGCGCCCGATTCATGACCTTGCCACTTTTTTGAGCACGGTAGAGGATCTCTTTTGAGATCAAGGGCTTGCGCGATTCCTGCGCAGGCTGTGCACGCGCTTATCCACAGTCGGTGTGGACGATCCGCTATGCTGTCGGGCTTTCCCGCCGCCGCTTGTTCACAGGCCGCGCGCCACGAGCGCCGCCCGCCTGCGACGAGGCCCCTGACCACCTTGCCTCCGATGATTCTTCTGGCGCCCATGGAGGGCTTGCTGGACCACATGTTGCGCGACACGCTGACCCGTGTCGGCGGCGTGGACCGCTGCGTCTCCGAGTTCATCCGCGTCACCGACCAGCTGCTGCCGGCCCGCGTCTTCAAGCGCATCGTGCCGGAGCTGCTCCACGGGAGCCGCACCGCGGCCGGCGTGCCGGTGCGCGCGCAGTTGCTGGGCTCGGACCCGCAGTGCGTGGCCGAGAACGCCGCCCGCTTGGCCGAGCTTGGCCCCGAGGGCATCGACCTGAACTTCGGCTGCCCGGCCAAGACGGTGAACCGCCATCGCGGCGGCGCGGTGCTGCTGGACGAGCCGGAACTGGTGGGCGAGATCGTCGCCGCCGTGCGCCGCGCGGTGCCGTCTCAGGTGCCGGTGTCGGCCAAGATGCGGCTGGGCAACGAGGACCGCGACCGCATGCTCGATTGCGCCCGCGCCATCGCGGCAGGCGGCGCGACCGAGCTCGTCGTGCACGGCCGCACCAAGCGCGACGGCTACAAGCCGCCGGCCTTCTGGGATCAGATCGCGCGGGTGCGCGAGGCCGTCGGCATCGAGGTCGTCGCCAACGGCGAGGTCTGGACCGTCGAGGACGCGCTGCAATGCCTGCGCGAATCGGGCTGCAGGTCCTTGATGCTGGGACGCGGCATGGTCGCGAATCCGGGCTTGGCGCTTGCGGTGCGCGCGGCGCTGGGCCGGGACGGCGGGCAGAGCGCCGCGGCGCTGGCCTGGGCCGACGTGATCCCCTTGATGGAAAGCTTCTTCGCGCAGGTGCGCGGCAAGGTCGCGACGCGGCATCAGGCCGGCCGGCTCAAGCAGTGGCTGCATTACCTGCGCCGTCACTATCCCGAGGCCGAGGAGACCTACCAGCGCGTGCGCACCATCAATGCGCCCGACGTGCTGGCGATGACGCTGTTCGGCAAGGAAGAATCGAGTTCACAACAAGACAGCGACACGCTGATCGCCGCATGACCGCTTACCGATTGACGCCGCGCCTGGTGGCGCTCGCCGCCGCGCTGGCGCCCCTGTTTCCCATGGCCGCGACGGCGGCGCTGAAGTCGCCCAAGCCAACGCCGCTCGCCGCCGCGCCGGCCGCCGCTGCCAACGCCAACGCCAACGCCAACGCCGCCGGCGCGTCCGGCAACGTGACGTCGCTGTCGCTGGAGCGCGTCTTCGCGGATCCGCCGCTGCAGGGCCGGCTGACGCGTCAGGCGGAGATCTCGCCCGATGGCGCCTGGGTCAGCTACCTGCGCCCGTCGCAGTCCGACAGCGATCAGTTGGAACTGTGGGCGCAGCCCGTGTCCGGGGGCGCGCCGCGCAAACTGGTGTCGGCGGCCGAGGTCCTGGGCGGTCGCAGCCAGCAGCTGACCGAGGCCGAGCGCATGGCGCTGGAGCGCAAGCGCATCTCGCAAGGCGGCATCACCAGCTACCAGTGGTGCGGCCCCTCGGGCAAGACGCTGCTGTTCCCGCTGTCGGGCGATCTCTACCTGGTCCGTCTGACGGAGCAGGGCCCCAAGGCGCAGCGCCTGACCAGCGACGAGCAGGTGCCGGAGCAGGATCCCAGCTGCTCGCCCGACGGCAGCCAGGTGGCCTACGTCAAGGGCGGCGAGCTGTGGGTGCAGCCGCTGCAGGCCTCGGGCCGGCCGCGCGTGCTGACCAAGGGCGCGAGCGACACGATCTCCTGGGGTCTGGCCGAGTTCATCGCGGCCGAGGAGCTCGGCCGTCAGCGCGGCTACTGGTGGTCGCCGGACGGTCGTCAACTGCTGGTGCTGCGCGTCGACGAGAGCGAGGTGCCGATCAAGACGCGGGCGCAGATCTTTGCCGACCGCACAGCGATGACGCAGCAGCGCTATCCCGGCGCGGGCGAGAAGAACGCGCGCGTCAGCGCCTGGACGCTGCAGGTCGACGATGCCCGCGCCACGCCGCTGCCGCTGCCCGGCGATGCCGAATACGTCGCGCGCGCCGGCTGGTTCGGCGACGGCACGCCCTGGCTGCAGACGCTGACCCGCGATCAGCGCAAGCTGACCCTGACCGAGTACGCCAATGGCGTGAGCCGCACGGTGACCGAGGAGCGCGATGCCGCCTGGGTCGAGGTGCATGACGACCTGATGGAGCTGGACGGCCTGCAGCTGTCCGGCCAACCGGCGCTGCTGTGGTCCAGCGAGGCTTCGGGCCGCCGCCAGCTGCTGCTGATGGACCGCGCCACCGGCGCGCGCCGTCCGCTGACGAACGAGCCGGAGCCGGTCGCGCATCGCGTCTGCAGCGACGGCAAGACGGTGGTCTATGCGGCGGCGCGTGATCGCGGCCGCTCGCGGGAGCTCTTCGCCATCGACCTGGCCGGCAAGAGCCGCGAGCTCGACGGCGCCCAGCCGCGCCAATGGCGCGATGCGCGCGGCGACGGCGATTGCGCGCGGCTGCTGGTCACGCGCGGCGCCTGGGGCGAGCCGCCGACGCTGTCGCTGCAGGCGGTGAAGGCGGGTTCTCAGCCCGTGGCGCTGCCGGGCGATGCGCCGGAGGCGCTGCTGGCGCGCATCGTGCCGACGCCGCAGGTGGTGGACATCACCGCCGCTGACGGCCGCACGCCGCTGAACGCGCTGTACTTCGCGCCGCTGGACGGCAAGGCCGGTCCGCACGCGGTGATCACCATGGCCTACGGCGGCCCGGGCACCTCGACGACCAACTGGAACTGGAGTCGCGACACCGCGCTGATCGCCTACTGGCAGCGTCGCGGCTACGGCGTGTTCACGCTGGACACGCGCGGCATGCAGAACCGTGATCGCGCTTTCACCCGCGCGCATCACGAGGCCTTCGGCGTCGTCGACGTCGGCGATCTCTTCGCCGCGGTGCGTCAGCTGCCCAAGCAGGTCGCGGGCGTGGATCCCAAGCGGATCGGCTTCTTTGGCTGGTCCTACGGCGGCTTCCTGGCCGAGCGGGCGATGCTGGACGCGGACACCCCGCTGGCCGCCGCGGTGGCGGTTGCGCCGCCCACGGACTGGACGCTCTACGACACGGCCTATACCGAGCGCTATCTGGGCCTGCCGCAGGACGGCAAGGGCGGCCAGACGCTGGCCTACCGCCAGGCCAATCTGGTGGCGCGCGCGGCGCAGCTGGAGAAGCCGCTGCTGATCGTGCACGGCACGGCCGACGACAACGTGCTGTTCGAGCACACGCTGCGCCTGACCGAGGCGCTTCAGAACGTCTCCAAGCCCTTCGATCTGATGATCTATCCGGGCAAGGCGCACGGCATCGCCGGCCGCGGCGCGAAGCTGCACCTGTACCGCACCATCGACGCGTTCTTCGCGCGTGAACTGAGGCCCTGAACGCCATGGCACTGGTCTATTCCACGGAGGGCGGACGCGTCTGCCCGAAATGCCGTCAGGCGCAGGCGGACTGCCGCTGCGCGGCGCTGGCCGCGTCGGCGGTGCTGGGCGACGGCAAGGTGCGGGTGCGGCGCGAGACGGCCGGCCGCAAGGGCAAGGGCGTGACGGTGGTGCTGGGGCTGCCGCTGACGGCGGCCGAGCTGACCGAGACCGCCAAGAAGCTCAAGGCCGCCTGCGGTACCGGCGGCACCGTCAAGGACGGGACGGTCGAGATCCAGGGCGACCACGTGGACAAGGTCATGGCCTGGCTGACGCAGGCGGGGTATGCGCCGAAGAAGGCGGGCGGGTGAGGTCAGCGTGCGATCGCGCGGAGCAGCGAGGTGACGACGAAGCTGGCCTCGCGCTGTCGTAGTACTCGTCGATCTTCGGCGTCCGCATCCGCCTCGATTTCGAATCGAGCCACCGCCACGGGGCCGTCCTTGAGATGCCCTTCCGCGTGCGGATCGTCGACGAAGTGATGCGCCAGCAAGCGCAAGGCGTCGCGCACAGCATCGCCGTGGGCGCCGCCCATCGCTCTGCGGAAGTCTTCGGCCGCGAGATCCATGGCCTTGGCGTGCTCCAGGCAATAGACGAGGTCATGCGCATCCTTGCGCTCCCAGCGCTGATGGAAGGCGAACGCCTTCAAGGTCGTGAACGCCACCAGGTCCGCATGCTTGAAGGTCTGCGTCACCACGCCATTCCCGTTCAACGTGTCGGCGGTGATCGACATCGTTTCGAAGTGATCGAACACGATGGCTGAATGCGGAATGTTGATCGCACTGATGTTGCCTTCCGTCGGCAGGGCCTCGACACGCTTCTGTCCCGGCATGTCGGCCAGGAACTCCAGCTGTAGCAGGGCGTGGCCCACGCGCACTTCCCATCGCCAGTTGATGCGCTGACCCTTGTCGTTGATCCCCCGCTCGAAACCCAGCTTCTTGAGGTTGTCCTCGAGCGAGCGGTAAGCGTCGACGGTCGCGAGCAGGGACGTCTCCACGACGACATCGACGTCCTGCGTCCCCGCATGTTCAGGGACTTCCGGTGGACGGCCCTTGACGAGATAGCGCGGTGTCAGTCCGCCCACAAGCACGATGGAATCGGCCCATGGGCCGAGTCCGCGCATGAGCGTGACGAGCACGCGCTCGCAGTCGATGGTCGTTTGAACGCCGTAGGCATCGGCGGTCTGAGGCTTGTTCACGAAAAGCTCCTTGCTTCAGAAGCCCAGCACTTGCTCCCGCAGAAAGCGGCCTGCGTCCGGGCCGCGGCCGGACGCGACCATCAAGTCGACGTAGGTCTGAACAGGGGAGGCGCAGAGGACCTCGCCTCGCCGCTGTACGAAGGGCACGCCTGCGGGTTCGACTTCCACCACGTGCAGGTTCGCGCCTTGATCCACTTCGCGGATGTCGGTGCGCATGAGCAGATCCGCCAGCCAGTCGGAGGTTGCGCGCACAGTCGTGATCGACCACGCCGTCAGGTACGGCGCATAGAACGAGGCAGCCGCCTCGGCGGTCAGCGCATAGGCGGACGGCGAGGCTTCGATCGCCGTGGAGGACTCGTTGATGAGCTGCAGAAGTCCATCTCCTTTTCGCCCCGGGACGAAGAACTTGCGGACGCGACGCTGCGCGAGCTGCGCTTGCTCCTGGGCGACCCAGGCGTCGAGCAGGGACGCCGGCTTGTCCAGGCGTCGGACCTTTGCAGGGCCGAGCCCTTCAGAGATGACCACCTCCTCCTGCTCAAGGTGCGTGAGCAGCTTCGAGACGTTGGCGGTCGAAATGCCGCTCGCCATGGCCAGTTCCTTGACCGAGCACCAGCGGTCCGGCGCAAGCAGCAGCGCATGGAGCACTGGCGTCCGTGCCGCCGTGAAGAGCTTCAGACGAGGGAGCCGACGTGCACTCGGTGAGGCAGGGGCATCGACGATCACGTAGGCCTCATCGAACGGGAGTCGAAGCTTGCCGTCATCGGCATGGCTGCCGATGCCTGCTTCCAACAGAAGCGCCCGGGCGGACTCCGAGAGGTGATTGGCGCTGACGACCACACGCGTCGAACTCGGCTTGGTCGACGCCCAGCGTTCGATCAGTCCGCGCGCTTGCCGCGGGTAGACCTCGGACTTCACGTCGACCACCAGCGACAACGGCTTGCCGCGAATGCGCAGGTCGATGACGGCGTCGTGCTCGGCGGCGCGCGGAGCCGCTTTCACCTCGACGCGTGTCACATGCGGCAAGCCTCGCAGGGCGTCGACGAGCACCGCTGCTCGCTGTCGCGCCTGCTCTGATCGCCAATCGGAGTGGCTCATATTTCCAATTTACCGGTTATTTCCTGGACTGGAAATATCTGGAGTATGAGAAATATCGATGCGATTGGCAAGGCTCTCGGTCAACCGTTTTCGTACGGAACAGCTTCGGCTTGGCGCCCACCATGCCGCATCCGAGGGGCCCCCGTGGACACAGCGGCCCAAACCGCGACGTATGCACGCGTGCCGCGCCGCTGCGAGGCCTAAGGTGAGCTCATCGGATCCGGCCTCCCACGGGTCCGCGGAGTCCAGCCATGAGTCCATCCCAATTCAGCGCGCTCCAGGGCGACCTGCCGCTGCGCGGCCAGTCCCGCGACCGCTTCCTGTTGCGATTCGAGTCGCTCTTCCATCCCGGACGCGGCCTCTCGTTCCCCTGCGACGAGTTTGGCCATGTCGCGCTGGACCAGCTCAGCGACCACGCGCGCGAGAACTACCTCTTCGCCCGAGCCGTCGTCGGCCACGAGTACGCCACGCCGGTCATCCAGCGCAGCGACGAGTGATCAGCGCGCGGCGAGCGTCGCCGCGTCGTACTGCCATGGCGTTCATGCGGCGGATGTTAGGCGCCGGGAGTGCGGGACAATGCGCGTTTTCCGAATTACCCCAGCGTGAACCGTCCATGAGCGACTCCACCCGCCCCGAACTGCCCGATCATCTGTCGATCGACCCCCGCAGCCCCCACCACGTCGCCGCCGTCTTCGAGCACGACATCGGCATCCTCTTCAACGGCAAGGAGCGCAAGGACGTCGAGGAGTACTGCATCTCCGAAGGCTGGATCAAGGTGCCGGCCGGCCGCACGCTGGACCGCAAGGGCCAGCCGATGATGATCAAGCTCAAGGGCAAGGTCGAGGCCTTCTACAAGTGATGGCACAGGCCCGGGCCCGAACCCGGGCCTGAGTTCGAGCCCGAGCCCGAGCCAGGACTCCGGCTCAGGTTCGCGGCCAGCTGATGGCCACCCACAGGCCGCCGCCCTCGCGATTGCCCATCGCGATGCGGCCGCCATGCGCCTCGACGATCTCCCGCGCGAGCGCCAGACCCAGCCCCGTCCCGCTGCGCTTGGTCGAGTAGAAGGGCAGCAGCGCCTGCGACAGCTGCGTCTCCGTCATGCCCGGCCCGCGATCGGCGATCGCGATGCGCCAGTCCTCGCGCGGCGCGCTGACCGACAGCGTCACCTCGTCCGCCGCGCCGCCCGATTCGTGCGCGTTCTTCAGCAGATTGATCAGCGCCTGCTCCAGCTGCGCCGCGTCGAAGCGGCCCGGCGAAGCGGGCAGCTCGCCCTCGAGCCGGAACCGGAAGTGCGCGCCCAGCGTGTCGATGAAGGGCAGCCACTCGACGCTGGTCAGCACCGGCGCCGGCAGCTTCGCGAAGCGCGCATAGCCTGACAGGAAATCGTGCAGATGGCGCGCGCGATCGCCGATGCTGGCGAAGACGCCCGGCACCCGCTCGTGCTGCCCGCGCCGCGCCAGCTCCGCGCCGCTGTGCGCCAGCGACGAGATCGGCGCCAGCGAGTTGTTCAGCTCATGGCTGATGACGCGGATCACGCGCTTCCAGCTCGCGACCTCCTGGCGCGACAGCTCGCGCGTCATGCGTCGAAGCAGCCGCAGCCGATGCGGCTGTCCTTGCAGACGGAAGTCCCGCATGGACAGGTGGTAGCGCTCCTCCTGACCGTCCTGCGTGACGCTGAACAAGCCGTCCTGCGCGCCCGCGAAGGCCTGGCGCAAGTCGTCCGGCGCGTCGTCGAGCAACTCCATCAGCGTCCGGCCGGCCAGGCTGCGGCCCTGATCCAGCAGCTGCCGCGCCGCGATGTTGGCGTAGGCGATGCGCTCCTGCGCGTCGGTCAGCACCAGCGCCACCGGCGTGTTCTGCACGACCGTATCGAGCAGCAGCTCGCGCTGCGCCAGATGGCGACGCTGCTCGCGCAAGGCCTGGCCCAGCTCGCTGTGCAGGCGCATCAGGCTGGACAGCTCCGACAGCCCGCCCGGCGCGTCGCCGACGATGGCGCTGCCGAACTCGCCGTCCCGATAGCTGAGCACCGTGCTCTCCAGCGCGCGCAGCAGCCTCATCAGCGGCGCCAGCAGCGCGCTGGCCAGCGCCCAGGCGATCGGCAGCAGCAGCAGGAAGGTCAGGCCGAGCGCGGCCCAGCTCCAATGCGCGGGCGGCTCATAACCCAGCGCATGCAGCAGCGCGGGCATGGGCCACACCGTGAGCCACGCATGGATGAGCAGCCCCATCGCCGCGCCCGCCACCAGGAACAGCGCCAATCGCAGCCGCAGCGAGCGGCGCCAGTGCGCGTGGCCGGTCAGGCCGCCCATCAGGCGTCCAGCCCGTAACGTTCCATGCGCCGGTACAGCGCTTGACGCGACAGCCCCAGCGACTGCGCCGCGCGGCTCACCACGCCGGACGCGGCCTCCAGCGCGGCCAGCACGACCTCGCGGCTGGGCTCGTCCAGGTTGCGCGCGGCGGCGTTCAAGGTCGAGGCCGCTGGCAGCGCCAGATCGGCCGCGGCGATCACGCGGCCAGAAGTCAGCAGCGCGGCACGTTCGATCGCGTTCTTGAGCTCGCGCACATTGCCCGGCCACGCGTGCGCGAGCAGGGCCTCGCGCGCGTCGTCGCCCAGCGTGGCGCGCCCGGCCAGGAAGAACTCGGCCAGCGGCAGGATGTCCTGCGGGCGCTCAGCCAGTCCCGGAAGCGCCACTTCGATGACGTTGAGCCGGTAATACAAGTCCTCGCGGAAGGTCCCGGCGCGCACCATCGCGCGCAGGTCCGCATTGGTCGCCGAGATCACCCGCACCGTGGTCTGCCGCGTGCGGCTCGACCCCAGGCGCTCAAAGCGGCCCGTCTCCAGCACGCGCAGCAGCTTGACCTGACCGGCCAGCGGCAGGTTGCCGATCTCGTCCAGGAACAGCGTGCCGCCGTCGGCGGATTCGAAGCGGCCCTCGCGCGCCCGCGCCGCGCCGGTGTAGGCGCCGCTGTCCGCGCCGAAGAGCTCGGCCTCGATCAGATCGCCGGGCAGCGCGCCGCAGTTGACCGCGACGAAGGGCCCGTCCGCGACCGCCGAGTTGCCGTGCACGATGGCCGCGATGCGTTCCTTGCCGCTGCCGTTGGGACCGGTGATCAGCACCGGCGCCGCCGAGCGCGCCACTTGGCAAGCCAGCTCCACGCAGCGCAGCAGGGCCGGGGATTCCGCCACCAGACCGTCGAGCCGGTAGCGGTCGCGCAGCGCGTCGCGGCGCTGACGGTGCTCGTGGCGCGACTGGCGCAGCTCGCGGCTGTTCTCGCCCAACTCCAGCAGGTTCTCGACCGTGGCCAGCAGCTTGGCGTCGTCCCAGGGCTTGGCCAGATAGTCGGCCGCGCCCGCCTTGACCAGCGCCACCGCCTGCTCCAGCTGCGTCCATGCGGTCAGCAGGATGATGGGCAGGTCCGGGTGGCGGTCGCGCAGCTGATGGAAGAGCGCGCGGCCTTCCTCGCCCGAGGTCGTGTCCGCGCTGAAGTTCATGTCCTGGATGACCAGGTCCACGCGGCGCTCGGCGAGCTGGCTCAGACCCTCGGCGGGGGAGGCGGCATAGAGCGGCTCGATGTCGTGCAGCGAAAGCAGCAGCGACAGCGCCTCGCCGACGCCGGCGTGGTCATCGATGATCAGGACGGTTCTCATGGGCAGCGCAGCATAGCGCTCTCCTCAGCCGCCGCGCAGCGCCACCACCGGCGGCAGCGCCGCGGCGCGCCGGGCCGGCGCCAGCACCGCGATCTGGCCCAGCGCCCACAGCACCACCGCGCCGATGGGCAGGTAGACGAAGGGCAGCCGCGGCAGCTCGTAGTTGCGCATCAGCAGCAGGCTGATGCCGTAGGCGCCGACCATGCCCAGCACGATCCCCGCGCTGGACAGCAGCAGGTTCTCGGTCTGGAAGTAGCGCAGGATCTGGCCGCGCGTGGCGCCCAGCGCGCGCCGCGTGCCGATCATGCGCGTGCGCTGCTGCACCCAGAAGCTGGCCAGCCCGACGATGCCGAAGGCCGTCACCACCAGCAGGCCCACGCACACGCCCGCCAGCAGCATCACCATGGAGCGGTCCTGGCGGTAGTAGTTCTGGCGCTGCTTGAGCAGGGTCTCCTGATCGCGCACGACGCGGCGCAGGCCGGGGCTGTTGCCCAGCAGCTTGGCCGAGGCCGCTTTCATGACGACCTCGGGATCCGCGCCCGGCGCGACGCGGATGAGGAAGGTGCCGCCACGGAAGCTGGGCTGGACCGGCATCAGCATCGTGTACTGCGAGTTCTCGTCCTCCGAGCCCGGATTCGGCGAGGGCAGCTCGGCCACCACGCCCACCACCCGCTGCGGCTGCTGACCGTAGACGTACAGGGCCTTGCCCAGCGCGGATTCCCCGGGCCACAGCAGGTCCGCCATCCGCTTGTTGATGATCACCGCCGGCACGCGCGGATCGGGGTTGGCGTCCAGCGACGACCCCGCCACGTACTCCTCCGGCATGAAGTCCCGGCCCGCCACCAGCTTCAGCCCCGCCGTGCGGATGAAATCCGGACCGGTGGTGTAGTGGCCGGCGACCACGCGGCTGCGGGCCTGCTCGCCCGCCTCGGTGCGCACGCCCGAGTTGTTGGAGCTGCGCCCGTAGGCGTACTGATTGGTCAGCGTCGCCGAGGCAACACCTGGCACCTGGAGCAGCGCCGCGAGGTCGGACTTGGTTTGCGGCTCCGGATTCTCGACGCGGGTCATGCTGGACAGCGAGACCGTGATGAGCTCGCTCTCGGCCATGCCGGTGTCGGCGTTGATGCGCTCCACGCGCTGGAAGATCAGGAACAGCGCGTTGCAGACGATGGCGCAGGTCAGCGCGATCTGCAGCACGATCAGTCCCGCGGCGGTCTTGTGACGCTTGAGCGTCGAGAGGATGGGCAGGATGTCCATGAGGGTCTCCTCACTGCGTCTTGAGCTGGATGGCGGGCGTGATCTGGCACGCGCGCCAGGCGGGCAGCAGCCCGGCGAGCAGGCTGGCCAGCAGCGACACGCCCAGCGTGGTCGCCAGCATCGACCAGTCCAGCCGCGCCAGCTGTGCGTAGTCCGAGGGGCTCTGGCGCACGAACCACAGGCCGCCCCAGGTCAGCAGCAGGCCCAGCAGACCGCCTGCGATGCCCAGGCTGCCGGCCTCCACCAGGAACTGCAGGAAGATCTGCGAGCGCGGCGCGCCCAGCGCGCGGCGCACGCCGATCTCGCCGCTGCGCCGCAGGCACTTGGCCAGCAGCAGACCCACCGTGTTGGTCAGGCACACGATCAGGAAGCCGAAGGCCAGCCAGACTTGCAGCTTGATGTCGCTGGGCACGACCTTGCGGATGCTGAGCCAGTCCATCACCGCGCTCAACTTGGGATTGGGCGGACGCTCGAAGCGACCGGCCTGGCGCTGCAGGTCGGAGTACTGCGTCAGATAGGTCTTGTAGTCCGTCACCTGCTGCGGCGTGTCCAGCTGCACCCAGTACTGCAGCCAGGCGCAGGACGCGTTGAGCGCGCGCGGGTCGACGCCGTCGGTGCGGCCCCAGCAGTTCATGTTGCCGGAGGCGCCCAGGCGCAGCGCGAGCGAGGTCGCCAGCGGGATGTAGACGTCCGCGGCCTTGGCGTACTCGCCCAGCGTCAGGTCGAAGTAATGCGGGGCGGGGCGCCAGGGCGCGAGCACGCCCACCACGGTGAAGTCCTTGTCGCGCAGGCGCACCGTCTTGCCGCGGCTGTCCTGGCCGCCGAAGAGCTTGTCGTTGAGCGTGCTGGAGATCACCGCCACGCGCGCCTCGGCCGTGTCGTCCGCGGCGGTCCAGGCTTGGCCGTAGCGGAAGGGGGGCTCGAACATCGCGAAGAAGTCCGACGAGGTGTAGCGGCCGCCGGTGAAGAAGGGCGGTTGCGCGGCGTCGCCGGAGCCGGCCGGATCGATGGCGATGAAGGCCCCGGTCATCGCGACCTGGCGCACGGCGCGCTTCTCGCGCAGCAGGGTCTCCGCGTCCAGGCGCGTGAGCTGCAACGTGGGCTCGTCGCCGGGCTTCCAGTCGCGGGTGGACTCGGCGTCCAGCTGCACGTTGAACAGCTTTCCACTCTTGTGCGGGATCGGGTCGCCGGACATGACGTGGAACAGCGTCAGCGTCGTCATGCAGGCGGCCACGCCCATCGCGATGGACAGCAGCATCAGCGCCGTCAGCCCGCGATGCGCGCGGAACGCCCGGAAGCCCAGTTCGAGGTAGTAGGTCAGCATCTCAGGTCCTCCGGTCTCAGCGATCGAGTCGGGCGGTGGTCATCGCGGGCGTCGCCGCCGATGAAGGGGACGTGGTCGGCGTCGTCGACGATGTCGAAGAGGCGGGAGCGGTCGGCGCGGTGGGAGGCGCGACGAGCAGGGTGTTCACCGCCGCGAGCTGCGGCTCGGCCAGTGCGCCGGCCGCCTGCTGCAGCAGCAGCTTGGACAGCACGTAGCGGTGGCGCGCCTGCTCCCAGGCGTTGCGCGCGTTGCTCTGCGTCTGGATGGCCAGCAGCAGATCGGTCATCGTGCGCAAGCCCAGGTCCAGCCCGCTGCGGGTCGAGGCCAAGGCCTTCTCTGCCGCCTGAACCGCGGCGCCGGCCGTGCGCATCTGGCTCAGCGCGGACAGCACGGCCTGGTACTGCGCCTGCGTCTCGCGCGTCATCGCCCGGCGCGAGCCTTCCAGGTCCTCGCGCAGCTGCTCGCGCTGGTAGATGGCCTGGCGCTTCTGCGACTCGACCGCGCCGCCCGCGAAGATCGGGATGGTCAGCTTCAGGCCGATGGTCGAGTTGTAGCGGCCGGCGTCCTGCGGCGCGACCGCGTTGCCGGCCAGCCGCTGGCCATCGAGCCCCACGCTCAGCGTCGGCAGATGCGCGGCGCGCGCGGCGGCCACGCGCTGATCGCTGGCGGTGACGCCCAGCGCTGCGGCCTGCAATGAGGGGTTGTCGCGCAGCGCCTGCGCGACCCAGGCCTCGGGATCGGCCGGATCCGGCATCAGCATCGCCAGCTCCGGCGCGAGCGGACGCAGCGCTCCCGGCATGCGGCCGGTGATCTGCGCCAGCGCCTGACGGGCGTCGGCCAGTTCCTCGCGCACCTGCGCGGTGTTGCCTCGGGCGAGCTCGTAATAGGCGCGGGCCTGCTCGACATCCAGCGCGGCGGACAGCTGCGCCTCAAAGCGCGATTGCGCCTGCGCGACCTGCTGGCCGTAGACGTCCTCGATGGCCTGCGCGGTCTGCAGCGCGGCCTGCGCGGTGAGCACGCCGAAGTAGGCGCGCGCGACGCGGGCGCACAGGTCGGCCTCGGCGGCGCGCACGCGCGCGTCCTCGGCATCGACCAGCGTGCGCGCGGCGTCCCAGCCGCGCAGCCTGCTCAGGTCCACCAGCACCTGGCTGAGGCTGTGCGTCACCTGGTGCAGGCGCGAGCCGTCGTCCTGGTTGCGCAGTTCCGCGAGCTGAGCGCTCCACTGCGGCAGCAGCGCCGCGCGGGCCTGGACGGCGAGCTCGCCCTGTTGGCCACGCACCGCGCGCGCACCGGCGAGCACGGGGTCGGCGGCACGGGCCTGGTCGTAGATCTCGAGCAGGTCCTCGGCGCGCGCGGCGGCCGGGAAGCAGCAGCCGGCGCAGATCAGCGCGATCGCGGTCAGCCAGGGCAGCGAACGCATCCGCGCGGAAGGGAAGGGCAGTCTCATGATGTCCTTGTCGGCGTCGCGCTCAGACGGCGGTGGGCGCGGCGGCGCGCAGCATCGCGGCGTCCATGTGCAGCTCGGCGGCGATGTCCACGACCTGGCCGTCGATGACGTGCACGTTGCGCTGGGCGCGCGCGGCCAGCTGCGGATCGTGGGTGACCATGACGATGGTGGCGCCGTCGCGGTGCAGCTCCTCCAGCAGGTCCATCACGCTGCGCGCCATCGCGCTGTCCAGGTTGCCGGTGGGCTCGTCGGCGAGCAGCAGACGCGGCCCTCCCGCCAGCGCGCGGGCGATGGCCACGCGCTGCTGCTGACCGCCGGACAGCTCGGCCGGATAGTGGCGCTCGCGGGCCGACAGACCGACGCGGGCCAGCGCGTCACGCGCGCGCTGCTGGCGCTCGGCGGCCTTCATCCCGCGATAGCGCAGCGGCACCTCGATGTTGTCCAGGACGTTGAGGTCGGGGATCAGGTTGAAGGCCTGGAAGATGAAGCCGATCTTCTCGTTGCGCATGCGCGAGCGCTGCGTGTCGTTCATGCCGCTGACGTCGACGCCGTCGAGCTCGTAGCGGCCGCCGGTGAAGGCCTCCAGCAGACCGGCGATGGTCAGGAAGGTCGTCTTGCCCGAGCCCGACGGCCCGGTCACGGCGACGAACTCGCCCTCGCGCACTTCCAGGTTGAACTCGCGCAGGGCGTAGGTCTCGATCATCTCCGTGCGGTAGACCTTGGACAGCGATTGCATCTTGAGCATGGGGTTCCTCGCGGCGTCGGGGGATGGGACGGGTGGGACGGATGGGGGGATGAAGGTCATTGGCTGAGCGTCACGCGCTCGGCGGCGTCGAAGGCTTGGGCGCCGGAGATGACGACCTTGTCGCCCGGCTTGAGCCCCTCCAGCACCTCGACCTTGGACAGGCTCTGCGCGCCGAGGCGGATCGCCCGCTTGACCGCCTGGCCGTCCTCGACGACGTAGGCGAAGCGGCCGCCGCCTTCCTCGACGAAGCTGCCGCGGGCCACGGTCAGCACCTTGTCGCGCTTGTCCAGCAGCACGCGCACCGACAGGCGCTGGTTCTGCCGCAGCTGATCGGGCGTGGCGCCGTCGAAGCGGATGCGCGCGGCGACCTCGTTGTTGACGACCTCCGGCGAGACCGTGCTCACCAGACCGCGCCACTGCCGGCCGTTGCCGGAGATCTCGCCGGGCATGCCGATGGCCAAGTCGCGGGCGAAGCTCTCGGGCACCTGCATCTGCACTTCCAGCGCCGTCAGGTCGACGACGGTGAGCAGCCCGGCGCCGGCGGCGACATTGGCACGCTCGGCCACCAGCAGCTGACCGACCTGACCGTCCACCGGAGAGCGCAGTTCCAGCTCGGCGACCTGGCGCTCCAGGTCCTGCACCAGCAGCAGCTGGCGCTGCAGGGCCTGCTGCTTGGCTTGCAATTCGAACTTGAGGCTGTCGTCCTTCAGGCCCAGGCCGGCTTCGGCGTGGGCGGCGGTGATGCGTGCCTTCTCCAGCGCGTCGCGCGCTTTCTCGACCTGCATGCCGGCCACGGCGCCGGCTTCGAAGGCCTTGGTCTGGCGGGCCAGATCGTTGCGGGCAGTCTGCAGGTCGATGCTGGCGTTCTCGTAGCTCGAGCGCAAGGCCGCGCGCTGCTCGCGGCCGTCGACCTCGGCGCGCAGGGCCTCGGTGCGCAGCGCGTCGGCGTTGCTGCGCTCCTGGGCGAGTTTGGCGCGCAGGTCGGGGCTGTCGATCTCGCCCAGCAGCTGATTCTTGGCGACCTTGTCGCCGGCTTTCACCCGCAGCACCAGGTTGCCGCCGTGCAGCGCGTAGACGGTGGGGCTCATCGCGGCGACCACCTTGCCCTCGCCGGCGACGTCGCGCACCAGGGGGCCGATCTCGACGGCGGCGATGCCCAGCCGCGCCAGGCTGACGGAGTTGCCGCTGCCCATCATCCGCTGCACGGCGGGCGCGGCGGCGAAGGCGGCGACCAGCAGACCCGCACCAGCCAGCGCCAGCCACAGGCGGCGGCGTCCCTGGGGGCGAACGAGCGGGCGGTCCTGGCCGGAGGTGTCGCGAATCATGAGGTGTCCGAGGGGGCGAGTGGAATCGGGTGCTCTGATCGCAAGCGCCGTGCCAGTCCTTGCCCTCCACGAATTCCCTTTGAAATCAAGACCTTGACGCGGAGGCGGGGCGGGCTGCGAGTGTCCGCGGACAGTCGGTCGGACAGTCGGCCGGACAGTCGGCCGGACAGTCGGCCGGACAGTCGGCCTGACTGTCTGGCGGACAGGCCATGAAAAGGGGCGCTCGAGGCGCCCCTGGGTCCGGCCGACGGTGGGGCGCCGAGGCCCTACTTGCCGAAGCTGTCCCGCAGCCCGGTGATCTTGTTGAACACCGGCGCGTCGGCGCGGTGGTCGACGCGATCGGAGACGAAGTAGCCATGACGCTCGAACTGCACTTTCGTGTCCGGCGCCGCGTGCCTGAGCGAGGGCTCCAGATAGCCGCGCACGACGCGCTTGGCGTCGGGGTTGATGAGCTCCAGGAAGTTGCGCTCGCCGGCGTCGGGCTGGGCCTCGGTGAACAGGCGGTCGTACAGGCGCAGCTCGGTGGACACGCCCTCATGCGCGCCCACCCAGGTGATCACGCCCTTGACCTTGACCGCGTCGGCGCCCGGCGTGCCGCTCTTGGTGTCGGGTACCAGGTCGGCCAGGACCGCGGTGATCTTCCCGTCGGCATCCTTCTCGCAGCCGACGCACTCGATCACGTAGCCGTACTTCAGGCGCGCCTTGTTGCCGGGGAACAGGCGGTGGTAGCCCTTGACGGGGACCTCCATGAAGTCCTCGCGCTCGATCCACAGCTCGGGGCCGAGGCTGAACTGTCGCGTGCCCAGTTCCGGGACATGCGGATGCGCGGGCGCGGAGCAGGGCTCGCGATGGTCCAGCGAGCCGAAGATTTCCGCGTAGTTGCGCAGCTTCAGCGGGACCGGGTCCAGCACCGCCATCGCGCGGGCGGCCTTGCCTTCGAGGTCGGCGCGCAGATAGCCGTCCAGCACCGAGTAATCGATCCAGGCGTTGGTCTTGGAGGCGCCGGTGCTCTCGACCATCGCGCGGATGGATTCGGGCGTGTAGCCGCGGCGGCGCATGCCGACCAGCGTGGGCATGCGGGGATCGTCCCAACCGTCCACGTGCTTCTCTTCGACCAGCTGGCGCAGCTTGCGCTTGCTGGTGACGATATAGGTCAGGTTCAGGCGGCCAAACTCGTATTGATGCGGGAGTGGGCGGGCCAGCAGGCCGCCTTCGGCCAGGCGCTCGAGCAGCCAGTCATAGAACGGGCGCTGATCCTCGAACTCCAGCGTGCAGACGCTGTGGGTGATGCATTCCAGCGCGTCCTCGATGGGATGCGCGTAGGTGTACATCGGGTAGATGCACCACTGGTCGCCGGTGTTGTGGTGGGTTGCGCGGCGGATGCGGTACAGGGCCGGGTCGCGCAGGTTGATGTTGGGCGACGCCATGTCGATCTTGGCGCGCAGCACCATCGAGCCGTCCGGGTGCTTGCCGTCGCGCATCTCGCGCAGGCGCTGCAGGTGCTGCTCGGGCGTGCGGTCGCGGAAGGGGCTGTTCTTGCCGGGCGTACCGAAGTCGCCGCGGTTGGCGCGCATTTCCTCGGGGGACTGCTCGTCGACGTAGGCCAGGCCCTGCGACACCAGGTACTCGGCGGCGCGGTACATGAAGTCGAAGTAGTTGCTGGCGTAGAAGAGGTGGCTGGTCTGTTGGCCCCGGCCGTCCGGCGCGTCCCAGCTCCAGCCCAGCCACGCGACCATTTCCTTGATCGCGTCGACGTACTCCTGCTCTTCCTTCTCCGGGTTGGTGTCGTCGAAGCGCAGATGGCAGATGCCGTCGTAGTCACGCGCGAGGCCGAAGTTCAGGCAGATCGACTTGGCGTGGCCGATGTGCAGGTAGCCGTTGGGCTCGGGCGGGAAGCGGGTGCGGATCTTGGCGGGGTCCAGCGGACCGGCGGCCTGATGGGCCGCGTCGCCCGGCGTGCCGGCGAAGTGGCGCTGCGGCTGGAAGCCCTGTTCCAGGTCGCGCTCGATGATGGCGCGCAGGAAGTTGCTGGGCTTGACGGCCGCGCCGTCGGTCTTGTCGGTCGTCGGCGTACCGGCGGTCTTGTCGTGGCTGGACATCGAAGTAGGGAGTCTCGATAGAGGCCGGAGATTCTACGTGGGCAGGGAACCCCTGCACTTTTAGGGATCGCCCCTCAAGAATCGTTAGAAGGAGTCGGCTGTGATAGCCGCAGTGGGCAGTGGTGGCAGGACAGGCTGGTTCTGATACTCCCGGCTTTGATCTTGAACATCGCAGACGACCGCCCATGCAGCAATCCCGACCCGACCCGATCCGCTCTCTCCGCTCGCCCGCCGCCGCTCGCGCGGGCATGTCCTCCGTCGACGTCCCCGTCATTGCCGCGGCGCATCTCCGTGATCCGCACCGCAGGCGCGAGAACGACGACGCACAGTCGCTCGATGAGGAGGCCGCGCCGTCGTCCGAATCGGGCGAGACCCTCACGCCCTTGCCGGAGGTGGTGGCTCAGCCGCCCGTCGGCGGTGAGTCCGGCGCTGAGTCCGGTGATACGTCGGGAGGCAACGGCAAGGACGAGAAGTCGACCGAGAAGTCGATCGCGGCCCTGGTGACCTGGCTGCTGGGCGCGGCGTTGACGGCGGGCTCCGCCGCAGCGGTCGGGGGCGGCTCCGGCAGCGAGGCCAAGCCGCCACCTGAGCCCAAGCCGGAACCGAAGCCCGACACGAAGCCGGACACGACACCCGACACGACGCCCAACACGAAGCCCGACACGAAGCCCGACACGAAGCCGGACACGAAGCCGGACACGACACCCGACACGAAGCCGGACCCCGAACCGCCCGTGGCCACGCCACCCGCACCTCAACTCACGCTGCATGCGCCGGGAGCCGTCCGCGACGGCCTGCTCAGCGCAGCGGGCGAGATCCGCGTCGGCGCGCTGGAAGCGGGCGCCCACTGGGAGTTCTCGGTCGACGGGGGCAAGACCTGGCGCGCGGGCAGCGGCAGCGCGCTGAGCCCATCCGCGCTTGGCGCCGATGGCAGCAAATCTCTGCTGGCGGTGCAGATCAACGATCGCGGGGCGCGCAGCGCGGCGGCCGAGCTCAAGTTCGACATGGACACGATCGCCCCGTCCGGTCCCGGCTTGGCGCTGGTGACGGATTCCGGGATTTCGCCCTCCGACGGCCACACGAACGACGGCACTGTCCGCGTCGATGGCCTGGAGGTGGGCGCGCGCTGGCAGTACAGCCTTGATGACGGTGCGACGTGGTCGACCGGCATGGGCTCGACGATCGAATCCGCCCGGCTTGGGGCCGATGGCGTCAAGCACCTGCGGGTACGCCAGACCGATCAGGCGGGCAACGAAGGCCCGAACACCCACTTGCGGGTGGAGCTCGACACCCAAGCGACGGAGGTGACGCTGGCGCTGGCCAACGATACGGGCTCCGTCGGCGATCGCATCACCAGCGATGGGGCCCTCGTGGTCAGCGGTCTTGAGCCGGGAAGCAGCTGGGAGTACCGCACCGGCTCCGGCGATTGGAGGACCGGCAGCGGTGATCGCATCGCGGCGAGCGAGTTCAGCGTGGATGGGCGTTACAAGGTCGAGTTGCGGCAGACCGATCTCGCCGGAAACATCAGCGTCGCGACGCTGGACTTCACGCGCGACAGCCGCGCCGACCGGCCCACGGCGACGCTTGCGACAGACACCGGAGCCGCCAACGACGGGCTCACGAATGACCCGACGATCGACGTCGCCAACCTGGAGTCGGACGGATCCTGGGACTATCGGATCAATGGGGGGACCTGGCAGGGCGGCAGCGGGTCGCGAATCCAGAAATCAGCGTTCGATGGCGTCGCTGACGGCAGCCAGGTGGTGGACGTCCGGCAGACGGACGTGGCAGGTAACCTGGCCTCGACCTCGCTGAACTTCCAGCTCGATCGCACGGCGCCCGCCGCTCTGACGGCGGCCCTGGCCAGCGACACCGGCACCAAGGGTGACTCATCACCCGCGACGCGACCCTGAGCATCACCGGCTTCGAACTCGGGACGACCTGGTCGTACCGCATCGATGGGGGCAACTGGATCCGGGGGGACGGCCACTCGATCGACGCCAGGGCTTTCACGGCCGATGGCCTGCACAAGGTCGATCTGCGGCAGACCGATGCCGCGGGCAACGAGGCGGGCTCGCAATTCGAGTTCACTTTGGATCTCAAGGCCGAGGTGCCGGTGCTGGCTCTGATCCGCGACACTGGTGTGAGCGACACCGACGGGGTCTCCAGCGATGGCCGTGTCCAGGTGTCAGGCCTGGAGCGGGGCGCGACCTGGGAGTACAGCTTTGACGGCCTGGACTGGACGGCGGGGGCGGGCACTTCGATCGCGGCGGCGGCCTTCGGCGCGGACGGCGCCAAGCGTGTACTGGTGCGGCAGACCGACGGGGCCGGCAATCTGAGTCAGGCCGCGGAACTGAGGTTCACGCTGGACACCCAGGCCCCCTTGCCGGGATACGCCCTGCACAGTCAGGCGCGCGACAACTATCCCAACGTCGACGCGATCGAGCCGCTGTTCCACACCGGCAGCACAGTGAACCGCCAGACCTGGGTCGAGGTGAGCCTGGAGGCGGGAGCCACGCAATGGTCCTACGGCTTCGATGGCAGCGCGGACATTATGGTGGGAGGCCGCGACGGACGCTTTGATCTGAGCGGTCTGACCACGGAGGGCACGCACGAGATTCGCATCCGGCAACAGGACACCGCCGGCAACTGGAGCGCGGACCGGGCGTTCAACGTGACCGTGGATCTGACAGCGCCCACTGTGACGGGGAAGTATGCGAGCGCACTGCCGGATGCCTCGCGAGCCAACGGTTTCGGGTTCAACGCGAATGAAGCGGTGCAGGTGCTGTTCATTCCCTTCGATACCGCCAATGACGGCAGCGCGCAGAGCTATCTTCAGAACTGGCGACAGCGCGGGCTGCTGGTCGAACCGGGTCAGGAATCCTTCAGGCCGTTCTGGCGGGACGCCGCGGCGGGCTTGCATGTCGTGGTGGCCGTCGACAAGGCCGGCAATGCGTCGTTCGTGTCGATGAAGGGCGAGTCTTCTTCCTCCAACCGAGAGGTCCATCTGGTCGAGTTGTTCGGGTACAGCGCGTTTCGGGACATTCGTGTCGTGGATGCTCTACCGGAGCAGCCCGGTGGTCCGTCGATCGCGCGCGCCTCCGGCGCTACGGATCATCTTTTCGGCAGCGCGGCCGCCGATGTGTTCGCGTTCGCCCATTCTCAAACGGGCATCGATTGGATCCACGGCTACCACCGCGGGCAAGGGGATCTGGTGGAACTTGGCGGACTGCAGTTCAATGTCTCGTCGGCTGCAGACATCGCTCGCTACATTCGCAAGGACTTCGTCGCCGATGGCACGATCTCGCTGTGGATCGACTACGACGGACGGGGAGAGACGGCCGCCAACAACTTCGATCTGCGCATCCTGGTCACGGCCGAGGCCGGTACCGAACTGCTGATGCGCACGGGGACCGGCGCGACCTTCGTCATCTGAGGCACAAGCTCACATCGCCCTGAACAGATGCCCGTACATCCGGCTCACCGCCAGCTTCTCCGGCCGGCGGCGCAGCCGCAGGGTGAGCTTGCCGGACTCGTCGCGGTGGACGCGATCGATGGCGTCGACATGGACGATGTGGCCGCGGTGGACCTGCCAGAAGCGCTGTGCATCGAGCTGCGGGAGCAGCTCGCGCAGCGAGATCCGCACCAGGTACTCCTGATCGGCGGTCATCACGCGGACGTACTTGTCCGCGGCTTCCAGATAGACGACCTCGTCCAGCGGCACCATCACGATGGCGTCGCCGACGCCGACCTGCAGGTGGCGCAGCGGGGGCGTCGAGCTCAGCGGGGCGCTTGAATTGTCGCCCGCAGCCGAGCCGCCGACCGGCGCGGCGACCGCCGTCCCGGACGATGCACCGGCGGCCGGTACCGCACCGACGGCCAGCAAACCTCGCAACTGCTCGATCGCCGATTCCAGCGCGGCCGGCGGCGTCTGCCGCTGCGCGAGCGCCGCCTGCAGCCGGCCCACCGTCTGCGCGAGCCGTTCCCGCTGCACCGGTTTGAGCACGTAATCCACGGCCGCGCGCTCGAAGGCCTGGAGCGCGAACTGGTCGTAGGCGGTCACGAAGACGAGCAGCGGGAAGGGCGTCCCGTCCGGCCAGTCGTCGGCGAGCTGCGCCGCAGCCTCCAGCCCGGTCATCCCCGGCATGCGAATGTCGAAGAAGCAGACCTCGGGCCGATGGCGCAGCGCCAGCGTCACCGCTTCCTCGCCATGCGCGGCCATGGCGACCACGTCCAGCGTCGGCCACAGGGCCTTCAGTTCCTGTCGCAGGTGCGCGGCCAGCAGTTCTTCGTCTTCGGCGATGAGGGCGGTAGGCATGGAGGGCTCAGTTCGAAGTGAAACGGGAAGCGGGCGTGGCGGGCGGCGCGAAAGAGGGCGTGGCGGCGCTCGGCATGGCGGGGATGGGCATGCGGATGCGCGCCAGGGTGCCACCGCCGTCTCGGCGCCGGACCTCGAGCCCGGCCTCGTCGCCGCAGGCGACGGACAGCCGCTCGCGGACCTGGGTCGTGCCGAAGCCGCCGCCGGGCGCCGGACGCGCGGCCGGATCGAAACCGGCGCCATCGTCCTCGACGTCCAGCAGCAGGCACTCGCCGTCGCGACCGGCGCGCACGGTCAGCGTGCCGCCGCCGACATGCGGCTCCAGGCCGTGCTTGATGGCGTTCTCCACCAGCGGCTGCAGCAGCAGCGGCGGCACGCTGAGCGACTCCAGCACGGGCGGCAGCTCGAACACGAAGCGCAGCCGCGATCCCATTCGGACCTGCATCAGCGCCAGGTAGTCCTGCAAGCGGGCGAACTCGTCCTTCAGCGTGTGGCGCTCGGCGCGGGAGGCCGACAGCGTGGCGCGCAGGAAGGCGATCAGGTGGTCGAGCATCGCCTGGGCGCGCTCGGGATCCATGCCGATCAGCACCCGCAAGTTGGCCAGGGTGTTGAACAGCATGTGCGGCTCGAGCTGCGATTCGAGCAACCGCAGCTGGGTCTCGGCGGCTTGGCGGCGGAGCGTCTCGGCGTGGGCCTCGGCGTCGGCCAGGCGGTGGCGGGAGAGCAGGAAGACCGTCGCGATGAAGCCCGGCACCAGCGACACGACCAGCACGGCGACCGCGCTGCGCCAGGGGACCGAGGTCAGGTTGCGCTCTTGCAGGCCGGTGACGAGGTTGCCCATCTCGACACCGAAGATGTAGCCGGTGGGCGTGCCCAACAGCAGCGACAGGACCATCAGCGGCCAGCCCGGCCACCCGGTCCAGTCCTGGGGCTGGCGTGGGACACGACCCAGGCGGCTGAGCGCGGCGCGGCGGAGCCAGGCCAGGCCGTAGCGCAGCACGTTGATGCTGAAGGTGCAGCCCAGCGAGATGAAGGCGCAGTAGATCAGCGTCAGCACCGGCGGCTGGCGGAACACCGCGACCAGCACCAGCGAGATGGCCACCGCGATGGAGACCACGATCGTCAACTGCTTGAGCAGCCAGCGGGCGGTCAGCGGCTTGGCGACGGTGTGCTTCGGGGGCATGAGCGGAGCGTGGGGCGGGCTGGAGGGCAAGGTGGTGGCGATCATCGCTGACTTCCGAGGGGGCACAGGAGCGCTCAGCGCGGTGGCCACGATGACGCCCGGGCGGTGTTGCTCCCTCTCCCGCTTGCGGGAGAGGGCAGGGGAGAGGGTCTTCAGACCGCCACCGCCCCGGTGCCACGCGGACGCGCGCTCAGGATGTTGATCGAGCGTCCGAGGAAGCAGCCGCTCAGCAGACCGAAGGCGACGCTGGTGCCGGCGACGAAGGCCATCTGATGCGCGACGGCCGGATGCATGGCCAGCGTCATCGCCGCATAGGCCTTCAGCACGAAGATGCTCAGCATCACCACCAGCGGGAACCAGCTCCCGCGCACGTGGAAGCGGTCGGTCGCGGTGTCGAAGTTCACCTGGCCGGGCCAGCCGATGACGCGGATCAGCGAGACCCCGATGGCGATGCCCGCGGCCCAGGCCAGTCCGGCGACGCTGAACAGGCCGGAGGCGCTGTTCACGCCCCAGATCCCGAAAGCCAACCAGACCAGCGGCAGGATGACGACGCGCTTGGTCGACATCGTCATCGGGCGCGACATCCGGACGCCCATGGCGACGATGGCGGCCAGGATGCCCCAGACGAACAGGGGGATGTGGGCCAGGATGTCGAGGAGCGAGGGGGCGTGTTGCATGGTGGTCTCCGGCTGAAATCGCGGTTGGGATGACGCGACTGTCGGGGACCGGAGACTTGGCGCCCATCGCCCTGCGACGAAGCGCGGGGAAATGGCGCGAGTGGTGGGATCGAGGCGCGAGCGGTCAAGCTCAGCGCCCGAGCTTCCTCAACGCTTGCGCTTGGCGCCGCCGCCCAGCAGGCTGCCCAGCACGCCGCGGACGATCTCCCGTCCGACCGAGGAGCCGATCGAGCGAAGCGCCGACTTCGCGGCCGTCTCGGCCAGGCCCTCGTGCCGGCCGCCGCGCGGACCGGTGGAGCCGAACAGCACGTCCTTCAGACCGTCCAGCATCCCGCCACCGGCCTCCTGCTGCGGCGCCGGCGCGCCCGTCGCCGGGCCGGTCCGGCCGCGGAAGACCGACGACCCCTCGTCGGCCAGGGAGCCGCCGCCCTGCGGCGCGGGCGCCGTGCCGCCGGCTTCTGAGCGGCCCGCCGCCGCCGGCGTCGCCGCCGCGCGTCCGGTCAGGCGCTCATAGGCCGACTCGCGGTCCACCTGCTTCTCATAGACGCCCGCCACCAGCGATCCGGCCATCAGCGCCTTGCGCTGCTCCGGCGTGATCGGGCCGATCTGGCTGCCCGGGGGCAGGACGAAGACGCGCTCGGTGATGCAGGGCCGGCCCTTCTCGTCGAGCAAGCTGATCAGCGCCTCGCCGACGCCCAGCTCGGTGATGGCCATCGCGATGTCCAGCCCGGCCTTGGGCCGCATGGTGTCCGCCGCCGCCTTCACCGCCTTCTGATCGCGGGGCGTGAAGGCGCGCAGCGCGTGCTGCACCCGGTTGCCCAGCTGGCCCAGCACCGTGTCCGGAATGTCCAGCGGGTTCTGCGTCACGAAATAGACGCCCACGCCCTTGGACCGGACCAGCCGCACCACCAGCTCGATGCGCTCGACCAGCGCGGCCGGGGCGTCCTTGAACAGCAGATGGGCCTCGTCGAAGAAGAACACCAGCTTGGGCTTGTCCAGATCGCCGACTTCCGGAAGCGTCTCGAACAGCTCCGACAGCATCCACAAAAGGAAGGTCGCGTACAGCCGCGGGGCCGCCATCAGCTTGTCGGCCGCCAGGATGTTGATCACGCCCAGGCCGTCGGCCGTCTGCATGAAATCGTGGATGTCCAGCATCGGCTCGCCGAAGAACTTGTCTCCGCCTTGCGCCTCGATCTGGAGCAGGCCGCGCTGGATCGCCCCCACGCTGGCCGCCGAGACGTTGCCGTACTGCGTCGTGAACTGGCTGGCGTTCTCGCCGACATGGGCGAGCATCGCCCGCAGATCCTTCAGGTCCAGCAGGGCCAGGCCCTGGTCGTCGGCGATCTTGAAGACCATCTGCAGCACGCCGGCCTGGGTCTCGTTCAGCGCCAGCATCCGCGACAGCAGCAGCGGGCCCATGTCGGAGACCGTCGCGCGGACCGGGTGGCCCTGCTCGCCGAAGACGTCCCACAGCGTCGTGGGGCAGGCGGCGGACGTCGGGGGCTCGATGCCGCGCTCCTGCAGCACGGCCAGCAGCTTGGTCGACGGATGGCCCGGCTGCGAGATCCCGGTCAGGTCGCCCTTGACGTCCGCCAGGAAGACCGGAACGCCCATCTGGCTGAAGGATTCGGCCAGTTTCTGCAGGCTGATCGTCTTGCCCGTGCCGGTCGCGCCGGTGATCAGACCGTGGCGATTGGCCAGCGCGGGCAGCAGCTGACATTCGATGTCGCCGTGGCGGGCCAGCAGGATCGGGTCGGCCATGCGGAATTCTCCAGAGGCAAAAAGCTAAAATCGCAGTCTAACGAAGCAACCACAGCACCGGCCCGGAGTTTTCTCCGGGCCGTTGTCACAGGAGAACCAGGACATGGCAGGGCATTCCAAATGGGCCAACATCCAGCACCGCAAGGGCCGCCAGGACGAGAAGCGAGGCAAGGTGTGGACCCGTCTGACGCGTGAGATCATCGTGTCCGCCCGCGCCGGCGGCGCCGACATCGCGATGAATCCGCGCCTGCGTCTGGCGATCGAGAAGGCCAAGGCGGCCAACATGCCGGCCGACAACATCAAGCGCAACGTCGACAAGGCCACGGGCAATCTGGACGGCGTCACGTACGAGGAAATCCGCTACGAGGGCTACGGCATCGGCGGCGCGGCCGTCATCGTGGACTGCATGACCGACAACCGCGTCCGCACCGTGGCCGAAGTGCGTCACGCCTTCAGCAAGTACGGCGGCAACCTGGGCACGGAAGGCTCCGTCGCATTCCAGTTCAAGCACTGCGGCCAGCTGGTCTTCGCCCCCGGCACGTCGGAGGACAAGGTCATGGAAGTGGCGCTGGAAGCCGGCGCGGAAGACGTGGTCACGGACGATGACGGCGCCATCGAGGTGCTGACCGCGCCCGGCGACTTCGAAGCCGTGAAGAACGCGCTGGAAGCGGCCGGCCTGAAGGCCGAGATCGCCGAGGTCACGATGCGTGCCGAGAACACCATCGATCTGACCGGCGAGGACGCGGCCCGCATGCAGAAGCTGCTGGACGTCATCGAGGACCTGGACGACGTCCAGGAGGTCTATCACAACGCGAGCATTTCCGAATGAAGGTCCTGGTCCTCGGCAACGGCGGCCGCGAGCACGCGCTGGCCTGGCGGCTGGCGCAAGGCGAGCGCGTCAGCCAGGTCTTCGTGGCCCCCGGCAACGGCGGCACGGCGCGCGACAGCAAGCTCAAGAACGTCCCCCTCACCGATGTGAAGGCGCTGGCCGACTTCGCGCAGGAACACAAGATCGCGCTGACGGTGGTCGGACCGGAAGCGTTTCTCGCCGCCGGCGTGGTCGACGAGTTCCGCGCCCGCGGTCTGCGCATCTTCGGCCCGACCAAGGCGGCCGCGCAGTTGGAGAGCTCCAAGGCCTTCGCCAAGGAGTTCATGAAGCGCCACAACATCCCGACCGCCGCCTACGAGACCTTCTCGGATGCGGCGCAGGCGCATGCCTACGTGGACGCGCAGGGCGCGCCCATCGTCATCAAGGCCGACGGCCTGGCGGCGGGCAAGGGCGTCGTGGTCGCGATGACGCTGGCCGAGGCGCATGAGGCCATCGACTGGATTCTGGCCGACAACAAGCTGGGCGTGGTCCACAACGAAGGCGGCGCGCGCGTCGTCATCGAGCAGTTCCTCGAGGGCGAGGAAGCCAGCTTCATCGTGCTGTGCGACGGCCGCAACGTGCTGCCCCTGGCCACCAGCCAGGACCACAAGCGCCTGCAGGACGGCGACCAGGGCCCGAACACGGGCGGCATGGGCGCCTACTCGCCCGCGCCGGTGGTGACGCCCAACGTGCACGCCAAGGTGATGCACGAGATCGTGATGCCCACGATCCAGGGCATGGCCCGCGACGGCATCCCCTTTACCGGCTTCCTCTACGCCGGCCTGATGATCGACGCGCAAGGCCAGCCCCGCACGATCGAGTTCAACACCCGCATGGGCGACCCCGAGACGCAGCCGATCATGATGCGTCTGAAGAGCGACCTGTTCGAGGTGCTGATGCATGCGACCGACGGCACGCTGGATCAGGCCGAGCTGCAATGGGACCGCCGCGCCGCGCTGGGCGTGGTGATGGCCGCCAGCGGGTATCCGCTGTCGCCGCGCAAGGGTGACGTGATCACCGGACTGCCCGAGGATTCGGAGGAGGCGATGGTCTTCCACGCGGGCACGACACAGCAGGGTGAGCAGCTGGTCACCAGCGGCGGCCGCGTGCTGTGCGTGACGGCGCTGGGCGAGTCCGTGCGCCATGCCCAGCAGCATGCGTACCAAGCGCTGACCTCGATCCAGTTCGACGGCAAGCAGTTCCGTCAGGACATCGGCTACCGCGCCATCAAGCGCTGAGGCGACGGCCTGTTGTCCAGCACCTCGACCAGAACCTCGTCCTGAACGCGACCGACCTACGCCGATCTTGAGCTCCGATCAACCGTCCTTCCCTGCGGCGCCGACCCGCGGCCCGCGCCGCTGGACCGGGCCGCTGACGCCGTTCCTGAACGGCAGCGCGCTGGCCACGGCGGTGCTGCGGCTCTTCGGCTGGCGCGTGGTGTGCCAGGGCTTGCCTGCGCGACAGGGCGTGGTGATGGTCTATCCGCACACCTCGAACTGGGACTTCCCGATCGGCGTGCTCACGAAATGGAGCCTGGGTTTCCAGCTCAAGTTCTGGGCCAAGGACAGCCTGTTCCGGCTGCCGGTCTTCGGTCACTGGATGCGCGCCATCGGCGGCGTGGCGATCAACCGCCGCGCGGCCAACGGCATGGTGGGCGACACGGCGCGGCAGTTGCGCGAGGCCAAGGCCCGCGACGAGCACTTCTGGCTCATCGTCGCGCCCGAGGGCACGCGCGGCTATACGGATCACTGGAAATCCGGTGCGTATCAGGTGGCCGTGCAGGCGGGGGTTCCGGTGGGGCTGGCGTCCTTCGACTACGCGACCAAGTGCGTGGTGTTCACCGACTTCGTCGAGGTCAGCGGCGAGCCGAAGCGCGATTTCGCGCTCTTCGCCGAAGTCCTGAAGGGACGTCGCGGCAAGCGCCCCGATCAGGCCGGACCGATCCGGCTCAAGCCGCAAGCCAAGGACGCGTCGCAGGACGGAGCGATGGGAGACAAGACATGAATACGCAAGTGGTGCGCGACTATCTGCTGGGACTGCAGCAGCGCATCGTCACGACGTTGGAGCGGCTGGACGGCCAGGACTTCCTCATGGACGCCTGGCAGCGCGAGCCCGGCGGCCGGCTCGAGGGCGACGGCGTGGTCCGTCTGATCGAGAACGGCGGCGTCTTCGAGCGCGGCGGGGTGAACTTCTCGCACGTGCGCGGCCGGGTGCTCCCCCCTTCCGCGACGGCGCATCGGCCGGAGCTGGCCGGCGCCCCGTTCGAGGCCATGGGCGTGTCGCTGGTCCTGCACCCGCACAACCCCTTCGTCCCGACGGTCCACATGAACGTGCGCATGTTCGCGGCGCTCCCGGTGGACGCGGCGCCGGTGGTGTGGTTCGGCGGCGGCATGGACCTGACCCCGTACTACGGCTTCGAGCGCGACGCCCAGCACTTCCATCGGACCTGCCGCTCGGCACTGGAGCCGCATGGCGAGGACCTCTATCCGCGCTTCAAGCAGTGGTGCGACGAGTACTTCTTCCTCAAGCACCGCAACGAGCCGCGCGGCGTGGGCGGCATCTTCTTCGACGATCATGCGGAAGGCGGCTTCGACGCGGCCTTCGGCATGCTGCAGTCGGTGGGCGACGCCTTCATTCCGGCCTACGAGCCCATCGTCGATCGCCGACACGGCCTGGCCTACGGCGAGCGCGAGCGCGACTTCCAGGCCTACCGCCGCGGGCGCTATGTCGAGTTCAATCTGGTCTTCGATCGCGGCACGCTGTTCGGGCTGCAGTCGGGCGGACGCACCGAATCCATCCTGATGTCGATGCCGCCCGTCGCGCATTGGCGCTACGACTGGCATCCGGAGGAGGGCTCGCCCGAGGCCAAGCTGTACAGCGACTTCCTCCGCCCGCGCGACTGGGCGGACGAGTCGCCCACGCACCTGTGGTTCTGAGGAGCGGTCCGGCGTGAGCGACAACAAGACCGCCGCGAGGCAGGTCGGCTGGTTTGGCGGCTCGTTCGACCCCGTGCATCGGGCGCATCTGGCACTGGCGCGCGCGGCGCTGGAGCGGCTGGCGCTGGACGAGGTGCGCTGGGTCGTGGCCGGACAGCCTTGGCAAAAGGCCGGGCGCCGGATGGCGTCGAGCGAGGACCGGGCCGCGATGGTGCGGCTCATGATCCAGGGACCGGACGGCGACAGCCGCTTCATCCTGGACGATCGCGAACTGAAGCGCGCGGGACCGAGCTACACGCTCGACTCGGTGCGCGAGTATCAGCAGGCGCGGCCCCAGGACGGGCTGTGGCTGGTGCTGGGACAGGACCAGTTGGCCGGCTTGACGAGCTGGCACGGCTGGGAGGAACTGGTCGAGCGCATGGGGCTGGCGGTGGCCGCCCGCGCGCAGGACGAGGTGAGGGCGCCGGCGGCGCTGCTGGAACGGCCGCATCGGCTGGTCCGGCTGGACATGCCGGTGCTGCAATGGTCATCCACCGAGGCCCGCCAGCAGGCGGCCCGGGGTGCTGACGTGAGGCCCGTGGTGGGCGAAGCGGTCGCGGGTTATATTGCCCGCCACCGTCTCTACAGTGAGAGCTGAATGGACATCAAGAAACTGCAACGTGCCATCGTCGATGGTCTGGAAGACGTCAAGGGCCAGGACATCGTGGTCTTCGACACCGAGCGCCTGTCGCCGCTGTTCGAGCGCGTGATCATCGCCTCCGGCACGAGCAACCGGCAGACCAAGGCGCTGGCCTCCAGCGTCCGTGAGACGGTCAAGTCGCGCGGCATGCAGGTGATGCGCACCGAGGGCGAGGACAACGGCGAATGGATCATCGTGGACTGCGGCGCGGCCGTGGTGCACCTGATGCAGCCGGCGATCCGCCAGTACTACCACCTGGAAGAGATCTGGGGCGGCAAGCCGGTGAAGATGAAGGTCGCCAACGGCGAGACCCGCCTGGTGAAGGCGTCCGAGCCGATGGACGACGAGGACGACGCGCCCAAGGCGAAGAAGGCCGCGAAGAAGCCGGCCAAGGCCAAGTCGGCCGACGGCGAGACGGTGCCCTCCGCGTCGAAGAAGGCGCCCACGCGTGCCACCGGCAGCAAGTCCGCCGCCGCCAAGTCCGCGAAGCCGGCGACCAAGACCGCCGCCGCCAAGCCGGCTGCCAAGAAGACCGCGACCAAGACGGCAGGGACGAAGTCCGCCGCCGCCAAGCCCGCGACCAAGACCGCCCGCAAGCCGGCCGTGAAGGCCGCGCCGGTGGAGACGGTGAAGGTCGGCAGCAAGAAGCCGGCGATGAAGAAGGTCTCGCCCAAGGTGACCGCGGCGGCCAAGCCCGCGGCGAAGAAGCCGGCCGCCAAGGTCGCCAAGCCGGCGGCCAAGAAGACGACGGTCAAGACCGGCACGAAGTCCAAGGCCAAGGCCTGATCCCGTGCGGCTGGTGTTGTGCGCGGTCGGCCAGAAGATGCCGGCCTGGGCCGATGAGGCCTACGAGGATTTCGCCAAGCGCTTCCCGCCCGAGATGCGGCTGGAGCTCAAGGCGGTGAAAGCGGAGCCGCGCACCACCGGCAAGTCCACCGAGCAATTGATGGCCGCCGAGGCCCTGCGCCTGGATGCCGCCTGCCCCAAGGGCGCGCGGCGCGTGGTGCTGGACGAGCGCGGCGATCGCGTCACCTCCAAGCAGCTCGCGCAGCGCATCGAAGCCTGGCGCGGTGACGGTCGCGACGTCGCGATCTTCATCGGCGGGCCCGATGGGCTGGACGACAGCATCAAGTCGCGCGCCGACGAGAAGCTGCGGCTCTCCGACCTGACCTTGCCGCACGCCTTTGTTCGGGTGCTGCTCGCCGAAGGCCTGTATCGCGCCTGGTCGGTGATGGAAGGTCATCCGTATCACCGCGAGTGAGCGCCCGTCAGGGCGTCCATCAGCACTCCCGTCCCCATGAGCGCCGACACCTCCGCCCCCATCGCTACGCCCGCCGCCTTCGTCTACCTCGCCTCTCAGAGTCCGCGTCGTCGCCAGCTGCTGGAGCAGATCGGCATCCGCCACGAGCTCTTGCTGCCCGGCGCCGACGAGGACGCCGAGGCGCTGGAAGCGGTGTGGGAGGGCGAGTCGCCCGACGACTATGTGCGCCGCGTCACCGAGGCCAAGCTCGAGGCGGCGCTGCGCCGCCGTGAGCGCCGCGGCCTGCCGCCGGCGCCGGTGCTGTGCTCCGACACGACGGTCGCTTTGGGGCCGCGCATCCTGGGCAAGCCGGACGACGCGGCCCATGCCCAAGCCATGCTGGCGGACCTCTCGGGTCGCGAGCATCGCGTGCTGACGGCGGTCGCGCTGGGTCTGCCCGACGGTCGGGTGCTGTCGGCGGTCAACGTGTCCCAAGTCCGCTTCGCCGAGATAGGCGCGGCGCGGCTGCGGGCTTACGTCGCATCCGGCGAGCCGATGGGGAAGGCCGGGGCTTATGCGATACAAAGCCAGGCCGCCGCCTGGATCGCACATATCGACGGCAGTTATTCGGGCATCATGGGCCTTCCGCTGTACGAGACCGCGCAACTGCTTCGACGAGCCGGCTTCGAGGTCTGAAAGAGGGCGGGTCCCCAGGGGCCCGGCGAGCGCTGCCGCCAGCCTTGAGGCTGACGAGAGCGCTTGGAGCACAAGAACATGGAAGACATCCTGATCAACTGGACCCCGCAGGAGACGCGGGTGGCCATCGTCGAGAACGGCGCCGTGCAGGAACTGCACGTCGAACGGACGCTGGAACGGGGCCTGGTCGGCAACGTCTATCTCGGCAAGGTGGCGCGCGTGCTGCCCGGCATGCAGTCCGCCTTCATCGACATCGGCCTGGAACGCGCGGCCTTCCTGCACGTGGCCGACCTGCATCTCAACGGGGTGCATCCGCGCGGCCATCATGGGGAGAACGGTCAGGCCGTCCCCATCGAGCGCCAGGTCTACGAGGGGCAGGCCTTGACCGTGCAGGTCATCAAGGACCCGATCGGCACCAAGGGCGCGCGGCTGTCGACGCAGATTTCCATCGCCGGCCGGCTGCTGGTGCATCTGCCGCAGGACAACCACATCGGCATCTCGCAGAAGATCGGCTCGCCCGAGACGCGCGATGCGCTGCGTTCGCGCATGATGGCGCTGGTCAGCGCCGGCGTCAGCGACGGCAACACCGGCGGCTTCATCCTGCGGACCAATGCCGAGGAGGCGGATGACGAGGAGCTCGGCGCTGACATCGCCTACCTGCGCAAGACCTGGAACTCGATCCGCGACAAATCGCTGACGCTGCCGCCAGGAAGCCTGCTCTATCAGGACCTGAGCTTGGTCGAGCGCGTGCTGCGCGATCTGGCCAGCGAGCGTACCAACTCGATCCGCATCGACTCCAAGTTGCAGTATGAAGTGGTGCGCGCCTTCGGCGAGACCTACATGCCGGCGGCGACCGCCAAGCTCGACCTGTATCGGGGCGAGCGGCCGATCTTCGACCTGAACAACATCGACGCGGAGATCGTCCGGGCGATGGCGCGGCGGGTGGATCTGAAGTCGGGCGGCTACCTGATCATCGACCAGACCGAGGCGATGACCACCATCGACGTGAACACCGGCGGCTTCGTCGGTGCGCGCAACTTCGACGACACCATCTTCAAGACCAACCTGGAGGCGGCGGGCTCGATCGCGCGCCAGCTGCGGCTGCGCAACCTGGGCGGGATCATCATCGTCGACTTCATCGACATGACCCGCGAGGAGCACAAGACCGCGGTGCTGCAGGAGTTCCGCAAGCAGCTCAACCGCGACCGCACCAAGGTCACGGTGGGCGGCTTCACGCAGCTGGGGCTGGTCGAGCTGACGCGCAAGCGCACGCGGGAGTCGCTGTCACGGATGTTGTGCGAGCCGTGCCCGACCTGCGACGCCCGCGGTCAGGTCAAGACGGCGCGGACGATCTGCTACGAGATCATGCGGGAGATCCTGCGCGAGTCGCGGCAGTTCAATCCCAAGGAGTTCCGCGTCGTCGCGGCGGCCAACGTCGTGGAGATGCTGCTCGACGAGGAGAGCCAGCATCTGGCCGGGCTCTCGGACTTCATCGGCAAGCCGATCTCGCTGACCGCCGAGCCGACCAATCAGACCGAGCATTACGACATTGTGTTGATGTGAGCCGGCGCGCCGTGAGGGCGCCTAGGAGGTCGGTTTTGCGGAAGCGGCTGCTTCAGCGAACGCCCGCGGTGCGGGCGGGCAGGGGCGTGGTGCTCGGCGGCACCACATCGGGACGGATCTCCCACAGCTCCGAGCCGGTCTGCGCCAGCATCAGCTGCACCCGCGAATCGGCCAGCACGTCGCGCAGCTCCGCGCGCAGGCGCGCCGCCAGCTTGCGCGGCATGCGCGGCGGCGCGAGCACCGCGTTCCAGTCGCCGCCCTGCAGGTCGCCGAAGACCGGTGGCTCCAGGTACTCGCCACGCGGTGGCAGTGCGGGCAGGGGTTGATCCTCGCGCGGCGGCGGCAAGGCGCGCGGATGCGCAAGGCCTGGCGCCCAGGCGCTCAGCGTGTGCAGCGCGAGCGGCGCTTGGCGGGGCTCGGCCATGGCGGAGTAGGTGGTGTCGCCCAGCGTGCCGGCCCGCACCACCGTCACGAAGGGAAGCTGACCGATGCGCAGCAGCGTCGTGAAGTTGTCAGGGGTGAGCGCTTGGGGCGATGCGGTTTCGCTCGCGATCGGCGGCGGCGGGTCAAGCAGCACCCGCGTGGTCAGCAGCAGCAAGCGGCCGTCGGGCGCCGCGGTCGCGACCCAGCGCGCCGCGGTGTAACCCTGGCGCTCGATCAGGTTGACGACCTCCACCGGGTGGCCCGCGCGCTCCGACCAGACCCGCGCGATCATGCGCGCCGCATGATCCGGACCGCTGCCCGCGCTGAACGGGACCGCGAGGGTCAGGGTTTGCGCATCGCCGGATGAGGCGCTCGGCGCCGCGGTGGACGGCGTGAGTTCATCGGCCCGTGCGGGCATCGAGAGCAGCGCCTGGAACAGACAGGCGACGACCAGCCAGCACAGCCCGATGATCCAGGCTCGGTGGGACAAGAAGCGCTGCTTCAGCGCCTCCTTGAACGAGCGCCAGCGTGACCGGCCCCATGACTGCATGACCTGCATTGATTGCATCGGTGACTCCTGACCTGTATCGCGGGCGAAGCGGGCATTCTCAAAAGTCACCGAGATCGCCGCCATGACCGCAAACAGTCGATAAGGCCTGGCGACACGTCGAAATGAGCAGGTCCCTGACCTGTCCGATGAGCCATCCCGGGAGTCATCCCAGGCGCCGTCCCGGGAGCGATCCTTGCCGACGGCTTTGCCCTTTGTAACCACAGCGATCTGTAACACGGACGCGGGCCTCGGGCACAATCGGGGCTCCTTTCGTTCTGCAAGCCGATGAGCACCAAAACGAACGCCATCTCCCGCCGCGCGACCGTCCCCTCCGGCGTCGCGTCCGTCTCTCTCCAAGACCCCATCACGTCCTCCGGGACCACGCGCCGCTCGCTGCTGAGCGGCGCCGCCACGCTGGGCGTCGCGCTGATGGCTGGCACGCCGGCCTGGGCGCAGTTCCGCGTCGAGATCGCCGGCGTCGGCGCCAGCCGCGTGCCCATCGCCATCAGCGATTTCAAGGACGAAGGCACGACCGGTCAGCCGCTCGCCGCCATCATCCGCGCCGACCTCGAGCGCAGCGGCCAGTTCAGCCTCGTCCCGGGGCAGGCCGGCATGACCGAGACCTCGCAACCGCAATTCGTCGACTGGCGCGCCCGTGCCGCCGACGCGCTGGCGGCGGGCTCCGCGACGCGTCTGGCCGATGGCCGCTTCGACGTGCGCTACCGCCTGTGGGACGTGGTCAAGGGCAGCGACCTGGGCAGCGAAAGCGTCCCCGTCGTGGCCGCCGATCTGCGTCTGGCCGCGCACAAGATCGCCGACGCGATCTATCAGAAGCTCACCGGCGAGCGCGGCGTCTTCGCGACCCGCCTGGTCTACGTGAACAAGGCCGGTCCGCGCTATTCGCTGCGCGTGTCCGACGCGGACGGCGAGGGCGAGCAGACCGTGCTCAACAGCCCGGAGGCGATCATCTCGCCGGCCTGGTCGCCGGACGGCAACGAAGTGGCCTATGTGTCCTTCGAGACCCGCAAGGCGGTGGTCTGGATCCAGGATCTGCGCACCGGCAAGCGCCGCAAGATCGCGGACTTCCGCGGCAGCAACAGCGCCCCGGCGTTCTCCCCGAATGGCCAGCAGCTGGCGATGACGCTGTCGCGCGACGGCGGCTCGCAGCTGTTCCTGATCAACAAGGACGGCTCGGGCGTGAAGCGCCTGACGCAGACCTCGGCGATCGACACCGAGCCGGTGTTCTCGCCCGATGGCGCGTCGATCTACTTCGTCAGCGACCGCGGCGGCGCCCCGCAGATCTACCGCATGGCGGCCAGCGGCGGCAGCGCCGAGCGCATCACCTTTGCCGGCAACTACAACATCAGCCCGTCCATCAGCCCGGACGGCCGCACGATGGCCTACATCACGCGCGTGGGCGGCGGCACCTTCAAGCTCTGCGTCATGGACCTGGGCAGCGGTCGGGTGCAGCAGATCACCGACACCAGCGACGACGAGAGCCCCAGCTTCTCCCCGAACGGCAAGCTGATCGTCTACGCGACGCGCGCCGGCGGCCGGGACGTGCTGATGACCTCGACGCTGGACGGCAAGGTCAAGGCCAAGCTGGCCACCCCCAACGTCGCCGACATCCGCGAGCCCGCCTGGGGCCCGTTCGGCAACTGATGAATTGATGACGTGACTGCGCCCGCGCCGCACACGGGCATGCGCTTTGCCTACGTTGGCGTCGCGCTTCGCCCGTCTTGTGCGAGCCGCGAGCGTGTTCATGCATAGGGACTTGCGCGAGGTGTCGTCTGCCTCGCATTTGTGTTAGCCAATGATTCACAATTGCTGTTTTTGCGGCTTCACCGGCGGCGCAGTTGGCCGGCTGGTCCTGCATTTCTCCCCCGCCTTTCCTTGACCCATAGGAGCGAACGCCCATGAAATTCGAAAAACTGATGCTCGGCCTGGTGGCCGCAGCCGCCCTGTCCGCCTGCAGCTCCACGAAGCTGGATGAGCCGGCTCCGGTCGAAACGAAGGCCCCGCCGGTCCAGACCCAAACCCCGCAAGCCGATCCGAACGCCGGCTCGCAGCGTCCGGTGCAGACCGTGGACCTGGGCGCCCAACTGGACGCCGCCGTGTCCAACCAGCGCGTCGTGTTCTTCGACTTCGACAGCTTCGTCGTCAAGGACGAGTACCGCAGCCTGATCGAAAACCACGCCAAGCGTCTGAACAACAAGAAGACGCTGCAGCTGTCGCTGGAAGGTCACGCCGACGAGCGCGGCGGCCGCGAGTACAACCTGGCCCTGGGCCAGAAGCGCGCCGAGGCCGTGGCCAAGTCGCTGACCCTGCTGGGCGTGTCGTCCGCCCAGGTCGAGCCGGTGAGCTTCGGTAAGGAGCGTCCGGCCGATCCGGGCCACAACGAAGAGGCCTGGGCCAAGAACCGTCGCGTCGAACTGCGCGACAAGTAAATCGGTGACATGAGCATGCTGCGTCTTTCTCGATTCTCTCGACTCTCCGTCGGCCGCGATCTGGGCGCCGTGGCGCAAGCCGCCGCGCTGACCGTGGTGCTCGCTTTGGGCGTGGCGGGGCAACCCGCGCGCGCCGCGCTCTTCGAGGACGACGAGGCCCGCAAGGCCATCCTCGATCTGCGAACCAAGCAGGCGCAGAGCGAGGAAGCGCAACGTGCTCGCATCGCTGATCTGCAGAGCCAGCTCGAGACCGCCCGGCGCGGTCTGCTGGATCTGTCCGGACAGATCGACTCGCTGCGTTCGGAGCTCGCCAAGATGCGCGGGCAGAACGAACAGCTGGCGCGTGATCTGTCCGACACCCAACGCAAAGTGGCCGACCAGTCGGCCACGCTGGACAACCGGCTGCGCCCGCTGGAGCCGCAGAAGGTGTCCCTGGACGGCAAGGAATTCCAGGCCGATCCCGAAGAGAAGCGCCAGTTCGACGCGGCCATGGGTCAGATCCGTCGCGGCGACTTCAACGAGGCGGTGTCCGCCTTCTCTTCCTTCCTGACGCGTTTCCCGGCGAGCGGCTACAGCGACTCGGTGCGCTTCTGGCTGGGCAATGCGCAGTATGGGAAGCGCGATTACAAGGGCGCGATCGCGACCTTCAAGGCCTTCGTGACGGCGAACCCGGAACATCCCCGCGCCGCCGAGAGCCTGCTGGCCATCGCCAACTGCCAGATCGAGCTCAAGGACAACAAGTCCGCCCGCAAGACGCTGGACGATCTGCAGAAGGCCTATCCCGGCACCGAAGCGGCCAAGGCCGCCAAGGAACGCCAGGCCGGCCTGCGCTGACCCGCCCACTTTCCCGCCGCGAGACGCGCATCGGCGCGTGACGATCTTGACCCTCGACTCCGGGCACGGGCCCCTCGACCCTGACGCCGCGCACGCCGACGCGGAGCGCCGCTTCGGCGGTCTGCGCCGCCTGCATGGCGACCGTGATTACGCGCGGCTGCGCGCGGCGCGTTTCTGCGTCGTGGGACTGGGCGGCGTGGGCTCGTGGGTGGTGGAGGCGCTGGCCCGCATGGGCGTGGCGCGGCTGGTGCTGGTCGATCTGGACCATGTCGCCGTGTCCAACATCAATCGCCAGGTGCAGGCGCTGGGCAGCACGCTGGGCATGGCCAAGGCCGAGGCGCTGAAGCAGCGTATCGCCGACATCCATCCGGGCTGCGACGTCATCACCATCGAGGACTTCGTCGACGAGACGAATTGGCCCGCGCTGCTGGGCGGCGTGGAGGTCGACGGCATCGTCGACGCCTGCGATCAGGTGCGCGCCAAGGCGCAGCTCGCCGCTTGGGCGAGGGCGCGCAAGCTGCCGCAGATCTGCATCGGCGCGGCGGGCGGCAAGCGTCGCCCGCAGGACGTGGAAATCCTGGATCTGTCCGAGACCACGCATGATCCGCTGCTGGCCAGTTTGCGCCAGCGGTTGCGCAAGTTCCATGCGGGCGAGCGGCAAGGGAAGATGGGCGTGCGCTGCGTCTTCTCGCGCGAGCCGGTCACCCGCCCCGAGGGCGTGGAGGCCTGCGACATCGACGGCAACCTGAACTGCCATGGCTATGGCTCGAGCGTGGCGGTCACGGCGGGCTTCGGCATGGTGGCCGCGGCGGAACTGGTGACGCAGTATTTGAAAGCACTTGCGCACCAGCAAAAAAGCGTCCTATAATCTGCGGCTCTGCTGAGGGGCAAACACCTCGAAGCGCAGCAAAGGAGATGGGCGCAATCCGGTCTTCTTCGCTTGAAGCAGAGCTTCGGGTCGTTAGCTCAGTCGGTAGAGCAGCGGACTTTTAATCCGTTGGTCGCAGGTTCGAATCCTGCACGACCCACCAGTCGCTTCAGTTGGATATTCTTGGGGGCTCTTAGCTCAGTTGGTAGAGCAGCGGACTCTTAATCCGTTGGTCGAAGGTTCGAATCCTTCAGGGCCCACCAACCGCACACTCTGCAAAGTTTTCGATTGAGAATCTTGCAAGCGGTCTGAATATCTGACATACTCTCGGTCTTCGCAGCGATTCAATCGAATCGTTGAGGAAGCAAAGAATTTCGGGCTCTTAGCTCAGTTGGTAGAGCAGCGGACTCTTAATCCGTTGGTCGAAGGTTCGAATCCTTCAGGGCCCACCAAATAAAAGGGGTTGCAGCGCAAGTTGCAACCCCTTTTGTCATTCCCGCTAGACTTCGCGCCAATCTCGGCGCCCCGGTTGCGAGGCGTCGTTTCCGATCGAGTTTCAACGATTCCCTCCGCCATGTCCCAAATCCAAGAAGCCTCGCTGCTGCAGGCGCTGCAACAGGTCGTCGACCCCAACACCGGACGCGATTTCGTTACGACGAAACAACTGCGCAACCTGAAGGTGCAGGGCGACGCGGTCAGTTTCGACGTGGAGCTGGGCTACCCCGCCGCCAGCCAGATCGACGGCCTGCGCACAGCGCTGGTCGGCGCGGCGCGCACGGTGCCGGGCGTCGGCAATGTGAGCGTCGGTCTGACGTCCAAGATCATTGCGCACGCGGTCCAGCGCGGCGTGCAACTGCTGCCCGGTGTGAAGAACATCGTCGCGGTGGCCTCGGGCAAGGGCGGCGTCGGCAAGAGCACCACCGCCGCGAATCTGGCGCTGGCGCTGTCGGCCGAGGGCGCCAAGGTCGGTCTGCTGGACGCCGACATCTACGGCCCCAGCCTCCCGCTGATGCTGGGCATCCACGGCCGGCCCGAGAGCACCGACGGCCAGACCATGGAGCCGCTGGAATCGCACGGCCTGCAGCTGATGTCCATCGGCTTCCTGGTCGAGGACGACCAGGCCATGGTGTGGCGCGGCCCGATGGCCACGCAGGCGCTGGAGCAGCTGCTGCGCCAGACGCGCTGGCGTGATCTGGACTATCTGATCATCGACATGCCCCCGGGCACCGGCGACATCCAGCTGACGCTGTCGCAACGTGTGCCGGTGAGCGGCTCCGTGATCGTGACGACCCCGCAGGACATTGCGCTGATCGATGCGAAGAAGGGCCTGAAGATGTTCGAGAAGGTCGGCGTGCCGATTCTGGGCATCGTCGAAAACATGGCCATCCACATCTGCAGCAACTGCGGTCATGCCGAGCACATCTTCGGCAGCGGCGGCGGTCAGCGCATGGCGGACCAGTACGGACAGGAGCTGCTGGGCTCGCTGCCGCTGGCACTGTCCATCCGCGAGCAGGCCGACAGCGGCAAGCCCACCGTGGTGGCCGAGCCGGACAGTCCGCATGCGCAAGCCTACAAGGCCATCGCGCGCAAGGTCGCGGTGAAGCTGGCGGGGCAGGCCAAGGACTACTCGAGCAAGTTCCCGACGATCACGATCTCGAAGAACACCTGACCCCTTCCACCCCAGCCCGGAAGGCCGCTCACCGCGGCCTTTTTGCATGCTGCGGTGCAACGAGAAACGAGGGCTCGCCGATGCGCTCAAAGTTTCCGGTGCGCTGAGCGTCGCGCCCGCGCGCTCCGGGGTGATCCCGTATTGGACAAAGCCCATTGTTTATGTCGAAATAGCCGCGCGGGCCGCGTGTCGGCCGCGTGATTCACCCCAGGCCGGCAACGACGCCGCCCCAGGAGGCAAGACATGGACATGAACCGGAGGCACTTCTTCCGGGTGAGCGGGGCGGCCGTCATGGGCTCCAGCCTCGTCGCGTTGGGATTCTCTCCAACCGCTGCGCTGGCCGAGACACGCCAGTTCAAGCTCGCCCGGGCGACCGAGACCCGCAACACCTGCCCCTATTGCTCGGTGGGCTGCGGATTGATCATGTACTCGCTGGGTGATCGCGCGAAGAACGTCCGCGCGAACATCATCCACATCGAGGGCGATCCGGATCACCCGGTCAATCGCGGCACGCTGTGCCCCAAGGGCGCCGGCCTGTTGGACTTCGTCCACAGCGAGAACCGCCTGAAGTACCCCGAGATCCGCGAGGCCGGGTCCAAGGAGTGGAAACGCGTGAGCTGGAACGAGGCGATGGACCGCTTCGTCAAGCTGCTCAAGGCGGACCGCGACGCCAACTTCATCGCGAGCAACGCTGACGGCAAGGTCGTGAACCGCTGGTTGTCCACCGGCATGATCTGCGCCTCCGCATCCTCCAACGAGTCGGGCTACATCACCCACAAGGCGATGCGCGCGACGGGGATGCTCGCGTTCGACAACCAGGCCCGCGTTTGACACGGACCGACGGTGGCCAGTCTGGCCCCGACGTTCGGCCGCGGTGCGATGACCAACCACTGGGTGGACATCAAGAACGCCGACCTCGTCCTGATCATGGGCGGCAATGCCGCCGAGGCTCACCCCTGCGGTTTCAAGTGGGTGATCGAGGCCAAGAAGCACAACAAGGCGCGGCTGATCGTCGTGGACCCGCGCTTCACGCGCTCGGCCGCGATGAGCGATTACTACGCCCCGGTGCGGGCGGGGTCCGACATCGCCTTCCTGGGCGGGGTCATCAACTACCTGCTGAGCAACAACAAGATCCAGACCGAGTACGTCCGGCATTACACGAACGCGCCCTTCATCATCAATGAGGGCTACAAGTTCGAGGAGGGCCTGTTCTCCGGCTACGACGAGACCAAGCGCGCGTACAGCAACGCGTCCTGGGCCTACGAGATGGACGAGAAGGGCTTCGCCAAGGTCGACATGACGATGGAGCACCCGCGCTGCGTGCTCAACGTCATGAAGCAGCATTACGCGCGCTACACGCCGGAGAAGGTCAGCGAGATCACCGGCACGCCCAAGGACAAGTTCCTCGAGGTCTGCCGGCAGATCGCCGAGACCTCCGCCCCCGGCAAGGTCATGACCATCATGTACGCGCTGGGGTGGACGCAGCACAGCCAGGGCTCGCAGATCATCCGCACCGGCGCGCTGGTGCAGCTGCTGCTGGGCAACATCGGTCTGCCGGGCGGCGGCATGAACGCGCTGCGCGGCCACAGCAACATCCAGGGCCTGACCGACCTGGGGCTGCTGTCGACCTCGCTGACCGGCTACATGTCGCTGGCCAAGGACTCCGAGCAGGATCTGGAGACCTATTACAAGACCCGCGCCACCAAGCCGCTGCGTCCCAACCAGATGAGCTTCTGGCAGAACTATCCCAAGTTCTTCGTCAGCCAGCAGAAGGCGTGGTGGGGCAAGGCCGCGACCAAGGAGAACGACTGGGCCTTCCACTACCTGCCCAAATGGGACAAGGGCTACGACGTGCTGCAGGCCTTCGAGCTGATGCACCAGGGCAAGATCAACGGCTACATCTGCCAGGGCTTCAATCCGGTGGGGTCCTTCCCCAACAAGAAGAAGATCGTCGAGAGCCTGTCCAAGCTGAAGTTCCTCGCGATCATCGATCCTCTGAACACGGAGACGGCGGAGTTCTGGAAGAACTACGGGGAGCACAACGACGTCAAGTCCGAGGACATCCAGACGGTGGTGTTCCGCTTCCCCAGCACCTGCTTCGCGGAGGAGGACGGCTCGCTGACCAACTCCGGCCGCTGGCTGCAGTGGCACTGGAAGGGCGCGGAACCCCCCGGCGAGGCCAAGGGCGACGCCGAGATCATCGCGGAGATCTTCCTGCGCCTGCGCGCGCTGTATCAGAAGGACGGCGGCGCCTTCCCCGATCCCATCGTCAACCTGACCTGGCCCTACAAGGTCCCCAACAGCCCCTCGCCTGAAGAGCTCGCGATGGAGTTCAACGGCAAGGCGCTGGCCGACGTGACCGACCCGAAGGACCCGACCAAGGTCCTGCAGAAGGCGGGCGAGCAGTTGTCCGGCTTCGGCCTGCTGCGCGACGACGGCACGACCAGCTCGGGCTGCTGGATCTATGCCGGCGCCTGGACACAGGCGGGCAACCAGATGGCGCGGCGCGACAACAGCGATCCGTGGGGCATCGGCCAGACGCTGAACTGGGCCTGGGCCTGGCCGGCGAACCGGCGCATCCTCTACAACGCCGCCTCGGTCGATCCGACCGGCAAGCCCTGGAACCCCAAGCGCCGGCTCATCAGCTGGATGGGCGACAAGTGGGGCGGCTCGGACGTGCCGGATATCCGGCCCGACGCCAATCCGAATGACGAGGACGCGGTGCGGCCCTTCATCATGACGGGCGAGGGCGTGGCCCGGCTGTTCGCGCCCAGCGGCATGGTGGACGGTCCGCTGCCCGAGCATTACGAGCCCTTCGAGTCGCCGCTGACGACCAACCCCATGCACCCGAACAACGCCAAGGCCAAGAACAATCCGGCCGGCCGCGCGTTCAAGGGCGATCGGGAGCAGTTCGGCACGCCGGACAAGTTCCCCTACGTGGCGACCAGCTACCGGCTCACCGAGCACTTCCATTACTGGACCAAGAACGTGCGCACCAGCGCGATCATCCAGCCGCAGCAGTTCGTGGAGATCGGCGAGGAACTGGCGAAGGAGAAGGGCATCGCCAACGGCGATCAGGTCAAGGTCAGCTCCATGCGCGGCTACATCAAGGCCGTGGCGGTGGTGACCAAGCGGGTGGCGTCCCTGGACGTCGGCGGCAAGCGGGTGCACACCGTGGGTCTGCCGAACCATTGGGGCTTCGTCGGTGTGGCCAAGCCCGGCTATCTCGTGAACACGCTGACCCCCTTCGTGGGCGACGCCAACACGCAGACGCCGGAGTTCAAGAGCTTCACCGTCAACATCGAGAAAGCCTGAGGAGCGCTGCCATGTCTTCATTGCAATCCCTGGACATCGCCAAGCGCTCCGCGACCACGCTGCCCAGCCCGGACGCGCGCAAGCACGTCACCGAGGTGGCCAAGCTGATCGACGTCTCGGCGTGCATCGGCTGCAAGGCCTGTCAGGTCGCCTGCATGCAGTGGAACGACCTGCGCGACGACATCGGCGAGAACCACGGCACCTACGACAACCCGCGCGACCTGTCGCCGCAGTCGTGGACCGTGATGCGCTACTCCGAGGTCGAGGTGCAGGAGAACAAGCTCGAGTGGCTGATCCGCAAGGACGGCTGCATGCATTGCGAGGATCCGGGCTGCCTCAAGAGCTGCCCGTCGCCCGGTGCGATCGTGAAGTACACGAACGGCATCGTGGACTTCATCTCCGAGCACTGCATCGGCTGCGGCAACTGCGTGACCGGCTGCCCCTTCGACGTGCCGCGGATCTCCAAGGCCGACAACAAGGCCTACAAGTGCAGCCTGTGCTCGGACCGCGTCGGCGTCGGCCTGGAGCCGGCCTGCGTGAAGGCCTGCCCGACGGGCGCGATCCAGTTCGGCTCGAAAGAGGACATGCACGAGTACGCCGCCGAGCGCCTCGTCGACCTCAAGGAGCGCGGCTATCAGAACGCCGGCGTCTACGACCCGCAAGGCGTGGGCGGCACGCACGTGATGTACGTGCTGCAGCACGCGGACCAGCCGGGCCTGTATCACGGCCTGCCCAAGGACCCGCAGATCAGTCCGCTGGTGTCGCTGTGGAAGGGCGCGGCCAAGCCGCTGGCGGTGGCCGCGATGATCGGCGCCGCGGTGGCGGGCTTCTTCCATTACATGAAGGTGGGCCCGCAGAAGACCGGACATGACGAGCCCGATCCGGACGAGGAACTCGCCTACGAGCGCGATCGAGAGATCCGCGCCGGACGCGCCCCCTCGTCCACCGGCCTGCCGCCGGACGGCGGCCTCTGATCAGCCAGGAGACCATCATGGCCTTGCTGCAACGCTATCGCGACAGCCAGCGGATCAACCACTGGATCGTCGTGCTGCTGTTCCTGTGCGCCGGGCTTTCGGGCCTGGCCTTCTTCCACCCCAGCCTGTTCTTCCTGACCAACCTGTTCGGCGGCGGTCCGTGGACCCGCGTCCTGCATCCCTACATGGGACTGGCCATGGTGCTGGCGTTCTTCTTCCTGGCGCTGAAGATGTGGCGCGACAACCTGTGGACCTCGGTCGATTCCAAGTGGATGCGGCAGAGCCCGGGCATGATCTCCGGCGCCCATAAAGAGGGCGTGCAGCCGGCCCACAAGTACAACGCGGGTCAGAAGATCGTGTTCTGGGTCATGGTGGTGTCGCTGCTGATCCTGCTGGTGACGGGCTTCATGTTCTGGCACGCCTGGTTCCCCGACGGGAACATCCTGATGCGGCGCATCGCGGTGGTGCTGCACTCGGCCTCGGCGGCGATCCTGATCCTGACCATCATCATCCACGTCTATGCGGCGATCTGGGTCAAGGGCTCGTTCCGGGCGATGACCCGTGGTACGGTCACCGACACCTGGGCCGCCCACCACCATCCGCTGTGGCACAAGGAAATGAAGGAACGTCCGCGCGCATGACCGCCAGCAGCACCATCCGCCTGATGACACCGGAGGAGATCGCGGTGAACGCGGGGCCGCGCGCGGCGCCGTTGCGACTCCCCGAACCCGGTCTCTTCGCCGAGCGCCAACTGCGTCTTCAACAACTCGCCGAAGGCCACGCGATGCGGGACTACCTGCTCTTCGTGGCCGAGTTGGCGCGGCATCAGCATGAGCGGCTCCAGCAGCCGCGCGCGCTGAAGCTGCCCGACGAGATGGCGCTGGGCGCCGCGATGGCGGGCGGGCAGCCCCCGCTGGATGCGCAGCTTCACAAGCGCGATCCGGTGTGGCGCGAGGAACTGCGCGCGCTGCTCGGCGCGCTGGCGGGCGGTGCGATTCCCGAGGCGGCCCGCACGCTGGTGACGCAGCTCGCACAGGCTGATGACGCGTATCTGGAGCAGCAGGCGAGCGCGCTGCTCGCCGGCGGCGCGCCGGGGCTGGACCCGGCCGCAGCGCCGCTGATCGCCGCCGCGCTGCAGCTGCACTGGACGCGTCTGGTGCAGCAGCTGCAGGCGCGCTTCGAGCAGGGCGATCACAGCGAGACGCTTGCGCCCTTCGGCCTGATCGACGATCCGACGGTGTGTCCCTGCTGCGGCTCGCGGCCGGTGGCCTCGATCACGCGCGTGGGCGCGGAGCAGTCGGGGCTGCGCTTTCTGGCCTGCTCGCTCTGCGGCACGCAATGGCATTACGTGCGCATCAAGTGCACGCACTGCCAGGGCACCAAGGGCATCAGCTTCCAGGCGCTGGTCGACGCGGACGACAAGAAGTCCGAAGTCGTCCAGGCCGAATGCTGCGAGACCTGCGGGCGCTACTTGAAGCAGGTCCACATGGAGAAGGATCTGCAGGTCGAGCCGCTGGCCGACGACCTCGCCACGCTGACGCTGGATCTGCTGGTCGGCGAACTGGGCGTGGTGCGCCACGGCTTCAATCCGATGCTGATCCTGGGCGAGGCCGACCCGCCACCCGATCCCGGAGGCCATTGAGCATGAAGCCCGAGGCATCCATGGTTCATGGTCCGACGGCAGGCTCCCCGGCAACGCCACAGGCGTCCGCGGCCCCCAAGGATCTCCCTTCCGTCGACCGGCTGTTGCGCTACCCCGCGGTCACGCCTCTGATGGCGCGTCACGGCCACGCCTTCGTCGCGGCCGAGGCGCGCCGGCTGCTCGACGACTGGCGGCGGCAGGCGCTTGAGGGCGCGCTGTCGCCGCGGCGTCTGCATGAGCTGCCGCATGAACTCGAACAGCGCTGCGTCGAGCGTCTGGCGCCACGCATGCGCCGCGTCCTCAATCTGACCGGCACCGTGCTGCACACCAACCTGGGCCGCGCGCTGCTGGCGGACGAAGCCTTGCAGCAGGTGCTGGCCTGCATGGGCTCGCCCAACAACCTGGAGTTCGACCTCGCACGCGGCGAGCGCGGCGACCGCGACAGCCTGGTCGAGGATCTGCTGCGCGAGATCACCGGCGCCGAGGCCGCGACCGTGGTGAACAACAACGCGGCGGCGGTGCTGCTGAGCCTGGCGGCGCTCGCCGGCGGCAAGGAGGCAGTGCTGTCGCGCGGCGAGCTGGTGGAGATCGGCGGCGCCTTCCGCATGCCCGACGTGATGTCGGCGGCGGGCGCGCGGCTGGTGGAGGTCGGCACGACCAACCGCACGCATGCGCGGGACTATCAGGCCGCCATCGGCCCGGACACCGCGCTGCTGATGAAGGTCCACACCAGCAACTACGCGATCCAGGGCTTCACCGCTTCGGTGAGCGAGGCGGAACTCGCGCCCATCGCGCATGCGGCGGGCTTGCCGCTGCTGACGGACTTGGGCAGCGGATCGCTGGTGGACCTGTCGCAATGGGGCTTGCCGGCGGAGCCGCTGCCGCAGCGCATGCTCGCCGACGGCTGCGACGTGGTGACCTTCAGCGGCGACAAGCTGCTGGGAGGACCGCAGGCGGGCTTGATCGTCGGGCGCAAGGACCTGGTGCAGAAGATCCGCAAGTTCCCGATGAAGCGCGCGCTGCGCATGTCCAAGCTGCCGATGGCGGCGCTGGAGGCGACGCTGCGGCTGTATCTGCAGCCGGATCGCTTGACGACGGATCTGCCGACGCTGCGGCTGCTCACGCGGCCGGTCGAGCAGATCCAGGCGCAGGGGGAGCGGCTGATCGAGAAGCTCTCGGAAACCGTCGCGCCGCGCTTCGCGGTGCGCGCGGCGTCGATGCGCGGGCAGATCGGCTCGGGCTCGTTGCCGGTGGAAACGCTGGCCTCGGCGGGTCTGGTGCTCACGCCGGTGCTGCCGGGCAAGCGCGGCGTGGGACGCGCGTTGGATGAGCTGGTGACGGCCTTGCGGGGGCTGCCGCTGCCGGTGATCGCGCGCGTGCAGGCGGATGAGCTGTGGCTGGATCTGCGCTGTCTGGATGAGGCGCGCGAGGAGCCGGAGTTCATCGCGCAGCTGCCGCGGCTGAGGGAGGCGCTGGCGTGATCGTCGGCACCGCGGGTCACATCGACCATGGCAAGACGACGCTGGTCAAGGCGCTGACGGGCGTCGACACGGATCGCTTGCCGGAGGAGAAGCAGCGCGGGATCAGCATCGCGCTGGGCTATGCGTACTTGGAGGTCGGCGCCGGGTCGTCGGCGGTGGCGGGCGTCGCTGAGGGCGTCGCTGAGGCCGGGGCGGCGAGTGGGTCGTCGAGCACCGCTGTGCGCATTGGCTTCGTGGACGTGCCGGGGCATGAGCGCCTGGTGCACACGATGCTGTCGGGGGCCACGGGCATCGACCATGCGTTGCTGCTGGTCGCCGCGGACGACGGCGTGATGCCGCAGACACGCGAGCACCTGGCCTTGCTGTCGCTGCTGGGTATCGCGCGCGGCACGATCGCGCTGACGAAGTGCGACCGCGTGGATGCGGCAATGCGGGCGCAGCGGCGGGAGGAGATTCGCGCGTTGGTGACGGGAACGCCGCTGGCGGAGGCGCCGATCTTCCAGGTCGCCGCCACGGCGGGCGAGGGTGTGCGGGAGTTGCGTGAGCATCTTGTCGAAGAGGCTCGGCAGTTGCCGGCGCGCGAGGTCGAGGGATGGGGGTTCAGGCTCGCGGTGGACCGGGTGTTCAGCCTCGCGGGCGTGGGGACGGTCTGCACGGGGACCGCGCATGCGGGGGCGGTCGCGATCGGCGATGAGCTCGTGTTGTTGCCGCCTGCGCCGGGCCAGGCGCCGCGGCGAGGGCGCGTGCGCAGCCTGCATGCGCAGAACGCCGCGGTGGAGCGCGCGACGGCCGGTCAGCGCGTGGCCATTGGGCTCGTGGGCATCGACAAGGATGAGGTGGCGCGCGGGCAGTGGCTCGCGGCGCCGGAGATTGCGCAGTGGACGGATCGGCTCGATGCGCGATTGCGGCTGTGGGCGGAGGAGACGAGACCGCTGCGCAGCGGGACGTCGGTGCATGTGCATGTGGGGGCGGAGCAAGTGACCGGGTCGGTCGCGGTGCTGGGGAGCGTCGATGGCGGGGCGCTTGACGCGGTGGCGCCGGGCAGTGAGGCGTTCGTGCAGCTGGTGCTGCATCGGCCGGTCGGTGCTTGGGCCGGTGATCGCGTGGTGCTGCGCGATGCGTCGGCGACGCGGGCGCTTGCGGGCGGCGTGGTGCTCGATCCGCAAGGGCCGGCGCGGTATCGGCGAACCGAGCAGCGCTTGGGGGAGTTGGTGGCGCTCGCCGCGCCGACGGTGGGGCAGCGGCTGAGCGGGCTGCTGCTCAGGGCGCCGATGGGCGTGGACCTGGCGCGCTTCGCGGCAGGGCAGGGCGTGGCGACGAAGGCGAGGGCGGGGCTGATTCGCGCGGAAGACCCTCTCCCCAGCCCTCTCCCGCACGGCGGGAGAGGGGGCCAAAGCGCACCGAGCGCTTCCAAGGACATCTCGCCATCCGCAGACAACGAGCCATCCGCTGACCGCGAGCCTTCCGACCCCCTCTCCCGCTTGCGGGAGAGGGCAGGGGAGAGGGTCTTCGGGCTGGAAGACCACGAGCCTTCCGACTCCCTCTCCCGCTTGCGGGAGAGGGCAGGGGAGAGGGTCTTCGGGCTGGAAGACCACGAGCCTTCCGACTCCCTCTCCCGCTTGCGGGAGAGGGCAGGGGAGAGGGTCTTCGAGCTCCCAGCGCATGAGCCCCTCGTCGGCGCCGTGGTCCCTGGCGCGGACGGTCCATCGTGGGCGCTGGGCGCGGCGCAAACGGCGCTATGGACGGACACGGCCTTGCAGCGCCTGGAGCGCTATCACCAAGAACAACCCGAAGAGCTCGGCCCCGATCTGGCACGCTGGCGCCGGCTCGCCGCGCCGCGCATGGCCGAGCCCCTGTGGCGCGCCCTGGTGCAGCGCATGGCGGCGTCGGGGCAGGTCGCCATCACCGGCGCGGCCGCGCATCGGCCCGAGCATGGCGTGCAGCTGTCGGCGCTGGATGAGCGGCTCGCGCAGAAGATGACGCCGGCCTTGATGACCGCAGGCTTCGAAGGCGCGTGGGCGCGCGACCTCGCCAAGCAGACCGCCGAACCCGAGGCACTGGTGCGCACGACGCTGGCGCGACTCGCGCAGCGCGGCGAGCTGTTCCAGGTCGTGAAGGACCTGTACTATGCGCCCCCGGCGATCCGGGACCTGGCCCGCATCGCCCGCGAGTCGGCCATCGGCGGTGACGTCACCGCCGCATCCTTCCGCGATCGCAGCGGTCTGGGCCGCAAGCGCGCGATCCAGGTGCTGGAGTTCTTCGACAAGGTCGGGCTGCTGAGGCGCGTCGGCGACGCGCATCGGCTCCGGACCGATTGCCGGCTGTTCATCGACGAAGACGCGCCGGGCGGAGTCGCCCACGCCTCGCATGCCGCATGAACAGGCCACGATCACAGGAAGGAAAACGACCCTGGTGGGTCGGCCAGACTTCAAATCTGGTGGGTGATGCCACGCATCGCCGGGTGGGTTCGACTCCCATTTCCTTCCGCCATCTTTCCCGCCATTCCCCTCGCGATCCCTCTCGCGATCCCTTCCTTCCTCACCACCCCTAGAGACCTCGCCATGTCCAAGCTTCTTCGCCAAGTCAGCCGTGTGCTGCAGGGCTTCGCCGCCGCCACCGTCGTCGCTGCCGCCGTCGGCGGCGCCGCGCAGGCGCAGACCGCGCCGCAGGTGCTGCGCGTGACGGCGATTCCGGACGAGTCACCGACCGAGCTCGCCCGCAAGTTCGCACCGCTGGGCAAGTACCTGCAGAAGGAACTCGGCGTGAAGGTCGAGTGGACCCCCGTCACCGACTACGCCGCGGCCGTCGAGGCCGTCGTGAACAAGAAGATCGACCTGGCCTGGTTCGGCGGCTTCACCTTCGTGCAGGCCAACGTGCGCTCCGGCGGCAAGATCGTCCCGCTGGTCCAACGCGAGGAGGACGAGAAGTTCCGCTCCGTCTTCGTTACCGACGCCCACTCGGGCATCACCAAGCTCGAGGACCTCAAGGGCAAGACGCTGAGCTTCGGCTCCGCGTCCTCGACCTCGGGTCACCTGATGCCGCGCTCTTTCCTGCTGGCGGCCAAGATCAACCCCGAGACCGACCTCAAGCGCGTGTCCTTCTCCGGCGCCCATGACGCCACCGTCGCGGCCGTCGCCTCGGGCAAAGTCGACGCGGGCGCGCTCAACATCTCGGTCTGGGAAAAGCTGGTCGCCGACAAGAAGGTCGACACGGGCGCGGTCAAGGTCTTCTACACGACGCCGCCGTTCTACGACTACAACTGGAGCGTGCACGCCGACATGCCCGCCGCGCTGCAGGCCAAGCTCAAGGCGGCCTTCCTCAAGCTCAGCCCCGCGACGCCCGAAGGCAAGGAGATCCTCGAGCTGCAACGTGCGACGAAGTTCGTGCCGACCCAGCCCGAGAACTACACCGGCATCAAGGCCGCCGCCGAGAACGCCGGACTGCTGAAGTAAATTGCTCCCATGCCTCTCCTGGAGCTGGACGGCCTGCATCTGCAGGCCGGTCCCAAGACCCTCGTCCAGCCGCTCTCGCTGAAGATCGAGACCGGCGAGCAGGTCGCGCTGATCGGCGCGTCCGGCGCCGGCAAGACCTCGCTGCTGCATGCGCTGGCGCTGGCCCTGCGACCGGCGACGGGCTCGCTGCGGCTGGTGGGGCAGGACGCCTGGACCTTGTCGCATCGCGACCGCCATTGGCTGCGTCGCGAGCTGATGCTGGCGCCGCAGCATCCGCCGCTGCCGCCGCGCCAGCGCGTGGCGACCGCGGTGCTCGCGGGCCGCTTGCCGGGCGCCTCCTTCGGCGAGAGTCTGCGCATGCTGTTCAGCCCCTCGGCCGAGCAGGCGCGTCTGGCCTTCGAGGCGCTGGACCGGTTGGAGCTGGGCAACCGTCTGTGGTCGCGCGTCGATCAGCTGTCCGGCGGCGAGCGCCAACGGGTGGCGCTCGCGCGGCTGCTGGTGTCCAAGGCGAGGCTGTGGCTGGTCGACGAGCCGCTGTCGGCGCTGGACCCGCAGCGCGCCCAGCGCGCGCTGTCCGTGTTGCAGGACGCGGCGCGGGCGCAGGACCGCACGCTGATCTGCAGCCTGCATCAGATCGATCTGGCGCGGGGTCTGTTCCCGCGCCTGATCGCCTTGCGCGAGGGCCGGCTCGTCTACGACGGTCCGCCGCAGGGCCTCGACGGGCAGCGGCTGGCCGAGCTCTACGCGGGCCTGGACGACGCTTCGCCCGCCATCGTCGAGCCGGACCCGGCGCTGCCGCGCAATCACGCGCAAGCGCTGGGCCGGTGACCCCGTGAGCCGGTGACGCGATGAGCGCCTTGATCGACCGCCCCTGGCAGCGCGACCCCGCCGCCACGCGCCGCATCGGCACGACGCTGGCCTTGCTCGCGCTGCTGTGGCCGCTGCTGGTCTGGTGCGAGTTCCGGCCCTGGGAGCTGCTCGACCCGCGCAGCCTGCGCGCGACCTGGCGCTTCGGCGTGCAGTTCCTGACGCCGCGCGTGGACGCGGAGTTCCTGTTGATGCTGGCCGCCGACACCTGGCGCACCGTCGCCATGGCCACGGTGGGCCTGGCGCTGGCTTGGGTCATCGGGGTGCCGTTGGCGCTGCTGGCGACGGCGCGGCTGTCGGTGTCCTCGCTGACGGGGCGCATGGCCAGGATGGCGGCCGCGCTGCGCTGGACGGTGCGCACGATGCTGGTGGTGCTGCGCTCGGTGCCTGAGCTGGTCTGGGCGCTGATGCTGGTGCGCGTGCTGGGCCTGGGGCCGGGCGCGGGCGTGCTGGCGATCGCGCTGTCCTACGGCGGCATGCTGGGCAAGGTCTACGCCGAGATTCTTGAGAGCGCCGACGCCACGCCCACGCAGGCGCTGCTGCGCGGCGGCGCGGGGCGCTTGCAGGCGCTGCTGTTCGGGACCTTGCCGGGCTGCGCGGACGAACTGGTCAGCTACACCGTCTATCGCTGGGAATGCGCGATCCGCTCGTCGGTGGTGCTGGGCTTCGTCGGCGCGGGCGGCTTGGGGCAGCAGCTGGACAACGCGACCAAGATGTTTGCCGGCGGCGAGGTCGCGACCATCCTGCTGGTCTTCATCGCCCTGGTCGCGCTGGCCGACCGCATCAGCGCCTGGCTGCGTCCGAGTCGCGCGGCGGGGCAGGGCGCCGAGCCGCACCAGATGCCGGGCCGGCCGCCGACGCGCGTGGGCCTGTGGCTGCTGCTCGCGGCGTTGCTCGCGCTGACGGTGGCGAGCTTCCTCAGCCTGCCGGTGCGATGGGGCGATCTGCTGGGGCTGGACGCGCTGGCGCAGATGGGGCGCTTCATCGCCGAGTTCTTCCCGCCGAAACTGGCGCCGGCCTTTCTGGCGCGTACTGGCGCCGGGGCGTTGGAGACGCTGGCGATGTCGGCGCTGGGCAGCGTGCTGGCGGCGGTCGCCGGGCTGGGGCTGGCCTTGCTCGCGAGTCGGCCGGCGGGGCCGGTGCGCGGGCTGTCGCGCTTGCTGCTGAACGCGCTGAGGTCGGTGCCGGAGCTGGTGTGGGCGGCGATCCTGCTGGTGTCGGCGGGCCTGGGGCCGATGCCGGGGACGCTGGCCTTGGCGCTGCACACGACGGGCGTGCTGGGCCGGCTGATGGCCGAGGCGCTGGAGAACGCGCCGCCGCAGACCGCGCAGGCGCTGCGCTGGGCGGGGGCCTCGCGCTGGCAGGTCTTCGCGTTCGCGACGCTGCCGCAGGCGGCGCCGCAGTTGCTCAGCTACACGCTGTACCGGTGGGAGAACAACATCCGCGCCGCGGCGGTGCTGGGCGTGGTCGGTGCGGGCGGGCTGGGGCAGATGCTCAGCGTCCACCTGAGCCTGTTCCAGATGTCCGAGACCTGCACCGTGCTGATCGCGATGCTGGCGTTGGTGATGCTGGTGGATGCGTGCTCGTATGCGGCGCGGCGGCGGCTCAATGCGTGAGCGTCAGAGGAGGGGGTGAGATGAACGACGGGGGATTGAAGCTGCTGCTGACGCGAGGCTCGGTGGGGCCCAAGCATTTGATGGAGCCCGGGCCGGATGAGGTTCAGCTGCGGCTGATGGTCGAGGCGGCGCTGCATGCGCCGGACCATGCGGGGCTGGTGCCGTTCCGGTTCAAGGTGGTGCGCGGGGAGGCGCGGCAGCGGATGTCGGCGCTGTATGGGGAGTCGGCGCGTCGGGCGGGGAAGGATGCGGCGGGGGTCGCGATGGATGAGGAGCGGGCGTTGTTGCCGCCGATGACGGTGGCTGTGATCGCGCGCATCGACATGGGCCATCCGCAGGTGCCGGCGCATGAGCAATGGGCTTGTGTCGGGGGGGCGTTGACGAACTTCCTCAACGCGGCGCATGGGCTGGGGTTCGGCGGGAAGATGCTCAGCGGGGCGAAGGCGCGGGATCCAGGGTTGGTGGCGGCCTTCTGCGAGCCGGGGGAAACGCTGCTGGGGTGGATCGCGCTGGGGACGCCGCGGGGTTCCGACAAGGTGGGGAAGGCGGCGAAGCTGAAGGCGGGGGCGGAGGGGGCGCTGCAGTTCTGGGAGGGGTGAGGGCGGCCTCGTGGACCGAGCGCTGCCACCCTCCCACCCTCTCCCCCGCCCTCTCCCGCCCCGCGGGAGAGGGAGTCACTCGTGGCGTGGCATTGAGGCCACCCGCCCCGCGGGAGAGGGAGTCACTCGTGCCGTGGTACCAAAGCTTTGAGCTGCCCCGAGAAGCGCTCGGTGCCCCATAGCCCCCTCGCCCGCATCGCGGGAGAGGGCGGGGGGAGAGGGACATCGTATGCCGTGAGCGCCCATCGCGACCTCGACCGGCGCCCAGCTACCCGTAGATATAGCTCTGCAACTGCGCAATCGTCAGTTCATCGTCCGCGATGATGTCGTCCATCAGATCGCGGATCGAGAGCATGCCCACCACTGTCGCGCCTTCGACCACCGGCAGATGGCGGATCTTGCGCTGGCTCATCAGCCGCATGCATTCCCGGCAATCGGTGTTCGGCTTGACCACGAAGACGTTGGGCGTCATCACGTCCTTGACCTGCGTGTGCCGCGAGTCCCGGCCCTGCAGCGCGATCTTGCGCGTGTAGTCCCGCTCGGAAAAGATCCCGAGCAGCCGGTCCTCCTGCATCACCAGCAGCGCGCCCACGTCGTGCTGCGCGAGCAGATGCAAGCCATCGAACACCGTCGCCTCCGGCGCAATGCGCCAGACGCTAGGACCGCGATTCTTCAGCAGATCGGACACCGGTTTCATGGGGCCTCCTGGCGAGCAAAAAGGGCGCGATCGAACAAGGTCGATTCAGCGCTGAGGCCCCGGCCTTCGTCCCAGGGCTGACGGCCAAGATAAGCGGCTTGGCGGCGCTGCGCAAGACCCGGCCCCATCGGGGTGAGACCTCTTTCCGGCTCGCCGCCCGCGTCACCCCCTTCAGGTGGAGCGGAACGCGCGAGCGGGGGAGGCGTGAATCACCTCGATCAGGTTCAGGCGGGATGGGTCAGATCGCGCAGGTGGGTCGGGCCGGCGCGGCGCTCGATTTCGGCCAGCAGGTCGCGGCCCCAGCCCAGCGCGAAGAGCGCCTCGCCGACGACGAACATCGGACCGACCAGCAGGCCGATCAGGTCGTCGACGAAGGCGGGTTTGCGGCCCTCGTAGTAATGGCCGATGAACTGGATCACCCAGCCCAGCAGAAAGCTGCCCAGGCCCCATGCCAGCCAGGAGGCGGTCGAGCCCGCCGCCAGCGGATGGGCCAGCGCCATCAGCAAGGCGTTGACCAGCGCGGTGCTCAGACCCAGCACCAGGTTGCCGCGCGTGAGGTACCAGATCGTCGCCGCGGCCCAGGCGATCCACGCGCCGCTGACGGTCCAGTCGGCAACGTGGAATTGCGCCCTCGCCAGCAGCACGCCGACGGCGAAAACGATCAGCGGGATCCCCACGAAGTGGGTCGCGATGTTGCGGCGGTCGCGGTGATAGGCCGCGTACTGCGCCATCAGGTCGGTGGCTTGTCGTGCCATGGCGGTCTCCGTTCGGATCTTGGAATCGATGTGTCAATGCTAGTGCGACAGGCTGGTTTGTGCCGTTCAAAATGCCGGACTGGCAACACTTGGTTTACCCCTATGCGAGCGGTGACAACGGCAATCCAGGCGCCGCGTCGGGCGATGACGGCGGCCCTCGTCGCGGCAGCGGCCCTGCTCGGCTGCGCGAGCCCGTCTGTGCCGGTCGCGGGGGGCGAGGTCGCGCCGGTGACGGCGTCCTCCTGCCCGAACTGGCTCGCCGCGCAGCAGCGCGGGGAAGGGCGGCTGTATGCGGTGGACGCCGCGTCTTCGGCGGTTCGCATCCATGTGTTCCGGGCGGGCCGGCTGGCCAAGGTCGGCCACAACCACGTGCTCGGGCTCGACCGCATCGACGGCCGGGTCTTTCTGCCGGCCGACGGGCTGAGCGGCGCGGGCGTGGAGCTCGGCTTCCGGCTCGATGACCTTGTGATCGACAAGCCCGAATGGCGCGCCGCGTTGGGCGCCGAATTCGCGAGTCGCCCCTCGGAGAGCGACATCGCCGGCACCCGCGCCAACCTGCTCAAGGCCGTCGACGGCGAGCGCTTCCCGGCGATCGCCGTCCGCAGCAAGGCGGTGGCCGGCGCGCTGCCGACGCTGGCCTTGCGGCTCGCCGTGTCTTGGCATGGGCGGGAACGGGTGCTCGATGTGCCGATGCGGGTCGAGCGTCCCGGCGGCGACGGCCCGCTGCGCGCGGTCGGCGGCCTGGTGCTGCGGCAGAGCGACTTCGGCATTGCGCCGTTCTCGGTCCTGGGCGGGTTGCTCGCGATCCAGGACGAATTGACCGTCGACGTCGACATCAGCGCGCGGCCCGCTGCGACCTGCGTCGGAGGCTGAGCCGGTTGAGCGCCCGCGGCCGCTCAGGACCGCAGGTCCAGGCTCATCAGGTCCTTCGCATAGAAGCGGCCGTCGGACAGGCGAATCGCGCGCGGCAGGTGACCGTAACGGGTGAAGCCGACGCGCCGGTAGAGCGCCATCGCCGGCGCGTTGCCGGCGGTGACGCTCAGCGTCAGCGTTTCCAGCAGCGGCTCGCGCTTGAGCAGCGTCAGCGCCTGGCGCAGCAGCAGGCCGCCGATGCCGCGGCCGGCGTGGGCGTCGTCGACCATCATCCCGATCAGATGCGCGACGTGGCGCACCTTGACGCGGTTCTCGTGCTCGACGGTGAGCGCGCCCACCAGCTGATCCCCGATCCACGCGCCCAGCGTGAACAGCGACTTGCCGCCCGCCTGCGGATGCAGCCGCGCGCGATAGCTGGCGGCCTCGCGGGCGCGCTCGGTGGCGGCGTCGGAGGTGAAGGCCTCCTCGTGAGCGGCCAGCATGGCGTCCCGCAGCGCCTTGTAGGCGACCAGGTCTCCTTCGCCCAGCAGGCGGAGCTGGACCAGGGCGTTGTCGGTGGCACTGGGTGCGCCGGCAGCACTGGCGGTGCTGGAAGTGCTGGCGGTGCCGGGGCCGCCGACGTGGGACGGGGCTGAGGGGTCAGCGGATCCCGGGCGGGAGTCGTTCGAGTTGCTCAAGCTCGCTCCTGTCGTTGATGTTGGCGAAAGCTCGCTCGTCCTGCGGCCGATCGAAGGCGACGAGCGCCAGCGGCAGCGTCCGCAGCCAGGCTTCGACACGCCGCTCGCCGGCGCGCAGCGCGGCCTCCAAGGCCTCACGATGCCGGACATGAATCAGGCTGGCCAGCGGTTGACTCCGCATCGGCTGCCCCGGGCCTTCACGGCCCAGCGCCATCGCGCAGTCCGGCGTCATCGCGCAGTCCCGCGCCATCGCGACGTCCGACGCCATTGCGCCGTCACGCGCTCCCCCGTGCGCATCACGCAGGCGAGACGCCCTCTCCCGCGGGGCGGGAGAGGGCGGGGGAGAGGGTGGGAGCGTCGCCGCGCTCAAGCCATCAACAAGCCGCTCCAACAGATCCTGGGGCAGCCACGGGCTGTCCCCGCTGACGCACAGCAGCCACGCCTCGGCGTCACGCGCCTCAAGCGCCTCCAGCCCCGCCAGGATCCCCGCCAACGGCCCCGGGAAGTCGGGCAGCGTATCCGCCAGCACCGGATGCCCGAAGCGGGCGTATGCCTGCGGATGCCGATTCGCGCTGATCAGCACCCGTGCGCCCGTCTGCGGCGCGATCCGCTCCAGCACATGCTCGACCAGCGGCCGTCCCAGAAACGCCTGCAGCGGCTTGTCCACGCCGCCCATGCGGGTGGCGCGGCCTCCGCAGAGGATGAGCGCGGTGGTGGCGTCGCGCGGATCGCGCATCAGCCGCCGATGTAATGCATCTCGACGCGCCGCGCCGATCCGGCCTCGGCGGCCGGCAAGGTCGCGCGCAGCTCCGAATAGCGGTCAGCGCGCCGCGTCCACAGCGCGCCCAACGCGGCGGCGATCTCCTCGTCGGTCCGAGGTTCGCCCTGCGCATCGCCGCGCAGCAGCCCACGCAGATCGTGGCCCGCACCCGCGAACAGGCAGGTGTAGAGCTGCCCCTCGGTCGACAGCCGCGCCCGGTTGCAGTCTCCGCAGAAGGCCTGCGTGACGCTGGAGATCAGGCCGATCTCCCCGCTGCCGTCCGCGTAGCCCCAGCGGGTGGCGGTCTCGCCCTCGACGGTGGGCGCCAGCGGCACCAGCTCGGCGTCCTCGCGCAGACGGGCGAGGACGTCCGAGGACGGCAGCACCTCGTCCATCCGCCAGCCGTTGCTCATGCCGACGTCCATGTACTCGATGAACCGCAGCGTCACCCCGGTGCCGCGGAAGTGGCGCGCCATCGGGACGATCTGGTCGTCGTTGGTGCCGCGCTTCACGACCATGTTGACCTTGATCGGTGCCAGTCCCACGGCCTGCGCCTTGGCGATGCCCTCCAGCACGTCGGCGACCGGGAAGTCCACGTCGTTCATGCGGCGGAAGATGGCGTCGTCCAGCGCGTCCAGGCTGACGGTGACGCGGCGCAGGCCGGCGTCCTTGAGCGCCTGCGCCTTGCGCGCCAGCAGCGAGCCGTTGGTCGTCAGCGTCAGGTCCAGCGGCTCGCCCTCAGGCGTGCGGATCTGAGCGAGCTGGGCGATCAAGGATTCGAGGTTGCGGCGCAGCAGCGGCTCGCCCCCGGTCAAGCGCAGCTTCTGCACGCCCAGGCCCGCGAAGATGCGCGCGACGCGGGCGATCTCCTCCAGCGAGAGGACTTCGTTGCGGGGGAGGAAGGGGTAATGCTTGTCGAAGACGTCCTTCGGCATGCAGTAGCTGCAGCGGAAGTTGCAGCGGTCGGTGACGGAGATGCGCAGGTCGCGCAGCGGCCGACCCCGCGCATCCAGCCACGGGCCCGTTCGGGCGGGTGGCAGCGGTTGCGGCACGGTCAGCGCCCGTCCCGCCTGGCGCAGGTCGAGCAGAGGGATCACTCCATCGGTCATGGGGTGGGATTGTGCCGCTGGCGGCGTCCACCTGCCCAGGCACGCCCATTCCGGCGCCCATCCCCTTCGTCACCCTGTAGGACCTTCCACTTGCCGTACGGCGTCCGAGGGAGTCGAATCACCCCATGAGCTTGACCCCCACGACCGTGGTCCATGCGGACCTGGCCAGCTTCGTCTCCTTCGGCGAAGCCCTCACCGACATGATCCGCGTCGGGCCTGACCAGTGGCACAGCCGCAGCGGCGGATCGCCCTGGAACGTCGCCATCGCGATGTCGCGGCTGGGCCAGCTCAGCGCCTTCGCGGGCGGGCTCAGCAAGGACCCCTTCGGGCAGGAACTCTGGCAGGCCAGCGTCGATGCCAACCTCGACCTGCGCTTCATCCAGCAGTTCGCCAAATCCCCGCTGATGGCTTTCGTCCATCAGGTCGACCCGCCCGAGTACGCCTTCGTCGGCGATGACAGCGCCGATCTGCACTTCCGCCCGCATGCCCTCCCGGCCGGCTGGCGCCGCGCGCTGCGCTGGGCGCATTTCGGCTCGATCAGCCTGACCCGCGAGCCGCTCGCCGCGCGCCTGATCGCGCTGGCCGAGTCGCTCAAGGACGAGGGCGTCAAGATCAGCTACGACCCGAATTACCGCATCACCATGGACTCGCGCTACGACCGCACGCTCGAGCGCATGTGCCGCATGGCGGACGTGATCAAGGTGTCCGACGAGGATTTGCGCGGGCTGTTCCGCAGCCGCGATCACCACCTGGGCCTGGCCCAGATCGCGGCCTGGAACCCGCGCGCGATCGTGATGCTCACCCTCGGGGAGCGCGGCGCTCAGCTCTTCCATCCCAAGGGCGATCTCAGCGCCGCACCGCCGCCGCTGGACGCCGTGGGCGACACCATCGGCGCGGGCGACGCCTCGATGGCCGGGCTGCTCTACAGCCTGATGAACGGCCCCCAGGGCGACCCCGAGGAACACCTGCGCTGGGCCGTGGCCGCGGGCGCGGCGGCGTGCTCGGGGACCAGCGTCCATGGGCTCACGGCGGGACTGGTGACCACGCTGGTCGACCGCGTCGAGGTGAAGCGCACCGAACTGGTCTGAGCCCGGCCGCCCGCGACGGCGACCCGTCTCGGCCCTGGGTCGTCAGCCGATCGAGTCAAGCGTCATCGCGCTTGGTGGCCACCAGCGTCTTCGGCCCGCCGATGGCCAGCCGGCGCCGATCCGGCTCTTCCTCGGCCAGCGGGCTGACCTCCACCATGCTCGCCTTGCAGCGCAGCGCGAGATCCTGATAAGTCTCGGTGCCGGCGCGCTTCCACCGGATCTCGTCCTCGGTGAGCGGCCGCATCACCTTGGCCGGCAGCCCCGCGATCAGCGACTTCTCCGGCAGCTTCAACCCCGCCCGCACGAAGGCGCAGGCCGCGACGATGGAGTAGGGGCCGACCTCGGCCTCGTCCATGACGACCGCGTTCATCCCCACCAGCGCGTCGTGCCTCACCACGCAGCCGTGCAGCACCGCGCCATGGCCGATGTGGCCGTTGGTTTCGACCACCGTGTCCGAGTCCGGGAAGCCGTGGATCACGCAGGTGTCCTGCACGTTCACGCCGGACATCAGCCGGATCCGGCCGAAGTCCCCGCGCAGCGAGGCGACCGGGCCGATGTAGCAGTCGGGCCCGACGATCACGTCCCCGATCAGCACCGCCGTCGGGTGGACGTACGCGCTGGGGTGGACGACGGGCGACAGGCCGTCGATGGCGTAGCAGGGCATGCGGTCTCCTTTGGTCTGGGTATTAACCCTAGGTCTCTGGCCTTGTCATGTCGGCCAATGGCTCGTAGTATCTACCGACCGGTCGGTAAATAGAAGCCGATCAAAAAAAGCTGCAAAAGCTGAATCCCCCTCAGGCCGAGGAGACAAGCCGCATGAGCACTGCCCACACGCCCGCCACGACCCCTGGCGCCGACGAGGCCCCGCTGCTGATCAGCACCGAAGGCGCGGTTCGCGTCCTGACGCTGAACCGGCCGCAGGCGCTGAACGCGTTCACCACCGGACTGCTCGGTCAGATCCGGGTCGCGCTCGACGACGCCGCGTCCGACGCGAACGTGCGAGCGGTGCTCATCACCGGCGCCGGCCGCGCGTTCTGCGCCGGCCAGGATCTGTCCGATCCCCACATCAAGCCCGAGTTCGACGAGCACAGCGGCGAGGTCGATACGACTCGCAAGCCCAAGGCCAAGGACATCGGCAACCTGCTGGACCATTACTACATCCCGCTCGCGCTGCGCCTGCGCAGCATGCCGGTGCCGACGATCTGCGCCGTCAACGGCGTGGCCGCGGGCGCCGGCGCCAACTTCGCGCTGGGCTGCGATCTGGTGCTGGCCGGGCAGTCGGCCTCGTTCATCCAGGCCTTCTCCAAGATCGGTCTGGTCCCCGATTGCGGCGGCACCTGGCTGTTGACGCGGCTCGTGGGCCGCGCGCGGGCGCTGCAGCTCGCGCTGCTGGGCGACAAGCTGCCCGCCGAGCAAGCGCAGCAGTGGGGCCTGATCGCGCGCTGCGTGGCCGATGCGGACCTGATGTCCGAGGCCATGGCCACCGCGCAGAAGCTCTCCAAGATGCCGACCCGCGCGCTGGTGCAGACGCGCCAGGCGCTGGACGCGTCGATGGACCTGGAGTTCGAGGACGCCCTCAAGCTCGAGGCCCGGCTGCAAAGCCAGCTCGGCTATGCGCACGACTATCTCGAGGGGGCCGCGTCCTTCCTGAGCAAGCGCGCCCCCGTCTTCAAGGACCGCTGATGAGCGCGACCCTCGATCCCCAACGCGTGGCCGAGGCGGTGCGCGACGTCATGTTCGCCAACGACCGCGCGTCGAAGGGCCTGGGCATGCGCATCGACGCGATCGCGCCGGGCAGCGCGACGCTGTCGATGACGGTGCGCGAGGACATGCTCAACGGCTTCGACATCTGCCACGGCGGCTTCGTGACCACGCTGGCCGATTCCTGTTTCGCCTTCGCCTGCAACTCGCACAACGAGATGACGGTGGCCTCGGGCTTCGCGATCGACATCGTCGCGCCGTCCCGAGCCGGCGACGTGCTGACGGCGCGCGCCAGCGAGATCTCGCTGTCCGGCCGCACCGGCGTCTACGACATCCGCATCACCAATCAACGCGACGAACTGATCGCGGTCTTCCGGGGCAAGTCCTACCGCATCAAGGGCAAGCCCGTGGTGCCGGACCTGGCGCCCGCGCGCTGAGCGCCTCGGAAGGACCAGGAGACAAGACCCATGACGGTGAAGACCTTCCAGCCCGACGACCTCGAGCCCATCGAGCGCGCCAGCCAGGACGAACTCCGCGCGCTGCAGCTGCAGCGCCTGCGCTGGTCGCTGCAACACGCCTATGAAAACGTGCCGCATTACAAGGCCGCGTTCGACGCCAAGGGCGTGCATCCGTCCGACCTCAAGGACCTGAGCGACCTGCGCCTGTTCCCGTTCACAACCAAGCAGCACCTGCGGGACAACTATCCCTTCGGCCTCTTCGCCGTACCGCGCGAGCAGGTCTCCCGCATCCACGCGTCCTCGGGCACGACCGGCAAGCCCACCGTGGTCGGCTACACGCAGCAGGACATCGACACCTGGGCAGACCTGGTGGCGCGCTCGCTGCGCGCCGCGGGCGCGCGCCGCGGCGACATCGTGCATGTGGCCTACGGCTACGGCCTGTTCACCGGCGGTCTGGGTGCGCATTACGGCGCCGAGCGCCTGGGCTGCACCGTCATCCCCATGTCCGGCGGCCAGACCGAGAAGCAGGTCCAGCTGATCCAGGACTTCAAGCCCGACCTGATCATGGTCACGCCCAGCTACATGCAGGTGCTGATCGAGGAATTCGTGCGTCAGGGCCTGGACCCGCGCGCGTCCTCGCTCAAGACCGGCGTCTTCGGCGCGGAGCCCTGGACCGAGGCCATGCGCCGCGAGATCGAGCAGAAGGCCGGCATCGACGCGGTCGACATCTACGGCCTATCCGAAGTGATGGGGCCGGGGGTGGCCAGCGAGTGCATCGAGACCAAGGACGGTCCGGTGATCTGGGAGGACCACTTCTATCCCGAGATCATCGACCCCGAGACCGGCGAGGTGCTGCCCGAGGGCGCCGAGGGCGAGCTCGTCTTCACCTCGCTGAGCAAGCAGGCGCTGCCGGTGATCCGCTATCGCACGCGGGACCTGACGAGGCTGCTGCCGCCGACGGCGCGCAGCATGCGTCGCATGGGCAAGATCGTGGGCCGCAGCGACGACATGCTGATCATCCGCGGCGTCAACCTGTTCCCGACGCAGATCGAGGAGCTGGTGCTCGCCGAGCCCGGCCTGTCGGGCCAGTACCAGATCGTGGTCAACCGCAGCGGTCATCTCGACGAGGTCGAGGTGCGCTGCGAGCTGTCGGCCTCCGGCGGCGACGCGGGCACGGCGTCCAAGTCGCTGCAGCACCGCATCAAGACGCTGATCGGCGTGTCGACCAAGGTCACCGTCGGCGCACCGGATTCGATCGAGCGGACCCTGGTCGGGAAAGCCCGCCGCGTCGTCGACAACCGACCGAAATGAAGTTCCCCCCTACGCGCTAACGCGCGCCCCCCGAGGGGGCGGGACCGAGGGCCGGGCAAAGACCGTCCCTGGTCCCCGCTTGACGGGTCGGGTCCCACAAGGACCCTCTTTAAGGAGAAATGATGTACACGCAAGCGATGAGCATCGGTCCGCAGGACCAGGCCGCCAAGCTGCAGACCGCCGAGGAGCAGCAGCGCGAGGAGGCCTTCGAGGCCCGCGTCGCCGAGGGCGATTTCATCGAGGCCAAGGACTGGATGCCCGAGCACTACCGCAAGACGCTGGTGCGGCAGATCAGCCAGCATGCGCATTCCGAGATCGTCGGCATGCTGCCTGAGGGCAACTGGATCACGCGCGCCCCTACGCTCAAGCGCAAGGCCATCCTGCTGGCCAAGGTGCAGGACGAGGGCGGGCATGGGCTCTATCTCTACTCCGCCGCCGAGACCCTGGGCACCAGCCGCGACCAGATGCTGGACGCGCTGCACACCGGCAAGGCCAAGTACAGCTCCATCTTCAACTACCCGACGCTGACCTGGGCCGACATCGGCGTGATCGGCTGGCTGGTCGATGGCGCGGCCATCATGAACCAGGTGCCGCTGTGCCGCTGCTCCTACGGGCCCTATGCCCGCGCCATGATCCGCATCTGCCGCGAGGAATCCTTCCATCAGCGCCAAGGCTACGAGAGCCTGCTGGTCATGATGCGCGAGGGCACCGACGCGCAGAAGGCCATGGTCCAGGACGCGGTGAACCGCTGGTGGTGGCCGTCGCTGATGATGTTCGGACCAGCGGACAAGGACTCGCCGAATTCGGAGCAGTCCATGCGCTGGGGCATCAAGCGCCTGACCAACGACGAGCTGCGTCAGAAGTTCGTCGACGCCACGGTGCCGCAGGCCGAGCTGCTGGGCGTGACGCTGCCCGATGCCGCGCTCCAGTGGAATGCCGAGCGCGAGCACTACGACTTCGGCGCGATCGACTGGAACGAGTTCTGGCGTGTCGTCGGCGGCAATGGCCCCTGCAACACCGAGCGCCTGGCCACGCGCGTCAAGGCCTGGGACGAGGGCGCGTGGGTGCGCGAGGCCGCGCTGGCCCACGCCCGCAAGCGCGCCACCGCCGCGCAAGCCGCCTGAGCGGCGCGCCCGTCGCCTCCCGTCGCGTTCACCGCATCCATCGAGTTTTCGAGCCTTTCATCATGAGCATCAACCAGCAGACCGGCGCCAACGAATGGCCCCTGTGGGAAGTCTTCGTCCGCAACAAGGCGGGCCTGGATCACAAGCACTGCGGCAGCCTGCACGCGCCCGACGCCAAGATGGCGCTGCAGATGGCGCGCGACGTCTACACCCGCCGCCAGGAAGGCGTGAGCATCTGGGTCGTGCCGTCCTCGGCCATCGTCGCGTCGGATCCGGGCGAGAAGTCCAGCTACTTCGATCCCATGGAAGACAAGGTCTACCGTCACCCGACGTTCTACGACCTGCCCCCGTCGCTGGACCACATGTGAGGACCGGACGATGACCGCCTCCATCCAACCCGGCGCACGCGCCGACGTCCACTATCTGCTGCGCCTGGGCGACGCCTGCCTGGTGCTGTCGCACCGGTTGTCCGAGTGGTGCGGCCACTCGCCCATCCTCGAAGAGGACCTGGCGCTGGGCAACATCGCGCTGGACCTGCTGGGCCAAGCCCGCGCACTGCTGACGCGCGCCGGCCAGCTCAACGAGCAGCCGCTCGACGAGGACCAGCTCGCCTTCCTCCGCGAGGAGCGCCACTACCTGAACCCGGTGCTGATGGAGTTGCCGCGCGGCGACTTCGCCTTCACGCAGGCGCGCAACCTGGTCGCGGCCTGCTGGCTGCTGCCGCTGTGGACGCGTCTGCAGCACTCGTCGGATGCCGAGGTCGCCGCGATCGCGGCCAAGGCGGTCAAGGAAGTCCGCTATCACCTGCAGCATGCGGCCGAATGGGTCGTGCGCCTGGGCGACGGCAGCGAGGAGTCCACCCGCCGCATGCAGGCCGCGCTGACGCAGCTGTGGCCCTACGTGAACGAGCTCTTCGCCGCCGACGACGTGGACATCGCCGCCGACACCAGCGGCCTGGGCCCGACCTGGGCCTCGCTCAAGCCCGAATGGGATGCAGCGATGGACGAGGTGCTGGCCGAGGCGCGACTGGCGCGTCCCAAGGACACGCCGCATGTCTACGCCGGCCGCCACGGCATCCACAGCGAGCACATGGGCCACATGCTGGCGACCATGCAGTCGCTGCAGCGCGCCTATCCCGGCGGCGTGTGGTGAATTCAGGATCGGGCATGAGCATGGCGTCCTCGTCCTCATCGTCGCCGCCGTCGTCGTTGCCGCCGTCGCTGCAGGACGCGCTCGCGTCCTTGACGCTGCTGACGCCGCAGAGATCGTCGACGCGCGTCGGCCCGGCGGCGGGCGACGGCGCGAGCGACCTCGGTTGCGGGCGCCTGTCCGCCGCTTGGGAAGTGCTGTCTCAGGTGCCCGATCCCGAGGTGCCGGCGGTGTCGCTGGTGGAGCTGGGCATCGTGCGCGATCTGGTCGAGACGGCCGACGGCGTCGAGGTCGTGCTCACGCCGACCTACTCCGGCTGCCCGGCCACCGAAGCCATCGAGCAGAACGTGCGCGAGGCGCTGGCGCGCTTCGGCACGGTGACGATCACGATGCGGCGCGCCCCGGCCTGGACCACCGACTGGATCACCGACGAGGGCCGCGAGAAGCTGCGCCGCTACGGCATCGCGCCGCCGGCCCACCTCGGCGAGAGCGGCGCGCAGACCTCGAGCATCCGCATCGTCCGCCGCCATGCCGGCGCCGCCATCGCCTGCCCGCGCTGCGGCAGCACGCACACCGAGCAGCTCTCCGTCTTCGGCTCGACGGCCTGCAAGGCGCTCTACCGCTGCCTGGCCTGCCGCGAACCTTTCGATCACTTCAAGCCGATCTGAGCGATCTCGCCAGATCCCGCCCACGACCACGAGTCACGCCATGAGCCTGCACTTCCATCCGCTGCGCGTCAGCGCCAAGCACCAGGACACCGACGACGCCGTCGTGCTCTGCTTCGACGTGCCCGAGGCGCTGCGCGACACCTTCCGCTTCACGCAGGGGCAATACCTGACCCTGCGCGGCGACGTCAACGGCCAGGACCTGCGCCGCTCCTACTCCATCTGCGCGGGCATCGACGACGGCGAGCTGCGCGTGGGCGTGCGCAAGGTCGACGGCGGCGCCTTCTCCAGCTGGGTACACGGCAGCCTGAAGGCTGGTGACGAGATCCAGGTCTTCCCGCCGCAGGGTCGCTTCCATGTGCCGGTCGATCCGGCGACGGCGCGGCATTACGTCGGCATCGCGGCGGGCTCGGGCATCACGCCCATCCTGTCCATCATGAAGACGGTGCTGGCGCGCGAGCCCGGCAGCCGCTTCACGCTGATCTACGGGAACCGCCGACCGGCCTCGACCATGTTCAAGGAGGAGCTCGAGGACCTGAAGAACCGCTACATGACGCGGCTGACGCTGCATCACGTGTTCTCGCGTGAGCACGTGGATTCGCCGCTGATGGCGGGTCGGCTGGATCGCGAGAAACTGGCCGGCTTCCTGACCGGTCCGGTGCCGGCGGGGACGATCGATCAGGTCTTTGTCTGCGGCCCCTTCGAGATGAACGAGCAGGCCGAGGCCGCGCTGCGCGAGGCCGGCGTGCCGGAGGAACGCATCCACATCGAGCGCTTCGGCACGCCCGAGATGCAGACCGGCCGCCCGGCGCCGCACGAGGTGCATGCCGACGACGCCGAGGCCGCCAAGGTCGTGGTCATCCGCGACGGCGTGTCGCGCGAGATCGAGTTCCGCAAGAGCGATCCCAGCCTGCTGGACGCCGCGGCGCGGGCCGGGATGGACGTTCCCTTCTCCTGCAAGTCGGGCGTGTGCTCCACCTGCCGCTGCAAGTTGATCGAAGGGGAGGTCCGGATGGATAAGAATTTCGCCCTCGAGAAGCACGAGGTCGCGGCCGGATTCATCCTGAGCTGTCAGGCGCATGCCCTGACCCCGCGCGTCGTGATCTCCTTCGACGAACGCTGACGCACAAGGAAAAGACCGCCCCATGGCCCGAGGTAGAGCTGCCGGATTCGATGCCACCCGCGAGGAGATCCTCGCCCAGGCCGCGCGCCTGTTCGCCAACCAGGGGTTCCCCGCGACCTCGATGAATCAGGTCGCGGAAGCCTGCGCGGTGAGCAAGCCCACGCTGTACCACTACGTCCGCGACAAGCACGAGCTGCTGGCGCAGATCTGCCAGAACCATCTGCAGCACCTGGTCGATCTGGTCGACGAGGTGACGGCCCAGTCGCTGGCGCCGGAGCCGCATCTGCGCGCGCTGATCCACCGCTTCGTGCAGGCCTACGGCGAGGCGCAGAACGAGCACCGCGTCCTGACCGAGGACTTGAAGTTCCTGGACGACGAGCACCGCGAGCGCATGGTCGAGGTCGAACGCCAGGTGGTGGGGCGCTTCGCCGACGCGGTGGCCGCGGTGCGGCCGGAGCTGCGCGGCGCGCATCTGCACAAACCCTTGACCATGCTGCTGTTCGGCATGATCAACTGGACCTTCACCTGGCTGCGGCCCGACGGCGCGCTGACTTATGACGCGGTCGCGCCCATGGTGGCGGACCTGTTCTTCGGCGGACTCGGCGCGGTGCGCACCGATCTCACCGACCCCGCGGCGCGTCGCGAGCGGGACACCTCGCCGCAAGTCTCGTGAAGGTTTCGCGGGGCAGCATCGCCTGCGGCGATCGGGATTCATTGAAGCCGCGGCCGCGTCCGGGCCAGCAGTATTCGGACATGCAGTAAGCAGTAGCAGTACCTCATCCGATCGGGTTCTCCTGAACCTGGTCCTGATCTTGATCTTGCGTTCCTGAAAAACACATTCCCAAGGAGACGACATGAAACGCATCGAGAAGACCCTGCTGGCGCTGGCCGGCGCCGCGCTGATGGGCGCGGGCGGCGCCGCCTGGGCCGACATCAACGTCGGCGTCACGGTCTCGGCCACGGGGCCGGCCGCGTCGCTGGGCATTCCGGAGAAGAACACCTTCGCCCTGATGCCCAAGACCATCGCGGGCCAGAAGGTCAACTACATCGTGCTGGACGACGCCTCCGACACCACGACCGCGGTGGCCAACACCCGCAAGCTGATCACCGAGCACAAGGTGGACGTGGTCGTCGGCTCGACGGTCACGCCCAACTCGCTGGCGATGATCGACGCGGTGGCCGAGGCGCAGGTGCCGATGATCTCGATGGCGGCCTCGGCGCGCATCGTCGAGCCCATGGACGCGAAGAAGAAGTGGGTCTTCAAGACGCCGCAGAACGACATCATGATGGCCCTGGCCATTGCCAGCCACATGCAGGCGCAGGGCGTGAAGACGGTGGCCTACATCGGCTTCGCCGACGCCTACGGCGAGGGCTGGTATGGGGAGTTCAACAAGGTCGCGGCCAGCAAGGGCCTGAGCATCGTCGCCAACGAGCGCTACAACCGCACCGACACCTCGGTGACCGGCCAGGTGCTGAAGATCCTCGCGGCCAAGCCCGATGCGGTGCTGGTGGGCGGCAGCGGCACGCCCGCGGCGCTGCCGCAGAAGACGCTCAAGGAGCGCGGCTACGCCGGCAAGTACTACCAGACCCACGGCGTGGCCAACAACGACTTCCTGCGCGTGGGCGGCAAGGACGTCGAAGGCACCTTCCTGCCGTCGGGCCCGGTGCTGGTCGTCGATCAGCTGCCGGCCGACCATCCGGCCAAGAAGAGCGCCAAGACCTACGTGACCGAGTACGAGAAGGCCTACGGCAAGGGCAGCGTGTCGACCTTCGGCGGTCACGCCTGGGACGCGGGTCTGCTGCTGCAGGCGGCGATTCCGGTCGCGATCAAGAAGGCGCAGCCCGGCACGCCGCAGTTCCGCGCGGCGCTGCGGGATGCGCTCGAAGGCGTGAAGGAACTACCCGGCGCGCATGGCGTGTTCACGATGTCGCCGAACGACCATCTGGGTCTGGACCAGCGCGCCCGCGTCATGGTCAAGATCGAAGGCGGTACCTGGAAGTTCCAACCCTGATTTCGCGCACGCTCGGCTACTGCGCGGGCCGATCTTGAGCCTGTGGTGCTCGCCGTACGGGAGTACGGCTCCGCGCCTCAGGCGCAACCTCGACCCGCTCGCGACGCCGCTCGTACGCGAAATCCACCCTGCGCTTGACGCTGTTCAGCGGAGCGCGGCCCCTGTAGAAAGCTGTTCATGAGCGCCACCCCCATTCTTCAAAGCCTGATCGCCGGTCGCTGGATCGGCTCGACCGCCGCGCGCGGCCTGCACAGCGCCGTCAACGGCCGGCTGGTGGCGCAGACCCATGCCGAGGAGATCGACTTCGGCGAGAGCCTGCATTTCGCACGTCATCAGGCGCTGCCGGCGCTGCTGGCGCTGGATTTCCAGAAGCGCGCCGCCCTCCTCAAGGCGCTGGCCGCTTACCTGACCGAGCGCAAGGAAGAGCTCTACGCGATCTCGGCCCACACCGGCGCGACGCGACCCGATTCCTGGATCGACATCGAGGGCGGCATCGGCACGCTCTTCGCCTATGCGTCCATGAGCCGCCGTGAGCTCCCGTCCAGCAACCTCGTCCACGAGGGCCCCGCGCAGGCGCTGGGCAAGGGCGGCCAGTTCATGGGCACCCACGTGCTGGTGCCCAAGCGCGGCGTCGCGGTGCACATCAACGCCTTCAACTTCCCGATGTGGGGGATGCTGGAGAAATTCGCGCCCAGCTTCGTCGCGGGCATTCCCTGCATCGTCAAGCCGGCCACCGCGACCAGCTATGTCGCCGAGGCCTGCGTGCGCCTGATCGAGCAGTCCGGCCTGCTGCCGGCCGGCGCGCTGCAGCTGATCGTCGGCGGCTCGGGCGACCTGCTGGACAGGCTGGAGGAGACCGACGTCGTCACCTTCACCGGCTCCGCCGACACCGCCGCGCAGCTGCGCGTGAATCCGAATCTGATCCGCCGCTCGGTCCCGTTCAATGCCGAGGCGGACAGCCTGAACTGCTCGATCCTGGCCCCCGATGTCCAACCCGGCGATCCGGAGTTCGACCTCTTCGTCAAGGAGGTGCTGCGCGAGATGAGCGCCAAGGCCGGCCAGAAGTGCACGGCCATCCGCCGCGCCATCGTGCCGGCGGCGCAGATCGACGCGGTGGCCGCGGCGCTGCGCGAGCGGCTCGCCAAGATCAAGATCGGCGATCCGTCCGTCGAGGGCGTGCGCATGGGCGCGCTGGCGTCGAAGGCGCAGCAGGCCGACGTGACCGAGCGTCTGGCACTGCTGGCCCAGGGCAACGAGATCGTCTATGGCGAGCGCGACGGCTTCGCCCCGATCGGCGAGGGCGTCGGCGACGGCGCCTTCTTCCCGCCCACGCTGCTGCTGTGCCGCGATGCGATGCGCAATGAAGCGGTCCACAACGTCGAGGCCTTCGGCCCGGTGTCCACGCTGATGAGCTATGGGGACTTCGACGAGGCGCTGGCGCTCGCGGCCAAGGGCCGCGGCAGCCTGGTGGGCTCGGTGATCACGAAGACGCCGGCGCTGGCGGCGCAGGCGGTCTATCACGCGGCGGCCTTCCACGGCCGGCTGCTGGTGCTGGATCGCGACGCGGCCGGCGAATCGACCGGTCACGGCTCGCCGCTGCCGATGCTCAAGCATGGCGGCCCGGGCCGGGCGGGCGGGGGCGAGGAGCTCGGCGGCATTCGCGCGGTGCGGCATTACCTGCAGCGCTGCGCGGTGCAGGCATCGCCCACGATGCTGACGGCCATCACCGGCGAGTACGTGCGCGGCGCCAAGGTCACCGAGGACGCGATCCATCCCTTCCGCAAGTACTTCGAGGAGATCCAGGTCGGCGACTCGCTGTTGACACATCGCCGCACCGTGTCCGAGGCGGACATCGTCAACTTCGGGGGCATCAGCGGCGACTACTTCTACATGCACTTCGACGAGGTGGCCGCCAAGGAGACGCAATTCGGGCAGCGCATCGCGCACGGCTACTTCGTGCTGTCGGCGGCGGCGGGGCTGTTCGTGTCGCCGGCGCCGGGGCCGGTGCTGGCCAACTACGGACTGGACACGCTGCGCTTCGTCAATCCGGTGGCGATCGGCGACACCATCCAGGCGCGCCTGACCTGCAAGCGCCGCATCGATCGCGGCAATCGCCCGGATCAGCCGCCGCAGGGCGTGGTCGCCTGGGACGTGCAGGTCACCAACCAGCGCGGAGAGCTGGTCGCCAGCTACGACATCCTGACGCTGGTGGCGAAGAAAGGGGAGTGATGTGCTCGCCGGGCGAGGTCCGGGACGCTCGTCCCACCCTCTCCCCCGCCCTCTCCCGCCCCGCGGGAGAGGGAGTGAACAGGCGGCAAGCATTTCCGCTGACAGCGAGCCTCACAGCTCCCCGCTGACAGCGAGCCTCACGGCTCCCTCTCCCGCTTGCGGGAGAGGGCAGGGGAGAGGGTCTTCAGCCCTCAACGCAACTGCAGATCGTCATCCCCGAAGCGGATATTCAGCGGCTCGATGAGCAGCTGCTTCTCCCCCTCCTCAACGCGCCCCGCATCCCAAGCCTCGATCCCGCAGGCCTTGGCGATCTCCACCACCTTCGCCGCCTGCTCAGCCGGCACGAAGATCGCGAAGCCCGCGCCCATGTTCAGCGTCGAATACGCCTCACGGTCGTCCTGCTGGGCGTGTTCCTGCATGAACTTCAGCACCGGCGTCACGGGCGGCACCGTGTGGATGCGGTAAGTGAACTTGCCCGGATGACGCAACAGCTTGCGCCAGCCGTGACCGGTGATGTTGGCGCAGTAATGTGGCGTGATGCCCGCCTTGTAGATCGCCTCCGTCACCGGCGAGTACAGCGTGGTCGGCGCCAGCAGCGCGTCCCCATACGTCAGACCCGGTTGAACTTCCGTCAGATAGCCCTGCGGAAGACGCTCGGTCAGCTTGCGCGCCAGGCTCAATCCGTTCGCATGAATGCCGGACGAGGCCAGCAGCACGATGGCGTCGCCGGCGCCCAGCTTGTCGCCGACCGACAGACGTTCCTTCGGATTGATCAGGCCGGTGCAGGACGCGGCCAGGTCGATGCGGCCGCCTTCGACGATGCCGGCCAGCGCGGGCGTTTCACCGCCGCCCCAGGCGACCTGGCAGACGTCGCAGGCCTTCTTCCAGCCCGCCACCAGCGACTGCGCGCGCTGCGCGTCGCCGAACCAGTCGGAGCCGCCCGCGGCCCAGTAGGCCTGGACGACCAGCGGCGTGGCGCCCACGGTGATCAGGTCGTTGACCGCCATCGCGATCGTGTCCTGCGCGATGCCGTCGTAATAGCTCTTGCCGGTGAGCGTCGCCATCTCGTCGGCCACCAGCGTCTTCGTGCCCAGGCACTCGACGATCGAGGCAATGTAGAACGGGCCCACATCCACCACGTACGCCGACTCGCCGCGCGAGGCCTTCACTTCGGTGAAGCCGTGCGCGCTCATGTGGACCGCCGTGGCGGCCGCGGCGCGCTGGGCGCTGATCTTCAGCGGGTCGATCAGGTCGTAATTGACGCCGGCCTGTTCGTAGCTCAGCGTGCCGGAGGAGGGATCGTGCGGGGCATGGGTGCTCATGGGCGGCGATTATCCTTCAGGCCCGCGCGACCCTCCTGACAAACCCGGACGCCATCCCCCCGTGACCCGCCCGGGAGGGGGAGGCCGCCCCCGTAGAATCCCCCGCCATGAGTTACCAGGTCCTCGCACGCAAATACCGCTCCCGCACGTTCGAGGAGCTGATGGGTCAGGAGCACGTCGTGCAGGCCCTGGCCAATGCGCTGACGCAGCAACGCCTGCACCACGCCTATCTGTTCACCGGCACGCGCGGCGTGGGCAAGACCTCGGTGTCGCGCATCCTGGCCAAGTCGCTGAACTGCATCGGCCCGGACGGCACCGGTGGCATCACCGCCCATCCCTGCGGCGTCTGCGACGCCTGCCGTGACATCGACGCCGGCCGCTTCGTCGACTACGTCGAGCTGGACGCCGCCTCCAATCGCGGCGTGGAAGAAATCTCCCAGCTGCTGGACCAGGCCGTCTACAAGCCGGTCGTCGGGCGCTTCAAGGTCTACATGATCGACGAAGTGCACATGCTCTCGAACACCGCCTTCAACGCGATGCTGAAGACGCTGGAGGAGCCGCCCGAGTATCTGAAGTTCGTCCTGGCCACGACCGATCCGCAGAAGGTGCCGGTGACGGTGCTGTCGCGCTGTCTGCAATTCAATCTGCGGCCGATGGCGCCGCAGACGGTGCTGGAGCACCTGACCCGCGTGCTGCAGAACGAGCAGGTGCCCAACGAGCCCGGCGCGCTGCGCCTGCTGGCGCGCGCGGCGCGGGGCTCGATGCGGGATGCGCTGTCGCTGACCGACCAGGCGATCGCCTTCGGCTCGGGCGAGCTCAAGGAAGCCGGCGTGCGGCAGATGCTGGGCAGCGTCGACCGCGGCCATGTGCTGGGCATCCTGAACGCGCTGATCGCCGGCGACGGCGCGGCGCTGGTGGGCGCGTCCGACCGGCTCCGCGACATGGGCCTGTCGGCTGGCGGCTCGCTGGAGGATCTGGCCGCCGCGCTGCAACACCTGGCCATCGCCCAGGCCGCGCCGGGTGCGCTGGACGCGGGCGATCCGGACCTCGCCGAGCTGCTGCCGCTGGCCAGCCAGCTGCCGGCCGACGAGATCCAGCTGATGTACAGCATGGCGCTGCACGGTCGGCAGGAACTGCCGCTCGCGCCGGATGAATACGCCGGCCTGACCATGGTCCTGCTGCGCATGCTGGCCTTCCGCCCAGACGGGCAGGGCGCCCGTCAGCCGGGGGCGTCGGAAGGCGCTGTCCGCGCGGCCGCGAGCGCCGCGCCGATGGCCGCCGCAACAGCCGCGTCGGCCAACGCGCCAGTCGCTCCCGTCGCCGCGGCTGTGGCGCGTCCGCAGCCGACGCCCGCGCCGCAGGCGAACGCTCCGGCACCGGTGCAGGCCGCGCCGGCCGTGCCGCGCGTGGCCGAAGCCGCGCCTGCCGATCCCGAACCTGAGCCTGCGAGGGCCTCGGCGCCCGCGGCTGAGCCTGCATCGGCGCCCGTCGCCGCCGCGCCGGCTCCGATGGCGTCGACCCCGCCTGCCGCGCCGATCGCAGCCGCCGCGGCGCCGATCGCATCGACGACGCCGGCGGCCCCCGCCGAGCGGGCGCCTGAACCTGTTCCCGAGCCGGCTCGTGCAGCCGCTCCCGCACCCGAGCCTGCACGCGAGGCTGCGCCCGAACGCGCTCCCGAAGCGGCGCCCGCGCCGGCTCGTCCGGCTTCGCCCTCCGGCCCGTTGCGCGCGGCCCAGGCCGGCGCGCCCGCGACCCGTTTCAGCGAGCGCCTGCGCCCGCGCCAAGCGCCCGTGGCCGCACCCGCCGAGCCCGAGGAGCCGCCCGAGGACCTGTCACCGCCGCACGACGACGACGGCCCGCCGCCCTGGCTGGACGTGCCGCCGCCCTCGGACGAGGAAGCCTCGATCGGTATGGGCCAGTCGGACAGCGACGATCCGCTGCCCGATCAAGCCGGCGAAGGCATCTATCTGTCCACCGCCGTCGAGGAGGTCGCCCTGGTGCCGACGCCGCTGGGCGAGCGCTGGTACGGCCTGGTGCCGCAGCTGGGCTTGACCGCGTTGACCCGCGAGCTCGCGATGCAGGGCGAGTGCCTGGCCTTCGACGACCAGGGCGATGCGCCGTTCTGGCGCCTGCGCGTGGAGCGTGAATCGCTGCGTCAGCCCGGTTTGCAGGACAAGCTGCAGGCGGCGCTGTCCACCTTCGCGGGTAGGCCGGCGCGGCTGGAGATCGAGGCGGGCCGTGCGACCGATTCGCCGGCGCTGCGCGACACCACCGCCACGCGCGCCCGCCAGCGTCAGGCCGAGGCCATCATCCTCGAGGATCCGGAAGTCCAGCAGCTGCTGGCGCAGTTCAAGACGGCGCGCATCCTGCCGGGATCGATCAAGCCGCTCTGACCCTCAACACCGCCGCCGCGCGGTGCCGATCGCGACTTGGGGCGACAATGCCGCCCATCGCATCGGCCCGTGGGCCGGCAGTCCCCGGACCCGCAGGGGTCCGACACTTTTTGAACAAGGAATCGACATCATGATGAAGGGCCAACTCGCGGGTCTGATGAAGCAGGCTCAGGCGATGCAGGACAACCTGAAGAAGGCGCAGGACGAGCTGGGCAACATCGAGGTCGAAGGCCAATCCGGCGCCGGCCTGGTCAAGGTCACCATGACCTGCAAGCACGACGTCAAGCGCGTGGCCATCGATCCCTCGCTGCTGGCCGACGACAAGGACATGCTGGAAGACCTGGTCGCCGCCGCGTTCAACGACGCGGTGCGCCGCGCCGAGGAAGTCAGCTCGGAAAAGATGGGCAAGCTGACCGCCGGCATGCCGCTGCCTCCGGGCATGAAGTTCCCGTTCTGATCGGACATCGGTGACCGCGCTCGAGCAATTGATCGAGGCCCTGCGGCGCCTGCCGGGCGTGGGCCAGAAATCGGCCCAGCGCATGGCCTATCACCTGCTGCAGCACGACCGCGCCGGCGCCGACGCGCTGGCCCGCGCGCTGCAGGCGGCCGCCAGCAATGTCGGCCACTGCGAGCGTTGCCACACCTTCAGCGAAACGCCGGTGTGCCCGATCTGCCAGGACCGGCACCGCGATGCGCGGCTGCTGTGCGTGGTGGAGTCCCCCGCCGATCAGGCGGCGATGGAGCGCACCGCGTCCTACTTCGGCTATTACTTCGTTCTGCAGGGGCGGATCAGCCCGTTGGACGGGGTCTCGACGCGCGAGATCGGCGCGGCGCAGCTGCTGGAGCGGGCGGCGGACGGGAAGGTGGAGGAGGTGATCCTCGCCACCAGCTTCACCGCCGAGGGCGAGGCCACCGCGCATGTGCTGGCCGAGGCGCTGCGCGCGCGCGGTGTGCGCAGCACGCGGTTGGCGCGGGGTGTGCCGGTGGGTAGCGAGCTGGAGTATGTCGACCTGGGCACCATCGCACATGCGTTGGTGGACCGGCGTTCGACTTGATGGGGTGAATCGACATGGTGGCCGCCATGGCCGCCATGGCCGTCCTGGCTCACCTGATCGCCTGATCGCCTGATCGCCTGA
>NZ_JBCNLU010000004.1:0-232477 GCF_039595295.1 Roseateles sp.
CTGCTGTCGCGGCCCAACTTCGACATGAGCACGATCACCACGGACGCGCAGCGGGCGCAGTTCCTGCTCCAGACCTTCCTGGCGGCGGGCCGGCGCGATCTGGTCGGCCAACAACTGGGCCCGATCGCCAACGGCACGAATCCCAACGGGCTGTGCATCGACCGTCCGGACGTCAACGACAACGGCCGACTGTCCTGCCCGCTGACCAATCCGGCCGGCACCAACGGCGGCTTCTCGTATGTGAACAGCTGGCAGCTGCCCACGCAGCAGTACGGATCGAGCAGCGCCAAGTACAACGACTTCCGCGTCGGCGTCGAGCACGACCTGGGTCGCGACGCGATGGTCTATGCGAAGTTCTCGACCGGTCACAAGGCCGGCGGCTTCAACGACACCTTCGCCACCTCGCCCATTCCCGAGGTCTATGGGCCGGAGAAGCTGAGCGTGCTGGAGATGGGCTCGCGCAACGTGCTCGAGCTGATGGGCCGCCGGGCGGTGGTCAATCTGTCGGGCTTCTACTACGACTACAAGAACCAGGTCTTCCAAGACCTGGCCTGCATCAACGTCAACACGCAGGTCACGCCCAACACCTGCAACGGCTATTCGCTGGTGAACCGCAACATCGGCGCGTCGCGGCTGTACGGGCTGGAGGGCGAGCTGCGCATGCCGCTGCCGGCCGGCTTCTCGCTGGACCTGAATGCGGTGCTGCTCAAGACCAAGGTCCGCAGCGCGGTGGTGGCGGATGCGCGCGCCATCGACTACGGCCAGGGCGGCAAGGCGCCGCAGATCAACCTGGCGGGCAACGAGCTGCCGCTGGCGTCCAAGGTCAACCTGTCGGCGCGGCTGCAGCAGGCCTTCGCGCTGGGCCCCGGCAAGCTGGACTGGCAAGCACTGGTGAGCTATCGCTCGTCCTACTACCTGACCCAGTACAACGAGCTGGACGTGGTCACGCTCAACGGCACCGCCACGAGCGCGCTCGCCGCCGGCTTCCCGGATCGGCAGAAGGGCTACGCGACGCTGAACCTGGGGATCGGCTACACGCTGGACCGCTACCGCATCGAGGCCTTCGCCAGCAACGTCACCAACGAGCAGGCCTCGACCAAGGCGCTGGTGGGCTCGAGCCTGAACGTCCGCTTCCTCAACGATGCGCGCAGCTACGGTGTACGGGCGCGCGTCAACTTCTGACCCCAAGGAGACAACGATGGAAAAAAGCGTGATGAAGAAAGACGCGACGAAGAACGCGAGGAAGAACGCGATCGTGCGCGCGCTGCTGCTCGCCGCGCTGGGCGCGAGCGCGACAGGCGGCGCGAGCGCGGCGGGATTCTTCGACGGCTTCGATGGCACCGGGGGCGCCGGGTCGGCATGGGAGACGGCGACTTGGCACAACGGCGCGCCCTTCGGCTGCGGCTTCGCCTACAGCGAGGTCTGGAAGGACAGCGGCAACCTGGTGCTCAATGTCAACGGCGGGACCGGGCGGTGCGGGGAGATCCGCACGAACCAGTCCTTCACTTACGGGAAGTTCACGACGCGCCTGAAGGCCAGCAATTTCGCCGGCGGCAACACCTCGTTCTTCCTCTACACGGGGACGGCGGGCACGGCGAGCCACTTCGAGATCGACATCGAGCTGATCAAGGGCGGCACGGTGCTGCACACCAACGTGTGGAAGAACGGGGTGCAGAACTATGCGCAGTACCCGATCGCCACGGGCTGGCAGACGCTGGGCTTCGAGTGGCGCGAGAACTTCGTGCGCTGGTTCAGCGTGAACGCGCAGGGCGGGGAGACGACGATCCGGCATCAGATCATCTCGGTGTCGACGCCGATGCGCCTGATGCTCAACCACTGGCGCGGCGACAACAGCCCCGATGCCGTCGGCTTCGTCGGTCAATGGAACGGCGGGGGCGGGCCGGCGTATTACGACTGGGTCAAGGTCGAGTAAGCGCGCTCGCCGGCACGGTCCGCCTCGTCCGGCGCTCAAGCCGGGCGAGGGCGGCGGCGCGGCCGGCATTCGAGGAGATCTCCGTCCGCTCTCAGACGCCTTGTGCGATCAAGCCAGCGCGGCCAGCAACGACGCGAGATCGTAAGGCTTGCGCAGCACCGGGAATCCTTCCTCACGCGCCCGCTCGGCCACGTCGCTGTAGCCGGTGACCAGCACCGTCTTGATCGCGGGAAAGCGCCTGCGGACTTCCCTGACCAGCTCCACGCCATCCATGGACCCGGACATGACGATGTCTGAGACGAGGTAATCAGGGCTGAAGCCCGACGCCAGCACAGCCAGCGCCTCGTCGCCATCGCACGCCGCTCGCACGGCCAGACCCTCCGCGCCAAGCAGCTGGACCGAGGACTCGCGCACATCGGGGTTGTCCTCGACCAGGAGCAACACCCGACCCTCGACCGACCGCGGCGCGGGCGCCAGCGCTGCGCCCTCCTGTTCGGGCGTCGCCAGGGCGGCGGGGAAGCGCATCGTGACCGTCGTGCCCTCGCCGAGGCGGCTGCGCACGTCCACCGTGCCGCCGCTGCCGGTCACGAACCCGTGCACCTGCGCCAGGCCGAGGCCGGTGCCGTGGCCTCGCAGCTTGGTGGTGAAGAAGGGTTCGAACACCTTCTCCAGGATCTCGGGCTTGATGCCCTCGCCGTTGTCCTGCACGGTCAGCATCAGCGCCGAATCGCCGTCGGCCGTGAAAGCACGTGACGCGCGGACCCAGACCTCGCCGTGACCGCGCATGGCGTCGCAGGCGTTCGTCACCAGGTTGGTGACGGCGATCTCCAGCTCCAGCGGATCCAGGGCCACGGGCGGCAGGTCGTCGTCCGCCGTGATGGTCAGATGACAGCGCGTGCCCACCAGGGAGCGCAGGACCTCGGCGATCTCCTCCAACACCTCGGCAGCGGCGATCACGCGCGGTTCGTTGCGTCGCCGCCCCGAGATGAGCGTGAGCTGGCGGGTGAGCGCCTCGGCCTTGCGCACGCTGCGACGCATCACCTGCACGTCCTGCTCGACCGCGGGACCGGCGCGTCGCTCCACAATCATGAGTCGGCCGGTGAGCACCTGCAGGATGTTGTTCAGGTCATGCGCCAGGCTGGCGCCGAGACGGCCCACGACGTGCAACTTCTGCGCCCGCGCGAGCTGCGTCTCCGCCGCCTCGCGTCGTTGAACCTGTGCCTGCAGCTCGTCCGTGCGCCGCTGCAGCGCGACGACGGCATCCGTCAAGCGCTTTTGCACGATGCGGAAATGCATGGCCAGCAAGGCCAGCAGCACGCTGTTGGCCAGCAGACCTTCGATCCGGGTCATGTACCAGGCCAGCGAATAGCGCTGGCCGCTGAAGGTGCTCAGCCACACACCGGACCCCTCCGCCACCAGCACGAAGACGAGCCAGACGAAGATCGAGCGGCGCAGCAGTCCGCGACGCCAGATCACCACCACGGCCATGGCGGCGGCGGCGGCGCTGACGTGGGAGCCGACCACGCTCATGTGGCTGAAGAGAGAGCGTCCCCCGACGACGGTCACGGCCGCGGCGTCGGTGAGCTGGGCGCCCAGGGCCATGGCCGCGGCGCCCAGCACGGCCAGGACGAGCGGGAAGGTGCTGGAGGCGTCGGGGCCGGCGTCATCGCGCGGCTCCGCCAGCGCCGCCCAGGCGACGAACAGCGCGAAGCCGGCCCGCCAGCCGACGAAGAGCCAGCTCACCGCATGGGGCGATCCGATCACCGGCCCCTCCGCGAAGACCGCCCCCGGAAAGGTGAGCACGTGCAGGACGGCCATCAGGCCGGCGAAAAGATAGGCCGCCGCCAGGACGATGTGGGCACGCTGGGGGCGGGGCGCTGAGATCAGCAGCCAGAAGGTCGCGAGATCGATCATGGCTGTCGCCGCCCCGTACATGCCGCTGATGTGCGGCAGCTGCGGCAACTGCACGGCCGCGTACGGCAAGGCCAAGGTCACGGAGGTCAGGACCGCGACGCACCCGATCAAGCACAGCCGCCGTTGCCGGGGGCTGGCCACTTCCTCCACGAAGCCTCGATACGGCATCTGTCGTCCTCAGTTTCCGGTGATCGTGCTGTACGGCGGCATGGGCGCGAAGTATCTGTCATCGTCGGCACAGGCCGACGAGAACGCGACGGAGGGAGTCAGCAAACGGGAGACCCGCGCGCGGCCTGGCGCGAGGCAGCCCGCGAACCGCCGGAGGTCAGGGGGCCCCAAAAGCCGACCGGCGGGCGCGTCGCTTGCCCGGGCCCCTCATGTCCAAAGCGAACCGACGATGCTCCACCGGGATCTCCGGACTCGACGACATCCTTCAGGGAGGCCTGCCGAAAGGCCATCTCTATCTGTTCGAGGGGGAGCCGGGCACCGGCAAGACCACGCTGGGCCTGCACTTCCTGCTGGCCGGCGTGGCCGGCGGAGAAAGCGGCCTGTACGTCACGCTGTCGGAAACGGCCAAGGAGCTGACCGAAGTCGCCGAATCGCACGGCTGGAGCCTCGACCACCCCCTGATCGAGGTGTTCGAGCTCGTCAGCGCCGACCAGCTCGGCCCCGAGGCCGAGCAGTCCATCATCCACCCGGCCGAGATGGAGCTGAACCAGACCGTGCAAGGCGTGATGGACCGCATCGAAGCCAGACGCCCGGCGCGCGTGGTGTTCGACAGCCTGTCCGAGATGCGCCTGCTCGCGCAGGAGCCGCTGCGCTACCGGCGCCAGGTCCTGGCGCTCAAGCACTTCTTCGCGCGCCATGACTGCACGGTGCTGATGCTGGACGACCTGAGCGCCGCGGCCGGCGACATGCAGCTGCGCAGCATCGCGCACGGCGTGGTCTGGCTGCAGCAGCAGGTCGGCGAGTACGGCGCCGACAAGCGCTTCCTGCGCGTGGCGAAGATGCGCGGCATCGGCTATCGCAGCGGGGAGCACGACTTCAGCCTCAAGACCGGCGGCATCGAGGTGTTCCCGCGCCTGGTCGCCGCCGAGCACCACCAGGGGTTCGAGCCGGAGAACGCCTCTTCGGGCAACGCGGCGCTCGACGCCGCGTTGGGCGGCGGCTTGGCGCGCGGCAGCAATACGCTGTTCCTCGGGCCGTCCGGCGTCGGCAAGACCACGACGGCGCTGTCGTGCGTGCATGCCGCCCTGCGGCGCGGCGAGAAGGCCGCCTACTACCTCTTCGACGAGGGCCTGGGCACCTTGATGCCCCGAGCGCGCGCCTTGGGCTATGGCGTCCAGGAGTTCATCGACAAGGGGCAATTCCTGCTCAGCGCGCTCGATCCGGCCGAAGTCACGCCCGGCGAGTTCACGGCCCGCGTCCGCGGCGCCGTGGAGCAGGACGGCGCGCGCGTCGTGGTGATCGACAGCCTCAACGCCTATCTGCAGGCGATGCCGGGCGGCAAGTTCCTGATGCTGCAGATGCATGAGCTGCTGACCTACCTCAACCAGCGCGGCGTCCTGACCATTCTGGTCTTGGGGCAGCACGGCATCCTGGGCCAGGGAAAGCTCGACGTCGACCTGAGCTATCTCAGCGACGCCGTCGTGCTGTTCCGCTACTTCGAGGCGCGCGGCAACCTGCTCAAGGCGATCTCCGTCACCAAGAGCCGCACCAACCGGCATTCCAGCTCCATCCATGAGTTCCGCCTCGGCGATCAAGGGGTGGAGGTCGGCGTCGCCCTGAGCGACTTTGAGGGCGTGGTGTCAGGCGTTGCCCGCTACGGCGGCGCCATCGCGCTCCTGAGCGATGGCGACCGCGACCGCGACGGCGACAGCGCATGAGCGGATCGCCGGAGCACCGAGTCCTCGTCCTGACGCCGTTCGGCCGGGATGCGCAGGTGGTCTCGGACGTGGTGGGGCGCCTGGCGCCTGCCCATCCGGTGCGCACGCCTGCCCAGTTGCTGGCTGCGCTCAATGAGGGCGCGGCCGCGGCGGTGGTGACGGAAGAGGCCTTCTTCGTCGCGCCCGGGAGCCCGATGGACGATTGGCTGCGCAGCCAGCCGCCTTGGTCGGACTTCCCCTTTGTCGTGCTCACCGGCAAGCGCACCGGGCGCCGCCCCGCCAACGCGGCCACCTCGCTGCACCTGCTGGGCAACGTCATCCTGCTGGAGCGTCCGCTCAGCCCGGACACGCTGCAGACGGCCGTGGAGGCGGCGGTGCGGGCGCGCAGCCGACAGTACGTCAACCGCTCCATGCTGGCGGAGCTTGCCCAGGCGCACAGCACGGTCGCGCAGCTCAATCGCGATCTGGAAGCGCGCATCGATCACCGCACGCGTGAGCTCTCCCAAGCCAACAACCGCCTGATGAATGAGATCGCCGAGCGCGAGCGCGCTCAGGCGGCGCTGCTGCAGGGGCAGAAGATGGAGGCGGTGGGCCACCTGACCGGCGGGATCGCGCATGACTTCAACAATCTGCTGCACGTCATCGGCACCAACCTCGACCTGCTGGCTCGGCTGGATTGTCCCGACCCGGCGGGGCGCATCGTGGAGAACGCGCGGCGCACCGTGCGGCGCGGCGCGCGGCTGACCGAGCAGCTGCTGTCCTTCGCGCGCAGCCAGTCGCTGGTGCCGCAGCCCACCGACGTGCATGCGCTGCTCCACGGCATGCAGGAGCTGCTGCAAACCTCGGTGGGCTCGCGCATCCGGATCGACCTGGCCCTGAAGCACCCGCACCCCGTCGTGCAGGTCGATCCCAACCAGCTGGAGATGGCGATCCTCAATCTGGCGGTCAACGCCCGCGACGCGATGGCCCAAGGCGGCATGATCACCATTGAAACGGCAGCGACGAGCGGCGCCTCCGAAGGCCGCAAGGCGGGCGAAGGCGGCGACCACGGTGAACAACGTGAGCGCGCCGGGCTGCGGCTGACGATCGCGGACAGCGGCTCGGGCATTCCGGCCTCCATCATCGAGAAGGTCTTCGATCCCTTCTTCACCACCAAGCCCATGGGCAACGGCACCGGACTGGGGCTGTCGCAGGTCTATGGCTTCGCCAGGCAGTCCGGGGGAGACGCCCGCATCGAGAGCCAGCCGGGGAAGGGCACACAGGTCCACCTGAGCTTCCCCGTGGTGCGGGCCGATCTGAGCCGGGAGCCCACGTCGACGCCGCAGCGGCGCGTCACGCCGGCGCAGCGCATCCTGGTGGTGGAGGACGACGAGGAGGTGCGCCAGTCCATCGTGCAGAGCCTGGAGCTGCTGGGGCACCAGGTCGCCGCGGCGCCCGACGGCGCGTCGGCGCTGCGCGCCATCGAGGCGCGGCCGCCCAGCCTGCTGATCGTGGACTACGTGATGCCGGGAATGAATGGCGCGGAACTCATCCGCCACGTGCAGAGCGCGTGGCCGACGATGCCCATCATCCTCGCCACGGGCTATGCCGACATGGACAACGTCGGCGGCGCCATCGGGGCGCGCGCCATCCTCAAGAAGCCGTTCAGCGTCGAGGCGCTGGCGGAGGCCGTGCACGCGGCCGCGGTGTAGGCGCAGGGGAAAGCGCCGCCGGGTCCCGGCGGTCCGGCCGTGGCCGCCTCAGATTGCTTCCGGCTGCGTGGTCGTGCTGCGGGCGCGGAACGAGCTTGCGCCCGCCCTCTCGCCAGCCGCGCAGCAGCTCCTCGACGAAGGGCACGATCTCCAGCAGCGTGATCGAGGCGAGGACCGCCAGGAGATACGACGCCGGCAGGGGCGGCTCCTTCCTCCTCAACGACCAGTCGGCCGCCTCATTCCCCCCGCCGAAGAGCGCCAGGCATTGCGGCCAATGCGCCACCGCAGCCAGGACGATGGCCATCAGCGGGACCAGCTCCAGGAAGCTGTGGACGTGCTGCTCGATCGGGCCGACGACGCGCCGGCTCGAGGCATAGCGGACGTCCCACAGCGCCGTCGCTTCATGCGCGAGGAAGGCGATCAGCATGACCGCGAGGACCAGCGCATTGATCTCCAGGAACAGCCCCGCCAGCACGGGGACGCCGACCTCCGCGAACATCAGCAGGTGGATCAGGGATTCCTTGGCACCGGCGGTGTGGCCGATGTCGGCCGCGCGGTGGCAGATCCAGTCGGCGACGCCCGCCAGCAGCCAGACCGGGATGACGAAGACCATCAAGATCCACTGCGCAGGCTGGTCGTGCATGGCTCACTTCTCCAGGATGAAGGACCCGATCACCAGCGCGTCCAGCGGCGTGCTGAAGAAGGCCTCGATGGCCGCCTTGGGCGTGCCGACGATGGGCTCGCCGCGGACGTTGAACGAGGTGTTTACAAGGATGGGCACGCCGGTCCGCTCGCCGACCGCCTTGAGCAGGTCGTGGAAGACGGGATTCGTCGCCGCGTCCACCGTCTGCACCCGCGCGGTGTGGTCGGTGTGCAGCGCCGACGGGATCCGCTCGGAACGTCCCGGCTTGACGTCATAGACGAAGAGCATGAACGGCGACTCGCCTTCATTGGCCTGCGCCGGCTCGAACCAGTCGGCCAGGTCCTCGCGGTTCACCGCCGGCGCGACGGGGCGGAAGTCCTCGCGGTCCTTGAGCTCGTTGAGCCGCGCCTGCATCTTCGGATTCACGGGCGAGGCCAGCAGCGAGCGGGCGCCCAGCGCGCGCGGCCCGAACTCCATCCGGCCCTGGAACCAGCCCACGATCTTGTCCTGCGCCAACAGCGTCGCAGTCTCGGTCGCGACGTCCTCGACCCGGCGGTAGCGCAGCTTGGACCATTGCAGCAGGGCTTCGATCTCCTCGTCCGCAAAGGCCGGGCCGAGGTAGGCGTGATCCATCTCCCAGCGCCGCGGGGCGAGTTCGGCACCGTTGCCGACGTCGGCCGTCGTGCCGACGCTGCCCAGGCGCTCCCGCGCATCGATCCACAGCGCCGCGCCCAGCGCGGTGCCGGCATCGCCGGCGGCCGGCTGCACCCACACGCGCCGGAAGATGCCCGCGTCCCGGAGCCGTGCGTTCATGACGCAGTTCAGCGCGACGCCGCCGGCCATCGCGAGCCGGTCCTCGCCGGTGCGCTCGCGCAGCCAGACGGCCAGCTGGAGCACCGTCTCCTCCAGCACGTCCTGCAGCGAGGCGGCGAGGTCCAGATAGACCTCCGACATTTCCGAGCCGGGAACACGGGCCGGCCCAAAGTGCTTGACCAGGTCGAGCGGCAGGTTGCGGTACTGGCCGTCGGCCTCGACGACCAGGTGCTCGCGCAGCACGTGCGCGTACTTGGGCGTCCCGAGCGCCGCCATGGCCATCACCTTGTACTCGTCGCTCGAGTGCAGGAAGCCGAGGTAGGTCGTCACGCGTTCGTACAGCAGGCCCAGCGAATGCGGGATCTGGACCTCGCCCAGCGGCTCGTAGCGGTTGTCGCGGTAGACGCCGTAGCAGGTGCTGGCCTGCTCGCCTCGGCCGTCCAGGGTCATGACGGCGCAGCGGGAGAAGGGCGCCGCGAGGAAGGCGCTGGCCTGGTGGCACAGGTGATGCGGCACGAAATGCCAGCGGTAGGGCGCGTTCGCGTGCTTCACGCCGGCGAAGCGGCGCCGCAGGTGGTGCGGGACCGCGTCGGTCAGCAGGCGCGGCGCGCTCAGCACGTAGGCCGCGAAGAGCGGATCCCAGGGGTTTTCCCACGGCCCCGCGTCGAAGTCCGACGGCTGCAAGGGCAGCGTGAATCGGCCCTCCGGCGCGCGGTCGCCCAGGAAGCGCTGGGGATCGAAGCTGTAAGCCACATGGGCGATGTCGGCCAGGGTGACGCCGCCCTCCTTGAGGCAGTAGTCGATCGCGTGATACGGCAGCTCCCAGGCCGTGAAGGGCAGCGGGCGCTTGCCGTGCTTGACGCGGGTGAAGCGCTCCTCCTCGGCGGCCGCGATGACCTCGCCATCGCGCATCAGCGCCGCGGCGGAGTCGTGGAAGCTTGCGTTGATGCCCAGGGTGAGCAGCGGACGGGCGGGCGCCTCACGCCCGCGGGTGCGGGTGGCTGGCAGGTTCGGCATCGGGGATGAGGACGACGAGGCGTTGGCGGTCATGGGGGCTCCAGGGATGAAGAGGTTCCGAGCGATCGGGGAAGAAGGGCGCGGCGTCAGGCCGGCGCGTGCGCGAGATCGTGCAGCGCGCGCACCAGTTCCTCGGGCACCACGGGTTTGGCCATGTGGCGCTGGAAGCCGGCGACCAGCGCGCGCAGACGGTCCTCGGGCTGAGCCAGGCCGGTGAGCGCGATGGCGGGAAGACGTCGGCCAAGCGGCACCTCGCGCCGCGCCTCCAGCGCCCGCACGCCGCGAACGACGGCGTGGCCGTCCTCCGGCCCCAGCGCGATGTCGCAGACCAGCGCGTCGGGCCAGGCCTCGGGCGGCCGCGCGGTCAGGCGGCGCAAGGCCTCGTGACCCGAGTCGACGCGCTCGGTCAGGGCACCGTCCAACTCCAGCAGCTGGCCCAGCGACTCCAGCGCGTCCTCGTCGTCGTCCACGCACATCACGTGGAGACCGGCCAGCGGGTGCGCTTCCAGGCCGAAGCTGGTCTCCAGAGCGGTCTCGCGTGCCTCCAGCGCGGCGTGCGCGAGCTCGGGCGGCGCCGCGCGCAGCTCATCGTCGGACATCGGCGCGTTGGCCAGCGCCGGCAGCGGGAAGTCGACGATGTACTGCTGCAGGCCCGCGGCAGGATCGCGCTCGATCGCGAGATGGCCACCGGCCTCGTTGACCAGGGTGCGCAGCTCCAGCGTGTCGGGCGGGCCGAGATCCGCGTCGATCCGGCCCTGATACCCGACTGTCAGCTGGCTCGCCCGGTCGGCGCGGTGAAGTCGACCTTCCATGCGGCCGCCCCGGGCGCCGCGCAGCGCCAGCAGGCACACCAGCTGCACCACGCGCGCGAGGCGGCTGGCGTCGCCATGCACGCTGGCCACGTCCAGGTCGATGTCGGTGTAGAGATCCACGTCCGCCTCGGCCAGCGTCTGGCGCAGCCCGTCCAGGCTCAGCACCAGCAGCCCCGCGAGGTTGACCGGGTGCTGCGTGAGGCGCCGCTCCAGGGTCTCGGTCTCCTGCTGCTGACGCTGCAGCGCCCACAGCTGCGCGTACAGCCCGCGCCGCTCGAGGAGCTCATCGTGCCGGCCCCGCTCGACGATCTCGCCGCGGTCCATCACGATGATCTGGTCCGCGCCGACGATGGTGGACAGGCGGTGGGCGATGATCAGCGAGGTGCGGTCCCGCGCCACGCGCTCCAGCGCGCCTTGGATCGCGCGCTCGGCCTTGGTGTCCAGCGCCGAGGTCGCCTCGTCCAGCACGACGATGGGCGGGTTCTTCAGGAAGGCTCTGGCGATCGCGACGCGCTGCTTCTCGCCGCCGGACAGCCGGGCGCCGCGCTCGCCCACGCGGGTCTCGTAGCCCTCGGGCAGCAGACCGATGAACTCGTCGGCCTGCGCGGCCCGTGCCGCGGCATGGATCTCTTCAAGCGCCGCGCCGGGCCGGCCGTAGCCGATGTTGTAGGCGATCGTGTCGTTGAACAGCACGGGATCCTGCGGCACCACGCCGATCGCCTGGCGCAGGCTCTGCTGCGACACGCCGGTCAGCGGCTGCCCGCCGATGCTGACCTCGCCGGCGTCGGGATCGTAGAGCCGCATCAGCAGCCGTGCCAGCGTGGACTTGCCCGAGCCGCTGCTGCCCACGACGGCGAAGGTCTGCCCGTGCGGGATCTCCAGTGTCAGGCCTTTGAGGATCTGACGCTCGCGGTCGTAGCCGAAACGGATGTCGTCGAAACGCACCGTGGTGTCGCCCGGGGTCAGGGGCCGGGCGTCGGGGGCGTCGCGGATGTCGGGCTCGCGCGCGAGCAGGGCGAAGAGCAGCTCGGTGTTCAGGAGTGCGTCGCGTGTCTCGCGGAAGACGAAGCCCAGCGTGTTCAGGGGGAGGAAGACCTGGATCAGATAGGCATTGACCATCACCAGATCGCCGATGCTCATCCGGCCCGCGACGGTGTCGATGCCGGCCAGGAGCATCACGCCGCCCACGCCCACCGCGATGATCGCGGCCTGCCCCAGGTGCAGCGTGGACAGCGTCCGCTGGCTGCCGACGCTGCCCTCGACCCACTGCGCGAGCACGCCGCCGTAGCGGTCGCGCTCGCTGTCCTCTCGGCCATGGGTCTTCACCGCTTCATAGTTCAGCAGCGTGTCGACCAGCAGGCCGTGGGCGCGGGTGTCGTGCTCGTTCATCACGCGCTGCCTGGCGACGCGGTGGCGGGTCATCCAGCCCGTCCACACGCTGTACGCCGCCATGCTGCCCGCGATGATCAGCACGAACTTGGCGCCGTAGCCGCTGAGGATGATCACCAGCACCGCGCCGAACTCGACCGCCGTCGGGACGACGGTGAACACGCCCGCGCCGAGGAGATAGCCCAGCCCGTCGGTGCCGCGCTCGACTTCGCGCACGAGGGCGCCGGTGTTGCGGTGGGCGTGAAATCGCGGGCTCATCGCGAGCAGGTGGGCGAAGGCGCGCTCGGAGAAGCCGGCCACGACCTGCTTGCCGACGCGGGCGAAGGCCAGGTCGCGCAGCTCGGTGAACAAGGTGCTGGCGTAACGGAGCAGGGCGTAGCCGATGAGCAACCAGACGGGAACGGTCAGGCCGACGGCGAGGGCGGTGGATGCCGAGGCAGCGATGCCGGGTGCCGAGGCGGCGGGCGATTGGGTCGCGGCGTTCGTCACCGCGGGTGTGAGGTGGTCGACGATGGCCTTGAGCATCGCGGGCACGCCGACGGCGGCGAGCTTGGACAAGACCAGCAGAAGCATCGCGAGCAGCGTGCGACCGCGCCAACGCCACAAGGCCTGCGCGAGGCCGGCGAAGACCTGGCGGGTCGCGGAGCGATCAGGCGGCGCGGCGGTCGCGGCCGGATCGGAGCGGGGTGGGGCGGCGTCCATCAGGAGCTCCCTCGCAAGCGAGGTGCCTGGGGAGGATGGGAATGCATGTCTGGTCAGGAGATGCTTCCCCCTCTCCCGCTTGCGGGAGAGGGCAGGGGAGAGGGTCTTCTCTCCCGCGAACCTCTCACCTTCAATCCAAGAGAACCTCGATCCCATCGAGTATCCCGCCCGTCAACGCGTGATTGCACGAATCGCCTCCACCCGCAAGCGATGCGGCAAAAGACGACGGCGGTCGATCGATGCGCACCGCGATCTTCAACCGCATCGAAGGCGCTCACCCCGCCACCACCGCTGCGCTTCCCCCAGTCCTTCACCTCGAAGAACCGGCTCGGGCCCCACGCTTGCCTCGAAGGATTTCACGAGCCTGCCGCGAGCCATCGCCACACCGACAGCCAGTGCCAGCGCCGCCCTCACACCCACCCCAACTCCCCCCACACCCCACCACCCGGCCCCGAGCCGTCGCAAGGGATATCCCATGCCGCATCTCATCGTCTTCTCGCACCTTCGCTGGGACTTCGTGTTCCAGCGCCCTCAGCAACTGATGTCGCGTCTGGCTTCGGACTACGACGTCATCTTCATCGAGGAGCCCGTCCACGATCCCGCCGGCTCACCCCGCGTCGAGGCGCGACGCGTCGTCCCGCCGGACGGCCCCCATGTCGAGGTGCTGGTCCCCTTCACCCCGATCCCCGCTCCCGGCTTCGACGACGCCCAGCTGCCGCTGCTGATCCCGCTCATCGAGCGCGAACTCGGTGCGCGCGGTGTCCGCGACTACCTGGTCTGGCTCTACACGCCCATGGCCTTGCCCCTCATCGCCGGGATGCAGCCCCGCGCCATCGTCTACGACTGCATGGACGAGCTGTCCGCATTCAAGAACGCGCCAGCCCAGCTGCGTCAGCGCGAGAACGCCCTGATGGCAGCGGCCGATCTCGTGCTCTGCGGAGGCCCCGCGCTGTACGAGGCACGGCGCGGGCAGCATCCCCACCTGCACTGTCTGCCCAGCGCCGTCGACGCGGCGCACTTCGCGCCGCCGCGACCGGGCGCCGCGCCCGCGCTCGAAACGCGCGCCGCCGAGCTCCAAGGCCACATCCCCCACCCGCGCCTGGGCTTCTTCGGCGTCATCGACGAGCGCATGGACCTGGCCCTGGTCACGGAGATCGCCGATCAGCGATCCGACTGGCAACTGATCATGGTCGGACCGGTCGTCAAGATTGGCGAGGCCGCGCTGCCGCGCCGCCCCAATCTGCATTGGCTCGGCATGCAACGCTACGAGCTGCTGCCGCACCTGCTCGCCGGATGGGACGTGGCGCTGATGCCCTTCGCGCTGAACGCGTCGACCCGCTTCATCAGTCCGACCAAGACGCTGGAGTACCTCGCCGGCGCGAGGCCCGTCGTGAGCACGCCCATCCGCGACGTGGTGGGCCTCTACGGCGACGTCGTGGGCATCGGCCACGACGCTGCCAGCTTCATCGCGCGCTGCGAGGAGGCGCTGTCCGAGGACGCCGCCTCGCGCGAGTACTGGCACGGCGCGGCCTCGGCGGTCGTCGCCGCCAGCTCCTGGGACGCGGGCGCGCGCCGCGTGCGCGACTGGCTGGTGGAGCTCACGCATCCGGCCCGCGACGACACGCCGGTCATCGGCACCACGCTGAGGGCGGCCTGAGCATGATCATCGACGCCCACCTTCATTGCACCGGCCGCGAGACCACGGACGACGTGCTGCGAACCCTGGACGAGGCCGGCATCGACGTCGGCGTGCTGCTGGCGCCGTTCCTGGGCGACGGCTACACGCTGGACGACGCGGCCTCCCTGCGCCGCGGCAACGAGCACCTGGCCCGGCTGGTGCGCCAGCACCCGGATCGGCTGATCGGCTTCGCGGTCGTCGATCCGCGCCATCCCGATGCGCCCGACGACCTGCGCCGCGCCATCGACCTCGGCCTGCGCGGCAGCAAGATGGTGCCGACCGGCTGGTATCCCTATGAGGAACGGGTGCAGCCCGTCTTCGCCGTCGCGAACGAGCTGGCGCTGCCGCTGCTGTTCCACAGCGGCATCTTCATCGACGGGCGATCGGGCCGCTTCTGCCGGCCCACCTACTTCGAGGCCCTGCGCGATCACCCGCGCACGCGCGTGACGCTCGCCCACATGGGCTGGCCCTGGACCGACGAGGCGCTGGCGGTCGCGCTCATCGACCGCATCCACGGCGTGCCGCACGAGCGTGCGCAATTCCGGCTCGACATCTCCTTCGGACCGCCGCCGCCGTACCGGCGCGAGGTCCTGGCTCGGATGCTGGACGTGTTGGGCGCGGGCTCGCTGCAGTTCGGCAGCGACTGCTTCCTGCCGTGCTCCGGCGCGCAGGTGCGCGAGCGCATGCAGTGGGTCTTCGATCTGATGGACGAACTGGACCTGGGCGCGGACACCCGCGAGCGCCTTTGGAGCGGCACCGCGGCGGCATGGCTGGGGCTGCCGGCCGCCGAGCGCGCCGTGCCGCGCGAGTCCAGACCGACGCTCGATGAGCGCGCCACACCGGATGCGCAGCTCGCCGCCGACTGCGCCGGCGTGGGCATGGGATTCGCGGGCGCGGGTGTCCATGAAGACCGCGCCTTCCGTCCTCGGCCCTGGCGGCCGATCTGCTGCTGAGGAACGCACGATGGAACATTCCACCGATACCACGCTCCGCTCCGTGCCTCCGGCGCCCCCCCTGGCGCGGCCGCTGCACGTGCTCGAGGTGGTGGGCAACGGCATCGTCGGCGGCATGGAACGCTGCGTCGAGCGGCTCGTCGCCGGCCTGGGCCGCGGCGATCCCAGCCAGCAGAGAGGACGCGGCGAGGCGGCCGACAGCGTCGATCGCCCCGCCGGTTTCCGCTTCACCGTCCTCTGCCCGTCGGAGGGCGCCTTCGCCGAGCGCGTGCGCGCGGTCGGGGCGCAGGTCGGCGTCGTGGCGATGCCGGAGGATCCGCCCTGGTCGTCAATCCAGATGGTGGCCAGCCTGATCGCCGCCGAAGGCGTGGACCTGGTCCATGCGCATTTGCCCAACGCGCATCTGCTGGCGGGCATCGCCGCGCGGCTGGCGGGCGTACCGGTGATGACCACCATACACGGCCGGCAGGTGATCCTGCCCGACCTGGAAGTCCATCGCCTGGCCGGCAGCCATCTCAGCGTCGTGTGCCGTCAAAGCTACTACCACGCGCTCGGCCTGGGCGCCGACCGTGAGCGCCTCAGCCTCGATCCCAACGGCGTGGACGTCGACGAGTTCCGCCCGGGACCGCGCCCCGCGCACGGTCTGCGCGAGACGCTGGGCATCGGGTCCGATGCGCCGCTGGCCGGCTTCGTCGGGCGGCTGTCGCCGGAGAAGGCGCCCGAGGTGATGCTGCGCGGCGCGGCCGTGTTGCGGCAGCGCTTGCCCGGCGCGCATGTCGTCCTGGTCGGCGAGGGGCCGATGAAGACGCAGCTGCGCGAGCACATCGAGCGCGAAGGATTAGGTTCGCACATTCACCTGGTCGGCGGCGTCGACGACGTGCGACCGATCTATCACGAGCTCGATCTGCTGGTCTCCAGCTCCAACTCGGAAGCAATGCCGCTGGCGCTGATGGAGGGCATGGCCAGCGGCCTGCCGGTGGTCGCGACCCGCGTGGGCGGCGTGCCGGAGATCGTCGAGCACGGTGGCACCGGCTGGCTGGTCCAGCCGCGCGACTACGAGGACCTTGCCGGGCGCATGCACCAGATGCTGACTCAGCCCGAGTTGTGCCGGGGCATGGGCGCGGCGGCCCGCGCGCGCATGGAGCGTCACCATCGGCTGGACCGGATGCTGGCCTCGCTCGGTGACCGAATGCGTCGCGTGGCGCGCGGGATGCCCGATGAACACGGGCAACGCGCGGCGCCTGGCGCGGTACGTCACTTGCCTCTCAACCTCATCCGCGCCGAGTCGCCATGGATGGAGCAGTCATGATCGAAGCCCCTCTCAGAATTGCGCTGATCAGCGAGCACGCTTCGCCGCTGGCGCAGCAAGGCAGCGTCGACGCCGGCGGCCAGAACGTGTACGTGGCGCATGTCGCCACAGCGCTGGCGCGTCGCGGCCACCATGTCGACGTGATGACCCGCCGCGACCAGCGCGCGTTGCCCACCGCGGTCGACATGCGGCCGGGCGTGCGGGTGCTCCACATCGACGCCGGCCCGCCGGAGTTCGTCCCCAAGGAGCAGCTGCTGCCGCACATGCGCGCCTTCGGGACGGCCGCGATGCGGCTGATGCGGCGCAGTCTGCGTCACGACGTGGTGCACGCCAACTTCTTCATGTCGGGCGTGGTCGGTCTGCGGCTGCAGCATCAACTCAATGTGCCCTTGGTGCAGACCTTCCACGCGCTGGGCGCGGTCAGGCGGCTGCATCAGAAGGAAGCGGACCGTTTCCCCGAGGAGCGCATCGAGATCGAGCGCCGCATCGCCTGCGAGGCCGACTGCGTGATCGCCGAATGTCCGCAGGACGCGGACGACCTGATGCATCACTGCGGCACGCCGCCGGATCGCATCGCGCAGGTGCCTTGCGGCGTGGACCTGGACGAGTTCGGTCCCGGCGACCAGGTGGCGGCGCGTCGCAAGCTGCGGCTGGACGAGCACGAGTTCATCGTGCTGCAGCTGGGCCGGCTGGTACCGCGCAAGGGCATCGAGAACGTGATCCGCGCGGTCGCCCAGCTGCCGCCGGGAAGGCCGTGGCGACTGCTGGTGGTGGGGGGCGACGCGGTCGTGCCCGACGAGGCGCGCACGCCGGAGATCGCGAGACTTCGCCGCGTGGCGCAGGACTGCGGAGTCGAGGCGAACGTCACCTTCGTCGGGCGGCGGGACCGCGATCAGTTGCGGGACTACTACCGCGCCGCGGATGTCTTCGTGACCACGCCCTGGTACGAGCCCTTCGGCATCACGCCGCTGGAAAGCATGGCCTGCGCGACGCCGGTGATCGGCTCGGCGGTGGGCGGTGTGCAGCACACGGTGGTCGACGGAATGACCGGCTACCTTGTGCCGCCCGAGGACCCGCGCACGCTGGCGTTGCGGTTGGACGACCTGCGACGGCATCCCGCGCTGGGCCGCCTGATGGGCCGGGCCGGCCTGATGCGCGTGCAGAGCGAATTCACCTGGGACAGCGTGGCGGCGCGGCTGGCCGGGATTTACGGTCGTGTGGCGGCGCGGCGCGCAGCGATGAACGCGCCGGCGCTTCGGCTGCTTCCGCCCGTGGCCGCAGTCCGTGGCGGCGAGGGCGTGACCGCGCCCCTGACGCTCGTGCCGCCGCTGGAGGCGCAACGATGACGGGCGCGCAGGCGCTGAAGGCGCAGGAGGAGCGCTGGCGGCGCTGGCAAGCCGCCCGGCGCGTGCTGCTGATCCGGCTCGACAACCTCGGCGACGTGCTGATGACGACGCCGGCGCTGGCGGCGGTGCGCGAGTCGCTGCCCGACGCCCACCTGAGCTTGCTGGCGGCGCCCGCGATGGTCGGGCTGAAGCCCCACCTGCCGATGGTCGACGAGATCATCGGCTTCCACGCGCCCTGGATGAAGGCCGGCGCGATGGCGCTGCCATCGGGCAATGCCCCGACGACGAGCGAGGCCGTCGAGGACGGTGGGGCCGACAGCGCCTGCGGCGTCGCCCCGCTGGGCGAGCACGAACGCCAGCTGCTCTCGCGACTGCTCGGCGAGCGTCCGGCGGATCGCTTCGACGCCGCGATCATCTTCACGGTCTGCACGCAGAGCCCACTTCCAGCGGCCACGCTGTGCCGGCTGGCCGGCATCCCGCTGGTGCTCGCCCATGCGCGCGAGCGCGCCTATGCGCTGCTCAGCGACGAGGTGCCGGATCCGGACGTCGTGCGCGCCGGCATGCGCCACGAGGTGCGGCGACAGCTCGATCTGGCGGCCAGGGTCGGCTGCGTCACGCATGACGAGCGTTTGCGCTTCCACCTGCGCGATGCGGATCGGCGTGCGGCGGCGCGAGCGCTAGCCGCCGCGGGGTTGTCGGCGGGGCGCCCCTTTGTCCTGGTGCATCCTGGCGCCAGCGCGCCGTCCCGCCGCTATCCGGCCGACAAGCTGGGGGAGGCGGCGGAACGGATCCGCCGCCAGGACCCGACGGGACGGACCGGGGTCGTGCTCTGCGGCGGCGCCGGCGAGGAGGAATTGATCGCGCAGATGCGGGCGGCGATGGGCGGCACGGGGCTGGTGCTCGAGCCGGCGTCCGGCGTCGGTGAGCTCGCCGCGCTGATCGCGTCCGCGGAGCTGCTGGTCGGCAACAACAGCGGCCCCGCGCATCTGGCGGCCGCCGTCGGCACGCCGGTCGTCGACCTCTACGCACTGACGAATCCCCAGCACACGCCCTGGCGCGTGGAGAGCCGGGTGCTGTCGCACGACGTGCCCTGTCGCAACTGTCAGAAGAGCGTCTGCCCGCAAGGGCATCACGACTGCTTGCGCCGGATCACGCCCGCGGAGGTCGCCGCGGCGGCGTGGGACCTTCTGAGAGCGGGCCGGGCGCGGGCCGCGTCGGCGCGCGAGGGGCGCGGCGCGAGGCTCGCCGAGACCGAAGCCGAAGCCGCAGCGGAAGCCGAAGCCGAAACCACAGTCGATTGGGGAGCCGCCGCATGAGCGCCCCGGAGATCTCGGTCGTCATGCCGACCTACCGCCGCCCCGACCTGCTAGAGCGTTGCTTGCGCGCGTTGATGGCGCAGACGCTGGCGCCGACTCGGTATGAGGTGCTGGTGGTCGACGACGGCCAGGAGGAGCGGGCGCGTACGCTGGTGGAGCGACTCGCCGCCGAGCCGGGCGCGCCAGCGATCCGCTACTTGAGGCCGCCGTCGGGCCGGGGACCGGCCGTCGCGCGCAATACCGGCTGGCGCGCGGCGGCGGCGCCGCTGGTCGCTTTCACCGACGACGACACCCGTCCCGATGTCGATTGGCTTCGGCAGGGGCTGAGCGCCATGCTGGCGCATCCCGCGTGGATCGCCGCGGCGGGGCGCGTGCGAGTGCCTGCTATGGGCGAGCCCGTCGGGCAAGCGCCGATGTCCGACTCGGCACATGCCGCGACCACGTTCTCCATCTTGACCCCGACGCTGAAGTCGACGGCGGCCGAGCCACTGAACGCGATGCCTGGCCCAGATCTTCCGAGGGTCGGTCCGCCGCGGGCGCCGACCGACCACGAGCTGATGACCCGCGGCCTGGAGACGGCCGAGTTCGTGACCGCCAACGCGTTCGTGCGCCGCGAGGCGCTGGTGCGGATCACCGGCTTCGACGAGCGATTCCGGCGGGCGTGGCGGGAGGACTCGGACCTCCAGTTCCGGCTCCAGGCGGAGGGCGAGCTCGGCCGCGCGGATGCCGCGCTGGTCTGGCACCCCGTCCGGCCCGAGCGCTGGGGCGTGTCGCTGCGTCAGCAGCGCAACGTCTTCTTTGACGCGCTGCTGTACCGCAAGCATCCGCGGCTGTACCGCGAGCGCGTGCGGCCGGTGCCGCCATGGGACTACTACGCGGTCGTGCTGCTGACCGCGGGCGGCGCGATGCTCGCGCTTGCCGGCAACGTCCCGGGCGGGGTGCTGATGCTGGCCGCTGCGGTCGCGCTGGTGCTTCGGATCGCCGTCAAGCGCCTGCGGCGCACCTCGCATGCGCCGTCCCACGTGGCGGAGATGCTCTGCACCTCCGCCGCCATTCCCTTCCTTTCGGTGTACTGGCGGTTGCGCGGCGCCTGGCATTTCCGGACGCCGTTCCTGTGAGGCCGCCATGACCGATCACCCCGACCTGGCCCTGTGTGCGCCCGACGCGTCCGGCGCGTCCCACGCGTCTGGAGCATCCGGCGCATTCGCGGGTATCGACGGCGAGGTGCGCCGCATCCTCGTGCTGCGGGCGCTGGTGCTGGGCGACACGATGTGCGCGGTGCCCGCGCTGCGCGCCGTCCGGCGCGCCTGGCCGCGCGCGCACATCGCGCTGATGGGGCTGCCCGTGGCGCGGGAGTACCTGTCCCGGCTGGATTGCGTCGACGAGTGGCTGCCGTTCCCCGGCTGGCCGGGACTGCCCGAGCGGCCCGCTGACGTGCGTGAGCTGCCGGCCTTCCTGACCGCGATGCAGGCCAGCGATTGGGATCTGGCGATCCAGCTGCACGGCAGCGGCGAGCTGACGAATCCGCTGCTGGCCTTGCTCGGCGCCCGGCACAACGCCGGATTCCACGGACCCGGCGCCTGGGTGCCGCCCGCGGACGCCGGGCGCTTCGCGCCGTGGCCGATGCTCGGACACGAGACGCAGCGCCTGCTGTCCCTGTGCCGTCATCTCGGCCTGCCGGTCGAGGAGGAGGCCCTCGAATTTCCGCTCCGCGACGAGGACGAGGTCGCCCTCCGGCACGCCTGGCCCGGCCGTGATCGAGCGAGACCGGCTACGCGCACCGACCCCGATCCGGGCGATGGCGATGGCAATGACCACCAGGCCGGTGAGGGGGGCTATGCCTGCCTGCATGTTGGGGCTCAGCTTCCGTCGCGGCGCTGGCCACTGCGCCGCTTCGCGGCGGTGGGCCAGGCGCTTCACGATGCCGGACTCACGGTGGTGCTCAGCGGCACGGCGGGCGAGCGGGCCATGACCGGCCAGCTGTCCGCGATGCTCGGCGCCGTGGGCGTGCCCTGCGTGGATCTGGCGGGCGCCACGACGCTATGGTCGCTCGGCGCGCTGCTGCGCGGTGCGCGGGTGCTGGTCTGCAATGACACCGGCGTGTCGCACATCGCCGCCGCGCTGCGCGTGCCCAGCGTCGTCGTCTCCTGCGGTAGTGAGCCGATGCGCTGGGCGCCGTCCGATCGAACGCTTCACCGCGTGCTGGCCAAGCCCGCCCCGTGCCGGCCCTGCGCCTACGCCGAGTGTCCCAACGGCCATGCCTGCGCGCATGCGTTGTCGGTCCTCGAGGTCCTCCAGGCGCTGGAAGACCTGCTGCGGCAACCGCGTGTCGGGCTCGGATCCGTCGGATCCGACGCTGGCGCGTCATCGTCATCGTCATCGTCATCGCCTGACGCTTCCCCAACCTCGAAGGAGGGCCCCCATGTCCCGCCGCCTGCGCATCCTGACGTGGCACGTCCACGGCAACTACTTGTTCAACCTCACGCAGGTACCGCATGACTTCTTCCTCCTGACTGATCCCGCCGGATCGCCCGGCCGGGCGGGGCGCGTGGGCGCGCTGCCCTGGAGCGACAACGTCCACGAGGCGCCCATCGATCAGGTCGCCGACATGCCCTTCGATGTCGTGCTGTACCAGCATCGCGCGGGCTGGGACGAGGACCGACCGCGCTGGCTGTCCGAGGCGCAGCGGCGGCTGCCCCGGATCTACCTGGAGCACGATCCGCCGCAGGAGCACCCCACCAACACGCGCCACTGGGTGCAGGACGAGGGCGCGATGCTGGTCCACTGCACCCACTTCAACGCGCTGATGTGGGACGCCGGCATCACGCCGACGCGCGTGGTCGAGCATGGCGTTCGGCCGCTCACGCAAGAGCGTTGGCAGGGCGGGCTCGAACGCGGCCTGGTCGTCGTCAACCACCTGGAGCGGCGCGGGCGTCGCCTCGGGGCCGACCTGTACCTGCGCTTGCAGGAGCAGGTGCCGCTCACGCTGGTGGGCATGGGCTCGGAGGCGATGCCGGGAGGCTTTGGGGAGTCGTCGCAGCTGACCTTGCCGCGGCAAATGGCGTCGCACCGCTTCTTCCTGTATCCGGTGCGCTACACCAGCCTCGGGCTGGCCCTGATCGAGGCGATGCTGATCGGCCAGCCGGTCGTGGGCCTGGCGACGACCGAGCTCGCCACCGTCATCCGCAGCGGGGAGAACGGCTTCATCGACAACCGCCCGCAGGCGCTGGCCGACGCGATGCGGCAGTTGCTGCGCGAGCCCGGACTGGCGGCGCAGTGGGGCGAGCGGGGCCGGCAGACGGCGCTCGATCGCTTCGGCATCGACCGCTTCGTCGCCGACTGGATGCAGGTCCTTCACGAGGTCACGACATGACGAACACCATGCCAGCCGGCTCGCCGGCGCCGTCTCTCCATGACGAGCCGTCCCCCGCCTTCGGTCACGAGGTGCTGGTCACCGGCGCCGCCGGCTTCGTCGGCAGCCATCTGTGCGAGGCGTTGCTGGCGCAGGGTCATCGCGTGATGGCCATCGACAACCTGAGCACCGGCGACGTCGGCCACCTGGATCGGCTGCTCGGTCACAAGGGCTTCACTTTCCAGCGGCGCGACGTCTGCCTGGAGGTCACGCCCGCGATGGAGCGGGCGACGCGGATCTTCAATCTGGCGTGTCCGGCGAGTCCCGCGCATTACCAGCAGGCGCCGGTGGACACGGTGCTCAGCAGCGTGCTCGGCGTGTGGCGATTGGCGGAGATGGCGCAGCGGACCGGCGCCCGGCTGCTGCAGACCTCGACCAGCGAGGTCTACGGAGACGCCCAGTGCCATCCGCAGCATGAGGACTACTGGGGTCACGTCAACCCCAATGGCGCGCGATCCTGCTACGACGAGGGCAAGCGCTGCGGCGAGGCGATGCTCATGGCCTACCGGCAGGAGCGCGGCCTCGATGTCCGCATCGCGCGGATCTTCAACACCTACGGTCCCAGGCTCAGGCCCGGTGACGGCCGGGTGGTGAGCAACTTCATCGTGCAGGCGCTGCAGGGCGAGGACCTGACGGTCTATGGGGACGGCCGGCAGACGCGCAGCTTCTGCTATGTCGACGACACGGTGCGCGGGCTGATGCGCCTGATGGACGGCGAGCATGTCGGTCCGGTCAACATCGGCAATCCGGGCGAGCACACGATGCTCGACCTGGCCAAGCGGATCCTGGCGATGACCGGCAGCCGGTCGCGCGTGGTCCACCGCCCGCTGCCGCAGGACGACCCGCGCCGGCGATGCCCGGACATCACGCGCGCGGGAGAACTGCTGGATTGGCGGCCCGAGGTGTCGCTGGAGGACGGCCTTCAACGCACCATCGATCATTTCCGCGACGTGCTTGGCGCGCGAAGCGTGACGGTGGCTTGATACGCGAGAGGTCCGCGGCGCGCTCCCACTCCGCCCGCGCGAGTCGCCGCAGTGCGCTCCCTCTCCCGCTTGCGGGAGAGGGCAGGGGAGAGGGTCTTCGGGCTACCCCACTACCCCCTTCACCGCCCGCTCATACGCCCCCACCCGCCGCCGCCCGACCGCCGTGCCGCCCTGCCGCACCACATGCCACAAGCCGCTGCGATGCCAGCGCTGCGGCTCATGCCAATCCGGCCGATCCAGCATCGGATACAGACACACCCCCGCGAGCGGCACGCCCCTGTCGATCGCCCGCCGTGCCTCACTGGCGACGTCGAGCAACCAATCCGCGCGCCCGCGCCCGATGTGCCCCGTCTCCGCGACGATCAGCGGCTTCCCATACCGCTCCCACACTTGCCGCAACAGCTCCGACAGCGGCATCCGCCTCGGATCCCCGAGGTGCCATGCCAATCGCTTCTCGCTCGGCACCTCCCACTGGCTGCTGTGATAGTGGTTCAACCCGATCCAGTCCAGCGCGTCCTCACCGCCGCCAAGGCCCGGCTCCATCCTCCCCGCCAGCATGTCGAACGCTTGCCATTGGAACGACGCGATCCGCTGCGCGAGCGCCCGCGTCTCCTCGCCGTCGTCGCCCGGCGCGACATGTACCACCGGCTCCACATGCAGGAAGCGCGCTTCGGGGTCCACTTCCCGGATCGCCGCCATGCCCGCCAACGCGGCCCGCACGAGGCGCCGCTTGACCTCGAACCCGCTCACCCTCGAATCCTCGGCCCCGGCATCCCCGACATGTGCGCCCGCAGGCCCCATCGCGTTCGTCGACGAGGCGGCCCAGGACAGGAAGCTGATCTCGTTGATCGGCGTGTAGACCCTCGGCCCCGGGCACAACGGCAACAGCGCTCGCGCGGCTTGCGCCGCGAACCGCGCGAAACGCGGCACCAGCGCGTCGTCGAGCAGCGTCAGATCCGGCGGGACCCCATAGTGCATCAGCGTCCACAGCACCTGCAGGCCCTGCCGGCGTGCGGCCCGGGCCATGCGCTTGGCGCGCTCGAAGTCCCACTCGGCGGGTCCGACCTCGGTCAGACGCCAGCCCACGCTCTCGCGCACGCAGCGCAGGCCGAGACGCCGGACGGCCGCGTAGTCCGCCTCGAGAAAGCGGTCATGACCGGTGGCCCGCACCATGTCCAGCGCCTGTCCGCCGCCGTTGACGTGGTCCGCGCCCTCGTAGCCGCCCATCCAGAAGGAGCGAAAGGGCGAGCCGACCGTTTTCACGGCTGCTCGGCGAGCGCCTGCTCGACCATCGCGCACCAGGTGTGGCCGATGAAGATGTGCGCCTCCTGGATGCGGGCCGTGTCCGTGTGCGGCACGACCAGGCACAGGTCGCACAGCGCGCGCATGGCGCCGCCGTCCCGGCCGCTGAGCCCGACGGTGCTCATGCCCAGCCGCTTCGCTTGCTCCAGGGCGCGCAGCACATTGGGCGAATGGCCCGAGGTCGAAATGCCGACCACGCAATCACCCGGGACGCCCAGTCCCACGACCTGCCGAGCGAAGACCTGCTCGAAGCCGTAATCGTTGCCGATGCAGGTCAGCGCGGAGGTGTCCGTGGTCAGCGCCAGTGCAGCCAGCGGGCGCCGCTCGAGCTTGAAGCGACCGGTGAACTCCGCGGCCAGGTGCTGGCAGTCGGCGGCCGATCCGCCGTTGCCCATCAGCATCAGCTTGCGGCTCGCCCGCAGCGTGTCGGCCATCAGCGCGGCGACGCGCGCGATGTCGGCTCGCAGGGTCTCCAGACGGTCGAAGAGCGCGCGATGCTCGCGAAGGCCTTCGTCGAAGGCGTCGATCGGCCCGCGCGCGGGCAGGTGAAGGGGCAGGGCGCTCATGCGGAGACTCCCAGTTCCTCAAGGGTGACGGACGCAGTACCGAACTTGCCCACGACCAGGCCGGCGGCGCGATTGGCCGCGTGGACCGCATCCTCCAGCGACGCGCCGCGTGCCAGGAAACAGGTCAGCGTGGCCAGGACGGTGTCGCCGGCGCCGCTCACGTCGTAGACCTCGCGGGCCTGCGTCGGCATGTGCAGACAGCCTCCCTCGCGCGAGTACAGGCTCATGCCCTCCTCGCCCCGCGTCAGCAGCACATGGTCGATGTCCAGTCGGGCCTGCAGCGCGGCCAGCCGTTCGCAGAGCTCGTCCTCGTCACGCCAGTCGCCGACCGCCTCGCGCAGCTCCGCCAGATTGGGCTTGAGCAGCCATGCACCGCGGTAGGCCTCCAGGTCGTTGCGCTTGGGGTCGACCAGCACGCGGCAGCCCTGCGCGCGGCACGCGGCCAGCAAGGGCTGAACGTCGCGCAACGCGCCCTTGGCGTAGTCGGAGAGCAGCACCCAACGATGCCGGGCGCTGAGCTCGCCCGCCACCGCGTTCAACTCGGCGACGCAGTCGCGTGGGGGCTCGGACTCCACGTCCATGCGCAGCAGCTGCTGCCGCTGGCTGACCATGCGGATCTTTTGCGTGGTGTCGATCGCCGGGCTGCGGACGAAGCGCTGCGTGATGCCCGGCTGGTCCAGCAGCGCGATGAGGCACGCCCCGGCGGTGTCCGTGCCGACCAGGCCGCTGAGCGTGCACGGGCAGCGCAGCCGTGCCAGGTTGAGCGCGACGTTGGCGGCGCCTCCCGCCCGCTGCGATTGCGTGCGCAGCCGCAGGATGGGCACCGGTGCCTCCGGGGAGATGCGGTGCACCGCGCCTTCGAGGTACACATCGAGCATGCAGTCGCCGACGATCAGCACGGCCGGCGGCGCCGATTCCGGCATCAGGTCCGCGTCGGCGTTCTGCCCGGGACCGACGCGGGTTCCGGAGCCCGTCACCGCGCCCGTCACCGCGCCCGGCCCCAACGACCACGCACCGCCGGCCGCGTTCATGGCGCCCCCGCGCGCAGGTGCTCGATGAGCTGGGTACTCGATCGCCCTTCCAGGAAGGGGCCGACGGACACGCGTCCCCCCCAAGCGCGCACGAGCGGCGTCTCCGGCAGATCCTCGACGCGGTAGTCGCCGCCCTTGACGTAGACGTCAGGCCGCAGCGCGGCGAGCAGCGCCTCGGGCGTCGGCTCGTCAAAGCAGGTGACCCAGGACACGCAGCCCAGCGCGCCGACCACGCGCGCACGGTCCTTGAGCGTGTTGAACGGCCGATCGCCCGGCTTGCCCAGCCCGCGCGCCGACTCGTCGCTGTTGAGCGCGACGATCAGGCAGCTGCCTTGCGCGCTCGCCGCCTCCAGGTAGGCCACGTGGCCGGCATGGAGGATGTCGAACACGCCGTTGGTGAACACCAGCGGCCGTGCCAACCGCGGCGCCATTTCCTTGAGCCGATCCGGCGGAAGGAACTTCAGTGCGCTGTCCCATTTGTCGATCATGGCGTTTCCTTGGTGATTCCTTGGCGATTCCTTGACGTGGTCCCCGGGCCATGTGCCGTCAGGTCCGCGCGGTGGGCGTCTGGGCCGAGAGCTCGCGCAGCACGTGGGCGGCCAACGCGTCCCAGTCGGTGAAGGTGGCGTGCGGCTCGCGCAGCGGAGATCGCCGCCACACGGTCTCGCCGCCGCTGTCAAAGAGCAAGCCTCGCGCCCCGGCGCGCTGACCGGCCTCGACGTCGTCCAGCGTGTCGCCGACCATCCAGGAGCGCGTCAGGTCCAGTCCGTGGCGCCGCGCCGCGCCGATCAGCATTCCGGGCGCCGGCTTGCGGCACAGGCAAGCCGGACGTCCGTGGGCGTCGGGTTCGTGCGGGCACAGCATGACATCGTCGATCTCGACCCCGGCCTGCTCGCGCAGTCCTTGCAGCAAGGCTTCCTGCAAGTGCGCGAACTGGGCGCGGCTGAAGTAGCCCCGCGCGATGCCGCTCTGATTCGTCACGATGACCAGCGCCAGTCCTGCGTCCCGCAGCCGGGCCAGCGCCGCGCCGGCGCCGGGCATGAAGCGCAGCAGCGACGGGTCGACGTTGTAGGGCACGTTCTCGATCAGCGTGCCGTCCTTGTCGATGAACAGGCAGGGCCGAAGGGGATGCGGGCGGGCGCGCTCCTCCGGCGCGGCCGTCAGGTCCAGGTCCTGAACCGGCAGCATGCTGATGGGGTCGAGCGGCGTGGTCATGGGCGTTGCGGGGACTGCGGCGGCGGCGCTGCGCTCAAGGCCACGAGGTCTCCTGTGTCGGCAAGACGGTCACTTCCGGCACCACGGTGCCCTCGGGCTGCTGCAGGACCCAGCGCACCGCGCGCGCGACGTTGATCGGCTCCTGCAGCTTGGTCTCGTCGATGCCGGGGAAGCGGTCGAGCAGGAAGGGCGTCTTCATGCCGCCCGCCACCACGGCGGAGACACGGACCTTGCGTTCCCGCAGTTCGGCATGCAGCGCGTGGGACAGACCCAGCAGACCCCATTTGGTCGCGTGATAGGCGCTGGCGTTGGGCCAGGCGCGCTTGGAGGCGGTGGAGGCGATGTTGACGATGTGGCCGCCGCCGGGCTGGTCCAGCATCCGCGCCGAGGCGAACTTGGCCATCAGCAGCGGCCCCGACAGGTTGGTGGCCAGCACGCGCTGCCAATCCTCGACGGCCAGCTCGCTCAGCGGCGCGGTGACGTCGACGGCGGCGTTGTTGATCAGCACGTCCAGCCGGCCGAAGTCGCGCGCCACCGCGGCGACGACTTCCTGGCACTGTCGCGGGTCGGAGACGTCCAGCGACACCGGTACGGCCTGGATGTCGAGTTCGCCCAGGATGGCGGCGCGGTCCTTGGCGCGTTCCAGGTCGATGTCGGCCAGCACGACCCGCATGCCCGCTTCGCCCAGCACCTGCGCGATAGCGGCGCCCAGTCCGCGGCTGCCGCCGGTGATCAGCGCGACCTGACCTTGCAGCGAGGGCGTGTCCGCCGATTCAGCGAAGGAACCCGGCTGGGTAGGCTGGTCGGCCGAGTCTGCGGCGATGGGGGTGTGGATCATGGGTGAACTCCAGGAGGATGAGCGGTGAGAGGGCGGTGAAAGGGGGCGGACGCGGTGGCCACGGGCTTGAGCGTCCGAGTGGAACGGGGAGGGTAGGGAGGGGGGCAGGACGGCGCGACGTGCGGCGGCGGGGCGATGCCCCGCTCAGCGGGACGCCCGGTCTGCGGCCTCCCAGACGCGCGCGCGGATCTGCGCGGCGGTCATCAGCGAGAAGCACTCGTCCCAGATCGGGAAGGCGCCGCTGGCGGCGACGACCAGACCGTCCAGGTGAACGCCACCCCAGAGCAGCGCGTCGTCGCCGACGAGGCGATGCGGCTCGAGCAACTGCAGGCGGCGGCTGTCCATGCGGTGGCGCCAGGACAGCCAGGCTTTGCGGCGGGCGTAGTCGGCGTAGTCGACGTCCCACTTGGCGCGATCGCCGATCGATTGCTCATGCAGGATGCGCGGCTGCGGGACGCCGTCGCCCCAGGCGACGGCGGGGTCGAGCACCACGAGGTGAAGTACGCCGAGTCCGCTGACTTCGGGCGCGGCGAGTTGCGTGAGGATCGACGGGGCGATCGCGTCGATCGCGGCCCGGGCGAGGGAGTCAGTGACGAAGCGGCTGCTCATGGGGTGTCCCGGATCGGAGGAATGACGGGGCGTCGGTCGGAACGGACGCGCGATGGGTCCAAGCAGCAAGGCATGTACCTGCGAGGACTGCGATCAGCTCGAAGACCCTCTCCCCCGCCCGCTCCCGCAAGCGGGCGAGGGCGCAGGAAGGCGGTGCGCGCAAGCCTCACGCGCTCCCGGGTTCGGCGGTCTTGCGATGCTGCTCCGCCAGCACCTCCGCCGGCGTGACGTTCGCGAGCAGCGCCTGGACCTTGTTCTTCCATCCCGCGACCACCGCGCTCTCGCCGTCGACCATCGCCTCGAAGCCGGTCTTGGCCACTTCCTCCGGCGGCTGCTTCTCCCCCGCGCCGACCTTGGTGTCCGTCAGCTCCGCGCGCTCGAAGAACTCCGTGTCCGTCGGCCCCGGCATCAGCACGGTGACCGTGATCTCCGTGTCCTTGAGCTCATTGCGCAGCGCATACGCGAAGGAGTCGATGAACGCCTTGCTCCCGTTGTAGACCGCCTGGAAGCTCCCCGGCATCAACCCGGCGATGGAGCCGGTGATCAGGATCTTCCCGCCGCGACGCGCCCTCATGTCGCGACCCACGCGCTGGATCAGGTCCAGCGTCCCGGTAATGTTGGTATCGATGACGTGACGGACCGCGCCGAAGTCCTGATCGAGAAACGCATGTCCCAGGCCGTGGCCCGCGTTGGCGAGCAGCGCGGCGACGCCGCGGCCGGCGATGGCGGCCTCCAGCTGATCGACGCCCTGCGCCGTGGCGAGGTCGACCTGGACTGTTTCGACCTGTGCGTCCAGCGCGCGGGCCGCCTCGGCCGTGTCGTCGAGCGGCCGATCGGCGGCCAGCAGCAGGTCGTAGCCATGGCGGGCGGCTTCGAGCGCGAGCTCGCGGCCGATGCCGCTGGACGCACCGGTGACGATGGCGAGCCGTTGAGCAGTGTGGGTGGTCATGACGTCGTGAGGACGACCTTGCGGCAATCCTCCTCCTTCTTGTTGAAGACCTCATAGCCGCGCGCCGCCTCGGTCAGCGGCAGGCGGTGCGAAATGATGGTTTCCGGCTTGAGCCGGCCCAGCGCGATCTGCTCGAGCAGCTCGGGCATGAAGCGCTGCGCATGCGTCTGGCCGCTGGCGAAGCTCAGGCCCTTCTCGAAGGCGTCGCCGAACAGGAAGCCGTGGATGAAGCCCGCGTACACGCCGGGCACGCTGACCACCCCGCCACGCCGCGTGGCGGCGATCGCCCAACGCAGCGAGGTGCCGGCCGAGCCCTCCAGCTTCAGCGTCGCCAGCACGGTCTCCACCGTGCTGCCCTTGGCCTCGAAACCCACGGCATCGATCGAGGCATCCACGCCGCGGTGGTCGGTCTGCTCGATGATGAACTGCGCCGGATCGTCGACGCGGTCGAAGTCGATCGGCAGCACGCCGTAGGCCTGCTGGGCGAAGGCCAGGCGATACGGGTGATGGTCGACCATGAAGATGCGCTCGGCGCCCAGCAGACGGGCGCTGGCCGCGGCCATCAATCCGACCGGTCCGGCGCCGAAGATCGCGATCGTCGAACCGGCCGTCACCTGCGCGTTGAGCGCCGCCTGGTAGCCGGTGGGCAGGATGTCCGACAGAAACAGGACCTGCTCGTCCGCCAGCCCCGTGTCGGGAATGACCAGCGGTCCGACATTGGCCTTGGGCACGCGCACGTACTGCGCCTGGCCGCCCGGATAGCCGCCGTACAGATGGCTGTAGCCGAACAGGCCCGCGCCGGGCCGAAGGTCCTTCTTGTTGAGAATCGCGCCGCGGCCGGTATTCGTGGTCTCGCAGGCCGCGAAGAGCTTGCGGCCGCAGAAGAAGCAGTCACCGCAGGAAATGGTGAAGGGCACGACGACCCGATCGCCGCGCCGTACACGGGTGACGCCGGGGCCGACGTCCTCGACGACGCCCATGAACTCGTGGCCGAGGATGTCCCCGTCCTTCATGTCGGGGATCTTGCCGCGGTAGATGTGCAGGTCGGAGCCGCAGATCGCGGTCGCGGTCACGCGCAGGATCAGGTCGTCGTCCGCCGCGAGCACCGGGTCGGGCACGGTCTCGACGCGCACGTCGTGCGCGCCGTGATAAGTCAGGGCCAGCATGGGAGTTCCTCGGTGAGGGAGATGGCGTCGACAGCGCAGGCGCAGCAGGCATCGACGGAGAAGTCGCCACAGGGCGATCGATGGAACGAAGACGGGCAAGTCCGATGCCCACTGGGATTCCGCACGCAGAGGCGGACCACGAGCCTTGCGACTCCCTCTCCCGCTTGCGGGAGAGGGCAGGGGAGAGGGTCTTCGAGGACCCCGGGAGCGTCGCCTGCTACGCAGCCCCTGGACCTTCCCTTCATCGACCAACGAGGACCCCATGGCCAAGAAGCCCTCCGCCCCTGCCGCTCCTGCCAAGGCATCACGCACGAGCGCGACCACCGCCGCCAAGGCCGCCGCGCGCAACACCGACAGCGGGCCCGCTCAAGGGGCTGTCGACGGCGACGAGGATCCCGCGCTCCAGAAAGCGGTGCAGACCGAGTCGGCTGCGCAGTCGCTCGCGTTCAACGCGACCAAGGCGGCCGAGCACGGCGCCGCCAACGGCCTGAACCCGCCCCCCGGCGCGACCGCGAGTTTCCCCTCGCGCCTCCCCACGGCCAGCACACTCTCCGAATCGCAAACCAACGACAAGACCGGCACGCAGGCGCCCGAGGGCCGAAACGCCACCATCTCGTCCCTGGACCGGGTTCGCGTCGACTCCTTGGGGCAGCCGCTGACGACCAACCAGGGCGTGCGCATCGCCGACAACCAGAACTCGCTCAAGGCCGGCACGCGCGGCCCGGTGCTGCTGGAGGACTTCATCCTCCGCGACAAGCTGACCCACTTCGACCACGAGCGCATCCCCGAGCGCATCGTGCATGCGCGCGGATCGGCGGCGCATGGTTACTTCGAGGCCTACGAGGCGCTGCCCGCCCTCACCAAAGCCGCGCCGTTCCGCGAGGCGGGCAAGCGCACGCCAGTGTTCGTGCGCTTCTCCACCGTCGCGGGCGAGCGCGGCAGCAAGGACACCGCGCGGGACGTGCGCGGATTTGCCGTCAAGTTCTACACGGACGAGGGCAATTGGGATCTGGTCGGGAACAACATGCCCGTGTTCTTCATCCAGGACGCGATGAAGTTCCCGGACCTGGTCCATGCGGTCAAGCCCGAGCCGCATCACGGCATGCCGCAGGCCGCCAGCGCGCACGACACCTTCTGGGACTTCGTGTCGCTGATGCCCGAGTCCACGCACATGCTGATGTGGGTCATGAGCGATCGCGCGATCCCTCGCTCGTACGCGACCATGCAGGGCTTCGGCGTCCACACCTACCGGATGGTCAACGAGGCCGGAGAGTCGGTCTTCGTGAAGTTCCACTGGTCGCCCAAGGCCGGCACGCACTCGCTGGTATGGGACGAGGCGGTGAAGATCTCCGGCGCCGATCCGGACTTCCACCGCCGCGACCTGTGGGAGCGCATCGAGAGCGGCGCCTTCCCCGAGTACGAGCTGGGCTTGCAGGTCTTCACCGAGGAGGAGGCGGCCAGGTTCAGCTTCGACGTCCTGGACGCGACCAAGATCGTTCCCGAGGAGCTGGTGCCGGTGCGGCCGGTCGGCCGCCTGGTGCTGGACCGCAACCCGGACAACTTCTTCGCGGAGACCGAGCAGGTCGCGTTCTGCACGGCCAACATCATCCCGGGGCTGGACTTCTCGAACGATCCGCTGCTCGCGGGCCGCATTCATTCCTACGTGGACACGCAGATCAGCCGGCTGGGCGGTCCCAACTTCCACGAGATCCCGATCAACTCGCCCATTGCGCCCGTTCACAACAACCAGCGTGACGGCATGCATCGGCAGGCGATTCATCGCGGGCGCGTGGCCTATGAGCCCAACTCCCTGGGCGGGGGCTGCCCGTTCCAGGCCGGGGCGGCGCAGGGCTTCACCTCGGTGGCGGCGCGGCTGCAGGCGCGCGAGGATCAGGCCAAGGTCCGCGCCAAGCCGGAGCTCTTCGCCGAGCACTACAACCAAGCGCGTCTGTTCTACGAGAGCCAGACCCCGCCGGAGCAGGCGCACATCGCGGCCGCCTTCCGCTTCGAGCTGAGCAAGGTGACCGTGCCGGCGATCCGCGAGCGGATGGTGGCCTCTCTCCGCAACGCGTCGGAGGAACTCGCGGCCCGCGTGGCCGAGGGGCTGAACATGCCGCTGCCCGAGCCGATGCCGCTGGCCATCGGCAAACCGCCCAAGCCGGAGGTCCGGACGTCCCCGGCCTTGTCGCTCACCGCACGACCGGGCGACGGCTCGATCGCGGGGCGCAAGGTGGTGATCCTGGTGGCGGATGGCGTGGCCGGTCAGACGGTGTCCACCGTGCATGCATCGCTGTTCGAGCAAGGCGCGGTGCCGCGCTACGCCGCGACACGCATCGGTCCCGTGGCGACCTCGGACGGCGTGGCAATCCAGGCCGACGTATCGCTGGAAAACGAGCCGGGCTTCCTCTTCGACGCGCTGGCGCTGCCCGACGGCGACGAGGCGATCGACGCACTGCATCGTGACGCCCACGTCTTCGAGTTCATCCGCGACCAGTTCCGCCACTGCAAGCCCATCCTGGCGCTGGGGCAGGGCGTGCGGCTTCTGGAGGCGGCCGGACTCGGTCCGGCCTTGTCTCCGGTGCCGGCGCCGGGGATCCACTTGGCGACGACGGCGGAGGAGGGGGTGCGCGCCCTGATCGCGGACCTGGGCGGGCCTCGCCACTTCGATCGGGAGACCGACCCGCCCCGGGTGTGAGCGCACTCGCTCGCATCGACACTTCGGACGATCGCCATGACACCTTCACGCGGCGCGCGCGTTCGCGCGTCCACGCTCTCCAGGTCCCGCCGGGTGCTGCTGCTCGTCGACTTCATCAATCCCTTGCGCTTCGAAGGCGCGGAGGCGATCGCGCCCCAGGCCGTCGAGGCCGCCCGCGCGACGGCGGCGTTCAAGCAACGCTGTCGCGGCGACGGGTGGACCGCGGTCTATGTCAACGACAACTTCGGGGAGTGGTGCTCCGACGTGTCGGTCCTGATCCGGGAGTGCCGCCGATCAGGCGGCGCGGCGGCTGAGCTGGCGCGCCTGCTGGCGCCCAAGGACGGCGACCTGTTCGTGCTCAAGCCGCGACATTCGGGGTTCTATCAGACGCCTCTTGCTTTGCTGCTCGACGAGCTGGGGGCGCGGCAACTGGTCATCACCGGACTGGCCGCGGACTACTGCGTGCAGAGCACGGCCATGGACGCCTACGTGCGTGGCCATCGGGTGTGGGTGCCGAGCGACTGCACCGCGGCGGAGTCCGCGCAGCAAAAGGAACTTGCGTTGCAATGGATGAGGGAGCACCTGAAGGCGCGCATCACGCCGTCGAATCGCGATCACCGCGCGGCGAAACGACACGCTACTTCTTGACGATGCTGATGCTGCCGTCGGTCTCGAGGATGGCGAGCTTGAGGTCCCGCAGCGCGCAATCGGCTTCGCGCAGTGCCTTCTGCGCATCGGCGGGGCTCAGGCGGTGTCGACTCAGCACCTCGGGGAACCACCGGCCGTCTCGGCCGACCAGCACCGGGCAGCCTTCGAGCAGCCGCTCCAGGCGCTTGCTGCGCGAGCTGACGAAGCCCAGCAGGCCGTTCATGGCGATCAGCGCCGCGGCCAGGATCCACGCGCCGACGACCGAGTCGTCCCCGCCGCTGAGTCCGTTGCTGACGGCCTCGCTCAGCAGCATGACCACGAGGAGGTCGAACGGCGTGAACTGGCCGACGGTCCGTTTGCCGGAGACGCGGACCATGATGAAGAGCGCGATATAGATGAGCGCGGCTCGCGCCAGCAGTTCCCAGGCATTGACTTGAAGGTCGAACATCCGCGATGGAGAGGGAAGTGGAGGTCGAAAGCCGTTCGGGCGGCAAGGCGCATTCCCAATCGCGAGCTGGCGGAGCCGCCGCCTGCTTGCCCGCCATGGCGGCCGACACCGGCTGCCCATCCCGTCGGGCAAGCCCCGTGCCGGTGATCGAGCGGCATCAGCGGGCATCGGTGTTGCCGCGCAGCATCGCAGCCGACGGTGGCGCAAGGAGTTTCAACATGGCATCCAGCAATCACATCGCCTTTCCGAAGCAATCACAACCGTGGCCGGGTCTGGCGCGGGACATGACCCCACGCCCCGACCACGGTGAGACGTCCTACGTGGGGCATGACCGGCTTCGCGGGCGGCGAGCATTGATCACCGGGGGAGACAGCGGCATCGGACGAGCCGCGGCCATCGCTTTCGCTCGCGAAGGGGCGGATGTCGCCATCAACTACCTTCCCGCCGAGGAGCCCGACGCGAGCGAGGTGATCGAGTTGATCCGCAAGGCCGGTCGCAAGGCGGTGGCGATACCGGGCGACCTTCGCGACGAGGCCTTCTGCCAGCAGCTCGTTGAAACGGCCGTGCGCGAGCTGGGAGGGCTGGATGTCCTCGTCAACAACGCCGCGCGGCAGCAGAGTCACGACTCGATCCTCGATATCTCCACCGAGGCGTTCGACTGGACGTTCAAGACCAACATCTATGCGCCGTTCTGGCTGAGCAAGGCGGCGATCCCGCACCTGGCGGCCGGGAGCGCCATCATCAACACTGCCTCGGTGAACTCGTACGACCCGGGCGAGAACCTGCTGGATTACGCATCGACCAAGGGAGCGATCCTGATCTTCACGAAAGGGCTGGCGAAGCAGCTCGCCGCGCGCGGCATTCGCGTCAACGCGGTCGCTCCGGGCCCGTTCTGGACACCGCTGCAGGTTTGCGGCGGACAGACGCAGGAGAAGCTTCAGAAGTTCGGCGCCGACACGCCGATGGGACGAGCCGGGCAGCCGGCAGAGCTCGCCGCCGTGTACGTGCTCCTCGCCTCGCAGGAGTCCAGTTACGCGACCGGTCAGGTGTACGGGATGTCGGGAGGCCGCGGAGACCCTTGACCCTGCGGGTTGAGCATAAGGGTTTCTACCAATCCTTGAGGGCCTTGAACTCGCTCCAGCGAGCTCCTAAATCCGAGTCGATTCGCCACCAATCGATTCGGATGAGGAACTGGATCATGGCCACGCATCAAGACCCTTCCCACCGCGCTCGCGAGGAGCGCGCACCGCGCCAGGCTCGGCTTCCGATGACCCCGTCGCAGCTTCAGGCCTACCTGCTCGCCCGCGAGACGCTGCGGCGATTCAAGCGCTCATCGAGCCCTTGTTTCGCCCGCGATCCCGGCGCCCGGCCCAAGCCGTCCCCGGGCCGCGACCAGCCACGCTGATCGCCCCGCGCGCGCTGCAACGCAGCGTGCGGGCCCGCGCATGTCCTGACGATTCATCCCGACGACGGAAGCGCTCCGGCGTCGTCCTGTTTCATCGACCACGGAAAGGAGAGGTTTCATGTTCGACAACACCCTGTATCGACCTCAAGCGCTGCTGGAGCAGCTCTCGCAGTTGCAGCAGGCGCTGTCGCGTTCCCTGACGCCGGGCGGCGCGCCGGATGGCATCCGCGCCGCGGCGGCCGGCAGCTTCCCGCCGATCAACGTCGGACGGACCGAGCGTTCCATCGAGGTCTATGCCTTCGCGCCCGGCCTGGATGCCCAGGGCATTGACGTGACCGTCGAGCGCGGCGTGCTGCGCCTCTCGGGCGAGCGCCGGCCCACGGAGCGCCAAGCCGGGCAAGGCGTGCAGGTCTACGCGGCGGAACGCTGGCATGGCCGGTTCAGCCGGGCCGTCGCGCTGCCGGACGATGCCGACACCACCAGCGTCCAGGCCAGTTATCGCGATGGCGTGCTGCGCGTGAGCGTCGGCCTGCGCGAGGCCGCCCGCCCACAGCGCATCAACGTGCAATGACCCCAGGAACGATGCAAAGGAGTTGCCATGTCTGATCAGAACAACCTGACCGTCTCCAGGAACGACGCGGCCGGCGTGCCCGCGGCCGCTTCGTCGCCGACGAGCCGCGCCGGCCAGGGCGAGCGTGCCGCCGCCGCGCCCGCCGTGGAGATCATCGAGGATGGCATCGGCATCACGCTGTTGGCCGACATGCCCGGCGTGTCCCGCGAGAAGCTGGATGTGAGACTCGACGGCGAGACGCTCGTGATCGAAGGAGACACCGCTGTCGAGGGCCCCGAGGGCATGCGCGGCCTGTGGGCGGAGGTCCACGTGCCTCGCTATCGCCGCAGCTTCACGCTCAGCCGTGAGCTGGACACGTCGCGGATCGAGGCCGGGATCAAGGACGGTGTGCTGACGCTGCGCATCCCCAAGCAGCCCCACGTGCAGCCACGGCGCATCGCGGTGTCGTTGGGCTGACGCGCGGCCAGTCGGAGGTTCCGTTGGTCCCGTGGAGATGCGCCATGGAGTGCTATCGCGTCAAACTGCCGCCTGGTGCGCGGCTCGCCGGCTTCACGGCCACCGGGCAGCGCATGCCCATCCTCCCCGGCGAATACCACGTGCATCGGCTCCGACCGAAAGTGGCGCTGCGCGCCGGCGTCGACGCCTTGCGCTTTGTCGGCCCGTATGGTCCTGACACCGACATCCATGTGCCGTTGGCCGCGGGGGCCGACGTCCGTCTTGCACTGCCGCCAGAGGCCGTTGTTGCCGTGCAGGAGTAGTCTGGCTTCGGCATGATTGCTTCGGCCACCAATGGGCGATTCACTCGCCGACGGATCAAGCGAGTGGCTCACCCATTGGACGCAGTGAATGGCGGCGGCGACATGCCCGACGTTCGGGCCAGCTGAATCAGGCGTTCCTCCACCGCCATTGACGCGCCACGCAGAAAGCGCAGCTCGTTGTCTTCGAAAGCGCTCCATGGGCGATGGTCGAGCACGCACAGCGTGCCCAGACAGACGCCGTTCAGATGGATTGGCATGCCCGCATAGAAGCGAATGGAGGGGGCTCCGGATACCAGGGGGTTGTCGCTGAATCGCTCGTCCTGCCATGCATCCAGAACCACCAGCGGCATTGGCCACCACAAGGTGTGGGCGCAGAAGGAGCAGCTTCGTGGGGTAGCGCGAACGGGCAGGCCGACCTGCGCCTTGAAGAACTGGCTCTCTGCATCGATGAACGTCACCGCGGCCATTGGCACACGGAAGGATCTCGCCACAGTGGTGGCCAGGGCGTCCAAGAAGGGGTCGTGCGCCCACGACAGCAGGTTGTATCGGCGCAGCACGTTCAAGCGCAGCGCCTCGTCTTGCGGATAGGGCGGGGCGATCATGCGGTCTCCGCCGTATGGATGCGCAGATCGCCGCACAGGATCACGGGGCGATCCTGGATCTCGAAGGCGATGGAGGCGGTCAGGCACATCCAGCCGCCTTGTAGTGTGAGGTAGGGGCGCGTGAGCTGAACCGCCCCCGGGAAGGAGACAGCGCGGCGAAAGTACTGGCGCCTCGACCAGCGGGCGCCGGCGCAGTCGCGCAACGGCTCGAACTGCTCGGTGCCGGCCAGCCGCCGGCGCAGGCCCTCGTCCCGAAATGCGATGTCGCCGACCTGGCGCCCCCGGTCGTCGAGCAGGTAGCACATGGTGGCCGACTCGGCGGCGAGGAAGCTGGCGCAAGCGGTCTGCATCGATGCGCCCGCCGCGAGCTGGATGCTCGCCACCTTCAGGTCGTCGCAATGCGTGCCCATGGATTCGCGCCAGCGGTCGTCGGCGCGCGACTGTCCTTCGTCGAAACTCTCCCAGGCCTGCTGCATCGGCGGGTGGTCGTCGTCGACCTGGACAACTTCGGCGGCCGGCCGGCCAAAGTAGTACCCCTGGACGAAGTCCACGTCACAAGTGAGCGCCACGTGAGCGCCGGCTAGGGTCTCGACGCCCTCGACCAGAACCAAGGAGCCGCATTCCTGTATCAGGGACACCATGCGTTGCAGGATGCGCCTGGCCTTCGCGTCGCACTTGGCGCGCAGCAGCACGCGACGGTCCAGCTTCACCAGATGCGGACGAAGATTGAAGATGCGCTCGAAGTTGGAGTGGCCCGCGCCGAAATCGTCCAGCGCGATGAGGCACCCCAGGTCGCGCAGCCGCTCCAAGGCCGGGTAGACGCGGTCCTCCGCGAACAGCGGAGACTCGAGCACTTCGACCACGATGCGCGAGGGACGGATGCCGCTGTGCGCGATCGCGAGCAGGATGTCCTCCAGCGCGCCGGTGTCCGGCAGCAGCGTCATCGGGTGGAGATTGATCAACAGCCACTCCACGGCGTCCCGCTTGCCCGCGGTGACGTAGGCATCCAAATGCTGGCGGACCGCGCGCGCATCCAATGCAGCCAAGGCTGCGGGAGCGCTGATCGAGGCGAAGAGCTCATTGGGCGGGACCGGGCGGCCATGCACGTCTTGGGCGCGCAACAGGGCCTCATGTCCGACCAGTCGTCCGTGGGTAAGGGAGAAGACCGGTTGGAAAGCTGTGTGCAGCGTGAGATTGCCCGGGGCGTGTGAGGGGACAGAGGGCTCGGCGAGAACTGACATGGAGCGCGAGGCGCCGCGAAACGCCGGAAGTCGTGATCCGAAATCTGAGCGAGGCGCCCGGGTTTGGCATGACCGCCGGGTGCTCTCGCAGCGGAGTTTTGCAGGGGAGGGCCTTGCCTGGAAGTCGCGATTGCCGGCTCCCCGCGTAAGCCATTTGCTGACGACTGCGGCGACCGCTTCGGCGCTGCCCATTCCATGGATTCATCGCTGCCAGGGCGCTGTCGATGTCCTGAGGCGAGATGACGGGGCTGCGATCCGGAAGCGGGTTTCGCCGTTCTCGCGACAAGTGAGGCATCGAGCATCTGCAACGTCGGTTGCTTGAGGATCATTGGCACGGGAGGCGCCCCGGAGCGGGAACGCGGGAGCGCCCCTTGCTGAAGCCTCGCCATCAACCCAGGAGTTCCCCATGACCGACCACGCCGCCACCGACGCCGAACGACGCGCCAAACTCTGGAGCCTCATCAAAGACATCCGCATCGGGCTGTTCACCACGCAACACAGCAATGGACATCTGCATTCACGACCCATGACCTTGCAGAACCAAGACCTTCATGAGGATGAATCGCTGTGGTTCTTCATGTCGCGCAGCGGCGACCCCTTCGAGGACGTGGTGGCCTCGCCGCAGGTCAATGTGGCGTTTGCGAATCGGGACGACGATACCTACGTGTCGGTGTCCGGGACCGCCACGCTCAGCGAGGATCGGGCCAAGCGCAAAGAGCTCTGGAGCAAGGCGGCGCAAGCGTGGTTCCCGCAAGGGGTCGACGATCCTGATCTGGCGCTCGTCCAGGTGCGGATCAGCCATGCCAGCTATTGGGACGTGAAAGCGTCCAAGCTGATGCAGCTCTATGCCATGGCCAAGTCCGCCGTCACCGGAAAACCGCCCGCCGATCTCGGGGAGACTGGGAAGGTCAGGATGGATCGCTGATCTTCTGTCCCCCTCACCGCGTGAGAGCCCGCCGGGTCTCGCCCCGGCCGGCGAGTCCCTTTGTCAGCCGACAAAGGAACCAAAACGGCTTGGCCGACATTCATATACACCCGCTGCCTGGCACTCGTCGCTCGTCACTCCGCTCCGAGACTCCTCCGACGATGCCCTTCAACCACGCCACTCTGTTGCTGACTGGCCAGCCTCTCTCTACACGCTCGCTCGCGTCCGCTCGACTCGCCCACTGCTCAACCGGCAATGCCCGGCGCTTCCGACGCTCGCCCCCTCCGGGGGGACTTCGCCCGCATCGACCGCTTCCGTCGACTCGATGCGCCGCCTCGCCTCAGCGCGCCGCGACAGCCACCGCGTGCGGCACCGCGCGGAAGCTGATGGCCAACCGGTTGTAGGCGTTCATCAGCCCGATCGCGATCGTCAAATCCGCCAGCTCCTTTTCATCGAAGACCGCTCGCGCCGCCGCGAAGTCTTCATCCGGAACGCCCGTCGCCGCGACACGCGTCACCGATTCCGCCCACGCCAACGCCGCACGCTCGCGTGCATCGAAGAGCACACCCGCTTCCTCCCACGCCTGCACCAGCGCGAGCTTCTCGACGGGCACGCCCTTCTTGAGCAGATCGCGCGTGTGCATGTCCAGGCAGTACGCGCAGTTGTTGATCTGCGAGATGCGCAGGAAGACCAGCTCGACCAATGCCGGGGCTAGCCCGCACTGCGAGACATAGCCGTAAACACCACCAAGCGCTTTGACGCCAGCAGGCGAGGCTTGCATGTAATCGAGTCGTTGAGTCATGAAGAGCTCCTAGGAATTGAATGATTGGCCGATCAACCGATGACCAGATATCGCCGCTGACCTTGCCCATCTCCCGCAAGCAAGAGCGTGTCGCTGCTGGAGTTACCCCCTCTCCCGCTTGCGGGAGAGGGTAGGGGAGAGGGTCTTCTCGTCGCTCTGAGGCCAATTCTTCCCTCACCGTGGTCCAATCGAAAGCACCAGAAACCGCAATCCTTGCTGTACCACGATGCCACCGCCCATCGCCCTGCACCTGGACAAGAGCTCGCCGGTCCCTCTGACCGACCAGATCCACCGGGGCATCGCGACCGCGATCGAGCGCGACGTCCTCACCGCCGGCATGCGCCTCCCATCATGGATCGACCTCTCCTCCCAGCTCGGCGTATCCCGCGGCACGGTCCGCATCGCCTACGAGAAGCTCGCCGCAGACCAACTGATCGAAGCCTCCCGCTCGGCGGGCACCCGCGTCGCCGTCCGCCCGACGACGCCCAGCGGGAAACCCGTCCACCCACCGCCCCCCGTCGACCCCGGTCCCTTCATCACCCTCTACCGCGAGCTCACCTGCGGCCCAGGCCTGTTCCAACCCGGCATCCCCTCTCGGGAGAGCCTGCCCTCCAAGCTGATGACGCGCCTACGCGCACGCTCCCTCTTCGCGGAAACCACCGGCTCACCGCTGTACCCCGACCCTCGCGGCGAGCTCGCCCTGCGCCGCGAGATCGCCGGCTACCTGGCGGTCTCACGCGGCATCGTGTGTTCCCCTGACCAGATCCTGATCACCGCCGGCTACGCGGCCGGACTCGGCATCGTGCTTCGAGCCCTCGGCATCGAAGGCCGACGCGCCTGGATGGAGGAACCGGGGTTCTTCTTCACGCGACAAGCGCTGAGCCTCGCCCGGCTGGAGACCGTGCCGATCCCCGTGGACGAAGAAGGCCTCACCGTCGACGAGGCCCTGCGCCTCGCCCCCGACGCCGCGCTCGCCGTGGTCACACCCGGACAGCAAGCCCCGCTGGGCGTGACGATGTCCCTCCGCCGCCGGCTCCAGCTGCTCGCTTGGGCCGCGGACTCCGGCGCCTGGATCATCGAGGACGACTACCTCAGCGAGCTCCAGCTGCAGGGCCGCGCCGCGCCCGCGCTGGCCTCACTGGACACGCGCGGCCGCGTCCTTCACATCGGCTCCTTCAGCAAGACCATCGATCCGCGATTGCGCCTGGGCTTCATCGTCGCGCCGACCGCGGTGCTGCCGAAGCTGGCGGAAGTCGCCGCCTGCCTGGCGCCTCCACCCGGTCCCGCGACGCAGCTCGCGATCGCCGCCTTCATGCGCGACGGCCACTACCTGCGCCACCTGCGCCGCACCAAGCGGCTCTACCTCGCGCAGCGCGAGCACCTCATCGCGCACCTGCGCCGGTTGGGACTCAAGACGCACGCCGCGGCATTGGCCGTCCTCGTGAGAACTCCCGCCGCCGCCTCCGACCTGTCGCTCGCGCGCGCGCTGTTTCCCTTCGGCATCGCGCCGGCGCCGCTGTCGGTCTGGTATCAGCGGCCCGAGCTGGCGCAGCCCGGGTTGATGCTCAGCGTGGCGACTGCCCCGATCCCGCAGATCGCGAGGGCGTGCGAGCGGCTGAGAGACGCCATCGACGCCATCGGCGCTCAACGCTTGACGCCGAGCGCCTAAGGCCTCAACAAGCCCAGGTCATACAGCCCGCCCGTGATCGATCCCTGCTCGGCGACCAATCGCAATCGCAGCAATGAACTGTACATATATACAGTAAAATTACGCCGATCTGCCTCAGCCGTTCACGCACGAACCGACGCGAACGTTTCGCCCCTCGCCCCGCAGCCCTTTCCATGAACGGCTCACCCCTTTACACCGTCGCGGTGCGCGAGCTGTGCGAGTTCACCGCCAAGCAGGGCGATCTGGACCTGCGATTCACACCCTCGCCCTCCGCGGAGGAAGGCGTGGCCGGACATGCGCTGGTGCGAGGACGGCGTGGCGCGGGTTATCGCGAGGAGGTGGCGCTGCAAGGGCGGCATGGCGAGCTCGTCGTGCGCGGCCGGGCCGACGGCATCGACGCGGCGCGCCGCCGCGTCGAGGAGATCAAGACTTTTCGTGGCTCCCTCGACCGCCAGCGGCCCACGCATCGGCAGCTGCATTGGGCGCAGGTCAAGATCTACGGCTGGCTGGCCTGCAGCTCAGAAGGCTGGGATGCGGCCGAGCTCGCACTGGTCTATCTGGACCTGGACAGTCAGGAAGAGACGGTGCTCGTCGAGCGCTGCATGGCCGAGGACCTGCGCCTGCATTTCGAGTCCCACTGTGAGCGGTTCATGGTTTGGGCGACGGCGGAAGTGGCGCGTCGGCGGCAGCTCGATGCGGCGCTGGAGTCGATGCGCTTTCCCTTCGGGGACTTTCGCAATGGACAGCGGCCCTTGGCGGAGGCGGTGTATCGCGCCGCTGCGCGGGGGCGGTGCCTGCTGGCGCAGGCCCCGACGGGCATCGGCAAGACCATGGGCACGCTGTTCCCGATGCTCAAGGCCATGCCGACGCAGCACTTGGACCGAGTGTTCTTCCTGACGGCCAAGACCTCGGGACGACAGGCCGCGCTCGATACGCTCGCACACGTGCCCGCGCCGCTGCGCGTGCTGGAGCTGGTCGCGCGCGACAAGAGCTGCGAGCATCCCGACCGCGCCTGCCATGGCGACTCCTGTCCATTGGCCAGGGGCTTCTATGACCGGGTCCCGGCAGCGCGCGCCCAGGCGCTGCAGGAGCAGACATCGGCTGCGCTCGCGCTGAACCGAGACGCGGTGCGCCATGCCGCACTCTCGCAGGGCGTGTGTCCGTACTACCTGAGCCAGGAGCTGGCGCGCTGGGCGGACGTGGTGGTGGGCGACTACAACTACTACTTCGACCATGGTGGGCTCCTGCACGGGCTGACACAGACGAGCCAATGGCGCGTGGGCCTGCTGGTGGACGAGGCGCACAACCTCGTCGAGCGGGGCCGCCGGATGTTCAGCGCGACGCTGTCCCCCCAGACGCTTCGGCTGGCGCGGCGCGTGCCCGGGTTGGCGACCGCGGCGCCGCGCTTGCACCAAGCGCTGGGCAAGGTCGCGGCCGCATGGCGCGCGATCGACCGAGCGCAGGCCGAGCCCTATGCCGCTCACGAGCGCGTTCCCGTCGCGCTGCTCACGGCGCTCGACCGCAGCAATGCCGTGATCGCTCAGCATCTTGCCGAGCACGCCGACCACGCGGATCCGGCGCTGCTCGACTTTCATTTCGAAGCGCTGGCGATGAGCCGCGCGGCGGAACGCTTCGGTCCGCATTCGCTGTTCGACGCGCAGCGGCCTACCTCCTCGCATGCCCATGCGGGAAGCTCGACCTTGTGCATCCGCAACGTCGTGCCGGCGCCATTCCTCAAGCCTCGCCTCGAGGCGGCGAGGACAGCGACGCTCTTTTCCGCGACGCTGCTGCCCAGGGACTATCACGCCGAGCTGCTCGGCCTGCCGCAGGAACACCTGTGGGTCGATGTCGAATCCCCCTTCCAATCGGCGCAGCTGCAGGTGCACACCGCCGCGCACATCTCGACGCGCTACCGGGATCGGGCCGGCTCACTGGCGCCCATCGCGGACCTGATCGCGGAACAGTTCCACCAGGTGCCTGGCAATTACCTGGCGTTTCAGAGCAGCCATGAGTACCTGGAGCAGGTCGCCGATCTGATGGCCCAGCGCCATCCCGGCGTGCCGCAATGGCGGCAATCGCGCCGGATGAGCGAGCGTGGGCAGCGCGAGTTCCTGGAGCGATTCACCAACGACGGGCGCGGCGTCGGCTTCGCGGTGCTCGGCGGTGCGTTCTCCGAAGGCGTGGACTTGCCCGGCCGACGCCTGATCGGGGCGTTCGTGGCAACGCTGGGCATGCCGCAGGTCAACCCGATCAACGAGACCCTGCGCGCGCGAATGGAGACGCTCTTCGGCGCGGGGTACGACTACACCTACTTCTATCCTGGCCTGCAGAAGGTGGTGCAGGCTGCGGGCCGAGTGATCCGCACGACCGAGGACTTCGGCGTGCTCCACCTGATCGACGACCGCTTCGCTCACCCAGAGGTTCGGCGCTTGTTGCCGCCCTGGTGGTCTTCATCGGCGCCCCGATTGCCACGCGATCGGTCGATCGTTCACGGAGACTGTGATGACGCAAGCCCACAAGACCCTGCTGGCAGCCGCCAATGCGGCCATCGCGACAGGCGACATTGAAGGCTTCCTCGACGGCCGCCGATCGGACAAGGCCGATGAACTTGGCAGCGTGCGAGCACGCCTGCGGGATACCGGGGTGGGGTCAGACGTCGTGCGACGCTGTGAGCAAGAAAAAAGCCCTAGAGCGTTGATTCTCTAGGGCTTTTTGGGTTTCCTGAAACGGTTTGGGACCGCCTGGAATGATCTGTTGGTGGAGAGGAGGAGGATCGAACTCCCGACCTTCGCATTGCGAACGCGACGCTCTCCCAGCTGAGCTACCCCCCCAACGAAGACTCAGACTATAGCAGAGATTCTCCGAAGCTCCGTCGCCAGCGCAGTTTCAGAACGCGAATCGCACACCCTGCGCGATCGGCCCATCGAGACGCCCGTCGAGCCGGGAATTAGCGCTGCGGCAGCCGGCTCACCAGCGGCAGCCCTTGTCCCGGATCGCATCGCGCGCCAGCGGTACGACCGCCAGCAGGCCCTTGTCCGCGTAGGCCTTGCGGCACTCCTGCTGGGCCGCCTTCTTCATCTCCTCGGCCAGCGCGTCCTTGTCGATCGGCGGCTTGGGCAGCGCCTGAACGACCCCGTAGGCATTGCCACGGGCCGCCATCGGGCCGCGTGAAGGATTCAGGTCAAGGTTGAGCTTGGGAGCTTTCGGCTTCGCCGAGGCCGGCGTCGCGACGTCTTGGCCGACGCGCGCGCCCGCGTCCGGCGCGCCGACGCTGGGCTGCGTGCTGGTCTGCGCCGTCGAGCCATCCAGCGACACCCGGTTGGCCGGCGCCTGAGTCGGCGAGGGCGTCGCCGCGGACGTGGAGGCCGTGGTCGGTGGCGTAGCGGGTGTCGGCGTCGGCGTGGTCGCTGGAGTCGTGGGGGCGGGCGCTGGTGCGGCTGTCGCCGCCGGCGTCAGCGGTGGCAGCGCGGCGGGCGCCTTCAGTTGCGTCGGCAGCGGCGCCTGCGAAGAGCGCTCCACCGGAACGCTGTCCAGGCGCCGCAGCGTGGTCGGTGTCTCGCTGAGCATGGGAGCGGGGCGCTCGGGGAGCTGCACGGGCGAGGGCGCTTGCAGCGCCTCGGTCGGTACGGCGGAGCGCGTCGGCTGAATGTCGCGCGAAGGCGTGATGCGCGTCGGCGTGACGGTCGTGGTGTCGCTCGGCATCGTGAGCGGCGTGGGCACCGGCTGAGGCGTATCGACGGGCGGCGCGGGTGTGGGCTCGGCGGCGGGGGCTGGCGATGTCGTTGCCGCGGGCGCGGGTGGCGCCGGTGCCGGCGCGGGCGCCGTGGCGGCGGGAGGCGCCTTGCGATCGCTCGGCGCGTCGCCGGTCAGCTCGTCGCCGGGCTGTTGGCGCCATTGGCCTTGGCGGGCCGCGCCAGGCGTCTTGCGTTCTTCCGGCGTGGGTGGTTTCTCTCGCACAGCGCCGCCGGAGCGCGCCTGCTTGGCCTCGCCGACCGGGCCGCGCTCGGGGATGACCGTCGCGGGCTCGCCCGAGCCGGGCTCGTGGCGGTCACCTTGCAGGCGGATGTTGATCGAGCCCCAAGCGCCTTCCCCGGGCTTGGCGCTACCGCCGGGCGCGGTTCCGAACACCAGCACCAGCAGCACGTGAAGCAGCACCGCCAGCAGCAGGGCTTGGCCCATCTGGTCGGGGACGCGTTGCGTGGAAACCTGGACGGGGTCGAGGACGGCGGACAAGGGAGTGATCGCGGCGGTCGGCGCTGGGGCGCAGCATAGCCGCCTTCACCGAGGCCCCGTGTCAGGACTTGTCTTGGGGAAGAAGAGTGGAATAGCTCAGCCCGGATTGGACTGATTCAGATCCGCCCGGCGGGCGCCGGTGAATCGCTTGGCCCAGTAGGCCTCGCGCATGTCCTCGACACGCACGGCCCCGCCGACGCGCGGCGAGTGGATGAACTTGCCCTCGCCGACGTAGATGCCCACGTGCGAGAAGGTTTGACGCATCGTGTTGAAGAACACGAGGTCGCCCGGCTTCAGATCTTCCTTGCGGATCGGGACCAGGCTGGACATCTTGGCCTGCTCGTCGGCACGGCGCGGGAGCACCAGACCCACCGACATCTCGAAGATGTGGCGGGTGAAGCCGCTGCAGTCGAAACCGTTGGAGACCGAGTTGCCGCCGCGCTTGTATGGGACGCCCAGGAAGTTCATCGCCGACAGGACCAGATCCGAGGCCTTGTCGCGGACCTGGTTCAGCAGGCCGGGATTGGTCGAGGCATTGGTTTGAACATCGGCCTGCGGCGTTCCGGCCTGGGCCTGCGCGACGATGCCGCGCGATTGCAGGAAGCGGGCGACCGAGTCCCCCGCGTTGCCGGCGGCGGCGCCCATCATGGCGGTGGCAGGCAGATTGGCGCTGGGCGTGCCGGCGGTCGTCGGCTGAGCGGGCTGCGCCGCGGCCAGCGTGGCGGCGGTGCCGGCCACGGCCACCGTCGCGGCGGTCGCCGTGGCAGCGGCGGGCGCGCGCATCAGGCTCTGGCCGTAGGCGCCCATCATCGTGCCGGGCGGGGGCGCCGCATCCGCGCGGACGTCCGGCTTGGCGTCGACCTTCGCATCGGCTTTCAGGTCCGACTTCAGATCGGCGACCTTGGTGTCAGGCTTTGCGCTGGCGGCGGCTGGGGCCGGCTTGTCGGCCGTGCGGGACTTGTCGTCCTTGGCTGCCACCTGCTGCTTGTTTTTGGACGACTCGCCCTTGCCGGCCTTGGCCGACTTGCTGGAGGGCTTCTGCACCGGCTCGGACTTGGCCTTGGCGGCCGGCTTGGCGGCGGCCTTGGCGTGGGTCTTGGCCGTGTTGTTGGTTGACGAGGTCGACTGTTGCGCCCAGCAACTTCCGCTCGCGAAGACGCAAATCAGCCCCAGTGCGGCCATGGCGCGCTGGAGTGGACGTCGACGGGAGAAGGGGGCGGTGAAGCGAACGGTTCTCATCGTTGTTGGGCGCGGAGGTTAAAAACCCTCTCCGCGCCGGTCAAGCGCGATTGCCCTCGGGAATGCGCTTGGCTAGGGAAAGTCCGGGCATGGCCGTGACCGCTCCCAGGAGAAACCCGGATTGGACCACAGCCCTGTGGCACGACGCTGTGAAGGTTCGTTTCCAAACCGGCGATTCCGTGCGTACTTCGCGCAGGTCAGCGTGACGTCAGACCGTCTGCATGAAATCGCCTCCAAACACACGGCCCGACCCCGCCGCCCGCAGCGCCCCGGATCGCGGACCGTCAGAACGACAAGGAGACCGCCATGACCCGCACGACCCGCTACGACGCCTTCTACCGGCGCTCGATCGACGACCCCGAGGGCTTCTGGACCGAGCAGGCCGGCCTCATCGATTGGCATCGGCCCTTCGACCAGGTCTGCGACGACAGCCGGCCGCCGTTCGCCCGCTGGTTCGTCGGCGGGCGGACCAACCTGTGCCACAACGCGGTGGACCGGCACGCGGCCCGGCGGCCCGAGGACGCGGCGCTGATCTGGGTGTCCAGCGAAGTCGGCCAGGAGCGCGTCTACAGCTTTGCCGCGCTCAAGGACGAGGTCGAGGCCATGGCCGCGATGCTGCGCGAGCAGGGCGTCGGTGTCGGCGACCGCGTGCTCATCTACATGCCGATGATTCCCGAGGCCGCTTTCGCGATGCTGGCCTGCGCGCGGATCGGCGCGGTGCATTCGGTGGTGTTCGGCGGCTTCGCCAGCCATGCGCTGGCCAATCGCATCGACGACGCGGAGCCGGTGCTCATCGTCAGCGCCGACGCGGGCAGCCGCGCCGGGCGCGTCGTCCCCTACAAGCCGCTGCTCGACGAGGGCATCCGCCTGGCCGCGCACAAGCCGACCAAGGTGCTGATGGTCGATCGCGGGCTGGCGGCCTTCGATCGCGTGGAGGGACGTGATCTGGACTACGCCGCGGAGCGCCAGCGGCTGCTGGGGTCACGTGTTGCCTGCGAATGGCTGACCTCGGACGCGGTCAGCTACACGCTCTACACCAGCGGGACGACGGGCAAGCCCAAGGGCGTGCAGCGCGACGTCGGCGGCTATGCGGTGGCGCTGGCGGCCAGCATGGCCCACATCTACGACGGGCGGCCGGGGGAGACCTTCTTCTCCACCAGCGACATCGGCTGGGTCGTGGGCCACAGCTACATCGTCTACGGGCCGCTGATCGCGGGCATGGCGACGCTGATGTACGAGGGCACGCCCGTCGCGCCGGACGCAGCCGTCTGGTGGCGGCTGGTGGAGCGCTTCAAGGTCACGGTGATGTTCAGCGCGCCGACGGCGGTGAGGGTGCTCAAGAAGCAGGACCCGGCCTGCCTGACGCGGCATGACCTGAGCTCGCTGCGGACGCTGTTCCTCGCCGGGGAGCCGCTGGACGAGCCCACCGCGCGCTGGATCGCCGACGCCATCGGCAAGCCCATCATCGACAACTACTGGCAGACGGAGACCGGCTGGCCCATCCTGACCCTGGCGCGCGGGGTCGAGCCGGCCCAGCCCAAGTTCGGCTCACCCGGCGTGCCGATGTACGGCTACCGCGTGCAACTGCTGGACGAGCAGACGGGCGAGGAACTCACCGAGCCCGGCCGCAAGGGCCTGCTGGCGATCGGCTTCCCGCTGCCGCCGGGCTGCATGCAGACCGTCTGGCGCGACGACGAGCGCTTCGTCCGCACCTACTGGAGCGGCGTGCCGGGTCGGCAGGTGTACTCGACCTTCGATTGGGCCGTGAAGGACCAGGACGGCTACTTCTTCATCCTTGGACGCAGCGACGACGTCATCAACGTGGCCGGCCATCGGCTCGGAACGCGGGAAATCGAGGAATGCATCGCCGGTCACGCGGCGGTGGCGGAGGTCGCGGTCGTGGGGGTGGCGGACGCGCTCAAGGGGCAGGTCGCGATGGCGTTCGCGGTGCTGAAGGACCCGGCGCGCGCGGCGACGGAGGAGGGGGCCAAGACGCTGGAGGCCGAGATCATGAAGCGCGTCGACCAGACGCTGGGCGCGGTCGCGCGGCCGGCCCGGGTGCGCTTCGTCGGACTGCTGCCCAAGACGCGCTCGGGCAAGCTGCTGCGGCGGGCGATCCAGGCGGTGTGCGAGCAGCGGGATCCCGGGGATCTGATGACCCTGGACGATCCCGCGGCCCTGCAGCAGATCAAGGACTTGCTGGGCTGACCGACTTGCGCCGGATCACCATCGCCATCACCGCGGCCAGCAGACAGGCCGCGCCGGCGACGTAGAGCGCCGGGGCGTAGCTCAGCAGCAGGCTGCGGCTCAAGCCCGCACCGTAGGCGGCGACGGCCGCGCCGATCTGGTGGCCCGCGAAGATCCAGCCGAACACCATGCCGACCTTGGCGGCGCCGAAGCGCTCCGCCGTCAGACGGACCGTCGGCGGCACGGTGGCGATCCAGTCCAGTCCGTAGAACACGGCGAAGAGCGACAGGCCGTAGAGCGTGAACTCCGCATTGGGCAGCCACATCAGCGACAGCCCGCGCAGCGCGTAATACCAGCACAGCAGCTTGCGCGCGTCGTAGCGGTCGCTGAGCCAGCCCGAGGCGATGGTGCCGATGAAGTCGAACATCCCCATCATCGCCAGTACCGAGGCCGCCGGCACCGCTGCCAGGCCGTAATCGCCGCACAGCGAGATGAAGTGCGTCTGCACCAGGCCGTTGGTCGACAGGCCGCAGATGAAGAAGGTGCCGAAGAGCAGCCAGAAGGTCGGCTGTACCGAGGCCTCGCGCAGCGCGACGAACGGAGTGCGCCAGGTCACCTGCGCCGCCGGGACGGCCGGTGCGGTGGCCGCCGCGGCCACCGCGGCCGGATCGGCGCCATAGGGCGCGAGGCCCACGTCGGAGGGGCGGTCGCGCATGAACAGCAGCACCAGCGCCATCACCGCCAGGCACAGCACGGCCAGCGGCAGCAGCGGCGAGCGCCAGCCCCATTGCTCGATCATCCACGCGGCGACGGGCAGGCAGATCAGCTGACCCGTCGCGGCGCTGGCCGTCAGGATGCCCATGATCAAGCCGCGGCGCGTCGCGAACCAGCGGTTGGAGACGACCGCGCCCAGCACCAGCGCCGTCATGCCGCTGCCCACGCCCAGCATCACGCCCCACAGCAGGACGAGCTGCCACAGCTGCGTCACCAGGCCCGCGAGCAGCATGCCGCCGCCCACCAGCGACAGCGCCGTCGCCACGACCGCGCGCACGCCGAAGCGCTCCATCAGCACGGCGGCGAAAGGGCCCATCAGCCCGAACAGCGCGAAGCGCAGGGCCAGCGCCGACGAGATCTGGCTGGTCGACCAGCCGAATTCCTTGGCCAGCGGCTGCAGCATCGCGCCCGGCAGGCCCAGCGCCGCCGACATGAACAGCATGGTCAGGAAGGTCAGCCCGGCGATCACCCAGCTGAAGTGGAGACCCTGGTGGGTCATGCGGCGGGACAGGGCGGGTGCGAGCATGGCGGCCTCGGTCGGACGGCGGTGGGTCCGCCGGTTTTGATGATGGGCGGCATCGTAAATCCGAGCGCCTCGATGTGCTTGGATTTAATGATGACCATATTCAAAACCATGGCTTCGCGAATCGCTGGCGACGCGCCGGCGGCGTCGCTACGATGACGCCCATCATGAAAGTCAGCAAGGAACAGTCCGCCGCCAACCGGCAGGCCTTGGTCGAGACGGCGTCGCGCCTGTACCGGGAACGCGGCATCGCCGGCGTCGGTCTGGCGGAGATCGCGCGCGAGGCCGGCTTCACGCACGGCGGCTTCTATGGGCGTTTTTCGTCCAAGGAAGAGCTCGCGGCCGAGGCCTGCGATCAGGCCTTCGAGCACGCGCTGGGCAAGTTGTCGGCGCAGTTCGAGCGGCACGAGGGGGACCTCACGACGCTGCTCAAGCGCTACTTCGGCGCGACGCATCGCGACACGCCCGGGGCGGGCTGCCCGATGACCTCGTTGGCGGTGGACGCGGCGCGCGAGGGGGGGCTGCTCGGGCAGGCCATGAGCACCGGCATCGCGGCCTATCTGCGCGAACTCGCCGTCCATCGTCCCGATGGGACGGTCGCCGACGAGCCCACACCCGAGGACGAGGCCCGCGCGATCCGGACGCTGACCACGATGGTCGGCGGGATGGTGCTGGCGCGCGCCTGCGGGCAGGGCGCGCCGGGGCTGTCGGATCAGATCCTCAAGACGTCGCTCGAGCAGCTGACGAAGGCAGCTTGAGGACGCCCACCGCCAGCGCGGTGCCGATCAGCACGACCAGGCAGCCCAGCGCCATGCCGACGCTCAGGGTCTCGCCCAGGAAGATCCAGCCCCAGAGCAGACCGAAGACCGGGATCAGGAAGGTCACCGAGATGGTGTTGGTCGGCCCGACCCGCTTCATCAGGCGGAAAAACAGGATGTAGGCGATGCCGGTGCACAGCAATGCCAGCAGCGCGACCGCGCCCCAGGCGTGCGCGCTGGGCAGGGCGGCCGGTCGCAGGGTCCAGGCCGGCGCGGCCAGCAGCAGCGCGGCGGCGAACTGGCTGCCGGTGGCCACGGCCAGCGGGCTGGCGCCGGACAGATAACGCTTGGTCGCGCTGGCCGCGACACCGTAGCTGAGCGCGGCGATCAGGCAGGCGACGATGGCGAAGCCGCTGCCGCCAGGCTTGAACGAGGCCTTGTCCCAGGCCAGCAGCACCACGCCGGCGAAGCCCAGCGCCAGACCCAGGAGCCGCGATCCGTCCAGCCGCTGCCCGAACCAGGCCCAGGCCACCAGCGCGCCCCACATGGGCGTGGTGGCGTTGAGGATGCTGGACAGGCCGGCGTTGATGGACAGTGCGGCGAAGCTGAACAGCGCGAAGGGGAAGGCGCTGTTGAGCAGGCCCACCAGCAGCAGGCCCTTCCAGTGGGTGCGCAGGTCGCCGAGACCCTCGCGCAGGCCCAGCAGCGGAATCAGGAACAGCGAAGCGCCGGCCACCCGCACGGCGGCGGTGGTAACCGCGCCGAACTCGGGCGCAGCCATGCGCATGAAGAGGAAGGACGCGCCCCAGATGGCGGCCAGAACCAGCAGTTCGATCAGATCGCTTCGCTTCACGCGGGCACCTTTTGCGGAGGGGGCGAGGCGCGGAGGGTAACCGGCAGACCACCTTCGATTGTCAGTAAGGCCTCTTTGCGATGCAGCCCGCCGGCATAGCCCGTGAGGCTGCCGTCGGCGCCGACCACGCGGTGGCACGGGATCAGCACCGAGACCGGATTGCGGCCCACCGCGGCCGCGACCGCGCGGACCGCTTCGGGGCGACCGAGTCGGGTGGCGAGCTTCCCGTAGGTGATGGTCTCGCCCGCGGGGATCGCGAGCAGCGCTTGCCACACGGCCTGCTGGAAGGGCGTGCCGCGCGGCGACATCGGCGGCAGCGCGGGCGCGGCGTCGTCGGACTTGCCGGCGAAGTAACCGCGCAGCACGGCGACCGTGGCGCTCAGCAGCGGATCGGCGTCGTCGCGCGGGGCGTCGACCGCGCCGGGGTGGTACTTCTGACCTTCGAACCAGAGGCCCGACAGGCCTTCGTCGTTGCGAGCGACCAGCAGCGCGCCCAGGGGCGTGGCGGTCTCGGTCCAGGCAGTGTGAGCGCTTTTCATCGTGTCATCTCCTTCTTCATGGCGGCGGCGGAACGTCCCGCCGCTGTGGTCTTGACGGATTTCTCGGCCGCGCGGGCGGCGCTGGCGGCAGCGCTCGCGGCGGAGGCCTCGCGCCACAGCTGCAGCACGGCGTAGCTGCGGTAAGGGGCGAAGTGTTCGGCGGCGGCGATCAGCTCGCGGGGCCGCAGCGGCGTGCCGGCGCGTTGCTCCAGGCATTGCTTGAGCACCACGTCGCCGGGCAGGTAGGCGTCGGGCCAGCTCCAGCCGCGCATCAGCATGTAATGCGCGGTCCAGGGACCGAGGCCGGGCAGGGCGGCCAGCTCCGCGATCGCGTCCTCGACCGTGCCGCGGCCTTGCGCGAAGGCCAGCGTCGGCCATTGGCGGGCGAGGTGGATCAGCGCTTCGGCCCGGCGCGCGGGCATGCCCAGCGAGGCGATGTCGTCGACGGTCGCGGCGGCGAGCGTCGCGGGCATCGGGAAGACATGGGTGACGCCGTCCGGCGCGCCCAGCGGGGCGGGCAACGGCTCGCCGAATCGGGTGATCAGGCGCGTGGCCAGCGTGCGCGCCGCGGCGACGGTGATCTGCTGACCCAGCACCGCACGGATGGCCAGCTCGAATCGGTCCAGCGAACCCGGCAGCCGCAGCCCCTCGGCGGCGGGGCCGAGTTCCTCGTCCAGCGCGGCAGCGATGGCCTGAGGGTCGGCATCCAGATCCAGCCAGCGGCGCAGTCGCGGCATCAGCTGCGCGATCGCCGGCCACAGCGAGGCGCTCAGCGACAGCCGCACCTGGGCGCGCTCAGCGCCGTCCGGGCTCAGCCGCACGGACACCCAACCCAGCAGGTCCGGCTGACCGGCGCGGACCAGCCGCACGCTGCGCGACAAGGTCAGCGCTTGGACATCGACGCGCTCGACGCCGGGCACCGCACGCGCGGCCAGGAAACTCAGCAGCGCGGTCCCGAGCAGCGGCGGGCGCAGGTCGAGGCGGAGCTCGGCGGTTTCCGAGATGGCGGTGCCCGTCAGGGCGGGCGCGGTGTCGGATCCGCCTTTTCGCAGCGCGGACGGGCTGAGCCGGTAATGCTCCTGGAAGGCGGCGTTGAAGCGGCGCAGCGAGGCGAAGCCCGCGGCCAGCGCGACCTCGGCGATCGTCAGCCGGGTATCGGTGAGCAACTGTTTCGCCAGCAGCAGGCGGCGGGTCTGCAGATATTGCAGCGGCGCGACGCCGTGGACGGTGGTGAAGACGCGCCGCACATGGCGCTCGCTCACGCCCAGGTGGGTGGCGAGGGCGGGCAGGGAGGCCTCCTCGGGGGCGCACTCGTCCAGCCAGCGGGCGGCCTCGCGGGCGAGCACCTGGGCGGCGTCCATCGTGCTCCAAGGGCGGGAGGCGGGCGCCAACTCGGGGCGGCACTTCAGGCAAGGGCGGAAGCGGGCGGCCTCGGCCAGCGTCGCGCTCGGGAAGAAGCGGCAGTTCTCGCGCCGCGGGGTGCGGACGCGGCAGATGGGGCGGCAATACACGCCGGTGGAGGTCACCCCGACGAACCATTGGCCGTCGAAGCGCGCATCGCGCGCCAGCAGCGCCGGGTAGCAGTGTTCGGGGTCGAGCAGAAAGTCCATGCGACGAATCATAGGAGCCGGTCCCGCCCGGGGCTGGCCGTTTTCGGACATGTCCCTGAGCGCGAGGCGGACCCGCCCTGGCCCGTCTTTTGCCTGCGTGCACCGGGTTACACGGGCGCCTCACGAGGCCTGCCTACAATCCGCCCAGTTTTTCGAACCGGCCCGGTCCGTGCCGGGGCGATTTGTCCCGATTCACTCCAATTCCTACAGGGAAGCACATGCAAGTTCACGCATCCATCTTCAAGGCCTACGACATCCGTGGCGTCGTGGGCACGACGCTGGACGAGACGCTGGCCGAGCACCTCGGCAAGGCCTTCGGCACGGAAGCCGTCCAGGCCGGCGAGAAGGCCGTGGCCGTGGGCCGTGACGGCCGCGTGTCCGGCCCCTCGCTGGTGGATGCGCTGATCCGCGGTCTGAAGTCGACCGGTCTGGACGTGGTCGACATCGGCGCCGTCACGACGCCCATGCTGTATTACGTCGCCGCCACGCGCGGCAAGCATGGCTGCAACTCCGGCATCCAGGTCACGGGCAGCCACAACCCCAAGGACTACAACGGCTTCAAGATGGTGCTGAAGGGCGCCGCCGTCTACGGCGAGCAGATCCAGGGCCTGAAGCGCCGCATCGAGGCCGAGGACTACGCCATCGGCGAGGGCCGCGTCGCCAAGATGGACATCGTGGCCGAGTACGCGCACCGCATCGTCTCCGACGCCAAGCTGGCGCGCCCGATGAAGGTCGTGGTCGACAGCGGCAACGGCATCCCGGGCGCGACCGCCCCGGCCATCCTGCGCGCGCTGGGCTGCGAGGTGGTGGACATCTTCTCCAAGGTCGACGGTGACTTCCCCAACCACCATCCGGATCCCTCGCGTCCCGAGAACCTGGAAGACCTCAAGCGCATCGTCCACGCGACCGACGCCGAGCTGGGTCTGGCCTTCGACGGCGACGGCGACCGCCTGGGCATCGTGACCAAGGACGGCACGATGATCATGCCGGACCGCCAGATCATGCTGATCGCCGCGGACATCCTCAAGCGCCTGCCGGGCTCGGAGATCATCTTCGACGTCAAGTGCACGCAACGACTGGCCCCGTGGATCGAGGAGCACGGCGGCAAGCCGCTGATGTGGATGACGGGCCACTCGCTGGCCAAGGCCAAGCTCAAGGAAACCGGCGCGCCGCTGGCGGGCGAGCTCTCGGGCCACATCTTCTTCGCCGAGCGCTGGTACGGCTTCGACGACGCGATGTACACCGCCGCCCGCATGCTGGAGATCCTGTCGCGCAGCGAGGACCCCAGCAAGGTGCTGAACGACCTGCCCAACAGCGTGAACACGCCCGAGCTGAACGTCCCCTGCAAGGAAGGCGAGCATCACGAAGTCGTGGCCAAGCTCAAGGAAATCGCCGAGTTCCCGAACGCCAAGGACATCATCACCATCGACGGCCTCCGCGTGGAGTACGACGACGGCTTCGGCCTGGTGCGCGCGTCCAACACGACGCCGGTGCTGGTGCTGCGCTTCGAGGGCCACACGCAAGAGGCGCTGGAGCGCATCCAGAAGGAAGTGCTGGCGCAGCTCAAGCGCGTCAAGCCGGACGTCACCTTCACCTCGGGCCATTGATGGCGGGCGCCTGGCCGCCGCCGGCCGATTCGATGAAGGAGCGTCTGGCGCGCTCTTTCTTCAGCACGGTGCTGCGGCTGGGATCACCGGCCTATCTGCTGCGGCTGTTCCTGCGCGGCCGCGTGGAGCCGCTTTACAAGGCTCGCATCGGCGAGCGCTTCGGCTTCGGGCCGGCGATCGCGCCGGGCTCGGTCTGGGTGCATGCGGTCTCGCTGGGCGAGACCCGGGCGGCCGTCGCGCTGATCGATCAGCTGCGACGTGACCGGCCCGGCATGCGGCTGCTGCTCACGCACACGACGGCGACCGGTCGCGAGGCCGGCCGCGCCTTGCTGCGCGAGGGCGACGAGCAGCGCTGGCTGCCCTTCGACACGCCCGGCGCGGTGCGCCGTTTCCTGCGTCGCACGAAGCCCGCCGTCGGCGTGCTGATGGAAACCGAGATCTGGCCCAACCTGCAGCACGAGGCCTTGAGGGCCGGCGTGCCCATGGTGCTGGCCAACGCGCGCCTGTCCGCGCGCAGCCTGCGCCGCGGGGAGAAGTTCAAGGCCTTGCTCGCCCCGGCGGTGCGGACCTTGCGGCTGGCGCTGGCGCAGTCCGCCGAGGACGCGGACCGCTTGCGCCAGGCCGGCGTGGCGGACGTGCGCGTCTGCGGCAACCTCAAGTTCGACTTGCAGCCCGATGAGGCGCTGATCGCGCGCGGCCGCGCGTGGCGCGCCGAGCTGAATCGACCGGTGCTGATGCTGGCGGTGTCTCGCGAGGGCGAGGAGGCCGCGATGCTCGCCGCTTGGAAGCGCGCGGCGGCGGAGCGCGCCGCGGCGGGCTCGCCGCTGCTGCTGATCGTGCCGCGTCACCCGCAGCGCTTCGACGAGATCGCCGCGATGGTGAGCGACGCCGGGCTGGTGCTCGCTCGCCGCAGCGCCTTCGGCAGCCAGGAACAGGCCACGCCGCCGCTGAGCGCGCGCGTCGTGGACGTGTGGCTGGGCGACTCGATGCGCGAGATGGCGCTGTACTACGGGCTGGCCGACGTCGCGCTGCTCGGGGGCTCGTTCGAGAAGCTGGGCGGACAGAACCTCATCGAGACGGCCGCATGCGGGGTGCCGCTCTTCATGGGACCGCACACCTTCAACTTCGCGGAAGCGGCCGAGCTGTCGCTCGCCGCGGGCGCGTCCAGGCGCGTGGACACGCTGCCGACGGCGTTGCGCGAGGCGCTCGCGCTGATCATGCGCCCGCAAGAACGCGATGCGATGGCGCGTGCCGCGACCGAGTTCGCCTCGGCGCATCGCGGCGCGGCGGCGCGGATGGCGGCTCCGATCCTGCACCTTGCCAACGCCTGATTCCTACTGGAGCCCTCTGAATCGATCGATGCGGGCGAAGTCGGCTGACAAAGGGAGTCGCCCGCCGGGGCGAAAACCCGGCGGGGTGTAGCGGAAGGCGACTACTGGTTGCTGGTGGACCTGACCTCGCCGAGGGTGGTGACGCCCTGCAGGACCTTGGCGATGCCGTCCTGACGCAGCGTCCGCATGCCCTCGGACATCGCCTGGTGCATCAGTTCCTCGGCTCGCGACCCGGTCTGGATGAGCCGCCGGATGGTCCGGCTCACGACCAGCAACTCATGCAAGCCGGCGCGTCCCTTGAAGCCGGTGTTGTCGCACTTCTCGCAGCCCGGGCTGTGATAGTGGAGCAGGTTGGGCTGGCCGAACTGGCCCTTCCATTCCGCGAGTACCGCGTCCCGCGAGGGCCGGTGCTCCGCCTGGAACACGTGCAGGTAGTCGTCGAGCAGTTCGTTGAGCATGGCCTCGGGCATGGGCTCGGACTTTCGGCAAGCCGGGCAGATCCGCCGCACCAGCCGCTGCGCGAGCACCGCCAGCAGCGAGTCCGCGAAGTTGAACGGGTCCATGCCCATGTCGAGCAGACGCGTCACGGTTTCCGGCGCGCTGTTGGTGTGCAGCGTCGACAGCACCAGGTGACCCGTCAGCGAGGCCTCAACCGCGATCTCGGCCGTCTCCTCGTCGCGGATCTCGCCGACCATGATCACGTCCGGGTCCGCACGCAAGAAAGCGCGCAGCGCCTTGGCGAAGGTCCAGTCGATCTTCGGATTGACCTGCACCTGCCGCAGCCCGGCTTGCGTGATTTCGACCGGATCCTCGGCCGTCCAGATCTTGCGTTCCGGCGTGTTGATGTGCGACAGCACCGAGTGCAGCGTGGTCGTCTTGCCCGAGCCCGTCGGCCCGACGCACAGCACCATCCCATAGGGCCGAGACGCCGCTTCCTTGAGCTGCTTCAGGTTGGACGGCGAGAAGCCCAGCTTCTCCATCGGGATGGGCCGCGCGGACGCCAGCAATCGCATCACCACGTCTTCCAGCCCGTTGTTGGTCGGGATGGTCGCGACCCGTAGCTCCAGCTGATGCTGGGGCGAGAAGCGCGCGAAGTTGATCTTGCCGTCCTGCGGCTTGCGGCGCTCGGAGATGTCCAGGTCGCACATGATCTTGATGCGGGCGATCATGGCGCTGCGATACGTGTGCGGCAGCTCCAGATGAGGCTGCATGACCCCGTCCTTGCGGAAACGGATCTTGAGCTTCTCCTTGCCCGGATGGGTCTCGATGTGGATGTCCGACGCGTTCTGGTTGTGGGCGTCGATGATCATGCTGTTGATCAGCCGCACCAGCGAGTTGTCGCTCTGCTCGATGGGCCGTTCTTCCTCGCGGGCGATCTCGCGGGCCTGCTGCTCCTGACCTTCGCGCTCGAGTGTCTCGATCAGCTTGTCGGAGCTGTCGAGCTCGAAGTCCATGGACAGCGCCGGCAGGCCGGTGTCGCGGCTGGCGATGGGCTGGCCGCCGAAGCGCTCGTACGCGGTCGGGATGGCGAACTGCAGGGAGCCCAGCCGCGCCAGCGCGGGCACGACCTTGAGCTGGGTGATGAACTCGACCTCGTCGATGCAATCGCGCCGCGTGGGATCCTCCATCGCGACGATGAGCTTGCCCTCGCGCAGCACCAGCGGCAGCACCTCCAGGCGTCGCGCCACGGAGAAGGGCAGCTTGCGCACCGCGTCCGGCTCGATCGCGAAGTTGTCCGCGTCGACCAGCGGATAGCCCATCTTGCGGGCCAACGCCGATTGCAGCTGCGCGCGCGTGACGATGCCCTTGCGCACCAACAGCTCGCCCAGCGGCACCGAGCGGTCCTGCTTCTGCTGCTCCAGCGCCTCGTCCAGCTGCGTCTGCGTGATCAGCTCCAGCGCCAGCAGCGCCTCGCCGATGCGCACCATGGGCATCTTGGCTTGCTGCTCGATGGCCAGCATCAGCTGCTCGGCGCTGACGATCTGCTGCGCCACCAGGATGTCGCCGACGCGGCGATCGCGCAGCTGACGCTGCTCGTCGACCGCGTCCTGAACCTGCGCGGCGGTGGCGACGTGCTGACGCACCAGCAGGTCGCCGATGCGCTCGCCGATCTCGAAGCTGGCCAGCACCTCGCGGGGCACGAACATGCAGCGCACCCAGTCGCTGGTCTCGCTCACCGGAGGGAAGAGGAAGAGACCGAGATCGCTCTCGTGATGACCGATGGTCGTGCCCTTCTGTTCCTCGCCGCCCTGATAGACCAGCCGGAACTCGCTGCGCGGGCGCTGGTCCAGCGTGAGCGGATCCTTGACCTGTTCGGGGCTTTGCGGGGGGACCTCGATCGCGTGCAGCAGCTTGAGCGTCTTGAACTGCGAGAACTTCAGCGGCATCGCGTTGCGCGCCGGCGGAACCACCACCTGCGCCAGGCGTTCGCTGGGCACCATGAGGATCACCTTGCCGACGGCGCGGCTGCCGTTCAGGCCGAGGATCTCGCAGGCCAGCGGCTCGCGCTGGGGCTTGGACTGGGGGTAGGCGGCGAAGGGCGGGGTCGGCCACTCGAACAAGGGCGGTTGCTCGGCCGGCGTGAGGCCGGGCTGGGCATACGGCCATTGGAGCGGCGCGGACGGGTCGGACATGTAGGCGGTCTCCGAAGGGGGCGCCGGGAACCGGGGCTGTCCCGGCGCGTCTGGACCGCGCGCCGTCTGCCCGCCTCCCGGGTTCTCATGGGGCGGGAGAGTAACACCTGCCCCGCTAGACTGCGGCGCATGAAGAAGATTCTGCTGACCGGCTTCGAACCCTTCGGCGGGGAGTCGATCAACCCGTCGTGGGAACTGGCACGCGCCCTGAGCGGCGAGATCATCGACGACGCCAAGGTCGTGGCGCTGCAACTGCCCTGCGTGTTCGGCGAGTCGCTGCGTCAGCTCGACGAGGCCTTGCAGCGGATCCGGCCGATCGCGGTGCTGGCCATCGGACAGGCCGGCGGGCGCTGCGATCTGTCGCTGGAGCGCGTGGCCATCAACGTCGACGACGCGCGCATCCCCGACAACGCGGGCGCGCAGCCGATCGACGAGCCGGTGATGCCGGGCGGTCCGGCGGCCTATTTCTCGACGCTGCCGATCAAGGCGATCGTGCAGGGCTTGAGAGCGGCGGGGTATCCCGCCTCGGTGTCGCAGACGGCGGGGACCTTCGTCTGCAATCACGTCTTCTACGGGCTGCAGCACCGGCTGAGCCAGTTGCGGCAGCTCCAGGGCTGTGCGATCCGCGGCGGCTTCATGCACATCCCTTATCTGCCGGAACAGGCCGCGCGCCATCCCGGCGCGCCCAGCCTGCCTCTGCCCACGTTGGTGGCGGCGACGCGGCTCGCGCTGGCGCTCGCCGTCGGCGCCGAGGAGATCCGCGCCGGAGGCGGGCAACTGGATTGAGCCGCCGCCCGCACCGATGCCTGGCATCGAGACGCAGCGGTTCTGCTCGTCCCGAAGAAGGCCGGGAACCACCTCGACTTGTCAATCGGATAGCAAGGACGAGTCATTTCGTTGGGAAACGAAAGCGGTAGCGGCGATTCGGAAGCCCTGAACAGCGCTTTTCGCGGGCTGCCAAAGCGGCTTGAGCTTTGTCAAGGATCCGGGCGGTGCGAAAGCACTCGACGCCCTGGCGGCGCAACTGAGGCGACTTGTGCTCGACGGAAGCCGGCCCCGCGCTGGCGGCGTCAAGCGCAAATCTCTCAACCCGCGGGTGCACCCCCCGCACATCGGAGCCCCCTTCTCATGAACTCTCGTCACGTCATCCTGGCCGCCCTGACCGCTGCGCTGTCCGCCGGTGCCGCCACTTCGGCCCTCGCCGCCGACAGCAAGGGCAAGGAGAAGTGCTACGGCATCGCCAAGGCCGGTCAGAACGACTGCGCCAACACCGCCGGTACCCATTCCTGCGCCGGCCAGTCCAAGGTCGACCACGCGCCCGACGAATGGAAGTACGTCGCCAAGGGCAGCTGCAAGGCGGCCGGCGGCAAGACCGCCGACGAAGTGAAGGCGGAAGCGAAGACCGCCAAGCCCGCCAAGGCCGGCCAGTGAGCCGCGGCGCCACGCTGTGGCCGGTCGCGGTCGGCATCGGCTGGCGCCAGCCCCATTACCGCCAGGTGATGGAGCAGGGAGCCGACGGGATCGACTTCCTGGAAGTCCACACCGAAAACTTCATCGCGCCCGGCGGCGCCGCCCGGCAAATGCTGCTGGACGCCGCCCGGCGCCATCCCATCAGCCTGCACGGCGTCGGCCTGGGTTTGGGCTCCGCCGCCGGCATTGACTGGCTGCATCTCAAGCGGGTGCGCGCGCTGACCGAGGCGGTCCGTCCGGCGGTGATCTCCGAGCACGCCAGCTTCAGTCGCGTGCAGCGTCATGACGAGGCCGTGCACGCGCACGAGCTGCTCCCGATTCCGTTCAGCGCGCGCAGCCTCGCACTGCTGGCGAGCCACGTCGACACTGCCCAGCAGGCGCTGGGCCGCAAGCTGCTGATCGAGAACCTCAGCGCCTACGTCGGCTGGGAAGAGAGCCATCTTGCCGAGCCGGAGTTCTTCAATGCGCTGGCGGTGAAGACGGGTTGCGGTCTGCTGGTGGACCTGAACAACCTGCTGGTCAACGCGCTCAACCGAGGCCTGGATGAATCGGCCGCCGTCGACGCCTGCCGGTCCTGGCTGGACGAGATCGACGCCGCTGCGGTGGGCCAGTTCCATCTGGCGGGTCATGCGCGGCTCGACGGGATCGTCATCGACGACCACGGCAGCCCGATCTGCGAGCCGGTCTGGACGATCTACCGCCATGCACTGTCCCGGATCGGCGCTCGTCCGACGCTGGTCGAATGGGACAACGAGGTGCCCCCCATGGCGGCGCTGGTCGCCGAGGTCGATCGCGCGCGTCAGGAACAGGAAGCGCTGGGCCGCGCCCTGATCGCGCCGCCGCCACAGCGTCCCAACGCTCGCAAGGCCCGCGCCGCGATGGCGCGTCGCTCGCCTTTGGAGAACCGTCATGCCGCTGAATGACTTCGAGGGACTGCGAGAGCGCTACGAACTCCTGACCGCGCAATCCCGGCTGGTGGACGCGGTGCTCGCGCCGCCCGGGAGCGAACTCGCGGCCATGGCGCCGGCAGGGGTGACGCCTCTGGCCGGCATCAAGGGGGGTCTGGACCGGGCACTGCAGGCGTATCGCACGCATGCCAGCGTGCTCGCCGACCGCGCGCTGACCGCCATCTATCCGAGACTGCGGGAGCGCATGGAAGCGCACGCCGAAGGCAGCTTCGCGGCCTTGGCCTGGTCGTGCTGGCGCGGCAACGCGCCGACGCAGAGCGATCTGGGCGATTGGGGCGAAGTGCTGATCGGGCGGCTCGAACGGTCTCGCCAAGAGGACGGCCTTCCGGCCGCATGGGTCGCCATCGCCCGCATGGAATGGGCGCTTCATCGCATCGAGCGGCAGCCCGACGCCGGGCCTGACCTGAGCAGCCTGGCCCTGTTGGGGCGGCTGCCTCCGGCCGCGCTGCGTCTCACGCTCTCCGATCTGGCGGTGCTGCAGCGCTGCGATGTGCCGGAGCTCGCCGAGGTGGCGGCGCTCCCGGAGGAGGCCTGTGGCGATGGGCCTCGCGTCGCGCTGATGGTCTGGCGTGAGGGTTGGAAGGGCGCCGTGATCGCGTTGGACCTTCCGACGCTGCGCTGGTGCGAGGCGCTCTGCGACGGCGTGGACCTGGAGCGGGCCTTGATGGCGGCGGGCCCGCATTTCGATTTCAGCGCCTGGCTACCGGCGGCGGTCCGTCGGGGCTGGCTGGCACGGGTGGAGAGCGTCGATCTGGCGCCCGTGCATCCCTTCAAGTCCGCACGATAAGCATGCGAGAGGAACGATGGTGTTGAGCAATGAACCGGGGCGCGCGGGTGTCGCCCCCACTCTGATGACGGCGGGTCGATCCGCCTGGGCGCGTTGGCGCGGCCGCGGCGGATTGCTGGTCTCCGCCCTCTGCGACCCGGGCGCGCGCGGCGTGACGCGCCCGCGCGGCCTGCCGGGCGCGCTGATCGAGGTGCTTCAGGATCTCGCCGCGCTCGGCGCGCGCGTGTTCGTCGCGATGGTCTTCCTGCGATCCGGGCTCACGAAGATCCAGGACTGGGAGACCACGCTCGCGCTGTTCCAGGACGAGTACCACGTCCCTGTGTTGCCGCCCGAACTGGCGGCGTATCTGGGCACCGGCGGCGAGCTGGTGCTTCCGGTTCTGCTGATGCTCGGGCTGGGCGGACGCTTCGCGGCGCTGGGCCTGAGCGTCGTCAACCTGGTCGCGGTGCTGAGCCTGGAAGAAATCGCGCCCGCCGCGCTGCTGGGACATCAGCTCTGGGGCGCGCTGCTGCTGGCGGTGGCACTGTTCGGACCCGGCCGCGTCGCCGTGGACGCCGCGGTCCGGGACTGGCTCACTCGCGCGGACGGAACGTGATGATCATCACCTGCGGGACGCGGCCATCCGTGTCCGGCGGGAACTTCTCGGTCTTGTCCAGCGCCCGCAGCACGGCGCTGTCGAAGTCCGGCAGGCCGCTGGACTTCACGACCTTGCGCGCGATGATGGTGCCGTCCGGCGCCGCGCGCACCTCGACTTCCGCTTCCGGATTCGACGGCCCGCCCGGGTCGCTGTAGATGATGTTGGGCCGCACGCGGGCCTTGATGCGCCCCGCGTAGTTGGCCGACGGCCCCGAGCTCTTGAGCGCCGTCCCCGTCGAGGTCGGCCCGCCGCTCGCGCCGGCCATCCCCTGAATGCGCCGCAGATTCTCCTGACGCTGCGCCTCCGCGCGAGCCTCGGCATCCTTGCGCGCCTTCTCCTGTTTGGCCTTCTCGGCCTTGTCCTTGGCCGCGTCGTCCTTCTTCGCCTGCTCTTCCTTGAGCTTGCGATCACGCTCCTTCTTGTCGGCCTCGTCCTTCTCGCGCTTCTGCTGCTCGAGCTTGCGCTGCTTCTCGTCCGCCTCGCGCTGCGCCTGCTCTTCCTTCTGCTTGCGCTCCTTGGCCTTGGCGATGGCGATCTCCGCGTCGCGCTGGGCCTGGACCTGCTCGGGCGGCGGCTGCTGCGGCTTGGGCGGCTCGGGCTTGGGTTCTTCCTTGGGAGGCTGGGGCTGCGTTTCGGTCGGGAGCTGCTCCTTGGGCGCGGCGGCCTTGGGCACGGCGGACCAGAGTTCCGCCTCCATGGCCGGCACCGGCGTAGATCGCCAGCTGACGCCGAAGCTCAGCGCCACCACCAGCAGCACGTGCGCGGCGACGGCGAGGCTGAAACCGCGCCCCATGCCCGGGGCGGGCGGCGGACGCAAGGGATCCCGTTCGGGATGGATTCGGGAGGACGTGCTCATCGCGTGCTGTCGGTCCTCGGGATCAGTTGTCGGCGGGCGCGCCGTTCTTGACCGACAGGCCCACGCGCTGGATGCCGGCGCGCTGCAGCACGTCCATGGCCTTGACCACCGCTTCGTACTTCACGTTGCGGTCGGCCGAGATGACGACCGGCGTCGCCGCGTCGCCGTTCTGCGCTTCCTTGACGCGGGTCGCCAGCGCCTTCAGCGGAACGGGCGAGGGATCCTGGTCGCCGTCCAGCTTGATCTTGAGCTGCTCATCCGTGCCCACGATCACCTGGATCACGTGCTGCGGCTGGGACTTGGCGCTGCCCACGCTGGGCAGGTCCACCACGCCGGTGGTGATGAGCGGCGCGCTGACCATGAAGATGATCAGCAGCACCAGCATGACGTCGATGAAGGGAACCATGTTGATCTCGTTCATCGTGCGGCGGCGCGAACCGCCGCGGGAGGACATCGCGGGCATGTCGTTCTCCGGTGGGCGCGTTCAGCGCTGCGCGGCCGTCGCGGGCTGGCTGGCGTTGCGCTGCAGGATGTTGGAGAACTCCTCGATGAAGGTCTCCAGCGTGATCGCGTTGCGGTCGATCTGGCGCGCGAAGCGGTTGTAGGCCAGCACCGCCGGGATGGCGGCGAACAGGCCGATGGCGGTCGCGACCAGCGCCTCGGCGATGCCGGGCGCCACGGTGGCCAGGGTCACCTGCGTCAGGTTGGACAGGCCCACGAAGGCATGCATGATCCCCCAGATGGTGCCGAACAGGCCCACGTACGGGGAGACCGAGCCCACCGACGCCAGGAAGGAGAGATGCGATTCCATCGCGTCCAGCTCGCGCTGGAAGCTGGCGCGCATCGCGCGGCGGGCGCCGTCCAGCAGCTGACCGGCGTCGACCACGCGCTTCTCGCGCAGCTTGAGGAACTCGCGCATGCCGGAAGCGAAGATGCGTTCCAGCGGGGCGGCCTCCTGGCGGTTGGAGACGCTGCCGTACAGGTCGTTGAGGTTCTTGCCCGACCAGAACTCTTGCTCGAAGCCCTCGTTGCGGGCCTTGATGCGGCCCAGCGCGATCAGCTTGCTGAAGATCACGCTCCAGCTGGCCAGCGACACCAGCAACAGCGCGGCGATCACCAGTTGCACCGTGAGGCTGGCATGGGCGATCAGGGAGACGATGGAGAGGTCTTGATTCATGGGGTCGACGGAAAGAGTCGCTGGGGTGCCGGTCCGGTCGCGCCAGGGCGGCGGGCAGGCGGTTTTGCGGTCAAGGGGTGAATTGTGACAAGGCTGGCGGCCACCTCGGCAAACGGCGGGCCGGCATCTGCAAAGAAGCGTGTCGGCGCGCTCAGCCGCGTGCGGATGGCGGCACGTCCGGCTGCTGCAGCGATCGCAGGATGCGTGCCGGGATGCGCGCCGGCTTCAGGCTGAGCGCATCCACGCAGCCGATGCGGATGCGGCCCTGCGTCAGCAGCTGATCGCCGCGCCACACCTGCTGGTCGATGATCATGCTGGCGCGGCCGATCTCGCTGGGCTGCACGCTGACGCGCAGCCAGTCGTCCAGCCGGGCCGGCGCCAGATAGCGCAGCGCCGTGTCGCTGACGACGAACATCAGGCCGTCCTCGCGCCGCATGGTTTCCTGCTCGAAGCCCAGCGCGCGCAGCCATTCGGTGCGGGCGCGCTCCATGAACTTCAGGTAATTCGCGTAGAAGACGACACCACCGGCATCGGTGTCTTCCCAATAGATGCGCAGCTCATGCTGGAACGCGGGAAGTCCTGCTGCGAGGCCCGTCAAGGCGATCGCACCGCCGAGGAGCGCGGGGACGGAGGACGTGGGGTCGGCGGCGTTGTTCGTGTCGGACGCGGTCATGCGGCGTGGGTGGTGCTGCTGGTCTTGAGTTGATCGAGGCGGACGCGGATGCGCGCCAGCGCCTCGCGGAGATCGTCCATGCCGCTGGCGAAAGACAGCCGCAGGAAGCGTTCGCCGAAGGCGGGGCCGAAGTCGCGACCGGGCGTCAGCGCGACCTGCGCCTGCTGCATCAGGTCCATGCACAGGTCCCAGCTGGACAGGCCGGTGCCCGACGCATCGGCCCAGGCGTAGAAGGCGCCGTCGGGCATCACGGGGACGGGCAGCCCCATCGCCTCGAGCGCGGGCACGACGAGGTCGCGGCGGCGCTGCAGCTCCTGGCGGCGGCGTTCGTACTCGTCGAGCGAGGGCCGCTCGAAGCAGGCCAGCGCGGCCTGCTGCGCGATCGTCGACGGGCAGATGTAGAGGTTCTGCGCGAGCTTCTCGACCGGCGTGATCATGGCCTCGGGCAGCACCAGCCAGCCCAGGCGCCAGCCCGTCATGCCGAAGTATTTGGAGAAGCTGTTGATCGAGACCACGTCGTCGCCCAGCGCCAGCGCGCTCCGGGCGAAGCGCCGGTCGTAGCCCAGGGACTGGTAGATCTCGTCGACGACGGTGACCCCGCCGCGCTCGCGCACGAAGGCGTGGATGCGGGCGAGCTCGTCGGGCTCGATGGAAGTACCGGTCGGGTTGCTGGGCGAGGCCAGCAGCACGCCGCGGCTGCGCGCGTTCCAGTGCTCGCGCAGGTGGCCGATGTCGAGCTGGAAGCGCTGCTCGGGCGTGGAGGGGATCAGCACCGGCGTCGCGTCGACGGCGGCGACGAAGTGCCGGTTGCAGGGATAGCTGGGGTCCGGCATCAGGACCTCGTCGCCGGCCTGGAACAGCGCCAGGCAGGCCAGCTGCAGCGCGGCGGAGGCGCCGGCGGTGATGACGATGCGCTCGGGCGCGATCGTGAGGTTCTGGGTGTTGCGGTACCAGTCGGACAGGCGCTGGCGCAGCGAGACCAGGCCGTTGGCCTGCGTATAGGGGATCCGGCCGGAGGAGGCGAAGCGGGCGGCGGCCTCGCGCACGGCGGGACTGGCGCCGAAATCGGGCTCGCCGATGTTCAGGTAGATCATGTGCCGGCCGCCTTGCGCCGGGTCGCACACGGCGGAGCGGGCGATCTCGTCGGCGCGCTTGGCGCATTCCATGACGTAGAAGGGATCGATGGCATCGACGCGGTTGGCGAGTCTCATGGCACGGGCAGAGCGGGGAGGGCGGCTGCCATTCTAGGTTTAGCGCGCCGCGCCGCGATCGGGCTGTCAGGCATCGCCCGACAGGCGCTGTCGTGATCGCTCGACTTGCCGTCGAACCGCCCAAGCGGGAACATCCGGGGACGACATTCCGCATCCGGAAGCCTAGGGGGAACTGGCCCATGAACACGCCCTTCGTCCTGCACGGCCATTGCGCCTGCGGTCGCGCGGAGTACGCCGCACACGCCGTCGATCTCACCGCGACCGTCTGCTACTGCGAGATCTGCCGGCGCATGTCCGGCGGCGCGGGCATGGCCTGGCTGCCCATCGACGCCGCCACCTTTCGATCCAGCGGCTCACTGACCGCTTGGCGCGGCGCGGACGGACTGGAGCGCCGCTTCTGCCCGCAATGCGGCGCGGCGATCATGAGCATCGAGTCGCCCCAGGCGGCGGTCGCGCACGTCGCGGTCGGGACGCTGGACAACCAGAGCCTGGTCAAGGGCACGCGCAGCGTGTCGGTGAACGGTCGACCGCGATGGGACGCGGCGCACACGCTCACCCGGCCGTGCGCCCAGACGCAGGAGCCGCTGGCCGCGGCGGCCTCGGCCCCGCATCGCAGCGCGAGCGAGGAAGCGCTGCACGAGGCCTTGGCCAACGCGCCCGACGGCTTCGTCAGCATCGACTCGCGCGGCTTGATCACGGAATGGAATCACCAGGCGGAGGCGACGCTGGGCTGGACCTATGCCGAGGCGATCCGCCGCCCGCTGCACGAGGTCATCATCCCGCCCGAGATGCGCAGCGCGCATCTGCGCGGCATGTCCCGGCTCCAGCACACCGGCGACGGGCCGATGATGCGCAAGCACTTCGAGGTCGACGCCTTGCACAAGGACGGCCATCGGGTGCCGGTGCACCTCTTCGTAAAGCCGGTGAAGATGGACGGCGGCGTCGGCGCCACGGCGTTCATCCGCGCGGCGGAAGTGCTCGCCGCGCCGACCGCGCCGGCCGTCGCTCCCGCGACGACCTGAGCGCGGGTCAGCGCGGGGCGCTCAATGCGCCGCGGCGGACTTCTCCGCGTCGGCGGGCTCCTGCGCCAGCGCCTTCCCGCGGATCTTGGCGACCTGGCGCTCCGTCACCGGCGAGGCCTGGTTCTCCCAGCCTTGACGCAGGAAAGTGGCCAGCGTCGCGACCTCGCTGTCGGACAGGCCATGCGCGCACCGGGTGTTGAGATCGACGAGGTCTACGGTGGCGTGGTTCAGCGCGTCGTGGCGGGGCAGGCCGTCGACGGCGACGCGGGAGATCCATGACGCTGGACGATCTGCTCGGCCATGCGGCGCTGACGTACCGCAGGCCCAACGCCATCATCAAGTGGCACGGGCGGGACGAGGATGGCTGGCGGGAGTTGCGGATGTCGCCGGCCTTCGTGACCAACGACGGCGCCAGCCTGACCGCGCTGGCGGCGGCGCTGCGGGATCGCCGGATGGTGCGCGTGGAGATGGCGGATCCGGCGCACACGGTCTCGGTGAGCCGGGAGGGCGAGTCGGGGATCTATCTGCTCTTCCTGCAACCGCGCTTCCGGATCCCGAAGATCAAGGTCGCGCTGGACTTTCTCGTGGAGCGGCTCGCCGACGCCGACCGCTAGCGCTGCGCGCGCGCCGCGCGATCCAGCGCTTGCAGCAGCGCCCACCACAGCGCCCCGGTCACCAGCGCCACGGCCGCCGAGCCGATCACCGCGGTCCGCAGGTTATGCAGCCACCACAGCCCGACGAAACCGAAGGGCAGGGTGGCGAGCCCGAGCAGCCCGGCGACCAGGAAGACCAGGCCGTTCGCGCCGTCAATGCGGCGGCGGATGGCGCCGAGCTCCATCGCCGCCGCGCCGCCGAACAGCAGCGCCACGGCGACGCCCCACAGGAGCGTGAAGATCATGAACGCGCTCACTTGGCGGAGGCCGGGCCGACGTCGCGCAACAGGCGGGACGGGATCGCGATCCGGGTCTGCGGCGGGAAGCGGCCCACGCAGTTGCCCGTCACCACCGGCACCTGAGCGGCCTCGCGGACCACGCCGTTGCGCTTGTCGTGGTCATGCCGGTTGGTCACGCGCGTGCCGGCGGGCAACACGCAGCTCTGGTTGCCCGGCATCGTGACCGTGTAGTTGGCGGTCAGCACGCCCTGGCGGCCCGGGTCCTGCGCGGCTTGCTTCTCGGCCTGCGCCTGCTGGAAGCGCGCGTTGTCCTGGATGCTGAAGTCCCGCAGCAGCCACAGCACCGGCGCGCTCAGCAGCCCGCCCAGCAGCACGATGAGGATCGTGCGGCCGCGCGCCGCGGAGGCGGTCTTGGCCGCGCCCGGCGTCGCACCGGTAGCGCCGGCGTTTTCATACGCGACCCACGGAGCGGCCAGACGCGTGTGCCGGCGCTGACGCACGATCAGCCAGATCGCCAGCACGAAAGCGGCCATCGCCGCGATCCAGCCCAGGCCCATCAGCTGCATGCCGTAGGCGTACGGGGTCTGAAGGAAGAAGCCCGCGCTCAGCGCGACGCCCGCCAAGCCCAGCAAGGCCGGCCAGGCGACCAGCAGCTTGATCCAGCCGCCAAAGCTGCGCAGCAGCGCCTTGAGCCCCTGTCCGGCGGGCGCCGCCGGGTGGGACAGCCCGAGCCGCATCGCCAACACCAGCGCCACCATCAGGCCCCAGGTCCCGAGCCCGAACGGCATGTTCGAATGGCCGCGAATCATCAGCAGCGCGGGCCACATCGTCCCCGTCGCGGCCAGCAGCACCATCATGACCAGCACCGCCTTCAGCGCACCGGTGACCAGTCGCCAGCGGCGGACCTTGCCCGCCCAGTGCGGGCCGGGCTGGAGCAGCGGCTCCAACGCCTGCGCGCGCTTCAGGCGCGCATAGGTGCCGGGCAGCATGTGGTCGTCGGCCACCTGATCGGTGGACGCGCCCAGCGCCAGCAACGCGCGGGCCAGCGGCTCGCTGCCCCAGGCCGCGGCCCAGTGCAGGCCGGCCTTGCCGCCGTAGACGGCGTCGACGCGCGCGCCCGCCTTGACGAGCGCCTCCAGCACCGGCAAGTAGTCGGCGTGATGGCCGTGGACGTATTGGCTCGCGAAGAGCGCGGCGGCCCAGGCGTCCATCGGCGGCATGTTGGCGACGAAGCCGTTGGGGCTGGTCAGCGCGGGATCCGCGCCGGCCTGCAGCAGCTTGCCCACCAGCGCGGGCACCTGCGCGGCCTCTGCGTTCTGAAGGGCCAGGTGCAGCGGCAGCTGGCCGGTCGAGCCTGGCCGGTTGGGATCCGCGCCGGCGGCGAGCAGTTGCTCGACGACCTGGGGCACCACCGGCTGCTTGGCGCCGTCCGCGTTGACCTTCAGAAGGGCGAGCTCCAGCAGCGTGCGCTGTTGCTCATCGGTCGCGTGCAGGTCCGCGCCGCGCGACAGCAGCAGCGCGATCGCCTCCGGACGCCGGAAGCTGACCGCGCCGCCCAGCGGCAGCAGGCCGAAGCCGTCGATCACGTCCAGGCGCGCCCCGCGATCCAGCATGAAGCGGATCGCGTCCAGCATGCCGTTGCAGGCGGCCATGACCAGCGGGCGCAGCTTGCCGGCGGAGGCGTTGAAATCCAGGCCGAGGCGCGCGAAGGTCGGCAGCAGGTCCTCGCGCTTGCGACGCAGCAGCGCGGTCGCGATGCCGCCTTGGCGATCGGCCCAGTCCGGCACGAGCTCCTTGAAGCTCAGCCAGGGCAGGGCGTGCATCAGGCCCATCTGGTCGACGGGCTCGGCGCCGCGCAGGCCTTCGATCTTTTCGACATGGCCCAGCCGCTGCAGCCAGATCAGCAGCAGCGAGGCCGACTGCGTCACTTGCTGCGCCGCCTCGTCCCGCACGGCCTGCGGCGCCTGCGCGAGCTCCTCGGGCGTGAAGAAGTCCTGCCCGCCCAGCCGCAGCCGGTTGCGGCCGCCGCTGTGCAGGTTGAAGACCACGGTGTTGAAGCTGAGCTCCGCCGGGTCCTTGGACATGAAGCGGCCCAGGGTCTCGGTCGCGAACTCCTGCTCGCCTCGCGCCTGGAGGTAGAGGTAGAAGGGCTCGTTGGGCTTGGCCAGCGCGCTCAGGTAATGGGCCTTCTCGGCCAGCAGCAGCTCGGCGAAGCCTTCCTCGGTCGTGGCCTGCCGCCCCGCGTGGGAAACGAAGGGGCGGTCGATGTCCAGCGTGTAGATCGCGCGCAGCAGACCGGCTTTGCGCGACGCGGGATCGCGGTCGAACTGGCGCACGATCTTCTGCATCTCGGTGGACAGGTCCATGTCCTCGCAGGCGTCCAGCCACTTCTGGATGCTGCCCATGAACAGGTGGTCCTCGCCCTTGTCGGGGTACTTCTCCAGCAGCGCCGCCAGTTGCGCGGGGGTCTCGAAGTACTCGTCGCCCAGGAAGGCGCGGCGCTGATAGCTGCGGCGGCTGGAGGCGTAGTCGACCTGCAGCGATTGCTGGTCGATCCAGCGCCGCACTTCCCCGCGGCCGAAACGGTCCTTCACGCCCGGGTGCACCAGGCCCTTGATGAGCGTCTCCAGCGACTTGTCGATACCCAGCGGGAAGGGCACTTCCTTGTCCTGGATCTGCTGGATGCGGCGGCCGTCGGGCACGCCCTCGAAGGGCGTGGTGCCTTGCCAGCAGCCCAGCAGCGTGATGCCCAGGGCGAAGTAGTCGACCTTCTCGGTGACGAAGGCCACCGTCTGGTTGCCGAAGCGGGAGAGCTCGGGCGCGGCGTACTCGCGGGTGCCGTTGGCGGTGACCTGCACGTCGGGGCTGCCCGCCGCGCGCAGCGTGGAGATGCCGAAATCGGCCAGCACCACCCGCTCGAAGTCGGGGCCGGAGAGCAGCACGTTGGCCGGCTTGAGGTCCTGATAGATCAGGCCCACGGTGCCGTGCAGATGATCCAGGCCGTCGGCGATGCCGGCGGCCAGGCGGCGCAGCAGCGCCAGGTCGCGGATCGGGCCGTGGTGGCGCAGATGCTGCTCGAGGGTGCCGCCGGCCACGTACTCCATCACCTCGACATCGCGGCCGTCGACCGTGCCCAGATCCAGGATGGTGACGACGTTGCGATGCGGCAGCTCGCGCAGCTTGCGCAGCACCGGCTGCTTGGCGCGGATGCCCGGCCGGTAATGCTTGAGCACGACCTGGCGGCCGTCCGGCGTCTGGGCGACGCAGGTCCGGGCCTCGGTCGTGTGCTGGGTCAGCTCGGTGACCACGAGATAGGTCTGGCCGTTGAGCGACAGCGATTGGCCGGCATGCAGCCAGGTCACCGCTTCGCCGCCACCGGTGCCCGCGCCGGTGGCCGGCGAGGTGGCCGGTGTCGTGCTCGCGGCGTCCACGCGCGCGGTGCCGGTGGGGCCGGCGGTCGGCGTGTCGATGCGCGCCGTGCCGGCGGGTCCGACCGCAGCGGCGTCAATGCGGGCCGTGCCTGCCGGGCCGATGTCCGATCCGGCCGATGCCGCTTGCGCCGCGGCCTGTGGCGCGTCAATGCGGGCGGTGCCCGCGGGGCCGACGGGCGGCGCATCGATGCGCGCCGTGCCTTCGGGGCCGATGAGGGTGGGGTCGGAAGCTTGGCTCATGCGTGGATTCAGGTGAAGGCCTGGAATGCTCGAAAGGGTCAGTTCGGGGCCGGGGCGAAGCCGGCGGCGGCCTGCTCGGCGCGGGCGATGTCGACGATGAGCACGGAGATGTTGTCCGTGCCGCCGGCCCCATGGGCCAGCCGCACCAGCGTGCGCACCGCCGTCTCGCGGTCCGCTTGCAGCGCGAGTTGCAGGGTGGGCGCATCGATCAGGTCATGCAGGCCGTCGCTGCTCAGCAGGAAGCGGTCGCCGACGCGCAGCTCCCCGTCCAGCCGCTCGACCTCCAGCCAGCTGCGATCGCCGCCGCCCAGGGAGTTGGCCAGCAGCTGCTTGGGCGTCGCCGCGCCGCTGTGCAGCGCGGGCGCGACGTGGTCCTGGGTCAGCTGTTCGAGTTGACCGTCGCGCAGCCGGTACAGGCGGCTGTCGCCGGCATGAAAGCGCCAGGCGCGTCCGTGCCGCAGCAGCAGACCGACGGCGGTGGTGCCCATGCCGCGGCAGGCCGGATCGGCGATCCCTTGATCGAGCAGCTCGACATGCGTGCGCGTCGCCCAGATTTCCAGCAGCTCGGTCAATTCGTCGTCGTCCAGATCGGCCGGCGCTTGGCGCAGCAGCGCGGCGAGCCGCGTCATCGCGTGCTCGCTGGCGCGCTCACCCGCTGCGGCGCCGCCCATGCCGTCGGCCACCGCGACGACCAGCCGGCCCTGCGCGGGTTCCACCGTCAGGCGGGCGCCGAAGGCGCGATCGCGCAGCAGCGTGTCGCCGACGAGGATCATGTCCTCGTTGTTCGTGCGCACCCGGCCCAGATCGCAGCAGGCATCGAGGTCGACGATCATTCCAGCACCACCTGCAGCGCGACGTCGCCCAGCGACAGCACGCTGCCGGCCGACAGCGGGTGCTCGACGCCAGGCGCGATGCGCCGTCCGTCGATGAAGCTGTGGTTGTAGGAGTCCAGGTCCTTCACGAACCAGGCGCCGGCGGCGTCCTGGCGCAGCTCGACATGCTGGCTGGAGATCTGCGCGAAGCGCGACAGCACGTCCGCATGCGGGCCCAGGCGACGGCCCAGCACCGCGCCCGAGGCGGGCGTCAGGTCGATGCCTTGCGAGGCGGCGCGCAGGCGCAGCCGGGTCGGGAGGGCGCCGGAGGACGAAGTGGCCGTGAAAGTCGCAGCGGGCGAAGCAGTGCCGGGGACGGCCGGCGACACCCAAGCCGTTGGCGGCGCCGACGGCGTCGCTGCCGAAACAGCTGCTGCGTTGGCGGAGTCGACCGCGCCGGCCTTGCGCGACACGAGCGCCGTGCCGTCGGCCGGGCAGCGCTTGCCCTTGCCGAGGTGGCCGCAGCGCGGGCATTGCATCAGCTCGGCGCCGCATTGGTCGCAGTGCAGGCTGTCATCGTCGATCGACTGTTTGCAGGAGGGGCAGTGCATGGCGCTCTAGATCGGAACGAGGTGGGGTCAGGTCGCGGACAGCGTCGAGGTGTCGGTCCTTGCGTCGGCGCTGGCGGCAGCGTCAGCGGAGGGGGCCGCCGCGCCCGTCCGGTCGATGCCGAGCGCCTCGATGTCGGCGGGCAGGATGGTGCGCAGGGCCTGCGCGTAGGCCGCCGGATCGCCGACGAGCGCCTCGGCGCGGCGTCCGGTGATCTTGCCCACGCGCTCATACAGCTGGCGCACCGTGCGGCCGTTGGCGAAGCCGCGATCGCGCCGCGCGAAGACCGCTTCCAGGTGACGCAGCAGCAGCGGCTGCGCGTCCTCGTCGAGCGCCACGCCGTCGGCGGCCGCCAGCGACTGGAAGATGCGCCGCATCTCGTCCGGCGTGTAGTCCGGGAAGAAGACCGTGTCGGTGAAGCGCGAGCGCAGGCCCGAGTTGCTGTCCAGGAAGACCTGCATCTCGCGGTCGTAGCCGGCGGCGATCACGATGAACTTGCCGCGGTCGTCCTCCATGCGCTTGAGCAGCGTGTCCACCGCCTCCTGGCCGAAGCTGTCGTGACCGCCCGCGCTGTTGCACAGCGCGTAGGCTTCGTCGATGAAGAGGATGCCGCCCAGCGCCTGATCGCAGGCGTCATGCACCCGCGGCGCGGTCTGGCCTTGGTACTGGCCGATCAGCTTGCCGCGATCGACCTCGATCACGCGGTCCGTGGGCAGCAGGCCCAGCGCGTGGAAGATGCGCGCCATGATGCGGGCCACCGTCGTCTTGCCGGTGCCCGGCGCGCCGGTGAACAGGAAGTGCTGGGCCAGCGGCCGCGTCTGATTCAGCGCGCGGGCCCGCGACAGCGCCGCTTGCAGATCACGCACCGTCTCCTTGACCGCGGAGAGCCCGATCATCCCGTCCAGCTCGGCCAGGATCTCGTCAATGGACTGGCCGCTGCCGGCGCTGGCCGGACCGGGGATGTCCTCGGCGCGCAGCTCGGCCAGCTGCGCGGCGTCAGGGATCTCGGGCAGGCGTCGTAGCCGCTCGGACTGGGCCCGCTTGATCGTGGTCAACAGGTTGCGGGCTTCGCGGCCGTTGGCGAAGTCCTTGGACTTGCGCGCGCAGCGATCCGCGAAGAAGGCGCGCACCTTGGCGCGCGAGGCCGCGTCGAGCACCAGCTTCTCCTTGCCCGCGAGGCGCGCCAGGATCTCGGTGAGCTCGTCCGGCGTGTAGTCGTCGAGGTGGAAGCTGCGCTGGAAGCGCGACTGCAGGCCGGGATTGGTGCCTAGGAAATCGGCGATCTGGTCGCGGTAGCCGGCGGCGATGACGATGTACTTGCCGCGGTCGTCCTCCATGCGCTTGAGCAGCGTGTCCACGGCCTCTTGGCCGAAGCTGTCGTTGCCCGAGGCGCCGCACAACGCGTAGGCCTCGTCGATGAAGAGGATGCCGCCGATGGCCTGATCGCAGGCCGCGTTCACGCGTGTGGCGGTGTGGCCCTGCCACTGGCCGACCAGCTTGCCGCGATCGACCTCGACCACATGGCCGGAGGGCAGCACGCCCAGGGCCTCGAAGACGTCGCCCAGCACCCTCGCCACCGTGGTCTTGCCGGTGCCAGGGTTGCCGGTCAAGGTGAAGTGGAAGGCGTGCTGGCTGTCGTCGCCCGAGCCCATGCCCAGCGCCTGGCGGCGCCGCGCGGTCTCGATGTCCTTGTGCAGCAGCGCGACTTCCTCCTTCAGCGCCGTCATGCCGACGAAGCCGTTGAGCTCGACCAGGATCTCGTCGATGGACTTGCGCTGCTCGACCTCGCCCTGGATGTCCTCGGGCAGCAGCTGGCGGTCCGGCCCCTTGCGGCGGTAGTAGCTGCGCTCGATGGCGGCCGCCTCGTCCAACGCCAGCCGACCATTGACCGAGCGGATCGAGGTGTCGCCGCTCTTGAGCCGGCGCTGCAGCCAGCGCATGCGCATGGCCAGCCGATCGCGGGTGGCGTCAGACAGCGCGAAGCCCTTGTCGCTCAAATCACGCTCGGCGATGGCGGTCAGCTGCGGCGGGTCGTAATCGGCGATGCGGAAGATGTTGCGCAGGCGGCCGACCAAGTTGCGGTGCTCGGTCTTGTCCAGCAGCTCCTTCAGGCCGTAGGGCAGGCCGGCCATGATCAGTACCGGATCCAGCGGGGACTGCTCGGCGCGCTGCATCAGCAGGTGCAGCGCGGGCTGCGGGTCGCCCTCGTCGCTGACCAGCTTGTGGGCGTTGTCGACGAAGAGCACGCCGCCCTTGGCCGCGTCGAACTGCGCGGCCAGTGACTTGGGCTCCAGCTCCTCGGGCTGCAGCGCGTCGACCAGCACGGGCGTGGGCTTGTCGGTCAGCTTGAGGCCGACCAGGGTCTCGGCGATCAGATAGCCCAGGCGGGTCTTGGCGGTGCCCGAGTCACCGACGATCAGCGTCGCGAACGGGGAGCGCGGATCGCGTCCGGCCAGGCGCATGCCTTCCACGGTTTCGGTCAGCTCGGTGAGCGCCTGCCGGATGGGCGCCAGCCCGATCAGCCGGCCCAGCAGCGCATCGCCGCCCTGGGGGGGCAGGGCCTCGCCGCAGCGCTTGCAGAACCGGGCGATGGCGCGGTTGTCCGCGGCGCAAGCCTGGCATCGAATCATGGAATCCCTCCTGAATATCGTTGTTCCGCATCCTTGCCGGCGCTCTTCAGGGCGCGCGTGCAAGGCTCAAGGCCGCCGTCAAAAGATCCACACGCCGCCGTCCTCCGGTTTGGCGCAGTCGTTGGGCGTGGGGTGCTCGGCGTGGAACGCGTTGCAGCGCCAGAGCTTGGGGACCAGCCCCTCCGCGGCCAGTTGCTGACGCACGGCCATCATGTGGCAGCGCGCCTGTTGCCCATCCGAGAAACGCAGCGCCTCCGAGGCGGCGGCGATCGCCTGCGCCCGCTCGCGCGCGGCGCGCAGGCGGGCGGACAAGGTGAGCCGGCGGCCCTGAAGGCTTTGGACTTCGCCGGCGCGAAGTGTCTGCTGCCGGGCGTCCTCGCGGGCTTGCTCGGCCCGGACGCGGGCGGCGGCCTCGGTGGCCGCGCGGGCCGCCTCGGCTTGTTGGCCGGCCTCGCGCGATTGGTCCTCGCCGCGCTGCAGGCTGGCGACCGTGTCGCGCAGGCCGTCCAGCGTCTGGCGGGAGATCAGCCGGCTCGCCGGCCCCGGCGGGGCCGCCTCGTGATCGGATGTTTCATCCGCCAGCGCTTCCAGCTCTGCCTGCAATGCGTGGATCTCGACGAGTTCGGCGCTCAAGGCGGCGGTCGGAGGCGCCTGCACGGCGGCCTGGGCGCGCTCGGTGACCGCGTCGCCGCAGCCGGTGCAGAAGTCGAAGAAGCTGGTGCGGCCGCAGCCGGCGCAGGCCATGCCGGACTGGTTGCAGCCGCATTCCTCGCAGAACTGGGCGCCCTTGTCCAAGGCCGTATAGCAGAAGCGGCACTGGCCTTCGCGCAGCCAATGGCCGCAGGCTTCGCAGAAGTCGCCATGGACGGCGCTGGCGCAGGCGGGGCACTGGGTCAGCGAAAACCCGCAGTCCACGCAATAGCGCGCGTCGGGCGCGTTGATCGTTCCGCAGACCGCGCAGCCGTGGGGGGAGGGGGCGATCCGCGACTCGATTCGACTCGCGGAAGCGACAGCGCCAGGGGCCTGAGCGCCCGGCGCGGACAGCGTCGCGGCGGCGGCGGCCGGACGATCCGGGGTTCGGGAATCAGTCATGAGCGGGCTCCCGCGAGAGAGCGGCAGGCGCGCGGGCGACCGGGGCGGCACGGCAAGGAGCAGGCATTGACAGGTGTTTGACGCTGACCGCGCCTCCAGCGCGGGTCCTCTTCGTGACGCCGCAGATCACGGATCGTCGATGAGCAATTGCCGGCTTGGGACGCTTGGAGTTCTTTTACTTCTCTGACGAAATGGATGATAGCGGCGCGCTGTTGACACCTGACCCCTGGACCGGTGACTCGGCCGGGTGTTCGTGACGGGCGTCACTGCCGCTCAGCGATCCAGGTGGACGTCTTCGGGTGTCAAGCGATAGCCGCTGGTCGCCAGCACGGAGCTGGTCGCCTGCGCCTGGATGCGGCCGGTCACGGTGACCACCGACATCGAGCGGACGCCGACGATCTTCGCGGGCGCCTTCACATGGACGATCTGGTTGGGCGGCGGCGGCGGGCTGTGGATGCAGGCGCCGTAATAGGGGACGAGCAGGAACTCGTCGGTGCCGCCCCAGCCCACGCCCAGCGGCACCACGTAGCCGCGCAGGCGCACGCGCTGGCCATCGAGCTCCGGGCGGACGGGCGCGTTGGCGAATGCGTCCTGGAGCTCAGCCATCATCTGGCGCGCGGCGGGGTCGTCATCGGCGAGCGAGGCCAGCGCCTGCGGGTCCGGGCGCGTCGCGGTGGCGGACGCCGAGGGGTGCCGCGGATCCCAGCCGGGCGGCATCAGCGCCGACCAGGCGAGCTCCCGCACGCCGTCTGGCAAGGGGGACGAGGCGGCGCCGGCGCGCGGCTGGCCGGCACCGGATGCACGGGTCGTGTCGGTCGTGTCGGCCGCGCTGGTCGCATCCATCGCGCCGAGCGACCTCAGCGTCATCGCGACGGGCACGCCGGTGGCGATGGCCGCGACCAGTCCCAGCTTCAGCCACCAGGGCGCTTTGGCGATGCGGATCAACGTGGCGGACTCCGGTAGGCCTCGACGCGCGCCGCATCGAGCCGGTAGCCGCTGACGCCCATGTCGCTGGGCTGGCGGTCCAGCCGCAGCACGCCGCTGGCCCAGACGGTGTCCATCGCGCGCAGCTGCTTGGCCGGCTGCGCCAGCTTGACCAGCACGATCTGGTTGGCCGGCGGCGGAGGCATGTGGATGCAGGCGCCGAAGTAGGGCACGAGCAGGAACTCGCGCACGCCGTCCTTGTCGGTCTGCAGCGGCACGACGTAGCCGGGCAGGCGCACGGCGTCGTCCTGCAGCGCCTCGACGAGCGGCGCGTTGTCCAGCTCGTCGCGCAGGTCGGCCATCAGCGCGGCCATGCGCGGGCTGTTGTCGCTCATGCGGCCCAGGTTGAGATCGCGGAAACGCTTCATCGGATCCCAGCCCGGCGGCACCAGCTGACTCCAAGTGAGCTCGCGATAGCTCAAGGCCGGTGTGCCGGCAGTGACGCCGGCAGTGGCGCCGGATGACGCGCTGGCGGCGGCGCCGGTCGCGGTGGCCGATGCGGGCTTGGCCGCGAAGGCGCTGGAGGGCGCGAGCGATCCCAAGACCAGCCCGGCACAGGCGACCAAGCGCGACGCCATGGCGGCGAGGGCGCTGAGACCTCGCTGAGGATGACGCATGCTCAGACTTTCGGAGAGAGGCCGTCGCCGAGCGACAGCGCATAGGCGCGCAGTCCGGGCAGCAGGCTCGCCGCCCAGCCCATCGCGGTGATGACGGCCAGCAGTTGCCACTCGGCCAGGGACGGCAAGCCTGCGCTCAGGCCGATGCCGAAGCGCAGCTGCACCCAGGGGCCGAGGCCCGCGATGAGCAGCAGGCACAGCGCGGCGCCGAGCACCACGCCGCAGACGGTGACCAGCATCCCTTCCGCCGCCAGCAGGCCGAAGATGCGCGCGGGATTGGCGCCGACGGCGCGCAGGATGGCGAGCTCCCGACGTCGCTCGTTGAGGCCGGCCAGGATCACCGCCACCAGACCGCACAGGCTCACCGCGGCGACCAGCGCGCTCATCAGCGTCAGGCTGCGCTCGCCCAGCGCGACCACGTCCCAGAGCTCATCCAACGCCACGCCCGGCAGCACCGCCATCAGCGGCTCGCCGGCGAAGTCGTTGATGCGGCGCTGGGACGAGAACACCGCCGTTCGCCGCTTCAGCCCGACCAGCGCGGCGGTGACCTGACGCGGTGTCAGGTCTTGCCCGCGCAGCGCCTCGACGGACACGGCGGCGCCGGGCAAGGGCGCGCCGGCGACCCAGTCCAGGTGAATCGCCTCCATCGCCGCCAGGCCGATGTGGATGGAGCGGTCGACCGGCGTGCCGGTGCGCGCCAGAACGCCGATGACGTGGAAGGGCTTGTCCGCATGGTCGTTGGCGGCGAGCGCCCCGTCGCCGTGGCTCAGCACCAGCTGGTCGCCGAGTCGGTAGCCGAGCGATGCCGCCACGTCCGCGCCGAGCACCGCGCCGAAGAGGTCGCGGGGCAGCTCGCCCTCACGGGCGGTGTCGTCGAAGGGCCGACCCTGGGCGAGGCTCAGCGGCTGGGCGTCGCCGTACCGGAAGCGCTGGAAGTAGTCGCTGCTGGTCGCGACCACCGGGAAGCCGCGATGCGAGTCCCCCAGCGAGATCGGCACCACCCAGTCCACCGCCGGCAGCTTGGCCAGCGCCTGGACGCTGGACCACTGGATGTTGTTGGTCGCGCCGCCGATGCGGAAGACCGAGTACAGCAGCAGCTGGACCGAGCCGGTGCGGGCGCCGACGATGAGGTCGGTCCCGGACACGGACTGGGCGAAGTTCTTGCGGACGTCGTCGCGGATGCGGGCCATGCCCAGCAATAACAGCGTCGACAGCGCGATCGAGACCACCACCAGCGACAGCACGAAGCGCCGGTTCCACGCGCTCTGCGCGGCGAGTCGGATCAAGGCCTTCATGGGGCGCGCCCCTGCTCGCTGAGGCTCCTGTCCTCGGCGCCAGCGAAGGTCGCCGCCGTGCCGCGCTGCATCGCCGACAGGTCCAGCACGCGATGGAAGCGCGCCGCCAAGCGCGCGTCGTGGCTGACGAAGAGCAGGGCGCTGCCGGATTCCAGGCAGGCCTCGCGCAGCGTGAGCATGAAGGCGTCGCGATGCGCGTCGTCGAGCGCCGAGGTGGGCTCGTCCGCGATCACCAGGTCCGGATGACCGATCAGCGCGCGCGCCGCGGCCACCCGTTGCTGCTGGCCGACCGAGAGCTCACTCGCGCGGCGCTCGATCAGCGCAGGGCCCAGGCCCATGCGGCGCAGCAGCTCGCGGGCGCGCTCTCGCGGCTCACCGGCGAGCGCCGCGCGGCGGCGCGAGAACTCGCAGGCCAGCAGCACGTTGTCCAGCGCCGAGCGGTAAGGGAGCAGATTGAATTGCTGGAAGACGTAGCCGACATGATCGGCGCGCAGCCGGTCGCGCTCGCGGCCCGAGCAGGCCGCCAGATCGTGGCCCAGCAAGCGGACCGAGCCGGCGCTTGGCAGCAGCACGCCCGCGATCAGCGACAGCAGCGTGCTCTTGCCCGAGCCGCTGGGGCCTCGCAGGAAGACGGCCTCGCCGGCTTCCATGCGCAGTCCGGAGATGTCCAGGCAGTCGCGCGCGGCGCGCGGCCAGCGCAAGCGCAGGGCCTCCACGTCGAGCACGGGCACCAGCGCGGGAGCGGGGCGGCCCATGCTCACACGCCCAGCGAGAGCGTGGCCGTCGGACGCTTCAGGACCTGACGGTGCTGGCCCTTGGGTGTGGCCACCTGCGCCTCGATGCGCTGGATGCGCGGGAAGGTCGCGAAGAGTTGATGCGTCAGCTGGCCGAGCGCCGGCGTGGCGGTGCAGCGAAATCGATAGGTGGCGTCGACGTCGAGGTGTTCGGCCTTGTCGGACTTGTCGGAGGCTGGGGTTCCGGGTGCGGCGATCAACGCCGACTCGATCTCCGCGCCTTCGAAGCGGCAGCCGCCTTGCGCGTTCGGCGAGAACAGCGCCGCGCCATCGCGCAGCCGCTTGAGCATCTGCTCGACGGCTTGGCGCTGCTCCGGCGTCCGCGGCTGGTGCTCGAAGCCGAGCACGCTGTCGAGCGGCGATTCCAGCTGCAGCACCAGCGTCGCGCCCTCGACCGCGACGTCGAGGTGCACGACGCCATGCTCATGCTTGTCGCCATGGGCCTGGGCCGATCCGGCCAGCGCGAGACCGGCGATCAGCAGCGCGGCGGCTGGGGCTGCGGCGGCGGAGAACATCTTGTGCGGAACGATCACGACGGGCTTCCTTCTTCAATGAGATCGAGGTCCCAGGCCGGCCACGGATCGGGCCGTGGCGCGCGGGGGACGGTGAGGCTGGACGGACTCAGGCAGGCGTCCAGCGCGAGGCGCAACGCGACGACGTCCAGGTGCTGGCCGATGAGCACGAGCTCCTGACCGCGCTCGGTGAGGGGCACGCTCCAGCGGCCGACCGGATCGAGCTGCAGGCCGCGTCCGGCGCCGGAGACGCAAGCGAGCCAGGAGGGGCGACTTGCCAGCCAGACATAGCCCTTGAAGCGCAGCAGCCCTGGCCGGGGGCGGGAGAGCAGGGCGTGCAGCTTCGCCGCGTCGAAGGGGCGGGTGGCGCGGTAGACGAAGCTGGAGAGGCCGTATTCATCGGCCTCGGAATGGTCGTGACCTTCCAGCGCCTGGATCCATCGGGGTTGCGCCTCGGCCTGCTCAGGATCGAAGAGGCCGGTGCCGAGCAGCTGATCGATGGGGACGTCGCCATGTCGCGCGTCGACGATGCGCGCGCCGGGATTGAGCGCCTTGATCACCGCATGCACCTGCGCGAGCCGCTGCGCATCGACCAGATCGGTCTTGCTCACCACGACGACGTTGGCGAACTCGATCTGCTCCACGAGGAGCTCGACCAGACGCCGGCCGTCCTGCGGGTCGACGCCGGCATCGCGCTGCGCGAGAAAGTCCTCGCTGCGGTAGTCCTTCAGCAGATTGAGCGCGTCGACGACGGTGACCATGGTGTCGATGCATGCCAGATCGCGCAGCCCCTGTCCGGCCTCGTCGACGAAGTCGAAGGTGGCGGCGATGGGCATGGGCTCGGAGATGCCGGTGGACTCGATCAGCAGATAGTCGAAGCGACCTTCGCGCGCGAGCCGCGCCACCTCCTTCAGCAGGTCCTCGCGCAGCGTGCAGCAGATGCAGCCGTTGCTCATCTCGACCATGGCCTCCTCGGTGCGGGACAGCCCGACGCCCGCGCGCTCGGCGCCGTCGCGCACCAGGCTCGCGTCGATGTTGAGCTCGCTCATGTCGTTGACGATCACCGCGACGCGCAGGTCCTGGCGCTGGCGCAGCAGCTGGTTCAGCAGCGTGGTCTTGCCGGCGCCGAGGAAGCCGGAAAGCACGGTGGTGGGCAGAGGCGTGTGGGTGGTCATGTCCGGCATTCTTGCTAATGCGAAAGCGTTCGCAATATAGCAGCATGACAGAATGCGGCGCTTCGATTCCCCTGCCCACGCGATCCTTGGATCGCCCACCGATTCAGCCCTCATGGAACGTTCGACCCGACAGCGCAGCGCCATCCGGACCGTCATCGACGACGCGGGACGGCCGCTCTCGCCGCAGGAAGTGCTGGACGCGGCGCAGGCCGAGGTGCCGGCGCTGTCGCTGGCCACCGTCTATCGCAACCTCAAGCAGCTGCTGGAGGCGGGCGAGATCCAGGCCGTGTCACTGCCCGGCGACAGCCCGCGCTACGAGTCTGCGCATCACGACCACCACCATCACTTCCAGTGCAGCGAATGCCAGCGGGTCTTCGACATCCACGCCTGTCCGGGCGACATGGCGGCGCTGGCGCCGCGCGGCTTCAGCGTGGAGAGCCATGAGCTGACGCTCTACGGGCGTTGCGCGGACTGCGCCGCGCCCAAGAAGAAGGCGGCGCCCAAGCGCGCCGCCGGACGGGCTGGCTGAGGCCCGGCTGGCCGGTGATGCTGCGCCGCAGAGCACCTGGCTCTTCAAGCCCGAGGCCTGGGACGCGTTGAATCTGCACTGGCGCGCGGGCGTCAGCGCCGTACGCATCGATCGCGACGCGCTGCGGCTCGTTCTACGAGGCGCTTCGGCGCGGGTGACGCCCCGACCTTGGCCGACGTCTACCTGGCGCCCCAGATCAGAACGCGCTCTTGACCACCCCACCGTCCACGCGCAAGGCCGCGCCCGTGGTCGCCGAGGCCAGCGGGCTGGCCACGTAGGCGACCAGCGAAGCGACCTCCTGCGGCGAGGCGAAGCGCTTGATCAACGAGGTCGGGCGCACATGCTCGAAGAACTCGGCCTCGACCTGTTCGAAGGGCTTGTCGCTGGCGCGGGCCATGTCCTCGACGAAATCGCCGACGCCGCGCGACTTGGTCGGGCCGGGCAGCACGCTGTTGACCGTGATGCCGGTGCCCGCCACCGATTCCGCCAGGCCGCGCGAGACCGCCAACTGCGCGGTCTTGGTCATGCCGTAATGGACCATCTCGGTGGGGATCTGCACTGCGCTCTCGCTGGAGATGAAGATGATCCGACCCCAGTTGGCGCGCTTCATCGCCGGAAGGACCAGACGCGACAGGCGCACGCCGCTGAGCACGTTGACGTCGAAGAAGCGCAGCCAGTCCTCGTCGGGAATCTCCTCGAAGGGCTTGGGCTCGAAGATGCCCAGGTTGTTGACCAGGATGTCGATGGCGGGGAAGCGCTGCAGCAGCGCCTCGGCCGCTTCGGCGCGGCTCAGGTCGCCGGCGTAGGCCTCGACCGTGCCGCCGGTCTCCGAGTGGATGCGGGCCGCGGCTTCCTCGGTGGTCGAGGCGGTGCGTCCGTTGACGATGACGCGCGCGCCCTCCTGGGCCAGCGTGCGCGCGATGGCGTAGCCGATGCCCGCCGTGCTGCCGCTGACCAGAGCGACTTTCCCCGTGAGTTGCAGATCCATGTCGTTGCTCCAAGCGTGGGCTAACCAAAGATGGAGGCTAGCTTAGGACCCGACGCGGTGGGCCGGTAACCACAACATGGCAAGGCCCGGCCTATGCCGAAAGAGCAGGTCGATCGAATCGGCGCCGCCCGGACAGGGGGCGAGGACGGCCCCAAAATGCGACGAGGGCCCGCGGACGTCAGTCCGGGGCCCTCGTGAGTCCGGCGCGAAGCCGGAGATCTCAGCGTCGGATCAGGCGCCGCGCACGGCCTTGACTTCCACCGGTCGCAGGTCGATCGCCGCGCGGTCGAGCACGCCGTTGACGTACTTGTGGCCGTCCGTGCCGCCGAAGGACTTGGCCAGCTCGACTGCCTCGTTGATCGCGACCTTGTACGGGATGTCGATGCAGTTCTTCAGCTCGTACGCGCCGATCATGAGGATCGCGTGTTCGATCGGGGATAGCTCGGTGGTCTTGCGGTCCGCGTGGCGCGCCAGCACGACGTCCAGATTGGCCGCTTCTTCGATTGCGCCGTAGAAGATCTTGTCGAAGTGGCCGCGGTCCGCCTTGTCGAAGCCGTCCTGCTCTCGCGTGTGCGCGTCCACGACGGCCGGCTCCTCGCCGGTCACCAGCCATTGGTAGATGCCTTGCAGCGCGTGCTCGCGCGAGCGGCGACGGGCCGACTTCGCAGGGGCGCGCTTGGCGCCCGGCTTGGCGTTGGACTTGGCCGCGGGCTTGCCGGCGGATGTGTTCTTGTCGTTCTCGGTCACTTCAGTTCTTTCAGCAGCAGCGCCATTTCCACGGCGACGGTCCCGGCATCGCGGCCTTTTTCCTGGGCGCGAGCCCAGGCTTGCGGCTCGTCTTCCACGGTGAGGATGGCGTTGGCGATCGGGAGCTTGTGGTCCAGCGTCAGGCGGGTCACGCCGGCGCCGCTTTCATTGGCGACCAGCTCGAAATGGTAGGTCTCGCCGCGGATGATGCAGCCCAGCGCTACCAGCGCGTCGTAACGGCCGCTCACGGCCATCGCCTGCAGCGCCACCGGCACTTCCAGCGCGCCGGGCACGGTCACATGGCGAATATCGGAGGACTGCACGCCCAGCCGTTCCAGCTCGGCCAGGCAGGCCTTGGCCAGTGTCGAGGTCAGCGTTTCATTGAAACGCGCCTGGACGATGCCGACGCGCAGTCCGCGTCCGTCCAGCGCGGCCGTCTGGCCCTTGTCGGATCCTTGCATGCGGTCCTCGCGTCAGCAGTTGGAAGAATGGCCGGCCGGTCGCTCGGAGGCCTGGAAGCCGGTGACCTCCAGCCCGTAGCCGGTCATGCTGGGCATGCGGCGCGGGCTGCCCAGCAGCTTCATCTTCTGCACGCCCAGCTCACGCAGGATCTGCGCGCCCACGCCGTAGGTGCGCAGGTCCATGGTCTGGCGGGGTTCCGTCGATGCGGTCGGCTGCAGGCGGGTCAGCAGCGATTCCGCATCCTCGCCGCAGTTCAGCAGCACGGCGACACCGGAACCCTCGCGCTGGATCGCGGCCAGCGCGTCGGGCAGCGGCCAGCTGTGGCCGCAGCGGCCGGCATCCAGCAGGTCCATCGCGGAGAAGGGCTCGTGCACGCGCACCAGCACTTCCTCGTCCGGCGTCCACTGGCCCAGCGTCAGGGCCATGTGCAGGTTCTCGGAGCGGTCACGGAAGACGTGGCACTCGAAGAGGCCCTCGCGCGTCTCCAGCGGACGCTGGGCGATGCGCTGGACGATGGACTCGTTGCGGCTGCGGTACTCGATCAGGTCGGCGATGGTGCCGATCTTCAGGCCGTGTTCCTTGGCGAAGATCTCCAGATCTGGCAGACGGGCCATGGTGCCGTCGTCGTTCATGATCTCGCAGATCACGCCGGCGGGCGTCAGGCCGGCCATGCGCGACAGGTCGCAGCCGGCTTCGGTATGGCCGGCGCGCATCAGCACGCCGCCGTCCTGGGCCTGCAGCGGGAAGATGTGTCCCGGTTGGACCAGATCCGCGGCCACCGCGTTCTTCGCGACTGCGGCTTGCACGGTGCGGGCGCGGTCAGCGGCGGAGATGCCCGTCGTGACACCGGTGGCGGCCTCGATCGACACGGTGAACGCCGTGCCGTGTTTGGTGCCGTTGCGGGTCGCCATGGGGGGGAGTTGCAACTGCTCGCAGCGGTCGCGCGTGAGCGTCAGGCAGATCAGTCCGCGGCCATACTTCGCCATGAAATTGATGGCTTCGGGCGTGACGTGATCGGCGGCGAGAACAAGGTCGCCCTCGTTCTCGCGGTCTTCCTCGTCGACGAGGATGACCATGCGGCCGGCCGCCAGTTCGGCGACCAGCTCGGGAATCGGAGATATTGGCATAGGGCGGGATTGTAGGCGGGCGGGCCGTTCGTCAGGGTGGCCGGGGTTACACCGCGCCCGGCCGCAGGCGCAGGCGCAGATCGCCGCCGAGCAGCGCGGTGTCGACGATCCGATAGCGGGGCGCCTGCTCCAGCGCCGTCAGCGTGCCCAGGTCGGCCATGCCGCCGCCTTCGCCCATCAGCACAGGTGCCAGATAGACGAGCAGCTCGTTCACCAGTCCTGTCCGGAGCAGCGAGCCGTTGAGCTTGTAGCCGGCCTCGATGTGCAGCTCGTTGACGCCGCGGGCGCCGAGGTCGCGCAGGGCGGCGCTCAGGTCCACCTTGCCGCGCGGGTCGGCGATCGAGACCAACTCGGCACCGCGATCCTGGAGCGCGCGACCTCGCTCGCCCGGTTCGGGCAGCGCGTGATAGATCAGCAGCTGACCCGGGGGATCGAGCAGCCGCGCCTCGGGCGAGAGCTCCAGGCGGGAATCGATCAGCACCCGGCGAGGCTGGATCGCCGTCGGCACCTCGCGGACGTCCAAACGAGGGTTGTCCTCGCGCGCGGTACCGATGCCGGTCAGCACCGCGCCGGCACGGCGGCGCCAGGCGTGGCCGTCGCGGCGGGCATCCGGGCCGGTGATCCATTGGCTGACGCCGTTGGACAGCGCCGTGCGGCCGTCCAGAGAAGCAGCAACCTTCATCCGGACGAAGGGCAGGCCGGTCCGCATGCGTGACAGGAAGCCGATGTTGAGCTCGGCCGCGCCGACGGCCAAGGGGTGGTCGGGCGGGATGAGCTCCGCGACGACGCCGGCAGCCCGAAGACGCGCGGTGCCCTGGCCACCGACCAGCGGGTTCGGATCGCCCAGAGCGATGACGACGCGACCGACGCCGGCCGCGGCGAGCGCGTCGCAGCAGGGCGGCGTGCGACCGTGGTGGGCGCAGGGCTCGAGCGTCACGTAGACGGTGGCGCCGCGGACGTCACGGCCCTGTGCCTGGGCGTCGCGCAGCGCCATGACCTCGGCGTGGGCCTGACCCGCGGCTTGGGTGTGGCCTTGACCGAGCAACTGGCCGTCGGCGCCGACGATCACGCAACCGACGCGCGGGTTGGGATCGGTGAGGCCGATCGCCTGCTCGGCGAGCGCGAGCGCCCGGGCCATCCAGGCCTGGTCTGCGGGCGAGGGCGGTGTGACGTCGGCGGCCGCGGCCTGTCCCGCCGAGGCGTGGATCGTGGAAGCGGAGGGGGGCGGCGACGGAGACGGCGCCGGAGACGGCGACGGAGAGGGCAAAGAGGAGGGCGAAGGGGAGGGCGAGGGCGTGGTCGCCCCAGTGCCAGGAACTTGCATGGGGCGCAGTCTAGCGGTCGCCTCCGGCGCGAGCAGCAACAGGGCCGAGAGCGCGGGGTCGAGGGTCGACACCAGACTGTCCAGCGTCAGGCTGCGCGGACGCCCCGCCCGGTCGGTCCAGGCGACCCGAAGATGGACGGGACGGGCGGGCAGAGGGGCCTCGAACGCGGCGCCCGCCGAGCCGGCGTCGTTCCCGTCGCTCTCTTCGCCTGTCCCGTGCATCGCCTCCAGAGCCGTCGATCGGGTGGCGAGCTCGTACATCGCGGAGGGGCCCTCCCAGGTCAGCGAGGGATCGCCTTGGAGCGGTCGAGCACGCCAGCGTTCCAGCTCATTTCGCGCCAGGCGCAGTGCGACGTCCTGCTGGCGCGCGTCGTCCGCGGCCAAGCGCATGTGGAACTGCAGCGTCAGCAACGACGCCATGCCGATGGCAAGGATCGCCAGGGCCATCAGCGCCTCCACCAGCACGAAACCGGGCTTGGACCGGCGTGGCGAGATGGGCTGAGCCAACGCGTTCAGACGCCCGAAGGCGCGACCGAGCTGCCGGCCGAACAGGCGCACGAGTACGCGGACAGGTCGGCGGATATTGAGCGGCATCGGTCGTCCTCAAAGGGGTCAACGGGTCGGCGTCCAACCGCCGGGGACGGGGAGGTAGCTGCCCATTCGGCGGCTGATCTGCTGGAGCACCTCGGTGTCGTGGGCGACGTTGACCTGCGGTGCGCGGTCGATGACGCCATCGCTCGCAAGCGCACCTTGTAGTGATGCCGCCATGCCGGCCGACGGGTGCCAGCGCACCCCGTCGCGGGCATAGAGCAGCCCCCGAAGCGACCCTGAGGTGCTCATGTCCAGTCGACCCGTGGCGATCAGCACCAGGGCCGGACCCTCGAAAGCTGAAGCGGGAAGCGAAGAGATCCGGGCATCACCGTCGATCCAAAGAAGTCTTCGTCCACGAGCGAGTGCCTGAGCGAGCACCGGCCCGCAGTCGGCGTCGCAGCGCAGGCGCGTGACCGCGGGCTGGCTCCGATAGCGCGCGGGCGGCATGCCGAAGAGTTGCATGAAGGTGCCGGGGCCCTCGAGGGTCGACGCTTGCGGCGGACGCCGGAGCGCGCTGAGCAAGGCCAGTTGCTGCGAGACCTCCGCCGCGCCGCGAGGGCCGTCGCTCAGGTCCTCGCAGTCGCGAGCGTGATCGCTGCAAGCGCGCACCAGGAGCTTCAACACCCCAGCGGTGCCACCGTCGGCGAAGCGGATCCAGAACATGGGCTGCGCGGAGGTGGGTTCGCTGCCGGAGCTGGCGTTGACGCGCTCGCCGCCGCATCGACAGAGCCATCGAAGCGGCCCGGTGTTGACGCAATGGGCGAGCCAGTCCGCCGGCCGCTCTCCGCCTGCGGAAGATGCATCCGTCCCTGTGCTCGCGCCGGAACTGCTACTCGCACTGGCACTGCCACTGGCACTGGCGCTTCCTGTCGCACTCGCGGATCGGGGCCGGAAGTAACCGTCCGCCGCGACCTGGAGAAAGCGCTCGCGGAAGTCGCCCGGGCCGCGCTCGGGCGCGATGGCGCCGGGGATCGAATCGCCCGGGGCGTCGACCGCAGGACGGCAGCGATCGTCGACGCGGCCGGTGTTCAGCATCGCGATCGTCCACGCGATGCCCGCTTCCGCCGCCTCAGCGGCGGCCGCGCCCCGCACGTCATTGGCGGCCACGCGTTGGGCGCTGGCGAGTTGGCGGGCTGCCCAAGTGGCGCCCAGTCCAAGAACGGTGAGCAGCACCAGACACATGCCGAGCGTGCCCAGCCCGTGCTGACGTCGGCAGGAGGCGGACGCCACGCGCCGGGAGATCGCGCGGGTCATGAGCAGCTCTCCAGTAGGCGGTCGTTGCGCAGCCGCGTGAGCGTCTCCACCCGATGCCGGACGCGCGGATCGTGCAGCGCTTCAGCTTCGATGACGATGCGCAGCGACTGCAAGCTGAGCCGGGCGCAGCCGGGGTTGGCCGGTGCGCCGATCGGAACCTCGATGGGAAGCAGCGAGGCCTGGAAGCTGCGCACCCGCAGCAGGGCCGGATCGGTCAGCGGCTGGTGCCTGCCGCCGAGCACCTGATCGATGCGGCCCTCGGCGAATCGGAAGCCGGTGGACTCGCTCGCCGCTGCGCGGTAGCTCAGGCGTTGGCCGCCACCGTCCACGACCAGGGCGTCGAACGGATTGCGTGACGGGGCGGGGTTGTCCCCGCGCCACAGCCCGTCTTCCGCGCGCTCCCAGTAGCCGGCGCGACGGATGTCCCGCTGCATCAGCTCGACGGTCGCTCGCAGTTCCTGCTGTACCTGGAGCTCCAGCATCAGCCGGTGGTGCTCGCCCACCTGGATCCCCGCAGTGGCGAGCGCGCCGGCCATCAGCGCGAGGCTCACGGCCATCCCCACCATGAGCTCAATGAGCGTGATGCCGAGCGCCGTGCTGCGCGCCGGTGCGCGTCGGGCGCTCATTGCGGCCAACAGGCGGATGCCTGCTCCGTGCCGCGATCGTCCAAGGCGGTGGAATGAATCTGGCCGCCCTCCAGCCGCAGCACCAGCGTTCGGCAGGAGCGGTCGGCGGCCTGGCTGCCTTGGGCCTGTGCGTCGATCACGTAGCGTGTCGCATCGGCTTGCGTGACGCGCAAGCGGTAGAGCCCGTTGCGCGTGATCTCCGGCAGCCCGAGTGCGTCGAGCCGGTCCGCGTAGCGCGGATGCTGTGAGCGGTAGCGCTCCTGCGCGAGTTGAGCGACCAGCAGCTGCTCCCGCGCCTCCGCGCGGCGGGACTGCAACACCTGCTGGCGAAAGCTCGGGAGCGCCACGGCGGTGAGCACGGCCGCGATGGCGATCACGGCCATCAGCTCGATCAGCGTGAAGCCGAGTCGGCTCGCCGGCCTCGGGCGAAGGATCAGGGCGGCGTTCATGCGCACCTCGGCAGGCGGCTCATGGCACCGTCGGGCGAGCAACTGCGCATGCGGCCGGTCAGGCTGACGACGTGTCGCACGGCGCCGATGCCGGTCAGCGTCACCTCGATGGAGCCGGCCACGGACACCGTGCCTTGCCGTCCGCTGAACAGCATGGACGGCACGTTCGACCGCACCGCCGGACGGCCTCGCGAGGTCGGCCAGCTCATCTGGCGGATGGCCTGCGCCGTGCCTTCGCAGGTGGGCGGCTCCTGCATGCGGCAGGTGCATCCGCCCAGTGGGCCGGTGTGCAGCACGTAGCAGGTCGAGCCCGCGCCGTCGTCGATGAAGCGCACGGTGACGTTGCGGCCGCCCTGGAGCGCCTCGCTGCGCGCCAGCTGAAGATCGGAGAGCACCGTCTGCGCCGCGTTGGACAGGCGGACGCGCCAGACCCAGTCGCGCAGGTCCGGCGCCGCCAGCATCGCCACCAGCGCGATGAGGGCGATGGTGACGAGGGACTCGATGAGGCTCAGGCCTCGCCCGCGATCCCGGCGGGGTGAGGGTGAGAGGCAGGGCAAGACGGAAGACGAAGCGGAGGCGGACGGCACGGCGGAACTCCCGAAATCGATCGACGCGATGGTCGAGTGGCGATGACGAGAACTCTAGGGAGCCGGGCGATGTCTCGCGTCGCCTCGAAGGGGGAAAGGGCCGGCCGACTGAAGAGGGGCCGCTTATGGGGGAGCGGTGGAGATGGAACCGGGGCCAGGTCTTGCCGCCGGTGTCGCCTCAGCAGTAGCCGGCGCCGTCTGGCGCGCCATGGGGCGCGCAACGAGGCGACACTCGGTGCGCAATGAAAAACGCGCCCGAAAGGGCGCGTGCGTGAGCGGGTGCGGAGGAGCCGCCCGTCCGTGCGGCGAGATGAGCTCGCCTCAGATGTCCCGGATCAGCTGCCGGAACTCGTCGACGTCCTCGAAGCTCCGATACACCGACGCGAAACGCACGTAGGCGACCTTGTCGATGCGCTTGAGCTCGCGCATCACGTGCTCGCCCAGCTTGGTCGACGGGATCTCGCGCACGCCGCTGGTCAGCAGCTTCTCCTGGATGCGCTCCAGCGCGGCGTCGATCTGCTCGATGCTCACCGGGCGCTTGCGCAGCGCCAGCGACATGGACGCACGCAGCTTGCTCACGTCCAGGTCGGCCCGCGTGCCGTCCTTCTTCACCACCATGGGCAGCGCGATCTCGGCGCGCTCATAGGTCGTGAAGCGCTTGTCGCAGGACTGGCAGCGCCGGCGGCGGCGCACCACGTCGCCCTCGTCGGACTCGCGGGTCTCCGACACTTGCGTGTCGCCGTGGCCGCAGAAGGGGCAACGCATGCGCCGCGATCCTCGATCAGCGGTAGACCGGGAACTGACGCGTCAGCTCGGCCACCTTCGCGCGGACATTGGCCAGATTGGCTTCGTCATGCGGGTTGTCCAGCACGTCGGCGATCAGGTGCGCCGTGGCGCGGACCTGGTCTTCCTTGAAGCCGCGCGTGGTCATCGCGGGCGTGCCCAGACGGATGCCGCTGGTGATCATCGGCTTCTGCGGGTCGTTCGGGATGCCGTTCTTGTTGCAGGTCATGTGGGCCGCGCCCAGGATGGCTTCGGCTTCCTTGCCCGTCAGGTTCTTGGGGCGCAGGTCGACCAGCATCACATGGCTCTCGGTGCGGCCCGAGACGATGCGCAGACCGCGCTCGATCAGCGTGTCGGCCAGGACCTTGGCGTTGGCCACGACCTGCTGCTGGTAGGCCTTGAACTCGGGCGACAGCGCTTCCTTGAAGGCCACGGCCTTGCCGGCGATGACGTGCATCAGCGGACCGCCCTGGATGCCGGGGAAGATCGCCGAGTTGATCTTCTTGGCGATCGCTTCGTCGTTGGTCAGGATGATGCCGCCGCGCGGGCCGCGCAGGCTCTTGTGGGTCGTGGAGGTGACGACGTCCGCATGCGGCAGCGGGTTCGGGTAGACGCCCGCGGCGATCAGGCCGGCGTAGTGGGCCATGTCGACCATGAAGAAGGCGCCGATCTCCTTGGCGATCTTGCCGAAGCGCTCGAAGTCGATGCGCAGCGCGTAGGCCGAGGCGCCCGCGATGATCAGCTTGGGCTTCTTCTCACGCGCCAGGGCTTCCATCGCGTCGTAGTCGATCTCTTCCTTGTCGTTCAGACCGTAAGAGATGACGTTGAACCACTTGCCGCTCATGTTCAGCGACATGCCGTGGGTCAAGTGGCCGCCTTCGGCCAGGCTCATGCCCATGATGGTGTCGCCGGGCTGCAGCAGCGCGAAGAACACGCCCTGGTTGGCCTGCGAGCCGCTGTTGGCCTGCACGTTGGCGAATTCGGCGCCGTAGAGCTGCTTCAGGCGGTCGATGGCCAGCTGCTCGACGATGTCCACGTACTCGCAGCCGCCGTAGTAACGCTTGCCGGGATAGCCCTCGGCGTACTTGTTGGTCAGCTGGCTGCCTTGCGCCTCCATCACGGCGGGGGAGGTGTAGTTCTCCGAGGCGATCAGCTCGATGTGCTCTTCCTGGCGGCGGGTTTCCTGCTGGATGGCCTGGAAGACTTCGGCGTCGACGTTGGCGAGGGTCTGTTGGGTGCGGTCAAACATGATGATGTCGTCTCAAGGGTTGGCGCCATCTGCCGGATCGCGAGCCGCGCGGTCGCCTGTGCGACCCGAGGTCGGTTCCGGAACGATGGAGGCCCAGGCGAACGGCACGACGGCCGGAGGACATCCCCAGCCGCTCGCGCTTCCCGGTGGTGACCCACCTCGGGCGACGCCGATCTCGTGCGGATCACGAGTCCGGGCGCCCTGATCGCCAGTTGCGCGAAGCGTGCAGTGTAGCCGCACCGATGCGGGGCGCCGACCGAGGACGGCGCATTCACGCGTCGCGCGAGCGGGTGACGGGCGGGCGAGGTTTCGCCAATGCAAAACAGGCTCCTGGGAGCCTGTTGATCGGGAGCCGCGCGGGCTCAGTGCATCACGGTCATCGCGACCTGCTCGCCGCCGGTGGACGGGGCGGACGCGGGCTCGCGGACGGGACGTGGCGCCGACGGGCTGATGTTGCGGCCCGAGACCACGGCCTTGAGCAACTCCTGCTCGGCCAGCACGCGGCCGGCGTAGCCGGTGTCGTCAGGCAGGTTGGCGGCGCCGACGTAGCGGCGCAGGCCTTCCTCGAGACCGCCGGCGCGCTGGATGCATTCCTTCAGCACCTGCACGCCGACGCGCAGATTGGTGATCGGGTCGAAGGCGGCCAGATTGCCGCCGAAGGCCTCGTACTTGTCGTCGTGCACGCGGGTCATCACCTGCATCAGACCCTGGGCGCCGACGGCGCTCTGGGCGAAGGGGTTGAAGCCGGACTCGATGGCCATCACCGACAGGATCAGCGTGGGATCGACGCGGGCGCGCTGGCCGACGTCCCAGGCTTCCTTGACCAGGCGGCTCACCGGCTCCGGCGCGACCTTGTAGCGGCGCGCCAGATAGTTGGCCACGGCGGCCTGCTGGCGGGTCAGCTCCTTGGGATCGACCGCGGTGGCGCGGGTGATCGCGTCAGGCTCGGCCATCAGCGCGAGCACGTCGCCGGAGGCTTCCACACGGGCTTCATGCCGCGCATTGAGCCAGCCCAGCACCTGACCTTCCAGTTGCTGGCGCATGTCCGGCTGGCTGGCGAAGACCAGGCCGATGGCGACCACGGTGAAGCCCAGCAGGGCGAGGGTGTTGTGGCTGACGACCAGCAGGCCCTGGCCGATGTCCTTGACGAAAAGCACCAGGGCCGTGCGGGCCTGGCGGGGGAGGGATAGCAGGTCTGAACGCGCTGTCATGCGACTCCTTTCTCCGTTCACGCCCATCGCAAGTCGTCCGGTGCGCGGATGCGGTTCACCGGGCGGACAGCTCTGGGGCGTGGCGATAATGGGCCGGGTCGGGCGCCGTCGGCGTCCTGGAGGGCTCTCAGAGGGCTCCAGGCTTCTGGTGCGACGGACGGGCGATCCAGCGTCCATTGGCAGCGTTCCGGTCTCGCTTCCCAAGCAGGGACCGGGATAACCCTGGGGGCCAGGGCAGGCCGCGATTCTATGGATCATCAATAACCCGTCAACCGCATGGGGCTTGTTCTTAAATACTTTTGGTTATGAAGTACCGAGATCTGCGTGACTTTCTAGGCGCTTTGGAGGGCATGGGCGAGTTGCGCCGCGTGTCCGATCCGGTGTCCCCGAATCTGGAAATGACGGCGCTGAGCGACCTCGTTCTCAGGGCGGAAGGCCCGGCCTTGCTGTTCGAGCAGCCCACCGGGCACCGCATGCCGGTGCTGGCGAATCTGTTCGGCACGCCGCGCCGGGTGGCGTTGGGCATGGGCGCCGAGTCGACCACCCAATTGAGGGAGGTCGGTCAGCTGCTCGCCAGCCTGAAGGAGCCCGAGCCGCCCCGCGGCCTGCGCGATGTCGGCAAGCTGGCGCAGATGGCCAAGGCGCTCTGGGACATGAAACCGGCCCATGTGAAACGGCCGGTCTGCCAGGAGCAGGTGTTCGAGGGCCCCGACGTGGACCTGAAGCGGCTACCCATTCAGACCTGCTGGCCGGGCGACATCGGCCCGCTGCTGACCTGGGGGCTGGTGGTGACGCGCGGTCCGCAGGGCATTCCGAATCCGCGCCAGCGTCAGAACCTGGGCATCTACCGCCAGCAGCTGATCGGCAAGCGGCAATTGATCATGCGCTGGCTGGCGCATCGGGGTGGCGCCCTTGATTTCCGCGACTTCGCGATCGCGAATCCGGGACAGCCTTTCCCGATCGCGGTGGCGCTGGGCGCCGATCCGGCGACCACGCTGGGCGCGGTGACGCCGGTGCCGGACTCGCTGTCCGAGTACCAGTTCGCCGGCCTGCTGCGCGGCTCCCGGACCGAGGTCGCCGACACGGCGGTGGGCGAGGGCGGCCGGATGCTGCAGGTGCCGGCCTCGTCGGAGATCGTGCTCGAGGGCCACATCCCGCCCGCGCCGGCCGGCTTCACCGGCCACAGCGAGGACGGCGTCCCGCTCAAGGAGAAGGGCGGCTATCTGCACGCGCTGGAGGGGCCCTATGGGGACCACACCGGCTATTACAACGAGCAGGACTGGTTCCCCGTCTTCGAGGTCAGCCGCCTGACCCAGCGCAACGACGCCATTTATCACTCGACCTACACCGGCAAGCCGCCGGACGAGCCGGCGGTGCTGGGCGTCGCGCTGAACGAGGTCTTCGTTCCCATCCTCCAGAAGCAATTCCCCGAGATCGTCGACTTCTATCTGCCGCCGGAGGGCTGCAGCTACCGGATGGCGGTGATCTCGATCAAGAAGGCGTATCCGGGGCACGCGAAGCGGCTGATGTTCGGGTTGTGGAGCTTCCTGCGCCAGTTCATGTACACGAAGTTCATCGTGGTCGTGGACGAGGATGTGGACATCCGCAGCTGGCAGGACGTGATCTGGGCGATCACGACCCGCATGGATCCGGTCCGCGACACCACGCTGGTGGAGAACACGCCGATCGACTATCTGGACTTCGCCTCGCCGGTGAGCGGGCTGGGCGGGAAGATGGGCTTGGACGCGACCAACAAGTGGCCGGGCGAGACCAGCCGCGAGTGGGGCCGCGTGATCGAGATGCCTGATGAGCAAAAGACCCGCGCCGCTGATTTATATAGGCGTTTGTTCGGGGGCTGAGAAAGGCCGTTTCCTAGGGGGAATGGCTTGAAAGAGCCATGACCGCCGCATAAGGTTGTCAGGCCTTTACGGCACTTCCTCTGGCGCAGTCTCTGCGCGCCAGGAGCCCCTCGGCAGATGGCCCTGGAGCCCCAAAGGCGGCTGGTCCGCCCACCCCTCCCTGACCGGGTCGCCCGGCTCGGAGGGGTTTCTGTTTGAGGGGCTCAACGCGCGCTCCATGCGCGCTCCTGGAGACCTCAATGATCGGCGAGGTAGCCCAGCCATTCGTAGCCGAGATAGCGGGCGCGGATCGCGCCCTCCTGCGACGGGACGAAGTCGCGCCACTCCCAGCCGGGGACCGGCACGCCGATGGGCGCGGCGATGATCTCCACCTCCGGCGGCAGCGCCTCGCGGAAGGCGCGCAGCGCGCGGCGCATGTGCACGTCGTGGGTCACGAGGATGACCCGGCGGACCGGCGTGTCGCGTAGCAGCGCGGCGGTGTAGCCGGCGTTCTCGCGGGTGTCGCGGGCCTGGTTCTCCAGCCAGCGGATGTCGAAGCCGAACTCCTGCTTGGCGGTGAGCTGCGCCAGCGAGGCCTCGGTCGTGCCCTGATGTTTGGCGGTGGGCGGCGCGCCGCCGGTGAACAGCAAGGGGATGCCGGTCTGGCGCGACAGCCAGATCCCATAGCGCAGCCGGTCGATGGACAGCGGCTTGAGCTGCGAGGAGGCGTACTCCGGCATCAGCTTGCGCGCGCCCGCGCCGAGGACGACGATGGCACTCTGCCGCGGCGGCAGGTGCTGGAGCGCCGGGATGCTCAGCGCCTGTTGCGGGCCCAGCAGACGTTCCTGCAGCGAGATGGCGCCGAACTCGGTGCTGCCGACCCAGACGGCCAGCAGTCCCAGCACGAACAGCGCGCGCGCCGGCCATTGGCGGCGCTGCCGCAGCCACCAGGCCAGCAGCAGGAGCGGGATCGCGCCGGTGGGCGGGAGCAGCAGCGATGCGCCCACGTGTGTCAGTTCGTTCATCAGGTGCCAGGTGTTGAGCCCGCCAGCATAATCACCTTCCTTGACGACTTGTGGGCATGCCCGTGCTGTTCTCCGCTCTTCCTGTCTGGCCCCGTCGCATCGCTCGTGGCGTGCTCGGGCTGGTGCTGTTCCTGGTCGCGGTCCTGCTGGTCGCGTGGATCGCGCTGCCGACGTGGATCAAGGGACCGGGTCTGCGACTGGCCTCCGAGCAGCTCGGACGCGCGGTGACGCTGACCGACGCGAGCTTCAAGCCCTGGCGCCTCGCGCTGGAACTGGACGGACTGGGCATCGCCGGCCCGACGCCGGATGCACCGCCGCTGCTGGCGGTCCGGCGCATCGAGACCTCGTTGTCGCCGCGCTCGATCTGGCATCTGGCGCCGGTGCTGTCGGCGCTGAAGGTCGAGTCGCCCCGCGTGCGCGTCGCGCTGCTGCCCGATGGCGGCACCGACCTGGACGACATCGTCAAGCGCCTGGCCTCCGCGCCGGAGAAGACACCCAAGACCGACGAGGGTCCCGCCGAGGTCGCGCTCTACAACATCGAGCTGACCGACGGCGAGCTGCGTCTGGACGACAAGACCGCCGGCATGGTGCACGAGCTCAAGGCGCTGCATCTGGGCATTCCCTTTCTCTCGACGCTGGATGCGGACGTCGAGGTGCATGTGCAGCCGCGGCTGTCGGGGCAGCTCAACGGCGTCGGCTTCCAAAGCGAGGGCCAGGCCCAGCCCTTCGCCGAGACCCGCAGCGCCAGCCTGACCGTCAAGCTGGACGCGTTGGACCTGTCGGCCTATCGCGCCTACTGGCCGAAGACGTTGCCGATGCGGCTGGCCAAGGGCTTGGTGGAGGCGCAACTGAGCTTGGACTTCACGCAGCCGCGCCAACAGGCGCCGGCGGTGAAGATCAGCGGCAAGACGTCGGTGCGTGATCTCTCGCTGCAGCGCCGGGACGGCGAGGGCTGGGAGGACTGGTTGCGCTGGCAGGCGCTGTCCTTGGAGCTGGCCGATGTGCAGCCGCTGAAGAAGCAGATTCAGCTGGGCGCGGTGACGCTGGCCAAGCCCGAGCTGCTGATGGGACGCGACCCGAATGGGCGGCTGTGGCTGCCGGTGGCGGATGCGGCGCCGGCGGGTGCGCAACCCATCAAGGTGGCGGTGGCCACCGTACCTGCGCCGGCTCCGGCGCCGGCGCCGGCGTCTGCCGCGAGCGCCACCGCGACAAGCGCCGCCAAGCCTTCGCCCTGGCGCGTCGGCGTTGAGCAGTTCGCGCTGACCGGCGGTCACGTGGGCTGGGACGACCAGGCCACGCGGCCCGCGAGTCGGTGGGGCGTCGATGAACTTGAGCTCAAGGGCTCCGGCCTGAGCTGGCCGCTGCCGACGAAGCCGGCGCCGATCACGATCGCGGCGACGCTGGCGCCGGAGGGCTCCAAGAACTCCGCCAATCTGAGCGGCAAGGGCGAGCTCGGCGCCAGCGGCGTCACGCTGGACTGGGCGCTGAAGGATCTCGCGCTCACCGGCTTGTCGCCCTATTTGAAAGCGGCCACGCCGCTGCTGATCGACGGCAGCTTCGCAACCCAGGGCGCGCTGCGCGCGGGGCCGAATGGCGAGGATCTCAAGCTGTCGCTCAGGGGCCTGTCGCTGGACGGGCTGAAGGTCGCCGACGGCCGCACGCCGGTGCTGGCGATGAAACAGCTGAGCCTGGATCAGGCGGAGCTTGCGCTCGACGCGCGCAAGCTGACTGCGGGCCGGCTGGCGCTGGTCGCCCCGGATGTGCGGCTGGGCCGCGACAAGGCCGGCCGCTGGAGCTGGGACGCCTGGATGCCGACGTCGACGACGGTCGGAAAGGGCGCGAGTACAGGCGCCGCGCGGCGCAATGGCGCCGGCCGTGATCGGCTGACGCTGGGCCCGCCCGAGGCGGTCGCCGCGGCGAAGCCGGCCGCGACCGGCGACGCGGGCGCCCCCTGGTCCGCCCAGATCGGCGAGGTCGCCATCGAAGGCGGTCAGGCGACGCTGCTCGACCTGGCCACCCATGTGCTCGAGGATGAGCCCGCTCGGCCGATCGGCGTCCAGGACCTGGCCGTCAAGGTCAGCGGCATCGACTGGGATGGCCGCCAACTGCGCAAGCCGCTGCCGGTGATCGTCGCCGCCACCTTGCGGCGCCCGGACGCGACACGCCGCAATCAGCGCGACGTGCCCAAGCTGCGCTGGGACGGCCAGGCGGCGCTGGAGCCGCTCAAGCTCAGCGGGCGCCTGAGCGCGGAGCATCTGCCGTTGCATTGGGCCGATCCCTATCTTGATCCTTCCATCGGCATCCATCTGCAGCGGGCCGAAGGCTCGGTGCGGGCCGGCTTCAGCATGACGCAGACGGCCAAGGGACCTGACGTGCAGGCCGACGGCGAGTTGCTGATCTCGGATCTGCGCCTGCGGCAGGCGCGTCTGCAGGACGGGAAGCGGCGTTCGGCGGAGGACTTGCTGAGCTGGTCAGGGCTGAAGCTCTCCGGCCTCAAGCTGAAGCTGGCGCCCGGCGGCGCGCCGGACGTGAGCATCCAGCAGGCGGTGCTGGACGAGCTCTATGCGCGGCTGATCATCAACGAGCAGGGCCGGCTGAATCTGCGCGACCTGCGCCAGACCGAGCAAGGTCAGGCGGTCGCCGCCGTGGCGGGGACGCCGGCGGCCTCGGCGCCGGTGGCGGCCACGGTCGCGAGCGCCACGGCGGCGCCCGGCGGCGCGGCCAGCGCGGCCCAGGCCGCCGCGACCGCGCCGGCCGGCGATCCGCCGCTGCGCCTGAGCATCGCCTCGACGCGCCTGAACGGCGGCCGCGTCGACTTCAACGACCGCTTCATCAAGCCCAACTACAGCGCCAACCTGAGCGAGCTGACCGGCACGCTGGGCGCGTTCTCCGCAGGCTCGGAGGCGATGGCGCCGCTGCAGCTCAAGGGCAAGGTCGAGGGCACCGGGTTGCTGGACATCAGCGGCCAGCTCAATCCCAGCGGCGCGCCGCTGGCGCTGGACATCACGGCCAGCGCCACCGACATCGAGCTCGCGCCGCTGTCGCCCTATGCGGGCAAGTACGCCGGCTACGCGATCGAGCGGGGCAAGCTGTCGACGCGGGTCCATTACCAGATCGAGCCCGGCGGCCGGCTGGTGGCGGACAACAAGATCGTGCTCAACCAGCTGAGTTTCGGCGAGCGCATCGACAGCCCGACGGCGACCAAGCTGCCGGTCCGGCTCGCGGTGGCGCTGCTCAAGGACAGCAACGGCGTCATTGACGTCAACCTGCCGGTGAGCGGCTCGCTCAACGATCCGGAGTTCAGCGTCGGCGGGCTGGTGGTCAAGCTGATCATCAACCTGCTGACCAAGGCGCTGACGGCGCCGTTCTCGCTGCTCTCGGGCGGCGGCGGCGCGGACATGAGCCAGCTCGAGTTCCAGCCCGGCACCGCGGTGCTGGCGCCCTCGGCGGCGCAGCGGCTGGACCCGGTGGCCAAGGCACTGACGGACAAGCCTTCGCTGCAGCTGAGCATCACCGGCTGGGTCGATCCCGAGGGCGAGCGCCGCGCGGCCCAGGCGGCGCGGCTGGAGGAGGCGATGGTGACCGAGCGCCGCCGTGAGCTCCGCCGCTCGCAGGCGACGCAGGTGGTGAATGCGGCGCCGGGCGCCTCGGCGGCGGCCGCGGACCCGGCGACCGCGCCGGTGACACTGGACGATGCCCAGCGGGCGCGGCTGCTCAAGCTTGTCTACGAGGGGGCGAAGCTGCCCAACAAGCCGCGCAACTTCATCGGCCTGGCCAAGGACATTCCGGCCGAGCAGATGCGGCAGCTGCTGATGGACAGCTACGTCGTCACCGACGAGCAGCTGCGCGAACTGGCCTTGCAGCGATCGGTGGTGGTGCGGGACGCGCTGATCGCGCGCGGCGTGCCCAATGCGCGCATGTTCCTGGCCTCTCCGAAGCAGCATGCGAAGGGTGAGGGGCGCGACGCCGACAAGGACAAGCCCTGGCAGCCGCACGTCGATCTGGCGCTGAGCGCACAGTGACGAGCGCGGGCTGGCCTATGCTCGCCAGCCGCCGGACTTGAACCGGCGACGCGCGGCCCGATGTGGGTCTGTCGCCCAACTCTCGAGGACACCGCCATGACGACCACTCCCAATCCCGCCACGCTCGGCCCCGGCGAAGACCTGATCACCCTGGGCGGCGGCTGCTTCTGGTGCACCGAGGCCGTCTTCCTGCGCGTCAAGGGGGTGTTGTCGGTCGAGTCGGGCTACACCAACGGCGAGATCGAACGGCCCAACTACGAGCAGGTCTGCGGCGGCCGCACCGGCCACGCGGAGGTCGTGCGGGTGCGCTTCGACCCGAAACGGGTGAGCCTGACGGATCTGCTGCAGGTCTTCTTCACCATCCATGATCCGACGACGCTGAACCGGCAGGGCGCGGACGTGGGGACGCAATACCGCTCGGGCATCTATTACTCGCGGCCGGAGCAGTTGGCAGAGATCCGTCAAGTCGTCGACGAGGCGCAGCGCGCGCACGGCGGCAAGGTGGTGACGGAGATCCAGCCCGAGCAGAACTATTGGCCGGCCGAGGCGTATCACCAGGACTACTTCGCGAATCATCCGGAGCAGGGCTACTGCGCCTTCGTCGTCGCGCCCAAGGTCGACAAGTTCCTGCTGAAGTTCCGGGAGCTGGTGAAGGACGAGGCCGGCGCGTGAGCAGGCTGGCAGACGCGCCAGCTGGTGAAACGCCGGCGAACGGACTCTCTCTCCCGCTTGCGGGAGAGGGCGGGGGAGAGGGTCTTCGACTTCCAGAGCGCCCCGACGCTGCTTCCCTGATCACCCTCGAATCCCTGCGCATGCGCTACGGCGCCACCGAGCTCCGCTTCCCCGATTTCGCGCTCCGCCCGGGCGGCCACCTGCTGCTGCGCGGCGCCTCCGGCAGCGGCAAGAGCACGCTCCTCGCACTGATGGCCGGTCTGCTGACGCCCACCTCCGGCTGCCTCACGATGGACGGCCAGGAGCTCGCCTTGCTCGCCCCTGCCGCCCGCGATGCCTGGCGCGGCGCCAAGCTGGGCTTCGTCCCCCAACGCCTGCACCTGAGCGCCTCGCTCACCGTCCGGGACAACCTCTCGCTCCCCTACGTCGCTGCCGGCCTGTCCCCGGACCTCGCCCGCATCGACGCGGTTCTCGGCGAGCTCGGCGTCGGCGCCTTGCTCAACCGCCGCCCCCATCAGCTCAGCCAGGGCCAAGCCCAACGTGTCGCGCTCGCCCGCGCGCTGCTGCGCGCCCCGCGCTTCATCCTTGCCGACGAGCCCACCGCCAACCTCGACGATGAGTCCTGCGACGCCACCCTGACCCTGCTGCGCCGTGCCTCCGACCAGCACGGGCTCTGCCTGGTGATCGCCTCTCACGACGCGCGCATCGAGGCCGCCTGGGGCGGCTGGTCCGCGCTGCATCGTCTGCGCCTCGCCTCGGCGCCCGCTCCCGCTGCCGCATGAGCCGTTCCCCCTTGAACCTGCCGCGCCTGGCCTGGCGCTATCTCTGGGCGCGTCCGATGCTCACGGCGCTCAACCTGATGCTGCTGAGCCTGGGGCTTGCGGCGATCGGCTTCGTCGTGCTTGTCAGCGAGCAACTGGAGCACGGCCTCAAGCGCGACCTCGCCGGCATCGATCTCGTGGTCGGGGCCAAGGGCAGCCCGATGCAGATCCTGCTCGCCGGTGTGTTCCACCTGGACCAGTCCACCGGCAACATCCCGCTCGCGACGGTGCGGCAGCTTCGCCAGCAGCCGCTGGTGGCGCAGGCGGTGCCGATCTCGCTGGGAGACTCCTACCGCGGGCATCGCATCGTCGGCACGACGGCGGATTACCTGGCGCTCTACCGGCTCGAGCTCGCGCAAGGGCAGGGCTGGACGAAACCGATGCAGGCGGTGCTCGGCGCCGAGGTGGCGCGGCAGGCCGGCCTCAAACCCGGCGATCACTTTCACGGGACCCATGGCCTCGCGTCGGGCGGCGACGAGCACGAGCACGCCTATGAGGTCACCGGCGTGCTGGCGCCCACCGGCGGCGTGGCCGATCGGCTGGTGCTGACGGATCTGGCCTCGGTCTGGGAGGCGCATGCGGCGCATGGGCATGGGGCGTCCGATCGGCAGAGCGATCACGAGGGCCATGGGGACCATGCGGAGCACGACGCCCATGAGCATCAAGACGATGCCGGTCTCGAAGTCAGCATGGTGCTCGTGCGTTATCGAAGTCCGCTGGCGGCGGTCATGCTGCCCCGCTGGGTCAACGCGCAGCCGGGCTTGCAGGCCTCGGTACCCGCGCTGGAGACGGCTCGGCTGCTGAGCATGGTCGGCGTCGGTGTGGAGGTGCTGCGCGGCTTTGGGCTGGTGCTGCTGCTGGCGGCGGCGCTGTCGGTGCTGGTGGCGCTGCTGCACGCGGTGCGTGAGCGTCAGGGCGATCTGGCCATGCTGCGCATGCTCGGCGCGACGCCGGCTCGCGTGGCCGGGCTCATCGCGCTGGAGGCGGTGATGCTGGCAGCGTTGGCCACGGTGCTGGCGCTGGGGCTGGCCCATGCGCTCACGGGCGGGCTTGGCGCGGTGCTGGACGCGCAGCAGTCGATGCGGATCTCCGGGTCTTGGCTGTCGGTGTGGGAGCTGCTGGTGCCGGCGCTCGCGCTGGGGTTGGCGCTGCTGGCTGCGGCGTGGCCGGCTTGGCGTGGCTATCGCCTCGACGTGACGGAGCTGCTGCAGACGCCGCGGTGATGAAGACCCTCTCCCCAGCCCTCTCCCGCAAGCGGGCGAGGGGGGCAAGGCCAGCCGTCTTCCGCAAGCGGGGAGGGGGCAAGGCCAGCCGTCTTCCGCAAGTGGGCGAGGAGGCAGGCCAGCCCTCTTACGCAAGCGGGCGAGAGGCTTAGGCCGTGGCCTCACGTTCGCTCAGCGCGCTTGATGCGAATGGCCTCGCAACAATTGACGGGCACAATGTCGCCCTTCATGTCCGCCATCCCCATGAACACCGCCAACCCCCGCGACGCCGTGTCCGCCTCCGCACCTGCCATTCCAGCCATGGCCGCCGTGCTGCTGAGCGCTTCGGCCTTGCTGAGCGCCGCGCCCGCTCACGCCCAGGCGGCGGGCGGCGCAATGCCGATGGGCTCCGGTCCCGGCTATCACGACCCCCGCAGCCCCTTCGCGCCGCTGAAGGAGATCGACGGCGTCGTCAGCTGGAAGCTGCTGTCCTCGGTCACGGTCAAGGCGGACAAGAGCAAGGTCATCCCGAGCTTCCCGTCCGGCGTGCTCGCGCTGGACAAGCGCACCGTCAAGGTCCAGGGCTTCATGATGCCGCTGGAGCCGGGCGACAAGCAGAGCCACTTCCTGCTGTCGTCGGTCCCCACGAGCTGCTCCTTCTGCGTCCCCGCCGGTCCCGAGGGTCTGGTCGAGGTGCGCAGCAAGACGCCGGTCCGCTACACGCTGGACGTGGTCACCGTCGAGGGCCAGATGACGGTGCTCAACGACGATCCCTACGGCATGTTCTATCGCGTCACGCAGGCGGTGCAGGCCGCCACGCCGGCGCGCTGAGCGCCGGGACGATGCCCGCCCTCGAATTCATCCGATGACCCGGTCCGCCACGTCCCGTCTCACTCGCCAGCAACGCTGGTGGGTGTGGCTGTGCCTGGTCGGCGTGCTGGGCTTCCAGGCCATGGGGCTGGTGCACCGGACGATGCATGGCGGCGCGGTCGCGCAGCCGGTGCGGATCGCGATGGCTGTCGCGGCGGTGAGCGCCGAGCTGGCCGAGGCGCAGGACGCCGGCGCGCTGGACATGGACCTCGCCGAGGCCAGCGTCGACGCGATCAAGCTCTCCTTCGGTCACGCGGCCGGCAGCGCCGACTGCCAACTGCTGGACCAACTCAGCCAGGCGCTGAGCCCCACCGTCCAGGCGCTCGCCTGGACCGCGCTGCTGCCGGACTTCCCGGTCAGCGGACCGCAGCCGCACGACGCCTCGCTGGCGCAGGTATGGCGCAAGGCCGCCCGCGCGCCGCCGCTGGCTTGACACCTCCCGTCCTTCTCGTCCCTTGATCGAGCCGGTCGCACGTCCGCGTGCGCGGTGACGGTCCGCGACCGAGCGCCTTGGCTGCGCGTCGCCATGGGACTTCCAAAGAATCAGACGGCGCCGCCGCGATCTCCGTTCGATCCGGACCGGCCTTGCACCTTCGATGGTCCAGGGCCGACGTCGGGGGATCGACGATCGTGGATCGGCACGCGGCGCTCAGAGAGTGTGTTCATGGCTTCCAACTCCAACTCCAGCTTCAACTCCAATTCCAACTTCGTTTCCATCGCGGGCTCCGCGCCTTTCCGCACCACGTTGCTGATCCAGGCGGTCGGCCTGGCGTTGAGCCTCGGTTCGAGCACTGCCTGGGCGCAGCAGGCACCCGGCGTCGGCGGCGCCGACGTGTCAGACGCGAGCGCTACGGCCGACGCCGGCACCGCTTCGGGCGGCGGCGCCAAGCGCAAGCAGCAGCTGCAATCGGTGGTCGTCACCGGCAACCCGCTGAAGCTGAGCGAGGTCATCGCCCCGGTCCAGACGCTCAGCGGCGATGCGCTGACGCTCAAGCGCGGCGCCAGCCTGGGTGACACGCTGGACGGCATGTCCGGCGTCAGCTCCACCTACTTCGGTCCCAACAGCAACCGCCCGACGATCCGCGGCCTCGACGGCGACCGGGTGCGGATGCTGAGCAACTCCGGTGCCTCGGTGGACGCCTCCAGCCTGAGCTTCGACCACGCGCTGCCCATCGACCCGCTGGTGCTGACCCGCATCGAGGTGCTACGCGGCGCCGCGGCGCTGCAGTACGGCGGCAACGCGATCGGCGGCGTGGTCAACGCCATCGACAACCGCATCCCGTGCCTGGCCCAGCCCGGCCTGAACGGCGCGGCGGAAGTGCGCCTGGGCGGCGCCTCCAAGGAACGCGGCGGTGCGGTGGTGCTGGACGGCGGCACGAATCAATTCGCCTGGCATGTGGACGCCGCCGACCGCCGCACCGACGACCAGCGCGTGCCGCGCTTCGAGACCGAGGACGGCGCCAGCACCCATGTCCGCAACTCCGCGGGCCACGGCCGCAGCGGAGCGGTGGGCGGCTCCTTCCTGTTCTCGCAGGGCTATGCCGGCGTGTCGGTGGAGGACTATCACAACGAGTACGGCGTGACCGTCGAGCCCGACGTCCGTATCCAGATGCAGCGCCAGCGCATCGCTACCGCCGGCGAGTGGCGCGAGCCGTTGCCGGGCTTGGCGCGCGTGAACTGGCAATTTGCCAGCAGCCGCTACAAGCATCAGGAAGTGGAGGGCAGCGGCGAGGTCGGCACCGTCTTCCAGTCCACCGGCAAGGACAGCCGCATCGAGGCGCAGCACGCCACGATCCAGACTGGCGCGGGCACGCTGTCGGGCGTGCTGGGCTGGCAGTGGGAGCTGAGCGATTTCTCCGCGCTCGGCGAGGAGGCGCTGGTGCCCAACACGACGACGCGAAACAACGCGTTGTTCCTGATCGAGCAGTTCAAGTCCGGTCCGTGGAGCTTGCAGGCTGGTGCGCGTAGCGAGAAGGTGTCCATCGCTTCCACCGGCGGTGACGAGGAACGTTTCGGTGCGCCGGTGACCAAGCGCTTCAGTCCGAACAGCTTCTCGCTGAGCGGCGCGGTCGAGGTCGGCGGCGGCTTCAGCCTGTCGGCCAGCGCGAGCAGCAGCCAGCGCGCGCCGACCTTCTATGAGCTCTTCGCGAACGGGGTGCACGTCGCGTCGGGCGCGTACGAGGTCGGTGATCAGAACCTGCGGATGGAGCGCGCCAAGGCGGTCGATCTGGGGCTGCACTGGAAGCAGGGCGAGTCCAAATGGAGCCTGCAGGTCTATCAGACGCGCTTCTCCAACTATCTGGCGCTGGACGCCAGCGGACGTGACATCACGCAGCCGGGCGAGGACGGTGGGGTCGAGACCTTCCCCGAGTACGTCTATCGCGGCGTGCGCGCACGGATGCACGGGGTGGAGCTGGAAGGGCATCAGCCGCTGCCGTCGGTCGCGGGCTGGAATCTGACGCTGGGCACCACGCTGGATCTGGTGCGAGGGACCAACCTCGACACGCATGAGGCGCTGCCGCGACTGGCGCCGGCCAGGGTGTCGCTGTCCTTGCAGGCAGAGCAGGGACCTTGGCTGCTGCAGGCCACGGTGATCGGCGCGGCGCGCCAGGACAAGGTGCCGGCGCTGGATACGCCGACGGCGGGTTATGGATTGCTGCGGCTGCACATCGCGCGCCATTTCGAGCTCGGCGGGCTGGATGCGATGTGGTACTTGAAGCTGGATAACCTGGCCAACAAGCTGGCTTACAGCGCGAGCAGTGTGCAGACGATCCGGGAGCTGACGCCGTTGCCGGGGCGGAGTGTGTTTGCGGGGATGCAAGTGCGGTTCTGAGGGTCCTCTCGCCCGTTTCGCGGAGGAGAAGCACCGCTGCGCTTGGGGCCCCTCTCCCGCTGCGCGGGAGAGGGGTTGGGGTGAGGGCCGTCGCACCCCAGAGCGCTGGTCGAAGCGAGGACTTGAGCGATGGGGCTCGCTGCCCGCACCGGCCCTCACCCCAACCCCTCTCCCACTTCGTGGGCGAGGGGCAAGGCGCTCAGGGGGCGAGTCGTTCTCTGATCCACACCCCATCCTCCAACCGATAAACCAACCGGTCATGCAGCCGCGACTTGCGCCCCTGCCAGAACTCCCACCGCTCCGGCACCAGCCGGAACCCGCCCCAATGCGGCGGTCGCGCCGGATTCAACCCATGCTGTGCCGCGGCCTTCGCCGCATTCGCCACCAGCACCGCGCGCGACGAGATCACCTGACTCTGCGGCGAGGCCCACGCCCCCAGCCGCGAATCCAGCGGCCGCGACTGGTAATACGCATCCGACTGCGCGCTATCCACCTTCTCGACGCGCCCCTCGATCCGCACCACCCGCTCCATCTCGACCCAATGGAACTGCAGGGCCGCAAACGGATGCCGCGCCAGCTCCTGTCCCTTGCGGCTGTCGTAATTCGTGTACCAGACCAGCCCCCGGTCCTCGATGTCCTTGACCAGCACGATCCGGGTCGACGGCCGCCCGTCGGCACCCACCGTGGCCAGCGTCATCGCGTTGGGCTCGGGGACTTTGGCGTCCAGGGCTTCCTGGAACCAGAGGCGGAACTGGCGCAGCGGCTCGGGCGCGGCTTGTTGCTCGTCGAGCTCGTCGCGCTCGTAGCTCTTGCGGAGGTCGGAGAGTTTGTCCATCACCGCAGTATCGGGCGAATCCTTAAGTAAAGCTCCCACTCGTGAAACTCCGGGTGCGGGCCTCGCGCCGGGGCAGGCATGCTTGGCCCCATCGAAGCCGCGCCCCAGAAGCCGGCCCCAGGGGGATCGGGACCACACCAGAAGGAAGTACGCATGAATCAGCGACGACCCGTCGTCGTCGTGCTTGCGGCAGGGCGCGGACAGCGCTTTCGCGGCGAGGGGCACAAGCTGGAGCAGGTCTTGGGTACCGACACCGTGCTGGCGCACACGCTGCGTCAGGCGATGGCCTCGGATCTGCCGTTGCTGGTCGTCACCTCGTCCGCGTTGGCGCCCTTGGTCCGACGTCATGTGGCCTCGCGCGACATGCTGGTCTTGCCCGACCAGGACCGCCTCGGCCGTCCTGCGCCGCTGGGCATGGGCCACTCCATCGCGGCCGGCGTCGCCGCCACGGGGGATGCGCCGGGCTGGCTGATCCTGCCGGCCGACATGCCGATGCTGCGCGCCAGCACGCTGCTGGCGGTGGCGCAAGCGCTCGAGACCGATCCCATCGCCTACGCCCAGTACCAGGGCCGGCGCGGCCATCCGGTGGGCTTCAGCGCGGAGCTGTTCTCGGAGCTGGCCGCCCTCCAGGGCGACGAGGGCGCGCGGCGTCTGCTCGCGCGCTATCCGGCCCGTGCCATCGACGTCGACGATCCGGGCGTGCTGGTCGACATCGACACCCTCGAGGACCTGCGCCAGGTGCAAGGCGATCCGACCCAGCCCCGGCCGACCGGGACCGGACTGCGGGCCTCCGGCTGACAAGCACCCGGAGGCGCCGCTGCCTCAAAGCCCGTTCTTCCGCGCCAGCGCCAGTTGGCGTTCCAGCGCCCGATCGTGGATGCCGTGCTCCCGCAGCGAGGTCACGGCGCGCTGCAGATAGTCCAGCGTCGTGCCGTAGCGACCGTGCGCGTGCCGCAGGATGTGCAGCAGCCGGTCGTCGGCGATGTCGCCTACCCAGCCCGGGCTGCGCCGGGACAAGGTGAAGGCCAGCGCCTTGCGCACGCCCAGGCCGTCGGCGCAATGGCAGTCCAGCCAGCGCGGCACGTAGGTGCCGATCACCATCTCGCGCAGCCACAGGCGGTGCAGGGTGGCCTCGCTGTCCTCGGGCGCGACGCGGTACATCAGGCCGCGACAGCTGCCACCGGACAACAGCGTCATCACCAGCCCCGGTTCCTCCGCGCTCCCTCGGTTGACCAGCGAGCGCAGCCGCAGCGCGCGGTGATAGCCCTGGACCTTGGCCACCAGCGTCTGCGCCGGCTCGAAACCGGGGTTCCACATCAGCGAGCCATAGGCGAACATCATGAGCCCGTGCTCCCGGTCCCATTGGCGCTCGGCGACGGCGAGCAGCGCTCGGCTGTGGGCGGGCAGGTCTTCCAGGCGGGCGTCGGCGAGGGGGTCGGGCGTGGCGATCGACATGGGCTGGCATGCTGCCACAGGGCGGCGGGCGTGTTGCGCGGCTGGCGGGTTGGCCGAGAGACTCGCGCGGTATCGACCGCCTGGGTCGCCTGAGCCGGCGGGGCCGGGCGGGAACGCGTCGTGCCGCGTGTCGTCGGGCGCCGGAAACGGATGCGCTTGTAACTCGGTTGTACCTGGATTTGCGGTCCCGACAGGGGCGCCGCGCCTCCGGGGCGTGTAATATGGTTACCAATCAAACCCTGGCCGAGTTACATCGGCAGTCGGCATGAACAAGACGCTTCTCGACGTCACCGCGCGCATCAAGGCGCGCAGCGCCGCTTCCCGCGAGCGCTATCTGGACCTGATCGAGCGCATGGCGGGCCGCCAGCGCGGCGTGCAGCGCCTGGGCTGCGCGAACGTCGCGCACGCGGTGGCGGCCATGCCGGCCAACGACAAGCTCCGCATCGTGGCGGAGAAGGCCCCCCATCTGGGCATCGTGACGGCCTACAACGACATGCTGTCGGCGCATCAGCCCTACGAGGGCTACCCGGCCATCATCCGCGACGAGGTCCACCGCCACGGCGCGACCGCGCAAGTCGCGGGCGGCGTGCCGGCCATGTGCGACGGCGTGACGCAAGGGACGCCGGGCATGGAGCTCAGCCTGTTCTCGCGCGACACCATCGCGATGGGCACGGCGGTGGCGCTGTCCCACGACGTCTTCGACGCGGCGCTGCTGCTGGGCATCTGCGACAAGATCGTCCCCGGACTGCTGATCGGCGCGCTGCACTTCGGGCATCTGCCCTGCGTGTTCGTGCCGGCGGGGCCGATGAGCTCCGGGCTGTCCAACAACGACAAGGCCAAGGTGCGCGAGCTGTATGCGCAAGGCAAGGTCGGTCGCGACGAGCTGCTCAAGGCCGAGTCCCAGGCCTATCACGGCGCGGGCACCTGCACCTTCTACGGCACGGCCAACAGCAATCAGATGCTGCTGGAGGCGATGGGCCTGCATGTGCCGGGCGCCGCTTTCGTCCATCCGCATGACGGGCTGCGCGAAGCGCTGACCCGCGAGGCCGTGCGCCAGGCGCTGAAGATCATTCCGCAGCGCGACTACACGCCGATCGGCCGCATGGTCGACGAACGCACCATCGTCAACGCGATGGCCGCGCTGCTGGCCACCGGCGGCTCCACGAACCACCTGATCCACTGGGTCGCGGTGGCGCGCTCGGCGGGCATCCTGATCGACTGGGGCGATTTCTCGGACCTGTCCGGCGTGGTGCCGCTGCTGTCGCGCGTCTATCCGAACGGCAGCGCCGACGTGAACCAGTTCCAGGAGGCCGGCGGCCCCGGCTTCGTGATCCGCGAGCTGCTGGGCGCGGGGCTGATGCATGGTGACGTGCTGACCTCGGTTGCCGGCCAGGGCCTGAGCGCCTTCGCGCGACTGCCGCGCCGCGCCGAGGACGGCTCGGTCGCCTGGTCCGACTTGCCGGCCGCGAGCCGCGACGAATCGGTCGTGCGCACGGCCGCCGCGCCGTTCTCCCCGACCGGCGGATTGAAGCTGCTGGCGGGCAACCTTGGCCGCGCGGTGATCAAGGTCTCCGCCGTGCCGGAGGACCGCCACACCGTCGAAGCGCCGGCGCGCATCTTCGACAGCCAGGAGGCCATGCAGGCCGCCTTCAAGGCCGGTGAGCTGGAGCGGGACGTCGTGGTCGTCGTGCGCTTCCAGGGACCGCAGGCCAACGGCATGCCGGAGCTGCACAAGCTGACGCCGCCGCTGGCGGTGCTGCAAGGCAAGGGCTTCAAGGTCGCGCTGGTGACCGACGGGCGCATGAGCGGCGCGTCGGGCAAGGTGCCCGCCGCCATCCACGTCAGCCCCGAGGCGCTGTCCGGCGGACCGCTGGCCAAGCTGCGCGACGGCGACCTGGTGCGCGTGTGCGCCAACAGCGGAGAGCTCTCCGCGCTGGTGCCGGCGGCCGAATGGGATGCGCGCGGGCTGGCGTTGATCACCGATGACGCGGTGCTCGAGAACGGCGCCGGACTGGGCCGCGAACTGTTCGCGGGCATGCGCCGCAATGTGACCTCGGCGGAAGAGGGCGCCATCTCCTGGCTGTGAGCTCTGGACATCGACCTCGCGGCGCTTCTGAACGCCGCGTCGCGGGCTCGATGCCGCCCCATTGAATCGACTTTGAGGAACCTCGAATGAGCAAGCTGGATACCCTGAGCCTGGCCGACCATGGCCCCGTCATCCCCGTCATCGTCATCGATCGCGTCGAGGACGCGGTGCCGCTGGCGCGCGCGCTGGTCGCCGGCGGCGTGAAGGTGCTGGAGGTGACGCTGCGCACGCCGGTGGCGCTCGAGGCGATCGCGGCCATCGCCAAGGAGGTGCCGGAGGCCATCGTCGGCGCCGGCACGCTGCGCACGGCGGCGGACGCTGTCGCCGCCAAGCAGGCCGGCAGCCGGTTCGCCGTCAGTCCCGGCTTCACGCTGGAACTGGCCAAGGCCTGCGAAGCGCAAGACCTGCCCCTGCTGCCGGGCGTCTCCACCGCCAGCGAGGTCATGATGGCCGCCGATGCCGGTTACCGCTTCCTGAAGCTATTCCCCGCCACGGCGGTGGGCGGGGCCAACCTGCTCAAGGCACTCGCCGGCCCCTTCGCGGATGTCGCGTTCTGCCCCACCGGCGGCATCACCGTGCAGACCGCGCCGGACTTCCTGAAGCTCCCGAACGTCAAGGTCTGCGGCGGCTCGTGGCTCACGCCCGCCGACGCCGTCAAGGCCGGAGACTGGGTTCGGATCACGCAGCTGGCTAAAGAGGCCAGCGCGCTGCGCGGCTGATCACCCCTCTCGGGGGACTTCGCCACACAGCATCCCTGAACGCTTCGGCGGATCGAACACGAGGCAAGTCGTGCTGGCATGCGCATAGAGCTTCCCATCGTGGCCGATCAGGTCCGCTTCCGCCGTCGCCATCTGGCGACCCACGTGGCGGACCCGCCCGATCGCGCGCACGACCGGCACGCGTTCATTCAGAGCGCGGACCAGGTTGATCTTCAGCTCCAGCGTCGTGTAGCCCCGACCCGGGTCCATCGTCGTGTGAACCGCGCAGCCCAGCGCCGAATCCAGCAATGTGGCGTACCAGCCGCCGTGCACCGTGCCCATCGGGTTGTAGTGCCGGAACTTGGGCGTGCCCTGGAAGATCACCTCGCCCTTGGCCACGCGCAGCAGCGTGAAGTCCAGGGTCTGCGCGATCGGCGGCGGCGGGAGCTTCCCGTCCAGCATCGCCTGCATCTGCTCCAGACCCGTCAGCCCGGCGATCTCCGCCATCGTGGCCACGCCGTGATCGGGCCGGATCTTCGCCCGGACCTGCTTCTCCTCCTCCAGCCATTGCGCCAGGATCGCGTCGGACTCGGCCGTCGTGGTGGGGTTGACTGCTGCGTTCATCTGAACTCCATCGAAAGTCGAAAGCTTGTGCCTGCAATGGTTGCAGCTACAATCATTCCCTGTCAAGCAGCGAGGCGACACCCATGAACGCCATGAACGCGACGGTCACATCGTCCAAGTCTTCCGCCGGCGAGCGCCCGTCCGCGCCGGCCTCGCAAGGCGAGCCGATCTCGCCCAAGGGCTGTACCAACTTCAAGCTTCGTCAGCTGACCCGGCTGGTCTCCAACCACTGCGAAGCCCATTTCGCCGAGACCGGATTGAAGACCACGCAGTACGCGTTGCTGTCCCACATCGTCGTGCTCGGGCCCATCCAGCCCAGCGAGCTCGCCCGGCGCATGGATCTGGACCTGTCCACGCTCTCGCGCAACATCCAGCCGCTGCTGACCCTGGGGTTGGTGGAGATGCTCCCCGGCGCCGACGCCCGCAGCCGGCAGATCCAGGCGACGGAGGAAGGGCATGCGCGCCGCCGCCAGATGAAGGCCACCTGGAAGCGCGCCCAACTGTCGCTCAATGAGCGGCTGGGCGACGAGCGCGTCCAGCGCCTGCATGCGCTGCTGGACGAGTGCTCCGCGCTGATGCGCGGCGATGTGGACGTCGACGAACTCGACGGCCTCGACACCTGAGCGGCTTTACGAACGAGGCCGCTTCCGGTCTCAAGCTTCGAGCCTGAAGACACCCAGCGCGGCGCTGACCTCGCGCGTCTGCGCGCGCAGATGATCCGACGAGCGCGCCAGATCCTCGACCAGGGCGACGTTCTGCTGCGTGATGCCTTCCAGATGCCTCACGGCGCCGGAGACCTCGGAGATCCCTTCGAGCTGCGTCTGCGCGCTGCGCTCGATGTCCTCGATGACGCCGCCGAATCGCTCCACCGTGGCCAGCGTGTCCGCCATGCTGCGGCGCGCCTCGTCGGTCTGTTTCGCGCCGGCCTCGACCTTCTCGCCGGAGGCGGCGATGAGCTGCTTGATCTCGCGGGCGGCGTCGGAGCTGCGCTGCGCCAGCGCGCGCACCTCGCCAGCCACGACCGCGAAGCCGCGTCCGTGCTCCCCCGCCCGCGCCGCCTCCACCGCCGCATTGAGCGCCAGCAGATTCGTCTGGAAGGCGATGCCCTCGATGAGGTGGGTGATCTCGCCGATGCGGGCGGAGGCTTGCGCGATCGCCTGCATGGTGTCGTTGACCGAGCGCACGTTGCCGTCGCTGCGCCGCGCGGCGGCGCCGAGCTCGGCGGCCACCTCGCGGGCGCGGTGCGCCGTGTCGCGGTTGCCACGGACCTCGTCGGTGATGCGCGCCATGCTGCCGGTGGTCTGCTCCAGACTGGCTGTCTGCGACTCGGTGCGCTGCGCCAGGTCGTGATTCCCCTGCGCGATGGTCGCGGCGACCGCCTCCATCTGCGTCAGCTCGTGCTGGGTGTCCGAGACCAGCGCGCGCAGATTCACGCGCAGCTGGCTGAGCGCGCCTTCCAGCGCCACGGTCTGCCCTTGACCGCCGGCCGCGCCGCGCGCGTCCCCTGGCCCTGTCCGACCGCCTTGACCGTCACGCGGTCCGCTGAGGTCGCCCGCCGCCAGCCGGTAAGCCACGCGCTGGCTCTGCCGCAGCGCGGCGCGATGCCGGCCCGGCCGCAGCACCGCGCCGAGCCCGCTCAGCACGCGTTGCCACAGCGCCGCGCGCGGCCGGCCGCTGTCCAGGCGCGGGCCCCGGGTGCCGTCGCGTTCGGCGCTCTTGATCCGGGCGTAGAGGGCCTCGGCCTCGCGCACCTGCTCGCGCGAGGGCGCGGTGCGGACCGAGAGATAGGCCACCGGCACGTCTCCCTGCAGCAGCGGAGTGACGTTGGCCATGACCCAGTAATGGTCGCCGTCCTTGCGGCGGTTCTTGACCACGCCCGACCAGGGGCGGCCGCTTTGGATCGTCGCCCACAGATCGCGGAAGGCCTCTTCCGGCATGTCGGGGTGCCGGATCAGGTTGTGGGCCTTGCCGATGAGCTCTTCGCGGACGAAGCCGCTGACCGCCACGAAGGCCTCGTTGCAATGCAGGATGCGGCCCTTGAGGTCGGTGGTCGACACCAGCGCCCGACCCTCGGGCAAGGGGAACTCGCGTTGCGTGACCGGCAGATTCGTTCTCATTGATGCATTCCCTGTACGGCAGCTCTTGACTTGGATCAAGACGCAGCATCTATGAGTCAGTTCCACCACAACTTGAGCAATATCAAGTCATTGCGGGTTCACCCTGTAGTCGGTAGGCGCGGCGTGAAGGAATGCCGATGGGCGCAGGACGCTCAATCCAGGGTGACGATGACCGGCGCGTGGTCGCTGGGCTTGGGCAGCTTGCGCATCTGGCGGTCGATGGTGCAGGCGGTGACGCGGGACTTCAGCGCGTCGCTCACCAGGATGTGATCGATGCGCAGGCCCTTGTTCTTCTGGAAGCCCAGCATCCGGTAATCCCACCAGCTGTAGCTCTTCGGGGGCTGCTCGAACATCCGGTAGGCGTCGGTCAGGCCCAGGTCGAGCAGCGCCTGGAAGTGCGCGCGTTCCTGGGGCGAGGTGTGCGTCTGACCGACGAAGGCGGCCGGGTCATAGCAGTCCCGGTCCTCGGGGGCGATGTTGAAGTCGCCCATCAGCACCAGCTTCTCGTGCTGCTGCAGCTCGGTGGCGAGCCAGGCGCGCAGGCCGTCCAGCCAGGCCATCTTGTAGACGAACTTGTCGCTGTCCAGCGCTTGGCCGTTGGGGAAGTAGGCCCCGATCACGCGCACGCCGCCGACGGTGCCGGCGATCACCCGCGCCTGTTCATCCGCGTAGCCGGTGATGTTCTTGACGACGTCCTTGGCCGGCGTGCGGCTCAGCAGCGCCACGCCGTTGTAGGTCTTTTGCCCGAACCATTGGACCTGATAGCCGGCGTCGGCGATCTCCATGGTCGGGAACTTGTCGTCGGTGAGCTTGGTCTCCTGCAGCACCAGCGCGTCGACAGGGTTGGCCTGCAGCCAGTCGAGCAGCTGCGGCAGGCGCACGGCCAGGGAGTTGACGTTCCAGGTGGCGAACTTCATTGATCGTATAACCTATTGATTAACAGGGGCCCATCCTATCCATTCACGGCTCCGCCCCAGGAATGCGTCGCTGATGGCACCGGTTCTTCATTGACGCGCGCGGCCCCTCCTACCTGCGGGTGGTGGCGGGCCGGGCGCGGCTGCGGCACTATGCCCGCCCAACGCGCCGGCCGGAGATGCCGGACGACGGGTCGAGAGGAATCGCGGAGGCGGTCCGATCGACCCGACAGGAACGACGACAAGAACCAAGACCGACGGACAGGACGAGGGAGCGCCATGTCAGCACCACCGAACGAGGATGTCCGCGAGGATCCGCGCCTGGATCCCGCGCTCAGCAAGGAGCTCTACCGCCAGCTCAAGCAGATGGCGCGCCAACGCATCCGGCGCAACGGCCCGATGACGCTGCTCGACACGACCGCGCTGGTCCATGAGAGCTGGTTCAAGCTCTCGCGCCGCGACGATTGGGCCGGCATGGGCCGCGAGCACTTCATGGCCTACGCCGCCTCGGCGATGCGCTCCATCGTCGTCGACTACGCCCGCGCCAGGCAGACGGAGATCCACGGCGGCCTGGCGCCCCACGTCGACATCGGCGAGCTGCCCACGCTGGCCCATCGCGATGACGAGTACCTTGCCGTCCATCAGGCGCTGGAAGACCTCGAGCGCAGCGATCCCCGGCTCGCCCGGCTGGTCGAGCTGCGCTACTTCGCCGGGCTGGAGGAGGAAGAGTGCGCCCAGCTGCTCGGCGTCGCCCGCCGCACCGTGCAACGCGACTGGGCCAAGGCCCGTGCGCTTCTGTGGACCCTGCTGACCCCATGAACGATCTCCTGCTCAAGCACTGGTCCGACATCGAGCCGCTGCTCGACCAGGTCCTGGAGCTGCCCGACGACCAGCGCAGCGCCTTCCTGGATCGGCTTGCGCCTGAACAGCGGGCCTTGCGTCCCGCTATCGAGCAACTGCTGCGCACCGCCGCGTCGGTGCAGGCCGCCGGCTTTCTCGAGCGCGCGGCCAGTCTGCCGATGGGTACGACAGCGGCGGCCGGGGCCGTCAGCGAAGACTGGCACGCGGGCCAGCTCATCGGCCCGTGGCGACTGGAGCTCGAGCTGGGCCGCGGCGGCATGGCCAGCGTGTGGTTGGCGCGACCGGCGCAAGGCGAGTTCCAGCGCGAGGTCGCGCTCAAGCTGCCCCACAGCCCGACCCCGCATCTGGCCGACCGCTTCCGGCGCGAGCGGGACGTCCTGGCCCGGCTCGGCCATCCCGGGATCGCGCGCCTGTTCGACGCGGGCGTGACGCCCGAGGGACTGCCCTGGCTGGCGATGGAGCGCGTCGACGGCCAGGACCTTTTGGCCTGGTGCGAGAGCCGCTCGGCCACCGTGGAGCAACGCCTGACCCTGCTGCTCCAGATCTGCGACGCGCTCCAGTACGCGCATGGGCGACTGGTCATCCATCGCGACATCAAGCCCGGCAACGTGCTGGTGCAGTCCGACGGCCAGGTGCGCTTGCTCGACTTCGGCATCGCGCGGCTGCTCGATACCGGCGCGACGGATCATGCGGCGCTCACGCAGGTGGGGCAGCGGCCGATGACGCCGGAGTACGCCTCGCCCGAGCAGGTCCGCGGCGAGGAGCCGGGCATCGCATCGGACGTCTATGCGCTGGGCGTGCTGGCCTATCGGCTGCTGGCGGGCGTCAGCCCCTATGCCGCGGCCGACACCCGCCATCGCCACGCGCTGGAGCAGGCCATCCTCGAGTTCCAGCCGCCGCCGCCCTCCCAGGGCGCGCAGGATCCGTCGGCGCGGCGCGCGCTGCGGGGCGACCTCGACACCATCGTGCTGAAGGCGATGGCCAAGGAGCCCGCGCAGCGCTATGCGACGGTGGATGCGCTGGCCGCCGATCTGCGCCGCCATCTGGCCGGCGTGCCGGTGCTGGCGCGCGGGCCGTCGTGGCGCTATGTCGCCGGGCGCTTTGTGCGTCGCCACCGGATCGGCGTGAGCGCCAGCGCGCTGGCCGCGGCCGGACTGATCGGCGTGACCGCCTGGGCTTGGCACGCCGCCGACCAGGCGCGCCAGGAGGCGCAGCGCGCTCAGGCCATGTACGACTTCGTCGTCGGGCTGTTCAATCCGCGCCGCTCGCCTCAGCCCGATACCCGCGAGCGCGACATGCCCGTGGGCAAGCTGATCGAGCGCGGCGCCGAGCAGGTGCTGGACAGCCTGCAGGACCAGCCGCAGGTCCGCGAGCGACTGCTGGCCGACCTGGGCACGCTGACGCAGCAGCTCGGGCTGGCGCCGACCTCGCAGAAGCTCTCCGCCGAGCGGGTGGAGATGGCCAGGAAGGTCTATGGCGTCGACAGCGTCCGCTATGCCGACGCCTTGCTCGGTCAGCGCGACGGCTGGGAGGCGACGGGGCAGTACGCGGTCGGCTTCGAGAAGGCGCGCGAGGCGCTCTCCATTTATGAGGCACGCGGGGAGCGCGACCCGCTGCGGCTGGCGCGCGCGCACATGGCGGTGGGCGGCTTCGGCGCTCGACTGCATCCGGCCGAGAACGTGGATCTGGATCACCTGCGGCAGGCGGCCGCCTTGCTGGAGCCGCTGTCCGGGCCGACGCCGCTGGGCACCGTCTACGAGCAGCTGCTGGTCGCGCACCTGGGGCGCGGCGAGATGGAGCAGGCCTTCCAGGCCGGGCTGTCGGGGTGGAAGGCGAATGCGCGGCAGTGGGGGCCGGACGACTGGAAGACCGCCGCGTCGGAGGATCAGGCGGGGGCGCTCGCGGCGCAGACGCTGCGACCGGCCGAGGCCGAACGGATGCTGCGCCATGCGCTGGGCGGCTTGCGCCGGGCGATGGGGCGGGACGTGGTCCTGCTCGCGCGCGGCGAGGCGGTGCTGTCGATGGTGCTCTTCGCGAGCGGCAGGCGCGACGAGGCCTTGCAGCATCTGCGCGAGGCGCAGCGCATCACCGCGCTGCCGGCGAATCGCGCGCAGCTCGCGTTCACGGTGACGGTCGCCGCGACGACGATGGAGCTCGCCCAGCGCGGCGGCGACTGGGCTGCGCTGCGCGAGGCCTGCGCGCCCTGGGGTCAGGACGTGCACACGCCGCAGGCCGCCTTGGACATCCGCATCCAGCAGGCCTGCGCAGCCTCGGCGATGCACGAGGGCGCGCTCGGCAAGGCGCAGGCGCTGTTGGAACAGGGCATTGGCGTGGCTCGTCAGGCCTTCGCGCGACTCCCGCAGCGGCAGGCGGTGATCAGCCTGCGCCTGGGCGAGTTGGCCATGCTCCGTGGCGACCGTGAGGCGGCGCTGGCGGCCTGGCGCGACTGCATCCAGCGCGGCGATCCGTCGACGCTGACCTGGACGGCGCAGGCCTGGTCGCATCTGCGTCAGGCGCAGGCGATGAGCGCCGCGGACACCCAGGCGCTTGCCCGGTTCCGGCAGACGCTGGAGCAGGCGGGCGGTGCCCGCTACTACGCGGAGTACCTGCAGCTGCTGGACGGACCGGGGAGCTGATCAGGCTCCATCGGGTGATGGGCTCGACCGGGTGATCGGGTTGATCGGGTTGATCGAGGTGATCGGGCGACGATCGCCCGGTCGATGGAAATCTTTGGCGGGCGATGGCGCTTGGCGGCGCGGTTTCTCGTGAAGGAGGGCAGGGGACGGGAGCGCGGCTCCCGGATCCCTGATCCCAGCCTCACCAGGAGCCTTCCATGACGACCGTGAATCCGACCGCCGGCGCCCCGCTGCGCGGCACCATCCTCCGTGACACCCAGTCCGGGCCGGGGCTGCTCAGCGTCGGCGGCCGGCAGTACCCGTTCACGCTGGAGCAGCACTGGCGCTCCGACCGACCGCCGGTCACCGGCGCGCGCGTGGACGTCCAACTCGACGGCGATCAGCTGGCGCGCGTGAGCCTCGTCGACGAGGCGCAGATCGCGCGCGAGATGGCCGGCCAGGCCGCCGATCGACTCAGTGCCGGCGGCCGGCAGTTGCTGGGCCGCGCGGTGGCGGAGTTCGGTGTGGTCCCGCTGGGCGCGCTGGTCGCGCTCTGGCTGGGCTGGTGGGTCTTCGACTGGGTCGGCGTGCGACTCTTCGCCAACCAGGTCGCGGCCTACTCGTTCTGGGACATGGTCAAGATGCTGTCCGCCGGCAACGCGCTGGAGGCCATGCAGTACCACCAGGGCGGCTTCGGCCTGTGGAGCCTGCTGGCGCTGATCTGCGCCGCCGCCCCGCTGTTGCCTCTGGTCTGGCGCGACCGCCGAGCGAGCCTGGGCCTGGCCGCGCCGCTGGTCTTCCTGCTGCTGCAGGGCGTGCGCCTGTACGTCGGCATCCACAGCGCCGCGACGGCGCTTCAGCAGCAGCTCGGCGGCCTGGGCAACGCCCAGACGGGCCGCGCGATGCGCGACCTCGGCGGTGAACTGCAAGCTCAGATCTTCCAGTCCATCAGCCTGGGCTTCGGGCTTTACCTGTCGCTCGCGGCCGCCGTCGTGCTGACGGTCTTCGCCGCTATCCGGCTGCGCCGCTGAGGCCCGCGCCGACCACACCCATCAAGCCGATCACAGCGATTGCGCTGATCACGCTGATCACGCTGATCACGCGTCCCCAATTCCCTTCAGGAGATTCTTCATGACTCAACGTCCCGCCCTTCTTGCGCTGACTCTTGGCGCCACCTTGTGCCTGGGCCTGCTGACCGCTTGCGGCAAGCAGGACGCCGCGACGACGCCCGGCGCGCAGGCGCCGAGCCTGGCCGCCGCGCAAGATCCCGCCGCGCTGGCCAAGGCCGCGGAGGACAAGCGCGTGGCCGCGCTGCCCAAGGCCGACGCGGCCACGCCGGTCGACGCTTACCGCGCCATCGACTCCGGCAACCAGCTGATGTACCTGTTCTACGCGGTGTCCGGCATGCCGCCCGACATGGAACAGATCGCCGAGCGACTCTCGCAGGACTACCGCGCGACCAACGATTCCTTCAAGCGCCAGGACATCCTGAAGGTGCTCGCGCCGCGCGTGCAGTCGGAGATCGCCGCGGCGGGCGGCCATCGCTACGTGATCTGGGAGGCGGACAACGACGTCGTTGACCACTACGACTTCGAGCGCAAGCGCTTTCCGGTGAAGCCGCCGTTCTGGAAGGGCGAGAGCAACTTCTACTACAACGACAACGCCTTCTACAAGATCAGCTTCAACGGCGATGAGCGGGTGCGCGGCATTCCCGTGGCCGACGAAGCGGCGGCCCGCGCGATCGAGGACAAGGTCGGCAAGTACGGCGCACTGCGCCTGCGGGTCTACGCTTTCGTGCAGGACGCCGATCTCAACAGCAAGACCTTGCGCTCGCAGCCGGTGAAGCTGGAACTGCTGGACAAGCAGGGCAAGGTCCTGGCGACCACGGCGCTGTGAGCGCGCGCCTCCCGCACACGTTCATCGATCTCCGGATACGGCCATGACGCACGACCTCTCAACCCATTCTCACGCCCGTTCCCCCGCCCGTTCCCCGCGCCTTCTGCCGCTGGCGGCGGCCTCGGCCCTGCTGCTCTGCGCTTGCGGCGGAGGCGGCGGAGACGACAAGGGCGGCGGCTCGGTCGCCTTCAGCATCGATCCGGCCTCGGTCAATCCGACGTCGACGACGACCGATCAGCCCTTCCTCGACCCCAACGTGGTCGAGTTCTACGCTTTCGGCTCGAGCTGCCGCTCGACCGCGAAGGGGCAAGCCGTGCTGGTCACCGACAACACGGTGACCTACAGCGACGGCACGCCCTCGGCGGCGCATCTGAAGCGGGTCTCGCAGTACGCCGAGGCGGCGGTGCGCACGCTGCGCGACAAATTCGGCATCACGGCGCCGGGCAACGTCGGCTTCGACGGCCAGAAGCTGCGCGTGTGCGCCGTCATCAGCGGCAGCGACAACCAGACCAACGGCTCGGCGGGCGTGCGCACGCTGCACATCGGCACGCCGGAGGGCTACAGCCGGCTGGCCACGCTGATCTATCACGAGAGCACGCACGCCGTGCAGGCGCAGGCGCTGAACTGCCAGATCCAGCAGTACGGCTGGGAGCGCTGGTTCACCGAAGGCATGGCGCTGCACGTCGCGGGACAGGACGCGCCGTCGTCGGGCGATCTGGCGGGTCTGCAATCGACCTTCGCGGGCATCGAGGGCAATCTGCCGATGGGCGACATGGACCAGCGCGCCGGCGTGCGCAACGATCGCTACCCGGCCTACCGGCTGGCCGTGGACACGCTGCTGGGTGAGACCGGCAAGACCGACCAGGACCTGTACCGCTTCCTGGTGCAGGTCGGCCGCACGACGGGCTGCCCGGGCGAAGGCGCGAACTACACCCCCGCGGCGCTGGCTGCGGGATGGAAGACAAGCTTCGACGCGAGCTTTGGCACCGATCTGCGCGGCAGGGGTGCGATGGGTGCGGATTTCTGGACGGCGGCGAAGAAGTACGCGAAGTGACCTGTTTCAACAGCGCCTCTTCGGAAATGTGCGCTGCCGAACGCAGCGTAACGATACGCAGTCGGCCTGATCCGTCCTTCGCCCTGCCACGTAAATGCCATGCGTCCCGCGTTCCGCGTCCGGGTCCCGGCCACGCTGGCCCCGGGGCCGTTATCCAAACTACCAGGAGATCTCGATGTTTAGACTCTTCAAGTGGATCCTTGCGGCGGCGACCGTCTCCACCATGCTCACGGCGTGCGGCGGTGACGACGATCCCGCGCCCCTGCCGACCCTGGCGCAAGCCGCGCAAAGCGGCGGCTTCTCCGCTTTGACCGCTGCGGCCACGAAGGCCGGCTTGGCTGCCACGCTGTCGGACACCTCGGCTTCGCTGACCGTCTTTGCGCCGACCAATGACGCCTTCTCCAAACTGGCGTCGCAGCTGGGCTTTGCCAGCGCCGATGCGATGGTCACCGCCTTGCCCTCGTCAACACTGGCCAGCATCCTGCAGTACCACGTGCTGGCCAGTCGCAAGACGGCCGCCGAGTTGAACGCCGCCGGGGCGACGCAGCCCACCCTCTACAAGTTCAACGGTGCGGCCACCACGCTGAACCTGAACTTCTCCGCAGGCGTGTCCATACAGGACGCCGCGCTGACCACGGCGCGAGTGACCACGGCGGACGTGCAAGCGAGCAATGGCGTCATCCATGTCGTCGACAAGGTGCTGGTCCCGCCGGGCTTGCTGAACATCGTGCAGATGGCGCAGGTCAACCCGCTCTTCGATTCGCTGGTCGCTGCCGTGGTGAAGGCCAACCTGCAGACGACGCTCAGCGGCGCGGGCCCCTTCACGGTGTTCGCCCCGACTCACGACGCCTTCGCTGCGATCGCCGCCACCGTCAATGGCTTGTCCACGCAGCAGCTTGCCGACGTGTTGACCTATCACGTGCTGCCAAGCCAAGTGCTGTCGGCCAATATTCCATTCGGCAGTCCGGTCACGACCGTGCTTGGACAGACCGTGGTGATCAATGCGGGCACCCCGCCGACGATCACCGATTCCACCAGCACGAAGGCCAAGATCATCGCCGTCGACGTGCGGGCGAGCAACGGCGTGATCCATGTGATCGACAAGGTGTTGATCCCCAATCCGCTGTGATTGATCGGCGCCGAGGCGCGGTCTTCTCCCTCGCTGTCGCAGCGTCCTCAGGCGTAAGGCCGCTCGCGTGGGCCGCGTCATCGCGGACCCCGCGCGCCCGGCAGGCGCCGGCGATCCCGGCGGATGGCTCGGCGAACACGGCGATGGGCGCGGCGCGACCGTGTACTACCGCTGGCACGGCGCGCCGCGCATGTACTGGTCAGCCTATGGCGAGGAGTGGTTGCACGAGCGGGCTCGAGACATCGCGCGCTGGCCCAAAGGTACGCAGGTCTGGTGCATCTTCGACAACACGGCCTCCGGTGCCGCCACAGCCGACGCCCTGAGGCTGAAGGTCCTGCTCGGGGGCGTGTGATCACGGTCCAGCGCAGCACCGCGACCTGCTCGCTCTGCTTGAGCGGGCAAGGGCCGCATGGCACCGGGACCGCCTCCACGCCTCAGGCTCAGCCGCTTCCGGCATCGGCCCCGCAGCCATGACCGATATGACGCCCGCGGTGCTGACCGAAGTGCCGCAGTGTTTTGCGCTTCTGATTGACCTTCCAGGGGTCAGTTTTCTCCGATGCTCGGCCCGTCAACGCTTGATCGGGAGGACGAGCGAAGCCCGCCGAGGCTAGAAGATGGCTGGCGTGCCCACCCACAGCATGCGCAGAAGATCCTTGCCGGGGTTCTTCATGCTGTAGGGATGTCGCTGGTCGAAATGCGCGCTGTCCCCTTCGCTCAGGGTGAATCGCTCGTCGCCGACCGTCATCTCCAGCGCGCCGCTGAGCACGTACCAGAAGCCCTCGCCGTCGCGCGTCGCCGTGGGCGTGACGTTGCCGGCGGGGACCTCGATGAGCAAGGCCTCCAGCTGGCGCTCTTCATGCTTGCCGCTCAGCCGGACATACCGCGCCGACAGGCCGGCGTCGATCATTTCCCGTTTGGAGGCGCGCCGCACGATCTGGCTGGGCTTGGGAACGCTCAGGAAATAGCTGACCTCCACCCCCAGCCCCTTGGACAGCGCCAGCAGCGAGACGATGGAGGGCGCGGCTTGACCGCGCTCCACTTGCGAAATGAAGGGCGTGGACAGCCCCGATTGCTCGGCGAGCTGAGCGAGCGTCATCCCCAGCCGCTTGCGCCGTGCGCGCAAGGTCGGACCGATGCTCAGCGCCGAGCCGGATCCGCCGGACTCGACGGATTCGGAGGGCGCGACTTCCGGCGCTGCTCGCTTGGCGCGGGTGCCGGGCTCGGCCTTGGCCTCGGCTTTGGCCTTGGGCTCCGGCTTGGTCTTGCCCACCGTCAGGAAGAGTGGTCGTTGATGATGCGCCACTGGCCCTTGTCGCGGTGGAACACCAGCGTGAACAGGCCCGTGTACTCCGGCGTGTCCGGCTTGTCCATCTTGAGGTGGTAGCGCCCGATGAAGAGCGCGTGGTCGGTCCCCAGCGCGCGGGTCTCCAGCACGTCGAAGCGCAGCGCACCGAGCGAGCCGGGACCGCCCGGGCCGAAGCGGGACGCATACATGGCCCGGATCGCGCCATAGCCGGTGACATGCGTGGCGCCGCTGATGTAGGTCGTGGCCGGCGAGTCCTCGTACACCTTCATGAAGTCGTCGAACTTGCCCGCGGACCAGGCCGCGGCGCTGGCTTCCATCACCTGGCGCAGCTCATTCTCGAGCGAGGGGGCGGCGGCAAGACTTGCCCCGGGCGCCAGCACCGACGAGGCGCCGGCAACGTAGCCCGCGGCAAGCAGGCGACTGAACGAACGACGGCCGGAAAGCAGTGACATGGACGCTCCTTGAAGGGGTGGACCGAGTGTAGGGGCATCCGTGATTTCCACCGCTGTTGCGAAATCAACAAATTTTCTGTCTATCAAAAAAATTTGACGGCATTGAGAGGGCGCGCTGCTATGTTCGCCAGGCCTCCTCCCCGAAGGCCGATCACTGTCAGGAGAATTCATGTCCAAGCGCCCCCTTGCCCATCCGGTGTTCGCGCGTTGCGCCATCGCCGCCTGCATTCCACTGCTCAGCGCCTCGCTCGCCGGTTCCGCGCTGGCCCAGGCCGCGCCGGCCCCGGCCCCGGCGGCCGAGAGCGGCACGACGCAACTGGAGACCGTCGAGGTCACCGCGCAGAAGCGCCGTGAGACGGCCCAGACCGTGCCCATCAGCATGACCGCCATCAACGAGGCCAAGCTGGAGAAGCTGGGCATCGAGAGCGTCTCCGATCTCGCTCGCCAGGTGCCCAGCCTGAACGTGGTCTCGGCCGGTCCGGGGCAGAACGTGCTGATCCTGCGCGGCGTCGCGTCCACGGCGGGAACGGCGGGCACGGTGGGCTATTACCTGGACGACACGCCGATCTCCGCGTCCAGCAACGCGTCGCTGCTGTCCAGCCGCGGCCTGATCGATCCGTCCGTGTTCGACATCTCCCGCATCGAGGTGTTGCGCGGTCCGCAGGGGTCCTTGTACGGATCCAGCTCCATGGGCGGCACGGTGAAGTACGTGACCAACCAGCCCGACCTGAAGGACTTCGACGCGCGCGCCTCGGCGACCTTGTCGGGCACGCAGGGCGGCGGCTTGAACACGGCGGTCAAGGGCCTGATCAACGTGCCGCTGCTGGCCAACGTGGCGGCCATGCGGCTGTCGGTGTTCACGCGCAACCAGGATGGCTACATCGATCGCTATCCCATCGCCAAGAACGACATCAACGGCATTGCGCCGGGGAGCACGCCGCAGAAGGACGTGAACACGGAGCACACCCGCGGCGCGCGGCTGCAGCTGCGCGTGGAGCTTCCGGACCGCTGGTCCATCACCCCATCGATCTTCTATCAACGCACGGCGCTGGGCGCCCCGTTCCAGATCGACGTGCCGCCGGGCTCGCTCGACAACCTGATCCAGACGCGCCTGGTCGCCGAGCCCAGCGTGCAGCAGTCGACGCTGAGCAATCTGGCCATCCACAAGGGCTTCGACGACTTCGAGCTGGTGTCGTCCTCGTCTTTCTATCACCGCACGGTGGAGATGACGGAGGACGCCTCCAAGGTCCTGGACTTCTTCTTCGATCCCGCGCTGCAGACCTACGTCTACCCGGGCGCGATGAAGGGCTCCTATCGGAACAAGGAGTTCACGCAGGAGTTCCGCTTCGCCTCCAACTTCAAGGGGCCCTTGCAGCTGATCGCGGGCGCCTTCTATCACGACGTGCGCGCGCCGCTGAACTCCAGCATCGCCATCCCGGACGGCTACGAGAAGACCTTCGGCCCGATCGGCTTCTCGGAGTTCTACAGCGGCGCCCGCCAGGCGACGATGAAGGAGAAGGCGCTGTTCGCCGAGGCCTCGTACCAGGTCTTGCCCAGCCTCACCGCGCGACTGGGTCTGCGCGCCTTCCAGGTCGATCAGACCTTCGCGCAACAAGGGGACGGCCTGCTCAACGGCGGCCCGTCGTCGGTGGTGGGCGACTCCCGCGACAAGGGCGTGAACCCCAAGCTCAACCTGTCCTGGCAGCTCAACGATGACCACATGCTCTACGCCACCGCGGCCAAGGGCTACCGGCCCGGCGGCCCCAACAACCCGGCGCCGGCCTCGGTCTGCGGCGCGGAGGTGGCCAAGCTCGGCCTGGATGCGGACTCCCTGAACAAGTACAAGCCCGACACCTTGTGGAACTACGAGGTCGGCAGCAAGAACAGCTGGCTCAACCGATCGCTGCAGGTCAACGCGTCGCTGTATTACATCGACTGGAGCAAGGTGCAGCAGCAGATCGTGCTGAACTGCGGCTTCAACATCACGGCCAACTTCGGCAAAGCCGTCAGCAAGGGCGCGGAGCTGGAGCTGAGCTATCGCCCGACAAGCGCGCTCACCCTGTCCGCCGGAGCCGGCTACACCCACGCCACGCTGAGCAACGACGTGCCCGGCACGCCCGCCAAGCAGGGCGACACCCTGCTGAACGTGCCGCGCTGGACGGGCTCGACCTCCGCCGAATACACGATGCGGCTGTGGAACGACCTGCCGGCCTTCGCCCGTGTGGACTACACCTTCACCGGACAGGCCAACTCGCTGTACGACCGCACGAGTCCCTTCGCCAAGCGCGCCGCGTACGCCCTGACCAACCTGAAGTTCGGCGTGGACGCGGGTGAGCATTGGAGGACCACGTTCTTCGTGGACAACGTCTTCAACAAGATCGGCCAGACCGATCTGCCGACCGCCATCTCGGCGGATCTGCCCACGACGCGTCGCTATGCGATCACCCGGCCGCGCACGATCGGCCTGACGGTCAGCTACGGCTATTGATGCGCCTGGGCGCGTCTGAGCCACCCCGCTCGTGAGAGCGGAGTGGCTCGAGGCTGATTCGCCCGGGTCGCGCTGGCCTCAGGCCTTGGCGAGCCGCTCTTTCGCCAGCGCCGTCCCTTCCGCCAGCGCCTTCAGCTTGCGCCACGCCACGTCCCGCGCCATCGGCGCCAGGCCGCAGTTCGTGCACGGGAACAGCCGATCCTGAGGGACGAATTCCAAGGCCCGGCCGATGGCGTCGGCGACCTCCTCGGGGGTCTCGACGACATCGCTGGCCACGTCGATCACGCCGACCATCACGTCCTTGCCCGCCAGCAGCGTCATCAGGTCGGGCGGCACATGGGAGTGGATGCATTCCAGGCTCACCTGGTCGATGCGGCTGCGGGCGAGGGCGGGGAACACCGTCTCGTACTGGCGCCATTCGTCGCCCAGCGTGCTCTTCCAGTCCGTGTTGGCCTTGATGCCGTAGCCATAGCAGATGTGGACCGCGGTCGTGCAGGTCAGGCCCTGCGCCGCGCGCTCCAGCGCCTGCACGCCCCAATCGGCGGCGTCCTTCATGTAGACGTTGAAGGCCGGTTCGTCGAACTGGATGATGTCGACGCCGTCGGCCTGCAGTGCCAGCGCCTCCTGGTTGAGCAACTCCGCGAACGCGAAGGCCAGCTTCACCCTGTCGCCGTAGAAGCGGTCCGCCACGGTGTCGACGATGGTCATCGGACCGGGCAGGGTGAACTTCAGCTTCTTCGTCGTGTGGGCGCGCGCCAGCTGCGCCTCGAAGGCATGCACGCGGCCTTTCAGGCGCAGCGCCGACACCACCTGCGGCACCATCGCGTCGTAGCGGTTGTCGCGGATGCCCATCTTCACCTTGTTCTCGAAGTCGATGCCCTCGACCTGCTCCAGGAAGCCGTGCACGAAATGCTGGCGTGATTGCTCGCCGTCGCCCACGATGTCCAGGCCCGCGTCCTCCTGCGCCTTGATCCACAGCAGGGTCGCATCGGCCTTGGCCTGGCGAAGCGCGTCGCCCTCCGCCGCCCATTGCGGCCAGAGCTTGTTGGTTTCGGCCAGCCACGCGGGTTTGGGCAAGCTGCCGGCGATCGAGGTTTCAAACATCGGAGAGATTCCTTTCAGGAAGAGATCGGTGTGAATCAGCACGCGGCGCTGGCGGCCCAGCGTTCGAGGACCTGCCGGTAGGGCTTGATGAACTGCTCTTCCGCAAACTTCCCCTGCTTGACCGCGAGCTGGCTGCGCTCCTCCCGGTCGTAGACGATTTGCGTCAGCGAGTAGTCCTGGTTCTTCAGGCTCGGCTGATACAGCTGGCCCGCCGCGGAATTGGCGTTGTAGATCTCGGGGCGATAAATTTTCTGGAAGGTTTCCATGGTGCTGATCGTGCCGATCAGCTCCAGATTCGTGTAATCGCCCAGCAGGTCGCCGAAGAAATAGAAGGCCAGCGGCGCGACGCCGTTCGGCGGCATGAAGAAGCGGACCTGCATCCCCATCTTCGCGAAGTACTGGTCGGTGGAGGACAGCTCGTTCTGGAGATATTCGACGCCCAGCGCGGGATGGTGATTGCCGGTCTGCCGATAGATCTTGCTGGTGGAGGCGCTGATGCAGATGACCGGCGGCTTGCTGAAGCGCTCCTGATAAGCGCGCGAGCTGGCGAACTGCTTGAACAGCTTGCCGTGCAGGTCGCCGAAATCCTCGGGCGTCTGGAACTGCTCGCGATTCAGGTTGTAGTTGGGCAGCAGGACGCTGAAATCGTAATCGCGCACGTATGAGGAAAAGTTGTTCCCGACGATGCCCTCGATGCGCTTGCCGGTCCTCTTGTCGAGAATGCCGGTCTGCAGGATCTCGATCAGCGGGAATGCCTGCTTGCCGTCTTCATGGCCGCAGTCGCGGCCGCTTTCGTGGCCGTCCTCATGGCTTTCCCTTGCGTCGATGTTCATCTCGACCGAAATGATCTCGAGGTCGACCGAATAACGATCCCCCGTCGGGTTGTCCCAATGCGCCAAGCTGTTGAAGCGGTTGTCGATCATGCGCAAGGTGTTGCGCAGATTCTGTTGGCGATTCGCTCCTCGGGCCAGGTTGGCGAAATTGGTGGTGATGCGCGTGCTGTCCGAGGGAAGGTAGTCCTCGTCGAAACGGATGCTCTTGAGGCTGAAGCTGAATGCGTCGTTCATGGCGATGGAGGGCGTGAAGTCGGGGAATGTCGGAGGCGCTCGCAGGAACTCGGACGAACCTGGAGGAGCGGGTCGAGGGCGCTTTCAGGCCGCGGCCATGGCCTCGGGCCGAGGCGCGCCGGCGCGACGCGTCAGATCGATCAGTGGCAGGGCCCGTTCAACCGCCAGCGCGGCCCGCTGGAGCAGGGCCGGGTCACGCGGGCGGTGGTCGACGAAATCCTTGTCGGTCGCGTAGACGCCCAGGGGCAGGGTGCGCGCTTGGAAGAAGCTGAACAGCGGCCGCAACTGGTGGTCGATGACCAGGGCATGGCGTTTGCTGCCGCCTGTAGCGGCCAGCAGGATGGGCGTGTCGACCAGGGCGTCCTGATCGATGAAGTCGAAGAAGTGCTTGAACAGGCCGGTGTACGAGCCGCGGTAGACGGGCGTCGTGACGATCAGGATGTCCGCCTGCTCCACCGCGGCGAGCTCGCGTTCCACCTCCACGGGCAATTGGGATCGCCAGACGGCGCCGGCGAATCGCGGCGCCAGCGTGCCCAGCTCGATCAGACGTGGTTCGACGGGAAGGGCATCCGCGATCAGGCTGAGCAGGTGCTCGGCCAGGGCCGCGGACTTGGAGGGGCGTTGCATGCCGCCGGACACGGCGACGAGGCGGAGAGGATGGGTCATGAGGGAGCGGATGCTATCCAGCGAAGGTCATGACGTAAAATGGTCATATCTCACCAATCGATGAAAACGGCTCATGCTTGAACGCATCCACCTCAGCATCGTCCAGCAGGTCGAGAAACAGGGGTCGCTGACGGCGGCCGCCGGCGTACTGCACCTGACCCAGTCGGCGTTGAGCCACAGCATGCGGAAGCTGGAGCAGCAACTGGGCACCGACATCTGGCTGCGTGAGGGTCGCAGCCTGCGGCTCACGCAGGCCGGCCAGTACCTGCTGGCGGTGGCGAACCGGGTGCTGCCGCAGCTGGATCTGGCCGAGGAACGCCTGGGCCAGTTCGCGCAGGGCGAGCGCGGCGCGCTGCGCATCGGCATGGAATGCCACCCCTGCTACCAGTGGCTGCTCAAGATCGTCAGCCCGTATCTGGCCGCCTGGCCGGATGTGGAGGTGGACGTGAAGCAGAAGTTCCAGTTCGGCGGGATCGGCGCGCTCTTCGGCTACGAGATCGACCTGCTGGTCACGCCCGATCCGCTGTTCAAGCCGGGCCTGAGCTTCGTCCCCGTCTTCGATTACGAGCAGGTGCTGGTCGTGGCCAAGGGGCATCCGCTGGCGTCCGCCGCCTACGTGAAGCCGCAGCAGCTGATTCCCGAGGTGCTGATCAGCTATCCGGTCGACATCGAGCGCCTGGACATCTACAACCAGTTCCTGCTGCCGGCCGGCGTCACGCCCAAGCGGCACAAGGCGATCGAGACCACCGACATCATGGTGCAGATGGTGGCCAGCGGCCGCGGCGTGGCGGCGCTGCCGCGCTGGCTGGTTGACGAGTACGCCGCCCGCATGGACGTGGTCCCCGTGCGACTCGGACCGCGCGGCATCGCCAAGCAGATCTTCCTGGGCGCCCGCGAGGCGGAGACCGCCATTGATTACTTGCGCGCCTTCATCGAGCTGGCGCGCAAGCCGGTCGCCGACGCCGTGCGGTGATCGCGTTCGATCGCACGGATCGTCCGCGGCGTCCCCGGTTCGGCCTCCAGCATCGCGCGGGTGCGCTGCCGCGCCTCGTTCACCAGCGGCGCGATCAGCGCCGCCTCCGGCAGGTTGGTCCAATAGCGGCGAGGCATCTCGCGTTCCATCATCGCCACCTTCAGCCGCGCGGGATTGAAGATGCTGCGGTAGTACGTGAGCCACAGGCCGGCATCGGCGTCGGGGGGGGGCGCGTCCTCGCGGCGCGCGGGCGGCCCCGGGCACAGTCGCTGCCCGTCCCAGGCCAGCGAGCCGCGAGGCGTCAGGATGGCCCAGCGCAGAGTCGAGAAGCGACGGGCGAAGAAGGGCCCGTTGGCATCGACGATGAAATGCTCCGGCTCGAACCAGGCGACGTGCCGCGTGCCCGCAGCGTCCTCGACGGGAGTGAAGCGAACGAAGGCCCGCATCTTGTGGAGCTCATGACGCACTTCGCGGATCAGCTGTTCGGCCAGGCGACGGTCCGGATCGAGGGGGTCCCGCCAGATCGCCGGTCGGGCCCGCAGCCGCCACAAGAGCCGATAGAGGAGGGCGAAGCGCTGCGGCTCCCGATGCAGCACGACGCCGCGACACAGATCCAGGAACGACGCCGGCACGGTGACGCGCGGGCCGCCGCCGATGCCGCTCTCGCTGCCGATGCTCGATGCGGCCTCAGCGCCGCCGACAACGTCGGCGCCGCGCTCCGCCGGATCCGCGCAGCGCTCATCGCCGTGGCCTGACGGACCGGCCGGCAACGACCACAAGCTGCCATCGTCGGCGACGCCGGTGACCCATTCGACGGCGTCGGGCGGGACGCCTTCGGACATCAGCCGACGCGCGGCCTCGCGAAAGCCGTCCAGGTCGGTCGGCCCGCCGAGTCGGATGGTCTTCATCGTGCGGCGCCATTCATGAGAACAGCCCCAGCTGCTCTGGGGCGGCAGGGACGACAGGGATGGCCGGCAGCGTGGTCGGCACGCTGGCGGCGGCGTCGTGCCGGGCATGGCGCGCGGTCGGGACTGACGCCACGGCGGCGCCGGCCGAAGGCCGATGGCCGTCCACGATCACGAAGGGCAGCACGCGGCGCAGTGGCAGTTTCATCGCGCCGAGGTCCTCCGCCCTCAGGCGCCGCACGCGGCGTGACTGCAGCAGCCGGTCCACCGAGCCGACACCCAGGCCCGGGACTCGCAGCAGCAGCTCGCGTGGGGCCCGGTTGAGGTCGACCGGGAATCGCTCCGGATGCGCCAACGCCCAGGCGTGCTTGGGGTCGACGTCCAAGCGCAGCAGCCCGCTCTGGCCGGTGACGATCTCCTGCGCATCGAAGCCGTAGAAGCGCATCAGCCAGTCGGCTTGGTAGAGACGATGCTCGCGCACCAGCGGCGGCGGCTTGAGCGGGAGCGCGCGCGAGGCATCGGGGATCGGGCTGAAGGCCGAGTAGTAGACGCGCCGCATCCGGAAGCGGCCGTATAACGTGGCGCTGCTGTCCAGGATGCTGCGGTCGTCGGTGTCGTCCGCGCCGACGATCATTTGCGTGCTCTGCCCGGCCGGCGCGAAGCGCGGGGCGCGGGCAGGGCGCGCGGCCGCGCCCGGCAGCACCCGGATGGTCTTCTCTTCGCGGCGCGCCTGGCGCGCGTCGGCGATGTGCGTATGCAGCCGACCCATCGAGCGATGGATGGAGACAGCGTCCTTTTCCGGCGCGAGTTGCTTCAGGCCCTGCTCGGTGGGCATCTCGACGTTGATGCTCAGCCGGTCCGCGTATCGTCCGGCGCGCTGGAGCAACTCGTCGCTGGCATCGGGAATGGTCTTGAGGTGGATGTAGCCCCGGAAGTCGTGGTCTTCGCGCAGTTGACGCGCGACCTCCACCACCTGCTCCATCGTGTGATCGGGGCTCTTGACGATGCCGCTGCTCAGGAACAGACCTTCAATGCAGTTGCGGCGATAGAAGTCGAGCGTGAGCGCCACGACCTCCTCGGGCCGAAAGCGCGCGCGGGCCACGTTGCTGGACGAGCGGTTCACGCAGTACAGGCAGTCGTACTGGCAATGGTTGGTCAACAGCACCTTGAGCAGCGAGATGCAGCGGCCGTCCGGGGCGTAGCTGTGGCAGATGCCCATGCCCTCGGTGGAGCCGATGCCGCGCCCGCCGCGCGAATCACGCTTGTCCGTGCCGCTGGACGCGCAGGACGCGTCGTATTTCGCGGCGTCCGCCAGGATGGCGAGCTTGCGTTCGAGATCCATGAGATCGGGAGGAGGTGGTGGCTGTATAAATATACAGCATTCACCTCATCCCGCGCATTCCCCTGCTCCGAGCCCCGCCGCGAGTGCGGCTCAGCGCAGCCGCTCCACATAGCTGCGATTCACCGGCGTCTCCCGGTGCACGGTCGAGCGGCCTTTCTCGAAGGAATCGAAGATCAGCGACTGCTGCTCGTCCGTCTTGCGCAGCGCGCGCGAGATGCCGTTCTTCGCGGTCTCGATCAGCGTCGTGATCGTCTTCTCGTCGTTGATCCGCGTCGAGTCGTAGTTGCCGCTGCTGGGGTCCAGCATCGTGGTGCGGGTGCGCAGGAAGTTGGCGGTGAGCTTCTCGTGCTGGGTCTCGGTGACCGACTGGCCTTCGCCGCCGCTGCCCGGCTTCATGCTCGTGTGCTGGCTGATCGCGTAGGCGGCGTGGCCCTGTTCCTTCACCGCGCCGTACTTGTTGGTCTTCTGGGTGTCGCCGGAGAAGCTGGCATCGAAGTCCGCCAGGCCGCTGCGCAGCTTGCCGACCTCGTCGCTCAGCGACGGCGACATCGCCGGATTGGACTCGTCGTCGACCAGCATGGACACCGCGAGATGGCGCGAGCGCTCCGACTTGTCCGAGCTGCCGCCGTCCTGCCGGCCCTGCTCGGCCGAGGGCGCCTGCAATTGCAGGAAGCCGGCCTTGAAAGTCGCGGCCAGTTGCGGATCCGCATGGCCGCGCTCGGCGGCCGCGTCGATCTGCTGGAGCATCTTGTCGATGGCCGAGTAGCGTTGCGCCGCGCCGCCGCTGCCCAGCTTGGACGTGGCGTCCACGCTGATCGACAGGTCGCCGTTGACGCCCTTCATCTCGATGCTCTTCTTGTCCGCGCCCAGATGCAGCGCAAAGGAGCCGAGCGAGCCCGGTGCCGCATTCGGCAAGAGTCCCTTGGGATCCTCGACCTTGAGATCCAGTCCCGAGATCACGCTGCTGTCGACATTCATCAGCTTGGACAGATCCAGCGCGGGCGCGCCTTGGCCCAGGCCGTCGAGCGCCCGATCCAGGCCGTCGGCCAGATCGGCGAGGGCGTCCTTCTCGGCGCTGCTGAGCGGGCCGGAGCTGTTGACCTCGACCTCCAGTCCCCGCGTGCCCAGGCCGCCGTCGTTGGAGGCGATCTTGAGCTCCACTGTCTGGCCGGAGCGGGTCTGGATCTTCAGGCTGACCGTGGCCGCGCCGGTCAGGACGCCGCTGGCCTCGTCGGTCGCTGCGGCAGCATCCGTGGCCGCCGCGGCGCCGGCGGCGTCACCCGCTGCCGCCGCAGCGGTGGGGCGCGACTCGGTCAGCGATTGCTTGAAGTTCTCGCCGGTCTCGGAGAGTTGATTCAGCAGTGCGCCGCCCAGGCCGCGCCAGCGATTGGCCAGTCCGCTGCCGTTCAGGTTGAGCGACATCTGGCTGGCGACGTCGTTGCGGACGGCGCCGGGCTTGCTGTAGACGCTGCCGTTGGCCGAGTTGCCGCCCAGCGTGACGCGCGTGTTCGCGCCGCCGTAGTCGAGGGCGGACGCGCTGCTGCGAGAGGCGGCGGCGCGCTGCTGTTGCATCTGCCGGCTGGCGGTGATGCGTTCGAGGTAGTTGGCACTCCCCGATGCGATGACGTTCATGACGCGCCTCCCTGGCGGCGGATTCCGGCGCGGCTCTGACGGCCGTGCGCGCGGCGGGTTGCTTGTCTCCGGCTTATCGGCAACCCGTCAAGAATCTGTAGGGGAGGCGTTGGCGCGCCGTCGCGCGCGGGCGAATGGCGTCAGATGTGCAGCCAGGCGGCGATGCCCAGTCCCAGGCCCAGCACGCCGGCGCCCAGGGTGGCGTATTCCATCCAGCGGCGGCGCGTCAGCAGCGCGATGGCGGCCAGCGCGATGCCGACCTGCAGGGTCGTGGTCGCCTGCGCCCAGCGGTGGTGGAGGTGCAGTTGCTCGTCGCTCTTGCGGTCCCACTCGGTGGACTGGGCCTCGAGCTTCTCGGCCTCGGTCTTGATCTGGGCCTTCTCGGACTCGTAGCGCGCGATCTTGTCGCGGTACTTGGCCTTCTGCTGCTCGTCGCTGGCCAGGTCCAGCGCGAGCTCGGACAGGTTCTGGCGGCTGCTCTTGGCCTGGTAGTAGTTCCAGCGGTTGGCGGCCTCGGTCTTGGTGATCGCGGCGTTGTTCTTGTAGAGCCCCGCGTTGGCTTGCGTGGCGCCGCCCATGTAGGAGAAGAAAGCGCCGAGGGTGGCCAGGATGGCGGTGATCACCGCGAGCTGACCGGCCAGGCCCTTGGGCGATTGCTGGGCGGCGTGCTCGAGCTCGTGGTCGTGCGGGCCGTGGACGTGGAAATGGTTGCCGGACATACGGGCTCCAGGGACGGGGAGAGTCGGAAATGTGGGGCGGTCGGCGACCGCTTCAATAGGCGCGGCGCTCGGGCTCGTCGGCGCTCAGCGGCGCTCGTAGCGGACGAAGTCGTAATTCCAGCCGTGGCCGCGCTCGGCCGGGCTGTGATGGCGCTCGCGCGAGACCTCGGCGAACACGGCCGGATCGACGGCGGGGAAGAAGGCGTCGGCGGGGAATTGCTGGTCGAGCTCGGTGAGCTCCAACGCGTCGGCGCGGGGCAGGGTCTCGGCGTAGATCTGGGCACCGCCCATGACAAAGACGGCTTCGTCCTGACCGCAGGCGGCGAGGGCGGCGTCCAGCGTCGTGAAGACCTCGGCGCCGTCCAGGGTCAGGCCGGGCTGGCGGGACAGCACGAGGTTGCGTCGCTGCACCAGGGGGCGGAACTTGGCCGGGATGGAATCCCAGGTCTTGCGGCCCATGATGACGGTGTGACCGAGGGTGAGAGCCTTGAAGCGGGCCATGTCCTCGGGCAGACGGACGAGCAGTTCGTTGTCGCGGCCGATGCCGCGGGCGCGGTCCAGGGCGGCGATGAGGGTCAGATGCGGCATGACGGCGTACGGCGAGTGCAGGGCCGCGAGTGTAGGGTCAGCCGGCTGCTCCAGACACGGGCGCGTAATGCGAGACGACGGGGAAGGGCTCATAGAAGTGATGCAGATGGGCCTTCCACTCCTGGTACTGGGGCGACTTGCGGAAGCCGATCTCGTGGTCCTCGAGGGTCTGCCAGCGGACCAGGAGGATGTACTCGCCGGGGCGCTCGATGCAGCGCTGGAGCTCGTGGCCGAGATAGCCCGGCATGGTCGAGATGATCTTCTGCGCTTGCAGGAACGCGGCTTCGAACGCGGACTCCTGACCGGCGCGGACGGACAGCGGGGCGACTTCGAGAATCATGGGGAGGGGCCTTCGGGGATCGGGTAAGCGGGCGCCGCAGCGTCTTGGCGCGCCGGGTCGGATCCGCGATTGCACCCGAAACGGACGCAGGTGGTGTGCGAGCAACGGCCTGCGTGTTCCGCCGGCGGCCCAGGACATGGATCTAGGCGTCGAACGATCGCCAGAGGTCCGTCCGCAGGAACCATCGGGGCAGCGTGGCCGTCTCCACTTCCATGCGTTCGCTGTCGACGACCTGAACCAGCAACTTGTGCTTTGCACCGGAGTTGTCGAACACGTAGGCGCGATGCGATGCGTCGGCAGCTTCGGTGAGCAGCGCGATCGAGCGCGTGTAGCGCTCCCGGATCTTGTTGGCCGGGACAGGGTGTCCGCCCAGCTTCACACGGCGTTGGACCCGGTCGATGTTGATGCCGGGATCGTTGGTGGCGACGAAGTAGAGGTACACACGATACCCGCGCGCCCTCGCTTCGCGCATGAAGTCGATCTTGTCGCGTGACGACATGACGGTTTCAAAGGTGAAGGTTTGCCCTTCGTCGAGCAGCTCGTGCCGAATCGCATCCGCGAGCACGGAAGCCAGGTACGAGTTGTAAGGGGGCGGGACGCGTAGTCGCAGCGATGCGTCAATGCTGAGCCGTCCGAGCAGGGCGTGAAGCCCCAACTGGGCGGCGAAGGCTGAGCTGCGGATGTGTGCTTCGAGACTCTGAAGCAACTTGGCCGGCGGCCGGGCGATGCCCAGCGCCGTCAGGTCAAGGACACCCTCGGATTCCTTGAGCGTGCGCTCGATCTCGTCGGCGTTGATGAACACCCCGATCCATTGGGGCTTCAACTCGCGCTTGATGGTGCTCTTGCCGGAACCGTTGGGGCCGGCCAGAACGCGCAGCCGGGGCTGCGAGATCTTCCTGGATTCAGGCAGCTTGCTTGACACGCTTCAGGACAAGACCGACCTTGACGCGCTTGCCTGGCGGCAGATCCTTGATAACCGTCGTGGTGCCATCGGCCATGCGTTTCACGAGCTGGCCCTTGCTGGTCGCGACCACCACGGCACCCGTCTTGGCCAGTGCTTCCTTGTAGGCCTCGTGGCCTGCCTTGGCAGCCAGCTCCGGGAAGCGGCGCTCGGCGGCGCGCATCGCGGATTCGGTGAGGTCTTCGGGGCGGCGGGACATGGCGTCGACTTTCAGTAATGCGTAGGTCGGAGTCTAGCCCTTAGACCGCCACCGGCGCCTTGATCGCCGCGTGATGCTGGTAATCCACCAGCTCGAAGTCCTCGTACTCGTACTCGAAGATCGAGGCCGGCTTGCGCTTGATGCGCATCGTCGAATACGGGAAGGGCTCCCGCGCCAGCTGCGTCCGCACCTGCTCGAAGTGATTCGAGTAGATATGGCAATCGCCACCCGTCCAGATGAAGTCGCCCAGTTCCAGATCGCATTGCTGCGCCAGCATCTGCGTCAGCAGCGCGTAGCTCGCGATGTTGAAGGGCACGCCCAGGAAGATGTCCGCGCTGCGCTGGTACAGCTGGCAGGACAGCTTGCCGTCCGCCACGTAGAACTGGAAGAACGCGTGGCACGGCATCAGCGCCATCTGGTCCAGCTCCGCCACGTTCCAGGCCGACACAATGATCCGGCGCGAATCCGGATTCGTCTTCAGCTGCTTCACCACCTCGGCGATCTGGTCCACATGGCCGCCACCGGCCTTGGGCCAGCTGCGCCATTGCACGCCGTACACCGGACCCAGGTCACCGTCCTCGCGCGCCCACTCGTCCCAGATCGTGCAGCCGCGCTCCTGCAGCCACTTGACGTTGGAGTCCCCGCGCAGGAACCACAGCAGCTCCAGGATGATGGACTTCAGATGCACCTTCTTGGTCGTGACCAGCGGGAAGCCCTCGCTCAGGTCGAAACGCATCTGATGCCCGAAGACGCTGCGGGTCCCCGTCCCGGTCCGGTCTCCCTTCGCCACCCCGTGCTCGAAGACGTGGCGCATGAAGTCCTCGTACTGGCTTCGCACGGGGCGAGCGGTCGAGGCATCGGCAGGGACGGGGGCGGCAGGGACGTGCGGGGCGGTCATGGGGCGCGATTCTAGGCGGTCGATGACGACCCCCATTACGTCTGTAATGCGATCCGCCCCGCGCCGTAACAGGTCGTCAATCACAGGATCTGAACATCCACCCCACGCCGCCACCACACCACCACCACGGCGATCGAGGGGTTCCCATGCATTCCATCCAGTCTTTCTACAAGTCGCTCGGCATCGGCACCCGGCTGACCAGCGTCTTCCTGCTGCTGATCGCGCTGTCCGCCGTGACCACCGGCGTGGCCGTGACGCGGCTCGCCGCCGTCAGCGCCTCGCTGCGCCAGATCGAGCAGCAGCGCCTGCCGCTGGTCCGCCAACTGGTGGACATGACCGATCAGGTCAACGCCGTCGCCCGCAGCCTGCGCAACGCCCTCATCTATGAGGACGAGACCCGCATCGCCGCCGCCCTGGCCGACAGCGAGCGCCAGACCCGCGAGATCGCCGCCGGCATCGAGACCCTCAAGCGCCATCCCGCCCTGCGCGATGCCGTGCTGGATCCCTCCCGCCTGCAGCATTCCTTCGCCGCCTACCTGCCGTTGCAGGAACGCTTCATCGCGCTGGTCAAGGACCACCAGCGCGAAGCGGCGGGCGCCTTGCTGGTGGGCGACCTGCGCGCCGCGCAGCTGCGCACCATGGCGGATCTGGACGCCCTCAAGGACCGCCAGACCGCGCTGGTCGGCGCCGCCGCCGAGGCCGGCGAGACCAGCTACGCCCAAGCGCGCCAACTGCTGATCGGCATCTTTGGCGCGATGACCGTCGGCGCGCTGATCCTGGCGCGGCTGATCACCCGATCCATCGTCCAGCCGCTGCATCAGGCCGTGGCGATCGCGGAGACCGTCGCTCGCGGCGATCTCTCCACGCCCATCGCCGTCGACGCCGACGGCGCCGAGACCGGCCGCCTGCTGGGCGCGCTCAAGGCGATGAACGAGGGCCTGAGCGCCGTCGTCTCCACGGTGCGCGAGAGTTCCCAGGCCATCGCCACCCAGTCGACGCAGATCGCCGCCGGCAATGCCGATCTGAGCCATCGCACCGAGCGCCAAGCGGTCAGCCTGGAGCAGACCGCCGCGACCATGGAACAGCTCACCGCCACCGTGCGCCAGAACGCCGAGGTCGCCGAGCGCGCGACCCGTCTGGCCGATGCCGCGACCGCGGCCGCCGGCCAGGGCGGCGAGCGCATGGATGAGGCGATCGCCGTGATGGACCGCATCTCGGCGCGCTCGCGCCGCATCGCGGAGATCGTCGGCGTCATCGACGGCATCGCCTTCCAGACGCATCTGCTCGCGCTGAACGCCGCCGTCGAGGCGGCCCGCGCCGGCGACGAGGGCCGCGGCTTCGCGGTCGTGGCCGGCGAGGTGCGCGGTCTGGCCGCCCGCAGCGCCGACTCCGCCCGGGAGATCCGTCAGCTCATCGACGAAGGCGGCGCGGCGGTGAAGTCCGGCGGTGTCGTGATCGCCGAGGCCGGCACGACCATGCGCCACATCGTGGCGCAGGTCCGGCAGGTCAGCGATCTGATCGCCGAGATCGCCCATGCCAGCGCGGAGCAGTCCGTCGGCATCAGCCAGGTCGGGCAGGCCGTCGCGCAGCTGGACGACGTGACGCAGCAGAACGCCTCGCTGGTGGAGCAGGGCGCCAGCGCGGTCGACGACTTGCGCGGACGCGCCGATGCGCTGCACCGCGCCGTGTCGGTCTTCCGCACCGCCCACGTTTGAACCGACCGCCGGGAGCTCGTCATGAATCACGCTGTCGGCCGCGCGTATCGCTGGAGCGTCTTCGGTCTGCTGACCGCGCTGGTGGCGCTCAGCATCGGCATGTCCGTCGCGATGGACTGGATCACCGCGTCCATCCGTCGCGACGCCGCCCCCTTGCTGCGCGACAAGGTGCCGTTGCTGCACCACCTGGGCGACTTCGAGTCGGCCCTGCTCCAGCATCAGCTGGCGATGAACAAGTACTTCGCCGCGTCCATCACCCACGACCGCTTCCTGATGTTGGAGCGGGAGACCCGTCGCGAGATGGACGCCGCGCTCAGCCTGCTCCAGGAGCAGCCCGCGCATGCCGAGGCCATCGCCCGCATGCGCGTCGGACTGGACGCGATCCTCGCGCTGACGCCGCGATTCAACGCAGTGGCGGACAGCCCGCGCGCCGAGCGCGCGGAGGCGGTGCTCTTCGACCTCAATCGGTTGACGAATCAAGTCCGCGTCGACATCGACACCTTGCAGGCCGTCATCGAGGACGCCGTCTATCAGGCCAGCGAGCGCACCACGCATCGCCTGGATCAGATCGGCACGTTGATCCACGTCTTCAACCTGATCACGGCGCTGACGGCGTTGTTCATGATTCACCACGTCTGGGCGCGATTGCGGTCGGAGGATGTGCTGGCCCATCAGGCGGAGCACGACCCCCTGACCGGTCTGCCGCATCGCCGCAGTCTGGAGCGGCGGCTGGTCGCGCGGCAGGACGCGGCGCTGATGCTGGTGGTGGGCAAGCTGGACCGCTTCGAGCGCGTGGTGGCCAGCCTGGGGCATCGGCATGCGGATCAGCTGATGCTGAATGTGGGCCGGCGGCTGGATGTCGCGGCCGCGTCGGGCGGCGGCGCCTTGCATCGACTGGATGGGGCGGCCTTCGCGGTGCTGTACGAGGGCGAGGGGCCGCATGCGGGTGCCGTGGCGCGGCTGCGTGAGGAGCTGGCACGGCCGTTCCGGCTCGGGCGACACGAGGTCTTCCTGACGATGAGCCTGGGCGCGGTCGACAGCCGCGAGGACGGCGGCCATCCCGAGACCCTGCTGCGCAAGGCCGATGCCGCGCTGCAATCGGCGGAGCGGGCGGGCGGGGATCAGCTGGTGCCGTACTCGGCGCATCTGCAGACGCAGACGCTGGAGCGCCTGGATCTGGAGGCCGATCTGCAGCGTGCGATCGAGCGCGGGGAGCTGACGCTGCATTACCAGCCGCAGCAGGATCTGGCGAGCGGCGAGCTGCGAGGGTTCGAGGCGCTGCTGCGGTGGCAGCATGAGGGGCGCTTGGTGTCGCCGGCGGAGTTCATTCCGTTGGCGGAGGAGTCAGGGTTGATCGTGCCCATCGGGGCCTGGGTGTTCGAGCGGGCTTGCCGTCAGGCGCGCGAGTGGAACGAGGGCCGTGAGGGCGAGCCGGTGGTGGTCGCGGTGAACGTGTCGATGCGGCAGTTCCAGCAGCCCGGCTTCGTGGATCAGATCCGGCAGGGGCTGGCGGCGTCGGGGGTGGATCCGAGGCACATGGAAATCGAGCTCACGGAGAGCACGGCCATGCAGGATCCGGACAAGGTGCTGGCGGTGCTGCATGAGCTCCGCGGGCTGGGGCTGGCGCTGGCGATCGACGACTTCGGGACGGGGTACTCGAGCCTGGCGTATCTGAAGCGGTTTCCGCTGAACAAACTCAAGATCGACCAGGCCTTCGTGAAGGGGATGAGCTTGGATCCGAGGATGAACGAGTCGTGCATCGTGCAGGCGGTGGTGAGCCTGGCTCACAACATGCGGTTGACCGTGCTGGCGGAGGGCGTGGAAACGCCGGAGCAGCGGGCTCGCCTGGTGGAAATGGGGTGCGATGAGATTCAGGGGTTCTTTTATGGGAGACCGCTGACGGCGGAGCAGGCACGGGAGTTTCTGGCGCGGCAGCAGATGCCCGTGGGAGTCGCGAGTCCGGCGGCCGCGCCGGCCGGGCAGGTGGCGCCGGCGATGGGGCTGGTGTTTGCGTCGATGGCGGCTTGAGGGATGGGCGGAGGGGGGGCTCGCTGTGTGGCCCGGCCCTCACCCCAACCCCTCTCCCGCGCAGCGGGAGAGGGGCTCCCACCGCGCTCGGCTTGCATTGCCCCTCTCCCATGAAGTGGGAGAGGGGTTGGGGTGAGGGCCGTCGCAGGCAGCGAGACCTTCACCCCACCGACCATTCAACCCCGCCCGCGTCCCCCCGCCATCCTCATCACCCCGACCAGTAGCAAGCCCGCCGCAACGACGCCACCCACTGCCGCGATCGCCGCCCGCATCGACGCCTCTCTCGCCGCCTCCGCCATATTCATCAACGCCCGCGCCCTCAGCCCCCGCCGCGCCACGAGCGCGCCATCCAAGGCCTGATCCTCGCCGCTCTCATGCAGCCGCGACGCCAACAGCGGCGCCCCATCCCGCAACTGCTCGTTCTCTTCCGCCACCAGCGCCCAGGCCCGACGATCCGCCGACACCATGGTCGCCACCGCCTCGAACCCCGACGTCCCCCGCGCGCCCACCAGCATGTCCGCGCGCGTCTGCTCCGCCTGGTACCCCAGCGCGGTCACCCGATGGAAGGCCCCCCGCGGTCCGGCCTCCGCCTCCAGCCGCGGCGCCACGCGCGCCCGCATCAGCTGCTCGCCGGCTTCGTCCATCAGACTGTCCAGCCGGTCGAGCCGATGCACCGCCAGCAAGTCCTCGTCGATGACCCGATCTACATCGCCGCCCCCATCCCCGAAGCTCGCGATGCCGATCCCCAGGACGATCCCCGCCGCCAACAGCCCGCGCCCCGGCGCCCGTAACGAAAAGGTGTCGAAAGCGATCGCAGTCATGGTGTGAGCTCCTGATTGTTGGCGTCGCGTCCCGGCGCGACGGCGGCAAGCTGCGTCCCCGCGCGGCCCAAGGCGGTGCTGATCGCATCCGCCACGCCGCGCAGGCGCGCGACGGTCTCGGGCGTCAGGAGGTCGGTCGATTGCGTGAACACCGCCAGGCAGCCGGACCAGACCGGTCCTCGCCACAGCGGCAGCAACAGGGCCCGTGCGCAAGCCGGGCAACCCGGCCAGGCGAAGGTCGTGCCCAGATCGGAGAGCTGTTCGCCGAGCATCACCGGCTCCCCGCTGCGCAGCGTGCGAATGAGATTCCATCGCCCCGGCAGCAGCAGCGGATCGCCCGGCCACGGCGGCGCCGCCACGGCAGGACCCGCGGCGAGCTGCCGGATCACCAGCTCGGAGCTGCCCTCAGCCGCCACGACGGCGCGCGCGACGCAGACCAGGTCCGCGACGCCCGCCCGCACCAGCGCGGTCGCGACGCCTTCAAGCGCCGCATCGCCGGTGCCCAGGCGCAGGCAATCGCGCCACGCGGCGTCGTCCAGCGCCGGTTGCGGCACGGCCAGTCGCTCGGTCTGGCGTCTCAGCCGCGCCGAGACCCACAGCAGGCTGAGCGCCAACACCCAGCCTGCCGCGAGCGCGCCGTCGACCAGCATCCGATCCGCCTCCTCGTGATCCTCGGCCCACAGGCGATGCTGTTGCTCGGCCTCCGCGGGCGCGGCGGCCAAAGTGGACAGCGCCCGCTCCAGCTCGGCCGAGGCCGGCGCCAGCTGGGTCGCGGCCACGCGACGGGCGCCGTCCAGGTCGTCGATGCGCAGGCTGTTGGAGAGCCGCTCCAGCACCATCGACAACGAGTGCAGCTGCGCCGCGGTGGAGGCGCTGGCGGCGGCCATCGCGGGGGACATCGGCGCCACGGGGATCGAAGGCGAGGAGGGCGACGAGCGAGGCGTGGGGGGCGGCAGGCTCAGTTGCCGGAACGCGGCGCGGGCGCGCTCGGCGCTCGCCTGCAGCGCGTTGGCGGCTTGAGGGCCGGTGAGTTTGCCCTCGACGCGCTCGTCGATGATGCGCAGCGGCGCGGTGAGCAGGCCGTCGCTGATGCTCAGCAGCAAGGTCGCGCGGCGCGAGGCCGGCAGGGGCTCCGCGCGGGGCGGGTCACGGTCGATTCGGAAGGCGACGAGCGTGGTCAGGGTCAGGACGGCCAACAGGCCGATCGCGGCGCGATGGGCCCAGCGCGGACTGGCCGGCGCAAATGGGAAAGCCGCCTCGGACTCGGGCGGCGGATCGCGCGGCGGCGGCGTGGCGGGCAGGGCGGACAGGACGGGCATGGCGTGACGCGCTGAGGAGCGCTCCGGCAGCGGACCAAGGGGCGGGAGACTGCGTCAGCATCCCGTGACGGCGCCGTCGTGACCATCGGGCGGCGCGGATTTGGGGCTCGGCAAGGGCTGGTCAGGTCTGGGCGGCGGCCGGCTCGGGGTCAGCGTGCGGCGGCCTCGCGGCTGGGGGGACTGCCACGCTCCCACCCTCTCCCCAGCCCTCTCCCGCCCCGCGGGAGAGGGGGACGAGAGCGTCCTACCCGCGTTCCCGCGCTGCGGAAGAAGGGTAAGAGCGTCCTACCCGCGTTCCCGCGCTGCGGAAGAAGGGCAAGAGCGTCCTGCATCCTTTCGCGCGCTGCGGAAGAGGGAGCGAGAGGGAGAGCGGGTGTGGGCGCGCTACACGCTGGGGCAGGTGTCGCGCAGTCCGCGCTCGAGGGCGTAGCAGACCAGATCGGCCACCGAGTGGAAGCCCATCTTGAACATCAGATTCGCCTTGTGGCTGCTGACCGTCTTGTGGCTGATGCCCAGCCGCGTCGCGATCGCGCCGACCGACTCGCCGGTCGCCAGCAGCTCCAGCACTTCCTGCTCGCGCGCGCTCAGCGCCTCGTGCGAGGCCTTGGGTGACAACGCTTCGAGCGCCAGCGCCTCCGCCACCAGGTGGCTGATGACACGCTCGCCCGAGGCGACCCGCACCAGCGAGGTCGTCAGTTCCTCGGCCCCCATGTCCTTGGTCAGATAGCCGTCCGCCCCGGCGTTCAGCGCGCGCTGCGCCATGGCGAGCCGGTGATTCAGCGTCAGCACGGCGATGCGCACGCCCGGGTGATAGGCCCGGATCCGCGTGATCAGGTTGACGTCCGACAGCCCCGGCATCGCCATGTCGACCACGACCAGATCCACGCCCGTCGTGCGCAGCAGCGCCAGCGCCGCGTTGCCGTCGGCCGCGTCGGCCACGACGCTCAGGGTCGGATGGTGCTCGAGCAGCCGCCGCAAACCCTCGCGCACCAGCAGGTGGTCGTCGACGATGAGCAACCGGGTCATTGCGCCGACTCCCGCGGCATCAGCGGCAAGGCGATGCGGATGCGCGTACCGCGATCGATCTCCGATTCCAGCGTCAGGCTGGCCCGCAACAGCTCGGCGCGCTCGCGCATGCCCACCAGTCCGTAGGCGTCCGCGCGACGCGAGCCCAGCGGATCGAAGCCGCAGCCGTCATCGGCGATCGTGATCGCCAGCAATCTCGGCGAGGCGTTGACGCTGACCTGGATGTGCCGGGCCTGAGCATGCCGGATCGCGTTCATCACCGCCTCCTGCACCAACCGCAGCAGCTCCTGCGCGCGGTCGTCGTCCAGCGAGACCGCCTCGACATTCAGATGCAGCACCGGCTTGGGCGCGGGCGGGATGACGGCGGCGCAGTGCCGGCCCATGCGCTCGATCATGGCGTGCAGCGCATGTGGCAGCCGGGCACCGACGGCCTCGGCGCGCAGGCCGTTGAGCACGCCCCGCAGCACCGCTTGCGCGCCTTCGACCTCGCCGCGCAGACGCTTGAGCGCGTTGCTCAGCGCCGTACCCGGCACGTGCCGGTCTTGCAGCGTGTGCAGCTCCCAGTGCAGCACCGTCAGGCGCTGGCCCAGGTCGTCATGCAGTTCGCGGGCCAGGCTCGCCGGGGAGGGCGGGGCCAGCGGCGTCGGGGTGTGCAGCATCGTGTCCATGAATCGCACTGTCCGCGTCGACCGCTACCGCCGAGTTACTCCGCGCCCGCCTTGTATTTCAGATGAAACCGCGCCATCAGCGGTCCACCGCCCTCGTGGACGAGGCGGACGAGGCGGACGAGGGAGGCGATCCAAGCCGATCGTCCGATCCTGCCGATGCGGATGCGGATGCGGATGCCGGCGCGATCCGGCTCACGACCGCCGCCACGGCCTGCGCCAGCTCGGTCGCGTTCAGCGGTTTGCGCACCAGCGCTCGCGCGCCGGCCGCGGCGACCTTGGCCTCGAGCTCCTCGCCGCCATAGCCGCTCATCACCAGTACCGGCAGCCCAGGCCGCAGCGTCAGCAGCCGGCGCGTCAGCTCGACACCGCTCAGCCCCGGCATGGTCTCGTCGGTGAGCACCGCGTCGAAGCGCTCCGGCGACCGCTCGAAGGCCTCCAGCGCCGCGGCGCTGTCGGTGAAGCCCACCGGCTCGTAGCCCAGCTCGGCCAGCAGCTCCTCGGCGAACTCCACCAGCGGCGCCTCGTCGTCCACGATGAGCAAGGTCTGACCCTCGCCGCGCGGCGGGGCCACGGCCTCGCGATCCCGGGACTGGCGCGGCGCTTCGCCCGCGACGGGGAACCACAGCGCGAAGCTGCTGCCCCGGCCGGGCTCGGTGCGCACGTCGATGACGCCGCCCATGTCGCTGACGATGCTGTGCACCACCGACAGGCCCAGCCCCGTCCCTTCCCCAACCGCCTTCGTGCTGAAGAAGGGATCGAACATGCGGGCGTAGACCGCCTCGGGCATGCCGGTGCCGGTGTCGGTCACGCGCAGTTCGACGTAGCGCCCGGGGGGCAGCGCGCCATGGCTCAGCAGCACGCGGCGCTCGATGAGGCGGGCGTCGACCTCGATGGCGAGCCGGCCGCCCTCGGGCATCGCGCCGACCGCGTTGCTGCACAGGTTGCTCACCAGCTGCTGCATCTGCAGCACGTCGCCCAGGATGCCCGCTGAGCCGGCGCGCGGGGCGAGCTCCAGCGTCACCGCCGGCGGCAGCGTGGGCACGACCAGCTGCAGCGCCTCCTCCACGGCCTGATCGACATTGAGCAGGCTGCGGTCGTGCACGCCGCTGCGGCTGAAGTCCAGGATCCGCCGCACCAGCAGCTTGGCGCGCGCGCCCGCCTGCATGATCCGGTCGAGGTGCCGGTTCAGATCGGCGTCGGAGCCGGCGCGGCGCTGGGCCATCTCGCCGTGGCCGAGGATGGCGCCGAGGATGTTGTTGAAGTCGTGGGCGATGCCACCGGCCAGCGTGCCCAGCGACTCCATGTGCTGCGCCTGGCGCAGCTGCGCTTCCAATTGCTCGCGCGCGGCCTGGTCGCGCTCGACCCGGCGCAGCTGGCGCAGCAGCAGGCTGATGGTCAACAGGCCCACCAGCGCCAGCACCAGGGTGCGGCCGACCAGCCCCCACATCTCCGCCCGCCACGGGGCCATCGCATCCTCGAAGTCCTTGGTGACCGACATCACCAGGGGCCGGTCCGACACCGGCAGCGACACGATGTACTTCTTGCGGCCGTCGACCGGGCTGAGCTCGACGCGGGCCTCGGTGGTCTGGGCGGAACTCAGGTCGTGGAAGACGCGCCCATCCGCGCGCGGGTCCGGCGGCTGGCGCACCACGAGGCGGCCGTCGTCGAAGGTCAGCAGCAGCGCGCTGGCGGTGCCCAGGTCGATGGCGTCGTAGACCTCGCGCAGCTCGTCCAGCGTGACGATGGCGGTGACCACGCCGGCGAAGTGACCCGCCGGCGTTTCAAGCCGGCGCGACACGACCAGGGCTGGCCGACCTTCGGAGCGCGTCACGATGGGCGGGTTGATGAACATGCCGGCGCTGCGCGAGTCGCGCTGCGCCTGGAAGTAGGGCCGGTCCGAGACATCGGCCAGCGGCTCTCCGGTGGGGCGCGAGCGGAAGCGCTGCAGGCCGGCGGCGTCCGTCACCGTCAGCACGCTGACCTGCGGCGTGGCGGAGGCGCGGGTACGCAACGCCGTCTCGATGTCGGTCGGATCGAGCTTGGCGCCGGTGTCGCGGTACCAGATCGAGGTGTCGGTCAGCAGCAGGTCCACCGCCTGCAGACTGCGCTCGGCCTCCTCGGACAGGGCGCGGGCCAGGTTGCTCAGCTCCCGCGCGGTCGATTGGGAGACCTGCTGATGCAGCCGCCAGGCGTCGTAGGCCGAGGATGCCGCGAAGGCGACGATCACGCCGCTGCCCACGCCCGCGATCCAGCGGCGCAGCGCCCGAGTCTCGCTCAAGGGCCGGCCGAGCTTCATGAGCGGCGCGGCAACTGGGCGATGGCGGCGAGCAGCTCCTCACGCCCGCAGGGCTTGGGCAGCAGGCCGATCAGCCCCAGCTCGCGGGCGGTCGGGGAGGAGGCGGGCAGGGCTTGCGCGACCTGCGTGGACAGGCCCAGCAAGGCGGCGTCGGGGTAGGTGGCGCGCACCCGGCCGACCAGCGTGCGCACGCTGTCGCGCAGCATGGGCAGGTCCAGCAGCACCAGATGAACCGCGGCGGCGGCGGTGGGTCGAGCGTCCATCACATGGTGACCGGCGGCGGCGAGCCACTCGGAGATCAGTTCGCGGATCGCGGGATTGTCGTCAAGAACTACGGCGGTGAGCATCGGCGGGGAAGTCGTTGTCGGCTCTCCCGTCCGGGGGATACCCGGACGCGCCTTCCGGACCGAGGATCGCGGGCCGTGTCAGGGCGCGCGTCGCGGGCGGGTCGGAAAGGGCGAGGTGTCGGAGAAGGGGCTGACCGTATTGGGGCGCCTTGGTGTTCCGTCATCATTACCGCCGGATTTCCTGGATTACAGCTGTAATGCGGGCCACCCCGGTCGCGGCTTTCTTAACGTGCGCTTCACGTGATAGCTTTGCGCCGCTCCGAGTTTTCCGTCCCCCCGTTTCCCGATGAACGCCCAGACGCCTGCCCACATCCTTGCCGTCGACGACGATCCGGCCATCCGCGAGTTGCTGGTCGACTATCTGACCGAGCACGGGCTGCGGGTGACCGCGGTCGAGTCGGGGGTGGAGATGCAGCGGGTGTTGCAGTCGCAGCTGGTGGACCTGGTGCTGCTGGATCTGCGGCTGGGGCGCGAGGACGGGATGCAGCTGGCGCGCTCGCTGCGCGAGGCCAGCCAGGTGCCGGTGATCATCGTCACCGGCCGGATGGATGAGGCGGACCGGGTGATGGGGCTGGAGTTGGCGGCCGATGACTACATCAACAAGCCGTTCAGCTCGCGGGAACTGCTGGCAAGGATTCGGGCGGTGCTCAGGCGCTATCAGCTGATGCGGGAGGCGTCGCCGGCAAGGGACGCGGAGCGGCGCGGGTATCGCTTCGATGGGTGGGAGCTCAATTTGCGCAGCCGCCGGCTGACGGCGCCCGATGGGGGGCGGGTCGAGCTGTCGAACGGGGAATTCAATCTGCTGCAGGCCTTTTGCTCGGCGCCGCAGCGGGTGCTGTCGCGGGATCAGTTGCTGGATCTGTCGCGGCTGCATGGGGCGGAGGTGTATGACCGGTCCATCGACGTGCAGATCTTGAGGCTGCGGCGGAAGATCGAGAGCAATCCGGCGGAGCCCGCTTACATCTGCACGGAGCGCGGCGCGGGGTATGTGTTCAGCGTGACGGTCGAAGTGCTGGAGTAGGGGCTGGCAATCCCTAGGCCGCGCCCGCCAGCGCGGCCCAAAGTGACTTTCGACCACTGCGCGTCGAAACCGCTGTCTCTAGAGTCCACGTCATGCAACCGACCGTGCGCCTCTGACGCGATGGCTGACCTCGACATCGACTCCCTGCTGGCCCCCCTCCAGGACGACGCCCCGTGTGGCGCCGACCTGGAGTACGACGGCGCGTTCCTCGCGATGCAGCAGGCCGGCGCGGGCAAGCCCGAGCAGCAGTACGGCGACACCATCATCCCCGCCGAGGAGCCCGACTGGGCCGCCGTGCACGAGCAGGCGCTCGCGCTCTCCCTGCGCACCCGCGACCTGCGCGTCGCCGTCTGGCTCGTGCGCAGCGGCGCCCGCCTGCACGGCTACGGCGCCGCCCTGCAAGGCCTGTCCCTCATCCGCGGCCTGCTCGAGCGCCATTGGCCCCACGTCCACCCGCAGCTCGACGCCGACGACCACGACGATCCCACCATGCGCCTGAACGCGCTGCAGCCGCTGGCCAGCGACATCGCGGTCTTCGGCGACCTGCGGGCGGCCAGCCTCACCGGCCAGCGCGGCGGACCGCGTGTCCGCGACGTCGAGCTGGCGCTCGGCAACGCCGAACCGATGACCGACGAGCCTGTGCCCTCCGCGCAGGGCCTGATGGACGGCCTGGCCGCGCGAGCCGCCGACGATCCTGCCTTCGCCACCCGGTTGCAGGACGGCCTGCCCACCGTGCAAGCCATCCAGGCCGCGATCGAGGCCCACCTCGGCCCTGGACAAGGACTCGACTTCACCTCCCTGCAACGCCTGCTCAAGCCGCTGGCCGTGGCGGGCGCGCAGCTGCAAGGCCAAACGACGCCGGCCGGGCAGGGCGCCGATGGCATGAGCGGCATGACCGGCGGCGTCGAGGGCTCCGTCTCGCTCGGCGCCTTCGCGGGCACGACGGCGCAACCGGCCTTCAATCCCGCCGCCATCAACAGCCGTGACGACGCGGTGCGCGCGCTGCAACGCGCGTGCGAATGGATCGAGCGCCACGAGCCCAGCAATCCAGCGCCGCTGCTGATCCGCCGGGCGCAGCGGCTGATGAGCAAGTCCTTCATGGAAATCATGCGCGACCTCAATCCCGAGGGCGTGCACGAGATCGAGAAGCTCGCCGGCACGCCGAGCGAGTGAGCCCGCCTGATCCGACGTTCGTTTCGATTCTCCGTCCCGATCCTTCGTTCCCTCAACGCTTACCGATCCACGCTTCAAGGAGCACCCCATGGCCACCAGCAGCCAGAAGTTCATCGCCAGGAATCGCGCCCCGCGCGTGCAGATCGAGTACGACGTCGAGCTCTACGGCGCCGAGAAGAAGGTCCAGCTGCCCTTCGTGATGGGCGTGCTCTCGGACCTGTCGGGCAAGCCGACCGAGCCGCTGGCGCCGGTCTCCGACCGCAAGTTCCTGGATTTCGACGTCGACAACTTCGACGCCCGCATGAAGGCCATGAAGCCGCGCGTCGCCTTCCCGGTGACCAACACGCTCACCGGCGAGGGCAACCTGATGGTGGACATCACCTTCGAGTCCATGGACGACTTCTCGCCCGCCGCCGTGGCGCGCAAGGTCGACGGCCTGAAGCAGCTGCTCGAGGCCCGCCAGCAACTGGCCAACCTCATCACCTACATGGACGGCAAGGCCGGCGCCGAGCAGCTGATCGCCAAGGTCGTCAAGGACGAGGCGCTGCTCAAGTCGCTGGCCTCGGCCCAGAAGCCCGCCGACGACGCCGCGCAGTAAGCGGCGCGACGCTCAAGCAGACACACGGACCACCGGAGCACACACCATGGCCGAAGAGATCCTCGCGCAACCCTCGGCGTCGCTGCAGGGCATCGAGTACCAGGGCGGCGAGTTCGCCTCGCTGCTGAACAAGGAGTTCAAGCCCAAGACCGACGAGGCCAAGTCCGCCGTCGAGCAGGCGGTGCTGACGCTCGCCCAGCAGGCGCTGTCGCAGACCGCATTGATCGGCAGCGACGTCGTCGTGTCGATCGAGGCGATGATCGCCGAGCTCGACAAGAAGCTGTCCGAGCAGGTCAACGCCATCCTGCACCACCCCGAGTTCCAGCAGCTCGAGAGCGCCTGGCGCGGCCTGCACTACCTGGTCAACAACACCGAGACCGACGAGCAGCTCAAGATCCGCGTGATGAATCTGTCCAAGGCGGAACTGGGCAAGACGCTCAAGCGCTACAAGGGCACCGCCTGGGACCAGAGCCCGCTGTTCAAGCGCGTCTATGAAGAGGAGTACGGCCAGTTCGGCGGCGAGCCCTTCGGCGCGCTGGTCGGCGACTACTACTTCGACCACAGCCCGCCCGACGTCGAGCTGCTGGGCGAGATGGCCAAGGTCTCCGCCGCGGCGCACGCCCCGTTCATCGCCGCGGCCAACCCCTCGCTGATGCAGATGGGCTCGTGGCAGGAACTCGCGAACCCGCGCGACCTGACCAAGATCTTCGGCACGCCCGAGTACGCCGCCTGGAAGTCGCTGCGCGAGTCCGACGATGCGCGCTACATCGGCCTGGCCATGCCGCGCTTCCTGTCTCGTCTGCCCTACGGCGCGAAGACGAATCCCGTCGAGGAATTCAACTTCGAGGAAGAGACCGGCGGCGGCGAGCACAACAGCTACACCTGGGCCAACGCGGCCTATGCGATGGCGGCCAACATCAATCGGTCCTTCAAGACCTACGGCTGGTGCACCCGCATCCGCGGCGTGGAGTCGGGCGGCGCGGTCGAGGGCCTGCCGGCGCACACCTTCCCGACCGACGAGGGCGGCGTGGCGATGAAGTGCCCGACCGAGATCGCCATCAGCGACCGCCGCGAGGCCGAGCTGGCCAAGAACGGCTTCATGCCGCTGGTGCATCGCAAGAACTCGGACTTCGCCGCCTTCATCGGCGCCCAGTCGCTGCAGAAGCCCGCCGAGTACGACGACGCCGACGCCAGCGCCAATGCCAACTTGGCCGCGCGCCTGCCCTATCTCTTCGCCTGCACCCGCTTCGCGCATTACCTGAAGTGCATCGTGCGGGACAAGGTGGGCTCCTTCAAGGAGCGCGCCGACATGGAGAAGTGGCTCAACAAATGGATCATGAACTACGTCGACGGCGACCCCGCCAACTCCTCGGAGACGACGAAGTCCCAGAAGCCGCTGGCCGCCGCCGAAGTGCTGGTCGAGGAGATCCCCGGCAACCCGGGCTACTACACCTCGAAGTTTTTCCTGCGTCCGCATTACCAGCTCGAGGGTCTCACCGTCTCGCTGCGGCTGGTGTCCAAGCTGCCCTCCGAGAAGGGCAAGTGACCGGAACCGATTCAAAAGAAATCGCGCGCGACGACGCGCGACGCGTCCAAGGGAGCGCTCGAAGGCGCAGTTCTCTTCACCCCCGGTTTTCGCAAGCGACAGGCGTCGACGCGGAGACCGTTTCACAGAGTCTTTCTAGGAGAAACCGACCATGACGATCGACGCCAATCTGAAGTTCGCCGGAGTCGAAGGCGAATCCACCCACAAGGACCACAAGGGCGAGATCGACGTGCTCGCCTGGTCCTGGGACGTGCACCAGGAGAGCACCGCCAACGCCGGCAGCGGCTCGGGCAAGGGCAAGGGCATCCCGGGCCAGTTCGTGTTCTCGCATTACTTCGACAAGGCCTCCCCGGTGCTGGCCAAGGCCTGCGCCTCGGGCAAGCACTTCGACCAGGCGGTGCTGACCTGCCGCAAGGCCGGCGAAGGCCAGCAGGACTTCCTGAAGATCACGCTCAAGCAGGTGCTGGTGACCTCGGTCGCCCCGTCCGGCGCCACCGGTGGCGACATCAATGAAGCCGTGTCGCTGTCCTATGCGGACATCGAGTTCGAGTACAAGGCCCAAGACGCCAAGGGCGGCCTGGGTGGCGCGGTCAAGTTCGGCTGGAACGTCTCCACGACCGAAACCCGCTGAGCGCGATCCCCGATCACGCCAAAGCCTTCGCGGCGCGACGTCCCCACGGGGCCGGCGCGCCGCGCTCGGACCACGAATGCCGGTGCCACGCGCATGCGAGCCCGTGATCGCCTGATCAGCTGATCACGCCTTCGCTCGATGCCGCCGTCATCCGTTGTCCATGCCGGAGCCAGCAATGATTTCGTTGACCCAGGGCGCGCAGAGCGCCGACATGTATCTGGACCTGTCGCTCAAGCGCGCCGGCAAGGTCAAGGGCGAATCCAGCGCCGCGGGCCATGCCTCGGACATCGTGGTCAAGGGCTTCAGCTGGGGCGTGGGCGCCGCCGGCGACGCCGTGGCCGGACAGGCCGCCGGGCGCCGCAGCTACCGCCAGCTCAGCATCGTCAAGGGGCTGGACACCGCCAGCACCGCGCTGATGAGCGCGGTGGCGACCAACGATGAGGTCAAGAGCGCCAAGCTCTTTCTGCGCAAGGCCGGCGGCGAGCAGGAGGACTACTTCTGCCTGACGCTGGAGAAGGCCCGCATCGCGTCCTACGACGTCGAGTGCGGCCCCGACGGCGCGCCGGTGGAACGCATCTCGATGAGCTTCCAGAAAGTCGCGGTCGAGTACCGCCCGCAGAGCGCCAAGGGCCAGGCGGGCGGCACCACGACCTTCAATGACGATCTCACTTGAGCGTCACCCGAGAACCCCTTGAGACCCACAAGATGAACGCAGTGCAGGACTTGCTGGCGGCGGGCCGCCCGACCGAGGCGCTGGCCGCCGCACAGGCCGAGGTCCGTCAGCGTCCGCAGGACGCGACGCTGCGCACGATGCTGTTCCAGCTGCTGGCCGTGACCGGCCAGTGGGCGCGGGCGGCGGCGCAGCTGGAGGTCTGCGGCGAGCTCGACGCGGGCACGCTGGCCATGGTCAACACCTACCGGGAAGCGCTCAAGTGCGAGCTGGTGCGCGAGGCCGTCTTCGAGGGCAAGACGACGCCGATGGTCATGGGCGAGCCGGCCGAGTGGGTTGCGCAGCTGATCCAGGCGCTCAAGACCGAAGCCGATGGCGACGCCGCAGGCGCGCGGCAGCTGCGCGCGCAGGCGCTGCAGGCGGCGCCCGCGAGCGCCGGCAGCATCGACGGCAAAGCCTTCGAGTGGCTGTGCGACGGTGATTCGCGCCTGGGGCCGGTGCTGGAGGCGGTCATCAACGGCCGCTACTGCTGGGTGCCGTTCTCCGCGATCGCCAAGATCCAGCTGGAGGCGCCGGCCGATCTGCGCGACCTGGTCTGGATGCCGGCGCACATCGAGTTCCCCAACGGCGGCGGCGCGGTGGCACTGATCCCGGCGCGCTATCCGCGCACCGTGGCTTTCGACGACGAGCGCGCCTGGATGGCGCGCCGCACCGAATGGCAGCCGCTGCCGGCCTCGGAGGAGGACCAGTACGCCGGTGTCGGCCAGCGCGTGCTGATGAGCGATCACGGCGACGTCGGCCTGCTCGACGCGCGCCTGATCGAGCTGAAACCCGCATGAACACGGGGACGGCGCGGATCGACGTCCCGCGCTCCGGCCTCGCGACGCGCCCATGAGCCAGATCCATCGCGACCGCTTGCAGCCTGCCCTGCTGGACCGGCTCACCGACGAGGACCCCTTCGACCGCGTCGAGGCCGAGGAGCGCCGCGTGATGACCAAGTCGCAGCTGCGCCAGGCGGTGCTGCGCGACCTGGGCTGGCTGTTCAACGCCATCCAGCCCTTGGGTCGCGAGTCCGCCCCGTATGCCCGCGTGGCCGAGAGCGTCCTGAACTTCGGTCTGCCGGCGCTGTCCGGGCAGCTGGCGTCCAAGATCGACGTGCACCTGCTGGAGAAGGCGATCCGCCAGGCCATCCTGCGCTACGAGCCGCGCATCCTGCCCGACACCCTGGAGGTCCGCGCGGTCGAGACCGACAGCGTGCTCGATACCCACAACGTCATCGAGTTCGACATCCGCGGCCATCTCTGGTCGCAGCCGGTGCCGCTGGAGATCCTGCTGCGCACGCAGATGGACCTGGAGGCCGGGCAGGTCGAGGTGCGCGAGGGCTGAGGAGAGCACCATGGATCCGCGCCTGCTGCGCCTGTACAACGACGAGCTGACCCACCTGCGCGAGGTGGGCGCCGAGTTCGCGCGCGACTTCCCCAAGATCGCCGCGCGCCTGGGCATGGAGGACGCCGAGGTCGCCGACCCCTATGTCGAGCGATTGCTGGAGGGCTTCGCCTTCCTGTCCGCGCGCGTGCAGCTGAAGTTGGACGCCGAGCACCCGCGGCTGATCTCGCATCTGCTGGAGTCCATCTATCCCAACTTCCTGGCGCCGGTGCCGTCGATGATGATCGCGCGCTTCAGCGTCGATCCCACCGATCCGAATCTGTCCAAGGGACATCCGGTGCCGCGGGGCAGCGTCCTGCAGTCGTCGGTGCCGCGCGGTCAGGACACGCGCTGCGAGTTCCGCACCGCGCATGCGGTCACGCTGTGGCCGCTGGAGCTGACGTCGGTCCAGTACTTCAGCCACGCGCCCGACCTGCCGATGTCGCGCCTGCACGAGGCCGCCGGCAGCCGCGGCGGGCTGCGGCTGAAACTGCGCACCGGCGGCGGCATTCCGGTGCGGCAGCTGGGCGTGGACCGGCTCTCGCTCTACCTGAGCGCGCCGGACGATGTCGCCTTCCGGCTGCATGAACTGGCGCTGGGCGCGCCGCTGGGCAGCTACGTCACCGGCGACGGGATCGAGGCGCCGCAGGTGGCCGCCCAATGGCGAGACGCCGGCAGCATCCGCCCGCAGGGCTTCGCCGCCGACGAGGCGCTGCTGCCCGAGACGCATCGCAGCTTCTCCGGCAGCCGGCTGATGCAGGAGGCGGCTGCCATGCCGCGGCGCTTCCTGTTCCTGGAGGTGACAGCTCTTGCCGACCGGCTGGCCCGCATCGACGGGAACGAGGCGGAGATCGTGCTCTTCTTCAGCCGCGGCGATGCGGCGCTGGAGGCGCTGGTCGACGCGGACAGCGTGGCGCTGCACTGCACGCCGGCGATCAACCTGTTCCCCAAGCGGCTGGATCGCATCCAGCTCGGCACCGGGAGCTGGGAGTACCACGTCGTGCCGGACCGCACGCGGCCGATGGACTATGAGGTCCACAGCCTGCAATCGGTGACCGGCTACGGCGCCGGCAATCTCGGCCAGCAGACCTTCTGGCCGCTGTACGCGACCTATCACGAGGCCCCGACCGAGGCGCCCGGTTTCTACACCGCGCGGCGCGAGCCGCGCTTGCTGTCCTCGCGGCAGAAGGACCAGGGGCCGCGCAGCGCCTACATCGGCGAGGAGGTGTTCCTCTCGCTGGTCGACCCGCGGCATGCGCCGTATCGGGAGGACATCCGGCAGCTGTCGGTGTCCGCGCTGGTGACCAACCGCGATCTGCCCATGCTGCTGCCGCACAACGGGGCCGGCACCTGGCGGCTGGATGCGGCGGGCCCAGTGCTCAAGGTCGAGGCGATGCATGGACCGACGCGCACGGTCAGCCGTCAGCCGGCGGGCGAGGCGGGCTGGAATCTGGTGGGGCTGCTCACGCAGCAGCAGCTGCCCTGGGCCGACGAGCCGCCCGCGCAGGCCGCGGCGACGCTGCGACGGATGCTCGCGCTGTACGGCCCGCCGGGCGACGCGGCCTGGCTGCGCCAGGTCGAGGGCGTGCGCGGCGTGAGCGCCAAGCCGGTGGTGCGGCGTTTGCCTTTCAGCGGTCCGTTGAGCTACGGCGCCGGCACCGAGATCGAGCTGGAGCTGGACGAGCTCCATTTCCAGGGTCACAGCGCCTTCCTCTTTGCCAGCGTGCTGGAGCGCTACTTCACGCGCTATGCGGCGATCAACAGCTTCAGCCAGCTGAGCCTGCGCAGCGCGCAACGCGGGCCGGTCAAGCGCTGGCCGCCGCGTATCGGCGGCGAGATCGAGGATGCGCGATGAGCGCGATGAGCACGGGTGACGAGGCGCTGCGGACGCTGTTCGACGATGTCGAGTCGCGGCCCTGGGCGCATGATTTCTTTGCGCTGCTGCGCCGCATCGAGGGACTTCGTCCGGATGCGCCGCGCCTGGGCCGGGCGCTGCGTCCGACGCAGGAGGCGGTCCGTCTGGGCCAGGAGCCGGAGTTGGACTTCGCTCCGGCCGCGCTGGCCAGTCTGACACGCGGCAACGGATCGGCGCCACGCTTGGGCGTGCGCTTCTTCGGCTTGCTGGGGCCGCAGGGGCCGATGCCGCTGCACCTCACCGAGTACGCGCGCGAGCGCCAGTACCAGCGCGGCGATCCGACGCTGGCGCGCTTCCTCGATGTGTTCCACCACCGGCTGCTGCTGCACTTCTATCGCGCCTGGGCGCAGTCGCAGCCCGCCGTTCAGCATGACCGGCCGGCCTCGGACCGCTATGCCGCCTGGCTGGGCGCGGCAGTCGGTCTGGCCGAGGGTCTGCAGCCCGGCGACGCGCTGCCGCGGTCCGCGCGCCTGCATCAGGCGGGGCTGCACGGCGGCCGCGCGCAGCATGCGGAAGGGCTGGAGAAGATCATTTCTCAGTACTTCGGCGTCCCGGTCCGCATCGAGCAGCACGTCGCTCACTGGCTGCCGGTCGAGGAGGGGGAGCGCACCCGGCTGGGCCATGCGCGCAATCGCGCCGAGCGCATCGGCCGGCCGCGTGCCGCGCTGGGCCGCGACACCACGGCCGGCAACAAGGCCTGGGACCGGCAGTACCGCTTCCGCGTGGTGCTGGGCCCGCTGACGCTGCGGCAGTACCAGCGCTTCCTGCCCGACGGCGACGCGTGGCGTCCGCTCAACGACTGGATCCGGCAGTACGTCGGCCACAACCTGCAATGGGAGCTGCAGCCGGTGCTGCGCCGCGACGAGGTGCCGCAGGCGGCGCTGTCGGGCAGCGCGCGGCTGGGCTTCACCTCCTGGACCGGCCGCGCCCGCGGCCAGCCGCATCAACACGACCGGGGCGACCTGCGCCTGCATCCGCGACAACGGGTGCGGGGCAGGGCGGCGCCACCGGCGACACAGGGAGCCTCCACATGACTGAAATCGCCCGCACCAGCCTCTTCGGCAAGCTCAACCCGCTGGCCTACAAGGCGATCGAAGGCGCGACCGTCTTCTGCAAACTGCGCGGCAATCCATACGTCGAGCTGCAGCACTGGATCTATCAGATCCTCAACACGCCCGATTCCGACCTGCATCGCATCGTCAAGCATTACGGACTGGACGCGGCGCCGCTGTCGGCGGACCTGATGGCCTCGCTGGACCGGCTGCCGCGCGGCGCGACCTCGGTGACCGATCTGTCGAGCTGGGTCGAGAACGCGGTCGAACGCGGCTGGGTCTACGGCTCGCTGATGTTCGGGGACACGCAGGTGCGCACCGGCCATCTGGTGCTGGGGCTGCTCAAGACCGCGTCCATGCGCAACGTGCTGCTGGCGGTGTCCAAGCAGTTCGAGAAGATCCATGTGGACGACCTCAGCGAGCACTTCGCGCAGATCACCGAGGGCTCGCCCGAGCGCTCGATGCGCGCGGCCGAACCGGGCGCCGAGCCCGGTGACGCCAGTGGCGCCATCGCGCCGGCGGCGATGGGCAAGCAGGAGGGGCTCAAGCGCTTCGCCGTCGATCTGACCGAGCGCGCGCGCAACGGAGAGATCGATCCCGTGGCCGGTCGCGACGAGGAGATCCGGCAGATCGTCGACATCCTGATGCGGCGCCGCCAGAACAACCCGATCCTCACCGGCGAGGCCGGCGTCGGCAAGACGGCGGTGGTGGAGGGCTTCGCGCTGCGGCTGGCGCAGGGCGACGTGCCGCCGCAGCTCAAGGACGTGTCGCTGTACATGCTGGACATCGGCCTGCTGCAGGCGGGCGCGAGCATGAAGGGCGAGTTCGAGAACCGCCTGCGCCAGGTCATCGACGAGGTGCAGGCCTCGCCCAAGCCCATCATCCTGTTCATTGACGAGGCGCACACCCTGATCGGCGCGGGCGGCGCGGCGGGCACGGGCGACGCGGCGAATCTGCTCAAGCCGGCGCTGGCGCGCGGCAAGCTGCGCACGATCGCGGCGACCACCTGGGCCGAGTACAAGAAGCACATCGAGAAGGACCCCGCGCTGACGCGACGTTTCCAGGTCGTGCAGGTGCCCGAGCCCGACGAGGCCAAGGCGGTGCTGATGCTGCGCGGCGTGGCCTCCATCCTGGAGAAACATCATCGGGTGGCCCTGCTCGACGAGGGCATCGAGGCGGCGGTGCGCTTGAGCCATCGCTACATCCCGGCGCGGCAGCTGCCGGACAAGGCGGTGAGTCTGCTGGACACGGCGTGCGCGCGCGTGGCGGTGAGTCAGCATGCGACGCCGGCGGAGCTCGAGGACTGCCTGCGCCGCATCCAGGCGCTGGAGGTCGAGCGCGAGATCATCGCCCGCGAGGCCGCGATCGGCATGGACGTCGCGGAGCGCAAGCAGCGGGTGGCGGCCGCCCTGGACGAGGCGCAGACGCGCAAGACGGCGCTGGAGGCGCGTCATCAGAAGGAGAAGGGGCTGGTCGACCGCGTGCTGGAACTGCATGCCTTGCTGCGCAAGGACGGCGAGGGCGCGCCCGAGGAGAAGGAACGCGAGACCTTGCTGACCGAGTTGCACGGCCTGCGCGCCGAGCTGAGCGAGCTGCAAGGCGATGCGCCGCTGATCCTGCCGACGGTGGATGAGCAGGCGGTGGCGGCGGTGGTGCAGGACTGGACCGGCATCCCCGTCGGCCGCATGGTCCGCAATGAACTGCAAGCGGTGCTGCAGCTGGCGGACACGCTGAATCAGCGGGTGGTGGGGCAGCGGCATGCGCTGGAGATGATCGCCAAGCGCATCGAGGTGTCGCGCGCGGGGTTGGACAACCCGAGCAAGCCGATCGGGGTGTTCCTGCTGGCGGGGACCTCCGGCGTGGGCAAGACCGAGACGGCGCTCGCGCTGGCCGAGGCGCTCTACGGCGGTGAGCAGAACGTCATCACCATCAACATGAGCGAGTTCCAGGAGGCGCACACGGTCTCGACGCTCAAGGGTTCGCCGCCGGGCTACGTGGGCTATGGGGAGGGCGGCGTGCTGACCGAGGCGGTGCGGCGTCGTCCCTACAGCGTGGTCTTGCTGGACGAGGTCGAGAAAGCGCATCCGGACGTGCACGAGCTCTTCTTCCAGGTCTTCGACAAGGGCTGGATGGAGGACGGGGAAGGGCGCTACATCGACTTCAAGAACACGATCATCTTGCTGACGAGCAATGCGGGCAGCGATCTGATCATGAAGCTGTGCGCGGATCCTGAGCTGATGCCGGAGCCGGATGGGATCGCGAAGGCGTTGCGGGAGCCGCTGCTGAAGGTGTTCCCGGCGGCGCTGCTGGGGCGGCTGGTGACGATCCCGTATTACCCGCTGAGCGAGGAGATGCTGGGGCAGATTGTTCGGTTGCAGCTGGGACGGATCCAGAAGCGCGTGGGCGAGAACCTGGGCGTGCCGCTGAGCTTCGGCGAGGACGTGGTGAAGCTGATCATCAGCCGCTGCAACGAGGTGGAGAGCGGGGGGCGGGTGGTGGATGCGATTCTGACCAACACGGTGCTGCCGAGGATCAGCCGGGAGTACCTGACGCGATTGACGAATGGGCAGGCGATCACGAAGGTGGCGCTGGCGGTGAAGGATGGGGATTTCGAGTACGGGTTTGATTGACGGTCTCACACCCTCTCCCGCTTGCGGGAGAGGGCAGGGGAGAGGGTCTTCGGTGGGCCCTACCTTGACTTGCGCCGTCGGGCATCTTCGTATAAAACGCGATACATGCCCGCCAAAGCCGCTCCCCTCACCAATCACCTCCAGCGACTCTGGAGTCAGGTCAGCGAGCGCGTCCGCGAGGCGCGATTGAGGCGGAACATGTCTGCCGAACAGGTGGCTCGCGAGGCGGGGATCACCCGCGTGACCTTGAGCCGCTTGGAGCGGGGCGATCCGTCGGTGACCGTGGCCACATTTCTCAAGGTGTTGGACTCGCTCAGGCTGAGCCAGGACCTCATTGGCGTGGCGGAGGATGCCGGGCGACGAAGCTCGGACGAACAGCTTCCTCAGCGCCGATTGCCGGCAAGAATTCGGGTCGACGCCTACCCACAGCTGCGACAGATTGCGTGGCACCTGCAACCAGGCGCCAGCCTGTCGCCGCCGGAAGCTCTGGAGCTCTACGAACGGAACTGGCGCCACGTCGATCAGCAGGATGTGCTGCCCCGCGAGCGAGCGCTCATCAAGAAGCTGGTCGATACCGTCGGGAAGGGGGTGCTGCTTGTTTGAACGGCCCCATCACCAGCACATTGCCGCGGTGCTTGCGCACACGAACACCGACTTGCTGCGGGAGAACCGTTGCTTGTTTGGCGGGGGGACGGCGATCGCGCTTTCCTATGGCGAGTACCGCGAGTCGGTGGACATCGATTTCCTGTGCGACGACAAGGACGGCTACCGGACGATGCGGTCGCTCGTGGACCAGAGCGGCCTCGCGTGGGCGTTCGGCCCGGAGGTCAAGATGGAGCGTGAGCCGCGGGTGGACCAATACGGCATCCGCAGCGCGATTTCGATGGGTGGGGCACGTCCGATCAAGTTCGAGATCGTCTTTGAGGGCCGCATCGCGCTCGATCAACCGAAACCGGCGCAGAAGGTCTGCGGGGTCTGGCGGCTGACCGACGTCGATCTGGTGGCCTCGAAGCTGATGGCCAATGCGGATCGATGGCGCGATGACAGCGTCATGTCGCGTGATCTCATCGATCTCGCGATGATGGCGGCCACGCCGGCGGTCATCGCCGCGGGGCGCAAGAAGGCCGAGCAGGCCTATGGCACGTCGATCCTCAACTCGTTCAACAAGGCGAAGACAGATTTCTTCGAGCGGAGCCAGAAGATCAAGGGCTGCATGCAAGGCATGGGCATGACGATGACGGAAGCGAAGCTGAAGGCCGCGGTGAAGCGGCTGAGCATTTGAATCGGCGCCGCAGCTCGCTCACCCCAGCCGATTCACCCCATACGAATCCATCTCAAACCCGTGGTGCCGCTTCATGAAGCTCGCCACGCGGCGCCCGTCCTCGACGGAGGCCACCTCGATCGGCGCGCAACGCAGCGTGACGATAGCCTTGCCGCCTTCGCTCGCCGGCCCAATGGCATGCCCGATGTCATCAATCAACGTCGACACGTCGTGCCTTGCCTGAACGCCCCCCATCGCGACCACCTCGAAGGTCGTCGCTTCCGTCCTCGGCGGCCAGAACGTCAGTGACTCCCCGATCGCCGGCGCCTTGGGCAGCCGGCAGTGCCCGAACACCGCGCACAGCGTCTCCCGCTCCTTGCCACGCCCGAACACCAGATCGATCCAGACGTCGTACAGGCGCTCCTCCTCGACCGGAACGGTCTGAGCCACCGGGGTCAGGACTTGCGGGGCCGGGGTCGACACCGAGGTGGGATCGGCGGCCGGTCGCGGACCGGCCCGACGAATCGCCTCCTGCTTCGCGATCGCGATCCAGGTAGCCTCGTCAGGGCGAAGCTCAGGATGGTCGTGGACGGCGCGCTCCACCGTCTCAACCAGCACCGCGCTCATCGCGCGATCCAGCATCTGCCTGATGTCCTCATGCTCGACGCCCGGCGCCAGCAGCAGTGCCTGATGCAGGGCGCTGTCCAGCGCCGCGACGGCGTCGATGCCGCCATTCCTCAGCGCCCGGGCCGCGCCCAGCGTCAGGGTCATGGGGTCGTGAGCGGGGGGAGTCATGGCGTACGGGTGCGCGGAGCTGAAGACGCCCGCATTGGATCACGACGCGCCTCTCGCATCGAGTGCGCTCACCGCCCCCGCATCCCCGTCGGCGCCCCCGCCCGAATGACTTTCGTCCGTTGTTGCCCGGCGGGGTCCCCCTAACACTCGGGGTGTCGACCTGACCCTCCGTGCCATGGCCTCTCCCTTCCGACTCAAAACCTCCCTGCCCGACGACACGCTGCGCGTGCACAGCTGCGTCTCGCGCGAAGGACTGAGCGACGCCGGGGACACCACGCTCACCCTGCTCAGCGAGCGCAAGGACATCCAGGCCGCCGACTTGCTCGGCAAACCCGCCTCGCTCACCGTCGCCCTGCGCGACGACATGCCGCGCCACCTCAGCGGCTACGTCACCCGCTTCGCCCAGCGCGGCTTCGAAGGCAAGCACTGCGTCTACGAGATGCAGCTCAAGCCCTGGCTCTGGCTGCTCACCCGGACCTCGGACTGCCGCATCTTCCAGGAGATGTCCGTCCCCGACATCGTCAAGCAGGTCTTCGAGGACCACCCCGTCGCGCGCTACGAGTTCAAGCTCCTGCGCCCCTATCGCAGCTGGAACTACTGCGTCCAGTACCGCGAGACCGACTTCAACTTCGTCGCCCGATTGCTCGAGCACGAGGGCATCTACTGGTACGTCGAGCACGACGAGTCCGGTCACAAGGTCATCCTCTGCGACTCCGCCAGCGGCCACGACGCCGCGCCCGGTTGCGAGTCGCTGCCGTTCTACGGCTCGGGCGCGCAGGCCGCGCCGCAGCTCGAGTACGTGCAGAGCTGGACCAGCGCCCAATGCGTCAAGCCGGGCAAGGTCGTCATCACCGACTACGACTTCCAGCGGCCTTCCAGCGGCCTGGAGACCTCGCAGAACCGCAAGCGCGACTACGACCTGTCCGACGGCGAGGTCTTCGACTACCCCGGCGGCTACATCCAGACCGGCGACGGCTCGCAGTACGTCGAAGATCGGCTCGACGAGCTGCAGACGGGCTTCGAGACCTACGACGGCTCGACGAATGCGCAGGGCGTCCGTACCGGTCATCTGCTCTCGTTGACACGCCATCCGCGCGAGACCGAAAACGCGCAGTACCTGGTCACCGGCACCCTGCTCAACGTGCAGCAGGCCGCGTCGGAGGCGGGCTCGGGCGAGACCTCGCTGCGCTGCAGCTTCAGCTGCATTCCCGCCGCGCAGCAGTACCGGCCGCCGCGCCGCACGCCCAAGCCGCTGGTGCCCGGCCCGCAGACGGCCATCGTCACCGGCCCTGCTGGCGAGGAGATCCACACCGACAAGTTCGGCCGCGTGAAAGTGCAGTTCCACTGGGACCGCCGCGGTCAGCGCAACGAGCGCAGCTCCTGCTGGGTCAGCGTCGCCCATCCCTGGGCGGGCTCCAACTTCGGCGGCATCCACATCCCGCGCATCGGCCAGGAAGTCATCGTCGGCTTCATCGAGGGCGATCCCGATGCGCCCATCATCATCGGCCGCACCTACAACGGCGAGAATCTGCCGCCCTGGGACCTGCCGGCCAACGCCACGCAGAGCGGCTTCCTGACGCGCTCGACCAAGGGCGGCAGCTACGGCAACGCCAACGCGATCCGCTTCGAGGACAAGCAGGGCGCCGAGCAGCTGTGGATCCACGCCGAGAAGAACCAGGACATCGAGGTCGAGAACGACGAGACCCATTGGGTGGGCCGCGATCGGACCAAGACCATCGACCGGCACGAGACGGTCTTCGTGAAGGGAAACCGCACCGAAACCGTCGATCTGGACGAGACCATCACCGTGCATCAGAACCGCACGGAGCGCGTTGACCTCAACGAGACGGTCTCCATCGGGGACAACCGCTCGGTGACCATCGGCGGATTCAAGTCCGAGACCATCGCGCTGGCGAAGGCGGAGACCATCGGACTGGGCAAGGCGCTGACCATCGGGGCGGCGTATCAGACGACGGTGGGCGGGTTCATGAACACGACGGTCGCGCTCCAGCAGTCCGCGCAGATCGGGCTGAACAAGTCGACGACGGTGGGCAAGACCTACTCCATCGACGCGGGCGACGAGTTCCAGATCACCGTCGGCAAGGCCAGCCTGGTCATGAAGTCGGATGGGACGGTGCTGATCAACGGCACGCAGTTCGACTTCTCGGCCAGCGGACCGGTTGCCATCAACGGCAAAGACGTGGACATCAACTGATCGCCGCGTCGCATGGAATTCAGGAATCACACGCCGTTCCCGGGCTTGGCATTTCAGGGCGTCGATCAACGATCCCAAGCGTTTCACGTCGCCGTGCTCCGGCAGACGCTGACCTGGAATGACGCGGCGACGATGCGATTTGCCGACGAGCAGCTGCCGTTGTGCGAAGCGGACCTCGCGCTCTCGCCGGATCCCGACTCGCCCGTGCTGCAGGAATCGGATCTCTGCCACTTCAAGCCACGCTGCGATGTGATCGTCAACGCGACGGGGTATGCGCCGTCGCTCCCCAAGGCCGTGGCGTCGACCACCTTCCTCGTCGGCCTGCGCGTCAGCCGAGGCAATGAATTGCTGATCAACAAGGCCCTGCGCGTGCATGGCCCGCGTGACTTCGTCCAGGCCAGGAACATCCAGTCGAAGCGCCTTGAATGGCGCTTGACCCCGGCCGAGCCGATCGCGTCCTTGGCCTTGGACCTGCGCAGTGCCTGGGGCGGAGCCTGCCGCGTGGACGCAGGGACGGCGGCCGGTCAGCGTTGGCTGGACGACACCGGTGCGAAGAGCGCGGCCCCCGACGGCGCGCCCTTGAAGTGGGAGCACTGCGCGGAGAACGCTGCGGGCAGGGGCTTCATGAGGGATTGGTATCTGACGGCGGCCGGCGTGGAGCGGGTCCCCGCGCCGCAGCTCGAGACCATCGCTCAGCCGATCGGGGTCCGGCATCTGGAGGCGGTGCTCGCCGGAGACGACGCAGGATCCGAGGGGCTCGTCGCCGGACTGGGCGTGAGGCCCAAGGGCCATCCCGCGCGGGCGGCGATGGTCGGGACGGTGGATGAGGCCTTCATCTCCGGCGAGGATCCGCTGCCCGCGGACTTCGACTTCGCCGTGTGGAACGCCGCCTGGCCCGATCAGCAGGTGGATGAACTCCACGGTGATGAGCTCATTGAACTGGTGAACCTGGCCAACCCGCGCGATCGCGCCTTGCAAAGAGATGCGCACGGCAACTCCCGTCTGGTGCTGGCGCTGCCGGGTCACCGACCGTTCGTGCTGGTGCGATTCGAATCGGGTGCCATGGGCGAGCTGCCCGCCCGATTGGACACCGTCATCGTGGAGCCGGACCGTCGGCTGGTCCACCTCGTATGGCGTGCGGTGCTGGCGACGCAGCCGGCCGTGCGGGTGATCGAGTACCGCATGCTGGATCGCGACGTCGTCCAGGGCCACGCGGCGGGCGGTGCGGATCGGGACGCCGGTCGCCCGGGAGACGCCCATGGCGGCTAACCTCGGCGCCCGCAAGGACGGTGCATTCAAGGCGGTCTCGACCGCGCCCAGCATCAACAAGACGCCGGTCGGCAGCGCGACGCCGCCGCTGCCGTATCCCGTCACGCAAGACCTGGGCAGCAGCCAGGGGACCGTGGCGAGCGTGCGCTTCAACGGCGATCCGGCCTATGTGCTGAATCAGAGCTCGCAACCGAGTTGCGTTGGCGATGCGGCGGGCGCGGCCAAGGGCGTCAAGAGCGGGACGGTCAGCGGCGAGGTCAAGCCGGTCCGCGCCAGCACGACGGTGCGAGCGGGGAAGAAGCCGGTCCTGCGGGTGAACGATCCCTGCACGCTGAACGGGGGCAACTGCCCGGGAATCTATGTATCGCAGTCGGCGCCGGGATCGTCGCTGTCCGGCGGCGCGGCGCCGGCTGCCAACCCGCCCGCGGCGCCGGAGACGCCGGCCGAGGAGGGCTGGTGGAGCAAGGCCAGTCCCTGGGTGCATGGCGCGCTGGGCGTGGCGAGCTTCGTGCCGGGGCTGTCGGTGGTCACTGGCGGCGCCGACGCCTTGATCTACGCCGCTGAGGGCAATGTGGTCGAGGCCGGACTCTCGGCGGCCAGCATGATTCCGGGCGGCAAGGTGGTGACCACCGCGGGCAAGGCGGTGAAGGGCGCGGCCGGGTTGATGAAGGGCGCTCATGCCGCCGAAGAGGCGGCGAAGGCGGCCAAGGTTGCCGAGGAGGCCGCGCAGGCCGCCAAGCTGGCCAAGGAGGCCAAGCTCGCGAAGGAGGCGGAAGAGGCGGCGCGGCTGAAGAAGGCCGAGGAAGAGGCCCGCCATGCGAAGAAGCCTGATGCGGAGCCTGAAGCAGGAGCGGGTGGCAAGGGTGGGCGTGACGGCAAGAAGATCAAGCCCAAGAAGAAACTGAAGTGCGGCGAGTACGGCAAGTACGGGGATCTGAAGAAGAAGACCGGCGACGGCAAGTTCGATCGGGATCACATTCCGTCGAAGGCGGCGTTGAAGAAGCGTGCCGCCGAGTTGCTGAACCGCAAGCTCAAGCCAGCCGAAGAGAGGGCCATTGATAATGCCGCCGCGGCCATTGCGATCCCGCGTCAAGCGCACATCGACATCAGCCCCACGCATGGCCAGTCGCCGCTGGAGGCCGCGAAGGACGCGAAGGACCTCGCGGGCTCGGCCCGGCGCGACGTCGAGGCGATGCTGGGAAAGATCGACGAATACGATGCGGACGGTGGATGCAAGAAGGCCTATCAAAAGGCGGCCGGCCGCGTCCTGCGAATGAGCAACAAGGACTTCGACAAGTTCCTGGTCGACACCATCAAAAAGCTGAAATGAGAGAGCAAATGAGTACAGCGCTTCCCTACGATCTTCTCGGCATTGAGTTCGGCGACGCCCGCATCCAGGCGTTGCTGACCGAGTACGGACTGCCCCTGAAGCGACCGAAGGTGAAGCGAGGCGACTTCGATGTCGGTATCGAGGTGGAGAAGGAAGGCGTCGACCTGGTCTTCTCGCTGGTGGAGGCGATTCCGTCCATGGAGGGCAGCGGCCTGCCGGAAGGCGCTCTCGTCTTGTCCGCAGTGTTTCTCTATCCCGATGCCAAGGGCAAGCGGCCCGGATTCAAGTCGCCGCTGCCCGCAGGTCTCAGCTTCAACATGAGCAGACAACAGGTGGCTTCCGTGTTGGGCCAGCCGGATTCCACGAGTCCCGTCTTTCCGAATGACCGGTGGGACAAGGAAGGGCGATCGCTGATCGTCGATTTCGAAGAGAACGAGAAGGCCATCGACACCGTGACCATCCAGATCTCCGACGCTTGAAGCCGGCCACTCGATGTCAGGACTCCAGGCCATGGACTTTTCAGAGATCGCATCGCGACTCGGCTACTACTTCGGCGAGCGCGAAGTTTCCGAACTGGTGAATGCACTGGAGATCGTCGAGAAGCCCCAACTCCCCAAGGGCGACGACACCGCCTATCTGGTGAGCGAGCAACGGGGCGTCGAACTGACGTTCGTCGACGAACGCTACCTCGATGCGCCTCCGACGCGAGAGTATCCCGAGGGGGCGCTTGTGCTGAACAACGTGCGCTTCTATGGCGTGGCGGGATCTCGATTCAAGCGCTTTGACGGTGAACTGCCGCATGGGCTGGCGTTCGGACAGACGCTTGACGAATTGAAGGCCAAGCTAGGCGCGACCACTTGGGAGAGCTCGGACTCCGACCGGGCCAGGTGGGATCAGCCGGATCACCTGATCTTTGCCGGCTTCGATGACCAAGGGAGGGCGGATGTCTACGCGCTCCAGATGCTGGTGGTCGAGGAATGACGAACGCACTGGGATTCGATCGATTGCTGGCCACACTCGGCTGGTCGGCTGACTCGCCCGAGTTCGAGACTGTTTGGTCGGAGCTGAACACGCTCAGTCGCCCCGAGCATCCCGACGCCGAGGAGCGTCGATATCACGACTGGGTTCTGGTCCGCAGAAAGGGGCTGGAACTCGGCTTCGTCGATTCGGAATACCAGGCTGCCTCGGCGCGCTTCCGCTGGGGCCATGGCGACATGGTGTTGTCGCAGCTTTACTTCTACTCCGGGCATGACGACATCCAGCGGTATGCGGGAACGCTTCCCTTCGACCTGCAATGGGGCGATGGCCGATCAATCGCGCGCAGGCGTCTGGCCGCATTCGAAGACTCCCGCCATTCCCATCTGACGGACACCTGGGACGTGCCCGGGTATCGCCTGACGGCGGTGTACGCCGACGATACGGGCGGACTCTCTCGTGTCGTTTGCCGTCGTCTTCCCGAGCCGATCCCGAGTGGCCATGCCGCAGTCGTGCCGCCACTGCTTTCACTGATCGGGGCTTTCGGCGACTCGGTCGCCTCGCAGGCTTTCGCCGGCCTGTGGGATCCCGCGGTTTGGACTGCGGATCAACTGACGCAGGCCCGCGAGGAGGATGCGATCGATCTCAATGCGGCTTGCGGCGTCACGATCGGCGTCGTCGGAGAAGGCCGCGATCCGATGCTCAGGTCGGTGACCCTGCATCGGAATCGCGATCAGGATGGTTCGGGATGGAAGGGAACGCTGCCGTGTGGACTCGACTTCGAGGACAGCCCGGAAGCTCTGTTCAAGAAGGTGGGTTCCCATCCTGTTCAGCATGCCGATTCAGCCCTGACCGGGCATGCCGTGTGGCACGCGGAGTCATTCACGATGCATGTGCTGTACAGCAACGTCGATAACCGGCTGATTCGCGTGAAGCTGATGGCGCCAGGGACCTGGCGATGCGTCGCGGATGAATAGATGAAGACCTCGATCCAGATTTCCGACGCCTGACCCCACATCGCGGTATCGTCACCCCCCATGACCGCCACGCCGCCCATTCTTCCCGCCCACCTGCCCCAACTGATCGGCCTGACCGAGCTCGACGCCCCGCTCGTCGCCGCGATCCTCCAGTACGCCCCCGGCGTCGAGGGCGCGACCGAGCTCTCCCAGAAGCGCAAGAAGGAAATCCGCGCCGGCTTCGTGATGCTCAAGGAACTGGGCGTCGTGATGTCCTTCTCCCCGCGCGAGAGCCATGCCGCCGATTACGGCGAGCCGCATGGCGCGGGTGAATTCGTCCTCGGCGCGCTCTTCTACTACCCCGAGGGCAGCGAGGAGGTCGACGCCTTCGAGGGGCAATTGCCCTTCGCCGAGGGCGAGGTCGTCAATCGCGAGGACGCCCTGCGCGAGTACGGCGAGCCCGCCGACGGTGAGGAAGAGGACGATGTCGTCGAATGGGAGCAATGGCTGGTCGACGACTTCGAGGTCACCGCCGACTACGACGAGGACGGCACGGTGCTGACCCTCACTGTCGCGCGGCCCGTCGTGATCTGAGCCGGGCCGCGCTCCGCGTCACCCGCTCCGGTGACATCGCGTCACCTCCGTTTCCCTCGATGACATCGGGCCGCGCCGTGAATGACTTTGGTCGCTATCGGCGCAGATCGCACATGCCTACCGTGCGGGCATGGCCGTACCCTTCCGTCTCAAGACCGCCTTGCCCGCCGAGGACCTGCGCGTGCACGCCTGCGCGGCGCGCGAAGGTCTGAGCGAGCTCGGCGAGACCACGCTCACCCTGCTCAGCGAGCGCAAGGACATCCTCGCCTCGGACCTGCTCGGCAAACCGGCCACGCTCACCATCGCGCAGCGCGACGACGCGCCGCGCCACCTGTCGGGTTACGTCACCCGCTTCGCGCTGTCGGGCTTCGAGGGGCGCCACAGCGTCTACCAGATGACGTTGCGGCCCTGGCTCTGGCTGCTGACCCGCACCGCCGACTGCCGGATCTTCCAGGACCAGTCCGTCCCGGACATCGTCAAGGCGGTCTTCGACGACCACCCGGTCGCCAAGCATGAGTTCCGCCTGCAGCGTCCCTACCGAACCTGGACCTACTGCGTCCAGTACCGCGAGACCGACTTCAACTTCGTCGCCCGGCTGCTGGAGAACGAGGGCATCTACTGGTACTTCAACCACGACGACAGCGGCCACACGCTGATCCTGACCGACTCCGCCTCCGCGCATGACGCCGCGCCCGGCTGCGCCGCGCTGCCGTTCTACGGCGGACAGGGCAACACGCCGCCGGCGCTGGAGTTCGTCGACACCTGGATCGCGCAGGAGAGCCTCAAGCCCGGCAAGGTCGTCATCACGGATTTCGACTTTGAGCGCCCGTCCACCTCGCTCGAATCCAAGCAGGACCGGGCCCGGGACTACGACCTGTCCGACGGCGAGGTCTTCGACTATCCCGGCGGCTATCTGCAGACCGGCGACGGCGGCCAGTACGCCGAGGACCGGCTCGACGAAATCCAGTCCAACTACGCCCGTTTCGACGGCGACACCAACGCGCAGGGCGTGGCCACGGGTCATCTGCTGTCGCTGGAGCGTCATCCGCGCGACGACCAGAACGCCATGTACCTGGTCACCGGCACCACGCTGCAGCTGCGCCAGGCGGCGACCGAGTCCGACAGCGGCGAGTCCGGGCTGCGCTGCCATTTCCGCGCCATCCCGGCGGACCAGCAGTTCCGGCCCGAGCGCCGCACGCCCAAGCCGATGGCGCCCGGTCCGCAGACGGCCATCGTCACCGGCCCGGGCGGCGAGGAGATCTTCACCGACAAGTACGGCCGCGTGAAAGTGCAATTCCACTGGGACCGTCGCGGCAAGCGCGACGAGACCAGCTCCTGCTGGATCCGCGTGTCGCAGCCCTGGGCCGGCAAGGGCTGGGGCGGGGTGTCGATCCCGCGCATCGGGCAGGAAGTGGTGGTCGATTTCGTCGAGGGCGATCCCGACCAGCCGCTGATCACCGGCCGCGTCTACAACGCCGAGTCCATGCCGCCCTACGGCCTGCCGGCCGGCGCGGTCGTCAGCGGCGTGAAGTCCAAGACCCACAAGGGCAGCGGCTACAACGAGCTGTCCATGGACGACACGGCGGGCAAGGAGCTGATCACCATCCACGGCCAGTACGACATGGCCACGACGATCGAGCATGACCAGCGCTCGACCATCCACAACAACCGGACCGACGTGGTCGACGTGGACGATTCGGAGACGGTGGGCAACAACCAGACGCAGTCCATCGGGGTGAACCAGTCGGTCACCGTGGGGGCGGACCGGAGCAAGTCCATCGGCGCGAACGAGACGACGACCGTTGGCGCCAACCGCACCGAGAGCGTCGGCGCCAACGAGACCATCACCGTCGGCGCGCATCGCACCGAGACGGTCAACGCCGGCGAGACGATCACGATCAACGCGGGTCAGACGGTGACCGTGAACGGCATGCGCAGTCACACGGTCAACGGGATGCAGACGACGACGGTGTCGCTGGCCGAGGCCCACACCGTCGGGGCCGCGCGGGCGCATACGGTGGGCGCGGCGGAGGCCATCACCGTGGGCGCGGCGCAGGTCGTGACCATCGGCGGGCTGCAGCAGGTCAGCGTCGGCGCCTTGCAGTCGGTGACCGTGGGCGCGGCGCACCGGCTCTCGGCCGCGACCATCGGCCAGACGGCCAAGACGACCTTCAAGACCCAGGCGGGCGCCAGCGCCACGATCGAGGCGCCGACCATCGTGCTCAAGGCCGGCGGCAGCAAGATCGTCATGGACTCGAGCGGCATCACCATCCAGGCCGCCAAGATCACGGTCAAGGCCAGCGGCAAGGTGGACATCAAGGGCAGCGGCGGCGTCAACATCAAGGGCGCCAAGGTCGGAGAGAACTGAGATGGTCGCTCTGCCCATCCGCTCGCGTGGCGCGCAGCGCATCCGCGGCGTGTTCGTGGACCTCCATTGACCGGCGATCACGCGACGTCGGCGGGCCGGCCATGACGACGGATGTGGCGCAACTCGCGCAGTTCCGCGACGAGGCCGCCTTCCTGTGGACGCAGCGACGCGACGCGCTCGACGCGCCGCATTGCACGCCGGACCGGCTGGCGGAACTCGACGAGGATCTGGGCGCTCAGGTCGACGGCCTGGCTGAGGCCGGCGAGGCGGGCTGGCGCGTTTGCGAGGGCGCGCTGCGGGGTGATTGCGCCGAGGATTGCTTCGTGGCCGGCGTGCTGGCGCTCAATGGGCGGCAGCACGCGTGGGCGGGCCTGGTGGCGCGCGCGCGGCAGGCGCCGGAGGCGGCGCCCGGTCTGGCGGCGGCGCTGGGTTGGGTGTCGCCGAATGAGGCCTTGCAGGCCGAGACGCTGCTGGCGGGGAACGAGGATTCGCTGAGCCGGCGGCTGGCGCTCGAGGCTTTCGGCGCGCATCGGCTGGATCCGGGTGAGCGCTGGCAGGTCTCGTTGCGAGCGACGAATGCGGGGGAGCGGGCGAGAGCGCTGCGACTCCCCGGGGAACTGGGGCGGACCGGCGCGATGGCGGCGGTGCTGGACTTCATCGGGGACGAGAAGTCGGAGCCCCGGCATTGGGCCTTGTGGTCGGCGGTGCTGCTCGGTGATCGAGGCAAGGCGCTGGCGGCCATGACCGGCGCGGCGCTGCGGCAGGGTCCGCGGCAGATGGATGCGTTCCGGCTGGCGATGCTGGCCTTGCCGGCGGAGGAGGGGCATCAGCTGCTGGTGGAGGCGCAGCGCATGGCGGGCGCGGCGCGGTGGCGAATCATCGGGGCCGGGTTGTCGGGCCAGCTGCGGTATGTGCCGTGGCTGATCGATCAGATGGTCAAGCCGCTGATGGCGCGGATTGCGCTGGAGGCGTTCTGCTTGATCACCGGGGCGGATGCGGTGCGGGACGGGTTGGAGGCGGCGGGGCCGGACGACTTGGATGAGGGGGTGGCGGGGGATTCGGAGGGGGAGGACGCGGCGCTGCCGGTGGACCTCGCGCTGCCTTGGCCGGACCTGGAGCAGGTGAGGGCGTGGTGGCTGGCGCATCAGTCGAGGTTGCCGGGCGCGGCCCGGCTGTTCTTGGGGCAGCCGCTGGGAGAGATGGCTTGTCTGCGGGCGCTGCATGCGGCGGGGCAGAGGACGCGGGGGGTGGCGGCGCTGCACTTGAGCTTGCTCCGGCCGGGGCGGCCGCTGTTTCCGGTGGAGGCGCCTTGGAGAAGACAGCGGAGGCTGTTGGAGCGGGTGCCTGTGGAGGGATGAGCGTGGCGGGTCAGACGTTGAATTGCAACTCCGCCAACCTCGCATAAAGGCCGCCGCGCGCCACCAGCTCGGCATGCGTGCCTTGCTCGACGATGCGGCCGTGCTCCATCACCACGATGCGATCGGCGCGCTGCACCGTCGCCAGACGATGCGCGATGACCAGCGTCGTCCGATCCCGCATCGCCTCATCCAAGGCCTGCTGCACCAGGCGCTCGCTCTCCGCGTCCAGCGCGCTGGTCGCCTCGTCCAGCAACAGCAGCGGCGCATCCTGCAGCATCGCCCGCGCGATCGCGATGCGCTGGCGTTGCCCGCCTGACAGCCGCACGCCGCGCTCGCCCAGGAAGCTGTCGTAGCCCTCCGGCAACTGCCGGATGAATTCATCCGCATGCGCCGCTCGCGCCGCCGCGATCACGTCCTCGCGACTCGCCTCCGGCCGGCCATAGCGGATGTTGTCCAGCGCGCTCGCCGAGAAGATCACGCTCTGCTGCGGCACCAGCGCCATGCGGCCCCGCAGATCATTCAGGCGCACGCGATCCACCGGCGCCCCGTCCACCGACAGCACGCCCGACTGCACGTCGTAGAAGCGCTGCAGCAGCTGCAGCACCGTGCTCTTGCCGGCGCCGCTGGGGCCGACCAGGGCGACCGTCTCGCCCGGGGCGATGTCCAGGTTGAAATCCTCCAGCGCCGCGCGGTCCGGCCGCGACGGGTAATGGAATCGCACGCGGTCGAAGCGCACCCGCGCCGGACCGGTCGAGGCCGGCAGCGCCATCGGCGCGGCGGGATCCGCCACCGGCGACTGCGCGGCGAGCAGCTCCATCAATCGCTCCGTCGCGCCCGCGGCGCGCAGCAGGTCGCCCCAGACCTCGGCCAGCACCGCCACCGAGGACACCAGCAGCACCACGTACACCACCGTCTGACCCAGATGGCCCGCGCTGATGCGGCCCGCCATCACCGCCTGCGTTCCCTGATACAGGCCCCACAGCAGCGCCCCGAAGGTCGCGGTGATGATGAAGGCCACCAGGAACGACCGCACCCGCGTGCGCTTGCGGGCGGTGTCGAAGGCCGCCTCGCTGGCCGCGTCGAAACGCTTAGCCTCGCGCGCTTCCTGCGCATGAGACTGAACAACGGTGATCGCATTCAGCATCTCGGCCGCGATCGCGCTGGTGTCGGCGACCCGGTCCTGGCTGGCCCGCGACAAGCGACGCACGCGGCGCCCGAAGAACATCGCCGGCGCCACGACCAGCACCAGGATGAGCATCACCTGCGTCATGACCCACGGATTGGTCGCGATCAGCAGCACCACCGCGCCCAGACCCATGATCAGGTTGCGCAGCCCCATCGACAGGCTGGAGCCGACGATGCTCTGGATCACCGTCGTGTCGGTGGTGATGCGGCTGATGACCTCGCCGGTCTGCGTGGTCTCGAAGAATTCCGGGCTCTGCCGCAGGACATGCGAATAGACGGCGGTGCGCAGGTCGGCGCTGACGCGCTCGCCCAGCCAGGTCACAGCGTAAAAGCGCGCCGCCGAGAACACGCCCAGCGCCGCGCCCGTGGCGAACAGCCAGAAGAAATGCTCGCGCAGCGCCATCAGCCGGTCGCCCGGATCGGCGGAGACCAGGCCCTGGTCGATGAGCTGCCGCAGCGCGATCGGGAAGACCAGCGTCGCGCCGGCCGCCAGCATCAGGAAGACGATGGCGGCGGCGATGCGCCCCCGGTAGGGCCGCAGGAAGGGCCACAGCGCCGGCCACATCGCGCGCAGCGGCGGCGGGGCTGCGTCCTTGCGCACGGCGCTTGCCCCGGCGGGACGGGCCGAGGGGACGGCGGGAGTGAGAGGCGTGGTCGGTGGGGCGGACATCGGGGCAGTGTAGGGGGCTGAAATCCTTAACGAGCTCTGAACGAATGCCCCCACGCCGTCGAAGCTCATCCCAGGCAGTTATTGGCAGGGCAATCATTGCCTAAGCAATAATTGTCATCAGCTTTTTCCAGAAGCTCCGCCCCGGAAACCGGAAAACCGCCATGACCGCCCAGCTGCCACCGCCCGCCGACTTCTACAGCGCCGACAACTTCACCTGCGAACCGTCGCTGGGCTGGCTGCTGCGCCAGATCAAGCAGTCGATGGTCTGTCAGGCCGACAAGCTGCTCGGCGAGCACGACCTGACCCACGCCCAATGGGCGCCGATGCTGCGCCTGCGCTTCAACGGCCCCATGTCCAGCGCCGCGCTGGCGCGGGAATTGGCCATGGACGGCGGCGCGATGACGCGTCTGCTGGACCGGCTGGAAGCCAAGTCGCTGGTGCGCCGCGAGCGCTCCTCCGAGGACCGCCGCGTGGTCATGGTGTCGCTCAGCGAGAACGGCGTGGCCGCCATGGCCGCCGCACCGGGCGTGCTGTCCCAGGTCTACAACGACCACCTGGCCGGTTTCAGCGAAGCCGAGTTCCGCATCCTGGTCGACTTGCTGCAACGCCTGGTCGCCAACGGTCATGCGATCCGCGACGCGGGGCTGACGTCCGAGTCCTCGTCGCTGGTCGACCGCGACGGCTGACGCGGCGAGCCCTTGCCCCGTCCCCCGAAATCCTCCCGCTTCTTTCATCCCCTCCGTGCACAAGAACAACATCCCCGAGGACCGCCCCATGAGCTCCCGATCCCTTCACCGCACGACGCTCGCCCTGGCCATGGGCGCGGCGCTGCTGATGGTGCTCGCCGCCTGCGCGCCCATCCCCAAGCTGGCCGACCCGGCCGCGCCCATCGACGGCCCCGAGGCCGCCGCCCGCCTGGGCCTTGACGCCGGCGACAGCCAGGCGCTGGACCCGCAATGGTGGAAGCGCTTCGGCGACGCGCAGCTGGACGCGCTGGTCGATCAGGCCATCGCCAACTCGCCCAGCCTGGCGCTGGCGCGGGCCCGCATCGCGCGCGCCGCGGCGCTGACCGAGAACGCCGAGGCCGCCAAGCGCCCGAACGCCGAGCTCGAGGCCGACGTCACCCGCCAGCGCATCACCGAGCACGGCATCTACCCGCCGCCGCTGGCCGGCAGCGTGCGCACCCTGGCCAACATCCAGGCCGGCCTGAGTTACGAGTTCGACTTCTTCGGCAAGCATGAGGCCGCGCTGCAAGCCGCGTTGGGCCAGCGCCGCGCCGCCGAGGCCGACGCCGCCGCCGCGCGCCTGAGCGTGTCCAACGCCGTCACCAAGGCTTACGTCGCCCTGGCCCGCAGCCAGGCGCAAAGCCGTCTGCTGGAGCAGCAGAAGACCTTGCGCGACCAGAGCCTGAGCCTGGTCCGCCAGCGCAGCGCCGCCGGACTGGACAACGGCCAGGACCTGCGCGTGGCCGAAGCGCCGCTGCCCGACATCCAGCGCCAGCAAGTCGTTCTGGGCGAGCAGCAGACCCTGCTGCGCCACCAGATCGCCGCGCTGACCGGCCAGGGCCCGAGCGCCACCGCCACGCTGAATGCCGCGTTGCCGCGCGTGCTGGACTGGCAGCAGGAGCCCCACCTGGACCTGCTGGGCCGCCGCCCCGACCTGGCCGCCGCGCGCGCCCGCGTCGAGGCCAGCGCCCAGGACGTCCGCGCCGCCCGCACGCAGTTCTATCCAAGCGTCAGCCTGACGGCCTTCATCGGCCTCAACTCGATCGGCCTGGACGAGCTGTTCAAGAGCGGCAGCCGCCAGTACGGCGCCGGTCCCGCGCTGCATCTGCCGATCTTCGACAGCGGCCGCCTGCGCGCCAACCTGCGCGGCAGCGCCGCCGAGCAGGACGCGGCCATCGCCAGCTACAACGCCGCCGTGCTCGACGCAGTGCGCGATGCCAGCGACCAGGTCGCGACCCTGCAGTCGCTGCGCCAGCAACAGCAGCAGCAGGACGCGCTGGCGGCCAACGCCGACAGCCAGTTCGCGCTCGCCGATCAGCGTCACCGCGCCGGCCTGACCGGCCGCATCGCGGTGCTGAACGCGCATCAGAGCCAGCTGCTGCAGCAGCGCGCCCAGATCGACCTGCACGCCCAGACCGTGGACGCGCAGATCAACCTGATGCGCGCGCTGGGCGGCGGCTACGCCGAGCCGGGCCGCGCCGCCGCGCAGGCCGACGCGAAAGCCGACGCCAAGGCCGACAAGACCTGACCCCGCCGGCACCGTCCCTCCGACAGCCACCCCGACATCCGAAGCGCCGGACCGCTCCGCGACCGGCGCGACACCGAATCACGCGATCCTCGCAAGACAACATTTCTCAGAGCCCACCATGAGCGCAACGCCCGAGAACAACACGCAAGCTCCCGCCAAGAACGGCACCCGCAAGCGCGGCCTGACCCTGATCGCCGCGGCCGTCGTCATCGCCGGCCTGGCCTACGCCGGCTACGAGTGGATCGTCGGCAGCCGCTACGAGACCACCGACAACGCCTACGTGCAGGCCAACGTCGTGCAGATCACGCCGCTGGTCGGCGGCACGGTACGCGCGGTCTACGCCGACGACACCGACTTCGTGAAGGCCGGCCAGAAGCTGGTCAGCCTGGACCCGGTGGACGCCCGCGTCGCGCTGGAGCAGGCGCAGGCCCAGCTCGCCCAGACGGTCCGCGAGGTCCGCACCCTGTACGCCAACAACAGCGGCCTGGAAGCGCAAGTGAAGGTCCGCGAGGCCGACCTGCAGCGCAGCCTGACCGAAGCCGCCCGCCTGCAGGCCGACGTCAGCCGTCGCCAGCCGCTGGTCGCCACCGGCGCCGTCGGCAAGGAAGAGCTGGAGCACGCGCAGGCGCAGCTGACCGCCGCCCGCGCGCAGTCCGCCGCCGCGCAATCGGCGTTGCAGGCCGCCAAGGATCAACTGGCCTCGAACCAGGTCCTGACCGACGGCGTCAAGGTCGACGAGCACCCCAACGTGCTGCGCGCCGCCGCGAATCTGCGTCAGGCCTATCTGGCGCTGCAACGCGCGGAGCTGATCGCCCCGGTCGACGGCTGGGTCGCGCGTCGCTCGGTGCAGCTGGGCCAGCGCGTGGCCGCCGGCGCGCCGCTGATGGCCGTGGTCGGCCTGCAGCAGGTCTGGGTCGACGCCAACTTCAAGGAAAGCCAGCTGGCCAAGCTGCGCATCGGCCAGAAGGCGACGCTGGAAGCCGACGTCTACGGCAAGAAGACCGAGTACCACGGCACCGTCGAGGGCCTGGGCGCGGGCACGGGCGCGGCCTTCGCGCTGCTGCCGGCGCAGAACGCCACCGGCAACTGGATCAAGGTGGTTCAGCGCGTGCCCGTCCGCATCAAGCTGGACCCGAAGGAAGTGCAGGAGCACCCGCTGCGCGTCGGCCTGTCGATGGACGTTCAAGTCGACATCCGCGACCAGGACGGCCAGATGCTGGCCGCCGCGACCGGCGCCAGCGCGCCGCGCCTGCAGACCACGATCTTCGACGCCCAGGAGAAGGCGGCCGATGATCAGGTGAACAAGATCATCGCGGCCAACCTGGGCAAGGCGGCCGCCAAGACCTCGACGTCCACGCGCGTGCAATGAGCAACACCACCACCTCGGATGCGGCCCCGGCCCCGGCACCGGCCGCCGCGCCGCCTCAGGCCGGGCCGGCGCCGCTGACCGGCACGGCGCTGGTGCTGGGCACCATCTCGCTGTCGCTGGCGACCTTCATGAACGTGCTGGACTCGTCCATCGCGAACGTGTCGTTGCCGGCCATCGCCGGCGACCTGGGCGTCAGCCCCGTGCAGGGCACCTGGGTCATCACCAGCTTCGGCGTCGCCAACGCGATCTCGGTGCCGCTGACCGGCTGGCTCACCCAACGCTTCGGCGCGGTGCGGCTGTTCACGACTAGCGTGCTCCTGTTCGTGCTGGCGTCCTGGCTGTGCGGCTTCGCGCATTCGCTGGAGATGCTGGTGGCCGCGCGCGTGTTCCAGGGGCTGGTGGCGGGGCCGATGATCCCGCTGTCCCAGACGCTGCTGCTGTCGAGCTATCCCAAGCACAAGGCGGGCACGGCGCTCGCGTTATGGGGGATGACGACGCTGGTCGCGCCGGTGGTCGGGCCGCTGCTGGGCGGCTGGATCACCGACAACGTCACCTGGCCGTGGATCTTCTACATCAACGTGCCGGTGGGGCTGTTCGCGGCCGGCCTGACCTGGAGCATCTACCGCCATCGCGAGACCCCGATCAAGAAGCTGCCGATCGACACCGTCGGGCTGGCGCTGCTGGTGCTGTGGGTGGGCTCGCTGCAGGTGATGCTGGACAAAGGCAAGGAGCTGGACTGGTTCGAGTCCAACCAGATCATCGTGCTGGCGGTGCTCGCGGTCGTGGGCCTGGCGGTGTTCATCGTCTGGGAGCTGACGGAGAAGCATCCGGTCGTCGATCTGCGACTCTTCGCGCGGCGCAACTTCCTGTTCGGGGCGGCGGTGCTGTCGATCGCCTATGGGCTGTTCTTCGGCAACGTGGTGCTGCTGCCGCTGTGGCTGCAGCAGCACATGGGCTACACCGCCACGGCGGCGGGCTTCGCCTTGGCGCCGGTGGGTGTGCTGGCGATCCTGCTGTCACCGGTGGTGGGGAAGAAGGTCGCGGTCTGGGATCCGCGGATGATGGCGAGCTTCGCCTTCGTGATGTTCGCGATCGTGCTGGGGATGCGGTCGCTGTTCACCACGGACACCGACCTGGGGACCATCATGATCCCGACCATCCTGCAGGGTGGGGCGCTGGCCTTCTTCTTCATTCCGCTGACGACGCTGACCTTGTCGGGGATCACGCCGGATCGGATCGCGGCGGCGGCGGGTCTGTCGAACTTCGTGCGGATCACGGCGGGGGCGATGGGGACGTCGATCTCGACCACCTTGTGGGAGAACCGGGCGACGCTGCATCACCATCATCTGGCGGAGCGGTTGTCGCTGGGGGATCCGGCGGAGACGGCGGCCATCGAGACGCTGCAGCGAACGGGGTTCAGCCACGACCAGGCGCTGGCGTATCTGAACCGGCTGGTGGATCAGCAGGCGTTCACGCGGGCGGCGGATGACATCTTCCTGGCGTCGGCGGTGCTGTTCATCGTGTTGATCGCCTTCGTCTGGTTGACCAAGCGGCCGCCGAAGATGGGCGCGCCGGTGGACGCAGGTGGCGCGCATTGAGCGTCACTCCCTCGCCTGCGTAGGCGCTCGGTGCCAGTAACTCCCTCTCCCGCTTGCGGGAGAGGGCAGGGGAGAGGGTCTTCGAGCTCTACCGCGCATCCGCGCCCAGCTGCCTCTCCAACCCATCCAGCACCTCATAACACGGCAGCACCTGCGCCACGCTCGCCTGCGGCTCCCGTCCCTCGCGAATCGCCGCCACGAACTCCCGATCCTGCAGCTCGATCCCGTTCATCGAGACATCCACGCGGGACACGTCGATCTTCTGATCCTTCCCGTCGACCAGATCGTCATAGCGCGCGATGTAGGTCCCTGTATCCCCGATGTAGCGGAAGAAGGTCCCCAGCGGCCCGTCGTTGTTGAAGGACAGCGACAGCGTGCAGATCGCGCCGTTAGCCGCCTTGAGCTGGAGGCTCATGTCCATCGCGATGCCCAGCTGCGGATGAATCGGTCCCTGCATCGCATGCGCCTGCACCACCGGACTGCCGCATTGATGCGCGAACAGATCCACCGTATGCGCCGCGTGATGCCACAGCAGGTGATCCGTCCAGCTGCGCGCCTGCCCCAGCGCGTTGGTGTTGGTCCGCCGGAAGAAATAGGTCTGGACATCCATCTGCTGAATGCGCAGCTCCCCGGCCTGCACCCGGCGATGGATCCATTGATGGCTGGGATTGAAGCGCCGCGTGTGGCCGCACATCGCGACCAATCCGGTCTCGCGCTGACGCCGCACGACCTCGCGACCCTCGGCCAGGATGTCGCACAGCGGAATCTCCACCTGCACATGCTTGCCCGCGTTCAGACACGCGAGCGCCTGGCCCGCATGCATCTGCGTCGGCGTGCACAGGATCACCGCGTCCACGTCGGGCCGCGCGAGCGACTCCTCCAGCGAGGTGGTGACATGGCCGACGCCGTACTTGGCGGCGGTCTCGCGGGTCTTGTCGAGCTCACGCCCGATCAGCGAGACGACCTCCACACCGTGGATGAGCTTCAGCGCGTCCAGATGCTTCTGGCCGAAGGCGCCGGCGCCGGCGAGGGCGATGCGCAGGGGATCAGTCATTGGGGGGACTCCTTGGGGATGTTTTCCAGAACGAGGTGACCGACGGCCGTGTTGGACGCGGGCACGTGATAGAAGCGATGCGCGACACGCGGCGGCGGGCCACCGGCGAGGTCGCTCATGGCGCCGCGGGCGATCAGCCACATGACCAGCTCGATGCCTTCGGAGCCGGCCTCGCGGACGTAGTCCACATGCGGCATCTCGGCCAGACCGGCGGGATCGGCGATCAGACGGTCCATCCACGCGTTGTCCCACTCGCGGTTGATCAGGCCCGCGCGCGGTCCCTGCAACTGATGGCTCATGCCGCCGGTCCCCCAGATCTGGACGTTCAGCGGCTCGTCGAAGCTCTCGACCGCGCGGCGGATCGCCTGGCCCAGCTGGAAGCAGCGTCGGCCCGAGGGCACCGGGTACTGCACCACGTTGACGGCCAGCGGAATGACCGGGCAGGGCCACCCGGGCGCGTCGGCGCGCTGCGGACCGAAGAGCAGCGACAGCGGCACCGTCAGGCCGTGGTCCACCGTCATGCGGTTGATCAGCGTGAGGTCGAAATCCTGCTGGATCACGCTTTGCGCGATGTGGGCCGCCAGCGCGCCGTGGCCGAGGACGGGGGGCACCGCGCGCGGGCCCCAGCCTTCGTCGGCGGGCTCGTAGCGGTCGCCGGTGCCCAGCGCGAAGGTCGGGATCATGTCCAGGCTGAAGGCGTTGGCGTGGTCGTTGTAGACCAGCACGATCGCATCGGGCTTGTTGTCGACCATCCATTGGCGCGAGGGCTCATAGCCGGCGAACAGCGGTGCCCAGTACGGGTCCGCCGTGCGGCCCTGGTCCATGGCGACACCGATGGCCGGCACATGCGAGGTGTACACGGAGGCAGTGATCCGCGCATGCGAGCTCATTCGGCAGTCCCTTTTTTCTTGTTGCGCGGCGTGCCGTCGGGATGCCGGCCGCCGGCCAGCATCATGTCGCGGTAGTCGGACTCGGTCATGCCGGTCATGCCGGCCGCCATCTGCTGGTAGGTGCGCCCGTCGGCGGCGCCGATCTTGGCCAGGAAATAGATGTTCCCGCCCTCGCGGATGCAGGCGTTCAGATCGCGCGCGAGCACGGCCTGCTTCTGCGCTTCGGTCATGGCCCATTCGTCCAGATAGGCGCGTTCATCGGCCTTGAAGCGGGCGCGGTTCTCGGCCCTCATCAGCGACATGCAGAACTGGTTCAACCAGTAGCCCTTGCGCGCCTGGTCGGCGTCGAAGATGGTGGTGCCGGGAATGTCCCGGTACGGCTTGTCGAGTGACATCTCAAACTCCTCAGGGCGACGAGGGCAACGCGACCGAGGCGGCCCCGTTGCCCACGGCGACGGCCCCGGGCCCGCCGGCGAGCTCGGGCCAATACAGCCGCAACGGGTTGTCGACCAGCAGGCGGCGCTGCAGATCGTCCGTCGGCGCGATGCGCGGGATCACGTCGACCAGCAGTCCGTCGTCGGGCATGTGGCCTTTGAGGTTGGGGTGCGGCCAGTCGGTGCCCCAGAGCACACGATCAGGGAACTCCTCGACCACGCGGCGCGCGAAGGGGATGACGTCGCGGTAGGGCTCGGGCTCGCCGTCCAGCGCGGGCGGACCGCTGACGGACAGGCGCTCCGGGCAGGTGACCTTGCTCCAGACAAAAGGGTGCTCGCGCAGGAAGCGCAGGAAGAGCGCGAAGGCCGGCCCGTCCACTGGCTGGCTCACGTCGGGCCGGCCCATGTGGTCGACGACGACGGTGGTGGGCAGCGTCGAGAAGAAGTCCCAGAGCTCGGGCAGGTCGGGCGCCTCGAAGTAGACGACGACATGCCAGCCCAGCGCCTTCACGCGATGGGCGATCTCCAGCAGCTCGTCGCGGGGCGTGAAGTCGACCAGGCGCTTGACGAAGTTGAAGCGCACGCCGCGCACGCCGGCCGCATGCAGTTCCTCGAGCTGGGCGTCGGTGACGCTGCGGCGCACCGTGGCGACGCCGCGCGCCAGTCCGCCCGATGCCCGGCAGGCATCGACCATGGCGCGGTTGTCGTCGCCATGGCAGGTCGCCTGCACCACGACATTGCGGGTGAAACCGAGCCGGTCCCGCAACGCGAAGAGCTGCGTCTTGCTGGCGTCGCAGGGCGTGTACTTGCGCTCGGGCGCATAGGGAAACTCGGCGCCGGGGCCGAAGACATGGCAGTGCGCGTCGACCGCGCCGTCGGGCAGCTGGAAGCGCGGCCGCGACGGGCCCTGGTACCAGTCGAGCCAGCCCGGGGTCTTCTCGAAACCGCCGGTGGTGGAGAGCGTCATCGTGGGTCCTTCTCGATGCGATGAATGGGACGTGTCAGAGGAGCTGGGGCGCGAGTCGGGGCGAGCGGGCGCGATGCGATACCTGTTCCGGGGTCAGGACTTGCGCCGGTTCAGATGCGCGAGCAGGCGGTCGGCCTCGGTGCGCCAATCGGGACTGCGGCCGAAGGCGGGATCGCCGCGCTCGCCGAAGAGGCCGTCCTCGGCCAGGTCGGCCATCCAGGCCTGGCGCTCGGCGGTGCCCTCGGCGCTCCAGGGCGTGAGGCCGGCGTCGCGCACGGTCTCGGCGACCTCGCGAACTTCCTCGCTGCGGCGACGGCCATGCTGGATCACGCGCTGGAAGAAGTAGCTCGCCTGCTTTTGCCAGTCGATGCCGGGGAAGGTCTCCTGCAGCGAGGCCAGCACCGCGTCCTCGACGCCGTAATGGCGCGCGGCGGTGAGGCTCTCGATGACCATGGCCTCCAGCCCCTTGATCATCACGCTGCGGCACATCTTGGTCGCGCTGACGACGCCCAGCTCGGCGCTGCCCACGCGCGCCGCGAAGCCGAGCCGCTCCAGCAGCGGGGCCACCGCCTGCGCATGCGGGCCGCCCAGCAGCAGCGGCACCCGGATCCGATAGGGCGGGACGCTGGTCATCACCGCGCCCTCCACGTAGCGGCCGCGATGGGCGTGCACCGCCTCGGCGGCCTGGCGCTTCACGGCGGGCGAGGCCGAGTTGAAGTCGAGCACGAAGTCGCCCGGCTTCAGGCCGGCGGCGCAGGCGCGCGCCGCGTCCAGTGTCTGGCTCGCGGTGACCGCGCTGACGACCAGGTCCGACGGCGAGGCCACCAGCGCGCCCGAGGCCGTCAGCGTCACGCCGAAGCGGACGGCGTGCTCGCGCATCGTGTCGGCGTCGGCGCTGGGTGACTCCAACTTCAGGTCATAGGCGAGCACCGCGTGACCGGCGGCCCGCAGGTCCTCGGCCAGGATGCGGCCGACCTCGCCATAGCCGATCAGGCCGATGCGCAGGGCGTCGCTCATGGTCAGTCCAGCGAGATGTTCAGCCGCTTGATCAGCTCGGTGTACTTGGCCGATTCGCTGGCGATGAAAGCCTGGTACTGCTCCTTGGTCGTGGGGAACACGTCATAGCCGAAGGTGGCGTAGCGCTCGCGGATGTCGGGCTCGGCCAAGGCGGCTTCGATGTCGCGCTGGATCTTCTCCTGGACCGCCTTGGGCAGGCCGCGCGGCGCGGCGATGGTGGTCCAGCCGGTGACCTCGTAGCCGGCGGGCCCGCCCGATTCGGTGACGGTCGGGATGTCGGGGAAGCCGGGATGGCGCCTGGGCGCGGTCACCGCGATGAACTTCAGGCGGCCGGCCCGTTGCAGCGCGCCAGCGGTGGCCACCGATCCCAGCGCGAAGTTGAGCTCGCCGTTGGACACGGCGGTGTAGAGCATGGAGGTCTCCTTGTAGACCACGTGCTGCATCTGCGTCTTGGTCATCGCCTCGAGCTGCGCCGCGCCCAGGTGCACCGGATTGCCCACCGACCAGGACCCGTAGTTCAGGGCGCCGGGATGGGCCTTGGCGTCGGCCACGATGTCGCCGACGGTCTTGTACTTGCTGTTGGTCGCGACGGCGACGAAGAAGTAGGTCTTGAACAGCGGTGCGATCGGGTCGAAGTCCTTCACCGGGTCGTAGGGCAGCTTCTTGAACAGGCCGGGATAGACGACCAGGTGCACGTTGTCCAGCTGGATCAGGTCATGGCCGTCGGTGGCGCCGCGCTTGAAGGCGTCGATCGCCAGCAAGCCGTTGGCGCCGGGCTTGTTCTCGACGATCACCGGCTTGCCCCACTTCTTGGACAGCTTCTCGGCGACCACGCGGGCGACGGTCTCGGGGCCGGCGCCGGCCGGGAAGGGCGTGATGATGCGCACCGGCTTGGTCGGCCAGTCGGTGGCTGTGGCGGCGGCCGCCGCGCCGGACGCGGCGCCCTGCGCGAAGGCCGAGCCGGCGAGCATCACGGCGGCCGTGGCCGCGGCGAGGGTCAGGCCTTGCGCGAGCGCCGCGCGGCGTTTGGGCGTAGGGGCATCAGCGGGAAGGGAAGCGGTCATCGTCGCGGTCATCGTCGTTGTCTCCGTTGTTATAGGGATGGGATCAATCGATGTAGCGCAGGCCGGCCTGGGCCAGCGGCTCGCGCATCTTGTAGAGGTCCAGGCCGAGCACGCCGGCCGCGAACTTGTCCCGCTTCGCGCCCTCGTTGGCCTCGCGAGCGGCGGCGGCCTCCAGCGTGCGGGCGGCCGCTGCGGCGGGGACGCAGACGATGCCGTCGTCGTCGGCCACGATCACGTCGCCAGGGTGCACCAGCGCGCCGGCGCAGACCACCGGGATGTTCACCGAGCCCAAGGTCGCCTTGATCGTGCCCTTGGCGGAGATGCACTTGCTCCAGACCGGGAAGCCCATCTCGTTGAGCGTCCGGACGTCGCGCACACCGGCGTCGATGATCAGCGCCCGCGCGCCGCGGGCCTTGAAGGAGGTCGCGAGCAAGTCGCCGAAGTAGCCGTCCGTGCACTCGGCGGTGACGCCGGCGATGACGACGTCGCCCTCCTGGATCTGCTCGGCGGCGACGTGCAGCATCCAGTTGTCGCCGGGCTGCAGCAACACGGTCACCGCCGTGCCGGACACGGCCACGCCGCGCTGGATCGGCCGCATGTAGGGCTTGAGCAGACCGACGCGGCCTTGCGCCTCGTGCACCGTCGCGACGCCGAAGTGCTGCAGCGCGTCGGCGGCGATCCGGTCGGCGCGGTGGATGTTGCGGTAGACGACGCCGAGTTCGTACATGGCGGATTCCTTGAAGACGGGGAGGATGGGGATTCAGGCCGAGGGCGTGGACATGCCAAGCCGGCGGCGCAGCGCGTCGTGGCGGGCATCGGCCAGGAAGTCGGCGACGCGCTGGGCGGTGGCGGGCTCGGCGCTGTTGGCGGCGACGGCGGCGCTGAAGCGGGTGACGATCTCCAACCCCTTGGGCATGGGGCCGAGCACGGCGACGCCGGGCAGGTGCTGGAGCTCGCTGAGCTGCTGGAAGCCGAGCTCGACATCGCCTTGCGCGACCATGCGGCCGACCGGCACGCCGCCCGGGGACTGGCGCAGGCGGCCGGTCAGCGCCTCGGTCAAGCCCCAGGCGTCGATCAGCTTCAGCAGCGCGGTGCCGCTGGGGCCGGTGGAGTAGCCGACGGCGCTCGCTCGAAGGAGGGCCTCGCGCAGCGCGTCGGCGGTGGAAACATCAGGATGCGAGCGGCCTGACGCGCCGGCCTCGGGCGCCGCGATCACCATCGCCGAGTCGGCTACTGCGCGCAGCGATCCTGGCCGCAGATGGCCGGCCTTCGTCAGCCGCTCCATCGCGTCAGCCGCGAGCACGACCAGGTCGAAGGACTCGCCGGCCTCCACGCGGCGGGCGGCGTCGACGCCGCCGACGGACTCGATGCGGACTTCCAGGCCGAGCTCGGCGGTGCAGGCGGCGGCGAGCTCGGCGAGCAACGCGCGGGTGGCCATCGAGGAAATGCCGGCGAGGGGAGCGATCACGGTGCGGTCCTGTCGAATTGCGGCGGATTCTGGTCCGGCGCGATCAAACGATCCAGTTCTAGCTTCCACTAGCTGCTATTCCGATCGGGCATGGCCCGGATGGCGGATTCCGGCGACTTCATGCGAGCATCGGCGCCCATGAACCTGACGCAACTCGAGACCTTCGTCCATGTCGCCGAGCATGGGAGCTTCAGCAAGGCGGCGCTGGTGCTGGGCGTGGCCCAGCCGGCGCTGAGCCGGCAGGTGCGGGCGCTGGAGACGGAGCTGCACGAGACCCTGCTGCTGCGCAACGGCCGCGGCGTGCAGCTGACCGAGCCCGGCAAGCGGCTGCTGCAGCACGGACAGGACATCCTGAATCTGGTGAGCCATGCCAAGGACGACCTGCGCGCGCGCCGCAGCGAGCCGGTCGGGCAGATCACGATCGCGATGCCGCCCACCTTGGCGCGGCTGCACACGCTGGCGCTGATCCGCGCGTTCCGGGCTGAGATGCCGCAGGCGCGGCTGGCGATCATGGAGGGCTTCTCGGTCCACCTGACCGAATGGCTGCTGACCGGGCGGACCGATCTGGCGCTGGTCTACAACCCGGAGCCCGTGCCCGCGCTGGAGATCCTGCCGCTGCGCCGCGAGCGCCTGTGCCTGGTGAGCCCGCGCGATCAGGCGCCTGCGCGGCCGCCGACGCTGCCGCAGCTGTCGCGCTATCCGCTGGTCATGCCGCAGCGGGGGCACATCTTCCGCTCGCTGATGGAGCAGGCGGCGGCGATGGCCGGCGTGCAGCTGGATGTGCAATGGGAGGTGGCGAGCGTGCCGGCGATCCTGGACTGCGTCGCGGCCGGCATCGGTCATGCGGCGCTGGGCGAGGACGCGCTGAAGATCTACGAGAAACCCGAGCGCCTGGTCACCACGCCCTTCGCGAAGGCGGACATCCAGAGCACGCTGTGCCTGGTCACGCCGACCAGCAAGCGCGCCACGCCCTTGATGCAGCGGACGGCGGGGGTGTTGATGAGGATGGTGGGGGAGGCGCGCTGAGATCGTCGGGGGCCTGCATGTCAGCCTTTCGGTGGGATCCGAGCGCCTTGGCTGGCGACGGCGGACCACGCGCCGCCGCTGCCGGCGATATCGCTCAGCGCGGAACGCCAGAGCAGCTTGAAGAGCGACTCCGGTGGGTCGAAGAGGATGACGCAGTCATGTTCCCCCTGCTGAGCCGAACGATAGATCAGGCCATCGACGCCCTGCTGTTCCAGTTCCTCCGCCAGTTGACGCGTCTCCTTTCGCCGCTCGGATTGAAGGACCGGAAAGTGAGCGAGCGGCAGTGCATAGGGCAGGAGGCCGGGAAAGTCGGAGATCTTCATGGTGAATCATTGGTCCCCCCACTCGGCATAGACCAGCACGTGGCGGAGATGTCCGCGCTCGATGGCCGTCCGCGTCGTCATGCCCATCAGGCAACCCGGTGCTTCGTCAAGAAAGATGAGCAAGCTCCAAGGATTGGTGCTGCGCAATGCCTTCCTGATGTCCGGCAGATAACTCCACAGCGGGTCGAAGAACTGCCAGTACGGCAGTCGCAGCTCCCCCTCGGGCGTTGCGACGGCGATGGCGCGACCGGCGTCGATCAGCGTCCGGACCTCGTTCTCGGTCAAGCCTGTCATGGAAGCGGTCTGGGCCACCGTGTACATGTCGGGCTCCGTACTGCGATCCTGATTGCATTGATCGAAGCGCTGCTGTGGCGTCAGGTTGTTGGTATGGAAGGGCAGAGGGATGCGGGGGCAACCGGGTGGGCTGACGCGCAGGGAAGGGGGAAGAGAGGAGTCGATCAGGAATCGGTCGGCGAGTTGCATGGTGGGCGTCCAATCTCGTGAGCGGTGAAGGCTGAAATCCTGGCGCCGCCACGGCCCTGAAACAAGCCGGCCGGCGGGGGTCGCCCCGGGAATCCGAAGCACCTTTGACGCGCCGCAAACTCCCGAGCGATGCCGTCATCCTCCCGAATGCCGGGCACGCGCGCATCGCCCCGAGGGGTGCGTCGAGGAGGGACCACGAAAGGGGGAGAAACGCGGCCATTCGTCCGCATGGCGTCAGTTCGCCAGCGGGCACCCCGGTTGCCGTGTCCGGGTCATGAACCCCGCGTCATTCCCATGACGCGGCACCGATCCACAAGACTTCGGAGATCCGCATGATCAGCACCATCCTGCTCGTCGTCCTCATCCTGCTGTTGCTCGGCGCGCTGCCCACCTGGCCGCACAGCCGTAATTGGGGCTATTACCCCAGCGGCGGCCTGGGCCTCATCGTGGTGATCCTGGTGATCCTGCTGCTGATGGGCCGCATCTAGTCCGCACGGCCCTCACGACCCTCACCAGTCCTTGCAGGGCTCACGCCCCCAGCAAGGACTGCCCGCACACCCGCAAGACCTGACCCGTCAGCGGACGCGAGGGCGGCGTCGCCAGGAAGGCGATCGCCTCGGCCACGTCGGCCGGCGTGCCGCCTTGCTTGAGCGCGTTGAGCCGCCGTCCGGCCTCGCGCACCATCAGCGGCATCTTGCGGGTCATCGCCGTCTCGATGAAGCCCGGCGCGATGGCGTTGATGGTCGCGTCGCGCCCGTCGAGCGCGGTGGCACGCGCCGCGACATAACCGATCAAGGCCGACTTGGTCGCGCTGTAGTTGGTCTGGCCCGCGTTGCCCGCGATGCCGCTGATCGAAGAGAGACAGATCTCTCTGGCGCCTGCATTCAGCAAGCCCGCCGCGTCCAGCTTCGCGTCGATCGCGAGGATGGCCGAGAGGTTCACCGCCATCACCGAATCCCATTCCGCCGCGCTCATGCGCGCCAGCGTGCGGTCGCGCGTGATGCCGGCGTTGTGGACCAGCACGTCCACGCCGCCCAGCCGGCGCAGCGCATCGGCCAGCTCGTCGGCCGCGCTCGCGCCGGCGAGGTCCACCGTCAGCAGCGATCCGCCGATCTCCTGGGCCAGCGCCTCCAGCGGATGACGCGCGGCCGGCACGTCGACGCAGACCACTCGCAGGCCGTCGAGCGCCAAGCGGCGGGCCGTCGCGGCGCCGATGCCGCCGGCCGCGCCGGTGACCACCGCGACGCGGGGCGTCTGCGTGTCGGCGGCGCACGGCGTCATCGGCTCGTCGGTCTTGCGCCAGTTCAGCACCTGCCCGGAGACGTAGGCCGAGCGATCCGTGGCGAAGAAGCGCAGCGCCGCCTCCAGCGACGCCTGCGAGGCCGCCCCTTCTTGCAGTACCAGCGCGTTCGCGGTCGCGCCGCGACGGCCGATCTCCTTGGCCAGCGCGCGGACGAAACCCCGCACCGCATGCAGACAGGCCGCTTCGGACGCGTCGACGGCGACGGAGGAGCTCAGCACCAGGACGCGCCCGCCGGGCCGCAGCCGTGAGAGCGCGAGCTGCGTCTGCTCGAACAGCGCTCGCAGCGCGGCGACATCGCGGCAGCCCGTCGCGTCCACCACCAGCGATTGCACGCTGCCGCCCGCGCTGGCGCCGGCGCCTTGCGCCACGATCGCCGCCAGCAGCGAGGGCAGGGGTTCCGCGCTGCCCGGCGCGATGGCGAGCACCGCGCGTCCGGCGAGCTCCTTGTCCGACCAGGCGTCTTGACGGCGCAGCAGTCGCACCGGCTGCGGGAGGCCGAGCGCGCGCGCCACGCGGCGACCGAGCGGATGTTGGACGAAGGAGAGCAGGCGATCGGTCATGGTGGAGCGGCGGGCGCGGCGGGCGCGGCAGGGCGGTGGACGGCGCGCAGTGTAGGAGAGCGAGGGCGGACGCGGGATCGCGCCACGTTCTTCATTCGACCGCCACATGACAAAACGGTCATCGCCCTGTGCGGCTCAGGTCGAAGTCACAGGCTTAGAGTCGTTCCCAAGGCGTTTGAAACGCGCGCCGACGCAGCGAGCCCCTCTGTACTCCCGATTGAGAGGGCGCTCGTGTGCAGACGACTTTCAACACAAGGAGTTCATCATGACCACCCTGCGTTCCCTGCATCGTTTGTCGATTCCCATCGGCGTGGCTGCGCTGACCGCCGCGCTCAGCGTGCCAGCGATGGCGCAGGTCGAGGAAGAAGTGCTCTCCGGGCCGAAGTCCCGTGACCAGGTCGTTGCCGAGTTGGAGCAAGCGCGGGCCGACGGCTCTCTGGCCAAGATCCAGACCGAGCAGGGCTATTCACCCGACTTTGATGAGGCACGCGGATTGCCGGTCGAGTACTCCAACCATCAAGCTGACGCCGATGTGGCGGTGACGATGTCGCCGGACATGGCGGCAGGCAGCAACGCTGATCTGCGCTTCGCGGCGCCCGCCGCGGGTGGCAAGTCGCGAGCTCAGGTGATGGAAGAGCTCCAGCAGGCCCGCGAGGATGGCTCGCTGGACCGGATGTGGAGCGAATCAGGCTATGCGCCGGAGTTCGAGGCGGTGCATACATCGCGTCCTTGATCGCTTCGCGCGACTTGACGCCAGCCGCGAGGGTCCGCATGGATTCGACCGGGACGGCGCCCATCACGCGGACCGTGGATGCGGTCGTGGATGACCGGACCCAGCTGTAGAAGGTCATCCGACCTCGGGCGACGGGGGGCTTCGAAAGAGGCCCCCCGCCTTGTTTGCGCAGCGCCTCAGAGCTTGGTGACGTCGATGACGGCCTGCGCGAACTCGCGTGGCGCTTCCTGCGGCAGGTTGTGGCCGATGCCGCCGCTCAGGTCGCGGTGGGCATAGCGGCCGCTGAACTTCGCCCGGTACACCGACGGATTCACATGCGGTGCGCCGTTCGCGTCGCCCTCCAGCGTGATCGTCGGCAGCGCGATCACCGGACCCGCGGCGATGCGGGCTTCGGTCGCGTCATGGCGCGATTCGCCGTCCGCCAGGCCCAGGCGCCAGCGGTAGTTGTGGACGACGATGGCGACGTGGTCCGGGTTGTCGAAGGCGGCGGCGCTGCGGCGGAAGGTCGCGTCGTCAAAACGCCATTGCGGCGAGGCAATCTGCCAGATCAGCCGCGAGAACTCGGCGCGGTACTTCTCGTAGCCCAGCCGACCGCGCTCGGTGGCGAAGTAGTACTGGTACCACCACTGCAACTCGGCCGCGGGCGGCAGAGGCTGCTCGTTGAGCTTGCGGTTGGCCAGCAGATAGCCGCTGACCGATACCAGCGCCTGGCAGCGCTCCGGCCACAGGGCCGCGAGGATGCCCGCCGTTCGCGCGCCCCAGTCGCAGCCGGCGACGATGGCCTTGGGCATGCGCAACGCATCCATCAGCGCGATCGTGTCCTGCGCCAGCGCGCCTTGCTGACCGTTGCGGACCGTGCTCGCCGACAGGAAACGCGTCGTGCCGTAGCCGCGCGCGTAGGGGACGATCACGCGATAGCCGGCCGAGGCCAGCAGCGGGGTGACCTCCTCGTAAGTGTGGACGTCGTAAGGCCAGCCGTGCAGCAGCAACACCGGCGGGCCGTCGGCGGGGCCGGCCTCGACATAGCCGACGCGCAGTTCGCCGGCATCGATGTGCTTGAGCGTGCCGAAGGCGGCGGCGATCGTGATGCGGCCACTCGTGTCACTCGTTGCGTTTGCGCCGCCGCCGCTGCCTGCGGAATCGCCTGAGGCCGCCGCGCGCGCCCAGGTCGGCGCCAGTCCGCCTAGCGTCAGCGCCGCACCGGCCAGCGCGCCTGCGCCCATGCCGAGGAAGCCGCGGCGGGGAAGCGCGGCATGGCGAGTGGCGGTGCCGGCATCGGCATCCCAAGAGAGGTCGGAGGAAGGGGCGTGATCGCGGTCGGATCGGAGAGTCATGGCGGCCTCGCGGAGAGCGGTGGTGGTCGGATGTGGTGGAGGGAACGGAAGCCAGTGGACCCGTCGCGTGTATCCGTGGCTTGTCGGCTAGCGGGTCGATTCGCATCGCGATGTCGGCGAGCGCGGCCTCGATACACGGACATACAAAGCCGGCGACAGGCGGCGACATGCGATTTCTCTGACCTTCGTCAAAGCGCCCCATGGCATTGCGCGGGCGCTGTTCCTAGCCTGCGCGCAGCGGGTCGCGCGGGGCGACCGGCACCGACCAGGGTCGAGGCTGCGGGAGCGGTTCTCGGCGAGAGAGGATTCCGATGATCGACTGGCCCTTGGAGGACATCGTCTATTTCCCGGCGCTGCGCACGCGACCGCCCGAGCTGCGCGCGTTGCGGGAGCTGGACAAGCTGCGCAAGTCGCGGATGCTGCCGCTGATGAGCTTGATGGCGCTGCCCGACGGACCGCCGGATCTGAAGCGCGCCGCGCGTCGCGCCGCCGAGGTGATGCAGGGCTTGCCGCATCTGATCGAGCTGCCGCCCTCCAACGAGCGAGGTGGCGATCGCGATGAGCTGCTGCCGCGTCTGCTGGATCCGTCGGACGGGTTTCGCGCCTGGCGCGAGTTCGCGGCCGGATGCCGGCAGGCGGTGCCGGTGGTGCAGCTGGCGGAGCATCGTGTGGGCCGGGTGGTCGATCGCGAGGCGGAGCGGGAGACGGCGCGTCAGGCCCGCGCGATCGAGGAGGACTTCGGGCTGGTGGTGTTCCGGGTGCGCGGGCGCTGGGCGCGGCTCGAGCCGGTGCTGGCGGCGCTGCGGACCATGAAGACGCCGGAGCGCGCCGTGGTGATGGTGGACCTGGGCATCGAGCGCGATTGGCTGCTGGGCTGCGCGGGCATCGCGCGGGACATGCTGGACCAATTGTGGACCGCGAGTCCGTCCTCGCGACTGGTGGTGATGGGCAACAGCTTTCCGGCGCAGCCGCGCGGGGCGAATGGCGCCCAGGCGGCGATCGGCAGTCGACTGCCCATCCTGGAGCGGGAACTGCATCGGCGTCTGGGCGGCATGCCGTCGCTGGGTTACGGCGACCATGCGTCGGTGCATGCGGCGGATCTGGTCGAGCCTGAGCTGCCGCGCGGTCATGGCCGCGTCGACTACGCGCGCGACAGCGAGTGGCTGTGCGAGCGCGGACGGGCGGATTCGAACGACGCCGCCCACACCAGGGCCGCGCAGGCGATCGTCGACGCGGTGCCGGAGCTCGGTGAGCGCGGCGTGTGGGGCGAGCACGAGATCGTGGAGGCGGCGAACGGGCGGCTCTATGCGCAGGGCCGCGCCGCGTGGACGGCGGTGCGGGTGAATCTGCATCTGGCGGCGCAGGTGGATGCCGCTTCCAGGAACCAGTCAGCGGATTGCAAGATCCAGGCGGATCCGGGCGAAGCCTCACTGGTTCAAGTCATGGCGGAGCGGGGAACCGGTGTCTAGAGTGGACGCATGTCCTCTTGCGGTCCCTCATGGAGGATGAGCCGTCCCAAGTGGTGTTAGGCTCCCGCCCCCATGACCCCGCTCCCTCCTTCGTCGACCTACAGCGCCCGCTCTCGCGACACGGAGAGCAAGAGCATGCACACCCGCATCGTCGGGGAGCTGGGGCTGGCGATCGTCGCTGGGGAGTTCAAGCCGGGTGATCGCTTGCCCGCCGAGTCCCAGCTGCTGGATCGCTACGACGTCAGCCGACCGGTGCTGCGGGAGGCCATCCGGGTGCTCGCGGCCAAGGGGCTGATCGTGTCGCGTCAGCGCTCCGGCGCGATCGTGCGGCCGCGTACCGAGTGGCATCTGCTCGATCCCGACGTGCTGTGCTGGTTGATCTCCGCCAAGCCGCAGCGCGAGTTCCAGGCCACGCTGATGGACGTGCGGCGCATCTTCGAGCCCGCCGCCGCCGCGCTGGCCGCCCGTGCCGCCACCGACGAGCAGGTCAGCCGCATCGCGCAGGACTATGCGCTGATGGCCCAGGCCGGCAGCATCGAGCAGATGCTGGAGCCGGACCTCGCGTTCCACCGCCACATCGCCGAGGCGACCAACAACGATCTGGTCGCCTACATCGGCAACATGCTGTCGATGGCGCTGCGCGAGTCCATCCTGATCAGCGGCAAGCAGCCCAACGCGCATGAGCGCGCCTTGCCCCGCCATGAGGCCATCCTCGACGCAATCCGCGACAAGGATCCGCTGGGCGCGCGTCAGGCGACGCTGGTGCAGCTGCAGGAAGTCGCGGACAACTTGCGCGAATCCATCGAGGTCGAGGGCCCCTCGTCGCCCAAGCCCGGCACCCGGCGCTGAGTCCGCTCGGGGCTCGAGCGGGGCCTCACCACATCACGGTGAGCAAGGCCGCGTTGAGCGCCAGCCCGATCACGAGGATGGGCCAGCCGCCCCGGCGCGACAACAGCGCACCGACGCCATACAAGCCCGCCACCACCACTGCCGCGGCCACGAGGTTCCGAGCCTCGCCCAGGTCGTCGCTCTGGCCCATCCACGCGCCGGCCGCGGCGGCCGTGACCAGGAAAAGCCCCAGTGCGCGCCACCGGTCCAGCGGCCGCGTCGGCGGATCGAAGCGGGGCTGGCGCAGCCGCTCGGCATCGGGCTCGGCGTTGAAGCTCAAGCCCGGCGGTGCCCAGCCCGGCGACTTGAACAGCACCTTGAGCTTGTCGCTCCAGCGTGGCGTCGCCCGCATCCGCTGGAACAGCTCCCCGTAGAACTGCCCGACCGCGAACAGCGGATTCCAGCTGTGCAGCGGCTTCACCGTCCCATAGACGCAGGGTTCGGATTCCTCGACGAAGGTGCCGAACATCCGGTCCCAGATCACCAGCACCGCGCCGTAGTTCTTGTCCAGATAGCCCGGATTGACCGCGTGGTGGACGCGATGGTTGGAGGGCGTCGAGAAAATCCGGTCCAGCCAGCCCAGCCGGCCCACGTGCTCGGTGTGGATCCAGAACTGGTACAGCAGCACGAACAGCCCCGCCGCGGCGTATTGCTCGGCCGGGATGCCGAGCAAGGCCATGGGCAGGAAGAAGGGCGTGCCCATCACCGCGTAGAAACTCTCCTGGCGCAAGGCGGTGGTGAGATTGAAATGCTCGCTCTGATGATGGACGGTGTGAGCCGCCCAGAAGAGGGCGCTCTCATGACTGACGCGGTGCAACCAGTAATCGCAGAAGTCGTAGAGCACGATGGCCACGACGAAGCCCCAGCAGCCGTCCCACACCGAGGGCGAGACCAGCGCGATGTGGGGCTGCGCCATCAGATAGAGCCCGTTCTGGAACAGCGGCGTGACGGCCGCCACCGCCAGGCTCATCAGGCCCTGGCTGAGGCTGCTCAGCGAATCGGCCAGCCGGTAGTTGTCGCGGCCCTTGAGCCGGCCCCACAGCCATTCGAGCGCGATGCAGAGCCCGAACAGCGGGACGGCGATGAGGAGGACGCGATGCATGGGGGCGACGTGGCGGGTCAGAGGGGCGGACGACGGGGAGAGAGAGCGGCCCGGGCTCAGAACTTGTGCCAGAGGCTGAGACTGAAGCTCTGCTGCGAGCGGGATTGCGTCAGCGGCGAGTGCGCGGCGTCGCCGACCAGCCGCGCGTTGAGCCACTGGCCGCTGACGGACCAGCGCGAGTTGAACTTGTGCTCGCCGCTCAGGGCGATGCTCCAGTCCATCCAGCCGGCGTTCGGCCGCCAGACGGGCAATCCGCTGGCGCGGGACTCGGCGGGACCGATGCCGTAGCTGCTGCGCAGGTGGGCGGCGTTGGCCGCGGTGCCGGCGACGGTCACCGCGATGAGGTCGTCCCCGATGGGGATGCCGGAGGTGGCGCCGATCTCCAACTGCGCGCCGTCGTGGCGCCGTCCGCTGCCCCAGGACGCACCCGATTGCAGCACCAGCCAGTCGGTCGCCTGCACGTTGGCGAAGGCCTCGGTGGTCACCCGCGAGCCCAGCCGGTCCACCCCTTTGGGTGTCACCCGGCTGGGGCGTCCGAACTGTGGCCAGAGCCGCGCCCCGATCTGCCAGGTCTTGGCCGTCTCGGCGCTGGCCAGCAGCGGCACCAGGTTCCAGCCGACGCCCAGGTCGGTGGAGACGAAAGCGCCGTTGGGGTTCAAGTACTCGAACGCCGGCAGCAGGTCATTGCTGCGTGCACGCCCACCGGGCGCGGACGGCCAGCTGCGCGTCGAGACCCCGGCCGACAGGCTGGACTCGGCGGGCGGCGCGTCCATCAGGACCAGGCTGCCAGCGGCATGAGCCGGCGCGGCGCCCAGCGCCAACGCGACAGCGGCCGCGGCCACCGCCAGGGCGGTTCCATGGGAGGGTGAGCGGGGTCGGGCTGAGCGATGCATGGCGGAAACAATTGCGCGATTCTAGGAAGCGAGCTTGTCGCGAAGCTGGCGGGGACCTGACACAAACAAGTCAGCCACCGCCACAACTTCGGGCGTCCGCACCTACTTGACAGTGCCGGCAGCCCTCAAAGCACCGCCAAAAATACGTCAGGGTCGTGACAAGCTGAACTTGCAACTTCTGGACACAAGTGTTTCCAGGGTCCCTCCTACGGGTTCCCCCTAGAGAGGGGGCGACGCAAGTGACCATCGGCCTATCATCCGGGCCTTCTCCGGCAAGCAGTAAGGGGTTCACGACGACCGCGCCGGAGAGAAGCGGTCAGTCGAATCAGGGAGGCCCTATGGAAGCAGTGTCCGTTGCCCGTTCCTTCGAGGCGGTGGGAAGTGGCGGCTATGCGATGCCGGCGGTGAAGCGCCGGGTGTTGCTGGTCGACGATCACGAATTGGTGCGCGCGGGAATCCGCACGCTCTACCAGACGCTGGACGAGATCGACATCCAATGGGTCGAGGCGTCGTCGCTGCAGGAAGGGCTGCAGGCCTATGGGGAGCAGGACGCGGTGGACGCCGTGCTGCTCGATCTGAACCTGGGCGACTGCAAGGGCCTGCAAGGGCTGCGGCAGTTCATGGAGGCTTACCCGGACGCCCGCGTGGTCGTGTTCAGCGGCACGCAGGACGAATTCGTCGTGCGGCAGGCCCGGGCGCTGGGCGCCGTCGGCTACCTGCCCAAGGGCGCGCTGATGGCGGAGATGCGCAGCACCCTGCGCGCGCTGCTGGCCGACGGTCCCCGGCACCGCCCGGCGCAGTCGGGCACGCTGTTCCCGCGCTTCCCGTCCTCGGCCATGTATGACCGCGTCGCCGAGCTCGGCCCGCGGCACCTGGAGATCTTGGAGCTGGTCCTGTCGGGCTGCAGCAATCAGGAGATCAGCAACTCCACCCAGCTGTCGCTCGGCACGGTGAAGAACTACGTGTCCTCGCTGCTGCTGGCGCTGGACGTGAAGTCCCGCTCGCACATGATCAGCCTGTTCCGCTGAGCGGATGGCGGTCCACCGACCGGACCCCGACACCGGGGCCGCCAGCGGCTTCCCGGCGACCGAGATCCTGACCGATGAACGCATGCTGGAGGCGGGCGCCGCCTCCAGCGGCGTTGACGCGTCCGGCGCGGCCCGGGGCGCCGGTCCGTCGGCCATGTCCGTTCCTGCCAGCGACATTTCCGGTCCCGTCGCATCCGCTACCTCGTCCGGCGAGGGCTTCAGCGCTCAGATCGTCGACCCGGCCTCCGCGCCGCGCGCGCCTGGCGCGGCGCCCGCGGCCGCACCGCCTTCCGGACCCAAACGCCCCCGGCGCACCGGCGCCTCGCGCATCGGGAGCCGCTTCGTCGCCGTGGTCGGCGCCGGCCACGATGCCGAGGAAGACCTTCTGGAAGGCCGACGCCGCGAGCGTCGGGCCATCGCGCGCCGCCTGCAGGACGCCGGCTTCGACGAGGCTTGGGCGCACTGGCCCTGGCTGCTGATCGCGGTCGCGGTGCCGCTGGTGTCGGCGCTGGTCCGGGCCGATCTGACGCCGGGGCTGGTGGCCTGGATCGTCGGCGTGTTGGCCCTGGCGCTGGGTTGCGTGTTCACCGCGCGCTCGCTGTCGCTGCACCTGGATCGACCGGGTGCGCGGGCCTCGCTGAGCGATCGCGAGGGCCATCGCCTGCTGATGCTGCAAGGCGCCGGCTGCCTGCTGCTGATGTGCCTGCACCCGTGGCTGGCGGAGTCCCCCGGCTCGCGCGGCGTGCTGACCGGGCCGCTGCTGGCGGCCACGGCGGCGGTGGTGGGGGTACTGCTCGCGCCCATGGGGCGCGGGTCGGCGTTCATCGCCTTGCTGCCGGTGTCCGAAGGCATTGCGCGCTTGATGGATCCGGCGGCGCGGCCAGGCGCCGGGCCGATCTGGTTCACCGCGGCGGCCGTCATCGGCGGGCTCGCGCTGCTGGAGCATCACCGCTGGCAGCGCGCCAAGCGCGGCGCGATGGAGCAGGACCTGCAGGTCAGCACGCTGGAGCAGGAGCGCGACGGCGCCATCCGCGCCGATCAGGAGAAAAGCCGCTTCCTGGCCATCGCCAGCCACGACCTGCGCCAGCCGGTGCATGCGCTGGGGCTGTTCGCTGCCAGCCTGGAGCGCCGCCTCCAGGGCACCGAGGAGGAGCCGCTCATCCGCAACGTGATGCGCTCCATCGAGGGGCTGGAGCGGTCCTTCAACGCGATGCTGGACATCTCCCGGCTGGACGCCGGCACGGTCGAGCCGAATCTGCAGCAGTTCCCGCTGCGGGATCTGTTCCGGCGACTGCACATGCATTACGCGGGACAGGCCGAGGCGAACGGGCTGGGCTTGCGCTTCTCGCCGGGCGGGAAGTCGGTGACCAGCGATCCGCAACTGCTGGAGCGCATCCTCGGCAACCTGATCCAGAACGCGATCAAGTACAGCGAGCAGGGCGGCGTCGTGGTGGTGGCGAGGTCGACCGCGACCCACATCAATCTGGAGGTCTGGGACACGGGCATCGGCATACGCTCGGCCGACCTGCCGCGGATATTCGCGGAGTTCTATCAGATCGGGCAGAGCGAGCGGAGTCGCACACAGGGCCTGGGCATGGGCCTGGCGATCGTCAAGCGGCTGGCGCAGCTGCTGGGGTATCGCCTGATGGTGGCCTCGCGGCCGGGCAAGGGGACGATGTTCCGCTTGAGCATCCCGGTGGGGGGATCGCCGGAGATCCAGGACTTCGCGGTCGCCGCGGACACGGTGCCGATGCCGGTGATCGAGCCCAGGTCGGTGCTGGTCATCGATGACGAGGAGCCGATCCGGGTCGGGCTGCACCTGCTGCTGGAGGAGTGGGGGTATGAGGCGACCGTGGCGGCCACGGCGGCCGAGGCCGAGGCGGTGGTGCGGCAGCGCGGCGTGCCGCCGGATCTGATTCTTTCGGATCTGCATCTGGGGGATGGGCCGGATGGGATCGCGGCGATTCGGGCCGTGAGGCAGCTGTGCGGGAGCGATGTGCCGGCGATCCTCGTCACCGGGGATACGAGTCGGGAGGAGCTCAGGCGGGCCACCGAGAGCGGGCATACGGTGCTGTTCAAACCGCTGCAGCCGAGGAAGCTGTTCAATGCGTTGCGGGGGATGGTGGCGTGAGGCGGGGTGGGCGTGAGGCTCGCTGCCTGCGACGGCCCTCTCCCCAACCCCTCTCCCGCAAGCGGGCGAGGGGCAGGTTGACCGGGTCGGGCCATTGATGCGGTTGCGAGGGGCGGGTCGGGCAGGGTCGGGGCAAATGGGGCGGTTCACTCCCTCTCCCGCACGGCGGGAGAGGGCGGGGGAGAGGGTCGGCGAGCGTCCTCGGCCATTGTGGAAATGACCTAGGAGACGCCGTACGGCCGCGCGCTAGCATCGCGCGCCATGCGGATCCTGCTTGTCGAAGACGAAAAACCGCTGGCCGATTGGCTGGTGAAGGCGCTCGCCCAGAACGACTTCGTCGTCGATTGGGTCGACGACGGCCGTCTCGTGCTCGGCCAGCTCGGCGCCACGCGCTACGACGCGATGATCCTGGACCTCGGCCTCCCGGGCCTGGGCGGTCACGAGGTGCTGGCCCGCCTGCGCGACGCCGACTCGCGCGTGCCCGTGCTGGTGCTGACCGCGCGCGACTCGCTGATGGAACGCGTCAGCACCCTGCATGAAGGCGCCGACGACTTCCTCGCCAAGCCCTTCGAGCTGCAGGAACTCGAAGCCCGTCTGGTCGCGCTGATCCGGCGCTCGCGCGGCCGCGACCAGCCGCGCTTCGCCTGCGGACCGCTGGTCTACGACGCGGCTGCCAAGCAATTCACCCTCGACCGCGAGCCGCTGGCACTGTCGCCGCGCGAGCACGCGGTGCTGCGCACGCTGATCCAGCACAGCGGCGAACCCCTGTCCAAGCAGGAAATCCTGGAGCGTCTGTTCTCCGACGAGCAGGATGTCCGGCCGGAAGCCGTCGAGGTGCTGGTGCACCGGCTGCGGCGCCGCCTGGAGACGGGCAAGGTCCGCATCACCACGCTGCGCGGGCTGGGCTATGTGCTGGAGGCGACATGAGCGACGGCGCCGCGTGAAGGACGCGACGTGAGCCAGAACGTCGAGACCGGCGGCGAAGCGCGGGCCGACCCGCGGGCGGCGGTGGCGCGCCGATCCTGGCGCGATCGCGTGTGGCCCTGGCTGCGTCCCGCCCACTGGCATCGCCAGAGCGTCCGCCGCACGCTGCTGACCCTGGTGCTGCCGGTGATGCTGGCGACCGTCGGCATCGAGCTCGCGCTGACCTGGGGCACGGCGCTGCAGGCGGCGAACTCGGCCTACGACCGCTCGCTGCTGGGCGCGATCAAGGCCATCGACAGCAACGTCTCGACCGAGACGGGCGGTCTGTCCGTCGAGCTGCCGTATCGGATGCTGGAGTTCTTCGAGCTCACCGCCAGCGGGCAGGTGTACTTCCGCGTCAGCACCGAGGACGGCCTGGTGGAGATCGGCAACGCCGGCCTGCCGCTGCCGCCCGAGCGCCTGCAGACCGGGGTGCCGCGATTCATCGATGCCGAGTACTTCGGCGCGCCGGTGCGGGTGGGCGCCTGGGCGCGCGAACTGGATGCCGACAAGCCGGGCCGCCGGATGATCATTCAGGTGGCGGAGAGCACGAACTCGCGCAACGCGTTCTCGCGGGCGCTGCTGATGCAGGCGGTGTGGCGGGATCTGCTCACCGTCGCCATCGTCACCGCGACGCTGGCGCTGGTGATCGGCTGGGCGCTGCGGCCGCTGGACCGGCTGCGGCGCGAGGTGGAGGCCCGCGCCGACGACGATCTGTCGCCGGTGGACGAGACGCAGGTGCCCGCCGATGCGGCGCCGCTGGTGCGGGCGATCAACCACCATCTGCAGCGGCAGCGCGATCTGATCGACGGGCGGCGGCGCTTCGTGGATGACGCCTCGCATCAGCTGCGCACGCCGCTGGCGACGTTGGCCACCATGGTCGGCTATGCGCGGCGCGAGCGAGATCCCCAGCGGCAGGCGGAGGCGCTGGCGGCGCTCAAGCGGCAGATCGACGACACGGTGCGCCGGACCAACCAGATGCTGGCGCTGGCCCGGGCCGACACGGCGGAGTTCTCGACCGCGCCGCTGGATCTGAATGCGCTGGCGGACCGGTGCGCGCGGGAGTCGTGGCCGCTGGCCAGGGAGCAGGGCGTGGACCTGGGGCTGGAGCGGGCGGAGCGCGAGGTGATCGTGTCGGGGAACGGGGGGCAGTTGCGGGAGGCGCTGCTCAACCTGCTGCATAACGCGCTGCGCTACACGCCGTCGGGCGGGCAAGTGACGGTGCAGGTCGACGAGGACGGGCAGCACGCGATGCTGCGGGTGGTCGACGATGGGCCGGGGATTCCGGCGGATGAGCGGGCGCGGGTGGGGGAGCGGTTCTTCCGCGGGCGCAACGTGGATCTGCCGGGCTCGGGCTTGGGGCTGGCCATCGTGCGCGCGATCGCGCAGCGGCATGGCGGGGGGATGGCGGTGACGGCGGCGCAGATCCATCACGATGGGCGAGAGCGCGGGACGGCGGTGACCTTGCGAATCCCTCTAGACGGCGCTCTGGAGCCCCTCTCCCATGAAGTGGGAGAGGGGTTGGGGTGAGGGCGGTGGCACACCAGAGCCCCAATCCCTTCGAACGGTGCTCGCTGTCTGCCCCGGCCCTCACCCCAACCCCTCTCCCGCAAGCGGGCGAGGGGCAATCCGCGCGCTTGAACTCCCTCTCCCGCTTGCGGGAGAGGGGGTAACCCCGAGCGCGCTTCCGCAAGCGCGAACGGGGTTAACCCGAGGCCACGTGCCAGCGAGAGCGCCTGAAAGGCGACTGAAAGCACAGGCTTCTTAGAGTCCGGATCAAGCAGGTGACGAGCGACCGATCGGCGCCCCCGGATCAACTCCGAGGACGACCGCACGGCGATACAGATCACCGCGAGGAGACAAACATGCGAACCATCCTGATCGGGCTGTTGATGCAGCTCTGCGGGGCGACGGTACTGGCGGGATCAGCGCGACCGCCCAGCGCCACGTCGCCAGCCGCCACACACGCCGCGGCTCCGGCCACGACGTCATCGGCGACGCTTGGCACAGCGCACCCCACGACATCATCGGCAGCGACCGGCACGCCAAACGCGTCCGCCATCGCGACCGCCGAATGCATCGCCCCGGCCAAGCCCGGCGGCGGCTTCGACCAGTCCTGCAAGCTGGCCCGCGCCGCGCTGCTCCAGGCCGGTGTGACGCGCCAGCCCATGCCCATCAGCTACATGCCCGGCGGCGTCGGCGCCATCGCCTACGACGCCATCGTCACCCGCCGTCCCGCCGAGTCGCAGACCCTGGTGGCCTTCTCCAGCGGCTCGCTGCTCAACCTCGCCAACGGCCGCTTCGGCAAGCACACCGTCGACGACGTGCGCTGGGTCGCGGCCGTGGGTATGGACTACGGCGTCGTGCTGGTCAGCCGCTCCTCGCCGTGGAAGACGCTGCCCGAACTGCTCACCGCGCTCAAGGCCGACCCGGGCCGGATCAGCTTCGCTGCCGGCGGCACCATCGGCAGCCAGGACTGGGTCAAAGCCGCGCTGGTCGCGACCGCCGCGGGCGTCGACTACAAGGCCATGCGCTTCGTCGCCTTCGAGGGCGGCGGCGAGGCCATCGCCGCGCTCAAGGGTGGCCATGTGCAGGTCTATTCGGGCGACGTCTCCGAGATCATCGACAAGCAGCCGCTGAACGGCCCGTTCCGCGTGCTGGCCGTGTTCTCCGAGCAGCGCCTCCCCGGTCCCCTGGCCGGCGTCCCGACCGCGCGGGAGCAGGGCGTCGACATCGTCTGGCCCGCGATCCGCGGCTTCTACGTCGGCCCCAAGGTCTCCGACGCCGCCTACGCCGCCTGGACCTCGACCTTCGACCAGATGATGGCGACCCCGGCCTTCGACGAGCTCCGCGCCCGCCACGGCCTGTTCCCGCTGGCGCTCACCGCCGCCGCGCTGCGCCGCTACATCGACGATCAGAACCGGCGCTACGCCGAGATCGCCGTCCGCTTCGGGCTACGCCGATGAACTCGCCGATCCGCTCGCCGATCCCGGCGCCCATCGCCGCCGAACACGGGCCACCGCGCCCCGGCTGATGCCGCCGTCCTAGCGGCTGACGGTCAAACCGGCCGTCCCTCACCTTCGATTCCCGCGACAGCGGACCTGCTCCTTCCGGCAGGTCCCGGGGCCCGCTGTCGCCTGAGTTTTCCTAGCCCCCGTCCTCCCTCATCGACATCAACCACAAGAACCCAGGAGACACGATGCAGAACAAGCCTTCCACCCGCCGCGTCCAGGCGGCCCTGTTGGCCGCCGGCCTGCTCATGCTGAGCGCCGCGCCGTCCGCCTTCGCCCAGAGCAGCGTCACCGTCTACGGCATCGCCGACGTGCTGATGGAGTACCGCAACCACATGAACCCGGCGGGCGACCATCGCTTCTCGGTGACCTCGGGCGGCATGAACACCTCGCGCTGGGGCCTGCGCGGCAGCGAGGACCTGGGCGGCGGCCTGAAGGCCGTGTTCAACCTGGAGGCCGAAGTCGGCTTCGACACCGGCGCCGCGGGTTCGTCCTACTGGGGCCGCCAGGCCAACGTCGGCCTGGAGGGCGACTTCGGCCGCGTCGTCGCCGGCCGCTCGTACACCACGACCTACGACTTCATCCTGCCCTTCGACCCGATGGGCTACGCGCCGTTCTACTCCTGGGCGACCTCGGGCGGCCAGATCGCGACCAACGCGCGCAAGGACGGCATGGTCACCGGCATGTCCAACCTGATCAAGTACCAGGGGACCTTCGGCCCGGTGAAGCTGGGCGCGACCTACGCGCTGGGCGAGGTCGCCGGCAACGACTCGGCCGGCCGCTTCATCTCGGTCGCCGGTGCCTATACCGCGGGTCCGTTCGCGGCCGCCGTCGTCATCGATCAGCGCAACGGCTCGACCCTCACCGCCGGCAGCTACGACAAGGAGAAGGCGCTGCATCTGGCCGCTTCCTACGACTTGAAGCCGGTGAAGTTCTTCGTCGCGCAGCGCCGCTACAAGAAGGAGCTGGCCGCCGGCGGCGCCGACCTCAAGAGCACCATGACCTGGATCGGCGCGACCTGGTCCGCCACCGCGCAATGGAGCATCACCCCGGTCGTGTACTTCCAGAACATCGACAGCGGCGTCACCGGCACCAACGATCCGCGCCTCTTCGCGCTGCGCGCCAAGTACGAGCTGTCCAAGCGCACCAGCCTCTACGCCGTCGCCTCCACCGCCAAGTCCAAGACCGGCGGCGTGGTCAGCGTCTCGCGCGACGACAACGGCTATGCCGATTCGCAGTCGAGCTTCGGCCTCGGCATCCAGCACCGCTTCTGAGCCCAGCGCTCTGAGATCAACAAGGAGTCTCCCGATGCGATCCATTACCCGACGCACCTGCCTCGCCGCCGCGGCGATCACCGCCATGGCCGTCGCGCTGCCCGCCGCCGCGCAGGTCCCGACCGGCTATCCCGCCGGCTATCAGGCCGTCATCGACGCCGCCCGCAAGGAGGGCAAGGTCACCGTCTACACGCCGACCGACGCCGCCGCCGGCAAGCCGCTGGTCAAGGAGTTCGAGTCCCTGTTTCCCGGCGTCAAGGTCGAGTACATGGACATGAACAGCAACGAGCTGTTCAACCGCTTCATCAGCGAGACCGCTGCGGGGACGGCGAGCGCGGACGTGGTCTGGAACTCGGCCATGGACCAGTCGGTCAAGCTGGTCGCCGACGGCTACGCAATGGCCTACGACTCGCCCGAGTCCAAGGCGCTGCCGGCCTGGGCGGTCTATCAGAAGATGGCCTACGGCACGACCTTCGAGCCGCTGGGCATCGTCTACAACAAGCGCCTGATGCCCGCGGACCAGGTCCCCAAGACGCACGCCGAGTTCACCAAGCTGCTGGCCGATCCCAAATACAACGGCAAGGCCACGACCTACGACATCGAAAAGGCGGGCGTGGGCTTCCTCTTCCTGTCGCGCGACGTGGCGATCAACGCGCCGGGCACCTGGGACATGGTCAAGGCGCTGGGCGCCTCGGGCGTGCGGCTGCAGTCCTCGAGCAGCACGATGATGGAGCGCATCTCCTCGGGCGAGCAGCTGCTGGGCTACAACATGATCACGTCCTATGCCCACGCCCGGGCGCGCAAGGACAACAACATCGGCTACGCGCTGATGCGCGATCACACGCTGGTGATGAGCCGCGTCGCGTTCATCTCCAAGAACGCCAAGAGCCCGAATGCCGCCAAGCTGTGGCTGGACTACCTGCTGTCGAGGAAGGGTCAGACCACGCTGTCGACCGCGTCGGAGCTGTATTCCATCCGCACCGACGTCGAGGGCGAGATGACCGCCGCCGCGCTGGAGAAGGAGCTGGGCGCATCGCTCAAGCCCATCGCCATCGACCAGCAGCTGCTGACCTACCTGGATCAGACCAAGCGGCTGGAGTTCATCAAGACCTGGCGCTCGCACGTGGCGCGCAAGTGATGGTCTGAGCTGAAGTCCCGAGCTGAACCAGGAGTTCCCGATGTCCCTTTCCAAGACCTTGCCGCCGCCCGCGCTGCCGGCGCCGGTCGGCCGGCGACGGCCGATCGTGCCGGGCCTGACGCGCTGGCTGGTGATCGGCGTCACCGTGCTGGTGGTGCTGCTGCCGCTGGCGATGATCGCCTACCAGAGCCTGCTGTCGGCGCCGTTCTTCATGCCGAATCCGCAGGTCTCGCTCGACGCCTACCGCTTCGTCTTCGACGACCCGGACTTCTGGTTCGCGCTCAAGAACTCGCTGCTGATCGCCGGCGGCATGGTGCTGATCGCCGTGCCGCTGGGCGCGCTGCTGGCCTTCCTGATGGTGCGCACCGACCTGCCGGGCCGGCGCTGGATCGAGCCGTTGCTGCTCACGCCGATCTTCGTGTCGGCGGTGGTGCTGGGCCTGGGCTACGTGGTCGCGGCGGGTCCCAGCGGCCTGTACACGATCTGGTGGCGCCAGGCCTTCGGGCAGGAATGGTGGGACGTCTACTCCATCGGCGGCATCGCCGTCATCGCGGGCCTGACGCACGTGCCGCACGTCTATCTGTACGCCTCGGCGGCGCTGCGCAATCTGGGCAGCGACGTGGAGGAGGCGGCCCGCATCGCCGGCGCCTCGCCGCTGCGGGTGGCGCGCGACGTCAGCCTGCCGATGGTGATGCCGTCCATCCTCTTCGCCGGCGTGCTGATCTTCTTCCTGGGCTTCGAGGTCTTCGGCCTGCCGCTGGTGCTGGGCGATCCCAACGGCTACCTCGTGCTCACCACCTACATGTACAAGCTGGCCAGCAAGCTGGGCATCCCGTCCTATCACCTGATGGCGGTGGTGGCGGTGCTGATCGTGCTGGTCACTTTCCCGCTGGTCCTGCTGCAGCGTCGATTGCTGCGCAGCGCCAACAAGTACATCTCGATCAAGGGCAAGGGCGGACGGCAAGTCCCGCTGCGCCTGGGCGGCTGGCGCTGGATCGCGATCGCGGTCGTGCTGCTGTGGCTGTTCCTGACGGTGCTGGTGCCGGTGTCGGGCATCGTGATGCGGTCCTTCGTCTCGCAATGGGGCGAAGGCATCTCCCTGATCGACGCCTTCACGCTGCAGCATTACCGCGACGTCTTCGACCAGGACAACCTGGTACGGGCCATCGTCAACACACTGGGCATCGGCGTGATCGGCGGCGCGCTGGCGGTGGCCTGCTACACCGCGATCAGCTTCGCCGGCCATCGCCGCAACGACTGGGCGACCAAGCTGATGGACTACCTGGTGCTGGTGCCGCGCGCCGTGCCGGGGCTGCTGGCGGGCCTGGCCTTCCTGTGGGTGTTCCTGTTCGTGCCTGGGCTCAAGGAGTGGCGCAACAGCATGTTCGCGATCTGGATCGCCTACACGGTGATCTGGCTGGCCTACGGTCAGCGCGTGGTGCAGAGCGCGCTGATGCAGGTCGGTCCCGACCTCGAGGAGGCCGCGCGCACGGTGGGCGCCACGGCCTCGCAGGTGAGCCGCCATGTGACCTTGCCGCTGGTGCGCTTCGGGCTGCTGTCGAGCTGGCTGCTGGTCTTCCTGATCTTCGAGCGCGAGTACTCGACCGGCGTCTACCTGCTGTCGCCGGGGACCGAGGTCATCGGCGCGCTGCTGGTCTCCATGTGGGCATCGGGCGCGACCGATCTGGTCGCCGCGCTGTCCGTCATCAACATCGTCATGGTCGGTCTGGGTCTGGCCGTGGCACTGCGTTTCGGGGTGAAGCTCCATGACTAAGCTGAGCGTCAACGACATCCACCTGGGCTACGGCAGCACGCCGGTGCTGCGGGGCGTCTCTTTCAATCTGAAGGCGGGGGAGGTGGTCTCGCTGCTGGGCGCCTCGGGCAGCGGCAAGACGACCCTGCTGCGCGCGGTGGCGGGCTTGGAGCATCCGTCGCAAGGGACCATCCTGCTGGACGGCCAGCCGCTGTTCGACGCGGCCAAGGGCGTGGATCTTCCGGCGGAGCAGCGCTCGCTGGGGCTGGTGTTCCAGTCCTATGCGCTGTGGCCGCACCGCACGGTGGCGCAGAACGTGGGTTACGGCCTGGTGCTGCGCAAGGTGCCGCAGGCGGAGGTGAAGGCGCGGGTGCAGCAGGCGTTGGAGAACCTCGGGCTTGGGCATCTGGGCGAGCGGTATCCGTTCCAGCTCTCGGGCGGTCAGCAGCAGCGCGTGGCGATCGCGCGGGCGCTGGTCTACAACCCGCCGGTGATCCTGCTGGACGAGCCGCTGTCCAACCTCGACGCCAAGCTGCGCGAGGAAGCGCGGGCGTGGTTGCGGGCGTTGATCGTGAAGCTGAATCTGTCGGCGCTGTGCGTGACGCATGACCAGACCGAGGCGATGGCGATGAGCGATCGCATCCTGCTGCTCAAGGGCGGCCGCATCGAGCAGGAGGGCACGCCGCAGGAGCTCTACGGCGCGCCGCGCACGCTGTACACGGCGGAGTTCATGGGCAGCAACAACCGCTTCGATGCGAAGGTCGATCAGGTCGGGGCGGGGACGCTGCGTCTGCAAGGGCCGGGCGGGCCGCTGCTGGCGCAGAGCCGGGATGCGCTCAAGGTCGGCGACACGGCGCAGGTCGTGGTGCGGCTGGAGCGGGTGGTCGTGGCCGAGGGTCCGGGTGACAACCGGGTGCGCGCGAAGCTGGTGACGGCGATGTACTTGGGCGACCGGTGGGAGTATCTGTTTGAAGCGGGTGAGCTGAGGCTGCGCGCGTTCGGGCATGTGGCGCGGGACCCGGGACAGGAGTACTGGGTCGAGTTGCCGGCGGAGTCGTGCTGGGCCTACTCGGCCTGACGTGCAAGAGCGCAAGCGTGCGAGGGGCTAACTCCGCGCGCCTGAACTCCCTCTCCCGCTTGCGGGAGAGGGCAGGGGAGAGGGTCTTCCGCGGCGCTCCGCATGAATCGGGCAGTTCAGAGGGATTGGGGGCGTCGCGCGTGTGGTTTGCGAGAGAGCTCGAAGACCCTCTCCCCCACCCTCTCCCGCAAGCGGGCGAGGGGGTGACTCCGCGCGCTCTCCCGCTCGCGCAATAGGGCGGAAGTGCACGCCCTCTCCCGCTTGCGGGAGAGGGCAGGGGAGAGGGTCTTCAACGCGGCGCTGATCCCTGAGGCGGTATCGGGCCCTGCCCCGTCAGCGCCGCCAGCAGCGCCGGCCCCGCCGCCAACGGCAAGGCGTTGACCTCCCTCAACTGCTTGAGCACCTCAAACAGCACATCGCTCTTCACCCCATACGCCGCGCGCGGCGAGTTCACGAACCCTGTCGCGTTCAGAATCAGATTGGTCCCATCCACGCCGTCCAACTGCACATTGGGCGCGGGCGACGGCAACACCCCCGGATGCGCGCGGAAGATCGCCAGCACCATCTCCCGCACCTGGCTGATGTCCGTCGCGATCGGCAGCGGCAGCTTGAACTGCACCAGCCCCAGCGACTCCCCATAGGTGACGTTGCGCACGATCTTCGTGATGAACTCCGAATTCGGAACGATGACCGTGGAGCGGTCCCCCATCTGAATCTCGGTCGCCCGCACATTGATGCGACGCACGTCCCCCTCGACGCCCGACAACGACACCCAGTCCCCGACCTTGACCGGGCGCTCAGCCAGCAGGATCAAGCCGGAGACGAAGTTCTGCACCACGGCCTGCAAGCCGAAGCCGATACCGACCGACAGCGCGCTCGCGATCCACGCGATGCGTTCCAGGCCAAAGCCCGCGGTCGACAACGCCGCGGCAATCACCGCCACCGTGCCGGTGTAGCCGAACAGCGTGGTCGCGGAGCCGCGCATCCCCGCGTCCATCCGTGTCGTCGGCATGACGCGTTCGGTCAGCCAGTTCTTGAGCACGCGCACGGCCAGCATGCCCAGCACGATCACCATCGCCGCTTTCAGCAGCAGGGCTGGCGCCAGACTGAACTCCCCGATCGACAGCCCGGTCTGCAAGCTGCCCGCACGGCGGACCAGGTCCAGCGGACCTTCGCCATAAGGCGCAAGCAGCAGCACCAGCGCGAAGAAGCCGACCAGCACGCGGCACAGGCCGGAGAGCAGCACGGCGGCCTGCTCCCGGGCGCGGGCGAGCTGCGAGGGCAGGGGGTCGGCGGTCGCCGCATCGCCGCCCTTGGACGGCGCGCTCTCCTTCCCCTCCTTGCCGTCCTTCCCCTGCGCCGCAGCCGCGGCCGCCCCCGAGGGCGCGAGCAGCGTCATGAAGAGGTCGTCGACCAGCACCGTCAGCAGGTAGGTGGTGCTGAGCACGATCACCGCCCAGGCAAGCTGATTCATGCCGAACATCGCCAGCGGGATGAAGCCGATCAGCAGCGCGATCCCGGCGGCCACCAGCGCCAGCCAGCCCGCGCCGTGCAGCACCGACAGCCACATCGGATGCGGCGCGGCGGCCTCCTGCTCGGACGCCTCTTGCGCGCGCGAGGCCTCGGGCTCGCGGGGCCGACGCAGCAGCCCCAGACCACCCGCGAGGATCAACATCAGCAGCAGCGTCGAGACCAGATCGACCAGCCAACTGGTGGCCTCGCCGACATCGAGCATCGCGGCGGTGCGGCTGGCCAGCCAGCCCAGGCCGGAGACCAAGGCCAGCGCGCGCGGCAGCCAGGCCAGGCGGCTCGCGGTGGCGTCGGGGATGGGAGGCAGTCGCCAAGAGGGCTTCGAGGGAAGCAGCAGCGCCGCCCCCAGGCCCGCGACGAAGCCGGCGAACCAGGCAATGGCCTCGGCCGTGTCCAGCCAGGACGCCAGGCGTGTGCTGGGCGTCGCGGCGGAGAACAGCGTCAGCACCAGCCCGTGCGCAATGAGCCCGGGCCGCAGCGTGCGCAGGGCCACTTCGCCGAGCGCGTGGAGCGAGCGGCGCAGCCGGCCCGGCGGGATGCGGGTGGCGCTCAGGTGCGTCAAGCCGCGGCGCAGCAGCACGCAGACGATCAGCCACAGCACGACGGCGCCGGCCAGCAGGGCCCAGGCGCTCGGGGCGACGGATCGGGCGAGCGCGTTCAGCTCGCCGTTGAAGGCGCGCAGCGATCCGGTGTCGCGGTCCAGGTCCCTGCCGAGCTGTTGCCAGAAGCTGGCCTGCAGCACCGACGGCGCGCGCTCGGTCAGCCGCGCGCCGAGCTGCTGCCGGCGAGCCTCGTTGACCGTGGCGATCGCCTGCTCGGCATCGACCTTCAGCAGCTTCGCCCGCTTGACCTGACCGTCCAGCGTCGACACCTGCTTCTGCAATTGCGAGCGCTGGGCGGCGATGTCGGGCGGCTCCTTCCCGCCGGCGGGGGGCTCGCCCAACTGCGCGAGGCGCGTGTTGGCGTCGGCCAGCTCCGGCTGGAAGACCTCGGTCACCTCCACGGCACGCGCCTGCACGTCCTGCGCCTTCCTTCGCGCCGCCTGCAGGCCCTCATCGTTGAGCGCCTTGTCGCCGAGCGCCTTCCGGACCTGGTCCATGTCCTTGCTCGCGGCCTCCAGCTTCTCGGCCGGATCGACCGGCGCCGCGTCCTCGCCCTGTGCGAATGCTGGCGCGGTGAGGCCGAATCCGACGGCAAGCGCGACGGCAAGACAGAGAAACACCCGCCACACCAGGGCGCGGGTCGAGAGCAGGAGAGAGTGGGGCGGGCAGGCGCGCATCCGGGCGGTGACCAGTCAGGGTCCGCGAGGGCGGCAATCGGCGTTCCCGGTCCTGGCGGGCGACCTGCGGTCAATGGCCGGATGCGGGACGGGGACTGTCGCGCATGGGGCGAAGTCGTCACGCGAGCGGGGGTAGAGTCGTCGCCCATCTGTCCCGTATCCGGAGCCCGGCGCTCCGGGTCTCAACGCCAACAGGATGCCGCCCATGACGACCTCTTCCTATCCCGACACCCGCCTGCTGATCGCCAATGAATGGGTCGACGCCACCGGCGGCAAGACCATCGATGTCCGCAATCCCGCGACCGGCCAAGCCATCGGCAAGGTCGCCCACGCCGCCAAGGCCGACCTGGACCGTGCGCTGGCCGCGGCGCAGAAGGGCTTCGAGGCCTGGCGCGATGTACCCGCCCATGAGCGTGCCGCGACGATGCGTCGTGCGGCCGCGCTGCTGCGCGAACGGGCCGGCGACATCGCCCGACTGCTGACGCAGGAGCAGGGTAAGCCGCTGGCGGAAGCCAAGGTCGAGGTGCTGGCCGGCGCCGGCATCATCGAATGGTTCGCCGATGAAGGTCTGCGCGTCTACGGCCGCATCGTGCCCTCGCGCAACCTGGCGGCGCAGCAGCTGGTGCTGAAGGAGCCGGTCGGCCCGGTCGCGGCCTTCACGCCCTGGAACTTCCCGGTCAACCAGATCGTGCGCAAGCTGGGCGCCGCGCTGGCCACGGGCTGCTCCTTCCTCGTGAAGGCGCCGGAGGAGACCCCGGCCTCGCCCGCCGCGCTGTTGCAGACCTTCGTCGATGCGGGCGTGCCGGCGGGGACGGTGGGCCTGGTCTTCGGCGACCCGGCCGAAATTTCGAGCTACCTGATCCCGCATCCGATCATCCGCAAGGTGACCTTCACCGGCTCGACGCCGGTGGGCAAGCAGCTGGCGGCGCTGGCCGGTCAGCACATGAAGCGCGTGACGATGGAGCTGGGCGGCCACGCGCCGGTGATCGTCGCCGAGGACGCGGACGTGGCGCTGGCGGTGAAGGCCGCCGGTGCGGCCAAGTTCCGCAACGCGGGTCAGGTGTGCATCTCGCCGACGCGCTTCCTGGTGCACAACAGCCTGAAGGACGAGTTCACCGAGCTGCTGGTCAAGCACGCGCAGAGCCTGAAGCTGGGCGACGGTCTGGCCGACGGCACGACGCTGGGCCCGCTCGCCAATGAGCGACGTGTGACGGCGATGTCCAAGGTCGTGGCCGAGGCGCGCGAGCGCGGCGCCAAGATCGCCACGGGCGGTGAGCGCGTCGGATCGGCGGGCAACTTCTTCGCGCCGACGGTGCTGGCGGACGTGCCGCTGGACGCTTCGGTGTTCAACGACGAGCCCTTCGGTCCGGTGGCCGCGGTGCGCGGCTTCGATGCGCTCGAGGACGCGATCACGGAAGCCAACCGGTTGCCCTTCGGTCTGGCGGGTTACGCCTTCACGCGCTCGATCAAGAACGCGCATCTGCTGTCGCGCCGGGTCGAAGTCGGGATGCTGTGGATCAACCAGCCGGCCACGCCGTCGCCCGAGATGCCCTTCGGCGGCATCAAGGACTCGGGCTACGGCACCGAGGGCGGCCCGGAGGCGCTGGAGGCGTATCTGAATACGAAGGCGGTGTCGATTCTGGGGGTGTGAGCCTCTTCACATCCGCCTCACCCCGCCACGATCAACGCCACCCGCCGGTTCTGCGCGCGCCCGGCCTCCGAGCCGTTGTCCGCGATCGGCCGCTCCATCCCCAGGCCTCGCACCTGCAGGTCCGTGAACGGCAAACCCGAGGCCTGCAGCGCCTGGGCCACCGCCTCCGCGCGGCGCAGCGACAGGCGCTGGTTGTAGTCCGCCTTGCCGATGCTGTCGGTGTGGCCCTCGACACGCAGGCCAGTGATGCCGATCTCGATCAGGCTCTGGCCGAGCTTCTGCAACTGGGCGCGCTGGGCGCCGTGGAGCAGCACCGAGTCGAAGTCGAACAGCAGACTCATCGACAGGTTGAGCTCCCATCCCTGGTCGACCTGCTGGAAACCCAGCCGCTGCAAGGCCTGACGCTGCGTCTCGTTGAGGGTGCCAGGTCTTGCCGCGCCGGCGGACGTGGCCGGGGTTTGGCATCCCGTGAGCGCCATCACGCCCAGACCCCCGATGGCGCCCGCGAGCAGGCCGCTCAGCAGACGCCGCCGGGGCGTGTCAGGGCCGTTCGATTCCGAGAGCGACAGGACCTCGCGCCCGATGAGCGCTGAGGACCTGAGCGAAGAGCGGGAGGTTGTGCGGGGGAACTTCATGAACTGCGACCTCCTTGGGCGTCATGGCGCGTCCGGACCTCTGCGGGCCCGTTTGCGCCGGTACATCGATTCATCGGCGCGGCGCAGCAGCGCGGTCACGCTGTCGCCATCGCGGGGGAAGACCGCCGTGCCCACGCTGATGCCGGGCTTCACCCAGCCCGCCGGACCCAGGTCCAGCGGATGGCACACCGTGTCTTCCAGGTGCGCGATCAGCGCCGGCAGCGCCGCGGCGTCGTGCAGCGGTTGCACCAGGACCACGAACTCATCGCCGCCCAGGCGGCCCACCAGATCGTGTTCCCGCAGCCCCGCCCGCAGGCGATGCGCGATGGCGCTCAGCACTTGATCGCCCGCGTCGTGGCCCAACTCGTCGTTGATCTGCTTGAAGCGGTCCGCGTCGATGAACAGCAGCGCGAGCTGCTCCCGCTCGCGGCTCGCACGGCTGATGGCCTCGGTGACGCGCTGCTCGAAGTAGGCGCGGTTGGCGGCGCCGGTCAGGGCGTCGTGGCGGCTGCGTCGCGCCAGGTCCTCATGGGCGATCTCCAGCTGCGCATGCCGATCCCGCAGGTCGGCTTCCTGTGCCTGCACCTGGGCGAGCAAGGCGTTGAAGTCGCCGGCGAGCTCGTCAATCTCGCGCACGGCGGCGCCGGGCACGCGGCGGTCGAAGGCGCGGCTCCGCCGGATGTCGCGCGTGTGCTCCAGCAGCGCGCGCAGCGGCGCCTCCACCAGGGTCAGCTGTTGCCTGGACACGCGAACCACTGCCCAGCCGGTGACCAGCATGCCCAGCAGCACGCTCACCAGCAGCCAGCCCATGGTGGCCAGCAGCATGCTCGCGTCGCCCTGGAGGCGCACGCGGGCGATGGGCTCGCCTTGCGCGGTCACCGGCGCCTCGGCGTGCACGGCCCAGAGGTCGAGCAGGTGCTGCCCGAGCCGCCCGGTTTCGGCGCGTGAATGGCTGGCGAGGATGTGGCCGTCCTTGAGCTCGATGCGGGCGCTGACGATGCGCTCGCCCTCGACCAGATCGGCGAGCACCACGCGCGCGTTGTCGGCGTCGCGGAAGACCACGGCCGCCTCGACCGAATACGCGATCGAACGGCCCAGCAGTTCCAGGCTGTGCTGTTGGGACAGCCGCAGCATCACCGCCGCGCCCAACGTCAGCACCAAGCCGACGACCAGCAGCGCCGCCAGTGCGACGCGCAGTTGCCCACGTCGCAGCAGGCCGCGCAGACTGTGGGTGGAGGCGGGCGCGGTGACGGCGCTCATGGCCTGATCGCCCTCATGTGCGCTCTCCCTGGCGGGGGCGCGCCAGACGCAGCACCTGCGGATGCACGCGCAGGCCGCTGCGGGCGACCGCGTCCAGGTTCACCTCGAAGCGCGTGCCGGAGGCCTGCGGCTGAAGGCAGAACATGCCGCCGTCGGAGCAGAACTCGGGCCCCAGGCCCAGGCTGAGCACGGGGCGCTGGCTCAGCGCGCGCAAGGTCTGGCGCTGGGCGGTGAAGGTCCAGCCGTCGAAGAAGATCAGGTCGCAGTGCGCGGGCGGGGGGTCGTCGACCTCGATGTCCTGCACGACGATCTGGCGCTGGCCGTGGGTGCCGGCCAGCTGCGCGCGCAGCGAGGCGGCCTCGGCGCTGCCGCGGCTCAGACAGGCTTGCAGCGGCTGGGGCTCGGTCGGCCAGCGGGTGTATTGGAGGATGCTCGCCACGACGGCGGCGGTGCCGAGCGCGGAGTCGGCGACGCTGCGCAACCGGGGCGGGGCGTCTTGCGCGTGCGTGGGCCGGGCAGTCGCGAGCAGCAGGCTTGCCAGCAAGGGCAAGACAAGTCGACAGGACCGGATCAGAGGAGCACCACGCATGAGGGACGGCGGCGTCGGTGGAGCAGGCTTCAGCGGGCCGACGACGCCGGAGCAGTGTACGTGGCCGCACATGGGGCCGTCCGGCCCACCCCCCGGACCTCGGGGCCCGGCCGCACGGTGCGCTCCGCGCCAAAGTGCTCGGCCCAGCGGCGCGATACTTGCGCGATGCCCGACGAGAACCCGAACCAGGATGCGCTCCAGGACGCGCATGAGCCGGACTTCCTGGCCTCCATGCGCGAGGACCTCACCGACTGGCGGCACTGGCTGTCGCGCGCGGTGGTCCTGGCCTTCGCGATTGCGGCGGGGCTTGCCGTCGTCCTGTTCACCTGGGTCAGCGATCAGGCGATCACGGCCTTCGCCGCGATGCGCGCGTGGTCGTCCTGGGCGCCGCTGGTGTGGACGCCGTGCTGCGCCGCGGCCCTGGTCTGGATCACCCGCCGCTTCGCGCCCGGTGCCGGAGGCTCGGGCATCCCGCAGGTGATGGCGGCGCTGTCGCCGCGCGTGCCGGCGGACCAGCAGGGGCTGTTCGTGTCGCTGCGGCTGAGCGCGTCCAAGCTGCTGCTCGTGTCCGGCGGACTGCTGGGCGGCCTGGCCATCGGACGCGAAGGCCCCTCGGTGCAGATCGCGGCGGGCGTCATGCAGCACGCGCAGCGCTGGCTGCCGCGCCGCTCGCCCCTGAACCATGACGGACTGCTGGTGGCCGGCGGCGCGGCCGGCATCGCCGCTGCGTTCAACGCGCCGCTGGCCGGCGTGATGTTCGCCATCGAGGAGCTCACCCGCAAGATCGAGCATCGGACCAGCGGGCTGATCATCGCCGCCATCGTGCTGGCGGGCCTGATGGCGGTCTCGGTCTTCGGCAACGCCAACTACTTCGGTCGCCTGCGCGTGGATCACCTGACCTGGGCGCATCTGATGCCGGGGCTGCTCACCGCGCTGGCCTGCGGCCTGGCGGGCGGCGTGTTCTCGCGACTGCTGCAACGCAGCCTGCTGGGCGGGGACGACCGATTCAGCCGATGGAAAGCCCGGTTCCCCGTGCGCTTCGCCTTCGCCTGCGGCATCGCCATCGCGCTCATCGGATGGGTCAGCCAGGGCGCGACCGACGGCAGCGGCTACGAGTACACGCGCCGTCTGGTGGAAGGCCACCTGGACTTGCCGGTCCTGTACGTGACCTTGCGCATCGTCGCGACCTGGCTGGCGGTGTGGTCGGGCGTGCCGGGCGGGATTTTCGCGCCGTCGCTGGCCATCGGGGCGGGCATCGGCAGCGACATCGCGCAGCTGACGTCCACCTCGGAAGGCGCGGCGGCGCTGATCGCCATCGGCATGACGGCCTTCCTCGCGGCGGTCACGCAAGCCCCGGTCACCGCCTTCATCATCGTGATGGAGATGGTGGACGGCCACTCGATGGTGCTGAGCCTGATGGCGGCCGCCTTGCTGGCCAGCCTGGTCTCGCGCTGGATCAGCGTGCCCATCTATCACCGGCTGGCGCAGGCCCAGCTGGGACGGCTGCGGCCGGTCGCCGCAGCGCCCTGAGGGCTCGTCCGGGCACGGAAGACCCTCTCCCCCACCCTCTCCCGCAAGCGGGCGAGGGAGCCACGCGCAGCAAGGGCCGTCGCTCAGGGCGAGACGAAGCTGGTCTTGCCCGCCTTCTGGTCTTCCTCGGCCTGCTTGACGTCGATCTCGTCGACCACGCCGTCCTTGTTGCGATCGTGCAGGTCGAACATGCGTTGGCCGGCCGCCATGAACTCCTCCAGGCTGATGCTGCCGTTCTTGTCCGTGTCCAGCACGCCGAATCGGACCTTGGCCTGACGCATCTGGCGCTGCTGTTCCTCGCGGCGCTTCTCCGGATCGGCGATCTTGGCGATGCGCTGCATCAGGCGGCCTTCGAACTCGCCCAGGTACTCGGCCTCGCTCAGCCCGCCGTCGGCGTTGAAGTCGATGCGCACGAACTCCAGCTGACGGCCGAGCTTGAACTCGGACAGCAGCACCTTGCCGTCGCCGTTGATGTCCTGCTCGGCGATGAAGGTGGTGCTCGAATGCGACGCGGCCAGCGCCGAGCCGGCGGACAGGGCCGACAGACCCAGGAGGGTCGCCAGGACGGAATGCTTGAAAGCAATGCGAGAGATGCGGGTGATCATGGCTGGGGCTGGACTTCGATGGTGAGGGTCGCGGTGTTGCTGAGCCACAGCGCGGGGTTGTCGGGCGCGGCGCGGCGCACGCGCACCTGCAGCAGGTACAGGCCGGCGGTCTTGGGCTTGAAGCTCACTTCGCCGGCGGCGTTGGTTTGGAAGTCCTGCTCGGCCTGCTTGTGGCTGACGTAGTTCTGGCCGTCGGCGATGACGGTCAGCGTCTCTCCCGCCAAGGGCTGGCGGTTCTCACGCACGCGCACGGTGACGGTCTCTCCCGCATACAGGTCGTAGGGCTGCGTGACCGGATGGATCTCGACGCCCTCGGTCTGCACGTCCACCGGCGTGGGCTTGCCCCGGGTCACGTAGACGTCGGCGCGGGTGAGGCTCCGCACTTCAATGGGCTGGTCGCCCGGTTGCGCATCGTCCGGCCGCTCGGCGAAGACGATCTTGCCTTGCCGCAGGAAGCCCTTGGCCAGTCGGCCCGTGCGCAGGCCGGAGGACACCAGGTAGCTGCCGTCGCCGGCGCCCAGCGGCACTTCGAGGTAGCTCGCGTCCTTGAGCACCGCGGCGGGCGTCAGCGGGGTCTTCTTGCCGTCGGGGCCGAGCACGAAGAAGCCGTCGGACTTCATCGCCACGTCGGGCCGCAGATCGCCTTCGGCGAACGAGGCCTCGACGGTCACATGCCTGCGCTGCGCGTCGGCGCTGAAGGTGTTGGGTTTGAGATAGGGAGAATGGGCCTGGGCGCCGGCGCAGAGCAGCAGCGGGCTCAGCCAGAGGCCCAGACGGTGGAGCCTGGAAGGAGTCATCGCGGTGGATCGTTGGGGTAAGGAACGACGATCCGGGCGATGGCTGGGTGTCGGCGGGCGCGACTATAGCGCGCCGGTCGGGCCCGCGGGGCTTCGGGCGTCTAGCCCTGGTACTCGCGCAGCCTGCTGCTGGCCGGCGCTGCGCTGGCGGGACTGGCCTGGCGTCGTCGCCGCGCGCGCTGAGGATCGCCTCGGATCAGTGCCGGACTCCGCGGATGGCCCAAAGCGCCCGAATGATCTCGTTGGCGACCTCGTCGCTGTCATCTTCGTCGTCGAGCAGCGCCTCCAACGCATCGATCGCGGCTACCGCGGCCGGCCCCATGTCGCCAAGCGCCTTGGCCGCGGCCTGCCTGGGGCCGTCGGCGTCGTCGCCGCGAACGACCTCGATCAGGTAGGGCATCGCCTCGGTGCCACCCGAAATGGACGCCACCGCGATGGCACAACATCCGCAGAACGGCGTCTCGCCTGAGCGCATGCCGGCGCGCAGCTCGTCCAGCGCCGCCGCGGCGATCGGGCCCATGTCGCCCAGGGCGTAGGCAGCCCAGGTCGCGCGCATGCTGGCGCGGTCTTCGAGCAGGCGCTTGAGCGGCGCGACTGCCGGCGCTCCGATGGCAGCCAGCGCGCGTGCCGACGCCGACTGCACGATGGGGCTCGGATGGCTCAATGCGTTGAGCAAGGGCGGCATGACCTGCGGATCGGAGGACGCCATCGCGCGCAGCGCATCGGCGGCCGCCCATTGCAGATCCCAGGACTCACCGCCCATCGCCTGGATGACGTCGGGAATCAGCGGTGACGCGGCCGGACCGAGCTCGGCGATCAGATCGCAGACTTCTTCCGCGCTGTCGTGGAAGACGCGCCGCAGACCGGGAATCAGCAGGTCGGCGCGTCCCTCGATGCGCCACAGCGCTTGACTGGCGGGGATCACAAGATCGTCGTTGGGCAGGATCGCGTGCAGAGCCGGTATCGCCGCGGTCGGTCGTGGACGCATCTCCGCGAGCACCGCGCAGACCAGCATGGCCTCGCGAGAGGCGTCGGCCAAGCGCGACAGCAAGGTCGGGACCGCTTCGGCCAGATCGACCATGGAGGCGACGGCCCTCAAGCCAGACAGCGCCGCCTCCCGGACCTCGCCCGATTCGTCGTGTCGGACCACCTCCACCAGCACCGTCGCCCAATCCTGAGGAGCCAAGCCCGTCGACTCCGCCGCATAGAGCGCCCATCGCCGGATCGTCGATTCCGGCCGTTGGAGCGCGGCGAGCGCCACCTGCCGATACCGCGACAGCGAGCCGGCACCGGCCGTCTTGCCGATGTTGCCCAGCGCGTGCAAGGCGGCTTCGGCATCGCCTGGCGTTCCCTGGCTGACGAGCGTGGCCAGGCGCTCCAGTGTGCTCTCACTGTTGTCGCGGGTCAGACCCAGCGCCCAGGCGGCGCGCTTGCGGACCCTCTGATCGGGATCGGAGAGCAGGCGTTGAAGCGCGGGCGCGCCGTCGACGCGCGCCACCTCGCCGATGTTGCCGAGCGCATGCGCGGCCCGCTCCCGGACGAAGGCCTCCCGGTGGGTGAGGCAGGCGATCAGCGGTTCCAGGCTTTCGGGGGCGCAGTAGTGCAGCGCCCACACGGCGCTCTCGCCGATCTGCGGATCGGGATCGGCAAGGCCGGCGATCAGCGTCGGCACCGCGGCGGAGATCCTGGTCTGGACCTTGAGCGCGAGTTCATAGAGGCGCTCGAAAGCGGTCCGCCGGAGGCCGAGGTCCGGGTGCTCGGCCTGGTCCAGCAAGTCGGACAGGAGCCCTGGGAGCTCGGCGTCTTCGGGCGGCGGGTCGTTGAAGTTCATGGGGGGCATTGTGCTCATTCCGGCTGAAAGGAAAAACGCCGCGGTTCTCGCCGCGGCGTTCACAGTCAGTCGAGGAGCGCCGATGCGCTCACCCCATCACAGCGACTTCAACCAAGCCAGCAGCGCGTCCCGGTCCATCTTGGACAGCTGCTCGAAGCGCTGACGCGACTTCTCGGCCTCGCCGCCGTGCCACAAAATGGCTTCGGTCAGCGTGCGCGCGCGGCCGTCGTGCAGGTAGCCGACCGGGACCGAGGCTTGCACCTTGTCCGTGTAGCCGATGCCCCACAGCGGCGAGGTCCGCCACATCGCGCCCTGCGCCTGGCCTTCCGGCAGGTTGTCCGCCAGCGCCGGACCCATGTCGTGCAGCAGCAGATCGGTGAACGGACGGATGGTCTGGTTGCGCAGTTCCGCGAACGGGTGCGTGTTGCCGGTCTTCATCTCCGCCGTGTGGCAGGCCGCGCAGCGCAGCGCGTCGAAGACCTTCCGGCCCGCCTGCACCTGCACGGCATCGACGCGGTGTTCGTCCGTCGGCGCGACGCCGCGCGGGAAGCCGCTGGCCAGGCTGCGCTGGGCCGGTACCGCCAGCAGCTGCATGTACTGCGTCAGCGCCGTCAGATCGGCCTCCTGGATGCCCTTCTGTGCCGGCGCCTTGCGGCAACCGGCCGGGTCCGTCGAGCAGCTGCGGTTCGGGAACACCGGCGAGGTCACCGACATGTCGTTCAGCAACGCCGCGGCCGCCTGATGACGCACGCTCGCCTTGTAGGCCTTCCAGCCGAAGCGGCCCAGACGCGTCTCGCCCGTTTCCGGATCGAGCACGAAGTTGGCCTTGCCCAGCACGCCGTCCACGTCCGGCTGCGTGCGCACCCGCGACAGGATGTCGGCCTCGGGCACCGCCTCCAGCAGACCCACGCCGATCATCGGCTGCGCCAGACGCGCCGACCACAGCTGCGGCACCGGACCGTCGAAGCCGAACTTGGGCTTGCGAAGTTCCACCTTCGTGCCGTCGGCCAAGGTGATGCTGCGGGTGTCGAAGCCGACCACGCGCACGCCGTTGCCCCAGTCCTGCGGTTGGCCGCTCGCCGACATCGCATTCATCTGGATCGCCGAGCCGTAGCGCGGATCCGGACGCAGCGCGCCATCGGCGCCTTGCACCGCGACGTGGAAGGACATCTTGTCCAGACGCTGATCCAGCGCGAACGGCGCCGGGCTGCGGCCGTTGTTGGTGTGGCACTGCACGCAGGCCGTGGCGCTGAAGCGGGGTCCGGCCAGGTTCTGGATGGACGTCATCGGATCGTTGCCGGCTTCCGCGTGCGCGCCGGTCACGAAGCTGCTGTGCACCGTGCGGCGGCCTTCAACAAAGCGCTGCAGGTTCTGCATGCCGATGTTGTTGAAGGGCTGCTGGAACATCCGGAAGCCTTCGTCCGAATAGTTGTAGGACACGGAGCCCAGGCCACCCGACCAGGTCGACTCCGGCAGCGGCGTGCTGTTCAGGCGCGGCTGCGTTCCGTACCAGGGCTGCAGGCCCGAGCCCATCACGTAGACCACCTCGGTCGTGTAGTAGCGGAAGTCGCCCTTGTCCCCGATCGCGTCCATAGCGGCGCGGCTGGAGAAGAAGGAGCCGGTGAACTCGATCGCCTCGCCCAGCTTCAGATTGCGCGCCGGGATGTTGATGCCGTTGGGCACCAGCACGCCGTCCGCGTTGGCCGACAGGTCTTGATGGCCGGGCATGTTGTCCAGCACCACCGAGCAGCCGTCGTTCGCACCGATCACGCCGCCGTAGCCCGAGTTGGGCTTGGCCAGGGCGTTCGCGGGCGGCTTGGGCACGACCGGGCAGGAGGTCAGGTCGCGGAAGCCGTCGGTGTAGGTGGTCGGGTCCAGCAGCTGACCCGGCGACATCCAGCCGTAGCCGGTGACATGCGGATCGTCGATGCGGCGGAAGAACGAATGGCCGCCGCCGCGCTGCGGCTGCGGGAAGTACTGGTTGACGATCAGGCGCGGCTTGGTGACGCCGGGCACGCGGCTGTTGTCGATAAACTCCACGCCCCAGGTGCGGTTGCGGAAGTAATTCGCCACGAAGTTCATGTAGTTGCCCGGACCCTTGTCGACCGGGTTGCCATTGGCGTCCACGGTCTCGTTGGGGCCGAAGCCGATCTCGTTCCAGTCTTCGCCGCGCTCGCGGCCGTGGCGGCCCACGCCGCGTTGGCCGAAGCGCGTGACCAGCGTGCCGTCCGGCAGCGTGAACTGCAGCGTCTCGATCGGCGCCTGCGGCTGGAACAGCGCGGCCACGGTGTTGTTGGCCGGCGCGGGGAAGGGTGTCGTCGTCGCGACCGGGATGCTGTTGTCGCTGCCGATGGACTTGAACTCGACCTCGAACAGCGAGTAGCCGTAGGCCGTCGCGCGAGTCTGACCTTGCATGCGCACGTAGCGCGTCTTGACGCCGAGGTTGTAGTACTCCTCGGTGCCGCCCTTGCCGCTCTGCTGGTCGCGCAGCAGCTTCCAGGTCTTGCCGTCGTCGGAGACCTGGATCTGATAGGCCTTGCCGTAGGCGTTCTCCCAGACCAGCTTCATGTAGCCGAGGTTGACCGGCGCGCCGAAGTCGAACTGCAGCCAGGCGCCGTCCTCCGCTTGGCTGGCCCAGCGGGTGGAGGTGTTGCCGTCCACCGCGTTGGCGGCGGCCAGGCCGTTGTTCTCGACGCTGGACGCGACCACCGCCGTCGGCTTGAGCACCACGCCGGGCTGGCTGGTGTCGCCGTCGGGCGTGGTGGGTTGGGTGGGCTGGTCCGGATTGGTCGGCTGCTCGGGCGTGGTGACCGGCGGGACCGGCGTGCCGGTGAAGGCCTGGATCTCGAAGATCGAGTAGCCGTAGTTGGTCGAACGGCCCAGGCCCTGGATGCGCAGGTAGCGGCCGTGGCCGGCCAGACCGGTGATGTTCTCGGTGCCGCCGGGGCTGTTCTCCACCGTCTTGATGGTGGTGAAGGTGGCGCCGTCGTCGGAGGTCTGGATCGCGTACTTGGTCGCGTGCGCGTTCTCCCAATGGATCTGCACGCGGCTGATGTCGACCGCGGTGCCGTAGTCCAGGGTCAGGTGTTGATCGTCCGAGAACGCGCTGCCCCAGCGGGTGTTGTCGTCGTGGTCGATGGCCTTGTCGGCCGACAGATCGCCGCGCTCGGTGGCGCTGGAGGTCGCGCGGACCGGCGTGAGCGCGGTCTCGCTGACGTCGCCGCCTTGCGCTTTCGCGCGGGCGGCGGAGTCCGCCGTCGAGGTCGACGAGGCGCTGGCCTTGCCGTCAGGGCCGGCATCGGACTGACCGCCGCCGCAGGCGGCCAGCAGCGCGCTGCCTAGAAGGGCGGGGACCAGGGCCCTGCCGGTGAATTGAGCGAGTCGATGGAACGCCATATCCATCCCTCCCGTGCCTGTTGGGTGCGTTGTGGTGTGGTGGTGCTTGTCCCCCGTTCGAGGGGCAAACGCGGCGAAGTGTCTGGTTTGTTTTGCCACGCGGCAAGTTTTAATGTGTTTCAGGATGAGACGCGGAGCCGGCTTGACGGCGTCTTCACGCAGGTATCGTTGCGGGTGACCGCGACATGACAACGACGATGAGCCCATCGGACCCCACCACCACCGGCCGGCGCGCGCAGCAGCGCTCGACGGACACCAAGCAGGCGATCCTGAAGACCGCGCTGAAGGAATTCGCCGAGCACGGCTTCCAGGCGGCGAGCATGCGCACGATCGCCGAGCGCAGCGGGCTGACGCATCAGCTGATCAGCTATCACTTCCAGTCCAAGGAGACGCTGTGGCAGGCGGTGGCGGCGCATGTCTACGAGTCGCTGCAGCGGGCGCGGGAGGAACTCATCGGGCAGGAGCGCAGCGGGACCCCGCTGGAGCAGCTGCGGCAGGAGTTCAACGCGTACTTCCACTTCACGATCGTTCATCCGCATCTGCACCGCTTCATGCTGCAGCGGCGGGAGGAGAGCCCGGATGGGGACCGGCAGGCGTGGATGGCGCAGCACTTTCTGAGGCCGCATTTCGAGTTGGTGAAGCCGCTGATCAAGGCGGCGCAGAAGGGCGGCGATCTGCCCAAGGGGGAGCCGGTGCTGCTGTATTACGCGATGGTGTCGCTGGCGAATACGCTGTCGGTGATGGGCCCGGATATCGAGGCCACCGCGGGGATGGGGGCGTCTGATCCGAAGACGATCAAGGCGTATATGAAGGTGATGGACGAGATGCTGTTCAGGGGGCGGGGGAAGGGCTGAGTGCCTCGCGCCAAGGCGCTCGGTGCCAATGACTCCCTCTCCCGCTTGCGGGAGAGGGCAGGGGAGAGGGTCTTCCGCGTGCCCCCGCAGTCAGCCATTCGAGCCGGCATCTGCCATCACGTTTGGGTGCGGTCTTGGGGACTTGGTGAGAGCTCGAAGACCCTCTCCCCCACCCTCTCCCGCAAGCGGGCGAGGGGGCAAGAAGTGCCTCGCGCCAAAGCGCTCGGTGCCTAGGGCTCCCTCTCCCGCTGAGCGGGAGAGGGCGGGGGAGAGGGTCTTCCGCACGCCCTCGCAGTCAGCCATTCCAGAATGGACATGACGACAGCCTCCCGCTGATGCTGCACCTCGAGATTGGTGAACCGCATGACGTGGAATCCAAGCGACTTCAGCTTTGCCGTCCGCTCGGCATCCGCCATCACGTTTGCAGGCTCGAAGTGCTGCCCTCCGTCAAGCTCGACGATCAATCGCGCCTCCATGCAGACGAAGTCCACGATATAGCGATTCACCGGATGCTGGCGTCTGAACTTGTGTCCGTCGAGCCGCTTGGCGCGTAGGCAGTGCCACAGGCTGCGCTCAGCCTCGGTAGACGCGCCTCGAAGCCTTCGGGCGTTGATCTTTGGATCTTGGGAAGGGGAGTCGGGGGCGTTCATGGCGACTTAGTGAGAGCTCGAAGACCCTCTCCCCCTCCCTCTCCCGCAAGCGGGCGAGGGAGCAAGCCTGGCGCTTGCGCAGGCGGGCGAGGGGCCAGAAGTCCGTCCCGCTCCACGCAATCTCCATGAAGCGTCAACGCGCCTTCCACATCCGCGCCGGAGACTCGCCGGCATGCCGTCCCCGAGTCCCCGCCCGTACCGTTCCCTGCTGACCATCTTCCACGTCGTGTTCTCACACGCCGGCAGCAACGCGGAGCGCCACGCCCTGGACCTCGCCGAAGCTCAGGCCGCCGCCGGCCACGAGGTGCACGTCGTCGGCGCCGGCACGCGTCTGCGCCGTTCCGTCCCCGCCCGCGTCACCTGGCACGCCATGCCCTTCCCACTCCTGCGCGACGCCCGCCTGGACGCGCTGCTCCGCAAGCACCAGGCCGACGTCGCCCACGGGCACCTGGGCCCCGCCTGCAAGGCCGTTTCGCGCTGCGACGGCGTGGTCCGGATCGGCACGCTGCATGAAGGCTACGAGCCCAACCGCCATGAGCTGCTCGACGGTCTCATCTGCCTGAATCGCGAGCAATGGGGCACCCTGGGTATCTACCTGGGCGCCGCGCGCGTCGTCCCCCCCTGGACGCCTCGACCACGCCCCGCAGCACCGGGCCCGAGCCTGCGTGAGCGCCTCAAGCTCGCCGACGACCACGTCCTGATCGGCACCGTCGCCAGCCTGACCCACGCCGAGGGCGTGGATCTGCTCATCCGCGCCTTCGTGCAATCCGCGCCGGGCCACGCGGTGCTGGCCATCCTCGGCGAAGGCCGGCAGGCGAGGGCGCTCAAGCGCCTGGCCGATCGCCATCCCGGCATCCATTTCCTGGA